>JAYQKE010000015.1:0-869309 GCA_038142525.1 Rickettsiales bacterium
TTGTTACATCAGTTACATCCTCATCAATCATCTCTGCAATCTCGTAACAATTGATAAATGGACTCTCTTCTATAATCTTCTTTATCTTCGTAGGATCTTTAATCTTAATCTTATCCTTATTATCGTTATAGCCTCGAAACTCATAAAGACCTTCCTCTCTATATCTCTTGTGCCAACGAGTTATAGTTGTTGGATGGATATTCAACAATAACGATACCTCCTTTGGACTCTTCTTGTTGATCTCAAGTAAATCAATAACTTTTTTTCTTAAATCATTAGAATATGGAACTGGCATAGTTTTTGCCAGAATTTTATTCTCCTGGCGCAAGAAATGCAAGCTTAATTTAGTTGGCTATAACCACTTTCCAAGGGATGACCTGCCAATAGAAAATATTTCCATTACTTCCTTCCAACTCATTTTCTTTTCAACAATACAAGCAACGGCTTGTTTTCTGATTAACATTTTTGACTCCTGAGATAAATTCCTAATATTTTGTATTTCCATACACAATATTATAAGAGCTTAAATTCTAAAAGTCTACTAATTTATAAAAGGGGTAATATTTATGGATGGCAAAAATGATTCTGTAAGTAATCATTTTGATTATTTTTGTGGCGGACAAGTTTCAGACGACCCTACCTATTGGCAAGGAGGAAGAATAATTGAAATGCCAGCAGATAATCATTGCGGCTTTCATGCCATTTTACTTGGATTATATTTATTAGATGATGCTAAAAAAGCAGAAGTAAAATCAAAAAAAGGATTTGAAAATTTAAATCTAAAATTTGATCAAAATTTAAAAGAGAAAATAGAAAATGGTAAGGAGTGTCAAATAGGGCATTGTTAATTTACAATAGATTTTACTAGCAATTAACATCATTGAGCATAAAATAAGCATTTTAACTCAATAAATCAAACTATGAAATGTTTAAAATGCTCCAGTTCTAACGTTTGCAAAAATGGTAAAATGTACGGAATGCAGCGCTATAAGTGTAAAGATTGCAATTATAATTATACAAAAGGCAGAAATTCTAAAGATAGATCAATAAAAAAGATTTGCCCTGGAGTTGTACCTAGAGGGTCTAGGATTTAGATCTATAGGAAGAATTCTCAAGGTTAGTCATGTAAGTATCTTTAACTGGATCAAGCAATATGGTCAAAATCTTGATTTATTGCAAAATAGCCATGAAATATGCGTAACTGAGATAGATGAAATGCACAGCTATATTGGTTCAAAAAAAACTCTGTCTGGATCTGGATTGCTGTTGATAGAATATGCAAAAGAATTCATCAACTTCGTTGTTGGCGACAGATCTACAAGAACTGGAAAAGAACTTTGGGAAGGAGTAAAAGACAGAGCTAAAGGCATTATAGCAACGGATTATTGGAAACCGTATGAGAAATTTGTTCCTAAGGATAAGCATATTCAATCCAAGGCACATACTTATACTATAGCCAACTAAATTAAGCTTGCATTTCTTGCGCCAGGAGAATAAAATTCTGGCAAAAACTATGCCAGTTCCATATTCTAATGATTTAAGAAAAAAAGTTATTGATTTACTTGAGATCAACAAGAAGAGTCCAAAGGAGGTATCGTTATTGTTGAATATCCATCCAACGACTATAACTCGTTGGCACAAGAGATATAGAGAGGAAGGTCTTTATGAGTTTCGAGGCTATAACGATAATAAGGATAAGATTAAGATTAAAGATCCTACGAAGATAAAGAAGATTATAGAAGAGAGTCCATTTATCAATTGTTACGAGATTGCAGAGATGATTGATGAGGATGTAACTGATGTAACAATATTGAATTATATTAGAAGACTAGGATTGACCTTTAAAAAAACTCCAAGATATACAAAGAAAGGAATGAAAAACTTAGATCTGAATTCATAAAATCAATTGCCAATCTCGATCAAAAAAAGCTATATGATTTTGATGAGTCTGGTATCGATCTTGAGATTAACTGTGAATATGGATTTGCCAAAAAAGGAAAGAGGCTTGAAGTTCCAAGATCTGGTAGAAGAGGCAAAAGACTGAATATACTGGCAAAGAAGAAATCATAATAATGATTTAATATGTTCAAAAATATATGAATCATCAATTGATAAACAAATATTTAAGGACTATCTTAAGAACGATCTATTTCCAAATATTGAGTCAGGATCTTATCTGGTACTTGATAACGCCAAATTTCATCATGACTCAAAGGCAGAAATTGCTGATAAAAATATTGAAACCATTGCAGACATAGCAAAGAAATTCAATATCACATTACTTTATCTTCCAGCTTATTCACCAGATCTTAACCCAATTGAAAAGAAATGGTCTCAAATCAAGTATTGGTACAGGAAGTGGAGAAATAAATACAGCGATAAAAGAGAGTTACTCGAAATGTTGCTTGGAATAAGAGAAAATGCAAGCTTAATTTAGTTGTCTATATCGAGGGCTATAATAGCTTGTTCAGACACTTCTTGGCTAGAATGAGAAGAAAGAGCAAATGCTACTCTAAATCAATAAAGATGCTTGAATATTCAGTAAAATTATTGATTTTAAAGAGAAATGGCTTATTATCTATTTTGGATTAACAATGCCTAGTAAAGGAACCTCTGAAAAACTAAAATTGTATTTAGCAAAATTGGAATTTTTAGTTTTTCAGAGGTTCCTAAAATACTTGATATTGTGAGCAATTAAAATTACCATGGATTTTTATTAAGGAACCTCTGAAAAATAAAGGAAAATTAATAGTAAATATTGTGAAAGAACAAATTATTAAAAATCTAAAAAAGCAAAAAGCAGCAATTCTTAAAGTTAAAATTGCAGCAGATTTAACCACGCCAGTTTTAACTTTTTTAAAATTAAAACAACATTTTCCAAAAAACAATTTTCTTTATGAATCGGTTGAAAAAGGTAAAAACAAAGCTAGATTTTCAATAATTGGTCTCAAACCTGATTTAATGTGGAAAATTAAGGATAAAATTGCCTATCTCAATGAAGATTTTGCCTATAATCCTGACAATTTTACTAAAATTAAGGAAAATCCTTTGGAAAATCTTAGAAAATTAATAAATTCTTCTAAAATTGATGATTTAGAATCTGATTTACCCGTTGAATCTGGTCTTTTTGGCTATATGTCTTATGATATGATCAAATTCATGGAAAATATTGGCGATAATTGTCAAAAGGACGAAATTAATATTCCTGATTCTATTTTTATCAGGCCAAAAATTTTGGTCATCTTTGATTCTTTATTTGATGTAATTTACATTACTGTTAATTTTTCCAAAAAATAATCAAAATCCAGAAGATCTCTATCAAAAAGCTCAAAATAATATTGAAGAAATTATTGAAATCATCAACTCACCTTTTGAAGGTTCTAAAATTGATTTGGGAGATAAAAAAACTACATTTAAGCATCATTTAACTGAGTCAAAATATCAAAATATGGTACAAAAAGCCAAAGATTACATTAGTGCTGGCGATGCTTTACAAATTTTAATTTCTCAAAGATTTTCAGCTGATTTTAATCAAGAAAAATCCTTTGATTTTTACCGCTCTTTACGCTCCATCAACCCTTCTCCTTTTATGTTTTTTGTTAATTTTGATGATTTTAACATAATTGGCTCAAGCCCAGAAATTCTAAGCTCTCTTAAAAATAACAAAGTTACTATTCGCCCCTTGGCTGGCACCAGAAAAAGAGGAAAGGATGAATTTGAGGATAAAAAAAATGCCAAGGATTTACTTTCTGACAAAAAGGAAATTGCCGAACATTTAATGCTAATTGATCTTGGGCGCAATGATGTTGGAAAAATCTGTAAAGAGCAAACGGTTAAGGTTACTGAAAAAATGCTTATTGAATATTATTCTCATGTTATGCATATCAGCTCCAATGTTGAGGGAGAAATTTTACCTGATAAGGATGGGCTAGATGTTTTAATCAGCTCCTTTCCAGCAGGAACTGTTAGCGGAGCACCAAAAATTCGGGCCATGCAAATTATGAAGAAATTGAAGGAGAGAAAAGAGGATTTTACGCTGGATCAGTTGGTTATTTTTCCGCTAATGGCGATATGGAACATTGCATTTGCCTACGCACCTGCCTTATTAAAAATAATAAAATCTATCTTCATTCTGGCGCTGGCATTGTTTATGATTCTATTCCTGAGTCAGAATATCAAGAATGTTTAAATAAAGCTGCCGCCTTAATGCAAGCAATCGAGCAGTAAAACTAAACTATTATAAAGAAGCTTCTGCTTAATATTCTTCTAAACTAGTAGCAAGGGCAGAAATTCTAGCTATTATTTCATAAATTTTAATAATTTCTTGTCTTGATGCACCAAGATTAATATCACTATCATTTAAAATATTTAAATCACTAAATTCCATAGTGCCAGAATTAAGATTACTCCTTTCATCACGAGCCTGATTATAGCGAAATAAATTACCAACAACTTCACCACCAACCATATAAATCATTGGTTCAGCATTAAAGCCTTTAATCCTATCAATAGTTGGTACGCCCTCTTGAATAATAACTCGATGATTTTGAATATTACCCTTTAACATATTCATCTTATTGCGATTTTTTTTATTTAAAGAAACCAACTCATCAGACGAACTAACATTCATAATAGCCATGCCATAAGTACCACTATCAGCTTTAATAAAACAATATGGGTCAGATTTTATCTGATATTGCTGATATTTTTCTTTTAACTGATCAAGAATTTTAGCAGTTTTAATAACCAAATAAACCATACCAATTTGCTGTTTAAAATTAAGATTATCTGCTATATCAAATTTGGTCGAAATCAACCATGAATCAATTTCAATTAAATTAGCAAATTCCTTCGCCAATAAATTGTAATTTCTAAAATGCTCTGCTTTTGACCGGATAAACCAACCAAAATCAGGGCTTGGAATAATTTTCTGCTCTATATTTTGTAATATTTCAGTAATTCCATCAGTAAAATCATTATTAGAAATAATTAAATCAGGATTAAAATCATTTTTGGTTAAAATTCGATTATCTTTTTTGATAATTTTATTAATTTTAATCTTTTGATTATTTTCTAGATCAATTTCTAAAATATCAGAAATTTCAGGATTTAAATTAGCAATTTCTACTGCATAATCAGCATCTAAAATAATATTTTTTAGTGATAAAACATTCTCAAGATATCGAAGATTTTTAGTGTGAGATTCGGCAATGATCAGAATTTTTGAACCTTAGGAAAATTTTTATTCAAATATTCTTTTACTTTTGCACTAGCAATTTTTTTAGATTCTTCAGATAAATGATTAAAACCAGCAGGAAAGCAATTATTATCAATTGGTGCAATCTTATGACCAAAATGACGAATATCCACCGAATTATAAAAATGTAAATTGGTATTTTTTGATTTTTCAGCAAACCAATCAGAGATTTGAGATTTTTTGGAAGATATTTTATTTAGGAGAATTTGATGGATATTATTCATTAATCTAACTTTATATATGAAATATTTCTGCCATCTTCTTTTTTACCATGACAAAAAAAGAACGATAGCTATGATAGTATTTTGAAGGATAAGTATCAATCAATTCATCATTTATTTTTGTAATTCCTGTTATTTTTAGCTTTTCTTTAACAAAATTGGGTAAATTAAAAAGGAAATACCCCGATTTTGTCGGATCTTCTTTAAAGAATTTTTGGAATTTTTGATCTTGAGCAATAAAATCATCATAAAATTCCTGTGAAATTTGATAAGATTCTTGTCTAATGCAAGGCCCAATAATTGCTTGAATATTTTCTGTTTTAGAACCTAATTTTTGCATTTCTTCAATAGTATTTTTAATAATATCAGATTTAGCGCCACGCCAACCAGCATGAAGGGCTCCTCAAATAGCATCATTATCTGTTGAAAATAATAAAATTGGTACACAATCAGCTGTTTTTAGGCCGATTTTTAGATTCTTTTGATTGGTAATAATAGCATCAGCTTTTATTTCATCATTTTTTGGAATAATACTCTTTTGATCAATTACTAAGACTTTATTACTATGAACTTGATGAAGTAGGAAAATATCCTCTGGTCTTTTTTGATTATTACCCAAAAATTGATAGGAGAACATGATATTTGGTTAATTAATTGCCAGATTGATAAGCATTAATCCTTTCCTCTATCTCCCCTCTAAAATGTTTGATCAAGCCCTGAATTGGCCAAGCGGTGAACATCACCAAGAGCGCAAATTGTATGACCTTCAATTTGTTTGGTCAGATCATATAATTTATCAATCTCTTCAATTTTGGCATCACCTCTCACAAAGCGATACATAATACGCTCAAGCCAACCAGTTCCCTCACGACATGGCGTACATTGACCGCAAGATTCATGTTTGTAAAAATGTGAAAGTCTGGCAATCGCTTCAATAATATCAGTTGACTTATTCATAACAATAATACCAGCAGTTCCAAGACCAGAACCAACTTTTTCAAAGAATCAAAATCAAGATTAATATTATCGCAAACAGATTTTGGAATAAGAGGAACAGAAGATCCGCCAGGAATAACAGCCAAGAGATTATCCCAACCACCAATCACACCGCCACAATATTCATCAATCAAGGTGCGAAGCGGAATACCCATCTCCTCCTCAACATTGCAAGGATTATTGACATGACCAGAAATACAAAAAATCTTTGTACCCTTATTATTTTCAGGACCAATTGAGGCAAACCAATCTGCCCCACGCCTTAAAATTGTTGGTACAACAGCAATTGATTCTACATTATTAATAATAGTTGGACAACCATATAGGCCAATAATTGCAGGGAATGGCGGTTTTAAACGGGGTTGACCTTTATTACCTTCCAAACTTTCCAAAAGAGCAGTTTCTTCACCACAAATATAAGCACCAGCACCACGATGAATATAAATATCTACATCCCAACCAAGAATAGAATTTTTTCCAATTAATTTTGCTTCATAAGCCTCATCAATGGCCCTTTGTAAAGCCACAGCTTCATTGTAATATTCCCCCTAATATAAACATAACAAATATGAGAATTAATAGCACGACAGCCATAAATAATACCCTCCAGTAATTTATGAGGTTCATAACGCAAAATATCACGATCTTTACAAGTTCCAGGCTCAGATTCATCAGCATTAACCACTAAATAATGTGGTTTTTCAACCTTTTTGGTGCAAAAGACCATTTAAGACCAGTGGCAAAACCAGCACCACCACGACCCCTAAGACCAGAAGCTTTAATTTGCTCAATTAACCATTCAGAACCTTTTTCTAAAAAATTTATTGTATCTTTCCAATCACCTCTTGATTTTAAAAGAGTTAAATCTGGAGAATCATTACCTAAAAGATTAGTAAAAATTCTATTTTCTTCTTTAATCATGAATAAAATTTAGTGTTAATTTTCTGTAATTTTTGCAAGATTATCCTTTTTTAGAGAGATATCAAGAAAAATTTTAAGGAATTGAAATTTATTTTGAATTAATAGAGAATAGTGATATTAGCAATAAAACCTTCTTACAATATATGACAATTTGCATCATAGCCGGAAAAGGTGATTTACCAAAAATGGCTATTAAAAAATTACAATCCGAAAATAAAAAATTTCATTTAGTTTTAATTGAAGGGCAAGATTATAATGAAGAAATTAAACAATATCCACATCAATTTTTTCCTTTTGGCCATATTGGCAAATTCTTAAAATTTACTAAAAAACATAAAATTTCTAAAATTGTCATAGATCGGTGCAGTTAAAAAACCATCACTTATGACTTTAAAATTTGACAAAACTGGCATGATTTTACTCTCCAAAATTCTTAAACAAAGATTATTTGGAGATGATAATTTATTATCAACCATCATTGATTTTTTTGAAAAAAAGGGTTAAAAATTATTGGCATTGAAGAAATTATTGATAATTTATTGGTAGAAAAAGGTATTTTAGGAGAAATAAATCCTGATAAATATCATCTTAAAGATATTGAAATTGGCAAAAATTCCTTAAAAATCACATCTAATTTAGATTTAGGACAGTCAATTATTGTGCGGCAAAAAGTTATTTTAGCAATTGAAGGCTTAGAGGGAACTGATGAATTAATTAAAAGATCCAAAAAACTGCAATTTGATTCAGGCTCCAAAGCTATTTTGATAAAAATGAAAAAATCTGGACAAAATAGAAAAGTTGATCTACCAGCTTTTGGCCTTGAAACTATTAAAAATTTAGTAAAAAATAATTTTGCTGGTCTTTGCTTTAGAAGCAGGATCTTGCATGATTATCAATAAAAAAGAAGTAATAAAATATGCTAATAAATATGGAATTTTTATTTTAGGTGTCGAAAATTAAATTTTATAAATTTGGTCTTTTAGCAGAAATTATTGCAGTTATTTTTCTAAAATTAAAATTCTATAAAATTATCAAGAGAAATTATAGAAATAAATTAGGAGAAATTGACATCATTGCTGTAAAAAATAAGACTTTAATTGCCATTGAAGTCAAAGCTAGAAAAAAAATCAGATCATTTGAAGAAATTTTAACAAAAAATCAAATGAATCGCATTAAAAGATCAATAAATATTTTTTATGCTAAAAAGAAATATTACGGTAAATATGATATCAGATTTGATTTAATTATTATCAAACCCTATAAATTACCATTACATTTAAAAAATTATTGGAGTTGAAGATCAAGATTAATTCTTTGCTGGGGATCGCAAATATTGAACCAATAATTTAAAATAAAGATTTTTCTAAAAATAATGTATAAATTATATCATCAAAAATTATGTCCATTTTCTAGAAAAGTTAGAATATGTCTAACTAAAAATGTACAATTTCAATTAATCACCGAAAATTTCTGGGAAAGAAGGAGGGAATTTATTGCTTTAAATCCCGCCTTAACAGTTCCAGTTTTACTAACACCCAATAATCATTCTCTTTCTGGTAGCTATGTTATTACTGAATATTTAGAAGAAAAATATGATCAAAATGATTCACTAATTGGCAGAAATATTGATGAAAAAGCCGAAGCTCGTCAAATTCAATCTTGGTTTGATGAAAAATTCTTTACCGATGTCAGTAAATATCTAATTTATGAGAAATATTTCAAAAAATTTCTTAATAAAAATAATGCCTCACCAGAATCTCATATTTTAAATATTGCTTCTGAAAATCTTATCACTCATCTAAATTATATTGAATTTTTAACTGAAAATAGACAATATTTAGCAGCAGATAGAATAAGCATCGCTGATTTTTTTACGTACACTACCCATATTTCTGTTTTAGATTATTTTGGTTATATTAATTGGCGTAGCCACCCAATGGTTAAATCTTGGTATTCTTTAGTCAAATCACATCAAAGCTTTGGCGGAATATTAAAAGACAGAATCGCCAATATTAATCCACCAGAATATTATAGTAAGTTAGATTTTTAAATTTTATTTTTAAAGAGACTTTTACTGTAGGTAAATTTAAGAAATTTATCGAATCAAACCCACTACTCTTTCAATTGATTCTTCCTCTATTTTTTTGTAAATCTCTAAAATAGCAGAATTTTTTGCCTCTTTCCGGCTAATAACTGAAGAACCGCTAGATTCAATAATATTACTAGCAAGAATTTTACCCTGATTAATTAAAGAAAAATTAACTCTTAATTTAACAATAAAACTACCATAAACCTTATCCGAAATTTGCTCTTTTTCAATTTTTAATAAAATCAGATTTTTTGATTTAGAATTTCTGGTAGTGATTTTAATTTTTTGATCAGAAAACCCTTTTCTAATAATTCTAGTAATATCTTTATCCGATTTTAGATCAATTTTAAAAAGCATTTTTTCGATCAAATTATCAAAAGAATTTTGGTAAGAATTATAATTTTGGTAATTTTTTTGATAATTAATTCCCCTATATTTAATCGAATCTAAAATAATATTAAGAATTCTAGCTTCATTGATCTTTCTTTGAATTTTGGTTAAATTACGATATTGATCAATGATATTTTTTTGTTCTAAATTTTTTGAAAGATTTTTTAAATCTTTGATTAAGATTATTTAATTTTTGAGAATTTTGTTTAATAAAGTTTTGCCTATCAATAGCAATTTCGACATAAATTTGATTATTAAAATTAGCAGAATTAGAAATTTGATAATTATTAAAGGTAATTTTTTCTAATTTTTCATTAATTTGTTCACGATATTGTTCACTAACATTATCATTATAGGATTTGGCCAACATTTTTGTATTTGCCGAAATATTGGTCATTAATTTTGAAGAAGCATTACTCAAAGCTGATTTTGTTGCCGAATGTAAATTATAACCCGCACCAAGACCATAAAGATTAACGGAGTCATTTTGTTTTGGGGAAATATAAAATCCTGGTAAAGATTGTAATGTTTGGATTTTGTTTTGATTAAAACTCAAACAGGATGATAAAAATAGTAAGATTAATAATTTTTTCATATATCGATATTAATTAACTTTTTTAAAAAAATATCAGAGAAAATTGACAGTTTAGCAAAATTGATTAATTCTAAAATTTTCAAAGAGATTTTTTTATTCTTTAATTTTTATTGAGCGCAGTGTGGTCAAACCCACATAAGCAAAAATAAAAATTAAAAATAGAAAAATATCAAAGAAAATTGACGAATTAATCAATTTTTATTTATTAAATAGGACAGAAACCTCCACCACAGGTTTTTTCCCTGTTAATTGCATCATATTTTTAAATAATTTTGACTTAATAGATTTAGCAATTGATTTTGATATTTTATTCGAAGATTCACTCTTTTTAAAAAAAGGATTTTTTAATTTTCTTAATTTCTCTATTAGAATTTCTAACAGCAACTTCAATATCTTCTTCAATATCATTAAGTGAATGCGGGTCACTTTCAAAATCATAAGAACCGACTGATCTAATATCAATATCAACAATATCACCCTTAGTTGAAATTAAAATAGAAGCAAAAATAGCGCCAGCATCTTGTAATTTTTTCCTTTGAGCAATTACTTTACCGTCAGTTGCAACTAAATTTTTACCATCAACAGCCAAATAGCCAGTTTCAACAGTGGCGATTTTTTGACAATTATCTTCAGAAATTTCAATAACACAGCCATTTTCTGTCAAATTAGCATTTTTACAGCCCCACTCTTCCTTGGCAAGCCTTCTATGTTCTAAAATATGATAATATTCACCATGAACTGGAATAGAAAATTTTGGCTTAGCAATTTTATACATTTCAGCGACTTCATCACGATTTGGATGACCAGAAACATGAATCATCTCATGTTTTTCAGTAACTACCTTGATTTTTCTTTTAGCAAAAAGATTGAAAATATCAAAAATTTGCTTCTCATTACCAGGAATAATTTTAGAAGAGAAAATCATTTTATCACCAGCTTTAAATTTAATCACACGATGATTATTAGTAGCAATTTTCATTGTTGAAGCATTAACCTCGCCCTGGCAACCAGTACATAAAATTAAAATTTCATTTCTGGGATAAGATTTGATTTCATTTTCAGAAATTACACATTGCTGTAAATCTTGCAAATAGCCAGATTTTTTCCCAACTTCATATAATCTCCTAATGGAAAATCCTGCTAAAACTACCTTACGATTGGACTCAATTCTTTGCTTTAGCAATAGTTGACATTCTGGCAATATTGGAGGCAAATGTAGCCACACCAACCATACCCTGAGATTCTTTAATAACCCTTGCTAAATTTGCTAATAATTCTCCTTCTGAGCCTGATCTTCCTTTGCTTAAAATATTAGTTGAATCAGAAACAATCGCTAAAAATCCTTCTTCTTTAGAAATTTTTGCAATTTTTTCCTTTTCAGAGACATTTCCGACAACCGGGTCATTATCAAATTTCCAATCTCCCGTATGCAAAATATTACCAAATTTAGTCCTCAGACAAATAGCATTCATCTCAGGAACAGAGTGAGTTAAGCCGATAAATTCAAGATCAAATGACCCTAATTTTAAATTTTGAGAACCGTCAATGACATTTATCTTCACCTTTTTCTTAAAAGGATATTCTTCCAATTTAGCTTCAAGGAAATTTTTAGCTAAATTTGTAGCATAGATGGGAACTTTTAATTCCTGCCATAAATGTTGCACTGCACCAATATGATCCTCATGAATATGGGTAATAACAATCCCCAAAAGATCTTTTTTATGTTTTTTTATAAAAGTAAGATCTGGGGCAATCATATTAACACCAGGAATATCATGAGCAAATCCTAGACCAAGATCAATCATAATAAATTTACCATCAAGATGATAAAGATTGACATTCATGCCAATTTCACCAGAACCACCAAGCGGAATAAATAATAGGTTATTTTTATGATTTTTTATATCGAAATTCATTATATTTTATTGGCAATAAATTCCTTAACTTTTGCAAGGTCTTTATCAATTATAGTCATCTCCTCTTTTTTATCCATCAAATCAGACAAAAATAAGGGTAATTTTGGCTCGGGAGCGCCGGATTTTTTAACAGAGTCAGGGAATTTTGCCGGATGAGCAGTTGCCAAAATTACTACATATTCATCCTTATAATCCTTAGATTTTTGATAAAGATCAGTAGCTCCAATACCAGTTGCTGTATGCGGATCAAGAATTTCTTCATTTTCCTGATAAATACGATTAATAATTTTACAAGTTTCTTCATCATTAATCGAATAGGAATCAAAATCTTTTCTAATATCATCTAAAATTTCTTTAGATACTTGCAATTTGCCCGTTTTTTTAAATTCTGCCATTTTATCAAAAATCTTATCTTCTTGACCAAATTTTCTATGATAATCAAAAATCATTCTTTCAAAATTACTAGAGACTTGAATATTCATACTTGGAGAGAGAGTTTCAATTAATTCCTGACGAGAATAATCATTATCATTAAAAAATCTGGTTAAAATATCATTTTGGTTAGTAGCAACAATTAATTTATTAATTGGAAGGCCCATTCTTTTTGCCAAATGTCCAGCATAAATATCACCAAAATTACCAGTCGGCACACAAAATGAAATTGGATTTTTTGCAGAAATATCAACTCTTAGAGCGCAATAAAAATAATAAACTATTTGCGCCATAATCCTAACCCAATTGATAGAATTAACTGCCGCCATTCTTCTGCCACCTAAAAATGACTGATCAGCAAACATTTCTTTCACATATTCTTGACAATCATCAAAATTACCTTTTAAAGAAATATTATGAACATTATTACTAATGACTGTTGTCATTTGTTTTCTTTGCACATCAGAAACCCTTTTGTAAGGATGTAGAATAAAAATATCAACATTTTCACAATCACGACAACCCATAATAGCGAAGAGATCCAGTATCACCAGAAGTTGCGCCAATAATTACTACTTTTTCTTTTCTACGCTCAAGAATAAAATCAAAAATATTACCTAAAAATTGTAGAGCAAAATCTTTGAAAGCAAGAGTCGGGCCGTGAAAAAGCTCAAGCAAAAATTGATTATTGGAAAGTTGCTTGGTTGGCGCGATAGCTTTATTAGAAAATTTTGAGTAGGATTTTTCTATGATTTTTTTTAAACCATTGTCAGAAATTTCGCCAGCAACAAATGGCTGAACGATTTTAAAAGTTAAATCCTGATAATTTAACTTTTTCATATTCTCAATTTCCTCTTTAGAAAATTTTGGTAAAGTTTCTGGAATATATAAACCTCCATCCTCTGCCAGCCCTTGCAAAACTACTTCCTCGAAACTTAGTTTTGGTGCCTTTCCTCTTGTACTAATATATTTCATATCATTATTTATTTTATATAGCCAATTAAGCTAAGATCGAATATTTAAACTCAACTTAATTGGGTATATCTGATTATCAAATCATCCCCAATTTTTCTAACTTTATCAAGCTGAGATTTATTCTCAATATCTGATATAAAATTAATTCCTAAATCAGAAATAGCAGAAATTCCATCTCCACCCATGATAAAATTACCCTGAACTAAAATTAATTCATCAATTAAATTTTCTTTGAAAAAACTAGCAAAAATCTGACTACCACCTTCAATTAAAAGATTATTAATACCTAATTTAACAATTTTTGGCATTAAATCCTCTAGATTAATATTATTTTTCTTATCTAAAGAAGATTTTATGAAATTAAGATTTTTATATTTGATCTGATCTTTATTAAAATCTTCTCCCACTATAAAAAATGTAGGAATTTTTTGACAAGAATCCAAAAAATCTTCAGTTAGATCTAGATCAAAATTTTTACTTAAAATAATTCTTTTAGGCGATCTATCTTCAAGACCCGAGATTCGACAATTTAATGATGGCAAATCCTTCCTAAAACTATTAGCCCCAATTAAAATAGCGTCATTTTTTGCTCTGAGGAAATTAGTATATTTTCGTGAATCCTCATTACTAATCCATTTACTATCAAAAGATTTTGTAGCAATCTTACCATCAATAGTGGTGGCAATTTTGGCTGTAATAAATGGTCTATTTTTTAATTTTACCTGCAAAAAACCCTTAATAACATCAATGGCCTCCCCTTCCATAACTCCAAAAACTACCTCTATTCCAGATTCTTGCAATTTTTGAATTGACTGACCATTGGTTCTGGGGTCGGGATCTTTTATAGCAAAAACCACCCTTTTAATTTTTGATTTTAATATTAAATCAAGACAGGACATTTCCGACCTACCCTTATGACAACAAGGCTCAAGAGAAATATAAATTGTTGAATTTTTAAGTAAGTCAAAAGAGAGTTTAGAAATTGCCAACTCTTCAGCATGAGGCCTGCCGTCAAATCCAGTAACACCAGTTGCCAAAATTATATCATTTTTAGTAATAACAGCGCCAACAGAAGGATTGGGAGAAGTAATTCCAATATTATTTTTGGCTAAATTAATAGCCAGAGACATAAATTTTAAATCCTTATTTTTTATTTGAGAAATCAAGATTTTTATATAAATTAATACCTCTTATTAAATCAATCGCCCTCGTTAATTGATAATCATTATCATATAAGATGCCGGTCTCTTCTTTTTTAACTTCCTCATCCTTATTTTTTGCCGCGATTTCTTTGATTTGACCTTGTAAATGACCATCAAGATCAGACTCAGATTTTAAATTATTATTAACAGTTTGTAATTTGGCCTCTTTTACCATAATATCTGGTTCAATACCATCAGCCTGTATCGATCTTCCAGAAGGGGTATAATAAAGAGCGATAGTTAGCTTCATAGCAGAATTACCTTTATTTAAAGGTATTAATGATTGAACGGAGCCCTTACCAAATGTTTTAGTACCAAGAACAATACCCCTTTTATTATCTTGAATTGCTCCAGCAACAATTTCAGAAGCGGAGGCAGAGCCAAGATTAACTAACACAACTATAGGTAATTTTTTTAATAATATTTTATGATCCTTATCTTTAAATTTATATTTTTTACCAAAAATGCCATTATTATTACATGTCAAAGCATCTTTAGATTTATAAATATTCTCATCACTATCTCTTCCCTTGATAGAAACTACTTTTTTTCCTTATCTAAAAATAAACTACTAACATTAACAGATGCATCCAGAGCACCACCAGGATTATTTCTTACATCAAGAATAATTCCTTCAATTTTATCTTTACCAATTTTTTTAATATTTTTTTCTATCTCTTTAGCAATATCAAAACTCACACATTTAGAAAAATTACTGAGTCTAATATAAGCAACCTTATCGTAAATTTTTGATTTAACTGATTCAATTCTAATAACATCCCTAATCAATGTGAATTTTAAAGGCTCTCTCTCTCCTTCTCTAAGAACTGTAATTTTTACACTAGTTTTTGGCTTTCCTCTTAATAATTTAACCACTTCCATGACAGATTTACCATAAATAGAATCATCATTAACTTCAGAAATATAATCACCAGCTTTAATTCCAACTTTTGCAAAGAGGCGTGTCATCAATTGGTGTAATAACTTTTATTAATTTATTTTCTGAAGTGATTCTAATGCCCAAACCGCCAAATTCACCACTGAGTTGGACTTTTACTTCGCTAAATACATCCTTTTTTAAATAGGTAGAATGTGGATCAAGGGAGGACAACATACCTTCTCTGCCGCTTCTAAAATTTCCTTACGAGTCTTTTCATGAACATATTTTTTTTCAATATGATTAATGACATTATCAAGAAAATCTTTTTCATCAAAATATTCATCAGATTTTTGTTTTGTTAACTTTTTTTGCTTAATAAACTCATTTGATAGTTTTTGATTATCTGCAATTTCGGTTGAAAAATATTTTTTAATAACTCTATCAACTATATCATTATCAGATTTAGAAATAGCAGATTTGAAAACTATAATAGATAATAGGATAGATAATATTGTTATTTTCAGCTTATGTCTCATTAAAAATAATTTAACTTTTTGATATAATTGCATTAGAGAATTTTAGGTTTTGGATGCAGGCAAAATTCATCGAATAAAGATAGGCAGAAATAAAGAAAAAGCGCATTATCTTCAATTTATAATAATGTCAATTTGTTAGTTATAAATGAATACTTCTAACCTTCAGAAATACCAAATTCTTCTCTTACTTTTCTTTTTATTTCTTCAGGTGGATCCTCACCATAAGCAGAATACAAAATTTTACCATATTCTTCTAAATGAATAATATTATCATTAAGAGCTCTTTTAAACATGGGTAATTTTAACCTTTCAACCAATACATAATACCAAGCAGGACGATTATCATCAATACCCTTTACCAAAAATAATAAATCAGCATCTGCCCTTTTGGCTTGAGTTTCTGGATTAGAATCGGCAACGATATTATTTGCTGTCATATTATTTTTTTTGGCATATTTGTCAGCAAAACTACCTGATGATTTACGATCTTCTGGATTCACAGAACTAGAAGAATTTTTGTATTTGTCAGTAAAAGATCCCGCTTCTGATGCACTCATAATAATTATTTTATTTAAGATTCAATATTATACTCCTTAAGCCACCAATTATTAACAGGAATTTTTGGCCCACAGGGACCGCCCTCACTTGAAACACAAGGACTTTTTATATCAACATATTTCTTACCAAAACAAGAAGATATAAAAAATAACGATATAAATATAAAAATTCTTATCATAGTATTATGTAACAACTAAATGATGGTGGGTCTGGGTGGACTTGAACCACCGACCTCGCGCTTATCAGGCGCGCACTCTAACCAGCTGAGCTACAAACCCCAATTCTGAGAATTTAGTGTAATTAGAAATTTTAATAAAATCAATAATAAATCTTTAAAGTTAGAAAAAATACTGGTAGAATTTGGCGAAAAGAAGTGGTAACAATTCTCATCAAAATCAAATAACTTTGACAGAGAATAAATAACATAATATGTTCACAGGACTTATAACTCACATTGCCAAAATTACCAATATTACAAAAAAAGATAATCGAGATCTAGTTTTGACAATTAGAATTACTAAAGAAGATCTAAAAAATAGTAAATATCAAATTGGCTCATCGATCGCCTGCTCTGGAATTTGCCTAACTCTAACAAAATTAGAAGAAAGAGATTATTTTAATTTATTTTCCTTTGAGGTTTCACCCGAGACAATTAATAAAACAACGATTTCTAATTGGAAAATTGGCAATTTTATCAATGTTGAATTTTCTCTAAAAATTGGTGATGAAATTGGCGGACATTTAGTTAGCGGCCATATTGATGGAATTGGAAATATTCATGAAATTACTAAGGCGAATAATGATTCTTGGATTTTTACCTTTAAAATTTCCAATAATTTTAGAAAATTTATTTGTCAAAAAGGATCAATTACAATTAATGGAATTTCTTTAACGATTAATGATGTAATAGATTTTGATGAAAATAATTTTCTTTTTCAAATCAATATTATCAATCACACATTTACCAAAACAAATTTACAATTTTTAAAGATTGGTAATCAAGTAAATATTGAAATTGATATGATCGCTAGATATGTGGTAAATAATGGGATTTTTGATAATTGATTTTAGAAGCTAAACATCAAAAGAGGAGCCACAACCACAATTTGCCGTACTATTTGGATTGTTAACTTTAAAAAATGAACCGCCAAGCTCTTCAACAAAATCTATTTCAGAATCTTTAATGAATTCAAGTGAATTTTTATCCGTAGCTAAATAAATTTTATCATCTTCTTTTATAATAATATCTTCTTCTAAGATTTTATTATCCAAACTAAATTGATACTGAAAACCGCTACAACCACCACCAATAATCTTAATTCTTAGAAATTTTTCTGACTGGCCTTTTTTTACAGTAATATCTATTATTCTTTTTTTAGCATTATCTGTTAAAGTTATTTCAGTCATTTGTTCCTATTTTTTAACTCATCAAAAACATTATTAATATCAACATCTCTACTACTAAGCAAGACCAATAAATGATAAATTAAATCTGCTGATTCTAATATTATTTGCTCCTTGCCATTTTTATGACCATCTCCCTCAATTGATGCCAAACAAACTTCAAAAGCTTCCTCCATTACTTTTTTAGCAATTTTTTCAGAACCAGAATTAATTAAAGATTTGGTATATGAATTTTTTTGAGAATTATCTTTAATAATATTTTCTAATTTTTGTTGTAAATCTGCTAAAAAATTACTCATTATTTGGATATAAAAATTCTATTTTAATTTTTTTGTTAGAAATATTGTGAGAAACATTAATTTTTTTATGATACTCATTAACCATGCAAATGGAATTTTTCAAGTCCCTACAATAATATATTATGGCTTTAATGTAATAAGTGAAATCTTTTTTTAACTTTGGTAATTTTATTTTGTTTTTTTTAATATCCTGCCAATTATATATTTGAATTAATTTAGCTTTTTTATTTTCATCAATTTCTACAAGATTAATAAAGCTTGGTGCTTCTTGATTTATTTTCCAACTTTTTTTTAGTTTCATTTCAACTTCAACTTCACTATCCGACTTAATAAAAATTTCATCGGTAAAATTAAAATTTGGTAAATATTTAATTACTTTATCCTCCGTGACTTCTAATTTTGGCAAAATATCAAAGATTTTGATATTAGTGTTTTTTTTATTAATTTTAATAATTTTATCATTATCAGATTCAACTAAATATATAAAATTATTAATATTAAGTAAATCTGATGATTTATTATGTGCTATCTTGATCTCACTTATTTCTTTTTGCTTTAAATCTATTTTTTGTATCAATTGCTTTTGGCTATTTGCACTAAACAATATATCACCCTCTATATAAAAACTATCTGATTCAATTATATCATCAGCAATTTTTAAACTATATATCTGATTATTTTTATCTAAATATTTTATGATATCCTCATCAAGAAAATATAATTTATTTTGATATTTTTGTATAGTTTTAGGCTTTATCGCCAATTTATTATTATCATCTATTTTGGTTAAAGAAGATAAAGTTTTATTTTCAAAATTATATGATAAAATTTGCCCAGCACCATAATTGGCAATTATCAGATTTTTCCTATCTTTGGACAACTCCAAATCTGTTGGAAACCATAAATTTGCTTTTCTAGCGACGATAGTTCCCTTTAAATAAGAGCCTTTTTTCTTTCCCGAACCAATTATTGTTGAAACTTCTTGCTTGGTAAGATTAATTTTTCTAATAGCGTGATTTCCTGAATCTGCAACATAGATTATATCCTTATCAATTACAAAACCTTGAGGATAATTAAATTTTACATTTTGAAAATTACCATCTTGATATCCTCTTATTCGAGAACCAATTTTGTTAATAATTCTGCCATCTAAAGATGAAATGATAATATTATTATAACCAGAATTAGAAATTGCCACTGCCGAATTGTCAAAATTATCTATTTTAATTTTCTTAATATAATCTAAAAATGTTGGTTTGGATAAAATATATGAAGGTAGAATTTGTTGATAAGGTATTTTAAAATTCTCTTCTTTAAAATTTTTTGATATTTTAACTAATTTTGATATATCTTGATTTAATTGATTAAAATCTGTTATTTGATATATTTTATGAATATCGCCATTAAGCTCTAATAATGTGAATTGCTCATTTTTAGATTTAAAATATTGAAAAATACTTTGATCCTTATCAAATATAATGGGAAAATTTAAGTTAAATCTCTCCGATAACCTTTCTATATCTTCTTCTGATTTTTTACCCTTATAAATAGCAATGATTGATAAATTACGCCCAAATTTATTTTTTAAATTTTCACTATCTAATAATCTTTCTATAAGATTTTGATCTGTAAAAAAAGAGAGTAAAATTAATCTAGATTTTAAATTTCTTTTTTCTGGCTTTTCATTGACATTAATCCAATATTTTTCTTGAATCAAAATTTTATGATTCTGATGATGGTAAGATGATTTAATAAGAGAGGCAAGCGGGGAAATAGAGTAAATAATTAAGATGAAAGATATGATTAATAAAATAAAAGATCTATCTTTTTTAGTGATTAACATTTTATTATCTTAACTATCTAAATGTTTAATATTAATAGCATTTTAATTTGGTGGTATTATTCATTTTTAAATTAAAATGGTAAAGTTAGGAGTTATAAATTAAAAAGGATTTAGACATTGCCAGATACAATGTCTAACAAATTAGTACTAATATTGAGCTTTAGATTGCATTCTTCTTCTAATTCTCTCCTCCGTTTTTCTTTTTGTTCTGCGACGATTATTTTCGTGATACATTCTATTCCTCGCTTCAATAACAATACCATTTTTCTTGGTCTCTTTTTTAAATTGAGCAATAGCACTATTAATACCACTTCTGCTATTTATTTTAATTTCCATTAATTTTTAAAGTAAATTAAGTTTATAGATATTGGTGAGCACGGTGGGAATCGAACCCACGACAACCTGATTAAAAGTCAGGTGCTCTACCAACTGAGCTACGTGCTCTTGTGCTTCAATATCTTTATAAATGATCCCTAACAAATATGGGAAACATCGATGGTAAATTTTAATTACTTATAAGTCAACAATTATCAAGAAATCAAGTAATAGTAAAATTTAAGAAATCCATAAAAAAACTAAGAATTAATCTTTTAGTTTTTCCAAGGTTTTTTAACTACCAGCTGGTGTTGGATCAACATTATCATTAGTGCCATCATCATCACTATCAGATATAGATTCTAATCCCCATTTCTTAGATAAATAATGAGTAACATGTGCCCTTTCTGATACTGTTAATTCACGATCAAAAGCAATAATTTCAGCAATTTTTCCATCAAATTGTCTATTAAGAAAATGTGAACTTAATTGATATCGAAAAGATACGCCAAAAGAGTCGTTAGATCTATAACTATGAATGATATGATAATCCTCAGACGATACATTAAGAGTTTGATCACCATTAATATAAACTTTATCGGTTTCATTATAGGAACCTCTGATTTTCCTATTTAATTTTGTCTATTTTTTCATTTTTCAGAAAAAATTTTTATAATTTGGATAAAGATTGCTAATTTTGTTAAAAATTAACAATCTTTATCCAAATTTAGGCATTATTTGTGGTAATTTCTCTAGTTTCTTGTCTAATTTTACCATTTTTGGCTAAATTAGACACATTTATCCCTTGTTACGCTGTATTTGGTAGTATTTTTCTAACCATATAGAGATTAGCAAGGGATGATAGCATTTGTAATTGATTAGTATTCTTTTGTAAACCATTATATCTAACCTTTCTATAGCCCCAAAGATGCTTTATAATTTGAAATGGATGTTCAACTTTAGCTCGAACTGATGAAAATTGTTTATTCCTCTTTTTTTGCTTATTTGAAAGTTTTTTGTTAGATTTAGCTCTATTGGTTATACCATAAAATATATTGTGATTCCTACAAAATCTTTTTATTGCCTTATCATCATAGGCCTTGTCACCAAATAAAGAAGTTTCATCACCATGTAATAACTCCTCTGTTTTAGTAGAATCATGATCTTTAGCTGTCGTCGTGACAATAGAATGAATAATTGGCTTACCCTTAGTTTGCACACCAATATGAGACTTCATGCCAAAATAATAATTCTTCCCTTTCTTGGTAGAAGACATCTCTTGGTCCCTTTTCCTCTTCTTGTTTTTTGTGCTAGTTGGAGCAGATATTAATGTCGCATCAGTTATCGTACCCTCCTTCAACAAAAGATCATTCTCTTCAAGATATGAATTTACCTCGTTAAATATAATCGACGATAAATTATGCTTTTCCAATAAATGACGGAATCTCAATATCACAGTCTCATCCGGAACATTATCAATACCAATATCAATATTTAAGAATTTTTGAAAACTTATTCTATCATATATAGCATCCTCCATAGCTGGATCACTAAGACCAAACCACTGCTGTAACAAATGAATCTTAAATATTAATAATAAATCTGTCACCTTCCTGCCACCGTAATCACTAGTACCATTAGGATAAAAAGGCTCTATCTTATCAATCAATCTTTGCCATGGAATAATATCCGTCATTTGATTAAGAAACTTCTCCGCTCTTAATTTTCTACCAGAAATTGCTAATGAAAAAAATGATTGCTGGGTTGCCATAATTATATATTTTATTTGAATTTAATATATCAATAATAAGCAAAAAAGCTAGATAAATCAAGCTTTTCTGGCTATTTTTATCAAATAAATTCAAACAAAATTTTATAAAATAACTTTGCTAAACTTTGGCAAAAATAACAAAATTAAACAGTTTCAAATCTATAAATTAGATAATTGGTTTTTCAGAGGTTACCATATCCTCCATTTGATTAATCTCAGATTGATTGGCTGGAATTGTTTTGGTTTTATTGATAAATCCTTCTTCATCTGTTGTGGCAAATGATTTAAATCCAAAATGATATTTATTTCCCTTCTTTAGCCAAGTGGCATCTGGATCTGCCGATTCTGATTGCTCAATAGTTAAGTTTCCTATTTTATTATTAGAAATTTGATCTTCATTCCTGTCTTTAGTAATATTATCTTCTATTGTCTTTGTCCTATTTGGTCTAGAATTAGACTCAATCAATGTAGCATCTATTACTGCAAGATTAGCTTTTTTAACTTTGAGATTATTCTCTGATAATTGATTATTAATCTCAGATAATAATTTATCTAACAAATCTCTTTCAATTAATTTATTTCTGAATCTACAGATAGTTGAATGATCTGGCACCTTATCACTAATATCAAAGCCACAAAATGATATAAAATCAAGCCTTACCTTTACAGCATATTCTAATTCTTCATCGCTTAAACTATTCCATTGACCAAGTAGAACAAGCTTTAACATAGATATTTTATCATAAGATTTTCTACCTCTGTCGCTATTTTCATTAAAGTCTTTTTTGTGAATCTTGACCAAATAAGATCTCAACCTCTCCCAATTTATTAATTTATCTAACTTTAACAATTTACTGTCATTTTTTAATCTCTCTTGAATGGAAATAGAAGCAAAAGTAACCATAATTTATTAATATTTCATTATAATAAACAGCAATAAAGCTAGATAAATACTAGCTTTATTGCTGTTTTATTCAAGAAAAAATTGATGAAATTAAGAAAAAACCAAGAGAAAGTTAGGGAAATTTTAATGATCTATGCAAAGGTCTTATAATTTATTAAATTAAATTTTTAATTAACAGATGAAAAAATATTAGCATATTTTTCCATCTTCCAAATCGAAATTTAAAGAAATTATAGTCTATGAAATTTAAAAATTAATGGTCTGAATTTTAGGGGGCATTTCTGCCAACTTTATTTTTAATGTTTAATCCATCTTCACCATGTAATCTATATTCTTTTAACCACTTTCCAAGGGATGACCTGCCAATAGAAAATATTTCCATTACTTCCTTCCAACTCATTTTCTTTTCAACAATACAAGCAACGGCTTGTTTTCTGATTAACATTTTTGACTCCTGAGATAAATTCCTAATATTTTGTATTTCCATACACAATATTATAAGAGCTAAATTCTAAAAGTCTACTAATTTATGAAAGGGGTAATATTACAGCAATATGAGGATTGACTATGTTATTATCATCCAAAACTGACATATCAATGCCATTAATAGTCTGACCATTTAACTCATAGAAAAATATTCCAGATCTAATACCAGCTCTGGCAATAGGAGTACCACCAGAGAGATTCTCATAAGCAGAAAAAAATATTTGATCGCCAGATAAAGCGGCAGAATTATCTCTATCAAAAGTAAAATGTATAGAATAACCCCCATTATTACGACCAGCTATCAGGGAATTAAGATTATTCCTTTTATCACCAATATTACCAATATTAGAATTATTATAAAGAGTTACCACACCATCATTAGCCTTGTCAGTACAAGATCCAGCCTGTGGCAGAAAATCAATATCATTATCAGAGAGTTTGAGACAAGAAGCAAAGGATGTGGTAGAGAAGGAAAGGAATATTATGAGGATAAATAATATTTTGCTGATTTTTTGAATGTGAGTAGTCATGAGATTGTTGAAATATAGTTATTAATTAAGGCTTGCAAATCCCTCTTTTACCCTTTTTTCTAATAAATTGATTCATTTCTTCTATTAAAGGATCTTGTCCTAATTCCTCTAAAGCAGAATCAAGATTCTTATTAAAATTATCATTTTGAAATAGATCCTTATAGAATTTTCTAACTGCATTAATTGAATCCCTATCAATCTTTCCTCTCTTAAGGCCAATTAAATTTAAGCCAGATAATTTTGCTCTTTCTCCCATAACTGTTGTAAATGGTAGGACATTATGTTCAACACCCGACATGCCGCCAATCATAGCAAAGCGGCCAATTTTAACAAATTGATGAATAGCTGAAAGACCACCTATTACGGCGTGATCACCAACATGAACATGACCAGCAAGAGTGGCATTATTAGCCATAATAACATTATCTCCAATCAAGCAATCATGAGCAATATGAGAAGAAATCATAAAAAGACAATCATTACCAATTTTAGTAATTAGATTATCATCTTTGGTTCCGGGATGAATGGTAACATATTCACGGATTTTATTATTATTACCGATGATAATTTGTGATTCTTCACCTTGATATTTTAAATCTTGGGGATCTTCACCAATTACTGCAAAAGGAAAAAAAACATTATTATCACCAATTTTGGTATCTCCAGTAATTATAACGTTAGATTTAATGATATTATTATCGCCAATTTTTACCTTTGGACCAATGATGGAAAAGGCACCAATTTCAATATTTTTTCCTATTTTTGCTTTTGGATCAATGATTGCAGTTGGATGAATTTTTATTGTCATATTTATTTATCAACAATCATTGCAGAAAAATCAGCCTCAGTAACCACAACATCATTTACTTTGGCCTTACCTGAAAATTTCCAGAAATTCTTTTTGAATTTTACTAATTGAATGTGAAGTTCTAAGACATCTCCTGGTGTAACGATTTTTTTAAATTTTACATTATCAATAGTTGTAAAATAAATGAGCTTTTGCCCTAAGCTCATATCATAAGCAAGATGCGGTAATAAAGCAGAAGTTTGAGCCATAGCTTCAATTATCATTACGCCTGGCATAACTTGCTTTCCTGGAACATGGCCCATAAAATGCGGTTCGTTAAAGGTAACATTTTTAATCCCCACAACTTTTTCCTTATCAGCATCAATAACTTTATCGACTAATAATAATGGATATCTATGAGGTAATGCTTCCAATATATCTTGTATATCTAAGTTTTTTTTAATTTCTGTCATCTTTTTTATTTTTTAATTTTAAAAGTATTCTTAAAAATTACTTTTCTCAGTAATATTAAGGCAATTACATTTGGTATTACCATTAAGGCAATTAATAAATCTGCAATATCAATTATTAGATCTAAATCTTTAATTGAACCTATAAAGATAGCTCCTAAAAAGAAAAATTTATAGATATATTTATGTTTTGGACCAAATAGATAGGCAAAGGAATTTTCACCATAATAAGCCCAAGTAATCATAGTTGAAAAGGCCAAAAGAGATACTGTAATAGTGATAAAGATACCTGCATAAGGCAAAGATAAGATTTGAAAATGACTGAACAGTAAGTAAAATTCCGGTAATTTTATCTGGTCGCGTCAGATGATCTCCAGAAATTAAAATAACAAAGGCAGTTGCTGAGCAGACAATGATAGTATCAATAAAAGGACTTAAAACACTAACCGATGCTTGTTTGGTAATATCTTTACTTTTTTTGACGGCGCCATAAATGATTGGTGTTGTGCCAAGACCCGATTCATTAGAAAATATTGCTCTTTGAACACCAATGGCAATAATACTACCAACTGTACCACCAAGAGCGGCGTCAACAATAAAAGCGTTCTTAACTATAGAGAATAAGACTCCGGGAACGGCAGGAATATTAAGAAATATTAAAATTAAAGCCACACCGACATAAAAAAGACACATAAATGGTACTAATTTTTCTGCCACATGGCCAATTCTTTTAATACCACCAAAAATAACTATGGCTACTAAAATAGCACAAATAATACCAGTTACTGATGTGGTAACACCAAATTCAAAATTTAAGATTGAAGAGACCTGGTTGGCTTGATACATAGCACCGGTTCCGGCTGCTCCAATGAAGGTGAAAATAGCAAAAAAAGTTGCCAAGAAGTGATATTTTTTCTTTAACCCCTTTTTAATATAGTAAATTGGGCCACCAAAATGTTTTTTACCATCTTCACTAGATTCTTGATAATAAATTGCCAAAAAAGTTTCGGCATAACGAACTGCCATACCAGCTAAAGCTGTAACCCACATCCAAAATACCGCACCATGACCACCAAGCTGAATAGCGACAGCAACACCTGCAATATTACCAAGATCAACCGCTCCTGCAATTGTTGCCGTTAATGCTTGAAAGTTGCTGATATCTTGATCCTTATCTTGATTATATTTCCTATCCTCTTTTAGAGCTGAAATACTTTTTTTAAGAGCTTTAAATTGAAAGAGTTTTAATTTAAATGAAAAATAAAGAGCGCTGCCAAGGCAGAAATAGGTTACTATATAAGACCAAAGAAAATTCTTTGAATCACCTACAATATTGGCAAAAAGTTCCATTATAATTTGGATTAGTTGATTAGTTGGATATATGAATTCATGAGATTGTAATTAAAAAGTAATTGTAATTTGTTTTCAAGGTTTAATTTATACAATACCACCTCCCTACAGCAAAAAGTGTCTTTAAAGTTAGAAATTGGTATTAATCAGAATCCAACATAACACCTTCCTATTTTAAAAATAATTTTAGAAAACTACATATTTAGCATTCCGTTGCCTGTATAACCTCTGAAAAACTAAAAATTGAAATTTTTATTTTATATTTTACAATCTTTTTTTAATGATAATTGGTACTAGATGAAGATTCGCTCATATATTTTTAACATTATTTTAATATTATTTACCATTTGTCATAATATTTTCTATTTTGCTTTTGTGCCAATATTTTTGGTGTTAGATTTCATTTCTAAATTATTAGGTAAAGAATTTGGTCTTAATAGATTTGTTGCTGATAAAATGGCAAAATTTTGGTCAGAATTTCTTATGTTTTTACTGAGAATTACCTGTGATATTAGTTATGAAGTAAGGGGTAAAGAAAATATTCCAAAAGACAGATCGGTTATTATCGCCTCCAAACATCAATCAATGTGGGAAACAATTATAATGCATCTGATAGTGCATCGTCCAGTTTATATTTTTAAAAAAGAGCTTTTAAAAATTCCTTTTTACGGTTGGTATCTTCGCTTTATGAGTGGCATCATTGCTGATAGAGATGGAGGCCCTAGAGCTTTAAAAAATATTGTTAAATCTGCCAAAAAATATATTAAAAATAAACAAGATATTATTATTTTCCCACAAGGTACTAGAACAAAAATCGGCGCTAAAGTTGAAGATTACCCATATCAATCAGGCTTAGTTGGGCTTTATGGTTTTTTAAAATTGCCAGTTGTGCCGGCAGCTTTAAATTCTGGTCTTTATTGGAATAAAGATAGTAAAAAATCAGGAAAAATTATCATTGAATTTTTACCAATCATTGAATCTGGTCTTGATAAGAAAAAATTTGTAAATTTATTGCAAGGTGCGATAGAGAAAAAAAGTGATGAATTATTAAAAAATGACTAAAAATATTATTTCAGTAATAATGGGTAGCAATTCTGATTTTGCAATTATGGGTAAAGCCTGTGAAATTTTAGAGGAATTTGGCGTAAATTATGAAAAGAAAATTATTTCAGCTCATAGAACTCCAGATCGTCTTTATGAATTTGCCAAAAATGCTAAAAAAAATAATATTAAGGCCATAATTGCTGGTGCGGGCGGTGCGGCGCATTTGCCAGGTATGGTTGCTTCCATGACTACAATTCCTGTTTTTGGCGTTCCTGTTGCTAGTAAAAATCTTAAAGGTTTGGATAGCTTGCTTTCAATTGTGCAAATGCCATATGGCGTTCCTGTTGGTAGTTTGGCAATTGGTGAGGCTGGCGCTAAAAATGCCGCCTTAATGGCAATAGCTATTTTAGCTTTAATAGATGATAATATTGCTAAAAAATTAGAAGAATTTAGAAGAAAACAAACTGAATCTATAGAATTAGAGCCAAATTTATAATGGAAAAGATAGTCATTTTTGGATTAGCAAGATCAAATATTGCGGTTATTAATTTTTTATCAAAATTAGATTGCAAGCTCCAAATTCATGATGATAAAAAGGCGGCAATTGACAATATTCAAAATCTGCCCAATATTACAAAATGTTATGATATTAATGATATAAATTGGGATGGAGTTTCAAAATTAATTCTATCTCCTGGTGTACCATTATATTTTCCAAAACCCCATAAAATTGTTCAATTAGCTAATCATCATAAAATTCAGATCATTTCTGATATTGAATATTTTTATCATTTTTTTCCCAAACAAAATTATATTGCCGTTACTGGTTCTAATGGCAAATCAACTGTTACTAATTTAATTGCTAAAATTTTTGCTAATTCTAAAAAGAAATATGATTTTGGAGGCAATATTGGTCGCGCTATTTTTGATATGGATATTTTGCCAGAAAATAGTCATTATATTTTAGAACTTTCTTCATATCAATTAGATCTAATATATCAAACTAAACTCAAAATTGCTATTTTATTAAATATTACTCCCGATCATTTGGAAAGACATGGAAATTTTGAAAATTATATCACTTCTAAAAAGAGAATTTTTCAGAATCAAGATCAAGAAGATTACGCTATTATTGGAGTTGATAATAAAGAAACTGCTAAAATTTATCAGGAATTAAAAGAGGATAATGATTTCAAAGCAAGATTAATAGCATTTTCTAATAGAAAAATTCTTAAAGATGGTTTTGCAATAGTAAATCAGATTATTTATCAGGATAGAAAAGAAATTGCCAATTTACAGGAAAAAATTTTAATTAAGGGAGAGCATAATTTAGAAAATATTTTGGCCAGTTTTATAGCTGCTTATTTGTCAGGAATTTCTATTGAAATTATCATTAAAACAATTGCCCAATTTACTGGTCTCAAACATCGTATGGAATTTGTTAGAAAAATTGATAATGTTAATTTTATTAATGATAGCAAGGCAACAAATCTACAATCTGCCATTATGGCTATTAAAAATTTTAAAAATATTTATTTAATTTTAGGTGGAAAAATTAAGGATGATGATTTCAATCTTTTACAAAACTATCACAAAAATATTACAAAATGTTATTTAATTGGTGACTCTAGTAATGAATTATATGATATTTTATCTGATAAGATAGATTGTATAAAGTCGGTTGATTTAAAATCTGCTATTGACCAATCCTATCAGGATGCTAAATATCATTCTGGACAATCTTGTGATTGGGAGTCTAATATTTTACTCTCACCTCTGTCATGACTTCTTTTGACCAATGGCAAGATTTTGAAGAAAGGGGGCAGTTTTTTATCGATTATGTAAAGAATTTAAAGCCCAGAATTGGTATTATTAACAGAGCCTAAAGTTAGATGATGAGGATAGTTTAAATATTTGACTCAGCCTTAAAATTGTGATATAATCATAAGTTGGTCAATATAATAAACTTAAATTAATATAAATATGCCAACAACAACACCGCCAATAACACCAAGAACACCACCACCTCATAGAGAAGAATTTGAAAGTGCAGTAAAAGGCAAAAATAATGAAACTGAAAATTTTGCAATAGAACCTTTGCCATTAAATACAGCAGAAGAAGCAATGAGTGCGCCACATCTTATCGTTGGCGAGATTCATCAACATATCGAACCCAAGAAATTTGTTATAGAAGCTATAGAAGGGGGAGGTATTAATGTGTTGTTTATGGAGCATATTGATTCAAAAGCAAAGGAATATTTTAAAAACCCAAAATTTAAACAATATTTTACAGATTGGCTAGATAGAGATTACAAATCATTGAAAAGAGAATTAGATAGGCTCGACCAAAAAGATATGATTGAACCCGATACACCGGGACTAATAGATTCTGATGATAGAGAAAAAATGCTAAAAATTATTAAACATCTAAAAGATTTAGATAGCTCATATCTTGGTAATAAATTGATAGGTCGATCAGATTCTGGTTTTGTGGGTCTCATTAAATCGGCTCTTGCACAAGGAGTTGAAATAGTCCCTGTTGATGATCAGAGTATATATAATAACCGCATATCAGGAAGAGTTACAGGAACAGATAGGATCGAGGGATTTAATAAGCATGCTACTAAAGTGGCACAAGAATATTTAGGAGACAATCCAGAATGTCGGTCAATATTTAACTGGGTCAGTTCATGCCGCCAGAACTTATGAAGCAGAAGGTAATGGCGAATCATATTCTCATATATCTTCTTTGCATGAAACATTAAATATGCCAACCTTATTAAGACCTTTGCATAAATCATTGATTTTTCTCTAATTTTCCTTCAGAATATTTTTTTGAAGGAAATTTTTGGAAAAAACTGTATTTTTTGATATTTTTGACAATTTATTGGCAAAAATATTGGTTATTTCGGTGTTTTTGTGGTATTCTTTGTTGTTTTGTGGATTTTGGACACAATTATCCTAATTCCAGTTGTTTTGGTGGCACCAATGCTTTTATTTTATGGCATTGTTAATCCAAAATAGATAATAAGCCATTTCTCTTTAAAATCAATAATTTTACTGAATATTCAAGCATCTTTATTGATTTAGAGTAGCATTTGCTCTTTCTTCTCATTCTAGCCAAGAAGTGTCTGAACAAGCTATTATAGCCCTCGATAGTATAAGTATGTGCCTTGGATTGAATATGCTTATCCTTAGGAACAAATTTCTCATACGGTTTCCAATAATCCGTTGCTATAATGCCTTTAGCTCTGTCTTTTACTCCTTCCCAAAGTTCTTTTCCAGTTCTTGTAGATCTGTCGCCAACAACGAAGTTGATGAATTCTTTTGCATATCTATCAACAGCAATCCAGATCCAGACAGAGTTTTTTTTGAACCAATATAGCTGTGCATTTCATCTATCTCAGTTACGCATATTTCATGGCTATTTTGCAATAAATCAAGATTTTGACCATATTGCTTGATCCAGTTAAAGATACTTACATGACTAACCTTGAGAATTCTTCCTATAGATCTAAATCCTAGACCCTCTAGGTACAACTCCAGGGCAAATCTTTTTATTGATCTATCTTTAGAATTTCTGCCTTTTGTATAATTATAATTGCAATCTTTACACTTATAGCGCCGCATTCCGTACATTTTACCATTTTTGCAAACGTTAGAACTGGAGCATTTTAAACATTTCATAGTTTGATTTATTGAGTTAAAATGCTTATTTTATGCTCAATGATGTTAATTGCTAGTAAAATCTATTGTAAATTAACAATGCCTATTTTATTAACTGCTTTGAGTAGATTTAAACAAATAGCTTTTAGAGTAATTTGAGCATTTACTTTTTTTGTTGTAAAATAAGAAGCTTTATTGAATTTAAATCTTCTTTTTAGAGTTCCAAAAGATTGTTCAACAATAAATCTTCTTTTTGATACAGCTTTATTAAATCTTTTTTGCCATTTGGTCATGGGTTTTCCTTTTGGCTTTTTATACATCAATCTGGTTTTGATGCCTTTTTTTCGTAAGATATCTCTATTTCCTTTAGAATCATAACCCTTATCTCCAGAAAATTTATCACAATCCGTTACCATATCCTCCATTTGATTAATCTCAGATTGATTGGCTGGAATTGTTTTGGTTTTATTGATAAATCCTTCTTCATCTGTTGTGGCAAATGATTTAAATCCAAAATGATATTTATTTCCCTTCTTTAGCCAAGTGGCATCTGGATCTGCCGATTCTGATTGCTCAATAGTTAAGTTTCCTATTTTATTATTAGAAATTTGATCTTCATTCCTGTCTTTAGTAATATTATCTTCTATTGTCTTTGTCCTATTTGGTCTAGAATTAGACTCAATCAATGTAGCATCTATTACTGCAAGATTAGCTTTTTTAACTTTGAGATTATTCTCTGATAATTGATTATTAATCTCAGATAATAATTTATCTAACAAATCTCTTTCAATTAATTTATTTCTGAATCTACAGATAGTTGAATGATCTGGCACCTTATCACTAATATCAAAGCCACAAAATGATATAAAAACAAGCCTAACCTTTACAGCATATTCTAATTCTTCATCGCTTAAACTATTCCATTGACCAAGTAGAACAAGCTTTAACATAGATATTTTATCATAAGATTTTCTACCTCTGTCGCTATTTTCATTAAAGTCTTTTTTGTGAATCTTGACCAAATAAGATCTCAACCTCTCCCAATTTATTAATTTATCTAACTTTAACAATTTACTGTCATTTTTTAATCTCTCTTGAATGGAAATAGAAGCAAAAGTAACCATAATTTATTAATATTTCATTATAATAAACAGCAATAAAGCTAGATAAATACTAGCTTTATTGCTGTTTTATTCAAGAAAAAATTGATGAAATTAAGAAAAAACCAAGAGAAAGTTAGGGAAATTTTAATGATCTATGCAAAGGTCTTATAATTTATTAAATTAAATTTTTAATTAACAGATGAAAAAATATTAGCATATTTTTCCATCTTCCAAATCGAAATTTAAAGAAATTATAGTCTATGAAATTTAAAAATTAATGGTCTGAATTTTAGGGGCATTTCTGCCAACTTTATTTTTAATGTTTAATCCATCTTCACCATGTAATCTATATTCTTTTAACCACTTTCCAAGGGATGACCTGCCAATAGAAAATATTTCCATTACTTCCTTCCAACTCATTTTCTTTTCAACAATACAAGCAACGGCTTGTTTTCTGATTAACATTTTTGACTCCTGAGATAAATTCCTAATATTTTGTATTTCCATACACAATATTATAAGAGCTTAAATTCTAAAAGTCTACTAATTTATGAAAGGGGTAATATTACAGCAATATGAGGATTGACTATGTTATTATCATCCAAAACTGACATATCAATGCCATTAATAGTCTGACCATTTAACTCATAGAAAAATATTCCAGATCTAATACCAGCTCTGGCAATAGGAGTACCACCAGAGAGATTCTCATAAGCAGAAAAAAATATTTGATCGCCAGATAAAGTAGCAGAATTATCTCTATCAAAAGTAAAATGTATAGAATAACCCCCATTATTACGACCAGCTATCAGGGAATTAAGATTATTCCTTTTATCACCAATATTACCAATATTAGAATTATTATAAAGAGTTACCACACCATCATTAGCCTTGTCAGTACAAGATCCAGCCTGTGGCAGAAAATCAATATCATTATCAGAGAGTTTGAGACAAGAAGCAAAGGATGTGGTAGAGAAGGAAAGGAATATTATGAGGATAAATAATATTTTGCTGATTTTTTGAATGTGAGTAGTCATGAGATTGTTGAATTAATAATTAAAACTATTTTATTGTTCCTATGATATTGTACCATAAAATACAATCAAAATCAATAAAAATACCATTATCTATCGACCTCGCCAAATACAATATCTTGTGTAGAAATCACCGAGACAACATCGGAAAGTAAATGTCCTTTAGCCATAAAATCTAATGCTTGTAAATGATAGAATCCAGGCGCTCTTAATCTTGCTCTGACCGGTTTTGATCCGCCATCAGAAATAATGTAAACACCAAATTCACCCTTTGGTGCTTCAACATAACCATAGGCTTCGCCTTTGGGTACTTTGTAACCTTCAGTGTAAATTTTAAAATGATGAATTAAGGCCTCCATTGATTTTTTCATTTCATCACGGCTTGGTGGAGAGATCTTTTTATCCTTAGATTTTACTGGGCCTTCTGGCATCCCTGCAATTGCTTGTTTGATAATTTTTACTGATTGCCTCATTTCCTCAACTCTAATGAGATAACGATCATAGCAATCACCATTTTTACCAATAGCAATATCAAAATCCATTTTATCATAGACTTCATAAGGCTGTGATTTTCTAAGATCCCAAGCCACACCAGATCCTCTTAGCATAGGACCGGTAAAACCAAAACTCAGAGCCTCTTCCTTAGAAACGATAGCAATATCAACCATTCTTTGTTTAAAGATACGATTATTGGTCAGTAAAGTTTCCATATCATCAATATATTTAGGAAATTTTTCAGCAAAGTCCGAAATATCTTCAAGCAAACCTTTTGGTAAATCATAATTAACACCACCTGGTCTAAAATAAGCAGAATGTAAACGAGCGCCAGAAACTCTTTCATAAAATTCCATCAATTTTTCTCTTTCTTCAAAAAGCCACAGGAAGGGAGAAGTGGCGCCAAGATCAAGACCTTGGGTAGTAATGGCCATAATATGATTGAGAATCCTGGTAATTTCACTAAATAAAACACGGATATATTGCGCTCTAATTGGTACATTAAGCTTTAAAAGTTTTTCAATAGCCAGGCAATAAGCATGTTCTTGACACATTGGCGAAACATAATCAAGACGATCAAGATATGGCAAGGCTTGAATATAGCTTTTATGCTCCATTAATTTTTCAGTACCACGATGTAAAAGGCCAATATGAGGATCTGATCTTTTAACAACTTCTCCATCCATTTCAAGAATCAATCTTAATACACCATGAGCGGCAGGATGTTGAGGCCCAAAATTAAGGGTAATATTTTTGCTATTTTGATCCTCCGATTCGATATTTAAGTTAATTTGCTTGTCACTCATTTACTGAAAATTATTAGTTATTTTATTGCCGCAATTATCTGTAGATTATTTTTCTTTGTAAAGAAATTATTGTAAAAATATTTCAACTTCCAAAGGAATTGCTAAATTAGTTTTTTCATGACCAATATTTTCTATTCTAAAAATTGGAATATTTAATTTATCAATGAAAGATTCTAAAATTTGTTTGAGATATTTCTCATTATCTATCCCACTAATATCTCCAATAAAAATCGCTTTACAATCATCAAAAATATCAGCATTTTTCAAATGATTTAACATCCTATCAATTCTATAAGATTCTTCATCTATCTCCTCAATTAACATAGAATAAGGGCCATTTTTATTAATTTGCCAATTAGTGCCTATGGAAGTTTGAATTAGACTAAGATTACCGCCAAGCAATTTTGGCAATTGCTTATTTTTAAGATTTTCTGCCAATTTATTAAACGGTCTGATATCATAGGATAATTCTGACTCCTCCTTGGTTAGGATATTATGTAAAAAATCAATGCTTTTTTGATCAATTTTACCGGTCGCCAACTGTTTGAGCATTGGGCAATGCAGGCTAGAAATATTCCAGCAATTATTAAAAGCCAAATGTAAACTGGTAATGTCACTAAATCCTAAAAGTAATTTATTTTTTTTCGGTTTTGGCAATTGTAATAATTCTGGTAAAATTCTTGCTGAACCATAACCGCCAGAACTGCAAAAAATAATGTCTGATTGGTCACTATTAAGAGCATTTTTTAATTCTTGCAAACGGTCATAATCACTATTTGCTAAAAATTTTAGATCATTTTCTTTTTGTGCTTGAAAAAATATTCCTTCTAATTGCCAATCTGCTAAAAATTCTTTAATTTTAGTAGTTTCTTCCTCAGAAACTCCAAAGGCAGGAGAAATAACATGAATTTTTTTATTATTTTTTAGAATAGGCCAATTTTTTGGTTTATTTATTACTATCTTCATGAGATTTTTTGACAAATTCTTTAAAAATTAGATGATGTGGGTTGTAATTTTTTAAATCCTCCTTTTTAGAACATAACATTTCGGGATGACCTTGCAGACCAATAACAAAATCCCTATCAGCAAGTTCAATTGCTTCAATCACACCATCTATTGCTTTTGCTGATATAACAACATTAGTAGCAATTTCAATAATTGCTTCATTATGGTGAGAATTGGCAATTATTTTCTCTTTCCCAATAATTTGATGTAATTTTGTGTTGGGAGTTATTTCTAATTCATGATCTTTATTTAAATCAAAATGTTCTATTTTTGTGCCAAGATATTTCTTAATATCTGGAATTAATTTACAACCCATAAGGCCAGCAATGACCTGCATTCCGCCACAAATTCCAAATACTGGCTTATTCATTTTGATAGCTCTTAATAATATTTCTGATTCAAATTGAAATCTTGGAGTTATTTCATAGGGAGAGGTATCTTTTTGGTCAAGATACCAATCATTGGGCATAGCATAAAAACCACCTGGTACTAAAAGCCCATCAATTTGCTCTAAATAATCATCAATTAAATTGATGTCAGAATAGGGAATCATCAAAGGTAAGCCACCAGCAAGAGTTACCGCTCTTGAATAATGAGTTCTTAGGGCAAAATGCGGGAAATCAGAAAAAGTTCCCTTCTCTTCCCAATCTAAAATAATGCCAATTACTGCTTTTTGCTTCATATAGGTTAATTTATTTTCAAGTTAAGATGTTATTATTTTGAAAAATTAGGAGTAATTTGCAACTTTTTAAAAATATTATCAATAAAAGACCTTTGCATAGATCATTAAAATTTCCCTAACTTTCTCTTGGTTTTTTCTTAATTTCATCAATTTTTTCTTGAATAAAACAGCAATAAAGCTAGTATTTATCTAGCTTTATTGCTGTTTATTATAATGAAATATTAATAAATTATGGTTACTTTTGCTTCTATTTCCATTCAAGAGAGATTAAAAAATGACAGTAAATTGTTAAAGTTAGATAAATTAATAAATTGGGAGAGGTTGAGATCTTATTTGGTCAAGATTCACAAAAAAGACTTTAATGAAAATAGCGACAGAGGTAGAAAATCTTATGATAAAATATCTATGTTAAAGCTTGTTCTACTTGGTCAATGGAATAGTTTAAGCGATGAAGAATTAGAATATGCTGTAAAGGTAAGGCTTGATTTTATATCATTTTGTGGCTTTGATATTAGTGATAAGGTGCCAGATCATTCAACTATCTGTAGATTCAGAAATAAATTAATTGAAAGAGATTTGTTAGATAAATTATTATCTGAGATTAATAATCAATTATCAGAGAATAATCTCAAAGTTAAAAAAGCTAATCTTGCAGTAATAGATGCTACATTGATTGAGTCTAATTCTAGACCAAATAGGACAAAGACAATAGAAGATAATATTACTAAAGACAGGAATGAAGATCAAATTTCTAATAATAAAATAGGAAACTTAACTATTGAGCAATCAGAATCGGCAGATCCAGATGCCACTTGGCTAAAGAAGGGAAATAAATATCATTTTGGATTTAAATCATTTGCCACAACAGATGAAGAAGGATTTATCAATAAAACCAAAACAATTCCAGCCAATCAATCTGAGATTAATCAAATGGAGGATATGGTAACGGATTGTGATAAATTTTCTGGAGATAAGGGTTATGATTCTAAAGGAAATAGAGATATCTTACGAAAAAAAGGCATCAAAACCAGATTGATGTATAAAAAGCCAAAAGGAAAACCCATGACCAAATGGCAAAGAAGATTTAATAAAGCTGTATCAAAAAGAAGATTTATTGTTGAACAATCTTTTGGAACTCTAAAAAGAAGATTTAAATTCAATAAAGCTTCTTATTTTACAACAAAAAAAGTAAATGCTCAATTTACTCTAAAAGCTATTTGTTTAAATCTACTCAAAGCAGTTAATAAAATAAAAGCATTGGTGCCACCAAAACAACTGGAATTAGGATAATTGTGTCCAAAATCCACAAAACAACAAAGAATACCACAAAAACACCGAAATAACCAATATTTTTGCCAATAAATTGTCAAAAATATCAAAAAATACAGTTTTTTCCAAAAATTTCCTTCAAAAAAATATTCTGAAGGAAAATTAGAGAAAAATCAATGATTTATGCAAAGGTCTTAATAACTAGTGGCTACTAGTAGCCACTAGTTATTAATATAAAAAAAGCAAAATCTATTAATAAATTGACTAAAATAATTTATATTTTATCCTTCCTCTACAAAATTTAATCAAAAATCATGACAAATAACAATATTTCAGATAAGCAAGCGATGGAGGCTGTAAAAACACTGATCTCATGGATTGGTGATGATCCAAATAGGGAGGGATTATTGGAAACACCAAAAAGGGTGATTAATGCTTACAAGGAATTCTTTTCTGGTTACAATATTGATGCTAAGGATGTTTTGGGTAAGGTTTTTGAAGAGGTGGGCAATTATGATGAAATGGTAATTGTTAGAGATATTCGTCTGGAATCTCATTGCGAACATCATATGGTGCCAATTATTGGTAAAATCCATATTGGTTATCTTCCCAATAAAAAGGTTGTTGGTATTAGTAAATTGGCTCGTTTGGCTGATATTTATGCTAAAAGATTGCAAACGCAAGAAACTATGACAGCACAGATTGCTCATGATTTACAAAATATTTTAGAGCCAAAAGGTGTGGCAATTCTTTGCGATCTTGCTCATCAATGCATGACAACTCGTGGTGTTCATAAAATCAATTCTAGCACTATCACTATCCAAATGACAGGAATTTTTAAGGAAGATAGTCAAAAAAGAGAGGAGTTTTTACAGCTAATTAAAAACTAATACCAATTCTAGATTTTAAAGATAGGAATAACTTCCATTCCCTATTGAATATTTTATGTTTAGATAATCCTCATAATCTTGCCGGCAATAATTTACATCCGCCTGTGCAAAATTAAATTGACACAGGGGATTGGACATTCCCTTAACTTTTAATTCTCTTACAATTGTTGTCGATGGGTGTGATTTGAACCAGTTATTTTTCTCTATTTTTCTGGTTCCGTATTTTAAAGTTGATTCATAAATAATTCCTTTATCTACCTCAACTGCTACATGTTCAAAAGAAAATTTTTTATAGACAACTAAATTAAGCTTGCATTTTCTCTTATTCCAAGCAACATTTCGAGTAACTCTCTTTTATCGCTGTATTTATTTCTCCACTTCCTGTACCAATACTTGATTTGAGACCATTTCTTTTCAATTGGGTTAAGATCTGGTGAATAAGCTGGAAGATAAAGTAATGTGATATTGAATTTCTTTGCTATGTCTGCAATGGTTTCAATATTTTTATCAGCAATTTCTGCCTTTGAGTCATGATGAAAAGAAATGCCCCCTAAAATTCAGACCATTAATTTTTAAATTTCATAGACTATAATTTCTTTAAATTTCGATTTGGAAGATGGAAAAATATGCTAATATTTTTTCATCTGTTAATTAAAAATTTAATTTAATAAATTATGTCAAAAGAAATTAAAAAATATAATTCTGATTTTAAGTTTAAAGTTGTAATGAAATATTTATCCGAAAATTATACAATTTATCAGATTTGTAGCGAATATGATATTGCTAAATCAACATTACATAAATGGGTTAAGCAGTTTAAAGCTAGCGGTAATGATATATTTTCTGATTCTAAGTTATCTAAAGAAGAAAAATTAAGTAAAAAAGAACAAAAAAAGAAGGATAAAGAAATTGATAAATTATATAAGAAAATAGGTCAATTAACAATGGAAAGAGATTTCTTAAAAAGTTTCTGGACAGTTAGATTATTCTAAGAAAATCAAATTTCTAAAATTATCATCAGATATGTATAATTTAGCTGTCAGAAATAGATGTAGATTGTTAGATATTAATAGATCTAATTTTTGGCATTGTTAATTTACAATAGATTTTACTAGCAATTAACATCATTGAGCATAAAATAAGCATTTTAACTCAATAAATCAAACTATGAAATGTTTAAAATGCTCCAGTTCTAACGTTTGCAAAAATGGTAAAATGTACGGAATGCGGAGGCTATAAGTGTAAAGATTGCAATTATAATTATACAAAAGGCAGAAATTCTAAAGATAGATCAATAAAAAGATTTGCCCTGGAGTTGTACCTAGAGGGTCTAGGATTTAGATCTATAGGAAGAATTCTCAAGGTTAGTCATGTAAGTATCTTTAACTGGATCAAGCAATATGGTCAAAATCTTGATTTATTGCAAAATAGCCATGAAATATGCGTAACTGAGATAGATGAAATGCACAGCTATATTGGTTCAAAAAAACTCTGTCTGGATCTGGATTGCTGTTGATAGATATGCAAAAGAATTCATCAACTTCGTTGTTGGCGACAGATCTACAAGAACTGGAAAAGAACTTTGGGAAGGAGTAAAAGACAGAGCTAAAGGCATTATAGCAACGGATTATTGGAAACCGTATGAGAAATTTGTTCCTAAGGATAAGCATATTCAATCCAAGGCACATACTTATACTATCGAGGGCTATAATAGCTTGTTCAGACACTTCTTGGCTAGAATGAGAAGAAAGAGCAAATGCTACTCTAAATCAATAAAGATGCTTGAATATTCAGTAAAATTATTGATTTTAAAGAGAAATGGCTTATTATCTATTTTGGATTAACAATGCCTAATTTTTATTATAAATCTAGGATTGATATTTCTAAGATTAATAGTTTATGCAAAGATATTCATAATATCTGGAGTAAATATCAATTTTTCGGATATAGAAGAATTACAGAAATAATCAATCAAGATAGAAATCATAATAATAAAATTAATCGCAAGAAGATTCTTAGATTAATGAGAGTTCTAAAGATTAAAGCTCTTTATCCAAAGAAAAAGACAACAATCATCAATAAAAAAGATTACAAATATCCTTATTTATTAGAAGATAAATCTAAAATAGATAAGCCAAATCACACTTGGGCAATTGATATAACTTACATCAAAACACCAGTAGGATTTGTTTATTTAATGTCGCTAATTGATTGGAGTTCTAGATTTGTTGTTGCATCAAAATTATCAATTTCTATGGAAACTAATAATTGTGTTGAAATATTAAAAAAGGGAATAAAAAATCATAAAATTATTCCAACAATTATTAATACTGATCAAGGATCTCAATTTACCAGCGGTAATTGGATAAATGAATTAAAAAACGAAATATTCAAATATCAATGGATGGAAAAGGTAGGTGGGTAGACAATGTAATTATTGAAAGATTCTGGAGAACTGTAAAATATGAACAAATTTTTCTCAATCCTCCTGATAATATAGAAGAATTAAAGAGGCAAATAACAAGATTTATCCATTTTTATAATTATCAAAGACCTCATCAATCTTTGAATTACAAAACTCCTAGTCAAATTTACTATAATGATGACAGTAAGAGAAAAAGAATTAGATTTTAAAATAAAAAATAATTAAAATCTAAAATATGAAATACGAAATTTTATAATTTTCCAGAAATTTCTACGAATTTGGCTATTTAGGGCCATTCTAAAATTTCAGAAAATTCAAAAATTTCTACACCGAATTTAAAAAGAAAAAGTCTATGACTTTTAAAAAGAGGTAATGGTCTAACAAATGGGTGCAGGGGAGCGTTTTTTTAACTGTGTCAATTTAAGTTAAAATGAGAATAAAATTTAATTTATTAAATTTTATTCTCATAAATAATTATAAATTTTAACATTAACTTAAATTGATAATATCATGAATCACAAATTAAAATCTTTAAATAATTTTCGAAATAACTCTGACAATCAAGATCTTGAAGAGGATTTTGATTATCAAAAGTTCAAGAAAGAAGCTATAGACAAATTGTATGCTGGAAAAGGATTTTCTGGCAAAGATGGTATATTTACCAGTATGTTAAAAGATTTTCTTGAAACTGCCATGCAATCCGAATTGGATAATCATTTAAATTCTAAAAAAGAAGATGATGTTACCAATAGGAAAAATGGATTTTCTTCTAAAATAGTCAAAACCGATAGAGGTCAATTTGAGTTAAATACTCCAAGGGATAGAAATTCATCTTTTGATCCTAAAATAGTTAAGAAAGGTCAAACTATTTTAACTCCAGAATTAGATGATAAAATTATAACTCTATATTCTTATGGTATGAGTTATAGAGATATATCATCTCATATTGAAGAGATATATGACATTGAGATATCTAAATCTACAATTACAGCTATTACAGACAAAATATTACCTAAAATAACAGAATTTAAAGAAAGGCAGTTAGAAGAGATTTATCCTATAATATTTCTTGATGCTATGTTTTTTAAGGTTAAAGAAAATGGAAAAATAATTAGTAAAGCTTTTTATTCAGTTCTTGGAGTTGACAAGGATGGTAAAAAAGATATTTTAGGAATTTATCTTCAAGAGTCAGAGGGAGCTAATTTTTGGCTTAATATTTTAACTGATTTACAAAATAGAGGTATAAAAGACGTATTGATTGCTTGTGTCGATGGCTTAAAGGGCTTTCCTGAGGCTATTAATTCAATATTTCCAAAAACTGAGATTCAGCTTTGCATCATTCATCAAATTAGGAATTCTATCAAATATGTTGCATCAAAAAATCAAAAAGAATTTATATCTGACTTAAAGACTGTTTATACTGCAACAAGCAAAGAAGTAGCCGAAGAAAAACTGCTTCTAATTGAAGAAAAATGGGGCAAAAAATATCCAATAATATTCAAATCTTGGAATAATAACTGGGATAATTTATCTAATTATTTTAAATATCCAAAAGAGATAAGAAAGCTAATTTATACTACTAATTCTGTTGAAGGGTTTCATAGGCAAGTCAGAAAAATTACCAAAACTAAAGGCTCTTTTCCATCTGATCAATCATTAGAAAAGTTACTCTATCTTGCTATACAAAACATTAAGAAAAAATGGACTATGCCAATACCAAATTGGAGCTTGATAATTAGCCAATTTGCTATAAAATTTGAGGATAGAATCAAATTAGATTTAGCTTAAATATAACAAAATATTAATCTAAATCTAAAAAAAATGGAAAACAAATTTTTGCCAAAAATTATCTTAAAAATTGGATTTATATTTTTACAAGATACGCTACGCTTAAAATCTTGTAAAAATAAAATCTCAATTCTTAATAAAATTATTAAGGCAAAATTTGAAAAAAATTAAATTGACACAGGGGATTGGACATTCCCATAGACAACTAAATTAAGCTTGCATTTTCTCTTATTCCAAGCAACATTTCGAGTAACTCTCATTTTATCTTATTGTATTTATTTCTCCACTTCCTTCCTGTACCAATACTTGATTTGAGACCATTTCTTTTCAATTGGGTTAAGATCTGGTGAATAAGCTGGAAGATAAAGTAATGTGATATTGAATTTCTTTGCTATGTCTGCAATGGTTTCAATATTTTTATCAGCAAGCCTTTTCTGAAATTTGGCGTTATCAAGTACCAGATAAGATCCTGACTCAATATTTGGAAATAGATCGTTCTTAAGATAGTCCTTAAATATTTGTTTATCAATTGATGATTCATATATTTTTGAACATATTAAATCATTATTATGATTTCTTGCTGCCAGTATATTCAGTCTTTTGCCTCTTCTACCAGATCTTGGAACTTCAAGCCTCTTTCCTTTTTTGGCAAATCCATATTCACAGTTAATCTCAAGATCGATACCAGACTCATCAAAATCATATAGCTTTTTTTGATCGAGATTGGCAATTGATTTTATGAATTCAGATCTAAGTTTTTCATTCCTTTCTTTGTATATCTTGGAGTTTTTTTAAAGGTCAATCCTAGTCTTCTAATATAATTCAATATTGTTACATCAGTTACATCCTCATCAATCATCTCTGCAATCTCGTAACAATTGATAAATGGACTCTCTTCTATAATCTTCTTTATCTTCGTAGGATCTTTAATCTTAATCTTATCCTTATTATCGTTATAGCCTCGAAACTCATAAAGACCTTCCTCTCTATATCTCTTGTGCCAACGAGTTATAGTTGTTGGATGGATATTCAACAATAACGATACCTCCTTTGGACTCTTCTTGTTGATCTCAAGTAAATCAATAACTTTTTTTCTTAAATCATTAGAATATGGAACTGGCATAGTTTTTGCCAGAATTTTATTCTCCTGGCGCAAGAAATGCAAGCTTAATTTAATTGGCTATATGATCTTTCTTATCCTCTCGTTTTTGCCATTCCTTTTTTGATATAAAATTATTTCCTTTAACATAAACGCAATCTTCAGAGGTAAATAATTGAATGACAAATTTGAAAGGATAAGTTACAAAGTATCTTAATCTAAATTTAGTTTGTATAAAAATAAATTTCATAATTACAAAATTTTAATTAATACCATTTATCAATGTGCGTGGTATTTATTCAGGAAATGTTATTGGAAAAAGCAGAGTAAACCAAGTCGGGCTAAAACCTAAAAAATGATCTAAAAATTCCAATTTTTAGTTTTTCAGAGGTTTCTTAAATCTAATATAAAGCAAAATAGCAATCAGGACAAAAATCATGGTGAATATTACTATTATTTTCATATTTTCCATAATTAACTCCTGATTTTGACCAAAAATAAAACCCATTATTAATAAAATTGCTGACCAAATTCCAGATCCTGCCGCCGTGTAAAAGGTAAATTTTGATAAATTCATATGAGATAATCCGGCAGGAATTGAAATTAATTGCCTAACTCCAGGTATCAAACGACCAGTAAAGGTTGAAATAGAACCATGATTTTTAAAGAATTTTTGGATTTTTAGAAATTTATCTTCTGGTAAAAAGAAATATCTGCCATATTTTTTAATTATTCTTACACCTAAAAAATTAGCTAAATAATAATTGATAAAAGCACCAAAGACGCAGCCAGCAATTGAAGCAAATAAAGAATAGAAAAATGATATTTTGCCATGCGAAGCCAAATATCCCGCAGGTATCATAACAATTTCACTGGGAAAAGGTATGAAACTACTTTCGATCGTCATTAAAATAAAAATGATCAAATAATTATATTGCTCAATGAGTGAATTAATATTTCCTAAAATATTAGTAATAAATTCTGTCATACGCCTTTTGAAGTTGAATATTCAAAATGAAATGGTGTATCGGGATAAATAATATTATAAATATCATGGCAAGCTTGGGCCGCTTCTGAAAAACCAGTTAAAATTAATTTTAATTTATTTTTGTAATTAATAATATCACCAATTGCATAAATTCCGGGCTCAGAAGTTTGCATGGTTGATGGATCAACATCAATAAGATTTTTATTAATATTCAAACCCCAATTAGCAATTGGTCCTAGCTCCATACGCAAACCATAAAATGGTAATAAAATTTCAGCATCAATTTCCTTATTTTTACCATCCAAATCTTCAAGAATTACCTTCGATAAATTGCCATTTTCTCCCTCTAATGATTTTAATTGATAAGGAGTAACCATTTCAATTTTACCTGCATCGGCCAATTGTTTTAATTTATCAGCACTTTCTGGTGCGCATCTAAAACGACTTCTCCTATGAATAACATAGAGCTTGTCAACAACTTCTTGCAACGAAATTGCCCAATCCACAGCCGAATCACCACCACCAGCAATGGCTACTTTTTTACCAGTAAAATCTTGTTTAGATTTAACAGCATAAAAAATTGATTTACCTTCAAATTCTTCAATCCCAGCAATTGGTGGCCGATTAGGCCCAAAGGCACCGCGACCAGCAAACAATAATGATGGCTTTGGCCTCAATTTTGGTATTTTTAGAAGTCGTCACCAAAAAAGAACCATTTTCTAATTTTTTTACCTCCTCAACTCTCTGATTAAGATGAATTTTTGGTTCAAAGGGTTTAATTTGCTCTTCAAGATTTGATATCAAATCAGCAGCTAAAATATTTGGATGAGCCGGAATATCATAAATTGGCTTTTCTGGATAAAGAGCAGTGCATTGCCCACCAGTAAATTCTAAAGTGTCAATAATATGAGACTTTATTTTCAACATTCCAGCTTCAAAACAGGCAAATAGCCCAACCGGACCTGCGCCAATAATTACTAAATCAGTCTTCTCTATTGTCATTAATTTCTGCTAAAATTTTTCTAAAAAATAGTCTAATTTTATATTGATATATCTAACTTCGAAAAACAATAGTAAAATCATTACTGACGCTAAACTTATTTAATTACTTCAATCTCTCCATAATAAGTCCAAATAATTGCCGTAACAATCTTCCTATCTGGATAAATATTAGCAATGATCTGGCGATATAAATCCAATTGATCACGATATAAATCAATATTTTTGGTAAAATTAGCTTTGTAATCAATTATGATTATCTGATTTTGATCAATGATTAATCGATCAATTTGTCCAGAAATAATTTTACCGTCAATATTAGCACTAATTGCCACTTCTGATTGACCATTTTTGCTAAATAAAAAATCAAAATCTGGGTTTTTTATAATATTTTGAATATTTTTTAGAATAATCTGCTGATTTTTATCATTAATATCCTGTTTTTTAAGATATTTTTTAGCAATTTCTAGAGATTCTTCTGAATTTTTTGCCAAATTTGGTAAAAATTCCAATATTTTATGGGTAATTTTACCAATATTTGCTGATTTTTTATTTTTTTCTAAATTATCTTTAAAATTATCAAAATTTTCATAAATTTTTGAAGGATAAGTTATCTCTTCTTTAGGAATATTAGTAATTTTTTTACTTAAAAAATCAGGTAATTGATCCTCATTTTTTTCTATTTCCTCTTTTTTGAAAGATAAATCATCGAGATTTTGATCAGATTCATCTGGTTTATCAGCAAAAACTAATTTTTCATCATTTAAACCTAAATCTGCATCTATAAAATCTTCTTTAATAGCTTTACTAAAAATGGCTTTTTTTGCTAAATTATACCAAGAATTCTCTGAAATATTTTGATCATTAAAACCACAAATATAAAGTTCATTTTCAGCCCTAGTCATAGCCACATAAAGCAACCTTAAATATTCATCATAAATTTCCTCTGACTTTTCCTTTAAAATTTCTTTCAAAAATTGATTTTGCTCTTTTTTAGAAAATTTGGCAATGAGAATTTGATTTTGATGCCAAATAATATTTTGACGAGGACCAGAGCCAAAAATAGAATTGGCACCATGGGCAGTATCGGGTAAAAAAACTATAGGAGCTTCCAAGCCTTTAGCACCATGAATAGTCATAATTTGTACCTCATTAAAAATCCCGCCATTTTCTAATTTAATATTAAAATTTGACTGGCTAATTTGCTGGATAAATTCTTGCAAAGAAGTGCCATTTTGCTCCTGATATTTAAGTGCTAAAGAAATAAATTGATTGATTAAATCCAAGGCAATCACTCCAAATTCTTTCTTAATATTATTTAAAATCTGATTATCATTAGTAATTTCTACCAAAAATCCAGCTATATCAGACATATATGAATCAGATTTTTGTTTCAATTTCTGCAAAAACTCATAAATTTCTGGCCTTTCCTGCTTTAAGGATAAATTAAGAGTAATATTTTTCTCATTTTTGATTTTACAAAGCTCAAAAAGATCATTTTCTGAAATGCCAATAAAGCAAGATTTTAATAAACAGGCTAAATTTAAATCATCTTCCTGTAAGAGAAAATATTTTAAAAGAGAAATAAAATCTTGAATTAAAAGATTTTTTGTCAGACTCATTTTGTCTGGACTGGCTACGGGAATATTTTGTTCAATGAGATATTTTCTAATTAAATTACCAAGATCATTGGTCCGATTTTTAATCAAAATCATAATATCCTTATATTCCAAAAGTCTTTTTTGACTAGTTTTATCAATAATTATTTTGTTATCTTCTATCCATTTCTTGATGGTTTTAGCAATTTTTATGGCCAAAATATCTTTGGATGATTTTGGTTTTTCATTAAAATTTAAATCCCAAGCAGATCTTTCTTCTGTTTTTTCTGTTTTAATTATGGGCCAAATTTCAACTTTTCCAGCATCCGATCTAATGGCCTTATGTTTAACTTTTGCCAATTTACTAATTTTTTTGGCATAAAAATCATCGGCAAAAATTAAATCAACTACTTCCAAAATAGCATTTACTGATCGAAAAGAATTGCTCAAGGTAATTTTTTGTAATTCTTCTCCAATATTTTTAAAACGATTCTGATAATAAAGAAAGATATTACTAAAAATATTAGGCTCAGCTCCCTGAAAACCATAAATTGATTGTTTTTCATCGCCAACTGCAAAAATAGTACGATTTTTTTCTAAATCGCCATTAAAAAAATCTTCAGAAATAAGTGAAATAATATACCATTGCAATTGTTTAGTATCTTGCGATTCATCGACTAAAATATGATCATAAAGATTATCCAATTTATATCTGATCCAATCTTTATTTTCGCTATTTTCTAATAAATTATTGGTTTTAATGATTAGATCTTGATAATCCAAATAACCATTAGCGACTTTAAGATTTTCATAAATTTCTAAAATTTCATTAGCAATAAAGATGATATTACTAGTTTGCTCGGCGATTTTAAAAGAATTTAATTTTTCTAAAAATTCTAATATTCTACCTTGCTCAGAAAATAAAATTTCTTCATAAAGAGGAAATTGATCTAAAACTTTTTTGGTAATAATTTTTTTTCTGGGATCAGCATTTTTTCCAAGAAAAATATTAGCATAATCTTCAAAATTATGATCATTTTTATCTGCAAGATATTTATGAATAAATTTTGCTGCATTTTGGTTAGTTTTTTCAGGAAAATCTTGTAAAAGATGGCATAATTCTAATAAATCCTGCTCATTTTCTTTAAAATCAAGAAATTTTTGCCACAATTCTTTTTCATTATCAGTAATTTTTGCTCCAATAATTTCAAAAATTCTGTTTTGAAGATTTTCTATTGTGCCAAAGCTGTTTTTTAAATGAAAAAACACCTCTCTTTTGTAAATAATATCAGAAATTATTTCAAAAAATCCTAAATCACCTGAATTTCTAGCAATTTGACTAATTTTTTGACCTAAATTATTATCCTTAACCGCTATTTTTAAAAGATCCTTTTTTGATTGTTCAAGTAATTTTTTTGATAAAATATCATCAATAATAGAAAAATTTGGTTGAATTTTAGCTTCAATTGGAAATTTTTTAATTAAATTGGTGCAAAATGAGTGAATTGTTTCGATTTTTAAAGATTCAATATCATCTAAAATTTTAATAAAAATTACTCTGGCTTGCTGTAATTTTTCTGAATTAAATTTTTTGTCAGTTAATTTTTCTAATTTATTTTGTAAATCCAATTTTGGCAGCACACACCAAGAAGATAATTCCTTAAAAATCCTCTCTTTCATTTCAAGAGCTGCAACTTTAGTAAAAGTTAGGCATAGAATTTTTGAAGCAGGAACGCCAGATAATAAAATTCTAAGAACTCTATCTGTTAGAATTTTTGTTTTACCAGAGCCGGCAGATGCTAAAACAAAACAAGAATTATTTGGATTGGAAGCGATTTTTTGTAAATTAGATGATTCTTCTATTAACTTTTTAGAAAGATTATTATAATCTTTTTTGGTTAATTTTATTTTTTCCATTAATATGTTTGGTTTATTCCTAATTAATACTTTTATTGTTGTAGTTGCTGTTCTTATTCAGTTTGAGGTATTATATTTTACCAAAAAATATATATCAAAATTAATTTCTAAAAATGTCAGGGTCGTTTGTTTCATGTTTGTTTTTCTTTTTATACATATAACAATTGTTTGGCTTTTTGCTATTTGTTTTGAACTTTATATCATCTATAATCATAGTAGTCATTTACTTGGCAATTTACAGTATAATTTTTTTGATTTAGTCTATTTATCACTAACTGCCTATACTTCACTTGGTTTTGGAGATATTTACCCTAAGGGTGATATTAGATTTTTAGTAGTAATTGAGCCACTACTTGGAGCTTTACTTATTGCTTGGAATGCCTCATTTTTATTTCAAGAAACATTACGTATGGAAGTGATAATTCAAAAAAATCAGGCAAAAAACAAAGAAAAATTAAAAAATGGATTGGAAAATAAATGGCTTTTTGTTCGAAAGAGAAAAGCTCAATTTTATCAAAATTTGGTGGTTAAAAATAGATAAGGTAATTTTAGGATTAGTATTATTTTTGATATTATTTGGCTTATTGATGAATTTTACCTCTAGCCCTTCAATTGCCAAAAGAATTGATGCTCCTCAATTATTTTTCTTTAAAAAACATCTGTTTTTCATCTTTATCTCCATAATTTTATTAATATTTTTTTTTCTTCCTTAAGGACGAATCATATCAGATTAATCGTACCATCCTTATTTATCATCATCATTATCACGCTGATTATAACTTTAATATTTGGCAATGAAATTAAGGGTTCTAGAAGATGGATATCTTTATTTGGCTTTACTGTGCAACCATCAGAATTTGCTAAAATATTTTTTGTTATTTTTAACGCTTTTTTACTCGATAAATTCAATCAAAGCAAATTTTATATCAAATATTCTATTTCTGGTATTTGTTGTTTTTTATTGGTTTTGTTACTTATCATGACCAGATTTTGGTATGAGTTTTATGATAATTTTACTTTGGTCTAGTCAGTTATTCTTATATGGTTTGCCTTGGCTAGCAATTTTTGCAATCTCACTTTTTGCCATTGCCGGTGTAATATCATCCTATATCTTCCTGCCACATGTTAAAGAAAGGGTAAATAGTTTTTTTGATATTGGACATAATTATCAAATTGATAGGTCAATTGATGCTTATATTAATGGCGGGTTTTTTGGTACTGGACCAGGAGGAGGGTTGGTAAAAAAACATATTCCCGATTCTCATTCTGATTTTATTTTTTCTGTAATTGCTGAAGAATTTGGTTTAATAATTTCTAGCATAATTATTTTTATTTTTTTATATTTAATTACTAGAGTTATAAAGAAAAATAATGTTTTGGAAGGTTATTTTGCTTATTTGACTATTGGCGGTTTGATAATTCAATTTGTTGCTCAACTTATTATCAATATTGCTGTTAGCTTGGCAATGTTACCAACTAAAGGCATTACTTTACCATTTATAAGTTATGTGGCTCTTCTTTGATTGCTATATCTATAGCTTTTGGTATTATATTGGCTATGACTAAGAAAAAATACAATAATACGATAAAAGATCGTGATCTTCTTCTATCAACAGAATAAAGACATCAATTAACAATGGGAACCTCTAAAAAACTAAAATATGTATTTAGCAAAATTGATCTTTTTGACCCTTTTTTGCATAAATTTAGTTTTTTATGGTACAATATGTCTATATTGCACCAAAAAGAAACAAAATTTCTGCTAAAAAATGCTCTAAAAATTCCAATTTTTAGTTTTTCAGAGGTTCCCATGATTAAAAACATCAAGATATTAATCATAATTCTATTATTTTCTGGCAATATTTTTGCTAATGATTTTAGCAATTCATTTCACGCTAGAACACCAACCCCATCTAGATTATTCCTAAATAATTTTTCTATGCCAAAAATTTTTAATAAGACTAATAATCTTATTAAAAAAACAGGTTCATTTTATTTAGCTTTTGGTGAAATAATTTATCTTCAAGGTAAGGTCACCGATTCTTTTGGTATACCAATTTCTGGTGCTATCATCAAAATTTGGCAGGCTAATTCTAAAGGAAAATATCATACATTACTTGCTAAAAATGATCTAAATATCGATAAACATTTTAGCATGTCTGGAACGGCTGTTACTGATAATTTAGGAAATTACCGTTTTATAACTATAGTTCCTGGCTTTTATTTTGGTAGAGCACCTCATATTAATATGAATATTAATCATAAAATTTGGAGAATTAAAAACTGAAATTTATTTTGAAGATCATCCAAGAAATGAAATCGATTCACAATATTTATCTTATAGCCCGAGGGATAGAAAATCTTTGACCTCTATGGTTAGATTATCTAATATGTTCGATCCTAATTCACGTAAAATCTGCACCTTTGATATTGTCTTAAGGGGCACTCATCAATATAAGGACTATATTTAATTGCCCCTATAAATCCTTTCCAATCTTTAAAATAGTTTTTAAATTGATAATTGCTATAATGTAATTATGTGTTTACTAAAGGGATACCCTGAGTTGTAAAATACAAAGTTTTGTTTATTTTAAGATATAGCTATATTATAAAATGAATTTAAAAAATTACAATTATGCCAGAGACTCATATAAGAAGATGCAATAGTGCTCCATCCTTAGGCATTGTTAATTTACAATAGATTTTACTAGCAATTAACATCATTGAGCATAAAATAAGCATTTTAACTCAATAAATCAAGCTATGAAATGTTTAAAATGCTCCAGTTCTAACGTTTGCAAAAATGGTAAAATGTACGGAATGCAGCGCTATAAGTGTAAAGATTGCAATTATAATTATACAAAAGGCAGAAATTCTAAAGATAGATCAATAAAAAGATTTGCCCTGGAGTTGTACCTAGAGGGTCTAGGATTTAGATCTATAGGAAGAATTCTCAAGGTTAGTCATGTAAGTATCTTTAACTGGATCAAGCAATATGGTCAAAATCTTGATTTATTGCAAAATAGCCATGAAATATGCGTAACTGAGATAGATGAAATGCACAGCTATATTGGTTCAAAAAAAACTCTGTCTGGATCTGGATTGCTGTTGATACTGCCAATAGAAAATATTTCCATTACTTCCTTCCAACTCATTTTCTTTTCAACAATACAAGCAACGGCTTGTTTTCTGATTAACATTTTTGACTCCTGAGATAAATTCCTAATATTTTGTATTTCCATACACAATATTATAAGAGCTTAAATTCTAAAAGTCTACTAATTTATGAAAGGGGTAATACTTATACTATCGAGGGCTATAATAGCTTGTTCAGACACTTCTTGGCTAGAATGAGAAGAAAGAGCAAATGCTACTCTAAATCAATAAAGATGCTTGAATATTCAGTAAAATTATTGATTTTAAAGAGAAATGGCTTATTATCTATTTTGGATTAACAATGCCAAAAGATTTGCCCTGGAGTTGTACCTAGAGGGTCTAGGATTTAGATCTATAGGAAGAATTCTCAAGGTTAGTCATGTAAGTATCTTTAACTGGATCAAGCAATATGGTCAAAATCTTGATTTATCTTAAATTCCCATATCTTTACCCACGATAGTCCTTAAAAAAACATTAATCTAAGCAAATAAAAGCTTGCAACCGACTTTTTAGTTCTATATACTCGTGCCTATTATTAATTCTTTACTCACGATTATGAGCTATATCAGATACAAAAAAGTTGGAGACAGGGAATATGCATATGAAATAACGGCCTATTGGGATAAAAAGAAACAACATTCCAAGCAAAGACAGCAAATATCTTGGAATTGTCCTAGATAAAGAAGCTGGAATATTTCAGGAGGTAAAAAGAAGAAAGAGAGATTTAAATGGAAAAGTTATTTCCAATCCAAAAAGGGTTATGGCACAACCATTTAAGGAGAGGGAAATTGTATCTTTTGGTAGTGGCTACTTAACCAAGAAACTAATTGATGAAGATGATGTTGGAAAAATCTTTGCAGACTTACTGCCTCATGTAAAGCTTAAAACATTAAAAAGCTTACTATCCTATCGTCTCATCAATGGATCTGCAATGTATTTAGCTAATGATTGGTATGAAGGCGATATATCTAAACATTTATTTCCAGGCTCTTCTATGAGCTCACAAGCTATCAGTAATTTCCTAAAAGAACTGGGAAGTGAAAAGCTTCAAAAAGACTTTTTTAGAAAATATCTTCCTATCGCAACAAAAGACAGCAAAGAAGGTCTATCAATACTCCAATTAATGAGTTTGGCTATAATAGTGGCTCTATTGATAGGCAGATAAAATTTATGTCAGTTGTTTCTGCCGATAACAATCTACCTCTGTACTTTCGCTACAATGCAGGCAGTATAGGAACCTCTGATTTTCCTATTTAATTTTGTCTATTTTTTCATTTTTCAGAAAAAATTTTTATAATTTGGATAAAGATTGCTAATTTTGTTAAAAATTAACAATCTTTATCCAAATTTAGGCATTATTTGTGGTAATTTCTCTAGTTTCTTGTCTAATTTTACCATTTTTGGCTAAATTAGACACATTTATCCCTTGTTACGCTGTATTTGGTAGTATTTTTCTAACCATATAGAGATTAGCAAGGGATGATAGCATTTGTAATTGATTAGTATTCTTTTGTAAACCATTATATCTAACCTTTCTATAGCCCCAAAGATGCTTTATAATTTGAAATGGAAGTTCAACTTTAGCTCGAACTGATGAAAATTGTTTATTCCTCTTTTTTTGCTTATTTGAAAGTTTTTTGTTAGATTTAGCTCTATTGGTTATACCATAAAATATATTGTGATTCCTACAAAATCTTTTTATTGCCTTATCATCATAGGCCTTGTCACCAAATAAAGAAGTTTCATCACCATGTAATAACTCCTCTGTTTTAGTAGAATCATGATCTTTAGCTGTCGTCGTGACAATAGAATGAATAATTGGCTTACCCTTAGTTTGCACACCAATATGAGACTTCATGCCAAAATAATAATTCTTCCCTTTCTTGGTAGAAGACATCTCTTGGTCCCTTTTCCTCTTCTTGTTTTTTGTACTAGTTGGAGCAGATATTAATGTCGCATCAGTTATCGTACCCTCCTTCAACAAAAGATCATTCTCTTCAAGATATGAATTTACCTCGTTAAATATAATCGACGATAAATTATGCTTTTCCAATAAATGACGGAATCTCAATATCACAGTCTCATCCGGAACATTATCAATACCAATATCAATATTTAAGAATTTTTGAAAACTTATTCTATCATATATAGCATCCTCCATAGCTGGATCACTAAGACCAAACCACTGCTGTAACAAATGAATCTTAAATATTAATAATAAATCTGTCACCTTCCTGCCACCGTAATCACTAGTACCATTAGGATAAAAAGGCTCTATCTTATCAATCAATCTTTGCCATGGAATAATATCCGTCATTTGATTAAGAAACTTCTCCGCTCTTAATTTTCTACCAGAAATTGCTAATGAAAAAAATGATTGCTGGGTTGCCATAATTATATATTTTATTTGAATTTAATATATCAATAATAAGCAAAAAAGCTAGATAAATCAAGCTTTTCTGGCTATTTTTATCAAATAAATTCAAACAAAATTTTATAAAATAACTTTGCTAAACTTTGGCAAAAATAACAAAATTAAACAGTTTCAAATCTATAAATTAGATAATTGGTTTTTCAGAGGTTCCTATAAAAAAGGGAATAAAAAATCATAAAATTATTCCAACAATTATTAATACTGATCAAGGATCTCAATTTACCAGCGGTAATTGGATAAATGAATTAAAAAAACGAAATATTCAAATATCAATGGATGGAAAAGGTAGGTGGGTAGACAATGTAATTATTGAAAGATTCTGGAGAACTGTAAAATATGAACAAATTTTTCTCAATCCTCCTGATAATATAGAAGAATTAAAGAGGCAAATAACAAGATTTATCCATTTTTATAATTATCAAAGACCTCATCAATCTTTGAATTACAAAACTCCTAGTCAAATTTACTATAATGATGACAGTAAGAGAAAAGAATTAGATTTTAAAATAAAAAATAATTAAAATCTAAAATATGAAATACGAAATTTTATAATTTTCCAGAAATTTCTACGAATTTGGCTATTTAGGGCCATTCTAAAATTTCAGAAAATTTGAAAAATTTCTACAGATAATTCTTTAAAAATTTAATTCAGATAAATAATTATTTACTGAATAGCCTTTTTTTTTTGCACAATATAGAATCTTTAATAAGTAAGTCTATGACTTTTAAAGAGGTAATGGTCTAACAAATGGGTGCAGTTCTATCAATTACTTCTTTGAATAATTTTCTGCCAGACGGAAGTCTAATTATAAAATTGATCTTATTTTTTTGTAATAATTCAATATTATCATTAGAATAAAAGCCCGCATCTAGCAGTACCGCTTTAGCTGTAGTGTTATGAGCCTTAAGTTCTTTGATAGTATTTGTGAGTGTTGAGATGTCCGCTATACTGCCTGCATTGTAGCGAAAGTACAGAGGTAGATTGTTATCGGCAGAAACAACTGACATAAATTTTATCTGCCTATCAATAGAGCCACTATTATAGCCAAACTCATTAATTGGAGTATTGATTTCATTTGGCATGCTACTTCCATCTACTATTAGACCTTCTTTGCTGTCTTTTGTTGCGATAGGAAGATATTTTCTAAAAAAGTCTTTTTGAAGCTTTTCACTTCCCAGTTCTTTTAGGAAATTACTGATAGCTTGTGAGCTCATAGAAGAGCCTGGAAATAAATGTTTAGATATATCGCCTTCATACCAATCATTAGCTAAATACATTGCAGATCCATTGATGAGACGATAGGATAGTAAGCTTTTTAATGTTTTAAGCTTTACATGAGGCAGTAAGTCTGCAAAGATTTTTCCAACATCATCTTCATCAATTAGTTTCTTGGTTAAGTAGCCACTACCAAAAGATACAATTTCCCTCTCCTTAAATGGTTGTGCCATAACCCTTTTTGGATTGGAAATAACTTTTCCATTTAAATCTCTCTTTCTTCTTTTTACCTCCTGAAATATTCCAGCTTCTTTATCTAGGACAATTCCAAGATATTTGCTGTTTGCTTGGAATGTTGTTTCTTTTTATCCCAATAGGCCGTTATTTCATATGCATATTCCCTGTCTCCAACTTTTTTGTATCTGATATAGCTCATAATCGTGAGTAAAGAATTAATAATAGGCACGAGTATATAGAACTAAAAAGTCGGTTGCAAGCTTTTATTTGCTTAGATTAATGTTTTTTTAAGGACTATCGTGGGTAAAGATATGGGAATTTAAGTTTAAGTTTAAAGTTGTAATGAAATATTTATCCGAAAATTATACAATTTATCAGATTTGTAGCGAATATGATATTGCTAAATCAACATTACATAAATGGGTTAAGCAGTTTAAAGCTAGCGGTAATGATATATTTTCTGATTCTAAGTTATCTAAAGAAGAAAAATTAAGTAAAAAAGAACAAAAAAAGAAGGATAAAGAAATTGATAAATTATATAAGAAAATAGGTCAATTAACAATGGAAAGAGATTTCTTAAAAAAGTTTCTGGACAGTTAGATTATTCTAAGAAAATCAAATTTCTAAAATTATCATCAGATATGTATAATTTAGCTGTCAGAAATAGATGTAGATTGTTAGATATTAATAGATCTAATTTTTATTATAAATCTAGGATTGATATTTCTAAGATTAATAGTTTATGCAAAGATATTCATAATATCTGGAGTAAATATCAATTTTTCGGATATAGAAGAATTACAGAAATAATCAATCAAGATAGAAATCATAATAATAAAATTAATCGCAAGAAGATTCTTAGATTAATGGAACCTCTGAAAAACCAATTATCTAATTTATAGATTTGAAACTGTTTAATTTTGTTATTTTTGCCAAAGTTTAGCAAAGTTATTTTATAAAATTTTGTTTGAATTTATTTGATAAAAATAGCCAGAAAAGCTTGATTTATCTAGCTTTTTTGCTTATTATTGATATATTAAATTCAAATAAAATATATAATTATGGCAACCCAGCAATCATTTTTTTCATTAGCAATTTCTGGTAGAAAATTAAGAGCGGAGAAGTTTCTTAATCAAATGACGGATATTATTCCATGGCAAAGATTGATTGATAAGATAGAGCCTTTTTATCCTAATGGTACTAGTGATTACGGTGGCAGGAAGGTGACAGATTTATTATTAATATTTAAGATTCATTTGTTACAGCAGTGGTTTGGTCTTAGTGATCCAGCTATGGAGGATGCTATATATGATAGAATAAGTTTTCAAAAATTCTTAAATATTGATATTGGTATTGATAATGTTCCGGATGAGACTGTGATATTGAGATTCCGTCATTTATTGGAAAAGCATAATTTATCGTCGATTATATTTAACGAGGTAAATTCATATCTTGAAGAGAATGATCTTTTGTTGAAGGAGGGTACGATAACTGATGCGACATTAATATCTGCTCCAACTAGTACAAAAAACAAGAAGAGGAAAAGGGACCAAGAGATGTCTTCTACCAAAAAGGGAAGAATTATTATTTTGGCATGAAGTCTCATATTGGTGTGCAAACTAAGGGTAAGCCAATTATTCATTCTATTGTCACGACGACAGCTAAAGAACATGATTCTACTAAAACAGAGGAGTTATTACATGGTGATGAAACTTCTTTATTTGGTGACAAGGCCTATGATGATAAGGCAATAAATGGAAAAAAAAGATTTTGTAGGAATCACAATATATTTTATGGTATAACCAATAGAGCTAAATCTAACAAAAAACTTTCAAATAAGCTAAAAAAGAGGAATTAACATTTTTCTTCAGTTCGAGCTAAAGTTGAACATCCATTTCAAATTATAAAGCATCTTTGGGGCTATAGAAAGGTTAGATATAATGGTTTACAAAAGAATACTAATCAATTACAAATGCTATCATCCCTTGCTAATCTCTATATGGTTAGAAAAATACTACCAAATACAGCGTAACAAGGGATAAATGTGTCTAATTTAGCCAAAAATGGTAAAATTAGACAAGAAACTAGAGAAATTACCACAAATAATGCCTAAATTTGGATAAAGATTGTTAATTTTTAACAAAATTAGCAATCTTTATTCATAATTATGGAGTAAAATTTTTTCTGATATAAAAATGAAAAAAATCAAGATAAAATTAAAATAAAAAATCGCAAGAAGGTTCTTAGATTAATGAGAGTTCTAAAGATTAAAGCTCTTTATCCAAAGAAAAAGACAACAATCATCAATAAAAAAGATTACAAATATCCTTATTTATTAGAAGATAAATCTAAAATAGATAAGCCAAATCACACTTGGGCAATTGATATAACTTACATCAAAACACCAGTAGGATTTGTTTATTTAATGTCGCTAATTGATTGGAGTTCTAGATTTGTTGTTGCATCAAAATTATCAATTTCTATGGAAACTAATAATTGTGTTGAAATATTAAAAAAGGGAATAAAAAATCATAAAATTATTCCAACAATTATTAATACTGATCAAGGATCTCAATTTACCAGCGGTAATTGGATAAATGAATTAAAAAAACGAAATATTCAAATATCAATGGATGGAAAAGGTAGGTGGGTAGACAATGTAATTATTGAAAGATTCTGGAGAACTGTAAAATATGAACAAATTTTTCTCAATCCTCCTGATAATATAGAAGAATTAAAGAGGCAAATAACAAGATTTATCCATTTTTATAGGAACCTCTGATTTTCCTATTTAATTTTGTCTATTTTTTCATTTTTCAGAAAAAATAGACAAAATTAAATAGGAAAATCAGAGGTTCCGTGAGTAAAGAATTAATAATAGGCACGAGTATATAGAACTAAAAAGTCGGTTGCAAGCTTTTATTTGCTTAGATTAATGTTTTTTTAAGGACTATCGTGGGTAAAGATATGGGAATTTAAGATAAATTTAGTTTTTTATGGCACAATTATGTTCATATTGCACCAAAAAGAAACACAATTTCTGCTAAAAAATGATCTAAAAATTCCAATTTTAGTTTTTCAGAGGTTCCTATAGACGGTTTTTAAAGAAATTTCTTAAAATCCAGCCCTTCTAAGAATTTAATAAAATCACGAGCCAGCTTCATATTATTACCAGCAATTGCTGAAGCTTGATAATTAATTGCAATATCTGGTATTTTAGAAACAATTCTAACATTATCTTTTGGCAAGATTGCACTTTCTAAAACTAAGGCAAAGATATTTTTATCATCAGAAACAAAATCAATGATAGATTTTCTATCTTCATTTAACTTTCTAAAAACCCTATTTGGCTTAATATCATATTTTTCGATAATTTTACTACTATATTTACCAAGAGATTTATGTTCGGAATCGGCAATTAAGCTATATCCCATCTTATTTAATCTATTAAAGATTAATTTCAAATTTTTACTATCTAGCTTTTCTTTAAAAAATCTTTCATTTTTATTAGAAGTAATAAGTACAAGATTATCTTCAGCAATATTAACCAAACTATAAATATCAATTACACCCTTTTGCTTTAAAGCATCAACCCAATCCTTATGAGATGAAACAAAAATATCGGCAGGTTCACCATCGTCAATTTTATTAATTAAATCAAAAGAAGAATCAAAATTTATAGAAACAACCACATTCTTTTCTTTGGAATATTTTCTAATAATTTTAACCAAAGGAATAGCAAGGTCAGATTCAGCAAAAATAATTAAATTATTAGAATCTTTAGCATAAGAAATATTTGTAAGTAATAAAAATAATATCAGAATTTTTTTAATCATGATAAAAATATTTGATTCATAATTATTCGCATGACATTGGAAACATTTAAACTTTCAGCTTTAGGATTCATTTTAATTTTTACCAATAAATCGCAATTCTTTTTAACCAAATTCCTAATACCCTCTCCTTCCGAACCTAAAATTAAAGCAATATTCTCTAAATCATTTATCCCTAAAATATCTTTTGACGCAGATCCATCAAGACCAATACACCAATAATCATTTTTTTTAGATTCCCCAGTAAATTATTCAAATTACTATAAGAATATAATTTAATATTATCAATATAGCCAGTTGAAGATTTAAAAATAACTGAACTATTTACTGGAAAATGTCGTTTATCAACAAAAATATATTCAAAATTAAAAGCAAAAGCACTTCTAATAATCGCACCAATATTTTGTGGATCGGTAATTTGATCTAAAATTAAAATATTTGGTTTTTGGTCAAATTTTTTTGCCAGAAATTCATTTTCATTTAATAAATTTATTGGATCAATTTTGGCAATAATTGACTGATGAGAAACATCTGACTTAAATTCCTTGTCAATTTTCTTTTTATCACAAATTTCGACAAGTTTTTTTGAAAATTTCAGCTGATTTTTTTGTAAAAACTTTTCTAACTCTAAATAGCTTTTCTGAGTCGCAAGAATTTTGTAAATCTTTTTGCCACTTAAAATACGATTGAAAATAACATTTTTGCCGTAAATTAACATTTATAAAAGAACTTTCTTTAATTCTTCTTCAATTTTTGGGCTGACAAAGCTAGAAACATCGCCACCCAAACGAACAACTTCTTTAACCAATTTTGAAGAAATAAATTGTAATTCAGTAGAGGCTGGTAGAAAAATAGTTTGTAATTCTGGATCCAATTTAGAATTCATATTATTAATCTGAAATTCATATTCAAAATCAGAAATCGCTCTAAGACCACGAATAGCAATTTTGGCATTTTTTTCTTGGCAAAATCAACCAAAAGTCCAGAAAAATCAGCAACCTCAACATTATTAAAATGCTGAAACTCATTTTTGGCCATGGCAACTTTTTTTTCCATTGAAAATAAAGAATTTTTACTATTATCGCGAGCAACAGCTAAAATGATATGATCAAAAACTTTGCTGGCCCTTGTAACAATATCAATATGACCAAAAGTAATTGGATCAAAAGATCCTGGATAAATTGCAATTTTTTTTGTCATCAAATTATAATAATTTTTCTCTTTCTTTTCTCATCTTAGCAAAATCATCGCCAGCATGATAAGAGGAGCGAGTCAGAGGACTGGCAGAGACCATTAAAAATCCCTTACTATAGGCCATTTTTTCATAATATTTAAATTCATCAGGATGAACATATCTTTTAACTGGCGCATGACGCATTGTAGGGCGTAAATATTGACCAATAGTAATAAAATCAACATCCGCGGATCGTAAATCATCCATCACTTGCAAAACTTCTTCTTTCTTCTCGCCAAGACCAACCATCATACCAGATTTGGTAAAAATCATTGGATCAATCTCTTTAACTTTTTTCAGAAGAGATAAAGAATGAAAATATCTTGAACCAGGACGAATAGTGTGATAGAGCCCGGGAACAGTTTCAATATTATGATTAAAAACATCGGGTTTAGCCTTTGTCACCTTTTCAATCGCACCATCTTTTCTAAGAAAATCTGGGGTTAAAATTTCAATTGTAACCTTAGGATTTGTTTTTCTAATTTTGGTAATTGACTGCACAAAATGCTCGGCTCCACCATCTTCCAAATCATCACGATCAACTGAAGTAATTACAATATGATTTAGATCCAACTTGCCAACTGCATTAGCCAAATTTTCTGGTTCCTTGGGATCTAATTTATTAGGTTTGCCAGTATCAATATTACAAAAAGAACAAGCTCTGGTGCAAATTGATCCCAAAATCATGACAGTTGCATGTTTTTGCGACCAACATTCACCAATATTAGGGCAAGCGACCTCTTCACAAACTGTGTTCAGATTTGAAGAACGCATAAGATCGCGCGTTTCCTTAAAGCCAGCTGAAACTGGAGCCTTAACTCTAATCCAATCAGGCTTTCTAAGCATTGTTTCTTTCGGATCACTCTTGGCAAAACCAAGCATATCCTTATTATCATTAATTCTATTTGTTGTCTTTTCTTCCATCTAGTTAACTAAATAATTTAATTGAATTTTTAAAAGATATTAATGATAATAGCTTTTTTGTAAAGTTTAAATTTTAATTTTTAGAAAATGGCAGAAGGTAAACAAAGTAAAAACGCTCGTAAAAATAAACAAGTAGCTGTAAAAAAGAAGTTTGATGGTAAAGAAATTGATCCAATTTTCTATTATGGTGTTCATGCTGGTCATGGTAAATATGTCTCAGCAAAATTTGCTGGCACTAGCAATCTAGTTTGCGATAAAAGTGGCAAGCCTGTAATTTGGGATCAAGTTTAATTAAAGCTTAATGCCTGAAGTAATAATCACCGGTCCAGCTGGTAAAATTGAGGGTCGATATCATCAAAATAAAGATATCAAGGCCCCAGTCGCTCTAGTGTTACACCCTCACCCACTTCATGGTGGTACCATGAATAACAAAATCACTTATCATCTTTTTAAAAGCTTTGTTGATAATGGCTTTTCAGTGCTTCGTATTAATTTTCGTGGAGTTGGAAAATCTGAAGGAACTTTTAATGATGGTGTTGGTGAATTACAAGATGTCACCGCTGCTCTTAATTGGCTTCATAATAAAAATATGGAGGCTTCGCTTTTCTGGCTAGCAGGCTTTTCTTTTGGCTCTTGGGTTGGTTTACAAGCTATTATGAGAAGACCAGATATTGAAAGATATATTCTTGTTGCACCACCAGCTTCTAAATATAATTTTAATTTTATCGTTCCCTGCTCTGCCTCTGGTATGATCATTCAGGGAACTGCTGATGATATTTCGCTAGAGAAAGATTCTGCTAAAATCGCTGATAAATTAAATCTTCGTGAAGAGGCTGAAATTAAATATAATATTGTTCCAGATGCTGATCACTTTTTTACCAAACATTTATCCGAATTTGATCGCTTAGTTGATGAATATGTCAAGGAAAGTATGTTGGAAGATTCTGGTAAGGTTAGAAAAGTAAAAAGAGATCGTAGAAGAAGGAGGAGAAAGAAAAAAGATACGCCATTAACTAGGTCAGAACAATATCGCTCTCCTATTAAACCATTATCCTCTTTATAAAATTTACATATAGCCAGCTAAGTTAACTGGCTATGTCTAATGTCTCTTGCTAAATAAAGAGATCCAGCAATGATAATTCTGCAAGATTTATCGGATTTTTTGGCTAAAAAATCAATCGCATCTGATAAATTTTCAGCAACTTCATTTGGAATATTAATTATTTTTTTAACAATAATATCAGCATCTTCAGGATTTGGCTCACCAGCAACTCTAATTGCATAAATAAAATCAATCATATTTTCAAAAAAAAAAAAAACTCTTCACGAGCTTTACCCTTTGTAAATCCAACAATCAAATAATTATCTCTTTCTATATTATTAACCTCATCAATCATAATTTTCTCCTCCAGCCATCTTGCCAAAGCATAAAAACCAGCGATATTATGGGCACCATCAAGCCAAATTTCAGCATTTTTTCCTAAATTTGGATGAGAAATATTAATTTTTTCTAACCGACCTGGATTTTTAACCTCTTTTAAAGCATTTTTAATATTATCTTCACTGATTTGAAATTTATTGGGATAAAATTCTTCTAAAGTAAAAATTACAGCAATAGCAAGTGAAGCATTAATATATTGATGCTCCCCCTCTAAGGAAGGTTTTGGCAGATTTTGCCAAAGAATCTCCCTCTTACTAAAATATCTAAAATCAAAAGAATCATCTTCATTAATTTCAATAGTAAAATCCTGATCAAAATGCTTTAAAATATTACCTATCTCTAAAGATCTAAGCTCAATAACCTTGCCAGCATCTAATGTTTGAGGAGCAATAATTGCTGGAATATTTGCTCGCATAATATGAGATTTTTCACTAGCGATTGTCGCGATTGTTTGACCCAAAAATTCTTCATGATCAAAAGAAATTGGAGTAATGATAGATAATATTTTATTATCAATAGCATTTGTTGGATCAATTCGACCGCCCATTCCAGTTTCAATCAAACAAATATCGGCTTCATTTCTTGAAAAGGCTAAAATAGCGGCAATTATCATGGCATCTGAAAAAGTCAGATTAATATTTTCTGATTTTAGGCGAATTTCTTCTAAAATTTGATAAAGATAATTATCAGATATTTCTTCTCCAGCAATAATAATTCTTTCATTACAACGATGAATATGAGGTGAAATATGACTATGAATTTTATAATTTGCTGAGGTAAAAATTGCTTGCAAAAATGCAATGGTTGAAGCCTTTCCATTAGTTCCTGCAACATGAATTACTGGCGGTAAGGATTTTTCAGGATTATCAAGATTATTTAAAACTCTCCTAATGTCATCAAGGTCATTTCTATTATAATTGCTTAAATTTGGCTTAGGCCAATGTGGCATATCCACCATAATATCAAAATATTTTATTTTTTCAGAGGTTCCTTTAAAGATAAGAAATAGTATGAGTTTATTTTTTAAGTAAATTTTAATATTTTTACAAGAAAAATTTGTTGATAAATAATAAATCCTAATCTAGGATCTAGGGTTTTACTTTCTAAATTACAGAATATAATTATATGAATTATTACGAAATTGTCCTTTTAATGAGAAAGGATTTAACTGCTGAAAATATAGATTTACTATTTGAGGATATTGAAAAAATTCTTGCTAATAATAAATCTGAGATAATCCTTAGAGAATATTGGGGTTTAAGACTTCTGGCTTATAAGATAAATAAGAGCTCTAAAGCTCATTATGTTATGCTAAAGGTAAAAGCCGACAATAAAACTGTAAAGGAGGTTGAAAAATTTGCCAAATATAATGAAGATATTGTTAGAAATAAAATCTTTAATTCTGATGACAATAAAGAGAGATCTCGTTTATTCATATCCGTTAAGGCCTCTGATAAAAAATCTGACAGAAAGGAAACTGATTTAGATTCAAAAATAGCAGCAATTAATATCGCAAGTTAATAAATTATGACAGATAATAAAAACGAAGATAATTTTTTAAAAATATCACTAATTAACCAAAATGTTAGGTTAAGGAAAAGAAAATCATGCCCTCTAGCAAATATTCCAGATGAAGATATTAACTATAAAAATGTTGATTTACTATCAAAATTCATTTCCGATAGAGGCAAAATGTTATCTACTAGAATTACTGCCGTTAGCAGAAAGAAACAAAAGAAGCTTGCCAATGCCATTAAAAATGCCCGCCAGCTATCTTTATTGTCCCCTGTAAAAAAAATTAATGTTGAATAATTAAAAGATATGCAAGTAATTTTAACCTCAAAAATTAAAAATCTTGGTGAAGTTGGTGATATTATAGAAGTAAAACCCGGATATGCTAAAAATTTTCTATTTCCTAGAAAAAAAGCTATATATAACTCGCCAATTAACAAAAAAGAATTTGATAGTAAGAAACAAGATATAGAAAAAAAAGAATCTGAACTATTATCATTTGCCAATCAAAATAGAGAAAAACTTAATAATAAGGAAGTAGTGATAATTGAAAACGCTTCTGATGATGGTAGATTATATGGATCAGTTAATGCTGGAACAATTATATCTAAATTGAAAGATTTTACTGGCACTTCTCTAACAAAATCTGACATTAAAATTGAAAAACCAATTAAAGAAATTGGAATTTATAATGTTAAAGTTAGTCTGCATGGTGATGTTTCTATCAATATTTCTTTAATAGTAACCAGAAATGAGTTGGAAATTAAAGCTTTAAAAGAATCTTTAAAAAATAACAAAGAAAAAGAAGTCGAAGAAGAGTCGCAGACAGAATCTGAATAATTATTATGCCATTCCTATCTTTATTAGAAGATATATTCAAACTTAACTTAGTTGACTACAATATATTGAATTAGGAATTGATATTATTACTTAATCTGGCGAAGTAGCTCAGTCGGTAGAGCGACGGGATCATAATCCGTTGGTCGGGGGTTCAAATCCCTCCTTCGCTACCAATCAAAATCTAATTAATGAACAAAAAATATCTAGTTTCAGCTCTAGGCAATGCCATTGTTGATACTTTAATCTTAACTGATGATAATTTTCTCCTAGAAAATTCTATTGCTAAAGGTTCGATGACTCTAATCGACCAAGATATGGCAAATAAATTATCAAACTTAGAATATCAAAAAATATCTTCAGGAGGATCGGTTTGTAATACAGTTGCTACTATATCTGCTTTAGGTGAAAAATGTTCATTTTTAGGAAAGGTTGGAGATGATAAATTTGGTCAAATCTTTACAAACCACCTTCAAGAATCTAATTGTGATTTCAAATCGCAATGTTCTGATATAGCAAATTCTACCTCAAAATCATTTATCCTAGTTTCAAAAGAAGATGGAGAAAGAACTATGATGACTTATCTTGGAAAATCATCAGAAATTGACCATATTAATAATAATGAAATTATTGAAGAGTCAAAAATATTATATATTGAAGGTTATTTGTGGGATAAAAAAGAAACGATTAATGTCCTTAATAATATTATAATTGACGCCAAAAAAAATAACATTTCTACAGCTTTTACATTATCTGATAGTTTTTGTGTTTCGCGTCATAAAAATGACTTTTTAAACTTAATAAAAAATATTGATGTTTTATTTGCTAATGAGGATGAAATTAAAATATTAATGGATATTGAAAATTCAGTTTTAAAACAAGAGAAACTTAATAATATTTTTAATATTAACCCAGATGTTAAGTTAATTATTACTAGGTCAGAAAAGGGATGTTTAATTGTAACGCAGGATAATTTAGAAAAAATTGAAACTGATATTATTGATAATGTAATTGATAGCACTGGCGCTGGAGATGCCTTTGCAAAGCAGGATTTTTATTTGCTATGTCCAAAAATTTTGATCTCAAAAAAAATGCTAAAATAGGAAATTTTCTGGCATCTAAAATAATACAAAAAATTGGTGCTAGATTTGACGATGCTGAAATTAAGAAAATTAAAAAAGAATTATGTCAATTTGGAATATAGAGGATATTAGAGCGACTTTAGATTCAGAGATTATAAGCGATAATGTCAAGGAAGATATCAATATTGATTTAGTAGAAATTGACAGTAGAAGGGTAAAAAAAAATACACTTTTTATTTGTATTAAAGGTGATAATAATGATGGTCATAATTTTATAGAAAAGGCTTTTGAAAAAGGTCTTGCTATTATTTTAGCAAGTGAAGTAGCAGAAGAATTTTCTAATGATCCTAGAATAATATTAGTAAAAGATGGCTTAAATTGTCTTAATAAATTGGCAATTTTTGCCAGAGCAAGAAGTAAAGCTAAAATAATAGCAATTACCGGTAGCGTTGGCAAAACTACAACAAAAGATATCTGCTCTTTTATTTTATCTAAAATATCTAATTGCTACTCAACCTATGGTAATTTTAATAATCATTTTGGTGTTCCAATAACATTAGCTAATTTAGTTGAAGATATTGATTTTGCTGTTATTGAAGTGGGCATGAATCATGCAAAAGAGATAGAATATTTATCAAAAATGATTAGACCAGATATCGCTGTCATTACAACAGTTAATTCAGCACATATTGGAAATTTTTCCAATGAAACTGAAATTGCTAAAGCTAAATCTGAAATTTTCATCGGCCTCAAAGAAGATGGTTATGCTATTATAAATAGAGATAATCAATATTATGATTTTCTAAAAAATGAAGCTCTACAATTAAATATTCCTGAAGAACATATTATTGGTTTTGGTTTTGATGAGACTAGTGATATTAGAATTACTTCCATAGAAGATATAAAAAACCAATTATCGTCAAAAATTTCAGTTCTTTTCAATAAGGAAAGAGATAATATCAGCTATGAGATTAATACAATTCATCAAGGTGTAATTTTAAATTCTCTAATTGTAATCGCTATTTTAAGAATTCTTGAAATTGATGTTAATGAGGCAAGTAGATTATTTGCTGATATAGAATTAAGAAATGGCAGAGGAAATATAGTAAAAACTTCTAAAAATAATTTAAATCTTACCATAATTGATGATAGCTATAACGCTAATCCAAGTTCGACTTTAGCTGCCATTGATTATCTTAATGATATCAAAAAAATAAATAATAAAAATAATGTCACCATAATTTTAGGTGATATGTTTGAACTTGGTGATCAAGAAATAGCAGAACATATTAAAATTGGTAAAAATTTAGCAAATTCCCATATCGATAAAATTTTACTGGTGGGTGATTTAATGAAAAATATCGATAAAGAATCTTTTAATAAAGAAATATTTTACTTTGATAATTCTGATCAAGCAAACTGAAAATATTCATTCTATAATAAATAATGGTGACATTATATTAGTTAAAGGCTCAAGAGGGATGCAGATGGAAAAAATAATTGAAAAAATAAAAAAATAAGGACTGCAACCAACCAAGCTATAGTTATAGCCAACTAAATTAAGCTTGCATTTCTTGCGCCAGGAGAATAAAATTCTGGCAAAAACTATGCCAGTTCCATATTCTAATGATTTAAGGAACCTCTGAAAAACCAATTATCTAATTTATAGATTTGAAACTGTTTAATTTTGTTATTTTTGCCAAAGTTTAGCAAAGTTATTTTATAAAATTTTGTTTGAATTTATTTGATAAAAATAGCCAGAAAAGCTTGATTTATCTAGCTTTTTTGCTTATTATTGATATATTAAATTCAAATAAAATATATAATTATGGCAACCCAGCAATCATTTTTTTCATTAGCAATTTCTGGTAGAAAATTAAGAGCGGAGAAGTTTCTTAATCAAATGACGGATATTATTCCATGGCAAAGATTGATTGATAAGATAGAGCCTTTTTATCCTAATGGTACTAGTGATTACGGTGGCAGGAAGGTGACAGATTTATTATTAATATTTAAGATTCATTTGTTACAGCAGTGGTTTGGTCTTAGTGATCCAGCTATGGAGGATGCTATATATGATAGAATAAGTTTTCAAAAATTCTTAAATATTGATATTGGTATTGATAATGTTCCGGATGAGACTGTGATATTGAGATTCCGTCATTTATTGGAAAAGCATAATTTATCGTCGATTATATTTAACGAGGTAAATTCATATCTTGAAGAGAATGATCTTTTGTTGAAGGAGGGTACGATAACTGATGCGACATTAATATCTGCTCCAACTAGTACAAAAAACAAGAAGAGGAAAAGGGACCAAGAGATGTCTTCTACCAAGAAAGGGAAGAATTATTATTTTGGCATGAAGTCTCATATTGGTGTGCAAACTAAGGGTAAGCCAATTATTCATTCTATTGTCACGACGACAGCTAAAGATCATGATTCTACTAAAACAGAGGAGTTATTACATGGTGATGAAACTTCTTTATTTGGTGACAAGGCCTATGATGATAAGGCAATAAAAAGATTTTGTAGGAATCACAATATATTTTATGGTATAACCAATAGAGCTAAATCTAACAAAAAACTTTCAAATAAGCAAAAAAAGAGGAATAAACAATTTTCATCAGTTCGAGCTAAAGTTGAACATCCATTTCAAATTATAAAGCATCTTTGGGGCTATAGAAAGGTTAGATATAATGGTTTACAAAAGAATACTAATCAATTACAAATGCTATCATCCCTTGCTAATCTCTATATGGTTAGAAAAATACTACCAAATACAGCGTAACAAGGGATAAATGTGTCTAATTTAGCCAAAAATGGTAAAATTAGACAAGAAACTAGAGAAATTACCACAAATAATGCCTAAATTTGGATAAAGATTGTTAATTTTTAACAAAATTAGAATCTTTATCCAAATTATAAAAATTTTTTCTGAAAAATGAAAAAATAGACAAAATTAAATAGGAAAATCAGAGGTTCCTATGGTAACGGATTGTGATAAATTTTCTGGAGATAAGGGTTATGATTCTAAAGGAAATAGAGATATCTTACGAAAAAAAGGCATCAAAACCAGATTGATGTATAAAAAGCCAAAAGGAAAACCCATGACCAAATGGCAAAAAAGATTTAATAAAGCTGTATCAAAAAGAAGATTTATTGTTGAACAATCTTTTGGAACTCTAAAAAGAAGATTTAAATTCAATAAAGCTTCTTATTTTACAACAAAAAAAGTAAATGCTCAATTTACTCTAAAAGCTATTTGTTTAAATCTACTCAAAGCAGTTAATAAAATAAAAGCATTGGTGCCACCAAAACAACTGGAATTAGGATAATTGTGTCCAAAATCCACAAAACAACAAAGAATACCACAAAAACACCGAAATAACCAATATTTTTGCCAATAATTGTCAAAAATATCAAAAAATACAGTTTTTTTCCAAAAATTTCCTTCAAAAAAATATTCTGAAGGAAAATTAGAGAAAAATCAATGATTTATGCAAAGGTCTTTTAGGCATTGTTAATTTACAATAGATTTTGCTAGCAATTAACATCATTGAGCATAAAATAAGCATTTTAACTCAATAAATCAAACTATGAAATGTTTAAAATGCTCCAGTTCTAACGTTTGCAAAAATGGTAAAATGTACGGAATGCGCTATAAGTGTAAAGATTGCAATTATAATTATACAAAAGGCAGAAATTCTAAAGATAGATCAATAAAAAGATTTGCCCTGGAGTTGTACCTAGAGGGTCTAGGATTTAGATCTATAGGAAGAATTCTCAAGGTTAGTCATGTAAGTATCTTTAACTGGATCAAGCAATATGGTCAAAATCTTGATTTATTGCAAAATAGCCATGAAATATGCGTAACTGAGATAGATGAAATGCACAGCTATATTGGTTCAAAAAAAACTCTGTCTGGATCTGGATTGCTGTTGATAGATATGCAAAAGAATTCATCAACTTCGTTGTTGGCGACAGATCTACAAGAACTGGAAAAGAACTTTGGGAAGGAGTAAAAGACAGAGCTAAAGGCATTATAGCAACGGATTATTGGAAACCGTATGAGAAATTTGTTCCTAAGGATAAGCATATTCAATCCAAGGCACATACTTATACTATCGAGGGCTATAATAGCTTGTTCAGACACTTCTTGGCTAGAATGAGAAGAAAGAGCAAATGCTACTCTAAATCAATAAAGATGCTTGAATATTCAGTAAAATTATTGATTTTAAAGAGAAATGGCTTATTATCTATTTTGGATTAACAATGCCAGATTTTGTAGGAATCACAATATATTTTATGGTATAACCAATAGAGCTAAATCTAACAAAAAACTTTCAAATAAGCAAAAAAAGAGGAATAAACAATTTTCATCAGTTCGAGCTAAAGTTGAACATCCATTTCAAATTATAAAGCATCTTTGGGGCTATAGAAAGGTTAGATATAATGGTTTACAAAAGAATACTAATCAATTACAAATGCTATCATCCCTTGCTAATCTCTATATGGTTAGAAAAATACTACCAAATACAGCGTAACAAGGGATAAATGTGTCTAATTTAGCCAAAAATGGTAAAATTAGACAAGAAACTAGAGAAATTACCACAAATAATGCCTAAATTTGGATAAAGATTGTTAATTTTTAACAAAATTAGCAATCTTTATCCAAATTATAAAAATTTTTTCTGAAAAATGAAAAAATAGACAAAATTAAATAGGAAAATCAGAGGTTCCCTATGCCTATATTGTGCTTGATCCAAAGAAAAAGGCTGATTTAGTAAATAATTATTTATCTGAAAAAATAGATGATAAGCAAGATATTGATAACGAGAAAATAGCTAAGGTCATAAATCAAAAGGGCCTGTTTGTAATAATATCTTCAAAGAAGCAGGAAACAGAAAATATCCTAAATTTATACTACACCAGACAAAAGGTTGAGAGAATGTTCGCTTTCTCGAAGTCAGATCTAAACCTGCTACCACTAAGAGTGCATAGCGAGGAAACTCTCAGAGGACATTTATTTTTACTATTTTTATTATCTTACTTTTTTATGAAAATTCATCAGAAATTAAACAAAGAATTTACTGTGGATCAAGCATTTATTATACTTTCGGCACAATAGGCAAAAATATATGAAAAGCAGATATTTGTACAAGAGGCTACAAAAAAGCAAAAACAAATTTTTGAGCTTTTTGGTTATGATATTCCTGAGGAGATGGCTCGTGGGTAAAGATATGGGAATTTAAGTTTATTGCAAAATAGCCATGAAATATGCGTAACTGAGATAGATGAAATGCACAGCTATATTGGTTCAAAAAAACTCTGTCTGGATCTGGATTGCTGTTGATAGATATGCAAAAGAATTCATCAACTTCGTTGTTGGCGACAGATCTACAAGAACTGGAAAAGAACTTTGGGAAGGAGTAAAAGACAGAGCTAAAGGCATTATAGCAACGGATTATTGGAAACCGTATGAGAAATTTGTTCCTAAGGATAAGCATATTCAATCCAAGGCACATACTTATACTATCGAGGGCTATAATAGCTTGTTCAGACACTTCTTGGCTAGAATGAGAAGAAAGAGCAAATGCTACTCTAAATCAATAAAGATGCTTGAATATTCAGTAAAATTATTGATTTTAAAGAGAAATGGCTTATTATCTATTTTGGATTAACAATGCCAACGATAATAAGGATAAGATTAAGATTAAAGATCCTACGAAGATAAAGAAGATTATAGAAGAGAGTCCATTTATCAATTGTTACGAGATTGCAGAGATGATTGATGAGGATGTAACTGATGTAACAATATTGAATTATATTAGAAGACTAGGATTGACCTTTAAAAAAACTCCAAGATATACAAAGAAAGGAATGAAAAACTTAGATCTGAATTCATAAAATCAATTGCCAATCTCGATCAAAAAAAGCTATATGATTTTGATGAGTCTGGTATCGATCTTGAGATTAACTGTGAATATGGATTTGCCAAAAAAGGAAAGAGGCTTGAAGTTCCAAGATCTGGTAGAAGAGGCAAAAGACTGAATATACTGGCAGCAAGAAATCATAATAATGATTTAATATGTTCAAAAATATATGAATCATCAATTGATAAACAAATATTTAAGGACTATCTTAAGAACGATCTATTTCCAAATATTGAGTCAGGATCTTATCTGGTACTTGATAACGCCAAATTTCATCATGACTCAAAGGCAGAAATTGCTGATAAAAATATTGAAAACATTGCAGACATAGCAAAGAAATTCAATATCACATTACTTTATCTTCCAGCTTATTCACCAGATCTTAACCCAATTGAAAAGAAATGGTCTCAAATCAAGTATTGGTACAGGAAGTGGAGAAATAAATACAGCGATAAAAGAGAGTTACTCGAAATGTTGCTTGGAATAAGAGAAAATGCAAGCTTAATTTAGTTGTCTATAATGTCATATTCGTCAAGGATTTCCTCAACATTTTTTTTAAATCTTCCTCTATTATTACTCTAACATTAGGCATAATTTATGGTAATCCGATTACCCTTCAATAATATCTGCGTCAGTGAAAAATTGAGCAATTTCAATTTTGGCGTTTTCATTAGAATCAGAACCATGAACTGAATTTTCACTAATATCAATAGCAAAATCCTTTCTGATAGTGCCGGCATCTGCTTCTGCTGGATTGGTTGCGCCCATAATATCTCTATATTTTTTTACAGCATTTTCACCTTTTAAAACTTGCACTATAACTGGAGCAGAAGTCATAAATTCCACTAACTCATTATAAAATGGTCTTTCCTTATGAATTTCATTAAATATTTCTGCTTGCTGCCTACTCATTTTAATTCTCTTTTGAGCAACAATTTTTAGCCCTGCAGCTTCGATATAGGAATTGATTTTACCAGTAATATTTCTTTTTGTAGCATCTGGCTTAATAATTGAAAAAGTTAGATTTGTCATTTTATTTATTTAAGTTGTTAATATTTCTTGATTCGACTGAATCTTTGTATATTTTTTATATGTAAAAGTCAATAATATATAAAATATGAACTTAAAAAATTTACCAAAATGGGATTTAACGGATTTTTATCAAAATATTAATGATAAAAATATTGAGTTAGATTTCAAAGATATAGAGCAAAAAGCTCAAAAATTTAGTAAAAATTATAAGGCTAAAATTACTAAATTATCTGGTGACTATCTTTATCAAGCAATTTGTGATAATGAAGAGATTGCCGAAAAATTTGGCAAAATATCCAGCTTTGCTTATCTTACCTATGCAGCTGATATGATGGATGAGAAAAATACAGCCTTTTATCAAAATTCATCTGAAAGAATTAAAAGCATTTCTAAGGATTTAGTTTTTTTTGAATTAGAAATTAATAAAATTTCCGAAGAAAATTTAAAAAAACGCTATAATTCATCGGATAAGCTAAAAAAATATCAGCCATTTTTAAGAGATGTTAGAGTCTTTAAAAAACATCAATTGAATGAGGATTTAGAAAAATTAATGTTAGAAAAAAGTTCTACTGGATCTAGCGCTTGGAATCGTTTGTTTGATGAGACGATTAATAATATGAAATTTCCTTATGATGATCAGGAATTAAATTCATCTGAAATTTTTAATTTATTAAGTTCAAAGGAATCTAAAACTCGTAAGAAAGCTTCAAAAATTATTGGAGAAGTTCTCGGTCAAAATATTCGACTATTATCTTTTGTAACTAATATTTTAGCCAAGGATAAGGATATTAATGATAATTTGCGGAATTTTTCTAAACCAATTTCTTCAAGAAATCTTAGTAATTTTATTGAAGATGAAATTGTTGATAATTTAATTTCGGTGGTCAAAAAAATTACCCAAATATTTCACATCGTTATTATAAAATCAAAGCTAAATTACTTGGTTTAAAAAAAATGCATTATTCTGATCGTAATGCACCACTTTCTATGGATGAAAAATTAACCTCTTGGGAAGATGCAAAAAAAATAGTCTCCCAAGCCTATAATAATTTTTCACCAGAATTGGCCAAGATCGGGCAAAGATTTTTTGATAATAATTGGATTGATGTGGGGGTGCGTGATGGTAAGGATTCTGGTGCTTTTGCCCATCCAACTGTTCCATCTGTTCATCCATATTTACTTTTAAATTATCAAGGTAAAGTCAGAGATATTATGACTTTAGCTCATGAATTAGGTCATGGTGTGCATCAGGTTCTATCATCAAAACAGGGCTATTTTATGTCAGGAACTCCATTGACACTAGCGGAAACTGCCTCAGTTTTTGGAGAACAATTAACTTTTCAAGAAATTCTTAAAAGAGAAAATGATCCTGAGCGTAAAAAGATTATTATTGCTTCCAAAGTGGAAGACATGATTAACACTGTAATTCGTCAAATTGCCTTTTTAGAATTTGAAAGAAAAGTTCATGACGCAAGGAAAGAGGGTGAAATTTCAACTGAAAAATTATGTCAATTTTGGATGGAAGTGCAGGAGGATTCTCTCGGAGATATTTTTACCTTTGATGATGAATATAAATATTATTGGTCATATATTCCGCATTTTATCCACTCGCCTTTTTATGTTTATTCTTATGCTTTTGGCGATTGTTTGGTTAATTCACTTTATGCTTGTTATAAAAATGGTTTAGAAAATTTTGAGGGGAAATATCTTGAAATGCTAAAGGCTGGTGGCACTTTACATCATAAGGATTTATTAGCCCCTTTTGGGCTTGATGCTAGTAAGCCAGAATTTTGGCAACAGGGCCTGGATGTTATTGGGGGTTATATAGATCAATTGGAGTGTTAAATGCTAAGTAAATTATATCAAAAATTATTTTTAGGAAAACCAAATTTAATATTTTTAATATTTATCTGTATTATTTGTTTTTTTACTTACCATGCTCTGGATTTTAAATTGGATGCATCTTCAGATTCTCTTAATTTAAAAAATGATAAGGATGTAGAATATTATCGTGAAATCGCCAAAGAATTTGGATCTGATGATTTTTTGATTGTGACTTATGATCCAATAAATGAGGATTTATTTTCTGATGACAGCCTTGCAGATTTAAAAGAATTAAAGCGGCAATTATTAGAAATCGAAGATGTAAATTCGATTGTTACAATTTTGGATGTTCCTCTAATTAATAGTCCAAAAATTTCCTTTGAAGATTTACCATCAGGAATTAGAAAAGTTTCAGATGAAGATATTGATAAAAATTTAGCAAGAGAAGAATTAACTACTAATCCACTATATTCTCAAAATCTTATCAGTTTAGATGCCGAAGTTACAACTATCTTAGTTAAATTTAAAAGGGACAAAACCTATTATAAATTATTAAATGAAAGAAATTCTTTAAGAGAAGCAAAAAAGGATGGCAGACTTTTAGATAGGGAAAAGCTAAAAAATGTTGAAAGTAATTTTAGCAAATATCATCAAGCCAATCTTAAAAAACAAAGCTATAATATTAAAATGGTCAGGCAAGTTTTGGCTGATTATCAAAATAAATATAATATCCATATTGGTGGTGTGCCAATGATTGTAGCTGATTCAATCGATTTTATTAATAATGATATCAAGATATTTGGTCTGCTGATCTTAATTTTTACTATTTTGACCTTATTGATCATTTTTAAATCTTTGAAATGGGTCATTGCTCCACTTCTTGTTTGTGTTGGCGTGATTCTAACTATGCTTGGACTTCTTGGATTTTTAGATTGGCCAGTTACTTTAGTTTCTTCAAATTTTATCTCTCTATTATTTATCATTACCCTTTCGATGAATATCCATTTGATGGTAAGATATAGAGAGATATTTACTAAGCAAAAAAATATAAGTCAACTAGAGTTGATCTTATGGTCGGTTAAGAAAATGTCGCTACCCTGTTTTTATACTTCTGTTACAACCATAGTTGCTTTTGGATCTTTGGTGATGAGCGATATTACTCCGGTGATTGATTTTGGTTATATGATGGCGATTGGCATAGCCATTGCTTATTTATTTACTTTTATCTTATTGCCAAATTTACTGACTATTAATGAAGATGATATTACTAGTCACAAAAAGGAATATCATATTTTAAATAATTCTATTAATTTTCTTTATAATTTGGTCAATAAAAGATCTTCATTAGTAATTATTATTTTTTCTGTCCTGTCATTTTTAGCTGTTATTGGGATGTTTAGATTGGTGGTTGAAAATAGCTTTATCAATTATTATAAGGATTCAACTCAAATCAATAAAGGTATGAGAATGATTGACAGTAAATTAGGCGGACACAACTCCTTTAAATTTAGTTATTGACGCTCCAAAAGTGAAGCAAATAGAAGAAGAATATGATGATGAATTTGAAGATTTCTTTTCTGAAGAAGATTTTGAAGAAGAAAAATGTCAATTTTCTGATGGTTATTGGTATGATAGTTCTAATATTTCCTTTATCGACCAAATCCATAATTATTTAACTTCATTGCCAGAAATTGGTAAAGTAATGTCATTATCTAGCTCACTTTCTATGTTTAAATCCCTTAATAATGGTTCTGAGCTGGATAATTTTATTTTGACTCTTGCTTGTAATAAGACTTCTAAAGATATAAAAAATACTCTATTTTATCCTTACATATCAGATGATGGTAATAAAATACATTTTAATGCTAGAATTATTGAATCTAGTGCAGATTTAAGGCGAAATGAATTAATCAAGAAAATTAAAAATGATCTGAAGACAAAATTTAATTTAGAAGAAGAGAGATTTCAGTTAAATGGTATTTTGGTTTTATATAATAATATTTTACAAAGTCTATTTCAAAGCCAAATTTCAACTTTAGCCTTTGTCTTTATCGTAATTTTAATAATGTTTTTATTGATCTTTAGAAATATTAAAATCTCTTTAATTGCTATTATTCCCAACATTATTGTTCTTTGCCTTTATTTTGGGAGTGATGGGCTGGATGAATATTCCTCTTGATATTATGACAATTACTATTGCAGCAATTGCTATTGGTATTGCTGTTGATGATACCATCCATTATATACATAGATTTCAAGAAGAATTAAAAAAAGATAATAATTACATTGAAGCAGTCAAAAGGTCACATAATAGCATTGGAAAAGCCATGTATTATACTACTGCTATAATTGGTTTTGGTTTTTTTATTTTGGTTTTTTCTAATTTTGTTCCAACAATTTATTTTGGTTTATTAACAACCTTATCGATGGTTTTTGCCTTATTAGCCGACTTTTTGTTACTTCCAGTTTTAATGGTAAAATTTAAACCTTTTACAAAGAATAATAAATGAAAATAACTTTCTTAGGAGCGACCAAAACTGTTACTGGATCAAAATATCTAATTGAATATGGTGATAAAAAAATTCTGATTGATTGTGGTTTATTTCAAGGTTGAAAAGAATTAAGGTCATTAAATTGGAAGCCATTAGCAATTGATCCAACAAATATTGATTTTGTTATTTTAACCCACGCTCATATTGATCATAGTGGTTATATCCCCCTTTTGGTAGAAAATGGTTTTCGGGGAAAAATTTATTGTTCTGAAGCAACTTTTGATTTATGTAAAATATTATTACCAGATAGTGGTTTTTTACATGAAGAAGATGCTAACCGTGCCAATAGGTATAATTACAGAAAACATATCCCTGTTTTGCCATTATATACTGAAAAAATGGCTGAAGAATCTTTAAAATATTTTTATCCAATAGATTTTGATAAATTATTAAATCTAGATCAAGATATAAATTTTAAACTAATTTATTCTGGCCATATTATAGGATCATCATTTATAAAACTTACTATTAATAATAAAATTATTACTTTTTCTGGTGATTTGGGTCGTGTCAATGGTACTATAATGAGACCGCCAGAAATTATAGAAAATACTGATTATTTGTTAATAGAATCAACTTATAAGACCTTTGCATAGATCATTAAAATTTCCCTAACTTTCTCTTGGTTTTTTCTTAATTTCATCAATTTTTTCTTGAATAAAACAGCAATAAAGCTAGTATTTATCTAGCTTTATTGCTGTTTATTATAATGAAATATTAATAAATTATGGTTACTTTTGCTTCTATTTCCATTCAAGAGAGATTAAAAAATGACAGTAAATTGTTAAAGTTAGATAAATTAATAAATTGGGAGAGGTTGAGATCTTATTTGGTCAAGATTCACAAAAAAGACTTTAATGAAAATAGCGACAGAGGTAGAAAATCTTATGATAAAATATCTATGTTAAAGCTTGTTCTACTTGGTCAATGGAATAGTTTAAGCGATGAAGAATTAGAATATGCTGTAAAGGTAAGGCTTGATTTTATATCATTTTGTGGCTTTGATATTAGTGATAAGGTGCCAGATCATTCAACTATCTGTAGATTCAGAAATAAATTAATTGAAAGAGATTTGTTAGATAAATTATTATCTGAGATTAATAATCAATTATCAGAGAATAATCTCAAAGTTAAAAAAGCTAATCTTGCAGTAATAGATGCTACATTGATTGAGTCTAATTCTAGACCAAATAGGACAAAGACAATAGAAGATAATATTACTAAAGACAGGAATGAAGATCAAATTTCTAATAATAAAATAGGAAACTTAACTATTGAGCAATCAGAATCGGCAGATCCAGATGCCACTTGGCTAAAGAAGGGAAATAAATATCATTTTGGATTTAAATCATTTGCCACAACAGATGAAGAAGTATTTATCAATAAAACCAAAACAATTCCAGCCAATCAATCTGAGATTAATCAAATGGAGGATATGGTAACGGATTGTGATAAATTTTCTGGAGATAAGGGTTATGATTCTAAAGGAAATAGAGATATCTTACGAAAAAAAGGCATCAAAACCAGATTGATGTATAAAAAGCCAAAAGGAAAACCCATGACCAAATGGCATTTAATAAAGCTGTATCAAAAAGAAGATTTATTGTTGAACAATCTTTTGGAACTCTAAAAAGAAGATTTAAATTCAATAAAGCTTCTTATTTTACAACAAAAAAAGTAAATGCTCAATTTACTCTAAAAGCTATTTGTTTAAATCTACTCAAAGCAGTTAATAAAATAAAAGCATTGGTGCCACCAAAACAACTGGAATTAGGATAATTGTGTCCAAAATCCACAAAACAACAAAGAATACCACAAAAACACCGAAATAACCAATATTTTTGCCAATAAATTGTCAAAAATATCAAAAAATACAGTTTTTTCCAAAAATTTCCTTCAAAAAAATATTCTGAAGGAAAATTAGAGAAAAATCAATGATTTATGCAAAGGTCTTCTTATGGTGATAGGCTGAGAACTGCACCCATTTGTTAGACCATTACCTCTTTAAAAGTCATAGACTTTTTTCTTTAAATTCGGTGTAGAAATTTTTGAATTTTCTGAAATTTTAGAATGGCCCTAAATAGCCAAATTCGTAGAAATTTCTGGAAAATTATAAAATTTCGTATTTCATATTTTAGATTTTAATTATTTTTTATTTTAAAATCTAATTCTTTTTCTCTTACTGTCATCATTATAGTAAATTTGACTAGGAGTTTTGTAATTCAAAGATTGATGAGGTCTTTGATAATTATAAAAATGGATAAATCTTGTTATTTGCCTCTTTAATTCTTCTATATTATCAGGAGGATTGAGAAAAATTTGTTCATATTTTACAGTTCTCCAGAATCTTTCAATAATTACATTGTCTACCCACCTACCTTTTCCATCCATTGATATTTGAATATTTCGTTTTTTTAATTCATTTATCCAATTACCGCTGGTAAATTGAGATCCTTGATCAGTATTAATAATTGTTGGAATAATTTTATGATTTTTTATTCCCTTTTTTAATATTTCAACACAATTATTAGTTTCCATAGAAATTGATAATTTTGATGCAACAACAAATCTAGAACTCCAATCAATTAGCGATAATAAAGACCTTTGCATAAATCATTGATTTTTCTCTAATTTTCCTTCAGAATATTTTTTTGAAGGAAATTTTTGGAAAAAACTGTATTTTTTGATATTTTTGACAATTTATTGGCAAAAATATTGGTTATTTCGGTGTTTTTGTGGTATTCTTTGTTGTTTTGTGGATTTTGGACACAATTATCCTAATTCCAGTTGTTTTGGTGGCACCAATGCTTTTATTTTATTAACTGCTTTGAGTAGATTTAAATAAATAGCTTTTAGAGTAAATTGAGCATTTACTTTTTTTGTTGTAAAATAAGAAGCTTTATTGAATTTAAATCTTCTTTTTAGAGTTCCAAAAGATTGTTCAACAATAAATCTTCTTTTTGATACAGCTTTATTAAATCTTTTTTGCCATTTGGTCATGGGTTTTCATTTTTGGCTTTTTATACATCAATCTGGTTTTGATGCCTTTTTTTTCGTAAGAATCTCTATTTCCTTTAGAATCATAACCCTTATCTCCAGAAAATTTATCACAATCCGTTACCATAGGAACCTCTGATTTTCCTATTTAATTTTGTCTATTTTTTCATTTTTCAGAAAAAATTTTTATAATTTGGATAAAGATTGCTAATTTTGTTAAAAATTAACAATCTTTATCCAAATTTAGGCATTATTTGTGGTAATTTCTCTAGTTTCTTGTCTAATTTTACCATTTTTGGCTAAATTAGACACATTTATCCCTTGTTACGCTGTATTTGGTAGTATTTTTCTAACCATATAGAGATTAGCAAGGGATGATAGCATTTGTAATTGATTAGTATTCTTTTGTAAACCATTATATCTAACCTTTCTATAGCCCCAAAGATGCTTTATAATTTGAAATGGATGTTCAACTTTAGCTCGAACTGATGAAAATTGTTTATTCCTCTTTTTTTGCTTATTTGAAAGTTTTTTGTTAGATTTAGCTCTATTGGTTATACCATAAAATATATTGTGATTCCTACAAAATCTTTTTATTGCCTTATCATCATAGGCCTTGTCACCAAATAAAGAAGTTTCATCACCATGTAATAACTCCTCTGTTTTAGTAGAATCATGATCTTTAGCTGTCGTCGTGACAATAGAATGAATAATTGGCTTACCCTTAGTTTGCACACCAATATGAGACTTCATGCCAAAATAATAATTCTTCCCTTTCTTGGTAGAAGACATCTCTTGGTCCCTTTTCCTCTTCTTGTTTTTTGTACTAGTTGGAGCAGATATTAATGTCGCATCAGTTATCGTACCCTCCTTCAACAAAAGATCATTCTCTTCAAGATATGAATTTACCTCGTTAAATATAATCGACGATAAATTATGCTTTTCCAATAAATGACGGAATCTCAATATCACAGTCTCATCCGGAACATTATCAATACCAATATCAATATTTAAGAATTTTTGAAAACTTATTCTATCATATATAGCATCCTCCATAGCTGGATCACTAAGACCAAACCACTGCTGTAACAAATGAATCTTAAATATTAATAATAAATCTGTCACCTTCCTGCCACCGTAATCACTAGTACCATTAGGATAAAAAGGCTCTATCTTATCAATCAATCTTTGCCATGGAATAATATCCGTCATTTGATTAAGAAACTTCTCCGCTCTTAATTTTCTACCAGAAATTGCTAATGAAAAAAATGATTGCTGGGTTGCCATAATTATATATTTTATTTGAATTTAATATATCAATAATAAGCAAAAAAGCTAGATAAATCAAGCTTTTCTGGCTATTTTTATCAAATAAATTCAAACAAAATTTTATAAAATAACTTTGCTAAACTTTGGCAAAAATAACAAAATTAAACAGTTTCAAATCTATAAATTAGATAATTGGTTTTTCAGAGGTTCCTTTGTAATAATATCTTCAAAGAAGCAGGAAACAGAAAATATCCTAAATTTATACTACACCAGACAAAAGGTTGAGAGAATGTTCGCTTTCTCGAAGTCAGATCTAAACCTGCTACCACTAAGAGTGCATAGCGAGGAAACTCTCAGAGGACATTTATTTTTACTATTTTTATTATCTTACTTTTTTATGAAAATTCATCAGAAATTAAACAAAGAATTTACTGTGGATCAAGCATTTATTATACTTTCGGCACAAAAGGCAAAAATATATGAAAAGCAGATATTTGTACAAGAGGCTACAAAAAAGCAAAAACAAATTTTTGAGCTTTTTGGTTATGATATTCCTGAGGAGATGGCTCGTGGGTAAAGATATGGGAATTTAAGTTTATGCTAAAAAGGGTTAAAAAGATCAATTTTGCTAAATACATATTTTAGTTTTTCAGAGGCTCCTATAACGAGACAGTCTCATAAGGATCGCTGACCTCAAAATCTCTTAGAATTCTAATTTCTAATTCATCCATTTTCTTCCTATCATTATCTGCGATGTGATCATAGCCAATTAAATGTAGTAATCCATGTAATAATAGATGTTTTAAATGATGATTTAGGGATTTATTTTGTTCTTTGGCTTCATTTTTTAAATATTCTAAAGATAAAATCAAATCACCTAGAATAAGATTATTATTAAATAAAAATTCTGTAATATTTTGATCTTTTTGTAAATTTAAATCATTTAGGGGAAAGGCTAAAATGTTAGTTGCTTTATCTTTTTTTGATAATTTTTATTTAATTCTCTAATTTTAGAATTATTAGTTAATAAAATTGATATTTCTATATTGATATTTTGTTCTTGAAGTTGTTGTAATTTAGTTTTTTTAGAAATTTCTATCAGAAAATCACTTAGATTTTTGGCAATATTTTGATCATATTCCAACCAATTATTATCTTCTATATTAAATTCTATATTGATATTACTCATTATTTAATGGATGTTTTTTAATTAATTTTTGTAATTTTGACTCAATAATATGGGTATAAATTTGAGTTGTTGATATATCACTATGTCCTAATAATTCCTGTAAAATTACTAAATCAACACCATTATTTAATAAATGAGTGGCAAAAGAATGGCGAATAATATGTGGCGAAACTCGATCTGGATCAATATTGGTTTTTTGGGCCAATTCTTTAAGCATTTGATGAAATCTTTGCCTAGTAATATGGCTATCCAGAGCTAATGTATCTCTCATAATAATTTTTTCCTTTTTACTGGCACGAATAATTCCAGGAAAGAGATATTTTGAATGTGAACTACCCATTTTATCTCTTAAGTTCAAATATTTTGCTAAAATTTCCAGAGATTTACTACTCAGAGGTACAATTCTTTCCTTGTTACCTTTGCCTTTAATGATTAAATGATTTTTAAGAGTAATTTTATTATTTTGATTGATTTTGCCAATAACATTAATTGGTAGTGAAACTAACTCGGAAACCCGAAGGCCAGCAGCATAAAGAATTTCTAACATGCAGGCAATCCTGATGCCAAATTCAGAATTATCATTATGAGCAAAATTTAATAAGGTAAGAATTTCTTTTTCGGAAAGAAATTTTGGTATTTTTTGATTTTTTTTGGGAATTATCAGATTTTTTGCTGGGTTTTGCTGAATAATTTTTTCAATTTCCAGAAATTTAAAAAAATTTCTAAATGTAGCTATTTTACGGCAAATTGTACTGGTACTGATATTATTTTTATCTAAAAATGCTAAAAAATCGATAAGATTTTGTTCCTCAATTTGCTCAAAATTTATTTTTTTTTCTGAGAGAAATTTTTGCAATTGTCGCAAATCACTTTGATAAGAAATAATAGTATTTTTAGAAAAGCCATTTTCACTTTCTAACAGTAAAAGGAAATTATTTAATATTTCCTGATCACAATTTTTCATCTGAGGTACAGATATTAATTTTATCTGGTAATGCTATTTTAATTACAACCTCCTCCTGTGCTATGGTAATATTTTGGCTAGTTAGAAAAAGTAAGGATATTCCTAAAATAAAAATTAAGATAAAATATATGGTTAAATTTCTAGCTATTCCCATGGCCTATCATATTCTGGAGAATTTTCTGATAATGGAATTGATTCAATATCAGCATAAATTTTATCATTCATTTTAATGACTACTCTACCGCTATCAGTTACTTTGCCAATTACGGCAAAATCTAACTCCCATTTGTCAAATATTTTTTTTGCTTCTTTCTCCTTTTCTGGCTTAATAACCATCAGCATTCTTTCCTGACTTTCTGAAAGCATAATTTCATAAGGAGTCATGTTTTTTTCTCTTTGCGGGACCTTTTCAAGATTTAACTCAATTCCTGTGCCACCCTTGCCAGACATTTCAAAGGAAGATGAAGTCAATCCAGCAGCTCCCATATCTTGAATAGAAAGAATAATATCTTTTTGCATTAATTCTAGACAGCTTTCAAGTAAAAGTTTTTCTGTAAAAGGGTCGCCAACTTGAACTGTTGGTCTTTTATCTTCGTCGCCTTCTTTAAATTCATCAGAGGCCATAACTGCACCATTAATACCATCACGACCAGTTTTGGAGCCAATATAAACTACTGAAGCACCGATATTACTTGCTGCGCTATAGAAAATTTTAGCCTGCTTGGCAATACCAACTGACATAGCATTAACTAAAATATTGCCATTATAGCTTTTATCAAAAGTAACTTCGCCACCAACAGTTGGTACGCCAATAGAATTGCCATAATGGCTAATTCCAGCAACAACGCCATTGACTAATTCTTTGGTTTTTGGATGATTAATATCGCCAAATCTTAAAGAATTAATATTGGCAATTGGACGAGCGCCCATAGTAAAAACATCACGCAAAATTCCTCCAACTCCAGTTGCAAGACCTTGAAATGGTTCAATAAAAGATGGGTGATTATGAGATTCCATTTTAAAAATTACTGCATCACCATCACCAATATCAATTACACCAGCATTTTCACCAGGACCGCAGATTACCCAATCTTCTTTGCTATGCATGGTTTTAAGCCATTTTTTGGTAGATTTGTAAGAGCAATGTTCACTCCACATAGCAGAAAAAATTCCAAGCTCAGTAAAGCTTGGCGCACGACCCTGAATTTCAAGAATTTTTTGATATTCTTCCTTAGTTAGATTGTGATTTTCTATTAATTCTTCAGTAATTTCTGGTTCTTTTGGCATCTAGTTTTGAATAATTTGAATTATTGATTAAAATGGTAAATTAAAAAAATAAATAATCTAGATTTTATGCTCTAATAAATTAATTTAGTTGACTATATTAAAACTGATATAATTCTTTATATTCCTTGATAGCATAACGGTCAGTCATGCCGGCAATATAATCAGAAATTAAGATTACTAACTCGGTTTTATTTTGTATTTTTTGGGCCCTATCATAATATTCTTCAGGCAGGGAATCTGGGTTTTTAATATAAAAATCAAATAATTTGCTGATTATATTATTTGATTTTGCTTTTATGCGATTTAATTTATAATGGAAATAAACATTTTTTCTAAAAAATTCTTTTAAAATTTTAACTGCTTTTGCAATTTCATCTGAAAATTCTACTAGAAAATTATCATGATTTCTTACATCCTCTTCTGATTTTATATTAAATTTTTCAATATTTTTCAAAGTTTGATTAATAACATCTAAAACCATAATTTTTATCAATTCCCTTTTAGCTTCATCAATTAAAACTTCTCTTCTAATATCTGGATATTTTGCTAAAATATTTTTGTAAATTTTGCCAATTAGTGGTAAGTTAAACAAATCCTTAACTTCAAATAAATTAGCACGAAGAGAATCTTCAATATCATGATTACTATAGGCGATATCATCAGAAATTGCTGAAATTTGTGCTTCAATTGAAGGATTTCTGGTTAAATCTAGGTCAAATTCTTCATTATAATCTCCAATATATGAATGAACTTTTGACAAATCTCTAATTGGTCCATTATGCTTGACTACGCCCTCCAACATTTCCCAAGAAAGATTCAGACCTTCAAATTCTAAGAAACGATTTTCAAATTTAGTTATGATTCGAAGTGTGTGAGCATTATGGGAAAAGCCACCAAATTCTTGCATTTTTTCATTAAGTATTTCTTCCCCTGAATGACCAAAGGGCGTGTGACCTAAATCATGAGCTAGAGATATTATTTCTGCTAAATCCTTATTAACTTGAAGGGCAGTTGCGATCCATCTGGCAATTTGGGCAACTTCTAATGAGTGAGTTAATCTGGTGCGATAATGATCACCTTCATAATTAATAAAAATCTGCGTTTTATATTGCAATCTTCTAAAGGCAGATGAATTGATAATGCGATCACGATCATTGCCAAATGTTGAGCGATATTTTTTACCCACTCTTGATTCCTTATGGTGACGACCTTTTGATTTTTGCTCATTAATAGCAAAATTTGCTAATTTGAAATCGATCATTTGCTAATAAATTCTTTGATATTAAGTAAATCTTGCCAAGCAAGTTTTTTCTTCATCGCTTGACGCATAAGATAAGATGGGTGAAACATGGTGATAATTGGAATTTTTTGCTCTAAATAACAATTATCATATTCTAAGAATTTTCCTCTCATCTGGGTAATTGTTTTAGTAGTTTTAGTCATTTGTGTCATGGCGCTTGCTCCCATCAGAACGATTAATTTTGGTTTAATAAAATAAATATGTTTTTCAACAAAGGCTCGGCAAATTTCCAACTCATCAGAAGTTGGGCGCCGATTTCCTGGTGGCCTCCAAAATAAAACATTGGTGATATAGAGATTTTCTCTTGTTATATTTATGGCCTCAAACATAGAATTTAGCAATTTGCCGCTATCACCACAAAATGGAATTCCTTGTAAATCTTCATGATTTCCTGGTGCCTCACCAATAATCATAATATTAGAATCTGGATTGCCATCAGCAAAAACAGTATTGGTGGCCATTTTTTTAAGAGAACAGCCATTAAAATTTAAAACCGCCTCTCTTAATTCTTCCAAATTTTTTGTTTCATCAGCTAATTTTCGGGATTCTGATATGATGTCACTAATCGGTGTTAGGGCGTTATTTGCCATTTTTTTATTTTTATTTGCTAATTTATTAATTGCGTCAAATGAAGTTAGGCTTTTATATTCTAGATTAGTAGGTTTTTTTATATTTTCTTCTATATTTTTTTTCTCTTCTTCTTTTATATTAAAGCGATTGATCGGTTTGTCTGATATGATTTCATCAACACCAAAATCTTGATATAATTTTATAATATTATCCATTGCGAATTAAATTTAATTATACAATAATATCCCACACATGTTTAAAATTATCAACAATCTATTTGTTTTTGTTCGGAAGAAATTTTAGTAATATCCATGGTGAAAATATTTTTTTTAGTAACTTTGTTTTTGAGATGTCCAGTTATTTTGTATAAAAAATTATATAACTTCCTATTTTCTCCCAAAAAACTTGTTCTTATTTCAAATAATTCTATCAAGAATTATCATATTGGTTCACATCTGCAGGTTCTTCGCTTTTTTAGTTCTATATTTTAATCCTATTTTTATTTACAAAATCTTGGCATCATAGTAATGTTGTGGCTATGAAGAATGGCAAGATATCCAATCTAACAAAGATTAATAGTGATTTTGAGTCACAGATCGATTCTCTGAATTCATATCTGGTTAAGGTTGATGGTTATTTTAATTTGGTATCTGAATATGATCATATAAAAGACAAGGATTCTGTTCCTAAAATTTAGCGACTTAACTATTGATAGATTTAAGGATGTTTTTGACTATATTAATTTAGATGATAATGGTCGTCAGATTGTTGATAAGTTTGTTAAAGCAAAAATTTTACAGGATAATGTTTCAAGATCAATTCAATCTAGAATTAGTGGCTTAGAAAAAACCTTGTTATTGACCGGAATTGATTTTCCTGATGGTCATATAGAAAAAGATGAAAATAATGTTGATAATAGCGATGTTGTTTTACTTAATGCTGGTGATAATGTTTTTGCAGGTCCAGGTGGACCTGTTGAGGATGATAATTTTAAGCTTTCCAATAATGGGAATATTGGTTCTATAAAAATTGATAATAGGGTAAAATATTTAAATAATTTGGAAACTATATTAAATTATCTTCCAATATCCAAACCTATGAAAAATTATTATATATCAAGTAATTTTGGTAATAGAATTGATCCAATAACTCAGAATAGGACCATGCATAGCGGTACAGATTTTGTCGGATCATCTTTAAATGAAGATATATTATCTCCTTCTCCTGGTAAGGTAGTTTTTGCTGGAAAATTTTATGATTATGGTAATATGGTGGTTATTGATCACGGTTTTGATATTAAGACTAGATATGCTCATTTAAGTAAAATTAAGGTAAAAAAAGGTGATTTTGTTGAAAAGAATGAAGTAATTGGTCTTCAGGGTAATACAGGCAGAAGTACGGGTGCTCATTTACATTATGAGATTCGTTACAAGAATAGGCCCATTGATCCTAAGAAATTTCTAAAAGTTGGCCAAGAAGTATTCTAGTGCAAACATACTATCTTTAAAAGTTACTTATAAAGTTAGGAAATGCTATTAACTATTTATCTTTATACTAGTTTTTTTGTTTAATAAATAATGTCGATTATGAAAAATGTTCGTGATAAAATAAATAATATGATTGAAAAGACCGAACTTATTAAGTCTTCCATGCCATCTATCATTGCCTCCGATATGTATATTGAGGGGACAATAAAAAGCTCTGGCTCTATTGAGGTTGAGGGTAAGGTTAATGGATCTATAATTGCTAATTCAGTTATTATAAGAGAAAAGGGTGTATGTGAAGGAAATATATCTTCTGATATAATTGATGTTCAGGGAAAGTTTTCTGGTGATTTAGATGTTGGTAATATTAAGGTTTCTAAAAAAGCCATCGTAACTGGTAAATTTATTTATAACTCTTTGGTCGTAGAGGATGGTTCTTCCATTGAAGGTGAGTTTAAAAGAAAAGGAATTAAAGAAAAAAAAGCAAATGAATAAAACTTCCTATTTAACAATGATGCTGATAATGATGTCTGTTTCTTTTTCTGTTGGTGTTGTTTATAGTGACAAAATCAAGAGTAATATGAGTTGGGTTTTTGATGATAAAGAGAGCAAATATAAGGAGGAATATGTCAATAAAACTAGTTTATAATTATGCCAAGTTTTGATATCATATCTAAGGTTGATCAACAAGAAATCGACAATGTAGTTAATAGTGTTAATAGAGAACTTAGTAATCGTTATGATTTTAAAGATTCCAATTTCACTATTGAATTCAACAAAAAAGATGAATTAATTAGGATCAAGGCAGAAGATGAATATAAATTAGAGCAAATTGGATCTTCCCTCAAGATTTATGCTACAAAAAGAAATATAGATATTAAATTTTTTACTTTTGATGATATAGAAAAATTAGGAGGCAAGAATATCGGGCAGAATATTAGAATAATTCAAGGTATAGATAAAGATAATTCCAAGAAAATAATAAAAATCACTAAAGATTCCAAATTAAAAATTCAAGCTTCAATTCAGGGTGATGAAATAAGAGTTACAGGGAAGAAAATAGATGATTTACAAGATATGATGTCAAAAATCAAATCTTCTGATTTACCAATATCATTGCAATTTATTAACTTTAGATAAATTTAAGTTTTTGTGAATATTTTTACCACTATTCGTGGCACATATAGTAATCATTTTAATTTGATCGATGATATATTGATCAATAGAACAAAGGGCAAATCTGAACTTGCAAATAAAATTATAGAAAATTTAGTTTCTTTTAAAGGTAAGAGAATAAGGCCTTTATTGGTTATAATTGCTAATGAAATATTGGGTAATATAAATGGTAATAATGATTATCTAAAGATTGCCGCTGCTATTGAACTTTTGCATAATGCTACTCTTTTGCATGATGATGTAATTGATGATAGTAAATTAAGGAGGGGCAGAAAAACTGCTAATTATGAATGGGGTAATAAGGCGGGAATTTTATCAGGAGATTTGCTTTTAGCTACTTCATTTCAGATTATTATTGAAGTTGGTCAAATGGATATATTAAAATCTATTGCCAATGCTTCAAAAGTTATGTCAAATGGTGAAATATCACAATTATCAAATATTGGTAATATTAATCTTAGTAAGGAACAATATTTAGAGGTTATTTATGCCAAGACTGCAATATTATTTTCTGTTGCAACTGAGGCTGGGGCAATATTATCTGGTGGTGATAAAGAGAAAATTTTATCATTAAAAGATTTTGGTAAAAATTTGGGTATGGCATTTCAAATTATGGATGATATTTTAGATTATGATTCTAATAAAAATAAAATAGGCAAGAATATAGCTGATGATTTTATTGAGGGTAAGGTAACTATTCCTATCATATTATTAAAAGATGTTTGCGATGATGGGGAAAAGATTTTTCTAAAAAATATATTTGATGTAAATTATGATAGAAGTTTAAATAAAGGTGATTTTGATAAGGTAAATTCTATGATTTCTAAATATAATATAATTTCTAAATCTCAGGATTTAGCCAATTATTATGTCAATATGGCGCAAGAAAATTTATCATCATTTAGTAATTCTTGTCATAAGGATAATGCTTTATCAATTTTAAATTATGTTTTAAATCAAAATTGATTATGAATTACATATTATACTATTTTAAGAAATTACATATTATATTATATTTATCATTATTGATATTTATTACTTCTTGTATTTCAGATTTGGTAATTTCTGGTAAGGGTAATATTGAGTTAAAAAGGGTTGAATTTACTGAGTTACGAAATTGGGATCAGGATAATCACTCCATGGCTTTGATATCTTTCTTGAATTCTTGTAAAAAATTCTCTTCCATGCCAGATTCCAGGATGATAGGTAGTCAAATAGGTCATATTTTTGTCAAGGATTTTAGAGATGTTTGTGAAATTGGTCATGTTATAAGGGGCATGGGAACTCTTCAAGCTAGGAATTTTTTTGAGAACTGGTTTGTACCTTAAGGTAACTGATAAGGATAATAATTCTTACGGCAAATTTACCGGCTATTATATTCCAACCTTGAATGGCAGTAGAACAAAAACAGAAAAATATAAATATCCTGTTTATGCTAAGCCAAAAAATATTGATAATAACCCATATTATACTAGGGAAGAGATAGAGAAGGGAGCTCTTCGGAATCAGGATTTAGAATTATTATATGTTGATGATAAAGTAGATTTATTTTTTATGCATATACAAGGTTCTGGCAATGTGGTAATTGATGATGGTGTTATTATTAGGCTTTCTTATGCTGGTAATAATAATCAACCATTTTCTTCAATTGGTAAATATATGATTGAAAATGATATCATTTCTGGTGATAAATCATATTTTGCAATTAAAAAATGGTTAAAAGAAAATCCATCTGAGACTAGCAAAATATTAAATATGAATTTTTCCTATATATTTTTTGCCGAAAATAAGGATGACAGTGTGATAGGTGGTGCCAATGTTCCTTTAACTGAAGAAAGATCAATTGCTATTGATAAAAATATTTTACCTTATGGTTATCCATTTTGGGTAGATGTTGAAGATTATGAATTGGGAGAATATCAAAAATTATTAATTTCACAAGATACCGGTTCTGCTATAAAGGGAACTATAAGAGCTGATATTTTCTTTGGTTCAGATAAGGATTCCGAAGAAAGAGTCGCCAATATGAATAATATAGGACAATATTATATTTTACTTCCCATTAATTTGGTTGATAAATTTCTTGTCGCTAAATGAGCTTTATTGCTATAATAGCTTTGATTTCTGGTCTTGCAATTGGTGCTGCAGGAGCTGGAGCTATTTCTGGAGGAGGAGGTGGATCCACTGCAACAAATTCTTCTACTGCCACTACTACTCCTGTTAATCCAGATTGGGATAATACCGTAAATTCCTCTACTGCTTCATCTTATCGTACATCTGAATATTATGATATCTCTTCATCTGCTTTTGAACAAATTAACCTTGCTAATGGTTATGCTTTATTAGAACAAAATGGCAAAAATATTGCTGGTGATGCTCTAGATGTTGCTGTAATAGATACTGGTATTAATTTAACTCATAATGAATTTTCTGGTAGTAAAGTAAGATCTTTTTCTGACGGAATTAACAGAGATTATATTAATGTTGATACAGATGTAACGGATGATGAAGGGCATGGTAGTCATGTTGCTGGTATTATTGCTGCTGATAAGGATAGTGACAATATGCATGGTGTGGCTTTTAATTCTAGGATTGTTGGCTATAAAGTCCTTGATGATTTTGGTTTTGGTTCTAGTGCTAATATAACAAGTGGCATCAATCAAGCAGTTGCAGATTCTGTTAGTATTATAAATTTAAGTTTAGGAGGTGTGGCGACAAGTGATATAAGAACATCTATAGTAAATGCTAAAAACAATGATATTTTAACATTAGCGACAACTGGCAATGACAACGACAATCAGGCAATATATCCAGCAAGATATCTTGCTGATTCTGATTTGCAAAATTACTTATTAGCTGTTGGTTCTGTGGATAGTGATAATAATAAATCGTCTTTTAGCAATCTTTGTGGTGATGTTGCCAATTATTGCCTTGTGGCGCCAGGGAGGGGTATTAACTCTCCTATTCATACTTTCAATTCTGCTTATGATTCTTATAATGGAACTTCGATGGCAACTCCTATGGTTTCTGGCGTATTTGCAATTCTTAGATCTGCTTGGCCACATTTAACAGCTGCTGATACTGCGCAGATTTTACTGCAAAGCGCTACTGATCTTGGAGCTTCTGGAGTTGATGAAACCTATGGTCACGGACTTTTAAATGCCGAAGCTGCAGTAAATAATATTGGTCAAAGTTATATGCCAGCAGGCCTTTCAATTAATAGTGCTGGTTATAATTTGTCGGATAGTAATATTGTCACTTCTTCTATATTTGGAGATGCTTTTAGTAAAAATATTTCTTTAAAAATATCTGATGCTGTATTTTTTGATGATTTTGGTCGCGATTATAATGCCAATTTCTCTGATAAAATTTCTACTTATAAGCGACAATCTATTTTGTCGAATTTAATTTTTAATCAATATAAATCTGCTTCTATGCCAATTATGGCTGATGATTCTTATTTTAGTTTAAAATTTATTAATCAAGATAATTCCAAGGATCTTAATGGCAATATTACCGGCAAAAATTATTTTAATATTAATAATTTTATTTATGATAAATCAGTAATCGATCCATATCAATCTCATAATCAAAATCTATCTTTTATTTATCAAAAATCTTTAAATCAGGATAGTAATTTATATATTGCTAGTAATGATTATGCTAATGATTTAAGTGAATTAAGTAGTAATTATGGTTTAATTAATAATGATATTTCTTTTGGCAATTTAGCTTCCTTTAATAATTCAAATAAAAATATTCTGGCTTTGGATCAGAAAATGACCAGAAATTTTAAAGTAAAAACCTCTTTTTCTCAAATATCAGATCATTATAATCCTCTAAATTCCAATATTGTTAGTGATATTTTTCAGGCTGGATTAGAATATAAATCTCCTTTTTCCAATTTATATTTTGATTATGGTAAAATGTCTGAATATCAAGATCAATTTTTAGGTGGGAATGCTAAAGGCATTTTTTCTAATTCTAATAATAGTAAAACAGATTTTATTACTATTAAAAATAAGAAAAAAATTATCAAAGATTTATATTTTATTTCTAGCTATTCTGAGGGCTTGACTGACTTATCGGGTAATAAAAATGGTATCTTTAGAAATTATTCAGATATTAGAAGTCGTGGCTATTCTATGGGGTTATTTAATGATAATTTTTTTGGTGGTAGATTAGCTATTAATTATTCTGAGCCACTTCGTGTTTATTTTGGTAAGGTTGATATTGATATACCAATTTCTAGAGATAATGATGGGAATATATCTCGATTAACTGCTAATAATATTAGTTTAGAACCTTCTGGTCAGGAAAAAAATCTTGAGATATCATATAGTTTATTTGAAAAAGATCAGAATTTAAATTTAAATTTTCTAGCAATAGAAGAGCCGATGAATGTAAAGGATAATAAGGATGAATATATGATTTTCTTAAAATATAGTAAATTTTGGTAATATAGCTAACTCAGTTGGCTTATCATAGTTACCAAAATTTCAATATCGTATTAGGCCAGATTGAAAGCCATTTACATTTTAATTTTTTGTCATATCCTAAAGATTAAAGGAAAAAGATTTCGGACAGTCCCTAAAAATAAATTTCTTTTCATATTTTATGACAAAAAAACTATCATTTCAGGATATAATTCTTAATTTACAAAATTATTGGGCAGATATTGGTGCGCTATTTTACAGCCAATTGATATTGAAGTTGGTGCTGGTACTTTACATCCGGCAACTATTTTACAATCTTTAATTCGTCAAAATTGGAATATTGCCTATGTTCAACCTTGCAGAAGACCAACTGATAGTCGTTATGGCAATAATCCTAATCGTTTAGGATCTTATTATCAATTTCAGACTATTCTTAAGCCCGCTCCCGATAATATTAAAGAATTATTTCTAGAATCCCTAACTGCAATTGGTATTGATATTAAAAATAATGATATTCGTTTTGTTGAAGATGATTGGGAAAATCCAACAGTTGGGGCTAGTGGTCTTGGTTGGGAAGTTTGGTATAATGGTATGGAAATTACGCAATTTACTTATATGCGACAAATTGGTGGTATTGAATGTTCTACTATTCCAGTTGAAATAACTTATGGTTTAGAAAGAATCGCCATGCATATTCAAGATATTGATAATATTTTTGATATTAATTGGAATGATAGAGAGGGTAAAGAAAAGATTACTTATCGTGATGTATTTTTAGAAACTGAAAAGCAAAATTCTGCCTATATTTTAGAGCATTCAAATAAGGATATTTTATTACAAGATTTTATTGAATGTGAAATTGAGGCTAGAAATTTAATTGATAATAATCTGCCAATTGTCGCTTATGAAAAGGCCCTTAAATCCAGCCATATTTTAAACTTACTTGATGCTAGGGGTGTTATTTCTGAAAAAGAAAGGGTATCATATATTTCAAGGGTTAGGGCTATGGTCAAGGAGTCTTGCAGTAAGTTGGTTAAGGGATTGTCGTGAATCTAAAATTTACTTTGATATTTTTACATTTTTTAAATCTGCGATGCTCATTTGCCTTAAGTAAACTGGGCTTCTTAATTTAAAGCAATAAAAAATCTCTGCGGATATTTTGATTCGCAACGGTCCCGTTAAGGGTTAAAATTAGTTAAATATTACTTTTATGAAAATAGGAATTACAGGTATAAATGGTAGAATGGGTACACAAATTGCCCAGCTAGTTCATCAGCATGATATAGCGGATATATCATTTGGTTTGGTTGATAAAAATCTTGGTTTAGATGGTCAGAATATCGGCGAGATTGTTGGAATTAAAAATTTAGATCTAGTTGCAAATAGTGATATTGATGAATTATTTAAAAATTCAGATGCTGTAATTGATTTTTCAGCACCAGAATTATCGATTTTATGTGCCAAAAAAAGTTGCTCAATATAAAAAGATTTTTATTTGCGGTACTACTGGTTTTACAGAATCGCAAAAACAAAATCTTTATGAGGCGGCTGTAAAAACCAAAATAGTTTATTCTACCAATATGTCAATTGGTGTTAATTTATTAATGAATCTCACTGAAAAAGTAGCAAAAATTCTTCATGAAGATTATGATGCTGAAATTATTGAAATGCATCATCGTTATAAAAAAGATGCACCATCTGGAACTGCACTTTCACTTGGTGAGGCCGTGGCTTCTGGCAGGGGGTTAAATTTTGGTGAGGTTGCTAAAAGAACAAGAGATGGTATTACGGGAGAAAGAACAAAAAATGAGATTGGCTTTGCATCTTTAAGAGGTGGTGATGTTATTGGTGATCATTCAGTTATTTTTGCCAGTGATGGTGAGAGGGTTAACTCATAAAGCGTCTAACAGAATAATTTATGCTAAGGGTGCTATTCGCAATATTTAAAAATTTTTGAAAACTTGCTATTTGGGCTAGCGGTCAGGAAAATGGCCTATATTCTATGAGAGATGTTCTAAAAGGCTTTTAGCTTTTGGGTAATACCGTCATCTTTCCGCTAATTATGAGGTTTATATATTTCAAAAGCCCTTTCTTCAAAAGATTCAACCATCTTCATTTTAGCTTTTTTAAAGATAAAATTTAGCATGGAAGATAGAATTTTAGAATGAAATTCAAAATCAATATCAAAATAAATTTTACTTTCCTTATCATTAAGATCTTTAAAATGCCAATAAGTTTCTAATTTTCTAAATGGCCCTTCAATTGCTCTGACAAAAACTTCCGATTCATTTTCAGAAATGTGATTGACAGTAATCCTTGAAGTGTATTTTTTATGAACGGCTTTAAAACTAATATCTAAATCAGCTAGCACCTCTTCATCTTCCTTGGTTTCAAGGATTTTAGCATCTATACACCAAGGTAGAAATTCTGGATATGATTCAACATCCATAATTAGGTCAAACATTTCTTTGGCGCTAAAAGGCACTATTTTTTCAATTGTTATCTGATGCATTTAATTTTATTAGATTCTGTTAATATTTGATTTATACCATTTCCCATCTTTAAAGCAATTTTTCCTACAGCCTTTTGAGTTGCTGAGGGTAATCGACAATTTTAATTATAATTTTTATGAGAAAATACCTCCAGTATTTCCACCAAAAAATGGAATAAACCAAATATTAAAATGATATTAAACATCCTTGCAAATATAAATTACAATAATATTATTTTATTTGATAGATTAATAAATTTAAAAATGGATAAATTTAAAAAACTAACTGCGAGAGATTTGCCTATTTGGATTTGGTCAATATTGATACTGACATGATCATTCCCAAGCAATTCCTAAAAACTATTAAAAGAACTGGCCTTGGTACTAGTTTATTCTACGAGATGCGATATGATGAATCTGGTAGTAAAATTCAGGATTTTATTCTTCATAATCCATCTTATGAAAAATCTCAAATATTAATTTCCGGTGATAATTTTGGTTGTGGCTCCAGTCGTGAACACGCTCCTTGGGCTTTATTAGATTTTGGTATAAAAGTTGTTATTTCGACTTCTTTTGCTGATATTTTTTATAATAATTGTTTTAAAAATGGTATTTTACCAATTATTCTTGGTCAGGATCAGGTTAGAAAATTAATGGATTTTGCTAAAAATCCAGAAAATCAAATTACTGTAGATCTTGAATTGCAAAAAATTTCTTTTAATAATGAAGAAGTAGATTTCAAGATAAATGATTTCAAAAAACATTGTTTAATTAATGGCTTAGATGATATTGGTCTAACTTTATCTATGGCAGGTAAAATTGATCAATATGAAGATAAAGCTAATCAATCAACTCCTTGGCTCTTCAATAATAACTAAAGATAATATAATATATCATGACAATATTAAAAGGTAAAAAAGGTCTAATAATGGGTGTAGCTAATAATCGCTCAATTGCTTGGGGCATAGCTGATCAAGCTCATAAATATGGTGCAGAGTTAGCTTTTACTTATCAGGGAGAAGCTTTAGAAAAAAGAATTAAACCCCTTGTCGCTTCAGTTGATTCTGATATTATTTTACCTTGTGATGTTACCGATATTGATTCTATTAAAGCTGTTTTTAAAACATTAGAAAAAAAATGGGGTAAATTAGATTTTTTAGTTCATGCAATTGCTTATTCGGATAAGGAAGAGCTTAGAGGTAGATATGTTGATACCACTCCAGAAAATTTTGCCAATACTATGAATATTTCAGCTTATTCTTTAGTTTCTGTTACTAAATATGCAGAAAATCTATTAAAAAAATCTGATTCTGGTAGTGTGATCGCTCTTAGCTATTATGGTGCTGAAAAAGTTGTACCTCATTATAATGTTATGGGTGTTGCTAAGTCTGCTCTTGAGGCTAGTGTAAGATATCTTTCTGTTGATCTTGGTAATGATAATATCAGAGTTAATGCTATTTCTGCTGGACCAGTTAAAACCCTTGCTGCTAGCGGTATCGGTGATTTTAAATATATTTTTAAATGGAATGAGCACAACTCTCCTCTAAAAAGAAATATTAATCTTAAAGATGTTGGCGATTCTGCTGTTTATTTATTAAGTGACCTTGGTAGCGGCGTTACTGGTGAAGTACTTCATGTTGATTCAGGATATCATGTGGTTGGTATGAAAGCTGTTGATGCGCCGGATCTGACTATTGAAAAAAAGAATAATTAAATGAATTCTTCAATGATTTACACTAACAGTAAATGAGTGTAATAAATCCGCCATTTTTAATTATCATCTCCTCCCCATCTGGCGCTGGCAAATCAACCATCTGTAATATGTTGATAAAAAGCGACCTAAATGTTATTTTATCAGTATCAGCAACCACTAGAAAAAAAGAGAAAATGAGATAGATGGAAAAGATTATTATTTTGTTACAGAAGATGAGTTTGAAGAATTAGAAGTTCAAAATCAATTATTAGAATCTGCCAATATCTTTGGCAATAAATATGGCACCCCAAGAAAAATGTTAGATGATGCTTTTAGCAAAAATTCTAATGTTTTATTTGATATCGATTGGCAAGGAGCCAGGCAGTTAAATGAAAAATTCAATAAAAATAAAATAATTAGTTTTTTTCTATTGCCGCCATCTATGAAGGAATTATATTCTAGATTGCAAAATAGGGCTATGGATAGTAATGATGTTGTAAAAAAGAGAATGGTTGGCGCTATTAATGAAATCAAACATTTTAATGAATATGATCATGTTTTAATTAATGAGGATCTTGATGAGACTTATAGTAAAATTGTTAATATAATTCATAATCCAAATTTAGAGTTGGATTATGATTTTTCTAAAATTTCAAAATTTGTTTCTTCCTTAGAAGAAGAATGGCAAAATAATTTTAATAAAGATCATCAATAATATGTTTCTTAATAAATTTTTATCATTCTTTACCATATTTTCATTATTATTTACTTCTTGTGCTAGGCTTAATGAGGATAGAGTTACTATCAAAATTCATAGTTACCCTGCAAATGCCGATCTTTATGTTAATAATGCTTATTACGGCAAAACTCCTATAGATATATCTTTATTACCAGATTCTAGAGATTATAAAGCAACTATTATTGGTAAAGATTATCGTAAAACTATTGATCTTGAAACTTGGTATTCTGTTAGAGAGGGTAGGGGATCAGAAAATACCAGATGCGTTTTAGATGCTTTTGGTAGCTTCTTAATTTTACCAATGGCCTCATTTCTATCAATAAAATGTCGTGATTTTAAGAAAAGGGAATATCTTATTAACGCTTATGGTTCAGATTAGATAATATCTTTATGAGATTTCTTTTGATTAAAAAAATACCTTCAATCATTATCATCTTATTCCTTTCTTGCTGTATGAAATTATATAGCTATCCTCATAGCAAGATGGCTCCTAGGGCAAAACAAAATAATATGGTCATGCCTCCAGATTTTAAGGAGCAAGTAATGAAGATGAAATCAGTTAAACCGCTACCTCCAAATTCAATAAAAAAATATCCTGGTAATGTGCCATATCCCTACGGTATGAGAAGATTTACTAAAAATGTTGATATGGAAGATAGGGCTATTAGAGATTTAGAGAAATTATCAAAACCTCAATATAGGGGAGATAGCCATTATAGATCTAAAGAATATTTAAATGAATAACCCTAAACATCATTTAAATGTTAATAAGATCATAAGGATAATTGGAAAAAAAGATTTAGAAAGCTTCAAAGAATCTATTGATTTTCATAATTTATCATCAGAATCTAAATTATTTTTTACTTCAGACCAAAAGACAATTCATATTGCCAGAAATATTCTAGGGCCAAATTATATTAATTTTCAAATAGATAAAATTTCTAACAAAACTTCAAAAGTTTTATTTAAAAATATTAAAAATACCCCATATTTTAAAAATTATCAGAAAAATAATCATTTACAAATAATGCTTGCTGCCGGAGGACCTGCCGCTGAGGAACAAATTATCATAGCTGCAACTGATAAAAATATTAGAAAGAAATTTGATAAAATAATTTATTTAACTAGAAATTATCTAGAATCTAATTCTCACCATTCAACCAAACAGATTCATAGTAGAAATAGTTCTGCTATCTATTCCAATAATTATTTTGCTGGTCACAGATTATTAATAAATAGCCTATTAAAATATTTTTTTCCCAAAAAATATGATATTTTAGATGTTAATTATCCCAAAATTGATGTGAAGTTAACTTGTGATATCAAGATATTAAAAATCTATTTTCAAAATGAATTAAATTGGTTATGGCAAAGAATTAGGAAATTTTTAGGAAAAGAAACTTCTTATGATCTAGATTTACAATATGCTAAAAAATCAATTGAGATTCAAAAAAAAATTGAAAAAGAAAATAAAATTAATCTAAGAAATGATCAATTGCCAGCAATGGAAATTATTCTTAAAGGACAAAAAAATCAGAAGATATCAGATATTTCTCATGTAAAATTAGAGGAAAATAAGATTAAAAAGATTTTTGAGAAAGAGAATTTAATAAAAGAAATAATTTTATTTAATGATGATGGTTGTTTGCGTCATGATATTCACCAAATTAATGCTAAAATTGCTAAGAAGAATTCTGCAAAATGGTTAGAATCAGTAGAAATCAGTCAGGTTTTAATCGATAAGAAAAATAATAAATTGGCAGGAATTGTAACTCAGGATGGAGAATATATTTATTGTAGTAAATTACATTTATCACTTGGATATAAAGCAAAATATCAATTTTCCAAAGATCTCAATTTCAATATTAAAATCTCTGATAATATTATTGCCACAGGTCTTTCAATGGTGGCAATTTTTAAAAATAGTCAAAAATTAAAAAATATTTTAAATCTCAGCTCTGCAATTTTAGTAAATGATATTTATATTAGCTTCATTGCTAAGGATGATGATTATGTTTTATTAAAAATTGCTGCTGGGGCAAATATTGGCTCTAATAAATATAAGAACTCTTATTTTTTTAATATTTTACATCATTTAAGATTGATATTTTCTGATGATTTGTTGGGAATTTTATCCTGTTACGCCTGTTCTCGTTCTATTAATAATCGAAATTCTACTAAATTTACCAAAATCACTGAAGATATTATTATAAGTGATGGTAAAGGTGGTAGTGGCAATAGTAAGAGATATTTTGAAGGTGATTTTGCTTTGGAAAAGTTATGTTATATCCCATCTTAAAATAAAAAATATAGAAGATTTGGCATTGTTAATCCAAAATAGATAATAAGCCATTTCTCTTTAAAATCAATAATTTTACTGAATATTCAAGCATCTTTATTGATTTAGAGTAGCATTTGCTCTTTTCTTCTCATTCTAGCCAAGAAGTGTCTGAACAAGCTATTATAGCCCTCGATAGTATAAGTATGTGCCTTGGATTGAATATGCTTGTCCTTAGGAACAAATTTCTCATACGATATCCAATAATCCGTTGCTATAGGAACCTCTGATTTTCCTATTTAATTTTGTCTATTTTTTCATTTTTCAGAAAAAATTTTTATAATTTGGATAAAGATTGCTAATTTTGTTAAAAATTAACAATCTTTATCCAAATTTAGGCATTATTTGTGGTAATTTCTCTAGTTTCTTGTCTAATTTTACCATTTTTGGCTAAATTAGACACATTTATCCCTTGTTACGCTGTATTTGGTAGTATTTTTCTAACCATATAGAGATTAGCAAGGGATGATAGCATTTGTAATTGATTAGTATTCTTTTGTAAACCATTATATCTAACCTTTCTATAGCCCCAAAGATGCTTTATAATTTGAAATGGATGTTCAACTTTAGCTCGAACTGATGAAAATTGTTTATTCCTCTTTTTTTGCTTATTTGAAAGTTTTTTGTTAGGGAACCTCTGAAAAACCAATTATCTAATTTATAGATTTGAAACTGTTTAATTTTGTTATTTTTGCCAAAGTTTAGCAAAGTTATTTTATAAAATTTTGTTTGAATTTATTTGATAAAAATAGCCAGAAAAGCTTGATTTATCTAGCTTTTTTGCTTATTATTGATATATTAAATTCAAATAAAATATATAATTATGGCAACCCAGCAATCATTTTTTTCATTAGCAATTTCTGGTAGAAAATTAAGAGCGGAGAAGTTTCTTAATCAAATGACGGATATTATTCCATGGCAAAGATTGATTGATAAGATAGAGCCTTTTTATCCTAATGGTACTAGTGATTACGGTGGCAGGAAGGTGACAGATTTATTATTAATATTTAAGATTCATTTGTTACAGCAGTGGTTTGGTCTTAGTGATCCAGCTATGGAGGATGCTATATATGATAGAATAAGTTTTCAAAAATTCTTAAATATTGATATTGGTATTGATAATGTTCCGGATGAGACTGTGATATTGAGATTCCGTCATTTATTGGAAAAGCATAATTTATCGTCGATTATATTTAACGAGGTAAATTCATATCTTGAAGAGAATGATCTTTTGTTGAAGGAGGGTACGATAACTGATGCGACATTAATATCTGCTCCAACTAGTACAAAAAACAAGAAGAGGAAAAGGGACCAAGAGATGTCTTCTACCAAGAAAGGGAAGAATTATTATTTTGGCATGAAGTCTCATATTGGTGTGCAAACTAAGGGTAAGCCAATTATTCATTCTATTGTCACGACGACAGCTAAAGATCATGATTCTACTAAAACAGAGGAGTTATTACATGGTGATGAAACTTCTTTATTTGGTGACAAGGCCTATGATGATAAGGCAATAAAAAGATTTTGTAGGAATCACAATATATTTTATGGTATAACCAATAGAGCTAAATCTAACAAAAAACTTTCAAATAAGCAAAAAAAGAGGAATAAACAATTTTCATCAGTTCGAGCTAAAGTTGAACATCCATTTCAAATTATAAAGCATCTTTGGGGCTATAGAAAGGTTAGATATAATGGTTTACAAAAGAATACTAATCAATTACAAATGCTATCATCCCTTGCTAATCTCTATATGGTTAGAAAAATACTACCAAATACAGCGTAACAAGGGATAAATGTGTCTAATTTAGCCAAAAATGGTAAAATTAGACAAGAAACTAGAGAAATTACCACAAATAATGCCTAAATTTGGATAAAGATTGTTAATTTTTAACAAAATTAGCAATCTTTATCCAAATTATAAAAATTTTTTCTGAAAAATGAAAAAATAGACAAAATTAAATAGGAAAATCAGAGGTTCCTTAAAATATAACTCCTTATCAACACGACCAAAAAGGGCTTCATTGATTTCGCCTGCTACAAAACTTGTCTGGATTGTTTTTATTTTTCTTTTTGGCATTGACTTTGATTAAAAATTCTGATATAATTAAGTTTTTTACTTTTATTAATTATATTCACATGACATATATAATAGACCAATATTTTGGGAGGAGCTTATGCCCTAATAGTGAACCATATCCTGGAGAAGAACACCCTCGCATCACGGGTGCTAATCTAGCTTCTATTGTTGGAGCGTTATTGACTATAGCTACTTCTAATACAGGGCATCGTATTGCAACAAGTGTAGTTACGTCGTTTTCGTTAGTTAATATGATTGTGACAGGAGTTTACAGGAACTGTAGAAATATACCTTCAAATAGTGTAGAACAGCCTTCTGCAGCTACAGGGGTAGAACAGCTTATTCCCCTACATAATTATTGATCATTAATTTTCACGATATATCATATCCTCCTTAATCAAAATAAGGATCATGAAAGAATTAATAAATCAATATTTCAGTGACTTTGGCAAAGTTCTTCCAAAGAGGTTAGCTAATATAACAACTGCGATAATGCGATGCGGTAGCGCTAATACTTACCAAATAGCCAGACAGCTTTCAAAGGAAAACAATAAAAGCTTTAAGACAAATGATATGGCTGTTTATAGATTATTACAGAGCAAAGATTTCCAGATAGATGATTCCTTTTGGCGCAAACATGTGAAGCTAATATTTAGCTTGTTAGAGGAAAAAAATGTAATATTGAAAGGTCAAAGAATACAAATAAATATCGACTTCACAAGTCATGAAAATAATTTCTTAATTCTTAGTGCTTCAGTTATTTTAAATGGTAAAGCAATTACCATATATTTTTCGATGCGCAAATATCCAAAAAAGAAGAATCAAATGTCACAAATAAAAATGGAAGAAGCTTTTATAAAGGGGCTAAGGCATGTATTATCTAAGAAATATAGCTATGTAATAGTTGCGGATAGGGGTTTTGGAAATAATAGATTCGCTAATCTTTGCAAGGAAAATAATTTTGATTATGTATTAAGAATTAATCCTAATTTGATAATAGAATATGATAATCAAAAAATTAATCTTAACAGCATAAAAGAAGACAAGATATTCAAAGCCAAATCTGTATCATGGAAAAGGGAGCTAAACCTTACAATATGCACTCAAGATAAGCAGATATGGTATCTAATGAGTAGTGATGATAATATGGCACAACAACAAATCTATGAGAATCGTTTTAAAATAGAGAAGAATTACCAAGATTGTAAAAGCTCTGGTTATGACATAGAAAATAATAAAATTAGGAAATATGATAGATTTAAGAGGCTTTTATATTGTGTATTATTATCACATGCTCTTGTTTGCTTTATTGGATATGCAATATCTAGATCAAAAAGTAATATTAAAAAAAACTCTATAGAAAAAGGAGATTTGGAAACTTATCTGATCTCAGTCTTTTCAAGATCGGATATAATGCTGTCTCAATTTACTTTAAACAATCCATTGCTCTTTTTTATCGATCAATTGGAATGTTTTGATTATGTAGGGGAGTAAGGGAGTTAAGAGGGGGTCAAAGTTGCTTTGCAACTTTGGGGGAGTTTCTAACAACAATCTCAATCATTCTATAGGAGGAGTTAAAACCGAACTCGATGCCACAACTCCCACGTAATTAAATATACTGTAGAGAAAATTTATAGTGAACATGAAATGAATAATCAATTAAAAGAGGCTATATTAAAAACTATCAAAGAAAGATTAGATGAAATAAATGGATTAGAAGAAGCAAAACAACAACCTGACCAAACAACACCTGGGGCAACACCGAGAATAAGACCAGAAGAGCGTGGTACTCCAGATTCAAGAGGAAGTAAAGGTATTGTACAATTATAACTAATTTAACTGATAATTTCCTAAATTCTGTGAAAAAAACTATTTTAGGGATAATTTTTCCAGATTATCTATCTTCACCTGTGAGGTGGGGAAGGCCATTTCAGCGCCCTGCCCTGCTATGATATCGCTAATTTCTAGCAGAATCTTTTCTTTCACCTGATGAAACTCCTCCCAATTGGTAGTCTTAGTGAAGGTGTAAATGAAAAAATCGACCGAAAATTCATTAAATTTATTAAGATTAACCATCAAGGTTTTTTTATTATCGATATCTTGGTGAGTTTCTAGCATTTTATTAATTTTTTCGATAATAACTCCAGCCTTTTGAATATCATTATAACGCAGACCAATTGTTTCAAAAATTCTTCTATTAGACATTCTAGAGGGGTTTTCAATAGCAATATTACTAAAAATTGAATTTGGCACATAAAGCATTCTACTTTCAAAAGTACGGATTTTTGTCAGTCGCCAGCCAATATGAGTAACCGTACCCTCAATTTCACGGTCAGGAGATTTGATCCAATCACCAACTGAAAATGGTCGATCAAGATAAAGCATTATAGCGCCGAAAAAATTAGCCAAAAGATCCTTAGCTGCAAAACCAATAGCAATTCCGCCAATTCCACCAAAAGCAATAACGCCACTCAAACTAACACCAAATTGGTCAAGAATCATTAATAAAAAGACAATGATTAAAATTGCCTTTAATAATTTAATAATTGCCAAAATTGTCGTTAAATCATATTTGCTTTTTTTATCATCAGTAAAATAATTTTCATAAGCAATAATAACTCTCCAACCAAACCAAATTATTGAAAAACTCAAACCGATAGTAAAAATTTTATGAGCAATATTCAGGCTATAAGAAAAATATTCCTGAAAAAATGTAATTATAATAGCTGCAAAACAAGCTAGAAAAAAGAAATTTAATGGTTTTTTTATTGATGAAAGAATTATTTGCCTCTTATCTTCTTCATTTAGTTTTTTTTGTAACTTATCAATGATTTTATTACTAACAAAAATTATTATAGCATAAATAATAATTAAGATTAATATGGTCAATAAGCTGATGGATGAGGAATTAAAATGTAAATTTTTATTAAAAATATCTAACATAATTACATAATTATTTAATGGAAAATACTGAAAATATAGCAGAAGAGCCGGTAAAATCAATCAATAAAAGAGAATTATATAATCTAGAAGCTGAGCAGATTATTTTAGGCACTATCATTTTAAATAATGATTATCTTAATCGTGTCTCAGAATTTTTGCTGGCTGAACATTTCTACGAACCTTCTCATCAAAAAATTTATGCTGAAATTCTTCATATTGTAGCAGATATGAATATTGTGGCTAATAATGTCACATTAAAGCAATTTTTCGCTGATACTGCAGAAATTTCAGCAATTGGCGGTATGAAATATATGGCAGTTTTGATGGATAAAGCCACTGGTATTGTGGATATTGCAGATTACGCTAAATTAATTTACGATCTTTATCTCAAGCGTAATTTAACCATGATTGCTGAAGATATTATTATTAATTGCAATGATCTGGATGATCAGACAGCTTTGGAAAAAATTGAAAATGCCGAAAGGGAAATTTTTAATTTAACTTTTGCTCAAAATTCTGGCAGCGATTTTAAGGGAATTTCTGACGCTTTAAAAACTACTTTAGAAAAAACTCTCATTGCCAAACAAACCGATTCTCACATTACTGGAATTTCAACTGGCCTTACTGATTTGGATCATATTTTAAGTGGTATGCAAAATTCTGATTTGCTTATTCTTGCTGGCCGTCCTTCAATGGGTAAAACTGCTCTGGCCATTAATATTGCTGTTAATGGCTGTAAATATTTAATGGAACAAGATCTTTCTAATGAGGAAAAAAGAGCTGTAGGTATTTTTTCTTTGGAGATGTCTTCTGATCAATTATCTTCAAGAATTTTATCGATGGAAACTAGTATCAGCGCTACTAAATTTAGATCAGGAACTATTACTGAAGATGAATGGCAGGTAATTAGTGCCCGAAGTGCAGAAATTGCTGATATGCCGATTTTTCTTGATGATACTCCAGCACTTTCCATTTCGGCTATTCGTACCCGAACTAGAAGATTAATTAAAAAGAAAAATCTATCCTTATTAATTATTGATTATTTGCAATTAATTAGGGGCAGTAAAAAAACTGAAAATCGAGTACAGGAAATTTCTGAAATTACACAAGGATTAAAAGCTATTGCTAAAGAATTTAATATTCCAGTCATTGCCCTGTCACAGCTCTCTCGTGCTGTGGAACAAAGGGATGATAAAAGACCGCAACTTTCTGATTTGCGTGAATCAGGATCCATTGAGCAAGATGCTGATGTGGTGGCCTTCATTTATCGTGAAAGCTATTATTTGGAACGTAAAAGACCAGATGAAGCAGAAATTGAAGCCTTTAAAAATTGGCAGGATAAAATGTCCGAAATTAGGAATAAATCTGAAGTGATTATCGCCAAACAGAGAAATGGCCCCGTTGGCAATATTGATTTATTTTTTGATGCAGAATTTACCAGATTTGGTAATTTTGTTGTTAGATAGGTTGATTATATCTCGTTACCTTATGAACAATTTTTGCATAAATTTTGTTGTTTTTTATAGCAAAATATGTTACAATCAGGCTAGTGTGCATCAACTTTTAAAAAAAATAATAAGTGAGGGGAAAGTTTTATAATAAAAGCAGTAATTTACTAATCCTAGTAATTGTAATATTTATTACCAATCAATCAGCTATTTCAGCTACTCATGTTATTGGTACGAGAGGATTAAACAGTTCTCAAATCAATGAAAATGATAATATTAATTATATAGCAGACAGATATTTTACCATTAATCATAATGGTACTAGCCTATCCATGGGAAATGTTACAACCACTGCAAATAGCATAGGGATAATAAGATTTCTTAATGACCAATCACGAATTTTAGATATTACTGGCAATGTAGGTGCTAGTGGTAGTGCAATTAATTCAATTAATCTTCAAGATAGCTATAGTCAAACTCTAAAAATTGGTGGCAATTCCTATATAGCTAACGGAATTACCAGCACTACATCTGGCAATAATCACCAAGTAGAATTATACTCCTCAGCGTCAGATACAACAATACAGTCAAATATTGGAACTTCTAGCAATAAAATCAATCAATTAAATATTGGTACAACTAGCTTTAATGCTACTTCTAATGTTAATTTGGATGGTGATATATATGCCAATAATATGATCATCCATAATAATAGCGCCATATTACAAACTGATCATACTCTGGATATAGCAGGGAATTTATCAATAGGCACTAGTTCCTTTCAGGGATTAATAAAGGGTAGCTCGGGAAGTAATGAGACAATTAATTTTAGCGGTACTAGTCAAACTTCTGGCGCTCAACTTGGAACAGCTAATACAGATGAACAAATAGATAATCTAACTATAGCAGTAGGATCAACAGTAACATTTAATAAAGATGCACATGTGACAAATTTTACCTCAACTGATAGCGATAGCAGCACAATTGAGTCAAATGCAACATTACATCTTTATTCAGATTTATTGACTGGAAATAATATTAATCAAGCATCGACTGGAACAATAGATTTTACTGGTTCAAGCACAATAAATGTCACTAGTGATATAGGTCAATCTAGTGCATCTACATTAAATGTTAATATATCAAACGACAATATAGTTGGGGTTAATTTTAGCAATAATTTATATTTGAACACATTAACTTCTTTATCTAATGGCAAAATTAACTTTAATGGTGCAACTACGCAAACTATAGAAATTGCTAATGATATAGGAACTGATGCAAATAGAATTAACGCTATATCTCTATCCACATCAGAAAAAAATCTTAATAGTAATATTTTTGCTCAAAATCTTCTTATTTATGATAGCATCAATGCTAATATTGCAAATAGCAAAACATTAGATATATCAGGCAATATAATAGGTACTGGTACAATAAAGGGTAATACAAGTGCTGATGGCACAGTAAAATTTTCTGGAGCAAATGATCAAACTATAGCAAAGACAAATACTAATCTTGGTAGTGATGCTAGTAATAAATTAGCTAATTTAGAAATTAACAAAACGGGTGGCACAGTTACGATTAATTCAGCTAATAGTCATATTACTAATTTAAATGTTAATTCTGCAAATCAATTAAATTTGGCAGAAAATGCCACTATAGATAATATTTCTTTTGGTACCACTGGTGAAGTAATAGAAATAGCAAATGCTAAATCTCTAAATATCAGTGGCGATGTCACTAGTAGCAATCAAAATACTATAAGGGGAGCAGATGCCACCGCTTCTGGTAATGGTGGAATTAATCTTACAAATAGTGGCACTTCTACTCAAACCATTAATGGCAATCTTGGATCTAATACAAATTATTTAGGATCGATATCAATTACCGCCAATAGCTCAGGTACTGAAGCTGATTTTAAGGGTGATATTTATAGCAATAATATTGTTAATAATGGTGGTACACCAGATCATATAGATATTACTCTATCCAGTACATCCGCTCAAACTATCGACACAACTATCGGATCTAATGTAACAAAATTGGGTAATATTAATATTAATAATTCAAGTGAGGTTTCCTTGATGCAGGATATTTATGCTACAAATATCTCAGAATCCTCATCATCATCTAATTTAACTTTTAATAAATCATCAGGTGAGCAAGTGATAGATACTGTTATAGGAGCAAGTGGTGCAGCAATAGATAATATTAATATTGCAGCTAGTGGCGGAGTTCACTTAAAACAAAATGCCTTTATAGATAATATCACCCTAAATCAAGAATCTGCTACTATTAAGTTAGCTGATAATTCAACTCTTGATATTTCTAGCAATGTTAATCTTGGAACAGCTACCAATATTGCTACAATTAAGGCAGATTCTAGTGATAGTGGAGGAACAAATGCGACCTTAAATTTATCAGGATCATCGCAAACTATTAATGCTAATATTGGTACTTCAACTGCAAGTGAGCAATTATCTGCAATTACCTTAGGTAGTAGTTTAACTGACATTAATTTTAATGGCGATATACATTTAAATAACGGAAATATTAGTGGTACGGATAATACAAATAAAAATTTAACATTTGGTGGATCGAAGGCAAATATAATTGACCTTGGAACAGGAGAGATAGGGGCATCAGGAAATAATTTTCAGAAAATATCTATTACTAATAGCAACAATTCTTCAGGTGTGACTTTACAAGATCAAATATATGCTAATGAATTTGAAATTGGCAATAATGCCACAGTAACTCTAAATAATGGTTTTGGTCTTAATGAAGCAAACAACTGGTAATAATGTTATTAAAAGCTCATCAAATGATAATGGCACCGTTGTCTTGAGAGAGGTTGGTACAACTAATTTTCAAATCGGAGAGGATAATTCTGAAATTGCAAATTTAAAAATATCTTCAGCATCCGATGTAAATATTGACAAAAATATTTATACTGATGATTTAACTTTTTACTTGCTGGTAACTTAGTAATTAATGAAGGATCAAATATCTTAAAAATCACTGGTAATATTACTGATAATAGTAGTAATAAAATTACTGAAAGCAAATCAAATAAAACATCAACTATCGAATTATTATCAAATTTGGAACAGGATATTGATGTAATATTAGGAGATTCGGGTACTGAAATAGGTACGATTAGAGTAAATAAAGCTAAATTTAGTCAAAATATCTCTGCCTCATCATTAATTGCTAATGCTACAGATTCACGACTTACTTTTGATGGTGCTTCTAATCAAACAATAACTGTAGATACTGGTATTGGATCTGTCGCTGACAGATTTTCTATTACTAATAATAATATTGCCGGCACTACTTTTGCAACAGGTGATATTTACGCTAATAATTTTACTTCTGCCAATAGTACTACTATCACAAATCTTAATGATAGCAATATTCTTGATGCAACAGGTGATATTGCAGGGGGAACTATCCAGGGTGTCGCTGATGGAAATGGTGATATAAATCTATCCTCTACTAGTGGTACTCAAACTATATCAACAATTTTAGGTACAGATGGTAACGCTATTAATAATATCACTACCACAGCGGGCAGTATAGTAAATGTTAATAAAGCAATTGATGTAAATAATTTAACATTAAATTCTACTACAAATTTTGGTAATAGTACTGATATTGGTATTGCTGTAGTGAATACTGCATTTACTACCAATAGTAACTCAGTAATAAATAATGATTATACTTTAGATTTAAGTGCGACAAATTCTATAACTGGCTTAAACAAAATATCTGGTGCTGGCAGATTAAGATTGGTTGCATCTGGAACAGTTTTAGATTCTGGAATTGGTATAGATAGTAATAATAAAATTTCTGCTCTTGATATTACTTCCGGCAGTGCCATAAATTTTAGCGCTAATAATAATTTGCATGTTGATAATATTAATTTAAATAGAGGTGTTATCCTTAATTTAAGTGGTAGTCTTTCAACTAGCAGTAATATCTATGGCGATGGTACAATTACTATTGATACTAGTAGTGCAACATTTTCAACCGCATCAACTCTTGGAACTAGTGATGATGTTATTGCCGCTCTAACCCAAACTGGTACAAATGATTTTACCATTAATGGCGATATTTATGCTACAGATTTTAGCATTGCGACTACGGGCGATTTTATCTTTGGAGGTACAAATCTTAATACCACAAATGCTATAGATGATGCTGATAAAAATATTCAATTTAATGGTACGAATAGTCAGGTAATTAATAGCTCTTTGGGAGATAATAGTAATAGTTTAGGCACTATTACAATTAATAAAACAAGTGGCACTATTAATTTTGCCAAAGATATTTATGCTAACTCAATTGCTGGAGGTAGTTATGATATTGGCTTTAATGGATCTAGTATTCAAACAATAGATGCTAACATTACTACTGCTAATATTAATTTAAGTAATAGTAGTGGGGTAACTTTTTTACAGAATTTATCATCTAATATTCTTGGTGCTGGACAGAATATGACCCTTGATAAAGCTAGTGATAATCAAACTGTTAGTGGCGATATTGGAGCAAGCGGATCAGCGATAGGAGATATTATTTTGGGTAATAATCTAACAGCTGGTGATATAGTTAGCTTTACTAGTGATGTTTATGCTAGTTCAGTAGTTAAATCGACCAACACCAACACTATAGCTATTAATTTTAATAAAAATACAGCAAAGTGACAAATGGCTTTCAAATGATTTCAACTGATATTGGAGCTAGTGGAGATACAAATACTACAATTACTCTAGGAGATAATACAAACAATATTGATTTTGCTGGTAATATCTATGCTGAATCTATCAATGCTAGTAATAATATTAATAGTGATAGAGACATTTCTTTTTCAGGTTCTGATAAAATTATTGCTGCAACAATTGGAGCCAATGGTAATAAATTTTCTACTATTACTGCAAAAGAAAATGTTAATCTTGCTGGTGATATCTATGCAGGTTCAATAGTCGCTACAAATAAAAATATTACCCTTAGTAAAAGTTCCGTTGCTCAAATTATTGACTCAACAATTGGAGCTACTGGCGCTAGAATTAGCAATCTAATATTAGATTCTGCTTTACATACAGATGGGGTAAAATTTAAAGGAGATGTCTATGTTAATAATATGGATCTTGGTGCTAAAACAGCAAGAGTGGATAGTGGCGCAACATTATTAATTAATGGTAATGTTACAGCAAGCACAGGTAAAATTACAGGAACGGTCGGCACTGGCGGTAACGTAATATTTGACGGTTCTTCTGCTCAAACAATTAATATTGAGTTGGGTGAAGAAGGTAAAAATTTAGATATAGTTACTAATGGTTCTAATTCAAGCCTTACTTTAAATGACCCCTTATATGCCAGAAGATTACAATCGGCAAATAATTTAACTTTAAATGCTAATGCAACTTTAGCTGGATTTTCTGGTGTAGCATTAAATTTAACAGGAGGTAATTTAACAATAGGATCTGGTAGTATTTTAGAAGTTCAAGATAATATTACTGCCACTTCTGGAACTATTATTGGTTCTGGAACATTAAAAATATCTGACACAACTTCTGGTCAAACTTTAGATGGTAGTATTTTATCAAGTGCCTCATCCTTGAATCTTGAAATTGCTAAACAATTAAATAATGACTTAACCATCAATAATTCTAATGTTAATCTTAATTATTTAACCGTAACTTCAGGAACTCTAACAACAACTTCTACAAATAAAGTTGCTATTTCTGGCAATGTTAATGTTGCTAACTCAGATGCTTTATTAAAAGGCAATTTAGATTTTAACGGTAGTTCTGCCCAAACTATAACTGGTAATATTGGTGCTGGTGGAGATGTGGCTGGAAATATTACAATTAGTAATAATTCTACTGTAACTTTTTCAGGTGATATTTATGCTGATAATATATCCTCAACCACTTCTGGTTCTAATATTACTTTTAATAAAGATACTTCTAGTGCTACACAAAATATAAATGCAAAAATAGGAAAGTTGGGAAGTGCGACTTCAATTAATATTGGTAGCAATATTGACAACACCAATGGTGTAACTTTGTCTCAGGATGCTCATATAAGTGATTTTTATACTGGTGGCACGGCAAATCAATTAACAAAAATTGCTAATGGTAGAACATTATATATGTCAGGTAATATTTTAGGATCAGGTAAAATAGAAGTCGCTACTAGTAATGATGGTACAATTACATTTAACGGCAATAGTATAATTAGCAGTAATATAGGTACTGGAAGTAGTAATAATATTGGCACTATAAATATTGGTGCAAATTCGACTGCTACAATGTCAAAAACAACAGATATTTTTGCTAATAATTTTAATATAGAGGCAGGATCAACATTGGTAATTGGTGTTGGTAATGATGATAGAACACAAACTGACATAATTGTTGCTGGAACGGCAACTATAAATGATAACGCTACAATTAATTTTAATTATGACAATCCAGATATTGGACAGGTAAATACATTCTTAACTTCAACAAATCCTATTGTTGATACTTTAGATAACATTTCAACTGCAGTTCCTAATAAAATATTATTAGATGTTGATCTGGCATTGGCTGGTGGTAATACCATAACTGTACTACAAAATATAATCAAGTTGCTATTAATGCTGTTAGTTCTGGCGCTAATGGAAGTGCCGTTATCTCATTCCTAGAATCTAGTGATAATCAAACTGCATCTTTAAAATCCGCCTTACTTAACATAGAGACCCAAACTGATCTTAACAATCTTGCTAATGCTTTAACAGGTGATCAAAATAGTGCTAGCTCGATTACTTCATTATCAATGGCAAATCAAACCAATAATATTGTTGCCGGCAGAATTTCTAATTTTACTGCTAATTCAACCGGCTTTGGCAGTAATGGATCGGTTAGTTTAAGCAATTTTCAACAAAATATAAATAAAATCTATAATGGTAAGAATAATAAATATAATTATGATTATGGTGATGATAATAATATCATAATTTTTGATCTTGATAATAATTTTGTTGATAATTCAGGTATTTGGGTCCAAACTTTTGGTGGTCTATATGATTATGAAAGTAAAAATAATCAAAGTGGCTTTGAATCTAATGTTGCAGGTATAGTCACTGGTATTGATATGACCAGTACTATTTTTGGTAATATGGATTCTTTAATTGGCATATCATATTTTTACGCAATTTCAGATATCTAGTCATCAGATAATGTAATTTTCTGTTAAAGCAACGATATCAATTCTCATCAAATTTCCCTTTATAATAGCAATTACAATAAATCTATTACTGGTTTTTATAACTCAAATATCATTAATATTGCCTTAAATTCCTATGAAAGCGAAAGGAAAGTTCTTATTAATAATTTTACAGAAACAGCTAGAGCTAATTTTGGCGGGATACAATATGGGGCAAAAACTTCTCTTGGATATATCCACAACTTATCTAACAGAGTTTTAGTAACGGGTAGCGCTGCTATTGGTTATTCTAAATTAAGTCAGGATGATTACACAGAAACAGGAGCTCCAACGGTAAATATGAAAGTTGAAAATAAAGATCTTGATAATCTAACAACCGAATTATCATTGTCTCTTGAAGGAAAACATCAAAAAAAAGATAGCTTTAAATCACATTATAATTTTTCTGATTATTCTTTCAAACCATCATTAGGATTAAAATGGCTTAGAAATCACAAAACCAAAGGTCAGGAACAGGATTTACAATTTATTGCCGCTGGTTCTAAAATGAAAGTAACTGGTACAAATCTGATAGAGGATATTTATGGACTTAATGCTGGAATGGAACTTTATGAGAGAAATAGTGGTTCGATATTTTCAATAGATTATAAATTAGAAACTGGCTCAGGATATGTCGGACATTTTGGATCTTTAACTTATCGTAAATTATTTTAAAATATCAGGATTCTATTGGCTATATATTCTTACTAAATCCCTGAACAGATTTTGACAAATCATTAAGCAATTTCTCTTTATTACCTAAATTATTAGTGACAATCTCAACAAAAGATGAACCAACTACTATAGCATCAATATCTAATTTGGTAACTTCCTTAGCAATATCAGGATTTTTAATACCAAAACCAAGGGCAATTGGTAAATTACTATATTTTTTAATGTGATTAATAAAAGGTAGATTCTCGCTAATATCAGCTTCTTTAGTACCGGTGATACCCAAAATTGAAACTAGATAAATAAAGCCAGAAGAATTTTGGCAAATCTTCTCTATTCTCTTTTCAGAACTATTTTGACTGACAAGATTAACAACATCTAAAGCATTTTTCATAGCAAGATCATGCAAATCTTGACTTTCTTCCAAAGGAAGATCGACAATTAATAAGCCATCAATTCCAGATTCTTTAGCAATTTTGGTAAATTTTTCCAAACCAAAATAATAAATTGGATTGTAATAACCCATTAAAATTATTGGAGTTTCTTCATCTTTTTGACGAAATTTTTCCACTAAATTAAATAACTTTTCTAAAGTAGCGCCATTATGAACTGCTCTTTTACTAGCTTCTTCAATTATTGAACCATCACCCGCCGGATCTAAAAATGGTAAACCAATTTCAATAATATCCGTACCATTTTTTACCAAATTATGCATGATTTCTAAAGATAAATCATAATCCGGATCACCAGCAACAACAAAACTAATAAGGGCTTTTTTATTATTTTTTTGTAAATTTTGAAATTTTTCCTTTATTCTCATTAAAAATAGTTTAAAATTTTTTCTTTCAAAGAAGCGCTTGCAAATCGATCTTTATCAATTAAATATACATTCTTTAATATATGCAAGAAAATAGAAATATCTTAATAGCAATCATACTTTCGGCACTGGTTTTATTTTCTTGGACCATATTTTACGAACAACCAAGAATTGAAGCTTATGAAAAACAACAAATTGCCAAAAAGAAGCAAGAAGATAAATTAAATAAATCTGTCAATAAAATATCTGACAAAAAAATTACCAGAATTCTTGATAAAAACCAAATCTTTCTAGAGAGAGATGAGGTAATTAATGATTCGATCACTAATCGAATTTCTATTAAAAGTAATAATTTGCAAGGATCAATTTTACTAGAAGGATTAAAATTTGATGATCTAAAATTAATACAATATAAGGAAACATTGGATGAAAATAGTGATCATGTCACATTACTTTCACCCCTATCTTCTCTTGAACATTATTTTGTTGATTTTGGCTTTTTAAGCTCTAATTCTGATTTAAATTTACCAAATTCTAAAACCATCTGGAAATCTGATTCAAATTCTTTAACGCCAAATTCTCCAATTACTTTATTTTGGAAAAATAACAATAATATTTTATTTCAAATCAAAATCTCCCTTGATGAAAATTATATGTTTGAAATAGAAAAATCGATTAAAAATAATTCTAATAAAGATATCACCATCGCTTCTTTTGGCAGGATAAATCGTAATCTTAAAGATAAAGGCATGGATAATTTTATTCTGCATGAAGGTCCGATCACTGTTTCTAATCAACTACTTGAAGAAATTTCCTATTCAGATTTAGAAGATGATAAAAATTATGAATTTAGATCCGATTCTGGCTGGCTTGGAATTACTGATAAATATTGGTTAACCGCTATGATTCCTGATTATAATTTACCATTTAATGGTAATTTCTCTTACCAAAAATCTGGTAAAAAAAATATTTATGATGGCGGATTTATTACTGATGAATTTGAAATTATTACTGGTGAGGAAGTAAAAATTAATCATAATCTTTTTGCTGGAGCAAAAGTTTTATCCTTACTTGACGCTTATGGCGAAGATTTAGGAATTGATTCATTTGACAAAGCTGTTGATTTTGGCTGGTATTATTTTCTAACTAAACCATTTTTCTTTATTTTAAGCATATTTAGTGACATTTTAAAAAATTATGGCTTAGCTATTTTAGCCATGACTTTATTGGTAAAATTAGCTATGTTTCCATTGGCCCATAAATCATTTACTGCTATTGGTCGTATGAAAAAATTCCAACCACAAATTATGCGAATTAGGAAAGAAAATAAGGATAATAAAGTGGAGATGAATCGTCAAATTATGGAACTCTATAAAAGAGAAGGAGTTAATCCTGCCGCCGGTTGTTTACCTATGCTAATTCAAATTCCAGTATTTTTTTCGCTTTATAAAGTGCTTTTTGTTACCATTGATATGAGACATGCTCCCTTTTATGGCTGGATCAAAGATTTATCAGCTGCCGATCCAACTTCCATCTTCAATTTATTTGGCCTATTACCATTTTCTGTAGATGGCTTATTTTTGCAAATTGGAATTTGGCCTATCCTCATGGGACTAACAATGGTTTTACAACAAAAATTAAGCCCAACACCAGGTGATCCGATACAGGCAAAAATGATGAAATTTTTACCTTATATATTGATTTTTGTCTTTGCTACCTTCCCTTCTGGATTGTTAATTTATTGGACTTTTAGTAATTTATTATCTATTTTACAACAATATTATATTACAAAAAAATTGGATAAAATTACTTAGAAATGAAGGAATATTTATCATCAAAAATTCACAATATCACAGTTACTGATTCTAATATTGAATATGAAGGCAGTATTGAGATTGATGAAGAAATTATGAAAAAGGCAAAAATTGAAGAATTTCAAAAAGTTCTTGTAGCCAGCACAACTTCTGGCGCTAGATTTGAAACCTATGTTATTAAAGGTAGGTCTGGTTCTGGCGTGATTTCTATTAATGGTGCTGCCGCTCATTTGGTAAAAAAAGGGGAGAGAGTAATTATTATCTCTTTTGAATTTGCAGATAAGGCTCCCGAGCCTATAGTGGTTCTTGGTAGCGATTTGGAATAGAATTTTAAATTATAAAGAATTTAGTAATAAATGACAGATTTAACAAAATTAGATTTAACAACAACTATTGCAGCTCTTAAAAATAAGGATTTTTCAGCAACAGAATTAACTAAATCATATATTAAGGCAATTGAAGATCACGCACATCTTAATAGTTTTATTACTACAACTTTTGATTTGGCTTTAGAATCTGCCAAAAAATCTGATGAAAAAATCTCCAAAAATGAAGCCAGAATTTTAGAAGGAATTCCACTAGCAATTAAGGATCTATTTTGCACTAAGGGTGTCAGAACTAGTTCAGCTTCTAAAATGCTTGAAAATTTTATCCCAGAATATGAATCAACTGTAACAGAAAAATTATGGGATGCAGGCGCTTTAATGCTTGGCAAAACTAATATGGATGAATTTGCTATGGGTTCAGCTAATATTACCAGCTATTTTGGCAATGCTCTGAGCCCTTATCAAAAAAATGGTGAAGATTTAGTTGCTGGCGGATCTTCTGGTGGATCGGCTGCAGCTGTTGCCGCTAATTTATGTCTTGCTGCAACTGGTAGTGATACTGGTGGTTCAATTAGACAGCCTGCATCTTTTAATAATATTATAGGAGTTAAACCAACCTATGGTAGATGTTCGCGTTATGGAATGATTGCTTTTGCTAGCTCACTTGATCAGGCCGGATTTTTGGCCAAAACTACTCTTGATAGTGCCTTACTTTTAAAAATAATTTGTGGTTATGACAAGAAGGATTCAACTTCTATGGAAAACTCCGTTCCTGATTTTGATAAATTAATCAAAGGCAATATTAAAGGGAAAAAAATTGGTATTCCAAAAGAATATTTACTCGATGATATTGATGAAGATGTTAATAAATTATGGCAAGATGGTATTCAAGCTTTAAAGGATGGTGGGGCTGAAATTATTAATATTAGTCTGCCAAATACTAAATATGCTCCAGCAACTTACTATATTATTGCACCAGCTGAAGCTTCTTCAAATCTTTCCCGCTATGATGGCGTGAGATATGGTCATAGAACTAATAAGGAAGTATTGTCACTAGATGAATTTTATGAAGCAACTAGATCGGAAGGATTTGGCGAAGAAGTAAAAAGAAGAATTTTAACTGGAACTTATGTTTTGTCAGCCGGTTATTATGATGCTTATTATAAAAAGGCTTGCAAGGTAAGAAATCTCATTTTACAGGATTTTAAAAATGCTTTTAAGGAGGTTGATGCAATTTTAACTCCAACTGCTCCAAGCTCTGCTTTTAGCGTCAAATCTACTAAGGAGAAAAATCAAGATCCAACAAAAATGTATCTTAATGATATATTTACTATTCCCGCTTCTCTTGCTGGAATGCCGGCTATGTCTGTACCTTTTGGATTTGATAAGGATAATTTACCTCTTGGATTGCAAATAATTGCTAATCATTTTGATGAAGAAAATATGTTTGAAGTGGGTAATTATTTGGAAAAAAATAAATCTAATTGAAAAACAAATATAAACCTAAAATTAAACCTACCACTATTCTATAATAAGCAAAAATAGTAAAATTATTCTTGCTAATAAAATTAATAAACCATTTTATTACAATAATACTTGAAAAAAGGCTGACATAAAGCCAATTGAAATAATAAATAAGTGATCAAGATTTAATAAATCATAATTTTTATATAGATCATAAATAGTAGTCGCAAAGATTGTTGGAATCGCCAAAAAAAATGATATTTCAGTTGCAATATTTCTCTTCATACCAATTAATAACCCCCCTATAATTGTTGCTCCAGCTCTTGAAACGCCAGGTATCACTGCTAAGGATTGTAGTAATCCCAGCAAAATTGAATTTTTAATATTGACCTCCTCTATTTTATTAAATTTAGGTTTAATCTTTTTCTTCTCGATTATTAAAATAGCTATACCACCAATAATTAATGATATAGAAATTACTTTTAGTGAAAAAAAATGAGTTTTAATAATTGGATATAATAAAAAACCAATAATTGCCGTTGGTATAAAAGCGCAAATAATATTGAGGGTAAATTTTTGTGAATCTTTATTGCTTGGCAAAGTAGTAATAATTTTAATGATCTTAGCACGATAAAGAAACATTACAGCTAATATAGCACCAAGTTGAATTGCTATTTCAAAGATATTATTTTCAATATCACTAAAATTAATTATTTTTGAAGTAATTATCAGATGGGCTGTAGATGAAATTGGTAAAAATTCTGTCAGACCTTCAACAATTCCCAATATTATCGCTTTAAAAATTACTGCTATATCCATATATTAGGAACTGATTTTAATTTAATGGTACCCCTAGTCCGACTTGAACGGACACATTCATAAGAATAACAGATTTTGAATCTGTCGCGTCTACCAATTCCGCCATAGGGGCAAATTAATCCCCATCAAAATCAAAGATCTTTAGTGGGGGATTGATACAAATTCTATAATTTAAAAATTATTTTTAAATAAGCAATATATAAGAAAGACCGCTGGAGCCGCAAACATCAGGCCATCAATCCTATCTAAAATACCACCATGACCAGGAATTATAGTGCCACTATCCTTCACTCCAAAGATTCTTTTAACTTTTGATTCAAATAAATCTCCAATTTGAGCAATAACAGCTAAAAGAGCGCTGGTAATCATAAAAAATAATATACCTCCTTCAAACATTAAGGTAGATAATAAGCCAATAATTGCTGCTGAAACCATGCCACCAATCAATCCAGACCAAGTTTTATTTGGGCTAATTGATGGTATTAATTTTGGACCACCAAGATTCTTACCAATAAAATAAGCAAAGATATCTGTTGACCAAACTACAAAAAATAACCATAGGATAATATTCTTATCAATAAACCTTAATTCCATCACAGAATAAAGAGGTATTAAAATATAGAGAAAACCAATCAAAAACCATTTCTTTTTATTTTTATTTTTTTCATCTGATCTTGTTAAATTATTCCATTCAAAAGATGCAATGATAGCTACGGATAGAATTAATAATAAAAATAAAGCTTTTGATATAAAAATAGCATATAATGTTAGAGGAATTAATATAATGGAGCTAGCAACTCTTTTTTCAAGATCTGATAGATTTTTGATAGATTTAATATTAGAAAATTTTTTTAGAAAAGATTTTATCTTTATTAAAATATTTTTACCTTGCTCCATAATTTCTTTTTCTTTGATTAAAATCCTCTATGGCTTCTTGTAAATTCTGCTTCTTAAAATCTGGCCATAAAATATTAGTAATATATAATTCAGAATATGTAGATTGCCACAATAAAAAATTACTCAATCTATTATAACCGCCAGTCCTAATAATTAAATCTGGGTCTGGTATGTCGGGATTATAAAGATTTTGACTGATTAAATTCTCATTAATATCAGAAATATCAATCTTATTATCGACAATATCCTGAGAAATATTCTTTACTGCATTAGTAATTTCTGCTCGTGAACCATAATTAAAGGCTACATTGAGTACCATATTATCATTATTTTTGGTCTTCTCTTTAATATTTTCTATTTTTTCCTGAATCTTGGGATCCAACTCTGATATCTGGCCTGATGTAACAATTTTTATGCCATATTTGATCAAATCATTGACATCATTTTCAAGATAATTTTGCAAAATTATCATCAAATCTCCTATCTCTTCTTTTGGTCGTGACCAATTTTCAGTAGAAAAAGCATAAATAGTTACATATTTAATTTTAAACTCTAATGAAGATTTAATTAATTCTTTGATAGCATTAGCGCCAGATCTATGACCCAATTTTACCGGCAACATTTTTCTTTGAGCCCATCTGGAATTGCCATCCATAATAATGGCAATATGCTCTGGAATCATAGATAGCACTATATAGTTGTTAAATCCTTTTCTTTATGTGATATTGCATCATCAATTTTAGCAATAAAATCATCAGTAATTTTCTGCAATTGATCGGAAAAAGCGTGAATATCATCTTTTGATCCGGCTTCCTTATTTTCCTTTTTAAATTTATCTATATGATCTCTTCTAACATTTCGAATTTGTACTTTTTTAGCTTCGCCATATTTTTTGGCTAATTTGCTCAATTCTAACCTTCTTTCCTCACTTAATTTTGGTACAGAAATTCGGATTAACTGACCTTCTGACATTGGATTAAGACCTAGATCAGCATTCATAATAGCCTTTTCAATAGATTTTACCATCTCCTTATCCCAAACTTGAATATTAATAGTTGAAGCATCTGGAGCAGAAATATTTGAGACTTGATTAATTAGCATGAAGCTACCATAAGACTCAACTTTAATATTATCTAATAAGGCAGGATTAGCTCTACCAGTTATAATAGTTGAAAGCTCCTTGCCCAAAAAATCTAAAGCTTCTTTCATTTTTAGTTCAGCTTGATCTAGTAATTCTTGCATGATTTATTTTTTGATTATGGTGAAATTTAAATCTCCTTTTAACACTCTGGTTAAAGCATTTTTTTCACTAATTGAGAAAACAATTATTGGTAGATTATTATCTTTTGCTAAAGTAATTGCCGTTTGATCCATAACTTTTAGATCTTTTTTAATTACATCTCGATAAGTTAATTGATCAAATCTAACAGCGTCCTTATCTTTTTTGGATCAGCAGAATATATACCATCAACTTGTGTGCCCTTTAAAACTACATCACAATTTGTTTCAACTGCCCTAAGAATTCTTTGCAGTATCAGTTGTAAAAAATGGATTACCAGTTCCTGCAACAAATATTACCACTCTTTTTTCTCAAGATGTCTAACCGCTTTTCTTTTAGCATAGGTTTCACAAATTGTATTCATTGGTATTGCCGACTGCATTCTAGTTGGAATATTACTTTGCTCAAGAATATTCTGCAATGCCATAGCGTTGATTGAAGTTGCAAGCATCCCCATATAATCAGCACTTGCTCTTTCCATACCCTCAGAAGCGACAGATATGCCGCGAAATATATTACCACCACCAACAACAATACAAATCTCATATCCTAAATTATAGGCTTCGATAATTTGACTACAAATCTTTTTAATAGACTCTTTATCATGACCAAAGGGTTTATCACCCATCATGGCCTCACCAGATACTTTAAATAAAATTCTTTTATATCGATGCTGGTCTGTCATTAATTATTGATAATTTTATTAACTTCTGAAGCAAAATCCTCTTCCTTTTTCTCAATACCTTGACCCAAAAGAAATAATTTAAAATCTTTGATTTTAATATCAGCTCCCAATTCCTTAGAAGAATTTTTTAATAAATCTTTGATTTTGATTTTGTCATCCATAACAAAATTTTGCTCTAATAAAACAATCTCTTCATAATATTTTCTGACTCTACCTTGAATCATTTTTTCAATAATATTTTCTGGCTTACCAGATGCCCTAGCCTGCTCCTTTAGGATCTCAGTTTCTCTCGCTAGTTTTTCTTCGCTAATAGATTCAATATTCAAAGCTTCTGGCTTAGTTGCTGCAATATGCATAGCAATTTGTTTACCTAATTCTTCTAATTTTTCTTTATTAGTAGATGTAGATTCTAATGCAACTAACACACCCAACTTACCCATATTACCTTTAACCTTATTATGAATATATTGAGTTATAAGGCCATCGGTAATTGTAAGACATTCCATTCTTCTAAGATTGATATTTTCACCAATTACAGCAATTTGATTTTTAATTTCATCCTCAACCAAAGAAGAACTATCTGGATATTTTGCAGATTTCAAAGATTCAAGATCAGAAAAATTAATAGCAATATTGCTAATATTTTCTACTAAATTTTGAAATTTCTCATTTTTAGAAACAAAATCTGTTTCAGCATTAACTTCAATTATGGCCGCCTTATTATCAGCAACAATAGTTGATATCAAACCTTCAGAAGTAGTCCTGGAGCTTTTTTTAGCAGCAGAAGATAAACCTTTTTTTCTAAGATAATCAACTGCATCTTGTAAATTGTCACCACATTCAGCAAGAGCCTTGTTACAATCAGCTATACCGCAGCCAGTTTGAGTTCTTAACTCCTTTACTAATTTTAAATTTGCCATCTATTATATATTTTAATTATTATTTTGCGTTAGTCTTAGGTTTTGCTTTGGCCTTAGCCTTTGCTTTAGTTTTTAGCGTGACCTTAGTCTTAGGTTTTGCTTTGGCTTTGGCCTTAGCCTTAGCTTTAACTTCAGTTTTTTCAACTTCAGCAACTTTGGCTACTTCCTCAATTTTTTCTTCTGAATTTGTTGTAGCTATTTTTACCTCCTCGGTTTCTTCATCCTTGATTTTATCCTTCTTAGGCTCTGGCTTCTTCTCCTCTTTTTTAGCAGATTTTACCTTACTTTCTATTTTGTCAATATTCTTTACACCAGATTCAGAGGCACTTTCTTCAATTCCACATAAAATTGCAGAAGAAATAAGATGATAAAATAACTCAATTGATTGACGAGAATCATCATTTCCAGGAATAACGAAATCAACTGGATCAGGATTGCAATTTGTATCAACTACAGCAACAACTGGAATACCTAGCTTTTTCGCCTCATTTAAAGCATTAATCTCTCTTCTAATATCAATAATAATTATTAAGTCTGGATGACCACCCATATTTCTAATACCGCCAAGGGCAGATTCTAATTTTAATCTATCTCTTTCTAGAACAAGCTTTTCTTTCTTATTAAGACCCAACTCTTCATTGGCTAAATCTTTTTCAATTTTCTCTAGAGTTTTAATGGAGTTAGAAATGGTTTTCCAATTGGTTAACATACCACCAAGCCATTTTTGATTAACATAATATTGGCCACATTTTTGGGCATATTCAGATGTTAATTCTGATGCTTGTTTTTTGGTTGAAACAAATAAAATTCTACCATTATTTTTTGCTACATTTTTAACTACTTGTAGGGCCTGAAATAACAACTCAGATGTTTTGTTTAGATCAATTATACTAGTTTTATTGTGATTACAAAAAACATATTTGGCCATTTTTTTATTTAATTTTCTGCTCTGATGGCCAATATGATCTTTTGCTTCTAATAATTGTTGAATTTTAATATTAGGTAATTTTATTATATTTTCGGTCATAATTTTAATTTAAATTAAGGTTTATTACGATATTACAAAGTAACAGTAAATGTTTTCAATCACCAAAGTGACACCCTAAACTTTATAATATGTACTTATCTATCCCCAACATAAGGGAGATAAAATAATAGGACGAGTTTTTTATTTTGCAAATGCAATATGAGGGTTAAACTGCATTCTTATCTTTTTGATTATAATTTTCTTGATCTTCTCGAAGTAAAATCTCATTATGACCAGAACCAGCCGGAATCATAGGAAAAACATTTTCAGATTTTTCAGTAACACAGTCAAATAGAACAGGACCATTATGATCTAGCATTTCTTGAAATTTATCTTCGATCTCTAAAGGATTATCGCAATAAATTGATTTGATGCCAAAAGATTGACCCAATTTAATAAAATCTGGTAGAGAATCCATATAGCTTTCACTTTCACGATTCTCATATACCAACTCCTGCCATTGACGCACCATACCCATATAGCGATTATTGATAATAACTATTTTGACAGGTAAATTATATTGTTTGATAGTTGATAATTCTTGCATATTCATCAAAAATGAAGCATCACCAGAAATACAAATTACTAAATCTTTAGGATTGGCAATTTGGGCACCAATAGCGACAGGAACACCGTAACCCATAGTGCCAAGACCACCAGAAGTAAGCCATTTTTTAGGTTCTCTAAAAGTCATATATTGCGTTGCCGCCCACATTTGATGCTGACCAACATCGGTGGTAATAATTGGATCTTTTTTTCGGTTAAATTATTCAATATTTCAAGAGCAAATTCTGGCTTGATAATTTCCTTATTATCTTGATAAGAGAGGCTACGAATATCTTGCCATTTTTTAATTTCTTGATACCAATTATCCAGATTTTGTGATTTAATATTGTTATTTTGCCAATATTGAATAATTTGCTCTAAAGCATTTGTTGATCAGAAATAATAGATAAATCTGTTTTAATAATTTTATCTATTGAAACATCATCAATATCAATATGAATTTTTTAGAATTTGGAGAGAATTTGCTAACAAGACCTGTAATTCTATCATCAAATCTGGCACCAATATTTAACATTACATCGCAGTCATGCATAGCCATATTTGCTTCATAAGTACCATGCATACCAAGCATACCAAGAAAATTTTTATGATCAGTAGGAAAGGCACCAAGACCCATGAGAGTACCAGTAATTGGAAAATTGCTTAATTTCACAAATTCTTTTAATAATTTACTAGCTTTAGGTCCAGAATTAATCAAACCACCACCAAAATAGATAATTGGCTTTTTAGCATTTTGTAATAGATCAATTGCCTTGGCAATCTTGTCATCAGCTACTTTTTTAAAACTTTTAGCTGGAATTTGATATGATGGACGATTGATTTTTTCAAAACCATTATAAATTCCTAGATTATTTTGAACATCTTTTGGCACATCAATTAAAACTGGTCCAGGACGACCAGTTTTAGAAATATGAAATGCCTCATGAATTATATGACCCAAATCATCGCTATTTTTTACCAAATAATTATATTTAGTGCATGATCTAGTAAGACCAGTCACATCGGCTTCTTGAAAACCATCTGTACCAATAATATTAGTTGCAACTTGACCAGAAAAACAAATTACTGGAATTGAATCTAAAAAAGCATCTGTCAAACCAGTAATAGCATTAGTTGCACCAGGTCCAGAAGTTACAATGATAACACCAACTTTACCAGTTGATCTAGCATAACCTTCCGCCGCATGAGAAGCAGCCTGTTCATGTTTAGCTAAAATATGTTTAATATCATTTTGTTTAAATAAGGCATCATAAAAAGGCAAAATAGCACCACCAGGATAACCAAAAACAATCTCTACCCCTTCATTTTTTAAGGCCTTTATCATTATTTCGGCACCTGTCATATTATCTTGTGACATAGTTTATAATTTATAATTTTGAGAAGGAACCATATACTGGTCCAAATACAGCAACTGCAATCCAAGCAACCATACCACCCATAATTAATGTTAATGCTGGTTGAATCATACCAATTACTTTTTCAATTGAATCATTAATTTCTCGATCATAGAAAAATCGGACATTTTTAAGTGAGTCACCAAGTTTACCACTTTTCTCACCAACAGTTATAATACTAACAACCAAAGATGGGAAATATCCAGTTTTTTCTATAGCCTTAGCTAATTGACTACCTTCTTCAACATTTTGAATAGCTTCATCAATTGATTCTTTAATAGCTTTATTGGTAATAATAGATCTGGCCGACTCCAAACATTCTATTACACCCATACCACTATTAAAAGTTATGGAGAAAAAGTGAGAGAATCTTGAAGCATCTAATTTGGTCAATAGAGATCCAAAAAATGGTAATTTTAATTTTATTCTATCAAGATAATATGCACCTGTTGAGGTAAATCTTAATAATTTATAAATAATAACAATTGATATAAAAGTTATTAAAATCATAATACCATTAGATATTAAAAATGATGAAAAGCCAATTAAAGCTATAGTAATTGGAGGTAACTTGCCATCTGTTGTACTTTCTATCAATGATGTAACCTGAGGTACAACAACGATAGTCATCACAGACATTACCATCAAACCAATAGCTAAAGTAAATATAGGATATCTAGTAGCCTTTACTGTTTTTCTTCTTATGTCGGATGACCATTTTAAATGATCAATTAGACCTTCAAAAGCTTTATGTAATTTACCAGTCTGCTCTGATGCCGATATCAAGCCAATAAATACATCATCAAATATTTTTGGAAATTCTTTCATTGCCTCCGATAACAAGGATCCATTTTTTACAGATTCATGAAGAGCCCTAACTAAATTACGAATAGCAGGGCTTGAAGTGGATTTAATTACATCTTCTAAAGCGTCAATAATAGATACACCAGCTTTATCAAGTGCTCCAAATGAAGAAGCATGGTGATCATATCTTTAGTTTTAATACTCGTTGCAAATGCTCCAGATAATTTAGACTTCTCTTGCTTATAGGAAATTAAATCCAAATCATATTCTTTTAAAACAGATTCCAAATTAAGATGGTTATCAGCATTAATTTTACCTTTAACATATTTTCCATCACTATTAACAGCTTTATAATTAAAATTTGGCATTTTGTTTTTTTTATTTTTTTTAGAATCATCTCTCTTTTTAATTTTGAGATTTTATCTATAAAAGTTATGCCATTAAGATGATCAATTTCATGTTGAACACAAACGGCAAGAAGGCTATTATCAGCTTTTAGAATTTGTTTTTTATTATGATAATCTAAATATTCAACCTCAACTGCATCCGGTCTTTTAACCGCAGAATCTAACCCAGGAAATGACAAACAACCTTCCTTATAGGGAATTAAATTATCTGATGATTTAATTATTTTGGGGTTAGCCATAAAAATTTGATGAGTTTGATCATTCTTATCTTCCTCATATCTATCATTGCTCCATGAAGTATCCATTACCAAAATTCTTTTTAAAACCCCAATTTGTACAGCAGCAAGACCAACACCATTATTATCATACATGGTTTCCATCATATCATCCATCAATTTTCTAACTTCATCATCAACTGATGCAACTTCTTTAGAAACTTGTTTTAATATTGGATCTGGAAATTTTCTGATTTCTAAAATAGCCATATTTTATAATTGGTTATTAAAATGAATATTTTATAATAAACTGGTTTCAAATCAAGATAAATTAAATAATGTATAATTTTATTACTTTTGAAGGAATTGAAGGTTGCGGCAAATCTACCCAAGCTAAAATACTTCATGATTATTTTACCAAAAATAACATAAAATCAATCTTAACAAGAGAGCCTGGTGGTACAAAATTAGCCGAAAAAATTCGAGAATTATTACTTAGTGATGATTTTGGTAGAATTTGTTCAAAAACAGAAATATTACTTAATTATGCTGCAAGAAAAGATCATATTAAAAAATTAATTAATCCTGCATTAGAAAATGGTACAAAAGTAATTTCCGATCGTTTTTTTGACTCTACCTTCGCTTATCAAGGATTTGGACGCGGTGTTCAGTTGGAATTAATTAAAAAAATCCATAAAGAAATTTTAAAAGATTTTGCTCCAGATATTACCTTCTTAATTGATATTGATATCAATATAGCCATGAAAAGAGTGAAATTAAGGGGAGAGTAATAAATTTGATAAAATGGATTTAGAATTTCATCAAAAAATTAAAGATGGATTTTTGCAAATTGCTAAAAATAATCCGGAAAGGATCAAAATAATTGATGGTAACAAATCAAAAGAAGAAATCCATGAAGAAATTTTAAATACACTAAGATGCTAAATAATTATAGAATCTCCGAAAAACTAAAAATATTATTTTTTGGCTGTGGTAAAATGGGATCTGCTATTTTACAAAATTTTTTAGATGAAGATATTGATCCAAAAAATATCACTATAATTGATCCATTTACGAATAATAATATTTCTAAAATTAAATATTTTTCTAATATCTCAGAAATTTCTGAAGAATATAAAGCAAATTTGGTGATTTTTGCTTTTAAGCCACAAGAAGCTAATAGAATTTTACCCGAAATTATAAAATATGATATTTTCCATGAAAAAACTATTTTTATTTCAATTTTAGCAGGGAAAAAAATAGAATTTTTTACTAAATTTCTTGGTGACAATGCTAAAATTATTCGTATTATGCCAAATTTACCAATGTCTATTGGGGAAGGAATTTCAGGCTTTGTTGCTAATAAAAACTTAATTAAGGACGAAGCCAAATCGGTGATGCATCTTTGGTCAAAAAATATTGAGTTAAAATCAGAAGAAGAAATTAATTTATTTACTGCAATTGCTAGCAGTGGTCCTGCTTATTTATTTCTTTTTGCCAAATCTTTAATAAAAGCGACTTTAGAATATGGCATTGATAAAGAATCTGCTAGAATAATGACTGTCAATATGCTTTATGGCTCCTCTAAAATGCTACTTGATGATAATCTTGATATTTCCAATCTAATTGATTCAGTTAAAAGTAAAGGAGGTACAACTGAAGCTGGATTAAATGAATTAAATCAAGGTAATTTTGAACAATTAATTAAAAAAACAGTAAAAGCAGCTTACGACAAAGCCACCGAACTTGGTGAGACAAGGAAACTCTAAAAAAACTAAAATATATGTTTGTTAAAATTGCAAATATTACTGCTAAAATAGCAATTAATTATGATCAGACAAGTATTAATATAAAATAAAATTTTCAACTATTGAGTTGTTCATATTCTCTTAAGAATTAATAATTGCTTTTATAATAAAAAAATTTACCATCACTTTCAAGTGAACCAGAACATATGACAGATTAGAGTCTTTATGTCTTTAATCTTTGTTTTGCGATTATTGTCTTTGGCAATAATATTAGAATATCAAAAGTCATAATTTAGGTTTAATGGAGCAATTTTTCTGTTTAATGAAGTAAATTTCGATTAAATTTTTATCAAATGAAAGCCCTTCATTTAGGTTTAATGGAGTTTTTTATCAAACTGAAAGACCATCTTCCTTTTCTAATTTTACGATTAATCAATAGAAAGTTTTTATCAAATGATAGATCATAGCAATTATCATTTAAAAGTTATTTTAAATTGATAATTGCTATAAATCTACTATTTAACCTTAGTTTTAAGAGATTCTGATTTTATAAGAAATTGATGAATTTCTTATATTATTAAGGATAAAAAATGCTTATTATCATTAATAAAATTTATCCAAATTTATCGTTTATTTTATGAGCTACAATAATAAATCCTCAATTAATAGATTCCCAATAGCAATAATTGGCATGGGAGTCAGATTTCCTGGTAATATTTACGGTGCTGATGGTCTCTGGCAAGCATTGTCTGAAGGTAGAGATTGTATAACTGATATTCCTTCTGATAGATGGAATATAGAGAAATATTACGATCCAGATCCCAATAAATCAGGTAAGATCAAAACCAAAAAAGGTGGCTTTATTAGTGGTTTGAAGGAATTTGATGCTGAGTTTTTTGATATTTATCCTAATATCGCAGAAAAACTTGATCCCAGACAAAGACATTTATTAGAAGTAGTCTATGAATCTTTAGAAGATGCTAATATTACAATAGATCAGATAAATAATACCAAAACATCTGTAATAGCTGGAATCTTCCTTGGGGATGAGGGTAAAAAATATGCTGGATCTGATATTGATCATATTGGCTCTCATAGTTTAATGGGTAGTTCTGATGTTACTATTCCTGCTAGAATTGCTTATCAATTTAACTTAAAGGGCCCAGTTCTATCTGTTGATACTGCCTGTTCTTCATCTCTTGTTGCTGTACAGATTGCTTGTAATAATATTTGGACTGGTGATGCCAATATGGCTATTGCTGGCGGTGTTAATATTATGTCTAGTCATGAGCATTTTATTGGCCTGTCTAAAGGCGGCTTTTTAAGTCCCGATGGATATTGCAAAAGTTTTGATGCTGATGGTAAAGGTTATGTTCGTGGTGAAGGTGCTGGTGTTGTTATTTTAAAACCATTAGATCAGGCAGAAAAGGATGGAGATAATATTTATGCAGTAATAAAAAATGCTATAGTTAATTTTGATGGTTACACTGCAGATGGTATGACAGTACCAAATGAATTTGCCCAGCAAGAAATGCTAGAGAATATCTATCAAGGAGCTAACATTAATCCCAAAGATGTCGATTTTATTGAAGCTCATGGTACTGGAACCATAGTTGGTGATCCTAAAGAATGTACAGCTTTTGGTAATGTTTTTGCTAAGGATAGAGATCCTAAAAACCCACTTATCATAGGATCAATAAAAAGTAATATTGGTCATGCAGAAGCAGTTGCCGGTATTGCTGGTTTAACCAAATTAGCACTTTGCATCAAAAACAAACAAATTCCCCAAAATCTCCACTTCAATAATCCTAACCCTAAAATTAAATTTGATGAGTGGAAATTAAAAGTTCCAACTAAATTAATGAAATGGCCAAATAAAGATGGCAAAAAAGCCCTTGGCGGAGTTAATTCATTTGGTGCTGGCGGTACTAATGCTCATATCATATTGGAAGAATATGTTTCGGACAATAAATCAATCAATGAAGCAAAAGCAAGGCAAGAAAAAGCCAATATAATTTCCCCCATATTTTTGCATTATCAGCAAATTCAGAGGAATCTCTAAAAGGATTAGCAGAAAAATATCTAAAATTCACTCAAAATGATAAGAATGATCTAACAGATATTTGTTATTCTATAATTAAAAATCGCTCACTCTTTGAAGAAAAGTTAATAATCATTTGTAATTCAAAAGAGGATTTAATCAAAAAATTATCTCTGTATATCAAAGGAAAACTAAATCCACAAATTATTACTGGCAGAACTAAGAAAAATGAAAAACTAAAGATAGCCTTCATCTGCTCAGGTCAAGGTCCTCAATGGTATGGAATGGGAAGGCAATTATTAAAAAAGTCAAAAATCTTCTCTGACATTATTCAGACCATAGACAAATTATTCAAAGAAATCTCTGGATATTCCCTATTATCAGAAATGAATAAAAATAAAGAAGATTCCAAAATATCTGAAACAAGAATTGCCCAACCAGCAATAATGGCCATACAAATTGGTTTAATGGAATTATGGAAATCATTAGGAATTACACCAGAAGGAATAGTTGGTCACTCAATAGGTGAAGTAGTCTGCAGGATAAAGACCTATGGTGCAGGATCATTAACCTTAGAGCAGGCAGTTAATGTAATCTATAATAGATCAAAAGAACAGGATAAAGCCTCTGGAAAAGGCAAGATGTTAGCAACAGGATTACCATTTTCTAAATCAATGCAGATTACAGAAAAACATAGAGGTAAAATATCAATCGCGCACTTAATGGACCAGAAGCAACAGTTTTATCAGGAGATGCAAAAGACCTTTAGAAGAAATCGCCAAAGAATTAGAGGAGAAAGAAATATTCAGCAGATTCTTAAAAATCAATGTACCTTTCCATAGTCATTATATGGATATGACAAAAGATGAAATGCTAAAAAGCCTAAAAGATCTAAAACCACAAAGATCCAAAATCCCATTATATTCAACAGTCACAGGATTCAAAGAAAATGGTCTACATTTAACTGCCAATTATTGGTACAAGAATGTCAGAGATACAGTTTATTTTATCATGGCAATTGAAAAAATGATCAATGATGGCTTTAACTATTTTATCGAAATTGCACCACATCCAATTTTAGGTGCAGGAGTAGATGATATGCTCATCTCAAAGAAAAGAAACGGCTATATAACCTCATCACTTTCCAGAAATATTGAAAAATTTGAAAATAATATTGAATATGAAGTTAATGACATTCTATCTGCAATTGGAAAAAAGCAGACAAAAACACATATAGCAACAAATAGAGTAGAATTTTTAAATTTACTCAAAGATCAAAACAAAAATCCCAATTCAATTAAATTACCAAATTACGCTTGGGATCACAAGGAATATTGGTCAGAAAGTAGAGAACATAAAGAAGCCAGGTTGGAAAATAGGATTCATCCTTTTATTAAGTCACTAACAAAAAGCCTAATCGACAAAAATGCAAAGAATAGCAGAATTAGATCTCAACCATAATAGAGAAACATTTTTAGCAGATCATCAGATAGGAGGAATAAAAGTTTTTCCCGGAACTGCTCATTTTGAAATTGCGACTACTATTGGTAAAGAAATTTATGGCAAAACATTCTCTCATTTAGAGAATATAGAATTTAAAAGAGCATTATTTTTATCAGATGAAGAGGACATAAAGGTAAGGTTTGAGTTAAAACCATCTGGAGAATATGGGATTTATAGCAAATCAAATAATTCTGATTGGACAAATAATAGTACAGGTAAAATATGCCATAAAGATTCAAAACTTACTTTAAATGAAAATCAAAAGGAAAAAGAAGAAAGCAAAAATAATCTTTCCAATCTAAAGAAAAGAATAAATCAAAAATTATCAGTAGAAGAATTTTACGATAATTTAAAAGAAGGAGGTTTATTTTATGGCCCACATTTTAAATTAATAAAGGAAATGTGGAAAAATGATGATGGAGAAATTTTAGCAAAAATAGAATTACCTAAGGAGGATGAAGATATTATGCATCAATATAATATGATACCAAATTTATCAGATGCAATTTTACATCTTATGTTAGGACATCCAGAAGATGGGGTATATTTACCACATCAATGTCAAAAATTCCAAATTTATAGAAAATCACAAAAAACAGCCTGGAGTCATGTTAAGATCTCATCCTATGATCAGAAATTTTTAATCGGAGATATAAATGCTTTTAACGATGAGGGTGATGCGATTTTTAAGATAAAAAATATAACAATCAAATATCTAGAAAATTCATTCACTAAAGAAGAAAATATATATAGTGGAATTTATGATTATAAATGGTTTAAAAGAAATGCTAAAAACAAGCTACAAAATAATAATGCCGATATCTTGTTATTTTCTAATGACACTTCTTACAATCCACTAAGAGAAGAATTAACAAAGGATGGAAATAATATAATAGAAATTAATAAAGGAAATAAATTCCAACAAATAAACGAAAATCATTATATTATCAATTCAAATTCTAAAGAAGATTTCGTTAAATTATTTACAAATCTAAAAAATAAAAAAGATAATATATCTAAAATTATCAATCTTTGTCCAATAAATTATAAAATTAACGACAATGATAATTGTAAAAAATTATCTCAATTATCAGAAGATTTATTAATGACAAATCTTTATCTATTTCAAGAAATAGCAAAGATTGAAAATCAAGAAATATATATTTATCAGATAACAAAAAATGCTGATTTAATTGATAAAAAGAAAGATAAAGAAATAAATTTCTTACAAGGATCTTTATATGGGATGGGCAGAGTATTCATTAATGAATATCCTAATCATCAATTAAGAATGATTGATATAGGATGTAAGAAATTAGAAGATAATATCTCCTCCCTAATATATGAAATAAATAAAGAAGAAAAAATTCCATATGAAACAGAAATTGCCATTAGAGATTATGGCAGATTTGCTAGAAAATTAGTAAAAATCAAAAAAAAGACAGATCTTGAAACAGAGATTTCCTTTAAAAAAGATGCTACTTATTTGATTACTGGTGGAGCAAGTGGCTTGGGATTAACACTTGCTAATTGGATGTTTGACAAAGGCGCTAGACATTTTGCTTTAATGAGTAGGTCTGGTCCAAAATATGATAGGGATAAGGAGATAATTTCTAAAATGCAAAAATCTGGTGCAAATATTATTTGGCAGGAAGTTAAAGGAGATGTTTCTAAGGAAGAGGATGTTAATAAAATAGTTTCTTATATTAAAGATAATATGCCGCCATTAAAAGGAATCATTCATTCTGCAGGATTAATAGATGACGTCGCTTACCCTAATATGACTAAGGATAAGTTCTTTAAAATTTACAATCCAAAAGCTCTAGGTGCTTGGAATTTACATAGGGCGACATTGGATGCTCCATTGGATTTGTTTTTACTGATTTCTTCTGTTTCTTCGTTTTTAGGAATTGCTGGACAAAGCAATTATTCCACTACCAATAATTTTATAAATTATTTTTCTCTTTTTAGATCTGCTAAAGATTTGTCAACTAGATCAATATCTCCTGGAATATTAAATTCAGATTATTCTGGGATGTCTAAAGTTGATACTGAGTTAGTTCAAATGGCCTATCGTAATATAGGCTTAATATCTGTCTCTAAAAATAATTTTTTTAATAAATTAGAAAAAATTTCCTCAAGTAAATTAATAAATTCTTTATTGATTTCTATTAATTGGAAAAACCTATCTAATACTTCTCCTCATCTTAATAATTTATTTTTAATGAATGATGTTTTAAAAAAAGAAGCTTTTAGTAATGGAGAGTCAAAAAAAATTAATATAAAAAGTGCGGTCTTAAATAACGAGAAAGATTCGCATGTTGCTATATCTGATATATTAAAGAATTCTTTATCAAAAATTCTTGGAATTGATTCGGATGATGTTTATATTAACATTTCAATTAATAAAATTGGCTTAGATTCTATAATGATAAATCAATTTAGAAATTGGATTCATTCAAATATTGAAATTGATATTTCGTTAATGCATTTAGCAAATAATCCAACCATAGAGGACTTAAGTTTTTATATTAAAGGTGAGATAGTTCGTACACACACTAAAAAAGAAAATAATTTTATTGATATATCTAATATAGATTATAATGGCGGTATAAATATTAGTGCTAATAAGTGGATTATAAATAAAAAAGATTATAGAGCTAAAACTAGAATCTTTTGTTTACATCCTGTTGGCACAGGTGCATCTATTTTTAGTTATTTTATTTTTAATCCTCCAAAAAATACGGAAATTATTGCCTTACAAATGCCTGGTCGGGAAAATCGTTTAGATGAAGAATATTATTACGACAATATGGATAAACTAGTTGAAGATTTAGTTCAGCAAATAACTCCAGAAATTAATGGTCCAACTATATTTTGGGGACATAGTTGGGGTGGTGTTAGCCTATATGAGGTAATTAAATATTTACGCCGTAATAATATTAAAGAATATAAAAATATTAAAGAATTAATAGTAACAGGTTCAATTGCACCACAATTAACAAAACCTTGGAAAGATCGTGATTCTATTAAAGAAACAGCAAGAAAAGATAGTACAATTGATAAAATTATATCTACAGTTTCATATATTGATGATGAAAATTATTTGCGTAGCATAATACCTATTATGAAAAAAGATATGGAAATGATCATGACTTATCAATATCAGGAAGAAGAAAAATTAAATATACCAATTTTAGCCTTTGGTGCCAAGGAAGATGATGTAGTATTATTAGATGAATTACAAGAATGGAAAAAACAAACTAATGATAATTTTCAATTATATGAGGTAAGTGGGGATCATTGGTTTTTAAGTAGAAATAAAGAATTTATAATAGAAAAAATTGAAAAAAGTATCATGGAAATTTAATGATTCTATAGAATCCTTATTAGCTAATAATAATGAACTAAATATAAATCTTTCTTTAGAAAGTAGAGATAAAATATTCGACTCTTCTATATCTTTTTTTAGTTCCGATATTTCCAATATTGATTCTTTAAAATTACTTAGATTTTTATCAATTGATGAGATTAATCATTATAATTCAATAGAATCTGATGGGCAAAAGAGAAAATTTTTGGATAGTAATATTTGCTCTAAATATTCTATAGCAACCTCTGATTTTCCTATTTAATTTTGTCTATTTTTTCATTTTTCAGAAAAAATAGACAAAATTAAATAGGAAAATCAGAGGTTCCTATAGGCTAGTATGAGCATAAATTAAATTACACAGTTATTTGAATATTCCCAATAATGAATTATAGCATCAGCACCAGCTCTTTTACAAGCAATCATATTTTCTTCAAATACCCTATCAAAATCTATTAAGCCATTTTTAGCAGCCATTTTTAACATAGAATATTCACCGCTAACATGATAGGTAATAATTGGAATCTTAAAATTATCTTTGATTTTTGAGATAATATCGAGATAAAAACTGGCTGGTTTAATAATTATAGCATCGGCACCCTCTTCTATATCCATAGAAACTTCCTTAAAAATATCATTTTTATTGCGGTAATCCATTTGATAATTTTTTTTATCCGAATTTTTAATATTTTGAGCAGAATTAACCGCATCACGAAAAGGTCCATAAAGATTTGAAGCATATTTTATAGCATAAGAAATAATCCCAACATCGATAAAATCATTTTGATCCAATATTTTACGAATAACCCCTACCCTACCATCCATCATATCTGACGGACAAAGCATATCAACTCCTGCCTTGGCCAAGACTAAAGATTGTTGCGCCAAAATATCATTAGTCTGATCATTTAAAACATAATCTTTAGATTTCGATAAAATTCCATCATGACCATGAATCATATAAGGATCGAGTGCAATATCTGCCAAAATAGCAACATTACCTACTTCTTTTTTAATAGCAAAAATAGCTCTTGCTAAAAGATTATTTTCATTCATTGCCTCCCTTCCTTTCTTATCCTTTAATTTTTGATCAATAACTGGAAAAAGCATAATAGCCTTAATTCCCCTATCTCTTAATCTCTTAATTTCTTCGATTAAAAGATCAATTGATAAACGATAATTATCAGGCAAGGACAATATTTTCTCCTTTTGATTAGAACCTTCTATGACAAATAATGGTTTGATAAAATCTTGATTAGAAACTGTAATTTCACTAAATAAATCTCTGATTTGAGTATTTTTTCTTAATCTTCTGGGGCGCGAAGTTGGAAATGTACCAAAAATATTATTCATATGAAAAATCTTTAAAAAATATTGCAAATATAAACTTAAACCTTTAGTTTTAAGCTGGTAATACCATTTCCTTATAGTAAAAATTGGTTTCAAGATAGGAATTGGTATAAATAAATTACGATTAATTATCAAATATCAAAATTATGAAAATTACAATATTTTTTAGCACTTTAATATCTCTATTTTTTATTAATTTTGCTAATGCAAATGAAATACAAAATAATCTTGGGCAAGAGAATCTTCAACCAGCCCCAATAAATCAAGAACCTATGCCGAAAATGATAAATCAGGATCGTAATCCAAATCAACTTCGATTAATAGAAGAAAGAACGCAAATTATAAATAATCCATCTCCTAATGATATAAATTTACAAAATAATTTTGGCGGACAGGATAGATATCAAGAAATATTACAGGCCATAATTAATTCCAAATTTAATCTAGTAATTGATAGTAAATTGAATGCGATTACTAAAAAAATTGATGATCTTAAAGCTAAAGTTGAATATAAAGATACATCAAAAAACTCAACTGAAGAATTAATGATGTTAATACTTGCAATTTCTGGTACATGCTTCCTACTACTAATTATAGCTCTTGTTACTTTATTAAAATTATCAAAGTTAAATAAATTGCTATTAGCGACTTCTAAATAAGCTGTTATATCAAAGTTCATCTTAAATGGACTTTGATATCATATCTTCTGATTAATCTATATTTTATAAGGGGGATTTCTGAAAATGGTGCCGAATGTCGGACTTGAACTGACAACCTACTGATTACAAATCAGGTGCTCTACCAATTGAGCTAATTCGGCAGGAGCAATCATGATAAATAGCTAATATTTATAAATCAAGTTTTATGACAGAGAAAATTAAAATATTAATCATAGATGATGACACAAGACTCAGAGAATTATTAAAAAAATATTTAGAAAATAATAATTTTTTAACTGATATTGTTAAAAATACTTCTGAAGCTAGAGAAAAATTAAAAAATACCAAATATAATCTTTTAATAATTGATGTGATGTTACCAGGAGAGACTGGTATAGATTTTTTAAAAGAGTTTCGTAAAAGCTCTAATATTCCAGCAATTATCCTTAGTGCTATGAGCGATGTGGAAGATAGAATTTATGGTTTAGAAAATGGGGCCAATGATTATATAACAAAACCTTTTGAGCCAAAAGAACTTATCCTTAGGATTAAAAATCTTCTACAAAAATGAAGGATTCCATATATTTCTCTGAGAAAAATCTATATGTTGAAAAAGTAAAAATTGAAGAAATAGAAAAGGAAATATCTACGCCATTTTATTGCTATAGCCAGTCTCTTATTGAAGAAAATTTTGATAATTTCTCTAAAAACTTTTCTTTTATAAATCATAAAATTTGCTATGCAATCAAGGCAAATTCTAATATTAATTTAGTTAAAATTTTGGCCAAAAAAGATGCTGGCATTGACGCTGTATCTTCTGGCGAAATTTTCCGGGCAATTAAAGCTGGAATTAATCCAAAAAAAATTGTCTTTGCTGGAGTTGGAAAAACTGAACAAGAAATTGAATTTGCTCTAAAAAATGAAGTGGAAGAATTTTCTATCGAATCGGAATCGGAACTTTATCTATTAAGCAAAATTGCTAAAAAATTAAGCAAAATTGCTAAAATTGCTATTAGAGTTAATCCAAATATTGATGCTAATACGCATGATAAAATTTCCACTGGTAGAAAAGGTGATAAATTTGGCATTGACATTGATGAAGCTATAGAAATTTATAAAATTGCCAAAAATTTACCAAATATTGAGATTTTTGGTATTGCAACTCACATTGGGTCGCAAATCACTTCTTTAGAACCATTTGAGAAAGCTTTTAAAAAAATTAGAGAATTATATTTTGATCTTAAAAAAGAAGATATCAAAATCAGAAATTTTGATCTTGGTGGCGGCATTGGAATTTGCTATGATAATGAAAAAACCATTAATTTGACAGATTATGCTGCAATTATTAAAGAAATAACTAAAGATCTCGATATTTCATTAACTTTAGCACCAGGAAGAGCAATTATTGGTAATAGTGGTATTTTAGTTAGTAAAATTATTCATATTAAACAAACCTCTCATAAGGATTTTTTAATTATTGACGCCGCAATGAATGATCTTGCCAGACCTAGTCTTTATGATTCATATCATAAAATTATTGCTATAAATAAAAAGGATGGGGAATCTCAAAATTATGAAATTGTTGGAGGTATTTGCGAAACAAGTGATGTTTTTGGGAAAAATAGAGAATTTATTTCTCCAAAATCAGGCGATCTAATTGCTATTTTAGATGCTGGAGCTTATGGATCTTCAATGTCTAATGAATATAATTCTCGTAATCTAATTCCTGAAATTTTAGTTAAAAATAATGAATTTAAAATCATAAGAAGAAGGCCTTCATTTGATGAAATGATTAGGCTAGAAAATCATCTTGACTAAAAATCAGAATATTTTATAACTCATAAAAATATAATTGATAAAAAAATTAAAATTTAAATAAAAATGATAAAAAGAAATAAAATATCTTTAATAGGTGCAGGTAATATTGGTGGAACATTAGCTCATTTGGCTGGCTTAAAAGAACTTGGTGACATTATATTACTTGATATTAATGATGGAACTGCAAAAGGTAAGGCTCTTGATATTGAGCAATCATCTTCAGTTGATTTATTTGATTCCAACATTATTGGTACCAAAAATTATGAAGATATTAAAGATTCTGATGTAATTATCGTTACTGCTGGCATCGCCAGAAAGCCTGGCATGAGCCGTGATGATTTAATTGCAACTAATAGCAAAATCATTGCTTCAGTTGGTGAAAATATTAAAAATTATGCTCCTAATGCTTTTGTAATTGTTATTACTAATCCACTTGATGCTATGGTTTATCTAATGCAAAAAGCTACTGGCTTTGCTAAAAATAAAGTTGTTGGTATGGCAGGAGTTTTGGATTCTGCTAGATTTAGCCTATTTTTATCCAGAGAATTTAATGTTTCAATTGAAGATGTCTCTGCTTTTGTTTTAGGTGGTCATGGTGATACTATGGTTCCTTTAATTCGTTATTCTACAATTGCTGGTATTCCAATTCCTGATTTAGTGAAAATGGGCTGGTCTAATCAAGAAAAAATTGATCAAATAATTCAAAGAACTAGAGATGGTGGAGCTGAAATAGTAAAATTACTTGGTAATGGTTCAGCTTTTTACGCTCCCCATACTTCGGCAATTGCTATGGCCAATGCTTATCTTAAAGATAAAAAGCAAATTTTGCCAGTTTGCAGTCTATTTAGATGGAGAATATGGTGTAAAAAATCTTTATATTGGAGTTCCAGCAATTTTTGGCAAAGGGGGTGTTGAAAAAATAGTCGAGGTAGAGTTAAATGATAAAGAGCAAGAAATGTTCGATAATTCAGTTCTTCGCAGTTAAAAAATTAATTGATTCTCTATAATGACTTATGTTGTAACTGACAATTGTGTTAAGTGCAAATATACTGATTGTGTAGAAGTTTGCCCCGTTGATTGTTTTTATGAGGGAGATGACATGTTAGTGATCAATCCTGATGAATGTATTGATTGCGGGGTTTGCGTACCAGAATGCCCTGCTGAAGCTATATTTCCTGAATCAGAAGAATTATTAGATTGGGTTGAAATTAATCGTAAATATTCAGAAAAATGGCCAGTAATTACCTTAAAAAAAGATCCTTTGCCAGATGCTGAAAAATATGATGGTATCAAAGATAAATTTAAAAAATATATTAAAGAATAAAGTTTATTTAATATCATTTATCATTAAAAAATATGACTAAAAGAATAGCAGAAATTTCTAGAAATACTAAAGAAACTAAAATTGCCGTAAAAGTAAATCTTGACGGTACTGGAAAATATAATATTGAAACTGGAATTGGCTTTCTCAATCACATGATTGAACAGCTTGCGCATCATAGTGGAATTGATATTGATCTTAACATAAAGGGTGATCTCGATGTTGATTTTCATCATACAACAGAAGATTCGGCAATTGCTATTGCTCTTGCTATTAAAGAAGCTTTGGGTGATAAAAAAGGAATTAATCGCTATGGATTTTTCTATATTCCCATGGATGAAACCTTAACCAGATGTGCAATTGATCTATCTGGTAGAATTTACAATATTTTTAATGTTGAATTTAAAAGAGATAAGGTTGGAGAAATGGATACTGAACTTTTTCGTGAGTGGTTTCTTGCTTTTTGCAATAATTTAGGCTGTAATTTACATCTTGAAAATCTTTATGGTATTAATTGCCACCATATCGTAGAATCATGTTTTAAATCCCTGGCAAGATCGTTAAAAATTGCTATTGCTATTGATGATAAAAATCATTCTACAAACTCAACTAAAGGTAAATTATGATGAAAATATTAACTTTTATAACATTAATTTTATTAAATATGACAAATTTACAGGCTAAAAATATTGATCCAAAAAACATTTTGGTAATTGAAACAAAATATGGTAAAACAGAATTTGAATTATTACCAAATTTAGCACCAAATCATGTTGAAAGAATTAGAACTTTAGCAAATCAAGGTTTTTATGATGGCGTAGTTTTTCATCGCGTGATTAATGGATTTATGGCACAAACTGGTGATCCAACTGGAACTGGTACTGGTGGTAGCGACTTACCGGACTTAAAAGCTGAATTCTCCGATGAGCCACATATCAAAGGTGTGTTATCAATGGCCAGAGCTATGAATCCTCATAGTGCTAATAGCCAATTTTTTATTATGTTAGATAATTCTCCACATCTTGATGGTCAATATAGTGTTTTTGGTCGCGTAATTAAAGGTATGGAATTTATTGATAAAATCAAAAAGGGTGACGGCGCTAATGGTATGGTTAGTAATCCTGACAAGATGATTAAAGTTAGAACCATAAAACCATAATTCTCTTCAATAATATCATTTAACATAAGAGAATTTTTTGATTTTCTGAGTAATTTGTAACTTTCTATTTAAAAAAATAAATATTTTAGAAGTAAAATATTTTTGAGATAAAAGATTTTTTACAAATTTTAGCCAAAGATGAAGCTAAATGATAGTTTTTTTAATGATAATTGGTAAAAAACCTTCTCATACCAGCTATAAAGCTATATTCCAACACAAATTTCTTGAGCCTTTCTAACAATATCTTCTTTTTTAGGAAGTGCTAATCTTTCAAGATTTTCAGCGTAAGGTAAAGGACAATCAATTGAAGCCAGTCGACCAATTGGAGCATCAAGATAATCAAAAGCCTCTTCAACAAGCATAGCTGAAATTTCACTACCAATTGAAGCAAAAGGAAAACCTTCTTCAGCAATAAGGCAGCTATTAGTCTTTTTAACCGACTCAATAATAGTTTCTCTATCTAATGGACGAATAGTTCTTAAATCAATTACCTCAGCCGAAATACCTAATTGCTGTAATTCTTCAGCAGCCTCCAAAGCATAACCAACCATTAAAGAAAAGGCAATTATGGTAATATCAGAACCAGATTTCTTAATATCAGCCTTACCAATTTCAATAATATGATCATCATCATAATCTTCCTCAAATTCCATACCATAGGTAATTTCATTTTCTAAGAAAATTACTGGATTAGGATCACGAATTGCAGCCTTTAACAAACCTTTACAATCAGAAGAGTTATATGGAGAAATAACTTTTAGACCAGGAATTGCACCATACCAAGCAGCATAACATTGTGAATGTTGCGCACCTACCCTAGCAGCTGCACCATTTGGACCACGAAAAACAATTGGACATTTGACCTGACCACCAGACATATAATGTGTTTTAGCAGCAGAATTAATGATTTGATCAATAGCCTGCATAGCAAAATTAAAAGTCATAAATTCTACAATTGGCTTCAGGCCAGAAAAGGCAGCCCCAACAGCCAGGCCAGCAAAACCATGTTCGGTAATTGGTGTATCTATAACTCTTTTAGAGCCAAATTCATCAAGCATACCTTGCGTTACCTTATAAGCACCATTATATTCAGCAACCTCTTCACCCATGATAAAAATTTTATCATCAGAACGCATCTCTTCACTCATTGCTTCACAAAGTGCCTTCCTAACTGTAAGTTTTTGTACTGTCATAATTTATTGATAAATATTGTCAAAAATTTCACTCTCATCTGGTTCAGGACTTTCCTTAGCAAATTTTACAATTTCTTCAATTTGCCCCTTAATTTCCTTATCAATTGCCTTAATTTCATCTTCATTAGCAATCTTTTTATCTAAAATATGAGATTTAAATGATAAAATTGGATCGTGATTTTTCTTTTTTTCACTAACTTCATCCTTACTTCTATAAGTTGCAGGATCTGACATTGAATGACCACGATAACGATAAGTATCCATTTCCACTAAAATTGGACCCTTGCCAGAACGAACATAATCAATAGCTTTCTTACCTTCTTTAATAACCTCTAAAACATTCATACCATTAATCTGTACACCAGGAATATTAAAACCCTCGCCCCTTTTATAAAGAGCATCAATTGAAGAGGCTCTTTTTAAGGAAGTTCCCATAGCATAACGATTATTTTCAATGATAAATAGAACGGGCAAATTCCATAATTTAGCCATATTAAATGATTCATAAACCTGACCCTGATGCGCTGCACCATCACCAAAATAGCAAAGAGTTACATTATCATTACCCTTATATTGATCAGCAAAAGCCAAGCCAGCACCAATAGGCACAGAAGCGCCAACAATACCATGACCACCATAAAAATGTTTTTCTAAATCAAATAAATGCATTGAACCGCCCTTACCTTTGGAACAGCCATCTTTTCTACCAAGAAGTTCTGCCATAATTTTTTTAGGATCAGACTCCAGAGAAATCATATGACCATGATCACGATAGGTAGTAATAACCTTGTCATCCTTATTCATATTATATTTCATACCAGCGGCAATTGCTTCTTGACCAATATAAAGATGGCAAAAACCAGCAATTAAACCCATACCATAAAGCTGACCAGCTTTTTCTTCGAATCTTCTAATAAGAAGCATTTCCTTATAGATCTTAAGAGAATCTTCTTTATTTAATTTCACCATAGGATTTGATTTGAATATCTAATTATTAAGATTTTAAATATTGATTAAATATTGATTTATTCTTTTTTTCAAGGAAATTATATTTCCAAACATAAGATATCTATCACCAAATGTCATATGCTTGAGGAACCTCTGAAAAACCAATTATCTAATTTATAGATTTGAAACTGTTTAATTTTGTTATTTTTGCCAAAGTTTAGCAAAGTTATTTTATAAAATTTTGTTTGAATTTATTTGATAAAAATAGCCAGAAAAGCTTGATTTATCTAGCTTTTTTGCTTATTATTGATATATTAAATTCAAATAAAATATATAATTATGGCAACCCAGCAATCATTTTTTTCATTAGCAATTTCTGGTAGAAAATTAAGAGCGGAGAAGTTTCTTAATCAAATGACGGATATTATTCCATGGCAAAGATTGATTGATAAGATAGAGCCTTTTTATCCTAATGGTACTAGTGATTACGGTGGCAGGAAGGTGACAGATTTATTATTAATATGTAAGATTCATTTGTTACAGCAGTGGTTTGGTCTTAGTGATCCAGCTATGGAGGATGCTATATATGATAGAATAAGTTTTCAAAAATTCTTAAATATTGATATTGGTATTGATAATGTTCCGGATGAGACTGTGATATTGAGATTCCGTCATTTATTGGAAAAGCATAATTTATCGTCGATTATATTTAACGAGGTAAATTCATATCTTGAAGAGAATGATCTTTTGTTGAAGGAGGGTACGATAACTGATGCGACATTAATATCTGCTCCAACTAGTACAAAAAACAAGAAGAGGAAAAGGGACCAAGAGATGTCTTCTACCAAGAAAGGGAAGAATTATTATTTTGGCATGAAGTCTCATATTGGTGTGCAAACTAAGGGTAAGCCAATTATTCATTCTATTGTCACGACGACAGCTAAAGATCATGATTCTACTAAAACAGAGGAGTTATTACATGGTGATGAAACTTCTTTATTTGGTGACAAGGCCTATGATGATAAGGCAATAAAAAGATTTTGTAGGAATCACAATATATTTTATGGTATAACCAATAGAGCTAAATCTAACAAAAAACTTTCAAATAAGCAAAAAAAGAGGAATAAACAATTTTCATCAGTTCGAGCTAAAGTTGAACATCCATTTCAAATTATAAAGCATCTTTGGGGCTATAGAAAGGTTTTTTTCTGATTTTCCTATTTAATTTTGTCTATTTTTTCATTTTTCAGAAAAAATTTTTATAATTTGGATAAAGATTGCTAATTTTGTTAAAAATTAACAATCTTTATCCAAATTTAGGCATTATTTGTGGTAATTTCTCTAGTTTCTTGTCTAATTTTACCATTTTTGGCTAAATTAGACACATTTATCCCTTGTTACGCTGTATTTGGTAGTATTTTTCTAACCATATAGAGATTAGCAAGGGATGATAGCATTTGTAATTGATTAGTATTCTTTTGTAAACCATTATATCTAACCTTTCTATAGCCCCAAAGATGCTTTATAATTTGAAATGGATGTTCAACTTTAGCTCGAACTGATGAAAATTGTTTATTCCTCTTTTTTTGCTTATTTGAAAGTTTTTTGTTAGATTTAGCTCTATTGGTTATACCATAAAATATATTGTGATTCCTACAAAATCTTTTTATTGCCTTATCATCATAGGCCTTGTCACCAAATAAAGAAGTTTCATCACCATGTAATAACTCCTCTGTTTTAGTAGAATCATGATCTTTAGCTGTCGTCGTGACAATAGAATGAATAATTGGCTTACCCTTAGTTTGCACACCAATATGAGACTTCATGTCAAAATAATAATTCTTCCCTTTCTTGGTAGAAGACATCTCTTGGTCCCTTTTCCTCTTCTTGTTTTTTGTACTAGTTGGAGCAGATATTAATGTCGCATCAGTTATCGTACCCTCCTTCAACAAAAGATCATTCTCTTCAAGATATGAATTTACCTCGTTAAATATAATCGACGATAAATTATGCTTTTCCAATAAATGACGGAATCTCAATATCACAGTCTCATCCGGAACATTATCAATACCAATATCAATATTTAAGAATTTTTGAAAACTTATTCTATCATATATAGCATCCTCCATAGCTGGATCACTAAGACCAAACCACTGCTGTAACAAATGATCTTAAATCTTAAATATTAATAATAAATCTGTCACCTTCCTGCCACCGTAATCACTAGTACCATTAGGATAAAAAGGCTCTATCTTATCAATCAATCTTTGCCATGGAATAATATCCGTCATTTGATTAAGAAACTTCTCCGCTCTTAATTTTCTACCAGAAATTGCTAATGAAAAAAATGATTGCTGGGTTGCCATAATTATATATTTTATTTGAATTTAATATATCAATAATAAGCAAAAAAGCTAGATAAATCAAGCTTTTCTGGCTATTTTTATCAAATAAATTCAAACAAAATTTTATAAAATAACTTTGCTAAACTTTGGCAAAAATAACAAAATTAAACAGTTTCAAATCTATAAATTAGATAATTGGTTTTTCAGAGGTTCCTATATTTTATGGTATAACCAATAGAGCTAAATCTAACAAAAAACTTTCAAATAAGCAAAAAAAGAGGAATAAACGTAAACGCCCTTACGATAGCGTCCTAACTTGAGTTTCTATTAAAGCCTTACCAATCTTATGAGGCAATATCTCCTTAATTTTTTCTGGATCTTCTTTTATTTTTCTCCAATTGTCAAAAACATAGAGAAGATACTGATAAGGATTAATATTATTTTCCAGACATGTTAAAATAACAGAGTAGAAATTAGCAGCAGCTTCTGCGCCCTTAGATGATTTAAAAAACATCCAATTTTTTCTTCCAATAGCAAATGGTCTGATAGCTTGTTCATTGTCATTATTGTCAATGAATAATCTACCATCTTCTAAATAAACCATAAGTGCATCAAATCTATTGAGAGCATAATTAACTGCTTTGATAAATTTACTTGTACTATCTTTGTTTTTCTTCTGATGTTTTTCTAGAGTTTCTTTTAAATCTTGAAGTATTTTTTTAGATTTTTTAATTCTGATTTCTTTCTTTTTATCAGGTTTAAATTCTTTTATTTTTCGTTCTATGTCATATAAGAGTTTGATTATTTTGAGTATTTTATAAGCAGGAGATTTTTTGTTATTTTGCTCTTCGTAAACTTCAAAGAATTTGCGTCTAACATGAGCCATGCAGGCTACATATATAATATATATTTTGTTATGTAATTCGTCATATCCAGAATAGCGTAACCTCTGAAAAACCAATTATCTAATTTATAGATTTGAAACTGTTTAATTTTGTTATTTTTGCCAAAGTTTAGCAAAGTTATTTTATAAAATTTTGTTTGAATTTATTTGATAAAAATAGCCAGAAAAGCTTGATTTATCTAGCTTTTTTGCTTATTATTGATATATTAAATTCAAATAAAATATATAATTATGGCAACCCAGCAATCATTTTTTTCATTAGCAATTTCTGGTAGAAAATTAAGAGCGGAGAAGTTTCTTAATCAAATGACGGATATTATTCCATGGCAAAGATTGATTGATAAGATAGAGCCTTTTTATCCTAATGGTACTAGTGATTACGGTGGCAGGAAGGTGACAGATTTATTATTAATATTTAAGATTCATTTGTTACAGCAGTGGTTTGGTCTTAGTGATCCAGCTATGGAGGATGCTATATATGATAGAATAAGTTTTCAAAAATTCTTAAATATTGATATTGGTATTGATAATGTTCCGGATGAGACTGTGATATTGAGATTCCGTCATTTATTGGAAAAGCATAATTTATCGTCGATTATATTTAACGAGGTAAATTCATATCTTGAAGAGAATGATCTTTTGTTGAAGGAGGGTACGATAACTGATGCGACATTAATATCTGCTCCAACTAGTACAAAAAACAAGAAGAGGAAAAGGGACCAAGAGATGTCTTCTACCAAGAAAGGGAAGAATTATTATTTTGGCATGAAGTCTCATATTGGTGTGCAAACTAAGGGTAAGCCAATTATTCATTCTATTGTCACGACGACAGCTAAAGATCATGATTCTACTAAAACAGAGGAATTATTACATGGTGATGAAACTTCTTTATTTGGTGACAAGGCCTATGATGATAAGGCAATAAAAAGATTTTGTAGGAATCACAATATATTTTATGGTATAACCAATAGAGCTAAATCTAACAAAAAACTTTCAAATAAGCAAAAAAAGAGGAATAAACAATTTTCATCAGTTCGAGCTAAAGTTGAACATCCATTTCAAATTATAAAGCATCTTTGGGGCTATAGAAAGGTTAGATATAATGGTTTACAAAAGAATACTAATCAATTACAAATGCTATCATCCCTTGCTAATCTCTATATGGTTAGAAAAATACTACCAAATACAGCGTAACAAGGGATAAATGTGTCTAATTTAGCCAAAAATGGTAAAATTAGACAAGAAACTAGAGAAATTACCACAAATAATGCCTAAATTTGGATAAAGATTGTTAATTTTTAACAAAATTAGCAATCTTTATCCAAATTATAAAAATTTTTTCTGAAAAATGAAAAAATAGACAAAATTAAATAGGAAAATCAGAGGTTCCTTTGGATACTTTTACTGCATTAGATGCCAGATCTATTTTTTCATTATCGGGAGCGTTTTTTTAACTGTGTCAATTTAAGTTAAAATGAGAATAAAATTTAATTTATTAAATTTTATTCTCATAAATAATTATAAATTTTAACATTAACTTAAATTGATAATATCATGAATCACAAATTAAAATCTTTAAATAATTTTCGAAATAACTCTGACAATCAAGATCTTGAAGAGGATTTTGATTATCAAAAGTTCAAGAAAGAAGCTATAGACAAATTGTATGCTGGAAAAGGATTTTCTGGCAAAGATGGTATATTTACCAGTATGTTAAAAGATTTTCTTGAAACTGCCATGCAATCCGAATTGGATAATCATTTAAATTCTAAAAAAGAAGATGATGTTACCAATAGGAAAAATGGATTTTCTTCTAAAATAGTCAAAACCGATAGAGGTCAATTTGAGTTAAATACTCCAAGGGATAGAAATTCATCTTTTGATCCTAAAATAGTTAAGAAAGGTCAAACTATTTTAACTCCAGAATTAGATGATAAAATTATAACTCTATATTCTTATGGTATGAGTTATAGAGATATATCATCTCATATTGAAGAGATATATGACATTGAGATATCTAAATCTACAATTACAGCTATTACAGACAAAATATTACCTAAAATAACAGAATTTAAAGAAAGGCAGTTAGAAGAGATTTATCCTATAATATTTCTTGATGCTATGTTTTTTAAGGTTAAAGAAAATGGAAAAATAATTAGTAAAGCTTTTTATTCAGTTCTTGGAGTTGACAAGGATGGTAAAAAAGATATTTTAGGAATTTATCTTCAAGAGTCAGAGGGAGCTAATTTTTGGCTTAATATTTTAACTGATTTACAAAATAGAGGTATAAAAGACGTATTGATTGCTTGTGTCGATGGCTTAAAGGGCTTTCCTGAGGCTATTAATTCAATATTTCCAAAAACTGAGATTCAGCTTTGCATCATTCATCAAATTAGGAATTCTATCAAATATGTTGCATCAAAAAATCAAAAAGAATTTATATCTGACTTAAAGACTGTTTATACTGCAAAACAAGCAAAGAAGTAGCCGAAGAAAAACTGCTTCTAATTGAAGAAAAATGGGGCAAAAAATATCCAATAATATTCAAATCTTGGAATAATAACTGGGATAATTTATCTAATTATTTTAAATATCCAAAAGAGATAAGAAAGCTAATTTATACTACTAATTCTGTTGAAGGGTTTCATAGGCAAGTCAGAAAAATTACCAAAACTAAAGGCTCTTTTCCATCTGATCAATCATTAGAAAAGTTACTCTATCTTGCTATACAAAACATTAAGAAAAAATGGACTATGCCAATACCAAATTGGAGCTTGATAATTAGCCAATTTGCTATAAAATTTGAGGATAGAATCAAATTAGATTTAGCTTAAATATAACAAAATATTAATCTAAATCTAAAAAAAATGGAAAACAAATTTTTGCCAAAAATTATCTTAAAAATTGGATTTATATTTTTACAAGATACGCTACGCTTAAAATCTTGTAAAAATAAAATCTCAATTCTTAATAAAATTATTAAGGCAAAATTTGAAAAAAATTAAATTGACACAGGGGATTGGACATTCCCTCAAAAAAAATTCAGTAGCATTTTCTTTGCGTCTATTGTCGCTATATTTATAGATGACAATTCTATTTTCTCTTTCTCCGCTCATATGGCACCAGATGTAACTTTTATAATTACTATCATCTATTACCTGTAAAGTAGTTTCGTCACTACGAATATAATCTGATTTTAGAAGATCTGAGGCTAGATATTTAACTATAGAACTCATTGCTTCATTAGAAGCATAGATCGTATAATTACACATTAAATCTCTGCTGATATTAATCCCTGATAAAGCAAATTCTTTAGATTGACGATTATAAGGAATGTGATTCATGAATTTCTGAATGATCACATGAGCCACAAATTCATTAGTTGCTCTGCATGGTAAGAATTGTTTTGGGGCTTTTGCTTTCTTTATATTTTTTTTACATTTGGAGCAGCTATATTTATGGCAGATATTTTTTCTAATCCGGATCTTCTCTGGAATTATATCGACAAGCTCATTTTCTTCTGTTGTGAAGTCTTTTAGTCTAGCTCCGCATTCACAATTTAATTCAGAATCTGATAATTTATGATGTACTTCGTCTCTTGGTAGGTCAGAAGGAAAATTACGATTTCTTTTTTTGGTTATTACAGATAATGTTTCTTTTTCACCTTTTTTATCATGGGATATTTTTATATCAGTATCTTCCCTCCCTTTTTCTGATTGGGATTTTGTCTCGGTAATTTTTTCACTGGATTTACCAAATATTTTCTTAGTCAGAGCTGATATCTTTGAATTAAGATTCAACATCATTTTATTCAAAGATTTGATCTCTTTGCGTAATATTGCAATCTTATCTTTATATTTATGATTTTGTCTTTCCTGTTTCAGAATAATCTTCTCTTTTGAGTGGATTTCTTCATCTTGTTTGCGTAATAAATCTTGTAATTCTTCCTTTGATAATGAGCTTAGTTTACGCTTCATTTTTTATGAAAATTTCTATAAAATATGTAGTGATTATACATAGAGAAATATAGCATAAGCCCTTGTAAAGTCTAGCTTTATTGTCAAAAAATGATCTTGTTTTATATCTTTATTAAGGGGTTTTTGTGATGATTTTGGAGTAGTTTTTTTGGAGACAAAAAATTGTGTTTTTAGAGAAAATGATGTTGTAGGGTTAGGTATGGGAAGGGGATGCTATCGTAAGGGCGGTTACGAATAAACAATTTTCATCAGTTCGAGCTAAAGTTGAACATCCATTTCAAATTATAAAGCATCTTTGGGGCTATAGAAAGGTTAGATATAATGGTTTACAAAAGAATACTAATCAATTACAAATGCTATCATCCCTTGCTAATCTCTATATGGTTAGAAAAATACTACCAAATACAGCGTAACAAGGGATAAATGTGTCTAATTTAGCCAAAAATGGTAAAATTAGACAAGAAACTAGAGAAATTACCACAAATAATGCCTAAATTTGGATAAAGATTGTTAATTTTTAACAAAATTAGCAATCTTTATCCAAATTATAAAAATTTTTTCTGAAAAATGAAAAAATAGACAAAATTAAATAGGAAAATCAGAGGTTCCTTAAGGAACCTCTGAAAAACTAAAATATTAAATAATAACTATAGATTATATAACCAGCTAAGCTAAGCTTGAATATTTAATTGGCTATGATGAAGATATTTTTAATTCTAATATCATTATTAACTATTATTAATAATAGTTTTGCTCGTCCTATTTCCTATTCTGGTGGCACGACTATTATGCAGAACAATGGCGCTGTTAAAAATTCTGTACATTTACATTATTCACCAAATTATAAATATTCTATTGGCTATAAGGGTGAATATTTTATAGAAGATAAAATATCTTTAAATTCTCTACAATTAAACAATCTTCTTAAAAGATGGAATTTTCCTGGAGCGCAGAGTAATATTTATTTAAAATCAAATATTGGCGATGCTAAAAAATCAGAACAAAATGAATTATATGGCTCTATTGGCATAGCAGGAGATTTTGAAACTAGAAAATATTTCATTTCTTATGAAAATAAATATTACAAATCGGATAATATAATTGATCAATTTGAACAAAATGCTAGAATTGGTATAGCTCCTTATATTGCCAATTATGGTAATTTACATAGCTGGCTCATGTTACAATTTACTCATATTCCAGAATTTGAAGGTGATGAAATTATTGTCACACCATTAGTCAGACTCTTTAAAGCTTCTTATTTGACTGAATTTGGATTTAGCTCAAATAAGAAATTTTTATTTAATTTTATAATTAGATTTTAACAATGTTTAGAAAAATTCTTATAATTATATTTATTAATCTTATTGATATCTCTATAGCAAATGCCAAAGAGATTAATATCGATGTCAATGGTTTGGTTTGCGAATTTTGCGCCGTTACTATAGAAAAAAACTTTAAAAAAAAAGGGAGGAGGTTCAAGAAGTAAAAGTTGATTTAGAACAAAAAAAAAGTTTTTTTAACTTTTAAAAAAGATCAAAATTTAGGTGATGAAGAAATTATCGAAGTTATAAAGAATAATGGCTATAATGCTGTTAAAATCAATAGAGATGAAAATTAATATAAAAGAAGTAATATTGCCATTTTTTGCTTTATTTACCTCTATCTCAACAATTATCTGCTGTGCTTTACCAATAATTTTGGTCATGCTTGGAATGGGTGCTGTCTTTGCCAACCTTACAGCCAATTTTCCTTTCATTATTTGGCTAGCTGGAAAAAGCCTTTATCTGTTTATCATAGCTATAATTTTTTTGCTAATTGGCGGATATTTCATTTTTTTAAAAGCCGAAACCTGTCCAGCAGATAAGAAATTAGCCGATATTTGCCAAAAAACTAAAAAATTCAATAAAATCATCTGGTTCTTTTCAGTAATAATTTTATTAATTAGCTTCTTTTTTAAATATATCTTGGTTTTAATTTATTAAAGACAGTAACGCCAATTCATAACCTTTGGAGCCAAAGCCAACAATAATGCCATCAGAAATATCAGAAATTAAGGATTTATGGCGAAAATCCTCCCTTTTATAAATATTTGAAAGATGTAATTCAATTTTTTTGCCATTGAAAATTTCTAAAGCATCACGAATAGCAACTGAAGTGTGGGTATAAGCAAAGTGACATTGATAATAATGACATCAAATTTATCAATGGCATTTTGGATTAAATCAATGATATCACTTTCAGAATTTTTTTGCTCAAAAACCACTTTTAAATTATTATTCTGAGCAATTTTTTGACATTTTTCTTCAATATCTTTTAAAGAATCATTGCCATAAATATCCTTATTTCTAAGAGATAGAAGATTTAGATTTGGTCCATTAATTATTAATATTCTTTTCATTATAAAAAAACAACTTCTCCTTGCGAGCTATAGCAATTCCTAACTTTAAAAATCTCTTAAAGATGGGAATTGATATTAATCACAATATTATTTATTTAACCTAACATATACCCCAATTGTAACAAAAATTGAAATGATATAAGTAACACAAATTACTGATAAAGTAATCCAAGGCTCCGTTATTAAGCCAACAATTATAAGGCCCAAAACTAATAATGTTATATGAGTACAATCATTTCTGATTGGAATATGTTTAATTGAGATAGTTGGAATAGTGCTGGTCGCACAAATAGCTATAATACAAGAGTAAGAAATTATCAATCTTGGATCATTAAAAAAATAATCTTCACCATATTGAAAAGTTAAAACCAAAGGCATCATCATCATTGTAGTCGCAACTGGCGATGGAATTCCCTGAAAGAAATATTTATCTAAAATTGGATTTTTTTCTTAGCTTTATTGGTAATATTAAATCTGGCCAAACGAATTGCCATAGAAATAGTATAAATCAAAACCATTGCCAAATCAAAACCTCCAATATCAACAAATTTATTAATCCAATTATAAATAATAAAGGCTGGAACAACACCAAAATTGACAAAATCAGCCAAAGAATCAAGCTCAGCACCAAATTCACTAGTAGAATTTAAAAATCTGGCAAGCCTACCATCAACCGCATCTAAAATTGCAACAAATAATAAAAGTGATGTAGCGTAATACCAATTTTGTTCAAATGAATATTTAATTGCCATTAACCCAATGCAAAGAGCAAAAAGTGTTACAGCACTTGGAATGAATTTAGCAAAGCTAATAGATCCAGGGTTAGATTTATCCATTGATTATTTATAAAATATTGATTACAAATTTATATCGATAATGAAAAGTACCAATTTTTAATAAATGAATCAAGAAAAAAATAATTCTTTGGTCAATGCCATCAGATTTTTATCCATAGATGCTATTGAAAAAGCCAAATCTGGCCATCCTGGAATGCCAATGGGTTTTGCTGATATTGCCTTTATATTATTCTCAGAATTCCTGAAATTTAATCCAAATGAGCCAAAATGGCCCAATCGTGATCGCTTTATTTTATCAGCTGGTCATGGTTCAATGCTTTTATATTCTTTATATTACCTTTTAGGTTATAAAGATATTTCTCTTGATGATATTAAAAATTTTAGACAATTACATTCCAAAACTGCGGGACATCCCGAATATGGCGAGTTGGAAGCAATTGAAACCACCACTGGCCCTTTGGGTCAGGGTATTGCTAATGCTGTTGGTATGGCACTTGCTGGTAAAATAAATGGTGCTAGATTTGGTTCCGACATTATTGATAATAAAATTTACTGCATAGTTGGCGATGGCTGTTTAATGGAAGGTATAAGCCAAGAAGCAATTTCAATTGCTGCTAATTTAAAATTAAACAATCTAATTGCTCTTTGGGATAATAATAATATTTCGATTGACGGTAAAATTAATATTACAAGTTCAGAAAATATTCCACTTCGTTTTGAAGCAGCTGGTTGGAAAGTCATTTCGATTGACGGTCATGATCATGTTCAAATTAGAGAAGCTTTAATAAAGGCTCAAAATTCTGATAAACCAGTTTTAATTGATTGCAAAACTACCATTGCTTTTGGATCACCCAACAAATCTGGCTCAGAAAAATCACATGGCTCACCACTTGGAAAAGATGAAATTGAATTAACAAAAAAAGAATTAGATTGGAATTATGCTGAATTTGAAATAGCGGATGATATTTTAACAAAATGGCGTGAAATTGGTTCTAGAAATATTGATTCATATCAAAAATGGCAAAAAAATCTAGAAAATTCTGGTAAAAAAGAGCAATTTTACAAAATGAATGATAAAATTTTACCAGATTTATCAGAAAAAATTGTCAAATTTAAAAAAGAAATTTTAGAAGAGGGAAAGCCTCAGGCCACAAGAAAATCTTCTGCCAAAATCTTGGAATTTTTTACTAAAGAAATTGATTTTTTAATTTCTGGTTCGGCAGATTTAACTGGCTCAGTTGGCACGAAAACTTCTTCTACAGAATCTCTTAGTGCAGAAAATTACAATAATCGCTATATTCATTATGGTATTAGAGAGCATGGTATGGCGGGTATGATGAATGGTATGTCGCTTTATGGTGGAATTTTACCATTATCTGGTACATTTTTAGTCTTTGCTGATTATATGAAGCCAGCAATTAGACTTGCCTCTATGATGCAAAGACAGATTTTTTATATTTTTACCCATGATTCAATTGGTCTTGGTGAAGATGGACCAACTCATCAGGCAGTAGAACATTTGGCAAATCTTCGATCAATTCCAAATCTTAATGTTTTTAGGCCTTGCGATGATTTTGAAACCTTAGCCTGCTATGAAATGGCTTTAAATTCTAAAAACACACCTTCCGCCTTTTCCTTAACTCGTCAAAATTTAGCCTTTTCTACTCAAAAAGAAAATCCAGATATTTATAAAGGTGGTTATATTATTTATTCTAATAATGAAGATCCAGATCTTTCAATCTTGGCAACCGGTTCTGAAGTTGAAATTGCTATTGAAGCTTCTAAAAAACTTTTGGATGAAAAAAATATCACTTCGAAGGTGATTTCGATTCCATGTTTTGAAATTTTTGATTCTCAATCTGAAGAATATCGTAATAAAATTCTAGGAAATAAAAATAACTTAAAAATCGCTGTTGAAGCAGCAATTAAACAAGGATGGGAAAAATATATTGGCGATAAGGGGAGTTTTATTGGCATGAATAGTTTTGGCGCTTCTGGAAAATATCAGGATTTATATCAGCATTTCGGCATTACAGCTGAAAATATTGTGAAGCAAATTAAAATATGATATCAATTATCATTTCAAAATAGTTTTTAAATTGATAATTGATCTAGGTTAGTAAAGCAAAAACCTTACCACGGGACCGATTAAAAAATATCAAAAATTTCTAAAAAACAAAAACCGATCTTTTGTTTTTTCAAAAATTCAATAATAGCACTCATCATCTCTAAAGAGACTTTAAATCCTAAAATTGCTATAGCCAACTAGTTAACATTAATTAAATATTCAAACTTAACTTAGCTGGCTATATAACGCATTAAGTAGCGATAATAGCAACTACGCAATATGCAGAAATTAAATAAAAAGGTACTAAAAACATAACTAATTGATTAAAGTTGATTTTCAATTATGACGAATAAATTAATAATATTTTTTTATTATGCAATAAAAAAATGACGATTAATATTATGTCGTTTTTCAACTTTAAAGAGGCTTTTACTATAGGTAAATTTATTGATAAAATTTTATCTGAAATATTAGATATATTTTAGTAATAATTTTATCTTGCAAATTTCTTAATCATTTTTTTCCTCAATCACTTCCCTCTTGCCAGAGTGACTTGGTGGAGTTACAACACTCTCCTTCTCCATTCTTTCAATAAGATTTGTTGCCTTATTATAACCAATCCTTAATTGTCTTTGAACATAACTAATTGAAGGTTTTTTATCCCTCTTAACAATCGCTACTGCCTGATCATAAATATCTGCACTCTCATCAACTGCAACTGAAAGACCAGAAGAAGATGAGTTGCCAGATTTTTTGGATCTTCACTTTCAACTGAGTCAAATTCACTGAGAATTTTTTCAGAATTATATTTATTATTCTGCTCTACTTTTTGCATCTTAATATAATTAACAACTGTTTCTACCTCGCCATCAGAGCAAAATGGACCGTGAACCCGAAGCATCTTATTACCACCAGAAAGATAAATCATATCACCCTGCCCCAAAAGTTGTTCACCGCCCTGCACACCAAGAATAGTTCTACTGTCAATTTTAGAAGTAACCTGAAAACTAATTCTAGTTGGAAAATTAGACTTAATAATACCAGTAATAACATCAACTGAAGGCCTTTGAGTTGCCATGATAATATGAATTCCAGCGACCCTTGCCATTTGAGCTAATCTTTGAATTGAACCTTCTATTTCTTTACCAGCAACAAGCATTAAATCAGCCATCTCATCAACAATTACTACAATGAATGGCAATTTATCATTCTCTATTACCACCTCATCCATTATGGCCTCACCAGTTTCAGGATCAAAACCAGTTTGAATTTTTCTAGTTAAAACCTGATTATGCTTTTTAGCGTAAGTGATTTTTTCATTATAATTATTAATATTTCTAACATTAAGACTAGACATTAATTTATATCTTTCTTCCATCTCTTTAACTGCCCATTTTAGAGCAATAATTGCCTTATGAGGATTGGTTACAACAGGAGATAATAAATGCGGAATTCCATCATAAATTGAAAGCTCAAGCATTTTTGGATCAATCATAATGAATTTACATTCATCCGGAGAAAAACGAAATAAAAGCGATAGAATCATGGCATTAATACCAACCGACTTACCAGAACCTGTAGTACCTGCAACCAACAAATGTGGCATTTTGGCTAAATCAGCAATAATTGGCAGACCACCAATATCCTTACCCAAAATTAAAGGTAGAGAAGCCTGACTATAACGATATTCATTAGATTCTATCATTTCTCTAAAGAAAATAATTTCCCTATCCTTATTAGGAAGTTCAAAACCAATGGTCGTCTTACCTGGAATAACTGAAATTCTAGTAGAAACGGCACTCATTGAACGGGCAATATCTTCAGCTAAACCAATAATTCGTGAGGATTTAGTGCCAGGAGCTGGCTCAAATTCATGCAAAGTAATAACAGGACCCAATTTTGCTGAGATCGCTTGACCATGAACACCAAAATCACTCAAAGTTTTAACCAATAATTTACCCTGTTCTTCTAATTGTTTTTTACTAACTTTTTTAACATTATTTTCTTCCAACTCATTTAATAGATCTGTTCTAGGCAATCCATATAAGGAATCACCTTTGGATAAATTTTGTAAAGATTGTCTAGTTTTATTAACTTTTTTAGTTTGAGATTCAGGCTTTTCAACTTCTTCTATTTTACTTTCTATATTTTCAACTATTTTTTCCTCAGGATCTATATCTTTTTCATTTGCAAGATCTTTTTTATCAATTCTATTTATTGAAATTTTGTTTTTAAATATTGATTCTATCAATAAATTAAAACCATGTCTTATCAATAAGACGGAAAATCTAATAAAATAACTAATATCACTGATTTTAACCTCAATAATTGCTAACATAGTAAAAATTGCAATTACCAAACCCAAAAATGCCGCAACAATTTCAGGTAAAAATATTTTATTAATAATAAAAAAGCCATTAACACCGCCAGGAGTTGAGAAAATCCACCAATCTGGCTCAGGGAATATAGCAAAAAATGTTGATAGTGATAAAATAAATATAGGTAATAATATAAATTTCATTACTATGTTCTTTTTTGAACCTCTGCTTGATATTTTTACCCCTATCTTAAATATCATAAAACAGAGAAAGAATGCAGAAAATCCAATAGTTTGAAATAATAGATCAGAAATATGAGAACCAGAAATACCCATCCAATTTTTTACTTCGCCTGAAGTTGAGGAGCTGTTAAATGAGGGATCTTCTGGATTAAAACCAAGTAATGAAAAAAATGTAAAAATTGAAAATATGATTAGAAATATCCCTATTAGAAATATTACAATCTTTTGCAATAAAATATGTAATTTATTTTGCCACATATAATTAATTATAGATTAAATCTTAAGGAGCCTCTGAAACCCAATGATACATTTAAGGACTATCCCATTCACAATCCTACAATGACAATTTCTATCTTTAAAGAAATTTTTGGTTTTATTATCGCCTAGGAATGCTAAAATAATAAGTTTTCTAAAATCAAAATCCACAGAGATTTTGTGAGTCATAAATTTACCATAACTCATCTTTTAAATTGACCATTTAGAAAGTTTAATTAAACAAATTAATCTTGAGGAACCTCTGAAAAACCAATTATCTAATTTATAGATTTGAAACTGTTTAATTTTGTTATTTTTGCCAAAGTTTAGCAAAGTTATTTTATAAAATTTTGTTTGAATTTATTTGATAAAAATAGCCAGAAAAGCTTGATTTATCTAGCTTTTTTGCTTATTATTGATATATTAAATTCAAATAAAATATATAATTATGGCAACCCAGCAATCATTTTTTTCATTAGCAATTTCTGGTAGAAAATTAAGAGCGGAGAAGTTTCTTAATCAAATGACGGATATTATTCCATGGCAAAGATTGATTGATAAGATAGAGCCTTTTTATCCTAATGGTACTAGTGATTACGGTGGCAGGAAGGTGACAGATTTATTATTAATATTTAAGATTCATTTGTTACAGCAGTGGTTTGGTCTTAGTGATCCAGCTATGGAGGATGCTATATATGATAGAATAAGTTTTCAAAAATTCTTAAATATTGATATTGGTATTGATAATGTTCCGGATGAGACTGTGATATTGAGATTCCGTCATTTATTGGAAAAGCATAATTTATCGTCGATTATATTTAACGAGGTAAATTCATATCTTGAAGAGAATGATCTTTTGTTGAAGGAGGGTACGATAACTGATGCGACATTAATATCTGCTCCAACTAGTACAAAAAACAAGAAGAGGAAAAGGGACCAAGAGATGTCTTCTACCAAGAAAGGGAAGAATTATTATTTTGGCGTGAAGTCACATATTGGTGTGCAAACTAAGGGTAAGCCAATTATTCATTCTATTGTCACGACGACAGCTAAAGATCATGATTCTACTAAAACAGAGGAGTTATTACATGGTGATGAAACTTCTTTATTTGGTGACAAGGCCTATGATGATAAGGCAATAAAAAGATTTTGTAGGAATCACAATATATTTTATGGTATAACCAATAGAGCTAAATCTAACAAAAAACTTTCAAATAAGCAAAAAAAGAGGAATAAACAATTTTCATCAGTTCGAGCTAAAGTTGAACATCCATTTCAAATTATAAAGCATCTTTGGGGCTATAGAAAGGTTAGATATAATGGTTTACAAAAGAATACTAATCAATTACAAATGCTATCATCCCTTGCTAATCTCTATATGGTTAGAAAAATACTACCAAATACAGCGTAACAAGGGATAAATGTGTCTAATTTAGCCAAAAATGGTAAAATTAGACAAGAAACTAGAGAAATTACCACAAATAATGCCTAAATTTGGATAAAGATTGTTAATTTTTAACAAAATTAGCAATCTTTATCCAAATTATAAAAATTTTTTCTGAAAAATGAAAAAATAGACAAAATTAAATAGGAAAATCAGAGGTTCCTTGACTATACCTCTTTATAATGATTAAACTATCGCTCTTGGTTATTTAAATTATACCAATTTTCATTTCAAGCAACTTCTGTATTAATTACTAAGTTCTTAGGTTTAGAGTAGCTTTGTTACTGACAAAATTTGGTATTACCATTATTCTTTTGACATCATTCAATATTAGTGTTTTTTAATTCCATTGACTTAAACTAACTCATAATACAAAATGATTTACATATTTATAACAAGCTAATCAGGGTTAAGACCAATAAATACTATGAATTTTCTAAAAGGGTTTTTTCTAGCTATACTTTTTTTATTTTCTCATCCATTATTAGCAAGCAATTGTTTTAAATTTAAAAATTCTTATGAAATTACTTTGTTTGGTAATGGAAATAATGGATGCACTTCGGATCAAGGTTTAAACGTCTATTCTCATAATAATATTAATCAAACAAAATTCCTAAAAGATAATGGCAGAGGATATACTATATCAATGACTTTAATAATGAATGATTATGATATAGCTGCCGGTAATGAAATAATATTATTTGGTGCCTATTCTGATATTGTTTGCATCAAATGCCGTATTGGAACTTGGGATAGACTCTAACGATAATCTATTTGTTAATAGGCCAAACGAAAAAATTAACCTAGCTATAACAACAGATAGTGATATAACAGAAGCTTACACTTTAATTTTGTCATATTATAGTCGTAAAAAACAATTAATATTAACAGTTAATGGGGCAGAAGCCATAGAAAATAATATTGATCCCATATCAGTTGAAGTTAAAAGGATAATAATTGGTAAAAACTTTAAAGGTAAAATTGGTCCTATAACTGGATTTTCCAATAAATTTGGTCTATTAGAAAGATCTATTGAATCCAATAGGATAGCCGCAATGTACAGGGTCCCTATCTCTCCTTTAAAAAAAATATCTAAATTGACAGTATCAGAAAAATTATGCACCTCGTCTCAAATTGAAATATCAAACTCTATTAATAAATGTCTATCAACAACAGAAGCATTTTCTTCAAATCCACTTGATCCAGGAATGACAGTGCCAACAGGATCAAAATTGACAATAGCTGGCACCTTTCCCCTTATCTGTGATCCAGGATATGACCCATCAGATCCCTCCCCAACCTATACTGTAGATGCTAATGGTAATATTACTTCAATTGATGGTAGTTGTAATACAGATCAATGTAATATTCTAAATATACCTGTATTTTTTAGTCTAATACCCACTGTTCTTGATTTTGGTGATTATATTGAATCAACTACCCTAAATTGTGTTAGCGGCGATATTGATATGAATGGTAATACAGATTGTATTGCCGTTAGTAATATTGGAGAAATTACTACCTATGTTAATAATTTAATAGCCATACCAACCATAATAGACAATACTATCAGACAAAATATTAAAGACGCCTCTGATTCAGTAGATGATTCAACAATAGATACTACAATAGATGCCATTTTAGCAAGTAATAATAATTATGATTGCCAGGTCAATAACATACCCGCAGGATTCGCTGGTAATATTACCTCTCCCTTAACTTATGGCACTAATCAAAATTTCAACTGTATTGCTGATTATATTGGTAGCACTAATCTTAATTGTACTGATGGTTTGGCAATTGATATGAGTGGTAACATAGATTGCGACCCTGTCAGTACCACAGGAGAAATTACTACCTATATTAATGCCCTCATAGCTGTTCCAACAATAATTGATAACATAATCAGACAAAATATCAAAGATGCCTCCTCAATAGATGATGCCACAATAGATACTACAATAGATGCCATATTAACCAGTAATAGTAATTATGATTGCTCAGTTACAGGACATGCTGGTATTACGGATCCAACAAATATTAACTATGGTAATACAATATTAAATTGTGAAGGTTTGCTTGGCTACAATGGAGGATCAATTGATTTTGATTGCCAGGCAGGTGGAACTGCCATAGTTACATCAGGATCTTGTAATATTATGACCGTCTCAGAAGCTGAAGCCTTCATCGCCGCCTCAGCTGCCCCAGGTGATGATTTTACCACTTTAAAATCAGTAACTGGTATCACAGATGGACAAATTACAACAGCTCTTGCTAGTAATGGCAATTATGATTGTAATGTAAGTGCTTATCCTAGTCCTAATTTCTTTAATGACATTACTTTACCAATCACTCACGGCACCGGACAAAGCTTTACTTGTGATGTAGGATTCACTGGTAGTGGTATATCTGGCATTGATTGTATTGACTCTATAGCAATTGATCTATCAACAGGAGGTGATTGCACAGTCAGAAGCTATAATGTTGGTACAGGAGGTACTGATCTAGACATTACTAACTCACCTAATAGCAATATTACCTATGATGCTATCTATAAAAATAATTATACTAATTCATCATCACTTGGTATATCTTGTAATATTGGTTATGAACCATCAGATAGTCAGAATTTTATAGAATATCAATTTAATAATATAACAGGAGATATTGAAACCAATGGAGAAACTTGTATAACTAGAACTTACACAGCAGGAACTGATTACACATTACCTGCCAATGCTATAGATCCAGCAATTAGCTATAATCCAGCAATAAATATCGGCAATCCTCAAAATTTCTCCTGCAATCTTGGCTATGAAGCCAGTGGAGGATTGCCAAATTACTATTTTGATGGCAGTGCCAATGTCGTTATAGGAGGAGGAAGTTGCATTGCCAAAACCTATATAGCAGGAACTGATTATACATTACCAACTAATGCAGATAATCCAGGAGTAATTAGCTTCAACCCAGCCTTTATCTCTCCTACCTACTCTTCTGGATCTGGTGCTACAGATGGTATCCCATGTAGTAGTGGTTATGAACCATCAGATAGTGACCCAGATAATATGATTAGATATAGATTCAACGCTACTACTAGTAATATAGAGCTAAATGGAGAAACTTGTGAAGAGGTAACTTTGCCATTTGGCGGTAGAACAGAAATATTAATTACTCATCATGCCGCAGGTGACAGTAGATTAATAAATCCTGTACAAGTGGAAGGTAAATGGTATTATTTTTGGGATGGAAATGACAATGGCAAACTCATGTGATTCTGGACGATCACCTCATTATAGCGTAGAAAATGGTGATCAAACAGAATTAATTCATATAGATAGTCTATTAGCAGGAGGCCCTTTTTCATCCTCTGACATTACTGGTACAATGACGGAATTAGGAACAGAAAGTACAGTGCAAGTAAAATTAGTTACTGTTGGATCTTCAAATACTAACAATACATCAGACACTGGTGATATAACTCATAGCGGTACATCATTTGATAGAAATGGATCTGATGATGGCCTAGCAACTAACTCAACATATAATGGAGCTGCAACAATCTGGGATGGTCATAATGGCTCTAGCACCAATATTAATATATCAGGAATACCTACAGGTTGGTGTAGCGGAAGATTCTTAACAGGGACATATAGAAATAGCAATATCAGTACACCGGTAACTTTTGAATTTAATAATGGAAAATCTGATAACTATTATTCAAATGATCCAGCATTTATAATGTTTGAAGTTTTAAATTAAATAACATTATTTCTTACTTTTTAATAAAATAATATGGATTTAGGATATCTTTTTGCAAAGCAATATTTGGAGCAATTTCTGGCTCTTACGCAACACTTTTTATTTATAGAATTCCAATTGAGGAATCTTGCTTTGGCAGATATTTCGGCCCTAAATCACGCTGTCCTAACTGTAATAAAATTATTCGTACCCGTGAATTAATACCAATTATCAACTGGCTTTTTACAAGAGGAAAATGTGTTAATTGTAAAATTTTAATTCCAAAAAGATATCTGATTACTGAAATATTGTCAGTAACTCTTTATCTTTTTTGTTATCATAAATATGGCTTCTCGGAAGAATTTATCCTTTTCTCCCTTTTAATGAGCAGTATTATAGTCTTAGTTGTGACTGAGTGGAATTTTAGAAAATTCTATGATCCAATTCTTTATGTCATATTAACATTATCCTTAGTTATTAGGGTGCTTGAAGATGGTCAAATAATTGATTTATTATTTTACATAGCTATTGCTATTTTTTTATCTGCCATTTTTTATCAATTTCTAAAATCAAAATTTTTTGCAAGTAAAATAGAAGAATTGCAAATATTGCAATATACAAAATTTTTAATAATTTGCTCGATTCTTCTTACCTTTAATTGGTTTTTATATTATTTTATTTTGATTTTAATATTTTTGTCTTTAACATCTTTTCTATATAAAAGACTACTAAATAAGGATATTTATATTGGTTTTTATATGATCGCATTATTATTAATAACATTATTTGTTTCAAAATGAATATGGCAAAATTTCAGATGGATAGCAATTTTACTGATTATAAAGTTAAGGATATTAATTTAGCAGAACTTGGTAGGAAGGAAATTTCTTTGGCAGAAACAGAAATGCCAGGCTTAATGTCTTTAAGGGAAGAATTTAGAGATAAACAACCATTGAAAGGAGCTAAAATTGCAGGTGCCTTCATATGACAGTTGAAACCGCTGTTTTGATTGAAACTTTAATAGAATTAGGGGCTGAAGTAAGATGGAGTTCTTGCAATATCTTTTCAACAGTTGATTCGGCAATGGTACTATCGTCGCTAAAAATATACCAGTTTTTGCTTGGAAAGGTGAGACCGACGCAGAGTATGAGTGGTGTATAGAACAAACAATTATTGGCAAGGATGGCTGGAGACCAAATATGATTCTTGATGATGGTAGTGATCTAACCGTTATTATGCATGATAAATTCCCAGAAGTTTTACAAAATATTAAAGGTGTATCGGAAGAAACAACTACAGGAATAGCTAGATTAATGCAAATGGCTAAGGAAGACAAATTACAGCTACCAGTTATTAACGTTAATGATTCTGTTACCAAAGCAAAATTTGATAATCTTTATGGCTGTAGAGAATCCGTAATTGATGGTATTAAAAGAGCAACTGATGTCATGATTGCTGGTAAAAAAGTTGTTATTTTAGGATATGGTAATGTTGGTAAAGGCTGTGCTGAAGCTTTTAAAACTGCCGGTGCTAAAGTTATAGTTACTGAAATTGATCCAATTTGCGCTCTGCAAGCTGCAATGTCTGGCTATGAAGTTCTAACCATGGAAGATGTGATATCTGAATCTGATATATTTATCACAACTACTGGTAATAAGGATGTAATTACATTTGAACATATGGAGCAGATGAAAGATTCAGCAATTGTTGGAAATATCGGTCATTTTGATAATGAAATTCAAGTAGAAAAATTAAGGGATTTAGAGTGGAATAATATTAAACCTCAAACTGATCAAATTATATTTCCTGATGATAAAAAAATTATCTTACTTGCCGAGGGTAGATTATTAAATCTTGGTTGTGCAACAGGTCATAGCGCTTTTGTTATGTCAACCAGCTTTACCAATCAAGTTTTGGCGCAAATTGAGTTATGGAATAATCACGGTGAATATAAGAATGATGTTTATTTATTGCCAAAAAATCTTGATGAAAAAGTGGCAAAATTGCATCTAAAAAAATTGGGTATAAAATTAACCAAACTAAATCAAGAACAATCAGACTATATTAATATTGATATTGAGGGGCCATTTAAAAATGATAATTATAAATATTAGTAAAAGATGGAAGAATTTTTAATAACAGTACAAGGTTTTGAAAAACTAAAACTAGAAATTGATAACTTAAAGGATATTGAAAGACCAAAAGTTATTAATCAGATATCAGAAGCTAGAGATCTTGGAGATTTAAAAGAAAATGCAGAATATCATTCAGCAAAAGAAAAACAAGCGATGATAGAAGCTAGAATTTCTGACCTAACTAATAAGCTATCAAGAGCAAAAGTAATTGACAAAAATCAATTAACAACCGAAAAAGTTACATTTGGAATAAATGTTGAATTAGAGAATCTTGATAATGAAAATATTGTTACTTACAAAATTGTTAGTGAGTATGAGTCAGACATTGATTTAGGGTATATTTCTGATAAGTCTCCTATAGCCAGAGCTCTAATTGGCAAAAAAAATGGTGATGAATTAGAGATAAGAACTCCGGGTGGTTTAAAAGAATATAAAATAAACAATATTTTTATTTCATAGCTCTTGACTTTATCTTTGCAAAATGTTATACTCAATTTACATGTTGTATTTAATTCTAACAAAAATATAAAAGTTATGTCTAGCTCTAAAACTTTCTCTTTTAAAAAAAAAATAGTAAAAAAGCTTTCACGTTGATTGAGCTTTCTATTGTACTTATCATTATAGGTTTATTAATTGTTGCAATTACTTCTGGATCAAGTTTGATCAGAAATGCTAAATTAAGATCAATTACAAATGAGGCAAAACAATATCAAGTTGCTGTTAATAGTTTCTTCATGAAGTTCGATGAATATCCTGGTGATTTTGACCAAATTTTAGGTCAACAATCAGTTGCTGGTGATAATGATGATGTTATTGAATGGCGCGCAACCGTTAATGAAGGTTCAAATGCATGGTTACATCTAGTTGGATCTGGAATATTACCTTCTGATGTTGCATCAGGCATGGATGAAAATGCGATGAAATCCTCTGCAATTTGCTACTAGTTTTATACCTAATACTCATTATCCAGCTTCTGCTGAAAATTCTGCTGGCTGGATATTCAATTCGGTTAGTAACATAAATTATGTACAATTAGTTAAAGCATTCCCAAGTCAAACCGATGCTGTATTGTCAGCCCCATTAATAGATACTAAAGGAGGAGGTGCATTAACTGCAACTGATGCTTTCTCAATTGATAATAAAAATGACGATGGCATTAGAAATACTGGTGATATCAGGGAAGTTTTTGTGTTAGCGGCTGGAGCAGAACAGGATTGTGACTCGTCCGATACTGTTGTTGCTAATAATAGCTACGATCTTGATAGTAAAAATGAAGATGTTTGTTCTTTAGCATTCAAAGTTACTATTAATTAATTCTATTTCCAAAAAAAGGGGGGTGCTCATTGCGAGTCCTCCCTTTTTTTCTTTCCCTATTTTTTATACACCTCCCTTTTCTTCCCTTTCTATCCAGAATAGCATAAATACTATTTTAGCTGAAACATGTCTCTGATATATAAAACTGTAACCTATTACCCCTTTTATAAATTAGTAGACTTTTAGAATTTAAGCTCTTATAATATTGTGTATGGAAATACAAAATATTAGGAATTTATCTCAGGAGTCAAAAATGTTAATCAGAAAACAAGCCATTGCTTGTATTGTTGAAAAGAAAATGAGTTGGAAGGAAGTAATGGAAATATTTTCTATTGGCAGGTCATCCCTTGGAAAGTGGTTAAAAGAATATAGATTACATGGTGAAGATGGATTAAACATTAAAAATAAAGTTGGCAGACCTCCTCAAACCATCTCCAAGCTCAAGCCATGTCAATGTGCTAATATTGTTAGAATAATAACTGATAATAATCCTCAACAGTTAAAATTTCCTTTTGCTTTATGGACTATAAATGCTGTTAAAGAATTAATTAGAACTAAATTTGATATTAACCTATCAGTTCCAACAATAAGCCGTTATAAGACCTTTGCATAGATCATTAAAATTTCCCTAACTTTCTCTTGGTTTTTTCTTAATTTCATCAATTTTTTCTTGAATAAAACAGCAATAAAGCTAGATAAATACTAGCTTTATTGCTGTTTTATTCAAGAAAAAATTGATGAAATTAAGAAAAAACCAAGAGAAAGTTAGGGAAATTTTAATGATCTATGCAAAGGTCTTATTAATTAAAAACCAAGATAAGAAAATATTCTTAATATTAGATAATCTAAGAGTTCATCATGCTAAAAAAGTAAAAGAATGGCAACAAAAACATAAAGATAAAATAGAGTTCTATTTTCTTCCAGCATATTTCACCTGAATTAAATCCAGATGAATTGGTTAATCAAGATGTTAAGGCAAATGCAGTAAAACATAGGTTAATTCATACAAAAGAAGAATTAAATAAAATAGTCAGATCATATTTATATTCTCTACAGAGAGATAAGCAAAAAATAAGAAATTTTTTCAAAAAGAAAAGTGTTAGATATCCGCCTAAAAGTCTACTAATTTATGAAAGGGGTAATAGATGTTCGGAACGGACTTAAAAATTGGCGCACCCGGAAGGATTCGAACCCTCAACCTCTTGATCCGTAGTCAAACGCTCTATCCAGTTGAGCCACGGGTGCTTGTAAATTAATTTCAATTCTACCTAAATAGGAAGAAATGATATTCTATATCATTTTAACCTGAAAACAAGGATTTCTTTAATAAATAATTTTTTCATCCTCTTATACAATTTCCCAACTTTAAAGTAATTTTTTTAATAAAAATTTCTTTAAAGTTGGGAAATGATATTAGCTAAAAATCATAAAAAACCTTGAATAAATGGCAAGTTTTAATTTCCCATAGCAAAACACTTAGTTGGCTATAAGAAAACTTACCACCAGGTTGCTTTAAATATGGGCTAAGCAATATTGCATAATATTAGTCCTCTTTGATTGAAAACCAGCAGCACAATAGGCTAGGTAAAATTGCCATTTTTTAAAGAATTTTTCACTATATCCTAATTTTAAAATTTCCTTTTTTTGCTTATTAAAATTCTCCAACCATTTTAATAATGTCTTATTATAAGAATCACTAAATTGAAATTCATCGATGATTTGCAAATCATTATCATTAGCAAGCTTTTTAAAAATATTTGGTGAAGGCAACAGGCCGCCAGGAAAAATATATTCTCTGATATAGTCAGAAGTTTTAAGATATTTTTTGTAATATTTATCATCAATAACAATAGTTTGAATTATAGCGCGACCATCTTTTTTAAGCATTTTTTAATTTTAGCAAAATAATCATTCCAATATTCTTTACCAACTGCTTCAAACATTTCAATAGAAACGATATTATCAAATTTTCCTTCTTCAAGGCGATAATCTTGAATAAAAATTTCAGCATTAAGATTTTTTTCCTTAATTAATTGATCTGTATATGATTTTTGCTCTTCAGAAAGAGTCAATCCCTTAATGTAATATCCTCTCTTACTAGCTTCATAAATAAATCCTCCCCAACCACAGCCAATTTCCAAAATATCGGAACCATTTTTATTAAGATTCTCTAAAATTCTATGATATTTATTTTTTTGCGATATGGTCAAAGAATGATCTTCATTAAAAATTCCAGAAGAATAGCTCATTGTTGGATCAAGCCAAAGGGAATAAAAATCATTTCCTAAATCATAATGATATTCAATATTTTTTTTACTTCCTCTAAGGCTATTTTTTTTAAAAAGATTTTTAACCTGAAAAAACGCTGAATATAAAATATTACTGTGAAATAATGGCTCTAATTCTTGTTGATTTACAGTAATAAAAGCTAAAAGATTTTCTAATTTTGTAGTGCTAAAAATTTCTTCAATATATGCTTTACCAAAGCCAATATCCCCTTTTGATAGAACTAAATCAACCAAATCCCAACTATTAACAATGATATCAGCTTTAATGTCGCTATTTTTATCGCCAATTTTAATTTTATTTTTTTGTGGAGTAGTAATTTCTAAATAGCCATTTTTGGCTTTTTCCAGATATTTAAGAATTTTTTGTTCCATTTTTACTAATTGTTAAATTATTTTTTAATCTTTCAGGACATTTATAATATTTAATTTTTTTTAGATATAATTTTAATGCCTGATAATGAATTAGAATGATAGTCTTAAAAGTTGCAAAAGGAATTTTGCAAAAATTAATTACTAAATTTCTAGCATTAAATTCTAAAAAATTACATTTCAAATAAGTGGTTAATTTTAACTTATTATAGACTAAATAATTAATGTAAAAATTCATTTTATTTTCTCCATATTCAAAACGAAATTTATATTTTCCTTCATTTTCCATAAAGGGTGAGACATAAAATTCTTTTTTAGCTTCCAACCATTCATCGGATTTTATTGGTTCTAAATTTTTTTTAGAACAAAGATAATTATGTTTTTGACCACAAGTATTATTAACTTCACTGAGAACGGCAATTAATTGATTTTTATCATTTAGGCAAAGCCAAAAACTAACTGGATTAAAAACATAGCCTAAAATTCTTGGATGAGTAAAAAGGATAATATTAGAAATATTATTAATTTTATGTTCTTCTAAAATATCTTCTAGCCATTTTGTTAAATTCTTTGGATTATTTTTACCATAATCTTTTTGATAAAAACCAAAGAGATTAAATTTATTAAGTGAAAATAATTTATTTTTAAGTTGATTGATTTTTGAAGTAGGAAAGGAAATATAACTACTTTTATAATTAAAGGAGTTTTCTTTAGGAAAAAAGCGGTGATGCCTAATATCACCCTGAATTAGATATGGTTTTTTGGATAAAAATTTCAATTATTTTATAATTTTATTTTGATATCAAAATATTTCATAATATTAATGGCAGAATTAAGTCCATCTTCATGAAAACCATATTTAGCCCAAGCGCCACAAAAATAAATTCCCCTTTTGCCCTGAATTTTTTCTAAATTTTCTGCCTTAACTCCATCTAAATTAAAAATTGGATGTTCATAATTATACTCCCCAATAATATCTTTTTTCGGAATTTTATTAAAAGGATTTAGAGTTACAAAAAGCGGTTTTGTTGTTCCTAAATTTTGTAAATTATTCATCCAGTAAGTTAAAGAAACTTTATTTTCTTTTTTTGATGATAAATAAACCCAACTAGCCCAAGCTTTTTGATTTTTTGGCATCTGATTTTTATCCTGATGTAGAATGGCAATATTTTTACTATATTTTATTTTTGATAAAATTTCTTTCTCCTCCTTAGTTTTATCACTAATAATATTATAAGTTTGATCGCCATGAGAAGCAAAAATTACCTTATCAAATTCATAATTTTTACCTTCCTTATCAGTTAAGATAATTTTTTTATTTTTTTCTTCTGATTTTATGATTGAGCAATTTAATTTTATTTTATTAGAAAAGCCCTTAATTAACTTTTTAACATATTCCTTTGACCCGCCTTTAACTGTGTACCATTGAGGTTGATTAAAAATTGTTAAAAGACCATGATTGTAAAAAAATTGTAAAAAAGTTTTAGCTGGATAATTTTTAATTAATTCCAATGGACAACTCCAAATTGCTCCTGCCATAGGAAAAAGATAATAATTTTTAAAATATTCTCCTAATTTTAAATTATCAACAAACTCCTCTAAAGTAATATCACCAGAAATTTTATCATTTTGAACCAATTTTGTTGCCGCCTTATTAAATTTGATAATATCTAAAAGCATCTTCCAAAATTTTACCTTAAAAAGATTAGATTTTTGTGCAAAAAGGCCAGCTAAATCATTACCGCTATATTCAAAATTTTGATCAAAATCTCTAATACCAAAAGACATGTTGCTTTTTTCAATTTTGACAGAAATTTTTTCAAATAAAGCTTTGAGATTGGGATAGGTTCTAAAATTAAAAACAATAAATCCTGTATCAACAGCAATTTTTTTCTTATCAAAATTGATTTTGGCCGTATTGGAATGACCGCCTATATAGTTATTTTTTTCAAAAATGGTAATATCATATTTTTTATGTAAAAAATAAGCAGCTGCCAATCCTGATATTCCTGATCCAATAATTGCTATTTTCATTTTGCGTGATCAACTGTTATAATTATCCTCTTTTTGGATCAGCATTATAAATACCGATTAATTTAGTAGTTTTAGAAAAAAAACCTAATTCACTAAGTGCCAGAGCAACATTTTTATCTTCAGGGTTACCCTCAATTGAAATAAAGAATTTAGCTTGATGTGAAATTCCTCCCGGAATGTAACTTTCAAGCTTGATCATATTAATATTATTAGTGGCAAAGCCGCCAAGAGATTTATATAAAGCACCAGGAATATTACGAATAGTAAAGGAAAGTGTAGTAATAATTTTTTTCTTTGGATCAGGTTCAGCACATTTTTTAGAAATAACCATAAAAATAGTCATATTGTCATTTTTATTATCTTGGATATTTTCTTGCAAAATCTCTAGATCATTAATTTTAGCCGCATATTTAGAACAAATTGCAGCTAAGGATTTATCATTTTTCTTGGCAACAAAAGCTGCCGCATCAGCTGTATTGCTATAGCTAATTTGCTCGATATCTTTAGAGATATTTTCACTACATTGCATTAAAGCTTGGGGATGAGAATAGATTTTCTTAATATCAGAAATTTTTGTGCCCCTAGGAGCACAAAAATTATGTTCAATTTTTAAAAAATGTTCAGCAATAATAAAAAGATTACTATTTTGTAATAAATTGTGAATTTCTGAAACGCGGCCAGCATAGGAATTTTCTAATGGCAAGATGCCGTAATCAACTTCATCATCAGCAACCGCAACAAATACTTCTTTAAAACTTCTGTAATTTATTGATTCATGATCTGGATAAAATTCATTACAAGCAAGATGTGAATAAGCGCCGAAGGATCCTTGAAAAGCTATTTTGGACATTTTTTATCATCATTATTATTATCTGATTCTTTGCGTCTTAATAAATTTTGACGCAGGGCAGATTGTAATTTTTCTTTTTTAATCTCTTGTTTGTTTTTCTGGGAGTTATTTTTCTTCATTCTCTTCCATAAATTGACCAACGAAATATAGTGATCCACAAATTAAAATTCTAGCTTTATTCCTCTTTTTAAAAGGATTTAATTTTTTAAAAAAAATATCTTTCATTTTACTATTGTCACTATCTATTGTTCTAATATAACTAAATGCTTCTTCAAAATTATCAGCATCAATTGCTCTGATACCAACTTCTAAAGCATTTTTAGCAATCTGTTGCGCTGTTTTAGTTTGATCCTCTCCCTTAATTGACATACCAATGGTAAAATCAATATTGCCAGAAAGATATTTTAAAAAGCGGTAAATATTTTTATTTTCAAGCATAGCGCATATAAGATAAGTAGGAGGTGGTTTAATGCCTTTTTTTACCAATTTCATATTTTCTTTTATCAGCCAATTAGCAATAACTTGGGCAGAATTTTCATTATGACCTCCATCAAGATAAATATCAAAATTCCTAATTAGATTATTAACCAATTTACCAGAATTAATTTTTTCAAGTCTGGCGGGCCATTTCACTTTTTTTAAACCATGAACTAAATTTAAATCAGATATTTCAAGATTATCTTGCGCTAAAATTGCCGCAACAGCAGTACTGGAATTTTCCAATTGATGATAACCAATTAAAGCCGGTAGCGGAAGTTTTAATTTGTGATCATTAATATTAATATTTAAATTTTTATCTTCTTCAGTCACAACCCAATCCTCTCCCAGAGTGTAAAATGGACAATTTTTTGTTTTGGCAACATGTTGTAATATTTTTAAAGCTTCCTCCTTTTGTTTGCCAATAATTACCGGAACTCCTTCTTTAATAATACCTGATTTTTCAAAAGCAATTTTGGCTAAAGAATTACCTAAAAATTCTTGATGATCATTAGAAATTGGTGTAATGATAGTAGCAATTGGATTTGAAATAACATTAGTTGCATCTAACCTACCTCCCATACCAACTTCTAAAAATAAAATATCAGCCTTTATTTTTGAAAATGCCAAAAAGGTTGCAATAGTTATTCCTTCAAAAAATGTTACATCAATTTTTGGCTTAATTTCTGCAAACTTTCTTACATTCATTTAAAATTTCTGTGAGATATTCATCCGTTATTTCTTGCCCAGCCAAAGTAATTCTTTCATTGAATCTTACTAAATGTGGCGAGATATATTTGTGAATTTTATAACCAGCATCAGTAAAAATTGCATCAAGATAGGCAATATTTGAACCTTTACCATTTGTTCCTGCAACATGAATTACTGGCGGCACAAGCAAATGCGGGTTACCAAGCCTTTCTAATAATTGATATACCCGATCAAGACCAAATTTTATATTACGATATCCTTTTGGTGAAGGCCAATGAGGAAATTTCATTTGTAAGTTAAAATGATATTAGCCAGTTCCCAACTTTAAAGATGGAAATTGGTATTATTTACGAAGAATCCCTATTATTAAAATGATAATTAAATTCTGCACCTGTTATAAAGGCAAGTCCAACTAAGAAAAAAAACATTAAAGTTGCTACAATACCTGCCAAGCTACCATATAATAAATTAAATTGATTGAAATTCTGCAAATATAAAACAAATAATTGTAAAATAAGCCAAAATAAAATTACACAAATTATTGCTCCAGGTAAGGTATTTTTTATTTTTTGTTTGGTATTTGGAATGACATAATAAATAAAGGCTACCATCTTAACTGAAACTAAAATAATAATAATTTTTTTGAGATAAAGCCAATGTTGCTTTATATCAAGAATATCAAGAAAATCAGAAATACTAAATGTTAAAAAAATAGCTGCAATTATTATCAGAATCAGAACAAAAAATATAAATTGTACTATACTTAATAAACGACGCCAAATATAAGGTGGCAAAGAATCAATGCGATAAGCCCTATTCAAAATAGTTCTAATGCCCTCAATGGCTGAAGATGCTGTCCAAATAATACCAATAAAAGCGATGGTTAACACACTTTGTGGTGGTCCCGAAGTAATTTCTTCAATCCTAGATAAAACAGAAGATAGAAATTTTTCAGGTATTTCTGCAATTATAATATTAATTAAAGTCATACCGATTTCTAAATTACCAATAAAAGAAGCAATCGAAATTAAGAAAATTAAAAATGGAAATAAGGATAAAATAAATAAAAAGGATAAATATCCAGCATGCTCTACACCATCATGTAAAATTGTATCACGAATGGAATATTGCAGTGATTTAAAAATGTAAAATGATAGATTTTTGAATTTTTTATATATTACTCTTGACACAAACTTCTTTTAAAATTGCAATCTTGGAAGAGATGAATATAATATCATTTTAACTTGAAAACAAGGATTTCTTTAACAAAGAATCTGCAGATTAGTAAAATGCTAACCTGATCTAAGTCAAATAATAGTTTAATAATATGACTAATTCTAAATTAGATCCGAAATTACTTGAAATTTTAGCTTGTCCAATTTGCAAAAATTCAGTTCTTCAAGAGCAAGATAAAATCATTTGCACAAAATGTAATTTAGCCTATCCAATTGAAGATAATATTCCCGTTATGTTAATAGAAGAAGCAAAAAAATATAATCATAATGATGATTTATAGAATTTTCATCAATTCAATGATTTTTTGACCTAATATAGGTATATTGCACAAAAAAGCATCAAATTTACCTAAAAATTACCAAAAAATTAAAGGAAAAGATTTCAAACAGTCTCATGATGAGGCGTCCAAAAGTTAAATTAACAACCTCTAGTAGTAATTTTTTTTTATTGTCACTATTAGAGGTTGTGGTATGTTAAAATCAATATCTTAATATTGTTTAAGGTTCGAGCCCAATTATACCACAAAACAAGCCGTTACCACATTAAAGCTATCATTAATGATTGAAAACCATAAAAAGCCTAGCCACCTTTTGATAAGAAAGGTGGTGAGTTTCATCTTCTAGTATAGCCAACTAAATTAAGCTTGCATTTCTTGCGCCAGGAGAATAAAATTCTGGCAAAAACTATGCCAGTTCCATATTCTAATGATTTAAGAAAAAAAGTTATTGATTTACTTGAGATCAACAAGAAGAGTCCAAAGGAGGTATCGTTATTGTTGAATATCCATCCAACGACTATAACTCGTTGGCACAAGAGATATAGAGAGGAAGGTCTTTATGAGTTTCGAGGCTATAACGATAATAAGGATAAGATTAAGATTAAAGATCCTACGAAGATAAAGAAGATTATAGAAGAGAGTCCATTTATCAATTGTTACGAGATTGCAGAGATGATTGATGAGGATGTAACTGATGTAACAATATTGAATTATATTAGAAGACTAGGATTGACCTTTAAAAAAACTCCAAGATATACAAAGAAAGGAATGAAAAACTTAGATCTGAATTCATAAAATCAATTGCCAATCTCGATCAAAAAAAGCTATATGATTTTGATGAGTCTGGTATCGATCTTGAGATTAACTGTGAATATGGATTTGCCAAAAAAGGAAAGAGGCTTGAAGTTCCAAGATCTGGTAGAAGAGGCAAAAGACTGAATATACTGGCGACAAGAAATCATAATAATGATTTAATATGTTCAAAAATATATGAATCATCAATTGATAAACAAATATTTAAGGACTATCTTAAGAACGATCTATTTCCAAATATTGAGTCAGGATCTTATCTGGTACTTGATAACGCCAAATTTCATCATGACTCAAAGGCAGAAATTGCTGATAAAAATATTGAAAACATTGCAGACATAGCAAAGAAATTCAATATCACATTACTTTATCTTCCAGCTTATTCACCAGATCTTAACCCAATTAAAAAGAAATGGTCTCAAATCAAGTATTGGTACAGGAAGTGGAGAAATAAATACAGCGATAAAAGAGAGTTACTCGAAATGTTGCTTGGAATAAGAGAAAATGCAAGCTTAATTTAGTTGTCTATAAAAGAAATTTTATAAGGGAATTTGGCAAATTTATCTATAGCAAAATTGCTTTAGAGGTGGGAGATAGTATTAATGTAATTCTGGATAATTTTAACAACTCGATAATCAATCGAATGTCCTAAATTATTTAGTGAATGGCTTTCATAATTTATTCCTATTTTTTTTAAACCTTCTTCGGCCTCTCTAAGATAATGATATCCAACCACATCATCATCCGTACCATGAACCAAGCAAATTCTTGGCTTAGAATTAATTTCATTTGGTAAAATTAACCTGCCAGAAAGTGCTAAAATTCCTGCTGGCTCTGTTTTTGCTTTAAGAGAATTATACATCGACATCATAGCACCTTGTGAAAAACCAATGAGTATTAAATCTTTTTTTGTCAAACTATATTTACTCAATTGTTCAGCAATAAAATTATCTAAAATATTGTTAGATTCAGCAATTTCTACAAACATTTTTACCGGATCTGTTTGTGCCAATGTAAACCATTGATAACCATCTTTTGGATTCATATCACATTGATAAGTAGCATCGGGCGCAATAAATTTAGCCTCAGGAATAGTTTTAGAAATTTCTGGTGCTAAAGCTAAAAGATTTTCACAATTTGAACCATAGCCATGTAAAAAAATGACTAATTTTTTGATATTCTGCTCATCTCGCGCAAATTCTTGGTAAGTTAATTTCATTTATGATTTATTAATTTCTTGAAAAAGATATTGCTCATAATATAATATATTATTTTTAAATTCAAAGGATGAGTTTTCTTGATTTAAGTAAGATTAATGGTCGCATTCACTTTATCGGCATTGGCGGTATTGGCATGAGCGCTCTGGCCATTATTTTACATCAGCTAGGTTTTAAGATTTCAGGTTCAGATATTTCCTATAATAAAAATATTAAGAAGTTAGAAAATTTAGGAATTAAATGTTTTGCCACCCAAATTGCCGATAATATTGAAGATGATATTTCCTTGATAGTTAAAACATCCATTATTTATGATGATAATCCAGAAATTATCGAATCAAAAAAGAGAAATATTCCAATTGTTAGAAGGGCAGATATTTTATCCTCTATTTTATCTAATAAAAAATCCATTACTATTGCTGGCACTCATGGCAAAACTAGCACGACAACTATTATTTCTGAAATTTTTGAAGAGGCTGATTTTGATCCAACAATAATTAATGGCGGAATTATCAATCGATTTAATTCTAATGGCAAATTTGGTAAGGGCCAATATGCTATTGCTGAAAGCGATGAATCTGACGCTAGCTTTGTTGATTTGCCAACATTTATTGGTGTGGTAACCAACATTGAAGCTGAGCATATGGATTTTTACCAAGGTGACTATAAAAAATATAAATCATATTTTAAACAATATATCAATCAAATTCCAGAAAATGGCTTGGCTGTTGTCAATTTTGATGATAAAAATATCAGGGATATTTGTCATGAAATTGGCAAAAAATCTAATATTGTAACTTACTCCATGTCGGATAATTCTGATATTATGGTAGAAAATATTAAACAAGATATTAATGGTTGTTATTTTGATATAGTTGCTAAAGATTATCAAATTAAGGATATTTTTGCCAATTTTTATGGTTTGCATAATATTAGTAATGCGGTCGCTGCAATTGCAGTTGCTAAATTTGTAAAAATTGATAAAAGAAGTATTAAAAATGCTCTTAAAAATTATCAAGGTGTACAAAGAAGATTTACCAAAGTTGGAACTTATGGGGAAGCAATAATTATCGATGATTATGCTCATCATCCAACTGAAATAATTGCTACATTACAGTCTGCAAAACAAATTTTGAGTGATAAAAATAAAATTATTACCATTTTCCAACCTCATAAATATAGCAGAACTTATGATTTATTAGATGATTTTGCTCATTCTTTTACATTATCTGATATTTTAATTATTGATGATATTCATGATGTAGCTGGCGAAAGAAAAGATTTGGTCAATCAAGATATTTTAATTGATAAGATTAAAGCAGCGGGACATAAAATAGTTTTAAAATTAGAAAATAAAAAAGATCTGGCCAATTTAGTTAAAAAACATATTTCTGATGGTGATATAATTTTATGTGCAGGTGCTGGCACAATTACTAATATGGCCAGAAATTTAGAACAGGATTTAAAAGATTTAGATGGATGAAGTAGAAATTAGAGATATTAAAGGTCAGGAAATAATTGATTCTTATTATTTAATTATTCAATCATATCCAGAATTAACTAAGGAAGAATATATTGATATTACTAAGGAAATGAGCGAGCTTAGTAATTTTAAAATGATCGGCGCTTTTATTGATAGCAAAATCATTGGTATTTCTAGCTATAATATTTCCAGAATGTTTTATTGTGCTAAATTTCTTAGAATTTCAAATCTAATCATTGATAAAAAATATCGTAACAAGAAGATTGGTACTAAGATGATAAATTACCTAGAAAAAAAAGCTAGAAATAACAATTGCAAGAATATAATATTAGATTCATTCATTGGTAATAAAAAATCTCATTCTCTTTATTTTAGGGAAGGTTTTTTTATTCGCGGTTTTCACTTTATAAAAAATTTATAATTATGGTCAAAATTTCTATCATCTATCACAGTGGCTTTGGTCATACTGAGTCTCAGGCAAAAGCTATTTACGAAGCTGTTTTAGCTTGCAATGATAGTCAAGCAAAATTAGTCACAGCTGAGGAGGCAATTGCTGATATTAATCAATTTGATGATAGTGATGCCATAATTTTTGGCTCCCCTACTTATATGGGTTCAGTTTCAGCAAAATTTAAGGAATTTATGGATGCTTCATCACCAATTTGGATGAAACAAGGCTGGAAGGATAAAATTGCCGCAGGATTTACCAATTCGCATAGTTTAAGTGGCGATAAATTAAATACTCTGATTCAAATTGGTATTTATGCTATGCAAAAGATAGTATGATTTGGGTTGGTCTAGGTCACATGAATACATGTAAAGATGGCGAACAAGGTAAGGTTGACGAGATCAATAGAATGGGTTCTTTTTTTGGGGCTATGGCTCAATCTGACAATAAACCGGCCGATGTTACCCCACCATCTGGCGATATTGAAACTGCAAAAATTCTTGGTAGGAGAATTGTCACCTTAACTAAAAAATTTAAACAATAATGACCAGTTGGAGTAAAAATTCTTGGAGAAATTTTCCAATCAAACAACAACCGATATATCCAGATCAAAAATTACTAAAAGAGGTAGAAGAAAAATTATCTCATTATCCTCGTCTAGTTTCATACAATGAAATTAATAATTTAAAATCTGAATTGGCAGATGTCTGCAATGGTCAGGCCTTTTTACTTCAAGGCGGCGATTGCGCTGAAAGTTTTGCTGAATTTGATCGTCATAATATTAAAAGCTTCTTTAGAACAATTTTGCAAATGACTGTGGCACTTCTTTATGGTGTTGAAAAACCAATAGTTAAAATTGGTAGAATTGCAGGCCAATATGCCAAGCCAAGATCTTCTGATTTTGAAGAAATTAATGGCGTAAATATTCCGTCCTATCGTGGCGATATTATCAATTCTTTGGAATTTGATGAAAAGCGTAGAATTCCTAATCCACAAAGATTAATTGATGCTTATTTTCATTCGGCAAATTTGCTATCAATTATCTAAAATCCTTAGCTGATGGTGGTTATGCTAGTCTTAATAATATCGAAAAATGGAATTCAGAATTTGCGCTAACATTAAAAAATAATAAAATTGAAGAAATTATTGAAAATGTTAATAAATCAATCAATTTTCTTAAAAATTGTGGCGTAGATATTAATGAAACTGCAAATTTAAATCGGGCAAAATTCTATACTTCTCATGAAGCCTTACTTTTAAATTACGAACAGGCCTTCACTAGAAAAATGGATGATAATAAATATTATGATTTATCTTCACATTTTTTATGGATTGGAGATAGAACCAGAAATCCAGATGAAGCGCATGTTGAATTTTTGAGAGGAATTGAAAATCCTGTGGCTTTTAAAGTTGGTCCAAAAATTACTAAGGATGAGTTAATCAAATTGATTAATATTCTCAATCCAGAAAATATTCCTGGTAAATTAACTTTAATTTCTCGTATGGGCGCTGGTCAAGTCGAAGAATTATTACCACCCTTGGTTGAATTTGTAAAAAGCGAAGGAAGAAATATTATTTGGTCATGTGACCCAATGCATGGCAATATTATTAAAACTTCTAACAATTATAAGAGTAGAAAATTTAACGACATCCTAAGTGAAATTAAATCATTTGTCAGAATTCACAAATCAATTGGAACTTATGCTGGCGGTGTGCATTTTGAAATGACTGGTCAAGATGTTACAGAATGTTTGGGTGGCAATCAGGATATATCTGAAGAAATTTTGAAGGAAAGATATAAAACTCATTGCGATCCTAGATTAAATTCTTCTCAAAGCTTAGAATTGGCTTTTTTATTGATTGAAGAATTAAAGTAATATTATTCCCCAACTTTAAAGCAATTTTTGCTGTAGGTAAATTTTAATCATAAAGTTGTTAATCACTCTCAAGGGTAATATGTTGATGGTAAAGGAAATGGTATAATGTTTAGGAAAATTATAAAAGAAATTATTGAACTAGGCTAATCAAATATCTTGAGGCAATTTATAGGCAATAAATTTTTTTGGAATTTTAATGTACTAAAAACTACATGAATTCCAAAAAAATTTATTAACACCAAAGTTGTCCAAGATTTGATTAGTATGTACGTTTTTTAGGTGGAATAGGCTTCATCTCCTCAGTCATAGGCTGCAAATTAACATCTCTATAATCAATTTGAACTTTATATTTTTCATCAGACCACATTAGAGTATGTTTCATCCATTCCTTATCATCTCTTTCTGGAAAATCATCACGACAATGCGCACCACGAGATTCCTTTCTATTAAGAGCCGATTCAATAGTAACCAATGATTGACCAAGAAGATTATCAAGCTCCAAGGCTTCAACTAGATCACTATTCCAAATCAAACCACGATCTTTAATTTTAAGATCTTTGAAAGTGCTAATGATATTTCTAAGATTTTTAACACCTTCAGACATAATTTTTTCATCTCTAAATACCGCCGCATGTTTTTGCATAGTCTTTTGCATTTCAAGACGAATTTGCGCCGCACCTTGAGTACCATCAGCATTTCTAATTTTATCTAATCTTTCTAAAGCGTTTTTACCAGCATCTTTAGCAAATTCTGGCGATTTATCATCATCTTTAATTAATTCTCTTGCTTTAATAGCGCGGATCTGCCAAATACTACAAGATCAAGAAGAGAATTTGAACCAAGACGATTAGCACCATGAACAGAAACGCAAGCCGCCTCACCAATGGCCATAAGACCTGGAACTTTTTCTATTTTACCATCTTTAGAAGTTAAAACTTCAGCTTCATGATTGGTTGGAATACCACCCATATTATAATGAACTGTAGGAATTACAGGAATTGGCGCCTTAGTAACATCAACTCCAGCAAAAATTCTAGCAGTCTCAGAAATTCCAGGTAATTTTTCAGCCAAAGTTTTATCATCTAAATGATCAAGATGTAGGAAAATATGATCTTTATTTTCACCAACACCACGACCTTCATTAATTTCAATAGTCATTGAACGAGAAACAACATCACGAGAAGCAAGATCCTTAGCATTTGGTGCGTATCTTTCCATGAATCTTTCACCTTTAGAATTAACCAAATAACCACCCTCTCCTCTTGCACCTTCAGTAATTAAACAGCCAGAACCATAAACTCCAGTTGGATGAAATTGTACAAATTCCATATCTTGAAGTGGTAAACCGGCACGAAGAACCATAGCATTACCATCACCAGTACAAGTATGGGCTGAAGTTGCAGAAAAATAAGCACGACCATAACCACCAGTTGCAAGCAAAACAATTTTTGCTTTAAATCTATGAATCGTACCATCAACTAAATTTAAGGCCATAATACCTTTACAAGCTCCATCCTCCATAATTAAATCAAGGGCAAAATATTCAATAAAAAACTCAGTATCATGTTTTAAAGATTGCTGATATAAGGTGTGAAGAATTGCATGACCAGTCCTATCAGCAATGCTTAAGGCAAGTTCTTTGGGCAGTACCACCTTCACCATAACCTTTAGTCATGCCACCAAAAGGTCTTTGATAAATTTTACCTTCTTCATTTCTAGAAAATGGCACCCCATAATGTTCTAATTCAATAATAGCTTCTGGAGCAGTTTTGCACATATATTCAATAGAATCTTGATCACCAAGCCAATCAGAACCTTTAATTGTGTCATAAGCGTGCCATCTCCAATCATCTTCGCCCATATTACCAAGAGCACCAGAAATTCCACCTTGAGCAGCAACGGTGTGAGAACGAGTTGGAAAAACTTTACTAATACAAGCAGTCTTTAATCCCTTTGAAGACATACCGAAAGTAGCTCTAAGACCAGCACCACCAGCACCCACTACTACTACATCAAATTCATGATCTATGATTTTATAATTTCCTATTTTAGTTTCAGTCATAATAATAATTTAATATTTACATCTAGTCTTTTGCTATACAACCAACTAAGTTGATTTGCTCTTTGACTAGAAGGTTAGAAAAAAGATCCTTGATCACTTTTTCTTTGTCTTTTGCCTATATTCAAAGGGAGTCAGACGCACATTGTTAAACCATCCATCCCGTGCCAAACCGAGCTGTTTACAAAATAATATGTAATCTAATAATGGCGATGACAACAGAGATGGCAGTAATTAAAGAAATAACATTAATAATTGCAATGGTAGTTTTTCTAGCTGTTTTGCAAGAAACATAATCTTCAATCACTGTTTGCATACCAAGACAGCCATGATAAAGACAAGTGCAAATAAACAAAATAGCTAAAACAGTATTTGTCATATATGAAAAGAAAGTTTCAATATAGCTATTATCAACTAACATTGTAAAAAATGAATAGCCAAACCATAAAACTAAAAAAATTAAAATTGCGGCGCTAATTCTTTGAAAAATCCAATGATGCGATCCTGTCTTTTCTGATTTTCTGATTTCTGTCATTATCTAAGGTAAAAATAAGTAAAAATTGTAGCGATTGTTAAAAAAATTGCCGAAAATATAACTATATAAGCATTACGATAAGCGTCTTTAATATCATAACCTTTGCCAATATCCCACATTAAGTGACGCACACCATTACAAAGATGATAATATAAAGCAAAAAGCCAAGTAAATGAAAAGAAATAAGTTGCATAAACCCATATATTGCTAGAACATTTTTGATAATTACCGCCAAAAACTAAATCCGTCTGATATTGATAATAAATAAAAAACCAAGAAAGAATAAGAACCCCAAGAAAAAGATAAATACCAGTCAGACGGTGTAAAATCGAGGTAAAAGATGTCATTTGCGGTTTATAAATTTGCAAATGAGGAGATAATGGTCTATTTTGATTATTCATATTTCGATTAAATTAAAATGGGATTATCCCAAAATATCTTCAGCTAAATCATGATAAAAAAACTTTTAAAAATTTCAATATATTAAAATTATTGATTTGAATTGATTAAAGTTTTATCATATAAATTCGCTCCCAAACTATAGGAACCTCTGAAAAACTAAAAATTGGAATTTTTAGAGCATTTTTTAGCAGAAATTGTGTTTCTTTTTGGTGCAATATGAACATATTGTGCCATAAAAAACTAAATTTATGCTAAAAAGGGTTAAAAAGATCAATTTTGCTAAATACATATTTTAGTTTTTCAGAGGTTCCTATAATAGTAAATAATTTGTCTTCTTTTAAACCAAATATTGTCACCATTGCAGGATCCGATCCTTTATCAAAATCAGGAATTATGGCTGATTTTAAAGCTGGATATGATTTAGACGCCAATATTTTTAATGTTATTAGTGCTATTAATGCTCAAAATAATCAAAAAATCAGTAATATTTTATATTTAGATCAAAAAATTATTCATGATCAATTGGAAGCAATTTTTTCCGAAAATAAAATTGATATAGTTAAAATTGGTATGGTTGGAAATTCTGATGCTGTTAATGAAATTATAGATTTCTTTACCAAAAAAAATATCAAAAAGATCTATACAGAATATAAAATTATTTTTGATCCGGTAATTAAAGCTAGTAATGGATTTGATCTCATTACCGATGAGGCAATTCAAAAAATTGAATCAGAATTATTTCCTCTTTGTTATTTAATTACACCAAATATTTATGAGTTGGAAATTTTATCTGGAATTAAAATTATAAATTTAGAAGATATTAAAAAAGCTGTCCAAAAATTAAAAAATCTTGGTGCTAAAAATATTCTAGTTAAGGGTGGGCATTTTCAGGAAAAGTCAGATAAAGTTCTGTCATTTTTGTTTTTGGATAATAGAATCATTAAAATTCGAAATAAAAGATTAGAGAAAAATCTTCGAGGTACTGGCTGTATGTTATCTACTGCCATTGCTGTGTTTTTAGGTAAAAATTTTGATCTAGTACAATCCATTAGAAGAGCTAATAGATATGTTTATCATAAAATAAAAAGTGGATAAAAACTCAATATTTTACAATTTATTAATTTTAACCAAACCTGGTATTATTATTGGCAATATCATTAATTCCTTTGCTGGCTTTTTTTTGGCAAAGCAAAAATTTATCAAAGCCATATTGATCTTTTTGATTTAGTAACTGTTATTTTAGCAATTATTTTAATTATTGCCTCGGGCTGCGTGTTTAATAATATCTATGATCGCGATATTGACGGCTTAATGGAAAGAACTAAAAATCGTCCCTTAGTTCAAAATAAAATTTCTATTAATTTTAGTATTATTTATGCTCTGATTTTAGGAATTATTGGTTTTTTCATTCTTTATTATTTCGGCAATATTTTAAGTTTTATTACGGCCATTATAGGATTTCTTTTTTATGTTATAATTTATACTATTTTTTTAAAAAGAAATTCAATTTATGATATTCATATTGGCAGTATTTCTGGTTCTATGCCACCATTAATTGCTTATTTTTTTGTCAGTGGTAAAGTTGATTTTGAAGCAATTATACTTTTTGTAATTTTAATTTTTTGGCAAATTGCACATTCTTTAGCTATTGTCATTTATCGAATGGATGACTTTAAGAAAGCTAATATTGCTATTATGCCTAATATTAAAAATATAAAAATTACTAAAATAAATATTCTGATTTATATTATTTTATTTTTAATTGTCATGACAAGTTTATTTTTAAGTGATTTTGTCGGTTTGTTTTATTTAACTTTGATCCTAATAGCTTCTTTATATTGGCTGTTTGGTTATTTTAAGCAGGAGATAGATGAAAAAAAATGGGCTAAAAAAATCTTATTTCTATCTATCATAGTCATTTTCATTTTTGATATAACTTTAATGCTAAATTATAGCTTATGAAGAAGAGAGCAATTATATTATTAAGTGGAGGTTTAGATTCTCTTACCATATCAGCAATTGCAAAAAATGAGGGTTATGAACTTTATGGACTCAGTTTTAATTACGGCCAAAGACATAAAGTGGAATTAGAAATGGCAAAAAAAATTGCCAAAATCTATAATTTTATTGATCATAAAATTGTTAATATTGATATAGATATTTTTAAAAATAGTGCTTTAACCGATAAAAATATTGCCGTACCAAAAAATAGAGATCATATTAGCAATATTAATAATATTCCTGTGACCTATGTTCCAGCTAGAAATATTATTTTTTTATCTTACGCTTTATCTTACGCTGAATCAAATAATATCAATGATATTTTTATTGGGGTTAATATTGTTGATTATTCTGGTTATCCGGATTGCAGACCAGAATTTATAGAAAGTTTTGAGAAGACTGCTAATTTAGCAACCGCCTCTGCATTAAAAAAATCTTTCAAAATTCATACACCCCTTATAAAGTTAAGCAAACAAGAGATAATTGCTCTTGGCTTAAAGTTTAACGTAGATTATTCCAATGCCCATAGCTGTTATGATCCAATTCATAAAAATGGAAAATATTATGCTTGCGGCAAATGTGATTCTTGTATTTTAAGATTAGAAGGTTTTAGTAAAAATAACTCTTGTGACCCATATTTATATATATGAAAAAAATTAAAACATTTTTCAGAAAAAAATCTTGTACCATAACTATTGGAATCAATGGAGCATTTTTTGCATTTCATCATGGTCGTACGATAGAAAAAACTGTCTTTATTAAGGATATAAAAGATGCTAAAAAGTCAGTTAAAACAATTTTTCAAAGCCAAGAGAATTATCCAATATATATCCTACTTGATGATAATGATCAAACTTATAAACAAAAAACATATCCTGCGATAAAATCTTTTGATGTTTCTAGATTAATCAAAAAAGATCTTTTTAGAGAGAGTCCTAAAACTAAAAATGAAGTTATTAAAAATGTTATATTAAATAGAAGAAAAAGTGATAAAAAATGGAATGCATTATTATTTTGGGCAGAATTAAAAAAGAATATAACTGAATGGATCGATTTTTTAATATTGATACCAAAAAATAGATTGGTAGGAATTTACCTACTACCAGTAGAAAGCAAATCTTCATTAGTTAATATTACAGAAATTGCCAAAAAGGATTTTAATATTTCTAGAGAGTCAAATATTGATATCATTACATTTGATACAGCTATTAGTGGCTTAAGACAATTTATTTTTCACAATAATTTTTTAATCTTAAATAGAGAACCTGATCATCATTTGGAGAGTGATAATTTTACAAAATATTTTGAGCAAGATATGCTCAGAATTATACAATATTTAAAAAGATCATTTCCTGAAATTAAGGTCTCTAATATTAATTTTATTAATATTTTATCAAAAGATTTAATAAAAAAGCTCGACTCTCTGAAGACAAAATCTTTAAAGATTAGTAATTATGAATCCAATGTCATATCCAAAAAACTAAATATTAAAACTTTAGACAATAACAAATTAGAAACTCGATCTGATGAAATATTAGCCAATAATTTCATTAATAGTAAAAAGAAGTTTTTTAAATTTTCTACCTTTAGAATTAAAAAAATTAATATTTTATATTTTCTGATATCTTCATTATTTTTTATAAATATATCAATTATTTTATTTTTGGGATATATGGCCATTAAAATGTTTATACATGATTCAACAAGAGATAGTGAAATAATTGATTTAAATTTAAAAAGGTCAACTTTGGAAGTAAAACTTAACAAAATCAAAAAACAAAGTTTAGGAGATCCAAATGATCAAAATAAATTTTATGAAATTATAGATTTTGGTCAAATTGATGAATTTTTTGCCAATAGAGAAGATTTATATCTAAAAGGATTAACTAAGGCATCTGTAATTCCAAAAGATAAAAATTCTATAAAAAGCGTGTCATATAGTTTGAAGAATTTTAAACCAAATAATATCACATCAAAATATAAGGTAAATATTACTGGCTCTGTTATTAATAAAAAGGGGGGTATAGATCAATTATTTAGCAATTTTGATAATTTAATTTCATCTCTCAAAACGTCGGATAAAGATAAATTAAAATATGATGACATACCCAATAACATTAATTTTAATAAGAAATTTTATAAATATCCTTTTGATATAACTATTGAATCCCAATAAATTATGGCCCAAGAAGATATAAAAAAAGAAAAACGTAAATTAGAAGATTTAAAAATAACTAAAAAACCTGAACCTTATGACAAAAAGGTTAAAATATATTTTACTAAAATTATTATTGAGATTTTATTAATCGCTGTTTTTTCTTTATTTATATTTCTATTTCAAAAATATGAAAAAAAATTAGATAAAGATCATGAGAAGGAGGTTGTTAAAATCAATAAAGTAATTTCTAAATTAAAAAATGACACTAAAAATATGGAAGGAAAAGTTAGTGAGGTTATAAAATTTAAAGAAAAATGGGACAAATCAAGCTCAGATCTGATAGGATTAAACAAAATAAAACCAAATTATCTGCAAAATCAAATTAAATCATTATCTTCAAAATATAAAATACATAATCTTACTATAAAAAATAACAAAAAGGTAAAAACAGATATAAAATCTTTAGCATTGCGTAAATTATATCTTGAATCTATCACTGGCAAGATGTCATTTTCTTCTATGACTGATATTGAAGCTATAAATTATATAGAAAATATTATCAATGATTTGCCAGGGTTTTTTATCATTAGCAAAATATCTATTACTAAAAATCAAGATAAATATTCATCGGAAGACATATTAAAAATCAAACAAGGAATCTATAATAAATTTATCATAGATTTTAAGATAGATTATACATGGTATGTTATTAATGGAGAATGATGATGATTAGTACAAATTGCAAAAATATTCTTTATAGTTTTATTGTTATTTTATTATTGATTTGCAACTCATCAGCTAATGAGGACAAGAAATCCAACTCAAAAAATATTACAACAGAAAAACCTTCAAATCAAAAAAACATTCATGATGAAAAAGAAATAGAGGCCATAAAAGATGTTTTATCTAAAATTAAAAAAACTCCCAAATCAAAAAAAAAAGACATAATATTAAAAACTTAATGTTCTCTAAAGGAGAATTGCAGGACATTAATAAAATTTTAAATGCCAAAGAAGACATAAAAGAAGAAGAAAAAGAAACCAAACAAAAGAAAACTAAAATAAAAGAAATAGTAAAATTTGGAAAAATATATTTATCATCTATTCTTTACCTATCTCAAGATAAGTGGTCTATATGGGTTAATGGCAATAAAATATCTTCTAGAAGTAATGTCGAAGGAAATGATATTTATATAAAATCTGTAACCCCTTATGAAGTTGATCTGGTTTGGTCTCTTAGTCCAAGAAAATGGAGAATTGTTTCAGAATTACCAGCAGATACCAAAGCTCCCAAATTAAATGCATCTGGACAGGTAGAAATCAATGTTAAAATAAAAGCTAATCAAACCTATATCTTAAAATATGATAAGGTAGTGAGTGGTAAAATATAAAACATATATTTATTACATAGTCATTCCTACTTTTTAGCACAATATAGCTTTACATTAATTTTTAATTTCCTTATCAATTAATGACATGATTTAATTTTAATAACTTACAAATATGACGAACGAAAATAGAGCGATAACGATAGCTTATGGTGATGGAATTGGTCCTGAATTAATGGATTCAGCAATTAAGATTCTTAAAGCTAGTGGTGCAAAATTACATTTTAATGTAATTGAAGTTGGTAAAGAAGTTTATGAAAAGGGTTTTAATTCTGGTCTTATGCCTTCAGCTTGGGAAGAATTAAAAAATACCAAAATTATGCTTAAGGCACCAATTACCACTCCACAAGGTGGTGGCTATAAAAGCCTTAATGTTACTCTTCGTAAAAAATTGGGTCTTTATGCTAATGTTCGTCCAATCACTTCTCTTTATCCATATGTTAATACTAAGCATGAAAAAATGGATGTGGCTATTATTCGTGAAAATGAGGAGGATCTTTATATGGGAATTGAGCATAAGCAAACTGGAAATTCTCAACAATGTTTAAAATTAATTACTAATAGTGGTAGTGAAAAAATTATCCGCTATGCTTTTGAATATGCTATCAAAAATAATCGCCAAAAAGTTACTTGTTTCTCAAAAGACAATATCATGAAAATTACCGATGGAGCTTTCCATAGAATTTTTGATGAGGTAGCTAAAGAATATCCAAATATTGAAGCTGATCATTATATTATTGATATTGGCTCTGCGCGCCTTGCTGCAAAACCAGAAATTTTTGATGTTATTGTAACTGCCAATCTTTATGGTGATATTATTTCTGACATCGCTGCTGAAGTTGCTGGTTCTGTTGGTCTGGCTGGTTCTGCCAATATTGGTGATGAATATGCTATGTTTGAGGCAATTCATGGTTCTGCACCAACAATTGCTGGTCAAAATAAGGCCAACCCAACTGGTTTTATTCAAGTCGCAATTATGATGTTGGTTCATATTGGTCAGATTGAAGTCGCTAATAATATTAGAAATGCTTTATTTAAAACTATTGAAGATGGTGTCCATACTTATGATATTTATAGTGAAAAAACCAGCTCTAAACAAGTAGGAACTAAAGAATTTACTGATGAAATAATTTCTAGATTAGGTCAATCTCCAACTAAATTACCTATTTCTAATTTTAAAGAAATTATAGAAGATTCCAATAAAAAACCAAATATCTATCGAGAAGAAGTTGCTGAGGATAAAAAACTTATTGGCTTTGATTTATTCCTTGATTGGCAAAATGAATTTGAAGATTTGATTTCTTTGATAAATGGAGTTGAAAGTGAAAAATTAGAGATCAAGATTATCACTGCTAAGGGTTTGATTATGTGGCCAGTAATTGATAAGCAAGATCAAAATATTTATCCAAAAGGACAAACTATTTTAAGATTTATTGGTAAAGGAATTACCGGTAAGGCAAGTAATCAAATTATTGATCAGGAAAAAGCATCACTCATGATGACATTATTGATATGCTTAAAATTTTCTCTGATAAAAAAGTTGATTTTATTAAATATGAAGGTCTTTACAGTTTTTCTGGTGAGGCTGGATATAGTTCTGCACAAGGGGAGTGAAAACAGAAAAATTTGATCTATTTTTAAAACAAACAGAATCAGTATTAACTGATTATGATTTCTATTTACAATCATTTTCAGTTATTGCCTCAATATTTATTGCTGTTTTATTTTACAAAATAATCAAATATTTTTTTAGGTCAAAATGGAAAGAAGTTGCGGAAAAAAGATCCCATTTTCTTAAAAATCAAATTTCTTTTGAGGATAATATTCAAAAATTACTGATTAAATATTTTGCTCCTCTATTTTTACCCACCGCCATTTTAATAGCCTTATTTTTTGGCATGGTGGTTTTCTCCATTTTTTCTAAAGAAATCATAGTATTTCAGGCAATAATTCAACTTGTTACTTTATTCTTATTTTTAAGATTTATCCGCATCATATCATCTAGCACCTTTATTACTAATATTTTTGGTATTTTTTTAGTACCAATTGTTATTTTAAATTTTGTTGGCCTATTAGATGCTACAATATCTTATTTAGATCAATTCGCTCTAAATATTGGTCAGATAAGAATATCCATTTACAATATTTTAAATGCCATAATTACTCTTATAGCAGTATTTTGGTTTTCTCGCCTAATATCCAAAAATATTAAATCTTTTATTAATAGAAATCGTACCATTAGATCAACAACTAAGGGTATTATGACCAAATTAGTAGATATTGTCATCTATTTAATTATTTTTGGCATATTGATGAAGGTTTTTGGCTTTAATATGACAACTTTTGCAGTATTTAGTGGCGCAATTGGTGTTGGTCTTGGTTTTGGTTTGCAAAAAATTGTTGCTAATTTTATTGGTGGCATGATCCTGCTTTTTGAAAAATCAGTTGAAATTGGCAATGTAGTTGAACTTGAAGATGGTGCAATTTATGGTAAGGTGGCTTATTTTGGCGGTAGATACACCCTTATTGAAACTATGGATGGCAAAGAAATTATGGTTCCCAATGAAGATCTAATTACTAAAAAAGTTGTTAATTTAACTTATAGCAACAATAAGGCCAGAATTGAAATTGATATTGATGTTGATTTTGAAACTGATCTGGAAAAAGTACAAAATTTAATTGTCAACATTGCCAAGAATCATCCAAAATGTTTGAGATTTCCAGAAGCAAAATGCCATATCTATAAATTTGATGATTATGCTATTAAATTACGTTTATTTTTCTGGATTAGTGATATTTCCGATGGTATTTATGAACCAAGAAGTGAGGTAATGATTAAAATTTGGAACGCTCTCAAAGAAAATAATGTCAAAATTCCATATCCAAAAAGAGACATATCTAGCTATACCAATTTTGCGCTTTAAATGAAAAATGATATTTTTTCAGTTGAAAATTTCATAATTTTATATACAATACCAAAGTTCATCTTAAAAACTATATATAAAAATATATTGCTATATTGTTTATTTTAAGATGAACTTTGGTATAATTAGATCTTTTTATGATAAAATATTAAGTTTCTCAGATTTATAGATGGATAGCAAATTAACAGAAAGTTACACATTACAAGATGTATTGGCATTATTTGCTCTGCCTTTTAATGATCTTATCTTTAAATCAGTTTGCAATTCATCGAGCAAATCATAATCCAAATCAAGTTCAAATTAGCAGCCTTTTAAGTATTAAAACTGGCTCTTGCCCGGAAGATTGCAAATATTGCCCTCAATCAGCCCATTATAATAGCGGTTTAGAAAAAGAACCTTTTATGGATATTACAGAAGTAATAAAATATGCTAAAAAAGCCAAAGAAGGCGGGGCAAGTAGATTTTGCATGGGTGCAGCTTGGAGAAATCTTAATGATCGCGACCTTGATAAGGTTTGCGATATGATTAAAGAAGTCAATAAATTGGGCCTTGAAAGCTGTGTTACTCTGGGCATGATTAGTGGCACTCAAGCAGAAAAATTAAAAAATGCTGGTCTTGATTATTATAATCATAATATCGATTCTTCTGAAGAATTTTACAAAACAATTATTACAACTCGTAAATTTGAAGATCGCCTTAATACTTTAAAAAATATTGAAGATGCTAAGATTAATATCTGCTCTGGTGGTATTGTTGGTATGGGTGAGTCAAGAGAGGATAGAGCTAAAATGCTTATGACTTTAGCTTCTCTTCCAAATCCTCCGAAATCAGTTCCGATCAATATGCTAGTTAAAACTAATAATAGTCCTCTTGGAGAAATAGAAGATATGGATCATTTTGAATTTATTAGAACAATTGCTGTGGCTAGAATATTAATGCCAACTTCTTCAGTTAGACTTTCAGCTGGTAGAAGCGAAATGAATGAACAAATGCAATCGCTATGTTTTTTAGCTGGTGCTAATTCAATTTTTTATGGTGAAAAATTATTAACAACTGAAAATCCAGAAATGAAAGAGGATAAAAACCTCTTTAAAAAATTAGGTATTCAAGCAATATAATTTTTAAAGAATTAAAATCTTTAATTTTAGTAGATATTTGTTATTATAGTGTGAGGGGCTGTCTAGAATATAAAATCTCTTTAGATCTTTTTATTCTAGACAACCCCTATAATTAATTAAAAAAATATGTCATCTCCAATTATTAAAAAACTAGTCCAAAAAAGGGAAGAAGCAAGAATGGGTGGTGGTCAAAAGAGAATTGACACCCAGCATTCTAAAGGCAAATTAACTGCTAGAGAAAGAATTGAAGTTTTATTAGATCCAGGATCTTTCGAAGAATATGGTCTTTATGTTGAGCATCGTTGTTCTGACTTTGCTATGGAGGATAAAAAACATGCTGGAGATGGTGTAGTGACTGGCCAAGGAACAATCAATGGCCGTTTAGTCTTCGTTTATAGTCAAGATTTTACTGTTATGGGTGGCTCTCTTGGTGAAGCTCACGCTAAAAAAATCTGCCAAGTTATGGATAAGGCTATGAAAGTTGGCGCTCCAATTATTGGTATTAATGATTCAGGTGGTGCCAGAATTCAAGAAGGTGTAGATTCTCTTGCTGGCTATGGTGAAATTTTCCAAAGAAATGTTGATGCTAGTGGAGTTGTCCGCAAATTTCTTTAATTTTAGGTCCTTGTGCTGGTGGAGCAGTATATTCTCCAGCTCTTACTGACTTTATTTTAATGGTAGAAAATTCTTCCTATATGTTTGTAACTGGTCCAGATGTTGTCAAAACCGTAACTCATGAAACGGTAACTTCTGAAGAATTAGGAGGTGCTAAAGTACATGCTTCAAAAAGTGGCGTTGCTCATGCAAACTTTTAAAAATGATATTGAAGCTCTTTTACAAGCCAGAAGATTAATTAATTTCTTGCCAACTTCTAACCAAAATCCTGTCCCTGAAATTCCAACTGAAGATGCTCAAGATAGAGTTGATATTTCTCTAAATACTTTGGTTCCTGAAAATCCAAATCAACCTTATGATATGAAAGAATTGGTTGAAAAAATTCTTGATGAAAATGATTTTTATGAAATTCAGCCAAATTATGCTAATAATATCATTACTGGTTTTGGTCGTCTGGAAGGCTCAACTGTTGGCATAGTTGCCAATCAACCAATGAATTTGGCAGGATGTCTAAATATTGAAGCCTCAGCAAAAGTTGCTAGATTCATTAGATTTTGTGATGCTTTTAATATTCCCATCATTACTTTTGTTGATGTACCAGGATTTTTACCAGGGACAGATCAAGAACATAATGGTATTATCAAACATGGTGCAAAATTACTTTATGCTTACGCCGAAGCTACTGTACCAAAAATTACAGTTATTACCAGAAAATCCTATGGTGGCGCTTATATTGTAATGAATTCTAAACATTTAAAAGGTGATGTGAATTATGCTTGGGCCAATGCAGAAATTGCAGTTATGGGACCTGAGGGTGCAGTTGAAATTGTTTTTAGAAAAGAAGCTTCTGACCCTGATTTAAAAAATCAAAAAATCGAGGAATATCGTGAAAAATTTGCCTCACCTTTTGTTGCGACTTCAAGAGGATTTATTGATGAGGTAATTAGACCTCAAAATACTAGAAAAAGAATTTGCAAATCATTACAAATTTTAAAAAATAAGAAAGATGAAAAGCCTTGGAAAAAACATGATAATCTACCACTATAGTCATCACATTACAGTAAAATGACAGATTTAACAATTGATGATGTAAAAATTGCTCATGATAGAATTAAGGATCATATAATTACTACACCAATTATTACTAATAAATCTTTAAATGATGAAATTGGTGCAAATATATTTTTTAAATTAGAAAATCTACAAAAAACTGGTTCTTTTAAAATCAGAGGAGCAATAAATAATTTACTTAGCTTTTTTGAAAAAAATAAAAAATTTCCAAATAATATAACTACTGCCAGCTCTGGTAATCACGCTGTAGCAATTGCCTATCTGTCAGAAAAATTTGCTATTAAAGAATCAATCATCTTTATTGATAAGGATCTTGCCAAAAATAAAATTGCCAATAGTCAACAATATAAATCACAAATAATTGTTACTGATAGCAAATTAGAATCAAATACCCTTGTGGACCAGAAAATAGCTGAAGGTTATTATATGTGTAATTCTTATGGTGATGAGGATGTAATTTTAGGTCAAGCTACTGCCACCTTTGAAGCAATGAATCAAATTGATGAGAAAATTGATGCTGTTTTTACACCCTGCGGTGGGGGTGGTTTAGTTTCTGGCGCTTATATTGTGGCAAGTGGTTTTTCTTATAATCCGCAAGTTTTTGCCGTTGAGCCAGAAAATGCTAATGATGCTCAGATTTCAGTTAAAAATAATGAAATTTTTAGATTTAGTAAAACTCCTAAAACTATAGCTGATGGTGCTAGAACTTTATGTATTTCAGAAAAAACTTTTCCCTATATTAAAAAATTAGATGATATTTATACCGCAAATGACAATGAAATCAAATTTTGGCATCAAAAATTGACTCAATTACTGGATATGAAAATTGAACCAACCTCTATTTTAGCAATGGTTGGGGCTAAAAAATTCATTGATCAAAATAAGGAAAGAAAAAATATTTTAATTATTTTATCTGGTGGTAACACGGATATTTGAGTAAATTCAAAAATTATTGACAGTTGCATAAATAATTAATAATCTTGCAACATAACTAATTATTTTACAGAATATGGTACAATTTACACTTCCAACAAATTCCAAAATCGATAAAAAAGCTGGTACAAAATTTGAATCAGAAACCAAATCTGACAATATGAAAATGGTGCAGATTTATCGTTATAATCCTGAAGATGAAAATAACCCATATATTGATGAATTTGAAGTTGATCTGAACAAATGCGGTCCAATGGTTCTTGATGTTTTGATTAAAATAAAATCAGAACAAGATAGTTCACTTACTTTTAGAAGATCTTGTCGTGAAGGTATTTGCGGTTCTTGCTCCATGAATATTGATGGCACTAATACCCTTGCTTGCACTAAAGCAATTTCTGACTGTAAAGATACAATCAAAATTTTTCCATTACCTCATATGCCTGTTATTAAGGATTTAGTTCCTGATCTAACGCATTTTTATGCTCAATATAAATCAGTACAGCCTTGGTTACAAGCTGAAGAGCCAGAAGATAAATCGCAAGAAAGGTTACAATCTCCTGAAGATCGTAAAAAATTAGATGGTCTTTATGAATGTATCCTTTGCGCTTCTTGCTCTACCTCTTGCCCGAGCTATTGGTGGAATGGTGATGAATATTTAGGTCCTGCTACCCTACTTCAATCTTACCGCTTCTTAGCTGATTCTCGTGATGAAGCCACTTCTGAAAGGTTAGAAGAATTAGAAGATCCATTTAAATTATATCGCTGTCATACAATCATGAATTGTACCAATACTTGCCCTAAAGGTCTAAATCCCGCTAAAGCAATTGGCTCAATTAAGGAAATGATTGTAGAAAATAGAAATAGTTAATAATAAATTTTTTAAGTTCTTAAAAAAGAATTTTCTAAAAAATTAAATCTGACTAATTTTTCCTTCAGAAATGCCCCCTAAAATTCAGACCATTAATTTTTAAATTTCATAGACTATAATTTCTTTAAATTTCGATTTGGAAGATGGAAAAATATGCTAATATTTTTTCATCTGTTAATTAAAAATTTAATTTAATAAATTATGTCAAAAGAAATTAAAAAATATAATTCTGATTTTAAGTTTAAAGTTGTAATGAAATATTTATCCGAAAATTATACAATTTATCAGATTTGTAGCGAATATGATATTGCTAAATCAACATTACATAAATGGGTTAAGCAGTTTAAAGCTAGCGGTAATGATATATTTTCTGATTCTAAGTTATCTAAAGAAGAAAAATTAAGTAAAAAAGAACAAAAAAAGAAGGATAAAGAAATTGATAAATTATATAAGAAAATAGGTCAATTAACAATGGAAAGAGATTTCTTAAAAAAGTTTCTGGACAGTTAGATTATTCTAAGAAAATCAAATTTCTAAAATTATCATCAGATATGTATAATTTAGCTGTCAGAAATAGATGTAGATTGTTAGATATTAATAGATCTAATTTTTATTATAAATCTAGGATTGATATTTCTAAGATTAATAGTTTATGCAAAGATATTCATAATATCTGGAGTAAATATCAATTTTTCGGATATAGAAGAATTACAGAAATAATCAATCAAGATAGAAATCATAATAATAAAATTAGGTAATTATCCCTTGACAACAAGTAAGTATTGATTTATAGGATTACTCAGTTAAAGTTTAAGGTGCGAATCTTTAACTTTAATAAACTAAGTAACCCTATGAGTGATACTAAGAATAATAACTCCTTATCAAAGAATCAACAAGAAAAAGCTCTAAAATGGCTAAACGAAAAATGGAAAAAAGATGCTTCTTGCGAGGTTTGTGGAGAAAAAAACTGGCAGTTGGTAGGGGATATGGTGTCGCCACTAATTATGAGTGGCAACAATATAAACCTTGGCGGAAATTCCTATCCATCAGTTTCTTTAGTTTGCAAAAATTGTGCCAACACGAAATATTTCAATGCTGTTGTGATGGGTTTAGTAGGTGGAGAGAAAAAAGAGGAGGAAAAGAATGACAAGTAAAAATCCTCCCATCACCACTAGTGATAATGACTTATCAATCCCTATATCTTTTACAAAACCAGACAGTATTAAATATCATTGGATTGAAGATAAAGAATTGGAGGCTCTTATGAAAGTAAATGCTCCTATATCAAAAATCGTTGCTTTTGGTTGTTTAGGTTATGTCATAGGTGAAATAACTACAATTGCAAAACTTTTTGAAAAAAGCATATGTGATAAATCTGACATAATTTCACTTATTATTTTGTCTACTGCCTTTGCAGGCTTTGTAATTACTGGTATTTATTCTTTTATAGGAAAATCAGAGATTGAAAAGATTTTAGAAGATATAAGATCAAGAAAAACGACCCCTTTATCAGTCACAAAAGAGGAATAAGAGATGACAACAAAAAAACAACCTCCAAAACCAAAACAACAAGACTTAGACAAAGCTGACAAGTCTATTTTCAGCTCTCTAGTTAAAAAGGCATCACAGCCTTTGCCAGAACAGAAGAAAACAAAGGATTAGCCTGATTTCTTCTATTGTAGCGATAAGCAAACTCATTTACATAAGTTTGTAAATATTTAGGGCTAACAAAATGATAAGTGCCATTAATTTTTTCAGCAATATTTTTTGACTTTTCAATAATTAAAATTCTCCTTCCTCTTTTCCCCGCTTGAAATGCACAAATTAAACCTGCCGCACCAGCACCAATAATTATTGCATCATAATTTTTATTCATCTTCTATAGATAGGGTAAAATTTGTTAAATCTTACTATCAATATCCTTAATAATATCTTGGAATAGATCAGTTTCATAATTATCATGAACCGATTGCATTACAGCAGTAATTCTTTCTAGACCCATACCAGTATCAATTGATTTTTTTGGTAGCGGATTCATCACCCCATCCTGCTCTCTTAAAAATTGCATAAAAACTAAATTCCAAATCTCAACAAATCGATCTCCATCCTCATCCTTCGAACCTGGAACATCGCCAAAAATATCCTGACCATGATCATAAAAAATTTCAGAACAAGGGCCGCAAGGTCCAACATCACCCATTGACCAAAAATTATCATTGGTCGAAATTTTAATAATTTTATCATCTGGTAAATTAGCAATCTTTTGCCATAATTTTAAGGCTTCATCATCATTATGATAAATTGTAACTAATAATTTTTCTTTTGGAATTTGTAAATCATTTGTTAAAAAATCCCAAGCATAAAAAATCGCTTCTTCCTTAAAATAATCTCCAAAGGAAAAATTACCCAGCATTTCAAAAAAAGTATGATGCCGAGCAGTAAACCCAACATTATCAAGGTCATTATGCTTACCACCAACTCTGACGCATTTTTGTGATGTAACAACTCTTTTAAATTTTGGATTTTCTATGAAGGAAAAATAATTTTTAAAGGGTACCATACCAGCATTAACAAACATTAATGTTGGATCTTTTTGAGGAATCAATGGGGATGAATCTAGAATTTTGTGATTATTTTTAGCAAAATAATTCAAAAATCTTGATCTAATTTCATCAGAAGTAATCATTAAAATATATTAGAAGATATTTAAGAAATAATACCAATTATCATTAAAAAAACTATTACAAAGATAAACAATTTAGCTTCATCTTTTTCCTTATTATTAGCAAAATTTCTTGAATTGCAACTTCTTACTTAGAAAAAATATATTTAATACCATTTCCCATCTTTAAAACAACTTTTGCTGTAGGAAAATTTAAATAAATTTATTAATAAAATTTTATCTGAAATATTGGACAATTTTGGTAATAATTTTATCTTGTAAATTTCTTAAATTTACCACAGCCCTTTGGGTTGCTGAGGGTAATCGACAATTTTAATTATGATTTTTATGAGAAAATACCTCCAGTATTTCCATCAAAAAATTATAATTAAAATATCCGATACCCCCTAGCAATACATATGACGCAAGAATTTTTGAAAAAAATTCTGAGTAATTTGCAATTAATCCATTTAAAGTAAATATTTTTATTAAAAAAGTTACTTTAAAGTTGGGAAGTGGTACAAGTAAAAAGCCTTGAACAATATGAGGATATTGGTCTTATTTTTTACAAATAACAAGAAAAAACATTTTACTTTTAAAAAATTTATTTTTTTAACTTAAATTCCCATATCTTTACCCACGATAGTCCTTAAAAAAACATTAATCTAAGCAAATAAAAGCTTGCAACCGACTTTTTAGTTCTATATACTCGTGCCTATTATTAATTCTTTACTCACGATTATGAGCTATATCAGATACAAAAAAGTTGGAGACAGGGAATATGCATATGAAATAACGGCCTATTGGGATAAAAAGAAACAACATTCCAAAAAGACAGCAAATATCTTGGAATTGTCCTAGATAAAGAAGCTGGAATATTTCAGGAGGTAAAAAGAAGAAAGAGAGATTTAAATGGAAAATTTGTTTTCCATCCTTGTCCAACTCAAAGATTTAGATTAATATTTTGTTATATTTAAGCTAAATTAATTTGATTCTAACCTCAAATTTTATAGTTTTCCAATCCAAAAAGGGTTATGGCACAACCATTTAAGGAGAGGGAAATTGTATCTTTTGGTAGTGGCTACTTAACCAAGAAACTAATTGATGAAGATGATGTTGGAAAAATCTTTGCAGACTTACTGCCTCATGTAAAGCTTAAAACATTAAAAAGCTTACTATCCTATCGTCTCATCAATGGATCTGCAATGTATTTAGCTAATGATTGGTATGAAGGCGATATATCTAAACATTTATTTCCAGGCTCTTCTATGAGCTCACAAGCTATCAGTAATTTCCTAAAAGAACTGGGAAGTGAAAAGCTTCAAAAAGACTTTTTTAGAAAATATCTTCCTATCGCAACAAAAGACAGCAAAGAAGGTCTAATAGTAGATGGAAGTAGCATGCCAAATGAAATCAATACTCCAATTAATGAGTTTGGCTATAATAGTGGCTCTATTGATAGGCAGATAAAATTTATGTCAGTTGTTTCTGCCGATAACAATCTACCTCTGTACTTTCGCTACAATGCAGGCAGTATAGCGGACATCTCAACACTCACAAATACTATCAAAGAACTTAAGGCTCATAACACTACAGCTAAAGCGGTACTGCTAGATGCGGGCTTTTATTCTAATGATAATATTGAATTATTACAAAAAAATAAGATCAATTTTATAATTAGACTTCCGTCTGGCAGAAAATTATTCAAAGAAGTAATTGATAATGAAAAAATAGATCTGGCATCTAATGCAGTAAAAGTATCCAAAAAGAGAGTGGTATTTATTAAAGAAAAGGAGATTAAGCTAAACAAGAAGAAGACCTATGCCTATATTGTGCTTGATCCAAAGAAAAAGGCTGATTTAGTAAATAATTATTTATCTGAAAAAATAGATGATAAGCAAGATATTGATAACGAGAAAATAGCTAAGGTCATAAATCAAAAGGGCCTGTTTGTAATAATATCTTCAAAGAAGCAGGAAACAGAAAATATCCTAAATTTATACTACACCAGACAAAAGGTTGAGAGAATGTTCGCTTTCTCGAAGTCAGATCTAAACCTGCTACCACTAAGAGTGCATAGCGAGGAAACTCTCAGAGGACATTTATTTTTACTATTTTTATTATCTTACTTTTTTATGAAAATTCATCAGAAATTAAACAAAGAATTTACTGTGGATCAAGCATTTATTATACTTTCGGCACAAAAGGCAAAAATATATGAAAAGCAGATATTTGTACAAGAGGCTACAAAAAAGCAAAAACAAATTTTTGAGCTTTTTGGTTATGATATTCCTGAGGAGATGGCTCGGGGGTAAAGATATGGGAATTTAAGTTTAAGTAAAAAATTGCAAATTACTCAGAAAATCAAAAGGATTTTCTTGTGTCATATGCACTATATTATTTATTTTAAAATGAATTTTAATAAATTAAAAACCTAAAAATAAGAATTTTGACTTTGGAGGTTATTTTAAGAATTTTAGGAGGAATATGATAAGGATTTATCGCTATATTTAGAACTTCAAAAAATATCAAACCAGATATAAAACTTAATTAGTAATTTTTTCTCTAATTCTAGCGACTTTACCAGTTAGATTTCTCAAATAATATAATTTTGATCTACGAACCACACCTGTTTTTAGAAGTTTAATTTCAGAAATAATATCTGAATAAAGTACAAATTTTCTTTCAACGCCAATATTATCGCTTATCTTCCTTACGGTAAAAGTTGCTGAAAAATTATCAAAACTTTTGCTTCTAGCAATAACAACACCAGTAAATGTCTGCAACCTAACATTACCACCTTCAGTAATTTTATATTTAACAGCAACAGTATCACCAGCTTTAAATTTAGGAACAAACTTCTCTAAGCCACCCCTTTTCTCATTGATTTTTTTTACTTGCTCTTTTTGAAATTGCTCAATTATATTTACCATATTTAGATAATTTATGATTTTTTCTTATCTTCAATCTTCTTTTTATCAGACTGATTTTCCTCTGGCTTATCAGTTTTTTCAACTAACTCAATTATAGCCATAGGCGCCTTATCGCCAGTTCTAAAGCCTGTTTTTAATATTTTTAAATAACCACCTTTTCTATCTTTAAAGATTTTACCAATTTCTAAAAATAATTTATTAGTAATTTTTACATCATTGGTTATTGAAATAATTCTTCTTCTATTAGCTAAATTATCATTTTTAGCAATGGTAATAATCTTTTCAGCCAAAGGTTTAATCTCTTTTGCTTTTGGCAAAGTAGTTTTAATTGCCTCATACTCAAAAAGAGAATTGCACATATTTCTAAAAAGGGCTTTTCTATGAGAGCTATTTCTATTTAATTTTCTACCTCTAATTTTATGTCTCATCTCTAAAATTCTTTACTTTTTTGCTTAGACAATTCCTCAAGATTTGCAGGAGGCCAATTATCTAACTTCATGCCAAAATTAAGACCCATTTCTTTCAAATTATCTTTTAACTCATTCAAAGATTTTCTACCAAAATTTGATGTTTTTAACATGTCAGATTCTGTCTTGGATACTAGATCACCAACATAAACAATCTTTTCATTTTTAAGACAATTATAAGATCTAACGGATAGCTCCAACTCATCAATGCTTTTAATTAAATTTTTATTGAATTGAACTTCACCCTCATCTTCTGAATCACTTTTAGGCAAAGGTTGTACATCAAAATTAATAAAGACTTCTAATTGATCTTGAATTATTTTAGAAGCAACGCCAATTGCATCGGCAGGCTTAATAGTACCATCAGTTTCAACAGATACTGTTACCTTATCATAATTAATAACATCACCTATTCTGCTATCTTCAACCCTATAATTAAAATTCTTAACTGGACTAAATATAGTATCAATAAGTATAGTACCAACTGGTAAATCTTTCTTATTTTTAGAAGCCGATGTAACATAACCTCTACCAAACTCAACATTCATTTGAATATTAATTGAAGATCCTTGATTTAAGTTACAAATAACTAGATCTTTATTTAATATTTCAACATCAGTAGGAGTTTCAATATCAGACGCTAAGACGACACCTTCTTTTGAAGCGGATAATTTTAGGGTACAAGGAGAAGAATCTTGTTTTGAAATTATCAATGACTTGATATTCATAATGATATCTACAACATCTTCCTTAACACCCTCAACAGAAGCGTATTCATGCAGTACATCATCTATCCTTATTGAAGTAACAGCAAAACCACTAATGTAAGAAAGCACTACCCTGCGAAGAGTATTGCATAAAGTATGGCCAAAACCTTTTTCAAAAGGTTCTAAAATAATTTCTGCTTTTCTACTAGGATCCAACTGATCTTCAACAACAATATTATTAGGTTTATTTAATTTTTCCCAACTATCTCTGATTATCGTCATAATTTTAATTTATAATATGAATTTAAACACGTCTACGTTTTGGAGCTCTACAACCATTATGAGGATGGTGAGTCTTGTCTGTTATACGACTTACACTTATATCAAGCTCCTGCAAAGCCCTAAGACAAGCTTCCCTTCCAGCACCAGGGCCTCTGATTTCAACAGAAACATTCTTTAAGCCCATATCCTTAGCTTTAGCAATCACTTCTTTAGCAACAACTTGACTAGCATATGGGGTAGACTTCTTTGAACCTTTGAAACTTAATTTTCCTGAGAAGACCAACAAACAACATTACCATGTAAATCAGTAATTGATATTATAGTATTGTTAAAAGTTGCACAAACCTTCACTATACCAGTATTTATTGATAAACTTTTTTTCTTTTTAACCTTCTTATCTTTACCCTTCGTCATATTTATAATAAGTTAAACTTTTTTCTTACCAGCAACAGCTATTGCTTTTTTACCCTTTCTAGTCCTCGCATTTGTCTTGCTCCTTTGGCCATTAACAGGTAATCTTGATCTATGTCTAATACCCTTATAACAACCTATTTTAATTAATTTAGTTATATTTGATTGTACATCTCTTTTTAAATCCCCCTCTAATTTATCATATTTTTTGGAAATTAATGAATTTACTTTAGTAATAGTCTTTTCATCCAACTCTTTAGTTCTAAGCTTTAAATCTATTGATAATTCTTCACAAATAGACTCCGCTCTATTGCTACCAATACCAAAAATATAAGTTAAAGCAATAACAAATCTTTTATTATCTGGAATATTTACACCCGCTATCCTAGCCAAAATTAGTTTAATTTAATTATTAATATTTACTACTGATCAATTTTTGAAATATAATCTAATATTTTATCAGTGATGAAGCTAGATGATTCTGAAGCATCTAGTTTATAAATCAAGCCTTTTCTTAGATAAAATTCAACCAAATCTTTAGATGTTTCATTATAAACTTTTTGACGAGATCTTATAATTCCCTCATTATCATCTTCTCTAAAAACAAAATTACTTGAGCCACATATATCACAAATATTTTCCTTTTTTGTATTTTTAAATAATTTATTATAAATTTCGCCACAATCAGCGCAAGTAAATCTAGATACCATCCTTTGCACTAAGATTTCACTATCTATCTCAAGTTCTAAAACGGCATTAATCTTCTTACCCATAGAACATAACATTTCATCTAACTTCTCTGCTTGGATAGAATTTCTTGGAAATCCATCCATAATAAAACCTTTATCATAATCTGCAGTTGAAATTTTTCCTTCTATTATAGAAATAACTACTTCATCTGGAGCTAATTTTCCAGAATTCATAAAAGAAGCGACTTCAAGACCAATTTTACTACCCTTCTCGATTTCTTGTCTCAAAATTTCCCCTGTAGATATAATAGGTAAAGATAATTTTTGTGATATAATTCTTGCCTGAGTACCTTTTCCAGAACCAGGAGGACCTAAAAAAATTAAATTTATCATATAATTATTAAACAGATAGTTATTTTAGTTTCTTACCCTTACCCTCCTCTTTTTTTAGCCGCCTGTGCCAGATTTCATAGGATTTAAATGAGACTGAACTTGGGCAATTAAATCCAAAATAACATTAACAATAATCAAAATACCCGTTCCACCAACATGTAAAGGTAGGGAAAATTCAGTCATCAATATCTCAGGAATTAAACAAATTAATATCAAATATATACCACCTCCTAATGTCATTCTGGCAATAACCTTATCCAAATATTGGCTAGTTTTTTCACCAGGTCTAATTCCAAAAATAAAACAATTGCTCTTTTTAAGATTTTGAGCGACGTCTTTGGTATTAAAAATAATTGAAGAATAGAAAAAAGAGAAAAATAAAATTAAACCAGCAAATAATGCTAAATATAAAATACCTCCCCTTCTAAATAATGCTAAAAAACTATCAGAATAACCATCTCCAAATTGAGTCATAACCGATGGAAACATTAAAATTGAACTAGCAAAAATTGGAGGTATTACACCAGTAATATTTAATTTTAAAGGCAGGAAAGAAGAATCATTCATACCACTAATTCTCATCATAGCCGAACTAGGATAATGAATTTTGATTCTTTTATGGGATTTTTCTATATAAACAACAAAATATACAAATAAAACAAAGGACAAAAAGAAAAATATTATAAATAAAGGGGAGTAGACACCGCTTTTTGCTAGATCAATAAATTGGGTGAATGTTGCTGGTATAGAAGAAACTATACCAACAAATATAATTAAAGATATGCCATTACCAATACCATTAGCAGTAATTCTTTCGCCAAACCACATTAACATTACCACACCACCAACTAGACTAATAACAGTTGTATAAAGAAAAATCTTGGAATCAGAGATAAACATAGATTCACTAGAATTAGATAAAGCATAATAAATACCAAGAGATTGGAATAGAGCTAATAAAATTGTAAGATATCTAGTATATTGATTGATTTTAGACTGACCATATTCACCTTCTTTTTTTAGGGCGGCTAAGGATTTACTCATAGAAGACATCAGCTGCATTATGATAGAGGCAGTGATATAAGGCATAATATTTAAAGAAAATATACTCATTCTCTCTAAAGCCCCTCCAGAGAAAAGATTAATCATCCCAAAAATATTACTACCATCACTGTTGAAGAAATTTGATACAACTTCAGAATTAATACCAGGAATTGGTATAAAGGTACCAAAACGATATATTAATAATATAAAGATTGTAAATAGTATTTTATTCTTAAGATTACTCACTTTTGCAAATGCAGGTTAACAATTGAAATTAGGCAGAAGAAGAAATTGAATCTTTATTAATTAATTCTTCAATATTTGAAGAGAATAAATCATGACTATCTTAACTTTAAGATCGAATTTTGATTTGCCAGCAATAATTTTTACCAACTGATTTTCATTCTTAATCAGACCAAAATCTGCTAATATTTTCTTAGTGATCAAGCTATCTTTGATTTTATACTTAGCAATAGATTTTTTTATTAAATCAAGATTGAGAACTGTATAATCCTTACTTTTTCTGCTTGAAAAACCAACCTTTGGCATTCTTTGACAAATGGCAGTTTGACCACCCTCAAAAGATTTGATAGCAACACCAGATCTAGATTTTTGACCTTTTACACCTCTAGCGCAAGTCTTTCCAGTGCCAGAACCAATACCACGGCCTAATCTTTTTTTCTTCTTGTTATTTAATGATTTAACATTTTTTAAATTCAAAGACATATTTAAGCTAATTTTATATTAATAAGATGTAAAACCTTATTTATCATACCTATTTTCTCTTCAGAACAAATAAATTCGGCCTGACTACCAATCTTTTTTAGACCAAGACCAACTAAATTAGCTTCTTGTTTCTTAGTTAATTTAGATTTACTCCTTATTTGAGTGACTATAATTTTTTTCCTAAAATATTATCCATAATGAATTAACTTAAAACTTTATTTCTAACTTCAACAATTTTAGAAACATCCTTAGATCTTCTTTCCGCGACGATTCTTGGAGAAGATAATTCGTCTAAAGCTTCGAAAGTTGCCTTAACAATATTAAATGGATTAGAGCTACCAATCGATTTTGTTACAATATCAGAGATACCTAAACACTCAAAAACTGCACGCATTGGACCGCCAGCAATTACACCAGTACCCATAGGAGCCATTCTTAAATGAACTTTAGCAGATGAAGAATATGCAGTAACATCATGATGAATAGTTCTATTTTCTTTCAAAGGTATCTTGACTAACCTTTTTTTAGCGACTTCGGTAGCTTTTCTTCTAGCATCCATAACTTCTCTAGCATTTCCTTTAGCATAACCCACGCGACCTTTTTTGTCGCCAACCACAACTAAAGCAGAAAATGAAAAGTTTTTACCACCTTTTACAGTCTTTGATACTTTTTTAACAATTACCAACTTCTCGGTAAATTCACTTGGAGTTTTCTCTTTATTATTTTTTACCATTATTTAATTCAATAAGTTATAATATTTTATTAAAAGACGTAATTAGTTAACAGTTTTCATTATAACAATATTCCAGCCTCACGACAAGATTCTGCAACGTTTTTTACTCTACCAAAATACTTATACGCACCTTTGTCAAAAATAAATTTTTTATCCTTTAAATCAGCGTTTTTTTTACACTTTTCAGCAAACTTACTACCAACTAAACTAGCAATTTCTAAACCGCTCATCTTTTTTCTATCAGAATCTGATAATAAACCTGATGAAAATGATTCAATTACAATGCCCTCTAAAGATTTCAAATAAACATAAATATTTGTATTACTTCTTCTGACAGCTATTGTCAGCCTTTGAGATTTATTCCTAGCTTGAACTTTTCTCTTTGATCTTTTTTTTCTTAAATCTTTGCCCTGTAAAAATGTCATAATTAAAATATCAAATTTGCTACTATTTCTTCTTACCCTCTTTTCTTAATATAATAGAACCTTTTTTCTTTATACCTTTACCCTTATAAGGTTCAGTCTTTCTAAAAGACATTATCTGGGCACAAACCTGACCTAAAACTTCTTTATCAGAAGATTTTAAAACCAGAATATTAGGCTTTTTAAATTCAGCAGTTACAGACTCAGGTAAAGGATAAAATATTTCATGACTATAACCAAGATTAAAAATTATTAAACCTTTAGTAATATCAAACTTATAACCAACACCACTAACCTCCAACTCAGTAACAAAAGATTCTTTGATACCATTAACAATATTAAATACATTGCTACGATCGGTACCATATTCAGATCTGGCCTGTTTAGAACCATTTTTCTTAATAAAAGTAATAATATTATCCTTATGCTCTATCCCAACATTACGACACAATCTATAAGACTTATTGTTATTATTATAACTGAATTTTAAAACATCACCCTCTATGCTAAATTTCACATCATCAGGTATTTGAACTGGTAACTTTCCTACTCTTGACATAATTAAAATACTGAAAATAAAATTTCTCCTCCAACAGATAAGTTTTTAGCTTTATAGCCAGTCATTAAACCCTTATTAGTTGATAAGATACAATCGCCCAAGCCATTTTTAATTACAGGAACATCCTGAGAAGAGCAATAATATCTCCTACCTGGCTTAGAATAAACCTTAATTTCTTTTAGAGATGGTCTATTATTATGATATTTTAAAAATATCTTAAATTTCTTAAAATTACCTTTATTTTCCTCGATATAATCAAGAATATAACCCTCTTCTTTTAAAATATCTAAAATACCTGAACGAAGTTTAGATACCGAAGAAGAGACAAAGCTACGATTAGCAATATAACCGTTTCTAATAATAGCAATTAAATCTGATACTGAATGATTTGCAAAACTCATAATAATTTACCAACTTGATTTTTTAACACCAGGAATTCTACCCCAATTCGCAAAATGTCTGAAATTAATTCTAGACATGCCAAAATGACCGACAAAACCTCTTGGTCTGCCATCAATTTCACACCTATTTCTTATTCTAACTTTAGAACTATTCCTAGGAAGTTCAGAAAGTTTTTTTATTGCCACCAATCTATCTTCAAATGACTCATCAAGATTATTGGCTATTTTACATAATTTTTCTCTCTTGTCTTTTAGCTTATCTGATAAAGACTTTACTTTATTATTTCTTAATATAGCACTCTTTTTTGCCATAATGATTATTTAATTAAATTATATAGTTTTAGCATTAATAGGAACATTTAACTTCTTTAATAAATATAAAGATTGTTCCTTAGTCTTAGCATTTGTTACAATATTAATATCCATACCAAATGTCCTTAAAATATTGTCTAAATCTACCTCTAAAAATACACTTTGATCATCAATACCAAAACAATAATGATGACTATCATTAAAAGATTTTGCAGGAAGTCCTCTAAAATCCCTAATTCTAGGTAAAGCAATATAAATTAACCTATCAAGAAATTCATACATCTTTTTATTCCTAAGAGTTACATAATAACCAATAACAGAATTTTGTCTTAACTTAAAACCAGCAATTGATTTTCTTGCAATTGAAGCTACAGGTTTTTGACCAGCTATCAAAGACAACTCCTTTTCAATATAAGAAAGTATATTTTTATTACTATCAGTAGCTTTAATTGCAACATTAAGACTTACCTTTTTAATAGTAGGAACTTCCATAACATTTTCTAATGAAAAATGTTTTTTTATATCTTCCTTTGATTTATTATAAAGCTCTTTTGTATAAGACATAAATTACTAATCTATTTTTTTATCAGTTTTTTTAGAAACTCTAATTTTCCTTTTGAAAGATTTTCCCTCTCCTTCTTCCGTTACAAATTTTACCTTAATTGGCTTATCATCCTCAATGTGAGAAATATTTGATCTATGGATTTTTCTTGGAGATTTAATAATCTCTCCTGCAGAATTAGATGAAGGTTTTTTATGAATGGTGGCTAAATTAACACCATCAACTATAAGATGATCACCTAAAATTTCTAAAATCTTACCTTTCTTTCCTTTATTCGATCCAGAAATAACAATAACTGAATCATTCTTTTTAAATTTATTTACCATATTACAAAACTTCCGAAGCAAGAGAAGAGATCTTTAAAAAACCTTTCTGTCTAACTTCTCTTGAAATTGAACCAAATACACGAGTACCAATAGGCTCTTTATTATTATCTATTAAAACAACAGCATTATCATCAAACCTAATTTCACTACCATCTTTTCTAGAAATAGAGTTTTTAGTTCTAACAATAACCGCCTTCATAACCTGACCTTTTTTAACTTTAGATCCAGGTATTACACTAATAACAGAAACAACAATAACATCAGATATACCAGTTATCATATGCTTACTGCCACCAAGAACTTTTATACATCTAACCAATTTAGCTCCAGAATTATCAGCAACATTGAGCTTGGTCTGCATTTGAATCATAGCTAATTTATTTTATTATATTTGATATTTTCCACCTCTTTCTCTTAGATATAGGTCTTGAAGTAATAATTTCCACCTTGTCGCCAACAGAAACTTCAATATTATTACTATCAACTAAATATTTTTTCTTAATATTTACAAATTTTTTATATTTTGGATGCTGCTTTCTAATAATAGAAATTACTTTTACAGTACTATCATCAATAATATTTAATACCTCTACTCGCATTATTTTTTTAAATTTATCTTAGTCAATAACCTGGCTATTTCCTTCTTTAAGATTTTAAATTTCTTAACATCAACGGTAGCGCCGGCAGAGCGTTTAATTCTAAGAGTTAATAACTCTTTCTTTTTAGATATAACATCTGCCAATAGGTCTTTATTTTTAATATTATCTTCAGTCATAAAATTTTATAAACATCTAAACTCTTAATCTTAAGAATATAAAGTCCGTCATCAGGAATCAAATGATTCTAATTATGGGAACTATAAATTGCAAGAAACTAATATAATAGCAATTATCAATTTAAAAAAATATCGCTTATTTTAAAAATGATATTTGGTATAAACTAATAAACTCTTTGAATTACTTTAACTCTAAAAGGTAATTTTCCAGATGATTTTTGCAAAGCCTCTGTAGCAATATCATCAGGAACACCGTCCACTTCAAAAATTATTTTACCAGGCTTTATATTCATAGCATAGAATTCTACACTACCTTTACCAGAACCCATTCTTACTTCAGCAGGCTTTCTAGTTATAGGAGTGTGTGGAAAAACTCTGATCCAGAATTTACCTTTTCTCTTCATGCATCTAGTAATAACCTTTCTTGTCGCCTCAATCTGTCTGGAATTAATTTTTCCAGAATCAAGGGCTTTTAAAGCAAAAGAACCAAATGATATTTTATCACCAGAAGTAGCATTTCCCTTTATTTTTTTACCACCCTTCTGACTTTTTCTATATTTTGTTTTACTTGGGGTTAACATTTCTAATCTATTATAATTATACTATTTTAATTTGAGAATGATATTACTTCTTATTAATCCAAACTTTGATACCTATAATGCCATAAGTTGTATGAGCATTAGCAATGGCATAATCAATATCACTTCTAAGAGTATGCAGAGGTATTGAACCCTCTTTATAAGATTCAGATCTGGCAATTTCAGCACCAGATAATCTACCAGAACATTGTACTTTAATACCTAATACACCATTTTTTATAGCGGATTGTATTGATCTTTTTACAACTTTTTTAAAATTGGCTCTATTTTCTATCTGTTTAGCAATATTTTGAGCAACCAAAGAAGCATTAATATCGGGCTTGTCAACCTCAATGATTTTAACATCAACATCCATATTAGCAATTTTCTTAACTTCTCTACTGATTTTTTCAATATCAGAACCCTTTTTACCAATAATAACACCAGGCCTAGAAGTATTAATTATTAAGCTTAATTTATCAGAAGTCCTCTCAATAATAATTTTATTTCTATCAATATAACAATGAGCATAATTTTTTTCTATAAAATTAGCTATTTTAATATCATCAATTAAATTCTTAGCGTAGTTTTTTTTATCAAACCATACTGAATTCCACTTTTTATTTTTTAAAATTCTAAATCCTACCGGATTAACTTTTTGACCCATTATATTTAATAATTAATTATTTATTTCTCGGCTAAATAAACCCTAATATTAGTAAACCTTTTTAAAATTCTATTTGATCTACCTCTGGCTCTTGCTGACATCCTTTTTAAAGTAAAGGCTTTTCCAACATCAAACTTTTCAACATAAAGATCATCTATATCCATATTATGATTATTTTCTGCATTTGAAAGAGCGGATAAAATCAAAGACTTAATATAAGAACCCATTTTTAAATTACAAAAAGAAAGATGCCTAACAGCGTCAGATGCTTTCATTCCAGTAACAGCACCAGTAACTCTAGTAACTTTTAATGGACTAGTTTTAACTGATTGTAAATAAGCAGTTGAATATGTTTTTTTATCTGTTTTTGCCATAACTATTTCTTAACTTTTTTATCACCAGCATGACCATAGAATATTCTAGTTGGTGCAAATTCACCTAATTTACGACCAACCATATCTTCGGTAACTAAAACAGGAATAAATTTTCTACCATTATGCACCAAAAATGTAAAACCAACAAATTGCGGCAATATGGTTGATCTTCTCGACCAAGTTTTAATAATTTTCTTTTTTGTCCCTTCAGTAGCATCTTTTACTTTTTTTAGTAAATAATGATCAATAAAAGGTATTTTCCAAGCTGATCTAGACATTTTTAATTAATTTTTCTTTCTTGATTTAACAACTAACCTATTTGACTTTTTCTTAGATCTAGTTTTCTTACCCTTAGCAAGAACACCAGTAGGAGAAACAGGGTGTCTACCACCAGAAGTCTTACCTTCACCACCACCATGAGGGTGATCAACAGGGTTCATAGCCACACCTCTAACTGTAGGTCTAATACCAAGCCATCTTTTTCTACCAGCTTTACCAATAGAAGTATTTTTATTATCAGAATTAGATACAGCGCCAATAGTTGCCATACAATCAAGTAAAAACATTCTAATCTCACCAGATTGCATTTTTATTAAAGCATAACCATTATCCTTACCAACCAATTGAGAGTAAGAACCAGCTGACCTTGAGACAGCGCCACCTCTTCCTGCTTTTAATTCAATATTATGTATAATTGTACCAATAGGAATAAATTTAAGCGGCATAGCATTACCAACATTAATATCCAAAGTTTTATCTTTTGAAGATTTTACCTTATCACCAATCTTCAACTTATTTGGTGCAATGATATAAGAATAAACACCATCATCATATTTAATGAGTGCGATAAAAGCTGTTCTATTAGGATCATATTCTATTCTTTCAACTACAGCCTCAACATCAAATTTATCTCTTTTAAAATCAACAAAGCGATATAATTTTTTGTGACCAATAGATCTATGTCTTACGGTAATTCTACCAGTGTTGTTTCTACCAGCAGAAGATTTAACTAAACCAGAACTCAACATCTTCATTGGAGAACCTTTATGAAGCTCTGATCTATCAATAGTTTTTAAACCTCTCATAGAAGAGGTGACTGGTTTATAATTTTTTATTGCCATCTTTTAATCTTGAAAATTTATCTTTTGGTCTTTTTAATTTTAACAAATGCTTTTTTAAAGTTATTTCTAGATCCTAACTTTCCTTTAAATCTTTTAACTTTTCCTTCTTGATTAGAAGTGTTAACTCTAATTACATCAACTGAATAAGTATCAGAAATAAGTTTTTTGATCTCATTTTTAGTTAGTGATTGTGCAACCTTAAAACAATAAATACCATCCTCCATCATAGGATTTGTTTTTTCGGTATATATTAAAGCTTTTATTTCGTTATAATCCGACATTTTTTCTAATTAACAACTTCTAATTTGGTAAAATATTTACCTATATTATCCAAGACCTCTTTTTGTAAAATGATATTATCAAAGCTAAATAAATCATATATATTCAAAGAATCAATGGACTTACAGTGAAAATTTTTGATATTTTTTGCAGATTTTACAAATAACCCATTATTATTATCAGATGCATTGTAAAGATAAACAGAATTTTCTATCTTATTATCTTTAATAAATTTAGCAACATTCTTTGTTTGTGGCTTATCCATAGCAATATCAGATAATAGTAATAATTTATTATCGTCTATTTTTTCAAATAAAGCATCAGAAATCGCTTTTTTCTTCATCTTTTTTGGTAAATCAAATTCAAAAATTCTACCCTTTGGACCAAAACAAGTTCTACCGCCTCTAAATTGTACCGATCTCGTACTACCTTGTCTTGCTCTACCAGTACCTTTTTGACTATGAGGCTTAGCAGTAGTACCAGATATTTCAGACATTTCTTTAACTCTAGCAGTTCCAGACCTTACATTATTTCTATAACTTCTTAAAGAAAGAGATAATAACTCATCAGAAGATTTTGTATGTTCCAACTTTAGATTCTTATCAGAAACGGAACCATCTTTAAAATTAATAACTTTTATTTTTACCATTTTTATACAATTTAACAAGAAAGGTTAAAACCTTGACATCAAGATTAACTTATATTGTCTATGACCAATTTAATACCCAGCAACCTTAATAAATATATCCGATTTTTTACTACCAGGAATAGCCCCTTTAACAGCAATCACTTTTTTTCTTGATCAAGTAAAGCAACCTCTAAATTTTTTACGGTGACTTTAGAAGCGCCCATGTGACCAGCCATCTTTTTACCCTTAAAAACTTTACCAGGATCTTGACATTGGCCAGTAGAACCATGAGATCTATGAGAAATAGAAACACCATGACTAGCTTCCAAACCACCAAATCCATGTCTTTTTATAACACCAGCAAAACCTTTACCAACAGAAACACCAGTAACAGAAACTTTGTCACCTTCTTTAAGAAAATCAAATTGATTTACAACATCGCCAGTTTTATATTCCGGAGATTTTGTAGTTTGATAACCAAAGTTCTTTTTATAATTACCAATTTTCTTTTTCTTAAAAAGACCCAAAAGATTTTTTGGAATATTTTTATCCTTATTAGCTTTATTATAAGCAACCAAAGTAAGAGAATTACCATTATCTAATTTTACAACATCCACAACAGCACTATCATGCAACTCTATAAATGTTAAAGGAACCATTTTATCATTTTCGTCAAAAATATGACTCATACCTATTTTTTTACCAGCTAATTCTAACATTTTATATTAAATTCTACTTTGTTGACATCTTAATATCCACACCCGCAGAAAGATTCAGCTTCATTAAAGCGTCAACAGTTTGCAAGGTTGGTATAATGATCAATAATCTTTTATATGATCTTATTTCAAATTGTTCTCTAGAATCCTTATTAACATGGGGGCTCTTGATCACAGTAAATTTTTTAATCTTAGTTGGAAGAGGAACTGGACCTTTAATAGTTGCGCCAGTTCTTCTAACAGTAGAGACTATTTCAGTAATAGCTTTATTTAGAATATTATTATCAAAAGATTTTAATGATATTTTTATTACTTCAATATTGTTCATTTTTACTTTATAACTTTTGATACAACTCCTGCACCTACTGTTCTGCCGCCCTCTCTAATAGCGAAACGAAGGCCTTCCTCCATAGCAATTGGAGCAATTAATTCTACCGTAATCTTTACATTATCACCGGGCATAACCATTTCAGTACCTTCTGGAAGAGTAACTGAACCAGTTACATCAGTAGTTCTGAAATAAAATTGTGGTCTGTAATTCTTGAAAAATGGCGTATGTCTTCCACCCTCCTCTTTTGTTAATACATAAACTTCAGCCTCAAAAGAAGTATGAGGAGTAATAGATCCTGGCTTACATAAAACCTGACCACGTTCAACCTCTTCTCTCTTCGTACCTCTAAGTAAAACACCAGCATTATCACCAGCCATACCTTCATCAAGAAGTTTTCTAAACATCTCAATACCTGTACATGTAGTTTTCTGAGTTTCTTTAATACCAACGATTTCGATCTCTTCACCAACTTTAACTACACCACGCTCAATTCTGCCGGTTACTACAGTACCTCTACCTGAAATAGAGAATACATCCTCAACAGGCATTAGAAAATCTTGGTCAATTGGACGCTTAGGTTCAGGAATATAATCATCAACAGCATCCATTAAAGCCTTGATAGATTGACCGCCTATCTCTGAATCATCACCCTCAAGAGACTTCAAAGCAGAACCTTTAATAACAGGAATATTATCACCATCAAAATCATATGAAGATAATAACTCTCTAACTTCCATCTCCACTAATTCAAGAAGTTCTTCATCTTCAACCTGATCTACCTTGTTTAAAAATACAACCAATGAAGGAACACCAACCTGCTTAGCCAATAATATATGCTCACGAGTTTGAGGCATAGGTCCATCACTAGCAGAAACAACTAATATAGCGCCATCCATCTGAGCAGCTCCAGTAATCATATTTTTTACATAATCAGCATGCCCTGGACAGTCAACATGAGCATAATGACGCTTTTCAGTCTCATACTCAACATGAGCTGTATTAATAGTAATACCACGCTCCTTCTCCTCAGGTGCTCCATCAATATCATCATAAGCACGCTTCTCAGCCTTACCAGACTTAGATAAATAATCAGTAATTGCCGCAGTTAAAGTAGTTTTACCATGATCCACATGACCAATTGTACCTATATTAACATGAGGCTTACTACGATTGAAAGTTTCTTTATTCATTAATTTAAAAATTTTAATATATTAACTACCAGAAATAACCAAAAAATTATCTCAGGTAATCAATATTTGACAGGTTGATTAATTCTAAAACCTAAAAATAAAAATGCTACTATTTTTCAAATAAAGGACTCGATAATTATATTTTAAAAATAAAAATCAAGCATAAATTATAAAAATGATAAAATAAAGTAAAATTTATACTGAATTTTATAGAGATTTTTTTTAAATTTAAAGAAATTACAGAAATTACAAATATCATATGCAATCCATAGAAAAAAATATCATAACAATAAAAGAAAAAATAAACCTAGCCAAAAAAATGGGGCAAGAGGTAGGTCTAATTGCTATTTCAAAATATTTTCCAGTCAATAAGATTCAAGAGGCCATTAATGCTGGACAAAATATCTTTGGCGAAAATAAAGTACAAGAGGCAAAAGAAAAATGGCCTGAGTTAAAAAAACAAAATCCGAAGATAGAATTGCATTTAGTTGGACATTTGCAATCTAATAAAACCAAAGATGCTGTGGCAATTTTTGATGTAATTCAAACCTTAGATTCGATAAAATTGGCAAAAATTTTACAAAAGGAAATCATTAAACAAAGAAGGAATCTCAAAATATTTATTCAAGTAAATATTGGCAGAGAAAAACAAAAAAATGGTATTGATCCCGATGAAATTGGTAATTTTTTAGAAGAATTGAAAGTGCTTAAAGAGTTTGATATTTCTGGTATAATGTGCATAGCACCTAAAGATGAAAATCCAGAAAAATATTTTCAAGAAATTTCTAGTTTAGCAAAAAAACATAATTTAAAAAATATTTCTATGGGAATGAGTTCTGATTTTGAAACTGCCATTAAAAATGGTTCAAATTTTGTTAGAATTGGTACAGCAATTTTTGGATCAAGAGATGGGTAAAATAATAGATAAGGAAATAGATTGGATTGAACCAATAATAATTGCCAATAATATTGCTGAAAATAAAAATTTTTCTGACAATTTTATCTTTCTATATTCTGCCCTTGATCAGGAAAATAATAACTCCAAATCTTATATATCTTTTGCTATTAAAGAAATTATTAAATCAGATAATTTTACTGAAATTGAAGAAAGGATTTTAAAAAATAATCAAGAAAATTATTTTGGCTATTTATCTTATGAATTAAAAAATAAGATAGAAAAATTTGAGGCAATTAATAATAAATATATTACAATTCCTCAGCTATATTTTGCTTCATTTCACTTTAATTTAGAATTTGATCATGAAGAGCAAAAACTTATTTGTAAATTTCCAGAGAATTTAACCGATAAATTTGAAAATTTCTTTAAAAATATTGATAAAAATATTAATTCCAAGAGAAAAAAGCTCAATATCACTGACTTAAAAAGTAATTTTAGTGATCAAGAATATTTGAAAAAATTCAAAATATCCAAAATAGAATTAAGGAGGGCGATATTTATCAGGCTAACTTAACTCGTAAATTTCATGGCAAACTAAATAATACGGAAAATAATCATTTTGATATTTTTAAATCATTAATGCAAATCAGCCCAGGAAATTTTAGCTCATTTATTAAATTCGATAATTTGGAAATTATTTCTTCATCTCCTGAATTATTTTTAGATATTGAAAATTCTAAAATCAAATCCTGCCCCATTAAAGGAACCTCTCCTAGATCTGATGATAAAATTCAGGATCAAAAAAATTTTGAATATTTACAAAATAGCCCAAAAGAAAAATCAGAAAATCTTATGATAGTGGATCTGGTTCGAAACGACCTCTCAAAAAATTGTGAAAATAATTCTATCAAGGTTGATAATTTATTTAAAATATTATCCTTTAAAAAAATTCATCATATGGTCTCGGAAATTAGTGGAAAAAAACAGAATAACAAAAATGTAATTGAGGTCATAAAAGGCTGTTTTCCACCAGGATCAATGACTGGTGCGCCAAAAATTAAAGCTATGGAAATTTGCGATGATTTAGAGCAAATTCAAAGAGGAATTTATAGCGGCGCAATTGGTCTGATTAATAAAAATATTTGTAAATTATCAGTTGTGATCAGAACATTGATTATTAATGGTAATAAATTTGAATTTCAATCGGGGGGAGCCATAACTTATGACTCAGATCCTGCAAAAGAATTGCAAGAATCGAAAGATAAAAATAAGGGGATAATAGAATTATTAATTAAAAATTATGAGTAAAAGAATCTTAATATTTGGTGGTTCGGGATTTATTGGATTACCATTGACCAAATTTCTTCTTCAGGAAGAAAATCAAATTTGCGTGATATGCAATGATGAAGAAAAGGCCCTAAATAAAATTGGCCAGCACCAAAATCTAGAAATAAAAATTATTGATATTTTTGATGAAAGTAAAATCAAAAAATTAATAAAAGATCATGATGTAATTATTAATCTGATTGGAAAATTATTTGAAACTAAAAAAGGGGATTTTAAAAAATTTCATCAGAAATTTCCTAATATTTTAGCAAAAAATCTCTCAGATAAGCAATATTTAGTACATATATCTGCTCTTGGAATAGAAGATTCCACCAAAACATCTCTTTATGCTGAAACAAAATTAGCTGGCCAAAATGAGATAACTAAAATTTGTAAAAATTACAATATAATCAAACCAAGCATAGTTTTTGGCGATCAGGATAATTTCTTCAATTTATTTGCCAAAATGGCTAAAATCTCTCCTTTCTTACCGCTAATTGGAAGGGGAGAATCTAAATTTGCCCCAATTTATGTTGATGATCTTGTGCAAAGTATTATTTTTCTTATTAAAAATAACAAAAAATACCAAAATCAAATCTTTGAAGCTTCTGGTCCAAAAATATCTAGCTTCAAAGAATTAATGCAATTTATTCTAAAAACCATAAATAAAAAAGATTATTACTTCTCTTACCATTTTTTCTGGCAAAATTACAAGCAAAATCTCTTAATTTATTTAAAATTTATCTATTAACATCTGATCAAGTTGAATTATTAAAATATGATAATATCGCTAGTGAAAAATATGATAATATTGATAAGCTAATTGGTAAGTTAAAATCTTATGAAGAAATTGTTCCCAAATATTTAAAGAACCTCTGAAAAAATTAAGAAGGATTTTAGATTATGAGACACTATTTCAAGTACCACAAAAAGTATTCCCAACCCTTTGACCTTCTTTGGGCGGTGAATAATATTTCTGATATTTTTTATTTTCAGTAAAAGGATTTTTAATTGCTTCTAAAAACTCTTTTAACTCATTATAATCATTTTCAATAACAGATTTATGAATTATCTCGGCAATAATATGATTTCTTGGAATTAAAATTGGATTTATTTTATCCATTTTTTTTGCGATTTCTTCATAAGTTATTTTTTGATCTTTTAATCTCTCAATCCATATTTTATACCAATCACAATATTTATCATTTTTGACATAAAAATCTTCCTGACCAAGTAAAATTTTACTTAAAATTCTAAAACCATTAGTAAAATCAATTTGATTATTTTCCAAAATATTCAGAAAATTTTCTATTAAGGTTTTATCCTCTTCTTTAAAATCAAAAATCCCTATCTTTTTGGCCATCTTTTTAAAATAAATCTGCTCAAATAAATTTGGAAATTTTCTTAATTCTTTTTCTACTATTTTTATGGCTTTTTTAATATCACTATCGATCAAAGGTAAAATTGCTTCAGCAAATTTTACTAAATTCCATAAAATAATCTTATTTTGATTAGAAAATCTGTATCTACCTCTTTTGTCAATAAAGCTAAAAACCTTATCACTTTCATATTCATCCATAAAAGCACAGGGGCCATAATCTATTGTTTGGCCAGAAATAGTTACATTATCACTATTCATAACCCCATGAATAAAACCTGCCGACATCCAAGAGGAGACAAGATCAGCTTGAGCTTTCATTACTGATGTAAATAAAGATAAATAAGGATTTTTTTGATCAATAGATTTTGGATAATGTCGGTTTATGGCATAATCTGCTAAAATTTTGAGATTCTTAATATCACCTCTATGACGAAATATTGAAAAGTACCAATTCTGATATGACTTTTGGCAATTCTAGTTACTATGGCAGCTGGCGTTAAATTTTCTCTTTGAATAAACTCATCTAAAACAACTATTGCCAGAGATCTGGTAGTTGCAATTTTTAAATGATAGATTGCTTCACTAACAGCATATTCCCTAATTACTGCATCTAGGGGACATTTACCATCACCAGATCTTGAAAAGAAAGTTCTGCCAGAACCTTTTAATTGTATGTCAAATAAATTATTATTTTTATCCCTAACTTCTCCCAATAATACTGCCCGACCATCTCCTAATTGAAGAACGAAATGCCCAAATTGATGACCAGCATAAGCAAGAGAAATTGGCTTGGAATTTGGTAATAATTTATTGCCAGAAAAAATTTCAGCTAAATCCCTCTGATCATCGCTAAGAGTGAAATTTAGATCCTTAGCTAATTTTTTATTAAAAATAACTAATTTAGGGTTATTAACTTGATCGGGATTTTGTTTTTTGTAAAAATCATCACCCAAATCATAATATGAATTGCTTATTTTCAAAATTCCCACTCTTTTCTAATTTTATGACATGTATAACCATTAGGATTTTTTAAAAGATAATCCTGATGATAATCCTCAGCCTGATAAAATTTATCTAACTTTTCCAAAGAGGTGGCAATTTTTCCTGGAAAAACCCCTGACCTATCGGCCTTTTTGATTAAATTATCAGCTATTTTTTCGCTGCTCTTCATCTAAATAGAAAATTGCACTTCGATATTGAGTGCCAATGTCATTACCCTGTTTATTTATTGTTGTGGGATCATGAATTTGAAAAAAGAATCTTAAAATTTCTTCATAAGAAATCTGCTCTGAATCAAAAGTTACTTCAATTGACTCAGCATGATTGCTAATTCCTAAAACCACAATATCATAAGTTGGATTTGATATATTTCCTCCACTATAGCCATTCACTACATCAGTCACCCCATTTAATCTTGAAAATAACTCCTCCATCCCCCAAAAACAGCCACCAGCAAGAACTGCTTTTTGATATTTCTGTTTCTTATTTTTTTCAAATAAATAGAAATATTTGCCATATCCTTCTTTTTTTAAATCCTCTTTAGCAATAAATTTTAGCGAGGCAGAATTCATACAATAACGCATACCGCCTTGATCTTTTGGACCATCATTAAAAACATGACCCAAATGTATGTCAGAATCTTTTGATCTAATCTCAATTCTACTCATACCATAAGAAGAATCTTGCTTTTCATTCACAGCCTGACCATCGATTGGTTTTGTAAAACTTGGCCAGCCAGTGCCAGAATCAAACTTATCATTTGAAGAAAAAAGCGCCTTACCGCTAACAATATCAACATAAATTCCTTCTTCCTTATGATCCCAATAAGCATTTTCAAACGGTTTTTCAGTGCCATTTTCAAAAATAACATGTTTTTGCGTAGGAGTTAAATTGGAAATATCTTGAGCCATGGTCAAATTTACATTAAATATTAATATGATTAAAAAAAATTTAATAAATTTCATTGGAAATAATAATAAATATCTTCTTTGAAAAGAAAGATTTTTAAGTAAATTTTAAATTATGTAAAAAAGTGTAACCTATCTGTCCAGAACGGACCCAAAATCAAGTGGTGCCCAGAGACGGATTCGAACCGCCGACACAAGGATTTTCAGTCCTTTGCTCTACCAACTGAGCTATCTGGGCCTATGGAATTGGTGAAGTAATTTTCTATGATGAAATAAAGAAACTATTTTGCAAGTATTAATCTTTTAAATTCTTAGCAAACTCAATGATATCATTAGCTCTTAATATTTCCCTCTTATTATCTTTGTTAAATAGATCTTTGGCTTTATTAGCATTTTTTTTAGCATTATCCTTATCTTCTTTTAGCAAATAAAACTCGGCTAAGGACAAATTTGCTCTAGCATCATCAGATATTTTTTGATAAGCATTAGCTAAAATTTTGTAAATTTGTGAATTATTTTTTTCTTTAAAAAGAGCTATTTTGAGATTTTTAATAGCGATATTTATTAAATCTTCGTCATCTTCTAAATCTAAAATTGCTTTAGAAAAAACTATCCTAGCTAAGAAATTCTCCCGCTTTAGATCTAAAGATTTTTTGTAAAAAATAATAGCATTTTTTAAATCACCGCTCTCATAAAGAATTTGTCCTTTTAATTCTAATAAATAAGGATCTTGAGGATAATTTATTAATAATTTATCAATAGTTTTTAAAGATTCATTAATTTGACTAGATTTAAATAAAGCAATAGATCTTTGATAAAGGCTAGAAAAATCATTTTTACCCTTGGTTTTCTTAAGTGATATTTTACTATCATCTAAAAAACCTTTCAATTTTGCTACAATTCTTCTCATTTGAAAATTTTCTTTAGCAATATTTTGATTAGAAGAAATTTCTGGAAAGTTTTTTTAAATTTGCTCTAATAAAATTAATTCTTTTCTGACTAATTGGGTGAGTCAGGGCATATTCATCAATAATTTCTTGCCCAATCATTTGTGATTTAAAAAATTCTAGAATTTTTAATAAGCCAAGAGGGTTATGATTGGTTTTTTTGAGATATTCTAAGGCCAAAATATCTGCCGCCTCTTCTTGCGCTCTATTATATTTTAGAAATAATCTTTCTGCAATTTGACTACCACCCATAAGCATAGCATAGCTAGCATCTGAACCAGAAGATGCGGCCGAAATAATACCAGCAAGATAAGTTAACATAATAATATTTTTAGCTTTTGCAATTTCTTCAGATCCTCTAGCTAGATGGCCAGCGACAATATGACCAATTTCATGGGCCATAACACCTCTTAAGATATTGGGATCATTATATTTAGTAATTAAACCAGTATTAATAAAAATATTTTGGCCATTTGATACAAAAGCATTTACAGCATTATCATTTATGATGTAAATCTTAACATTTTTTGCTTCTAAGCCAGCTTCTTTAATGATGGGCAGGGTCAATTCTTGTAAAAATTCTTCAATCTCACCATCACGAATAATAGATAAAGCAGAGGATTTACTAGTTAGAGATATTGTTAAAAATATGATGATTAAAATTTTATTTATTATTTTCAAAATTATTTTAATTAACTAAATCTGATATGATTTTTTCTTCGTCAAACTCTATCTTTTTATCATCAATTATTTGATATTTCTCATGGCCTTTACCAGCAATTAGTAAAATATCATTCTTATCGAGATTTTTTACTGCATATTTTATGGCTTCTCACCTATCGCCAATTTCAATTAGTTTTTTGCTGTCACAAGAATCAATGATTTCCTTCCTAATCAGAGAAGGATTTTCAAATCTAGGATTATCATCCGTAATAATAATTTTATCAGCTAATTTTGAAGCAATTTTCCCCATTAATGGTCTTTTAGCCTTATCTCTATCACCGCCGGCACCGAATAGAATATGTAATTTATTATGAGGGATTTTCTTACTATTTTTTAAGATATTTTCAATTGCATCTGGTGTATGGGCGTAATCAATAAAAATTTTAGCATTATTTTCCAATTCTACCACCTTTTGCATTCTGCCATCAACTGAAATTAGATCTGGCAATTTATCTAATAAAAATTCTATTTTTTTCTGATCCAAATCATAATAAGAAATGATACAAGATAAGGCACAAAGAATATTGTAAATTTGAAAATTGGCAATTTCCTTAATTTGGCAAGTAAAATTTTTTCCAGCAATTTCTAGATCCAAATCCCAACCAGCACTATTTTGCTTAGCCTGTAATAATTTGACAAAATTACCTTTTTTACCATAAGAAAATATTTGATGATTCTTAGCGGCGACAATGATCGACATTTTATCAAATTCAGGAATATCACTATTTAAAATAGCCCAAGAATTATTTTTCATTAAATTATTAAAAAGCAACATTTTAGCATTAAAATAATTCTCCATTGTTTTGTGAAGATCAAGATGATCCTGAGTAAAATTAGTAAAAGCACCAAGCTTAATATCAATTCCCGCCAATCTATTTTGCTCTATCCCAAGAGAACTAGCTTCAATCGCCACATTTTCTACCCCATTTTGAGCTAAAATATTAAGATTTTTGTAAAGAGTAACAATATCAGCAGTAGTTAAAGAAGATTCTAATAAATTATTAATTTTAACATTAGATTTTATGCCCAAAGTACCAATAAAAGCTGATTTTAGATCTAAAAAATCTAATAATTGAAAAATAAAATTACAGACAGAGCTTTTACCATTAGTGCCGGTGATAGCCAAAATATTTGCCGGTAATTTGGGGTAAAATTTATGTAGGGCTTTAATTAATAAATCAAAGATTTTTGGAGCTTGGTAGATGGGAATATTATTTTTAAACTCAATTTTTTCTGTTTTATCCTGAGAAATTATGGCACTAGCACCATTGTCAATAGCATTATCGATAAAGTTGTGGCCACTAGTAGACACTCCTTTTAAGGCAAAAAATAAGCCATTTTTAGTTATTTTTCTTGAATCAATATCAATATTAGTTATTTTAATATCTTTACCAACAATATCAACAATCTCACTTAGTAACATGAAAAATTATTTAGAATTAATTAGGTTTTTTCAGCCTACCGGATTTATTTTATTATTTTTAGCCAGTTCTTTTGGTATTATTTTTGCTCTTCACGATCAAAATTTCAATCTAGAAATTTTAAGAGTCACTATTTTATTTCTTATTGGTTCTTTTATTATGCGCTCTGCTGGTCGCATAATTAATGATATTATTGATCGTGATTTTGATAAAAAAGTTGCAAGAACAAAGAATCGCCCCATTACTTCTGGTAAAATTTCTGTTCCAAAGGCTTTAATATTTTTAGCAATATTACTATCTATTGGTCTTTTTATCATATTGCAATTTAATAAATTAACTATTTTTTTAGGATTAACATCCGTGATTTTTATTATCTTCTATCCTTTTTGTAAAAGATTTACCTATTATCCGCAATTTATTTTAGGAATTACCTTTAATTTTGCCATTTTAATGAGCTATGGTGCTATTAAAAATGAAATCAATCTTTCTATTATTCTACTCTATTTTGTAGGAGTTATTTGGACTATTATCTATGATACTATTTATGGTTTTTCTGATATTGAAGACGATTTAAAAGTGGGTATTAAATCTACTTCTATTAAATTTTCTAAAAACCCTAAATTGATCCTGATAATTTTAGGTCTAATAAAAATTTCTCTTCTATCAATAGTTATTGCAATTAATAATTTTTATCAGGCTAAATTTTTTATGATCTTGCTTTATCTATTATTTTTTATCTATCAGATCAAATCATTAGATATTAGTAATAAAGAACAATGTTTTAAAAGTTTTAAGATTAATATTATTAACGGGATATTAATATTGATGATATTGACAAATTGAATTAGTCAATAATTGGACCCATATGATTACATGGGACCAAATAAATTTGTGGTATGAGGTTAGTCATTTATTAATAAATGACTAGATTAATTTTTTAATGATAAATGATATTATATGAAGGTAGTTACAATAGCTAGTCCTACCATAAATGCTAAAGGTGCGAAAACCATATTTTTATAATTTAAATTAATAACAATTAACACAATCTATTATACCAGATTATTTCTAAATTAGAAGTAATTTAATGCATAATATAATGTAAAAAATATACCAAGTTTTTTAATAATCTAGAAAAAAACCACTTTTTTTAAAATTATTTTTTTTGATTTTTTACCTTGATTAACCCTTATTGAATAAGAGTTAATTTAGCAACGATAACTGATAATCATTATCATTATTTCTAATTTTTATCTTTTTTAATTTTTTGAGAAAGATTGGATAATATTTTTAAATAATAAAGCTGGCAACATGCCACCTGTAATTTGATTAGTGGCCTTATTATTATCATTACCTATCCAAATTGCTACAACATAATTTGAATTAAAACCAACAAAATAAGCATCTCTAAAATCCTGACTTGTACCAGTTTTACCAAAAATATCTTCAGTAATATTAGCATTATTACCAGTGCCATAAGTAATTACGGATCTTAATAATTGTTTAATCCAGGTGATTTGCTTGGAATCAAAAATTTTCCCTATATTAGAGGATTTCCTTTCATAAATTAACTTATTAGACCCAGATTTGATCGATTCTATAAAAGATGGAATAATGTAATGACCACCATTAGCAATTATGGCAAAAGAAGTGGCTAATTCTAATAAGCTAAGCTGAGCAGTTCCCAGAGCCATAGTTAAATCTTGATCAATTTTTGATTCTATATTCATCTTTCTCATATTTTGCAATATATTCTTGATTTTAACCTTTTGTGCTAATTGCACAGCAACCGAATTTAATGATCTTGCAAACGCCTCTTCCAACGAAACCTGACCATAATATTTGTTATTGTAATTTTTTGGACTCCAATTACCAATTGTAATTTTTTTATCTTCAAAAATATCTTCAGGTGTAAAATTTTTTTCAAAAGCTGTTAAATAAATAAAAGTTTTAGCAATTGAACCAATTTGTCTTTTAGAATTAACTGCTCTATTAAACTGACTATCTTGATAATTTTTACCACCTATCATTGACAAAATTTTACCATCATGCGACATAACCAAAACTGCAATTTGACTATTTTGCAATCTTTTAGGATATTTGCGATATAATCTATCAACAGAAATTTTGGTTAGATCCTGTAATTTTTTATCTAAAGTAGTATTAATTTTAAAGAATCCTTGCGCCCTTTGTTTTTGATTTAAAAAATCCTGATATTGGGATTTAACATAGTCAGTAAAGTAAAATTCTTGCAATTTATTATCTTTGTAACTTACCTCATCATCTAAATATTTGATTGAATCTAAACCAAGATCTCCACTATTTATCATATTTTGTAATACAATATCAGCCCTTTCTTCGGCAAGTTTTCTATTTTTATTTGGTGCCAATTTTGAAGGAGCCTTAAGCACTCCAACCAAAATTGCTGATTCATTTAAATTAAGATTTTCAACCCTTTTATTAAAATAGAATTTAGCAGCATCTTTAATACCGTAATTTCCAGAACCAAAATAAGCATGATTGAGATAAAGCGCTATTATCTGCTCTTTGCTAAAAACTTTCTCTAATTTATGAGATATAAGAATTTCATTAATTTTTCTATCAAAAGTTTTCTTATTATTAAGAAATAAAATTCTGGCTAATTGTTGAGTGATTGTACTTGCACCTTGTTTGATTCTTCCCGATCTATAATTAACAAAAAAAGCTCTAATAATACCTCGAAGATCAAAACCTTTAAGCGTAAAAAATCTCCTATCTTCTGTGACAATTAAGGCTTCTACAAGATGATTTGGTAATTGACCAAAGGTAATTTGATTAGCATATAAATCTCCAATTGTTCTTATTTTTGATTTATCGGAATAATTGATCTGGATAATTTTATCATTTTTATTTAAATTTATATCTTCAATATCAGGTAAATTATGATATTTGTAAAAAAGATAAATAAATAAAAAACCTCCTAACCAAATTGAGGCAATTATGAATAATTTAAATGATAATTTAAGAAACTTAGACATTAATTTATGAAATATCTAATAATTAATAATAAAATCTTAGAAAAAAAAGATGGTTTAATATCTGTAGATCAAAGAATTGTCAGATTTGGCGATGGTGTTTTTGAAACTTGCCGAATTACTGATCAAAAAATTAAAAATTTTGCCTCCCATCTCAAAAGATTAAAATCTAGCCTAACAGAGCTTAAAATCAAAACAGATATATCTCATCTAGAGCAGTTATCTTATAATCTGATTCATAAAAACAAACTAAAAAATGGCTTTTTAAGAATATCCATTAGTAGAGGAGTGGGTAGTCAGGGATATTTACCAAAAGAAAATTTGGAACCTTTAATTATTATTGAAAATATCGCCTATATTCCAAAAAAATATGATAAAATTACAGTTGGAATCAGTAAATATAAGCGATTATCACAAGATTTTTTACCTCTCAATGGTAAAATATCCAACAATCTAATTTCAATCATGGCTAGGATTGAGGCTGAAGAAAGAGAATTGTTTGATGTGATTTTACTTAATGAAAAGAAGGAAATTTCTGAGACATCTTCAGCTAATATATTTTGGCAAAAAGATAATAAAATCTACACTCCTGCCCTTTCTACTGGCATTGTCGCTGGCACAGTTAGAGAAGAATTTATCAAAAATAATGAAGTTTTTGAAGTTACAGCAGGAATAAAAGAACTAATAGATGCTGATGAAATATTTATGACTAATGTTAATTTTGGGATATTGAAAATTGATAAGCTCTATAGCTGAATTATTTAAGTCTTCAATTTTCAAAGTGATATTACCAAAATTTGCAAATCCACATGATAAAGATTATATTAAGCTCCTATCAGACTTTAGAAACCTCTGAAAAACTAAAATATGTATTTAGCAAAATAAGGAAAATTATTTACATTTAGAAGGAGTAAAAAATTATAGCAAAAATATTGAAATAATTAAATGAATATAAATTTATGACAGATTTACAAAAGTCAGATCTAAAATTTTAAACTCAATTTGATGAGGTTCTTATTGCTATCAAAAATGCTAAATCAAGGGTATATAGCAATATAAACAAAGAGTTAATATCACTTTATTGGGATATAGGAAAATATATTAGCAATAAAATAGAAAAGAAATTATGGGGCAAATCGATTGTTGAAAATCTAGCAAATTATATCTCTTACAAACAGCCAAATTTAAAAGGATATTCCAAAAGTAATTTATGGAGGATGAAGCAGTTTTATGAGATTTATAAAAATGATAAAAAACTCGCAACACTGTCGCGAGAAATTGACAACACTATAGAAAGCAAGGATTTGGCAATAAAAAATGAAAAACTGCCAACATTATTGGCAAAAATTAGTTGGTCACATAATATAGAAATATTTTCAAGATGTAAAATAGCAGAAGAAAGGGAATTTTATATAAAATTATCTATCAAAGAAAGATTAAGTTTTAGAGAATTACAAAGATAAATTAATACTAGTTCTTTTGAGAGGGTTATGTTATCAGATGAAGGCCTATCTCCTGCATTAAAAACCATTGTAAAAGACAAAGAAAATAACAATGTTATTTCTACATTAAAAGACACTTATATTTTTGATTTTCTTGATGATTTACCAAAAAATTACCAAGAAAAAGATTTACAAAAATCATTAATAAATGATTTAATGGAATTTATTTTAGAAATTGGCAAAGATTTTTCTTTTGTGGGTCAAAATTATAAATTAGAGGTAGGAGCGGATGATTTTTATATAGATTTATTATTTTATCATCGAGAATTACAATGTCTTATTTGTTTTGAACTAAAAACAGAAAAATTTAAACCAGAACATTTAGGGCAATTAAATTTCTATCTTGAAGCATTAGATCGAGATGTAAAAAAATCACATGAAAAACCAAGCATAGGGATTCTTCTTTGCAATGAGAAAAATAATGAAGTTGTAAAATATGCAATGAGCAGATCATTAAGCCCAGCAATGATAGCCGATTATAAAACAAAATTAATTCCAAAAGAAATATTACAGGATAAAATGCAAGAATTGTTGTCGGTTTTTGAGAAAAGTAAAAATTAATTTATCATGTTTAATAAAGATACATTATTAATTTTAGGAGCTGGGGCAAGTAAAGATTATGGATTTCCTACTGGAAGTGAGTTAATTGCTAACATATTAGAAAATAGAAGAGAGATATTAAAACAATTTTCCTACATATTAAGAGATGGTTTTAGAAAGTAATTACTGCTAAAGAAAGATATTCTTATAGGGGTGAAATTCTTAATTGACCTCATCCCCTTATAATGGCTTAGCCGATTCTTTTAATTATACGCCCCTTAGTTAAATCATAAGTAGTCATCTCTACCTCAACCTTATCACCCTTTAAGATTCTAATTTTATTTTTACGAATTTTGCCAGAAGCATGAGCAGTGATCACATAATCATTTTCTAAAGTGACCCTGAAAATAGTATTTGGTAAAACTTCAGTTACAACTCCACTCATTGTTAAAAGGTCATCCTTTGGCATATTTATTTTTTTAAAAAAATTATTTCATTATCGGAAGATAAATCTTCGCTATATTCATAACCCTCAGAATGAGAGAAATTATGTAAGATTTCAAGATTTATTTTATCATATCCTAAAATATAACGAATAAATTCACCTTTGAGCTTTTTTGAGATATGTCCAGCATTTTTGGCCTCGCCATTTTTCATAGTAAAAAAATTAATCAAATAGCAATTTTTTTGATTAATATCAACTGCCTTTCTGTGAGCTTGGGGCAGGATATCTAAAATAATTTTATTTTCTAAAATTTTTGCTAAATAATCTTTAAAAATCTTTTTCCAATAGAAATCAATTTTAAAATCAGTAAATTTAGCTGAAATTGCCAATTTATAATTAGGAATAAAATCTTGTGGCTTTAAAAGACCAAATAAGCCATCAATAAATAAAATTACTTGATCGGCCCTATTTTTTTGATCTTCATTTAAGGAGGGATAATCAATAGCATTAAACATTACACCAGAATATCTGTTAATTGCTGGTAATGTTAATTTTTGATCAAAATCTTTTAAAAGAGCGGTAATTTCTTCAATATTTGACTTTACTACAAATAATTTTTCTAGATCTAAATTATTAGCTTTAGAGATGAAATCCAAAATTTTTTGTAATAAAAACTTTCTTTCCTTTTCTAAAAAATTAAAAGAATTTTGTTCTTTAACATCAATATATTTTTTATCTCCTCCTTCTCTTTTTCCTTCTGAAGGTGGCAGGAGAATAGCATAATTTGTCAATTTTTTATATTTTTAATGATGAAATTTGCAGAAAATAAACTTTTTCAAAAAAGCTTTAGGCATTTTATTTTTTATAAGCGATGTGTAGTTAAATCTATATGAGCGTAATAAAAAATAAAATAACGACAAGATTTGCAGAAAAAGTTTATTTTCAGATATCTAATTTATAAAGAGCCTAAAATAAGCCAATATAACTAGTCCCGCAAAAATATTAGCTAAAAATCCAATTCTAGCCATTTCACTAATTTTAATAAATTTGCTTGAAAAAATAATTGCATTTGGCGGTGTGGACATTGGCAACATAAAAGCGCAAGAACAAGCAATAACAGCTGGCAATACAACATCAAACTTCCCTTCAACGCCACTCATATTGAGACCAATTTCAACTAAAATTGGAATCATAATAGCAATTAGAGCAGCATTGCCAATAAATTCTGTTAAATAAATAGTTAAAAATAAGGCAATAACAATAGCCACTATAATGCTACCTCCAGACCAAACCGAAATATAATCACCTAAAATAGTAATAATCCCAGATGATTCCAAAGCCTTAGCAATTGAAATACCACCACCAAATAATAGCAAAGTACCCCAAGAAATATCTTTAGCATCTTCCCAATTTAAAATTACATCTGTTTTATCTTTGTTGGGTAAAAAGAATAATAAAGATATACCCATAATACCAATTGAAGCATCATGAATTTTTACAGGCAAATAGGATTTAAAAATCCAGCCACAAGCAATAATAGCAAAAACTATTAAAACATTAATTTCCTCATAGGTAATTTTCCCTAATTTTTTTAATTCATCATTAATAAATTTTTGACCTTGCGTTAAATCAGCCTGAACCTTACCACCAAGAGTTTTAATATAAAGCCACATTAATAAGATTAAAATAACCACCAAAGGAAAAAACATCTTAAACCAAGCAATAAATTCAAAATCATAATTTAAAGATTCACTACTATAGGCAGCAAAAATAGCATTTGGAGGAGTTCCAATTAAAGTAGCCATACCACCAATTGAAGCCGAATAAGCAATGGAAATTAAAAGATATTTAGAAAAAACTTTGAATTGATCACCTTGCCTACCTAAAACTGTGATAACTGACATGGCAATTGGTAACATCATCATAGTTGTTGCAGTATTACTAATCCACATACTCAGAAATGAAGTGGAGATCATAAAACCAAGCATAATTCCGCCTGTTGATTTACTGGTAAATTTTAAAATATAAAGAGCAATTCTACGACTTAAATTCCACTTACTAATAGCAATTGCCAAAATCAAACCACTTAAAAAAAGAAAAATAATAGGATTACCATAATTTTTGGAAATATCGCCAATAGCCATAATACCAAATAAAGGCATCATAAAAAGTGGAAAAAGGGAAGTTACTGGAATTGGCAGAGCTTCGGTAATCCAAAGGGAAAAAATAAAAACACTAACAGCAATAACATTAATTATGTTCGGTGTAAAAGTTTCATTAGCTGGAATATTGAGAATTGTTACAAAAACTATTAAGGAAAATAATATTTTTAAAATTCTATTATTGAGTAATATATTCATAGCTAATATTATAAAATGATCTTGATTATTCTGATTGGGAAATGATATTAAATCTGATCAGAAAATACTAATTCCAAAATGTTAAAAGTTAAGTTAATAATATTATTTATTTGTTATTTTTTTCTGTCATCAAATGTCATGGCTAATGATATATTGGAAAAAAATAAAGAGGCCCTAAAAAAAATTGAGATTCATCTTAATAATATTAAATATCTAACATCAGATTTTATTCAAACAGCTCCAGAAGGTGATATTAATTATGGTAAATTTTTCCTTTCTCGTCCTGGAAAAATGCGCATTGAATATGATGAAGAAATTCCAATTCTAATTGTGGTTAATGGCAAGATCTTATCCTATATTGATTTAGAATTGGAGGAAACATCAAATTTTACCACTGGTAGCACTCCAGCATCTTTTTTAACCCGTAAAAATATCTCATTTTCTGCAAAAGATATTGAGTTGCTTGATTTTAAAGATGATGGTGAAAGATATATTGTCTCTGTACAAAAAAAGAATCGTAAAGAAGCTGGTATTTTTTATTTAATCTTTAATAAAAATCCCATATCATTTGTAAAAATGCGTGTTAAAAATGATTTAGATCAAATTACTGATATAAGTTTTAAAAAAGCCGATTATGAATCAAAAATCTCATCTAGCAAATTTATTATTAGAAATTCAAATTTACCCCAGTGAGGCGCAAACATAAAAGAAAAATTATCAGCGATATTAATGTCACACCCTTTGTGGATGTGCTCTTGGTTTTGCTTATTATTTTCATGGTTGCCGCTCCTCTTTTAAACGGCAATATCAAGGTTGACTTACCAAAGGGTTCAGCCAAAAAACCTAATTCTTACCAAGAAAATAAAGTAATTATTACAGTTAAAAGAAATGGTGTAATTTACATAGAAGATCAAAAAATAGAATTAAGAAAATTAGGTAAAAAATTAAAAAAAATAACTAATGATGATTTAAATAGTAAAATTTTTATTAAGGCCGATAAAAATTTAAATTATGGCACAGTAATGGACATTATTAAAAAAATTAATGATGCTGGCTTCGGTTCGGCTTCACTAATTACCGAGATTAAGTAATGAGTAAAATAATTGTGATCATTGTTGCAACTGGTAAAGGAAATAGGATGGAATCAGAAATTCCCAAACAATATTTACCATTAAAAGATAAAGCAATTTTACATCACACTATTAGCGCCTTTACTAATCATCCAAAAATATCTGATATTATCTGTGTAATTGCTAAGGATGATCTAAATTTATATCAAAAAGCAATTTTGGATCTTAAAATTTTACCACAAATCTTTGGGGGTAAGGAGCGACAAGATTCGGTAAGATTAGCCCTTGAAAAAATTCAAGATCTCAAGCCAGATCATGTTTTAATTCATGATGGGGCCAGACCATTTGTCACAAAAAAAATCATTGATGATTTAATTTTGAAATTAGAAGAAAAAAAAAAAGTCGCAATTCCAACAATTTCTATTAGCGACACTATTAAAAAAGTAGAAAATAATTCTATCTCCAAAACAATTTCTAGAGAAAATCTTTATTTAGCACAAACTCCTCAAGCTTTTAAATATCAATTAATATCAGATTTACATCAAAAATATCAAAATCAAAAATTTACTGATGATGCCAGCCTTTGTGAAAAAGAAAAAATTACTGTGTCCATGATTTCTGGCGATGTCAATAATTTTAAAATTACTAATAAGGAAGATTATGAAAGAGCAAGAAAAATTTATTAGATCTGGGATTGGAATTGATATTCATAAATTTTCTAATGAAAAATTAGAAAATAATTTTATCAAAATTGCTGGAATAGATATTAAATTTCCTAAAAAAATTATTGCCCATTCTGATGGAGATGTTGTTATTCATGCTATTATTGACGCTCTTTTGGGTGCTATGGCTAAGGGTGATATTGGTGATTATTTTCCTGACAATGATCCAAAATGGCAAGATATTGATTCAAAATTTATGCTTCTGGAAATTAAAAAATTACTAGAAGAAAATTCTTACCAAATAGTAAATATTGATCTGACAATTATTTGTGAAGAACCAAAAATTTCTCAATATAAAATTAAGATGAAAGAAAGATTGTCGGAAATTTTAGAAATTAAATTAAATCAAATAAATATCAAAGCTACAACTGCCGAAAAAATGGGTTTTTTAGGTAGAAAAGAGGGGATTGCTGCCAAGCAATATCTAATATTGCTTCTCTTTAAAGCAATTTACTACAGATAGTGAAATTTATTCGCTTAAAAATCTTTCAGCATCAAGAGCCGCCATACATCCAGAACCGGCAGCAGTAACTGCTTGACGATAGATTTTATCTTGAACATCACCAGCAGCATAAATTCCTGCAATATTAGTTAGAGTAGTGCCTGCTTTAGTTACAATATAACCGCCCTTATCAAGGGTTAAGCCACTATTTTCAAAAATAGTAGTTGCTGGTTTGTGACCAATAGCAACAAAAACTCCATCAATTTTCATTTCTTTTTTCTGACCATTTTGAGTATTTTCCAAAATTGCACCAGTAACATTTTTTGGATTTTCATCACCTAGAATTTCAATTAATTGATGATTCCAAATCATTTCTATTTTTTTATTATCAAATAAACGATCTTGTAGAATTTTTTCAGCACGCAGAGAATCACGCCTATGAACTAAATAAACTTTACTACAATGATTAGTTAAATAAATTGCCTCCTCAACTGCAAAACATTACCACCACCAACAACAATAACTTCTTTATTTTTAAAGAAAAAACCATCACAAGTAGCGCAACCAGAAACACCAAAACCCTGAAATTTCTGCTCAGATTCTAATCCTAGCCATTTGGCCGCAGCACCAGTTGAAATAATTAAGGTTTCCGCTTCATAAGTATCTCCTGACTCTCCTTTTAAAACAAATGGTCTTTTAGAAAAATCAACTTCTTTAATATGATCAGGAACAATTTCGGTACCAACTTTTTTAGCCTGCTCCTCCATTTGTTGCATAAGCCATGGACCTTGAATAACATCAGCAAATCCTGGATAATTTTCTACATCAGTAGTAATGGTCAATTGTCCACCAGGCTGCATACCGCTAACTAAAATCGGCTTAAGATTTGCTCTTGCAAAGATAAATTGCAAAGAGTTAAACCAGCAGAGCCAGAACCTAAAATTAAAACTTTTGTTTGATAAATTGACATATTAAATGGTTGATTTGTTAAAACTCGATCTTAAAATTATTTTTCGCCTCTTATGTTAATTGCTAATAATTAAAAATTAAGCATTAATATTGGCCCCTTCGTCTAATGGTTAGGACGCCACCCTTTCACGGTGGAAATACGGGTTCGAATCCCGTAGGGGTCACCATCTCCTAACTTTGAAGCAAAATTTTCCTAGATAGTTGAATTTATTAAAAAATATTATATCATTTTTTAATATCAAAAGTCTCTTTAAATAATTAAAATGAATCTGCCAAAAAATCATCCAAAAATTACTGACAATATTGGTGTCTTAATTATCAATCTTGGCACTCCTGATAATTATGATTTTTTTTCAGTTCGTCGCTATCTCAAAGAATTTTTATCAGATAGAAGAGTAATTGAGGTCAATCCAATTTTGTGGCAAATTATTTTAAATCTTTTTATTTTAACTTTTCGCCCAAATAAATCTGGAAAAAATTATCAAAAAATTTGGCTTCATAAGCAAAAACAATCTCCATTACTTTATTATACCAAATTACAAGCAGAAAAATTATCAAAATTCTTAACAAAAGACAATCCTAATCTTATCATTGATTTTGCTATGAGATATGGTAATCCATCAATTGAAAGTAAAATAAATCAACTGCGTGAAAAAAAATGCCGTAAAATTATTTTCATCCCTCTCTATCCTCAATATGCTTCGGCTACTACAGCATCAATTAATGATAAGATTTATGATATAATGAAAAAAATTCGCTATCAGCCAGCAATTAGAATTAATCACAGCTATTATGATCAAGATTTATATATTAAAGCCTTAGTAAATTCAGTTAAAAAACATCTCAAAACTTTAAAATGGCAACCCGATGCTATAATTTCCTCTTATCATGGTATTCCAAAAGAATATTTTAAAAAAGGTGATCCATATCAATGTTTTTGCCATAAAACAAATCGCTTATTTAATGAAAAGCTAGAACAGGAGGCTATAAAAACACCTAATTTTATTGCTTTTCAATCAAGATTTGGTCCCAAAGAATGGCTCAAACCATATATGGAGGAAGTTTTAGATGAGATGATTAAAAAAAATTATAAAAATATCTTAATTATTTCCCCTGGTTTTGCTAGTGATTGTATTGAAACTTTAGAAGAAATTAATATCGGCTATAGGGAATTATTTTTAGAAAAAGGAGGGGTAAATTTTGACTTTATTCCTTGTTTAAATGATAATATTGATCATATTAAATTATTGACAAAATTAGTAAAAAATAATTTATCAGGATTTTAAAATAAAGAATGACAGGATTTGCAAAAATAGAAGAAATTATATCAGATGCTAAAAATGGCAAGATGTTTATCTTAGTTGATGATGAGGATCGAGAAAATGAGGGAGATTTAATTATTCCGGCTGAAAAATGTGGTAATCAAGAAGTAAATTTTATGGCTAAATATGGTCGTGGATTAATTTGCTTAGCTCTTGAAAAAGATAGGATCAAAAAATTAGGATTGCCCATGATGGCTTTAAATAATGATTCTCGTCATCAAACTGCCTTTACCATTTCAATTGAAGCTAGAGAAGGTATTACTACCGGGATTTCTGCAAACTGACAGGGCTAAAACAATCAGTGACGCTATAAATCCTGACAAAAATCAAAGAGATATTGTTAGCCCAGGGCACATCTTTCCATTGCAAGCAAGACAGGGTGGTGTTTTAGTGCGAGCTGGCCATACTGAAGCATCGGTAGATATTGCTAAACTTGCAGGCCTAAACTCATCTTCTGTAATTTGTGAAATTATGAATGATGATGGCACAATGGCCAGAAGAGATGATTTATTTAATTTTGCCAAAAAACATAATTTAAAAATTGCGACTATTTCTGACTTGATTAAATATCGTACCAAAAATGATAAATTAATTAACAGAATTGCAACTGGAGAAATAAATTCATCTTTTGGTGGAAAATTTCAAACCATAGATTATCAAAATAAAATCAATAATAATCACTATAAGGTCCTGATTTATGGTAAAATTGAATCAAAAAATGATATTTTGGTTCGAATGCATCATCTTAATTTTAATAATGATATTTTAGCTGATAATTTAGGAGGAAATAATAATTTAGCTAAATCAATGGAAATTATTTCTAAGAATGGCAATGGTATAATTGTTATATTTTCTGGAGAGGAAAATTCAGATAAAATTGACAAATCACAGGATAATATTCTTCGAAATTATGGTATTGGCGCTCAAATATTAAATGATATTGGTGTTAAAAATATGATCTTACTTAGTAACTTTCCAAAGGCAATTATTGGCCTTGAGGGATATGGGCTGAGGATTGTTGATTATAAAAAAATATAGCTGACTATTCGTTAAAGAAAATTACTTAAATTTCCCTACAGCAAAAATTGCTTTAAAGATAGGAGCCGTTATTATTCTTACCAATAGCTTCAGATATATTATTAAAGACATCTTTTTTTAATAATAGATCTAGATCTTTTTTGATTTTTTCAACTAAGGAAAATCCTTCATAAATAAAAGCAGAATAAATTTGTACCATAGATGCACCTCTTTTAATTTTTTCATAAGCATCATCGGCTGAAAAAACACCGCCAGCGACAATTAAAGGAATTTTACCTTCTGTTAATTGATAAAATTTAGATAATATTTCATTAGAAATGTCAAAAAGTGGTTTTCCCGTTAAGCCACCTACTTCTTTTTGATTTTTCGATTTTAAACCTTTTCGAACCAAAGTGGAATTGGATATAATCACAGCATCGATTTTGTTTTTTAAAACAGAATTAGCAATATCTTGCAATTCATTATCATCTAGATCAGGAGCAATTTTTAAAAAAATAGGAATATCTTTAGCAGTTTTTTTAGCTAATTCTGATTTTTTTGCCATGATTTTCTGTAAAAATATATCTAATTCAGATTTTTTTTGAATATTTCTAAGATCTTTGGTATTCGGAGAAGATATATTGATAGCAATATAAGGGCTTAAACCATAGGTCAAATCCAATAAATTAAGATAATCTAAGGCAGAATCTTTTTGATCTTTATTTTTACCAATATTAATACCAAATGCTTTGGTAATTTTTTGTTTTTGAAGATTTTTTAAAAATTTATTAATTCCAATATTATTAAAACCAAGACGATTAATAATAGCCTGATCTTGTTCGAGACGAAGAATTCTTGGCTTAGAATTGCCAATTTGTAATTTTGGTGTAACAGTACCGCACTCAATAGATCCAAAACCAAATTTAAATAAATTAGAAATAATCATGACATTTTTATCAAATCCCATGACCATAGAAATTGGATTATCAAAATCTATATTACAAATATTAATTTTTAAAGAGTCATAATTTTTGATTTTTGGATATTTTAGCAAATTATTTTTTAGACAAAATATTGCTAAATTGTGAGACTTTTCAGCATCAAATTGAAATAATATTGGCCTAATAAAATTCTTATAAAAATTCATATAATTAATTAATCCACTTGTAACAACCTCCACCAAAATCGCATCTATTCAATGCAATACAGTACGCCTGACTCATTGAAGGTCTATCTTTGCCACGACCAACGGCCATTTGTCAGGCCAAGATAATGGCATCCTCTTAGCATACAACTTCCTGCATATGACCAGCTTCCATTAGATCCACAAGTTGCAGTGACACTTCCTGAATAACCAGTATTGCAAGCCATTGTTACAGCTTGACCAATATAACCCCTTGTCACTCCAGTATTAGCATTAGAAGCAGCTGGTCGGGAATTACACCAATTTGTAACCCTATTGCAACTTCCTTCATATGACCAGCTTCTATTAGATTGGCAAGTTGCAGTGACACTTCCTGAATAACCAGTATTGCAAGCCATTGTTACAGCTTGACCAATATGCCCTTCTGTAACACTACTACTAGCATTAGCAGATGATGGCTGTGAATTACAATTTGATCAACATCTCTATTGCAACTTCCTTCATATGACCAGCTTCTATTAGACTGGCAAGTTGCAGTGACACTTCCTGAATAACCAGTATTGCAAGCCATTGTTACAGCTTGACCAATATGCCCTTCTGTAACACTACTACTAGCATTAGCAGATGATGGCTGTGAATTACAATGATCAACATCTCTATTGCAACTTCCTGCATATGACCAGCTTCTATTAGACTGGCAAGTTGCAGTGACACTTCCTGAATAACCAGTATTGCAAGCCATTGTTACAGCTTGACCAATATGCCCTTCTGTAACACTACTACTAGCATTAGCAGATGATGGCTGTGAATTACAATGATCAACATCTCTATTGCAACTTCCTGCATATGACCAGCTTCTATTAGATTGGCAAGTTGCAGTGACACTTCCTGAATAACCAGTATTGCAAGCCATTGTTACAGCTTGACCCATACTTCCTCTTGTAAATATAGCTTCAACATTATTAGATGTCGTTTCTGAACAATGATTTAGATCTACAATACAATTATCTGCACCATAGATTCGCCAATTTCCATTTTCACACTGCCTAAAAGGATTTGAAATACCAGGTTCTTTTATATAGCCAGTCTTACAATACCCATTACCAACTCTTTCAAGATGATCAAAATAGGCTTTATTTGGTATATTTCTAGCCTCAGAGTTACCAATATCAGTAATACCATCTCTATGACATTGTTCTATACATTGGCCAGTTATACCCCAACTCCTATCAGATTTACAATTAATACTAACAGAACCGCTATATCCAGTATTGCAAACCATATCATATGTTGTATCTAATGAAGCAGATGTTATAGAACTCATATCAGCATTGAGATTTGTTGGTCTTTGCATTACAATAAGCATCATCTAAAATACAATTATCCGCACCGTAAGATCCCCATCCTCCATCATTTTCACATTTTAAATATGGACTTGTTACACCAGAATTTTTGATATAGCCATTTTGACAAGAATTATAACTAATTTGAGAATTTTTATTATAATAGGTTGGAGAAGTTGGTATATTTAATACTGATCTGCCGATATTACCTATTTCTTGAGTCGCATCCTTATGACATTGCTTTATACAACTTCCTGCTATGTCCCAGGATTTATCACTTTTACAAGTAAGGGTGATGGAGCCAGAATAACCAATATTACAAGATCTATTTAATGTTTGATTAATAAAGCCAGATCCAACATCACTAATATCAATATTTAAATTCCCTGGAGGAGATGCGCAATGATTTTGATCTAAAATACAATTATCCGCACCGTAAGATCCCCATCCTCCATCATTTTCACATTTTAAATATGGACTTGTTACACCAGAATTTTTGATATAGCCATTTTGACAAGAATTATAACTAATTTGAGAATTTTTATTATAATAGGTTGGAGAAGTTGGTATATTTAATACTGATCTGCCGATATTACCTATTTCTTGAGCCGCATCCTTATGACATTGCTTTATACAACTTCCTGCTATGTCCCAGGATTTATCACTTTTACAAGTAAGGGTGATGGAGCCAGAATAGCCAGTATCACAAGATATATTATGTTCTATCCCTAATGAAAGATCTGTTATGTTACTAACATTAGCATTAAGGTTAGTGGGAACAGAGTTACAATATTCTAAATCTAAAACACAATTATCTGAGCCATAAAATTTCCACCTGCCTGTTGCTTCACATTTTACATATGGATTTGGTTCACTATTTTTAACATAAGCAGTATCATGACTATTATATCTTATTTCATGTCCAATATCTCTATTTGATAAATTTGTTGGTAAATTTGATTTAAGATTTTGAGGTTCCTGTTGAACATTATAAGCTCCAGCTTTACACATCCTCTTACATGGGTCACTTATCTGCCAACCACCTATTTTACATTGTGCCGATGGATTTGAACCATTATTAAAATAATTATTTGTTGCCTGACATCCTAAATTAAAAGAATGATTATAATTATAATTCCCACTCGGAGAAAATGAGCTATACATACCATTTGAAGAAGATATTGCTGTTGATAGGCTAGAACCGCTACATCGATAAATTGTACAATTATTACTTAACATCCAACCGTCAATTCTACATTCCACAAATGGCTCGGTTCCATTACTAACATAACCTATAGAATCATTACATGATAATTCAAATTGACGATTAAAATTATAACTAGCTGCTGAGCCAAAATCATTATTTTGATTAAGTTTAGTAGAAGTGGCAATTAGAGATTCTGCATCATCAACTAAGCATTGGTGAATTTGACATGTGTCATCTAACTGCCAACCGCCAATTATACATCTTATAGATGGATCTGTGCCATTATTAACATAACCGCTAGAACTATCGCAAGATAAATCAAATTTATGATCAAAATTATAACTAGTTGCTGAGCCAAAATCATTATTTTGATTAATTTTATTAAATTTAGAAATTTCGGATGATAATTCACTAGCTAAACATTGATTTAATTCACATGTATCATTTAACTCCCAACCATCAAGAGTGCATTTTATAGATGGATCTGTACCATCATTAATATAACCGCTAGAACTATCACATGATAAATCAATTTGATGATCAAAATTATAACTAGTTTCTGGGCCAAAATTATTATTTTGATTAATTTTATTAAATTTAGAAATTTTGGATAATAATTCACTAGCTAAACATTGATGCATCTGACATGTATTATCTAAATCCCAACCATCAAGAGTGCATTTTATAGATGGATCTGTACCATCATTAACATAGCCAATAGAATTATTACAGGATAGATCAAATTCATGATCAAAATTATAACTTGAGGGACCAAAATCATAATTCTGATTCAGTTCGTCTAAAGTGGAAATATCTGATATTAAGTTATCAGTTTGACATTGATGCAATCTGCAAGATCCAGAAGCTAACCAATCTCCACTATCTTGGCAATTGATTTTTGGAATAGTGGTGTCATATAAAACATAACCAGCAGTATCATCACATTGAAATTCTAGATTACTATCTCTGGAATAAACCGTTAATAATTGAGTTCTAGCTTTAGTATTTATTGGCCTAACTGTATTGACCAAATTTCCAGGACAGGTATTTTCAATACAATTTCCTACAATAACTATGTCAGGTTCGCCATCATCATTTCTATCAGTAAAATAATATCCTAAATTACTACGAGAAAATCCAACTGAACAATCAAGCAAACCAGGTGATAACACAGTCCTATTCTCATCATAATCAACCTCTATAGCACCATTTAAACCATCTATACGACTCCAAGAATCATAACTATCTAAACGATATTTCTTTGCAGTACAGAAACCATCAAAAACTATATTCTCAGTATTTTCAGGAAAATAATAAGTAATAGAATTATCATGATAACCTGGAATACAATTAACAGCACCTAAAGAAGAAGATCCATTATGTAGATATGTTATAAATTGATTGCCATTAAGACCTTTTGGTACAGATAGTCCAGAATTTGAAGCCCAATTTCTTAATGTTTTTGATTTTTCTCTACATGCAGTCCCAGAAATAACTACACTAGCATCTTGCGCTGACAAATTATAAAATAAATTCTGATCATTTGTACAGCCAATTTTGCAAGCAATAACCTTATTACTATTAGTACCAGCTGAATTAAGAACCACATCACCAACCTGCATAGTTGAACATTGATTAATCAATGGACTATTAGGTATCTCACCATCACCAGTACAAGATCCTGTTAAGGCTAAAGAACATCTATCAGTATCAAAATAATAAGATAAATTACTACCAGGAGTAATCCTACCTATCTGACAAACGATATCATTTGATGCTCTTGGAGTAATATCGCTTTCTCCAACAATGGAAGAATCATAATCTATATTTTCTGTAGTTTTAAGATTTCCATCCATAAAACCTGAGTCATATTGTTCACGAAAACAACAGCCGGTAAATTTAATCAATTTAAAACCGGTTTGTTCAAAATAATAACCCAAATCATTCGTCTTCTCATAACCAGATTTACATTCCAATATACCTTTATTATTATAATCCTTCTTATGATCATAATATATAACAGATTTCACCGCAACACCATCACGCAATTTTGGTGGAAGAGATTTTACCCTGACCTGCTCTGAACTAAATTTCTCCTCAGTATAAATCCTATATGATTTAATAGCAATTAAAGGAATAAAATCAGTATTATTGGTACGATATCTAATATTATCTATAATTCCGACAAATGATTTACTACCAAATGTTAATTTAGAGATATTACGAAACTCAATATTAGATATGCTATATGTTTCTCCATTTTTTGTTATGCTAGCACTTGCAGGAGATATTTTGACCTCACCACCTCCCACATAAACCCTAGCTATTAGACCTATTCTAGAATAAAATACTATAATATCCTGATCTTCATTTATAGCCAAATCAGAATTTGGAATTCTAAACTTGATTTCATTGGAATTTTTGATGGAGCTATTCTTAGAAACAAATATCTTATATGGAGAGGATTTTTTGTAATCTTCAGAACAATTATTATTATTAAAAAAACTAATTTTAAGACCACCTATATTACCATCATTATCAAAAAGATTATCCATATCATAACAGGCAGCAAAGAGGGTTCTCGAAAAGAGTAAGATAAATAATATTATTGCTGAGATAATCCTAATACGACTCATATAAACATTCAAAAATCATACACTCTAAAATATCAGATATATCAAATAAATCTGCAAAACCCCATAAATTCATTATAAGAGCAAAAGAAAGTGCTGGAGCAAAAGGAAAAGTATCTTCTTTTTTAAAAAATTTCCATGCTACACCATATATTATACCAAAAATACCAAGAAATGCAATGAAATAGACAAAATTATTCATTCCTAAAAATATACCAGCTATAGGAAAAAACTTTAGATCGTCACTTCCAATAGCATATTTTTTTCTTATAATTAAAAATATATAAAAAATAGAATATATAAATAGAGCATATAAAAATGCTGATAATATATGATTCTGTATATTATAATTCTTAGTTATAAAAATATGATAGCATATTGCCAAAATTAGCAAAGAAATTTGTGTAATATTAGGAATAAAATAATGTTCTAGATCAACAATAGAAGCGATCATCAAAATAACTATTATAGCTAATATTATGAATAAATGGACATTAAAATTTTGACCAAGAACAAAATAGCTAATTAAGAAAAAAATAGTGGTAAATATTTCGATTAAAATATAGCGTGGTGGAATTTTATTTTTACAATGAGAGCATTTACCACCCTGGAAAATCCAAGAGAAAATAGGAATTAAATTTTTTATTTTTAAAATATTATTGCATTTTGGACAAAAAGACCTTCTTATTATAAGGTCAGTTATTTTACTACCTCTGGTACCTAATCTATAGCTTGCCATTGAAATAAAACTACCGAAAATAAAACCAAAAATAATTATTAAAAATATTTCCATAAAATGAGATTATTTATTATTTTGCTATTCATAATGCTAACTGGTTGCTATCAAAATAAAGTAGAGATCGTTATCAATAAGGATAAAATATATTCCAAGAAAAATTATTACAAGAAAAATAGATTAAAGTTCAGTGATATTAGCAAAAAGAATTTAGAAAATCTAAATAGTAACTCAAATATTGCTGTGGCAAAATCTAACCCAATAGAAAATAAAAATAACGCCGCTGAAGTGATTGTAAATCCTGGTGATACATTATATGGAATTTCTGCAACATATAATATTCCAAATCGTGATCTTATTGAAATTAATAATTTAAACGAACCTTATATATTAAAAGTTGGACAAAGAATAAAATTACCATCTTTTAAATATCATAAAGTGCAATCGGGAGATAATTTAAATTCTATAGCCAGAATGTATGATATGAAAATTGCTAATTTGATAAAATTAAATGATCTGGAAAAACCCTATAATATTAAATCTGGCGACAAGATTAGAATTTCCGAAACCGCCTCCATTAAAAGAGATGTTAAAAAACGAAAGCCAAAAACTAAAAAATTACCTATCATAGCCAATAATAGTAAATTCATCTGGCCAGTTAAATCTGGAACTATAATTTCCAAATTTGGACAAAAAGCGGGTGGCTTATATAATGATGGCATCAATATTAAGACAAATGGTAATGATGATGCTATTTCAGTTAAGGATGGTAAGGTTGTTTATGTTGGAAATGAGCTTAGAGGTTATGGTAATTTGATTATTATAAAACATGCAAATAACTGGATTTCTGCCTATGCTCACTTAGATGATATTTTAGTCCAAAAGGGACAAAAAATTGAACAAGGTACAAAAATTGCTAATATTGGTGCCACAGGAAATGTTTCAGAAAAACAGCTATATTTTAGCTTAATAAAAAAGAAGGAAGCTGTTAATCCAGAAAAATATTTGGAGAAGAAAAAATAGCTATAGCAATTTCCATCTTTTAGGAATTGCTATTATTTCGCTTCTAATAAACAAGCTCCACCTTGACCGCCACCAATACAAAGAGTTGTAAGTGCCATCTTTTTCTTTTTCCTTTTTAATTCTTTTAAAGCGTGAATAATAATTCTAGAACCACTCATTCCCACTGGATGACCAAGAGAAATACCGCCACCATTAACATTTAAAATTTCATCATCAATCTTACCAATTGCAGATTCTAAACCTAATTCTTTTTTAGCAAATTCATCAGACTCAAAAGCTTTTTTGCAAGCAATCACCTGAGTTGCGAAAGCTTCATTAATTTCAATTAGATCAATATCTTTGAATTTAACATCTGATTTTTTAAGTAATTTTGTCCGCAAAAACTGGACCCAAACCCATACGAGAAGGATCAAGACCAGCATAGGCAAAATCTCTTAAATAACCTAAAGGTTTTAATTTTAACTCCTTAGCTTTGGATTCACTCATTAAAATCATAGCGACCCCAGCATCAGTTAATTGAGAAGAATTACCAACGGTAACTGTGCCTGTATTTCTCTCAAAATATGGCTTTAACTTGGATAAATCCTTCATATTTTGACCATTTCTTATTCCTTCGTCATTTTCAATAATTTTACTATTTTTTACATCATTATTAAAAATTGTAACAATTTCATCATCAAAAACTCCTTCTGCAGTTGCTTTTTCTGCTCTATTATGACTTTGCATAGCATATTCATCTTGCTCTTTTCTAGTGATTCTAAAGTCACGAGCTAGATTTTCAGCAGTCGATCCCATAATTAGCCCAGAAATTGGGTCAGTTAATCCTTCTTCGCACTGCAATAACAGGCGATAAGAAGTTTGGTCTAAATCTAAAAATAACTTTTAATTTTTGTAAAAATGATCTGGATTTAAATAAATCAGCAAATAATTTGGTCATCTTGCTATTATATAAAAGAGGAATATTGCTCATAGATTCTACACCGCCAGCAATAATTACATCAGCATCACCTAGCAAGATTCTATTGGCTGCACTTGTGACAGATTCCATGCCAGAAGCACAATTGCGATGCACGGTAAAAGCTGGAACTGATTCTGGAATACCAGCTTTTAAGGCTATAACCCTAGCAATATTTGCCGAGTCACTAAGATTTGCAACATTACCAATAATTACTTCATCAATTATATTTGGATCAATATCAGTTCTAACGAGAAGCTCTTTTACTACTTTTGCTCCCAGATCATGGGCAGAAACATTTTTTAGACAACCTCCTGCTTTACCCATCGGAGTTCTAAAACCTTCAATTATTGCAATTCTTTCTTTCATATTTAATAATATTTATTATGGCAATTAACACTCTAACATTATGATAAGAATTTTTTAAATCTAGATAAAATTTACCAAGATCAAATAATTGAAATTAAGGATAAAGATTTTTTTTATCTAAAAAATGTTATGAGGGTAAAAACTTCTGATAAAATTAATATTTTTAATGGTCAGGATGGAGATTTTTTGGGAGAGATTGTAAATACTGCTAAGAAAAAATGTCAAATTCTTATTAAAAAACAAATCAAAGAACAATATTTTCCACCCAAAATTTCTTTAGCATTTTCAATAGTTAAAAATCATACTTTAGAATCAATTGCTAAAAGGGGAATGGAAATGGGTGTAACTAAATTCATTCCGATTACTACCAAAAGATCATTTATCAATAAATTTAATAAAGAGAAATTCTTGATAAATATTAAGGAGGGATCTGAGCAATCTGAAAGAAATGATATCGCTAAAAAAAAAAATTGCAAAATTTAAATGACTTTTTGGAAGAATATCTTGATAATCAAAGAATTTTAATTCTTTGTGACGAATCTGGAACTTCAGAAAAGGCCAACGATATTTTACAAAAAATTAATAGCAAAAATAAAGAAGTTATTATCTTAATTGGTCCAGAAGGTGGCTTTTCTAATGATGAATTAGATTTAATTAAATCTAAAAATATTTATTCAATTAGTCTAGGTCCTAGAATTTTAAGAGTTGATACAGCAATGATATCAGCTTTAACCTTAGTTCAAGAATCTTTTGGTGATTGGTCTTTGGTAAAAAATACCATAATTTCATAAAATAATATCATAATTACTGCTATAAAAATTTGGCTAAATATATCAGGAGGGGTAAAGATAGCGCCAATTGTAAAAGATAAAATTATATAATATTTACGGAATTTTTTTAGAGAAATTTTATCTATTTTTTTAAATTTAATTAATAATAAAAATAATAAGGGTATTTGAAAAATTAAACCAAAAATAAATATCATATTTAATATTAATTTTAAATATTCACTGATTTTTGCTTCTAAAATAATTGGAATTACTGAATTAATATTTTCAAAACTTAAGAAGAATTTTAAGGCTATTGGTAATAATCCATAATAACATAATGCAGATCCTACGAAAAATAAAATAGGACTAATTAAAAAAATCATTATCATTATTCCCCTTTCTTTTTTATAAAGAGCCGGTGTTAAAAAAAGATAAATTTGCCATAAAATTAGTGGCAAAGAACAAAATAAAGCAAAAATAAATGATAATTTTAAATAGGATAAAAATGCTTCAATTGGCGAGGTATAAATTATTCTACGAGAATCTTCAGAATTAATCTCTAAAGGCTTTAACAGAAAATTATATATTTGCTCAGAAAAAATATATCCTATGATAAAGAAAAATAGAAAAAATATTAAAGATTTTATAAATCTTTGACGAAATTCTAATAAATGCTCATTGAGATTATTTTTAACTGCTGATTTGACCATCTTCAATTGTAATTATCTGATCCATCTTTTTGGCCAAATCCATATTATGAGTAACTATTAATGAATTTATTTTATATTCTTTGGTAAAATCATAGAAAATTTGAAAGATATTTTGGGCATTTTTAGAATCTAAATTTCCTGTCGGCTCATCAGCAAATAAAATTTTTGGTTTTGTAATTATAGCTCTAGCAATGGCAATTCTTTGTTGTTGACCACCTGATAGCTCATAGGGAAAAGAGTTTTTTTTATCACTAAGATCAATTTTTTCCAAAATCTCTTCAGCTTTTTTTAGTGCCAGTTTTTTATCTTTATTTTTTATTAATAAAGGTAAGGCTATATTTTCAACTGAATTAAATTCGGGAAGTAAATTATGATCTTGATAAATAAAACCAATATTATTTTTTCTAAATTCAGTGCGCTCTTTGTCACTGCTATTTGATAAATTTATATTATCAAAAATCACTTTCCCAGAAGTTGGATTATCTAACAAGCCAGCAATTTGCAAAAGCGTAGTCTTTCCAGATCCAGAAGGACCAACAAGAGCAGTAATTCGACCAGGATCTAATGATAAATTAATATTTTTTAATATTTTTAATTCCTTATTTTGAATAAAAAAAGATTTATTAATATTTTCTAATTTGATTTGCATATCATACCAATTATCATTAAAAAAACTATTACAAAGATAAACAATCTAGCTTCATCTTTTTCTTATTATTAGTAAAAAGCTATGACGCAATATGGGTATATTGACCTCATTTTTTACAAATAACAAGAAAAAATATTTTACTTTTAAAAAATTTATTTTTTTAAGTAAAAAGTTGCAAATTACTCAGAAAATCAAAAGATTTTCTTGTGTCATTTGTGCTATATTGTTTATTTTTTAATGATAAATGGTATTAATTCGTGGATTCTTCTATTTTCTCCTGATTTTGATCTTGATTTTTTGCTGCTGATTATTTTCCTCAGCATTGGCAGCTTCTTCTGGCTGTCTTTTTTCTGGTCTTGGTGGAATATAAGGCTCTTGCTTAGGTATTTTTACTTGAGATAGCAATCTTTTTTTAAAGAACCTGCTAGCATAATATTTAATTTTCTTTGATTTAATTGGTGGCTGAGATTCGATAAGAATAATTTGATCATCTCTTGGTAATTGTATTACTTCTTGAGGTAACAATAAGGCTCTTTGAGTGTGCGAAATATGGAAATTACGAGCACCAGGATTTAGATCTAAATATTTTGGTTTATTAGTTGAAATTTGAGTTGCAGTTTTATTGCCAATTAATTGTGAAATCAAATTTGCAGTTTCCATATTATTAGCAAACAAAAGTAATACGATAAGTTGAGTTGGAAAGAAATGAATTCATGCCAGCCTCTTCATAAATACCTTTAAGCTGTTGAGTATCTTGAATGATAAGGAATAACTTAACTCTATAACCACGAAAATAAGCAATACCAGCCTGAAATTGTTCTAATTTACCCAAAGTTGGAAACTCATCCATCATCATTAAAACACCAGTTTTTTCTTCTGGCCTTGGCATTTTAGCAGTAAAAAAAGATCTTCGCTTGCTGATAAAAAATTCCCATCAAAGGTTTAAGACGAGAGATATTATCAGGAGTTAAACCGATATATAATGTATGGCTCTCTTTTTTAAAATTATTAAGATTAAAATCACTAGTAGCTGTTGTTTTATCAATTAATGGGTTAGCCCATAATTCTAAAGATGAGTTGGCAGTTGAAGTAACTGAACCCCTTTCCTTATCTGGTTTTTGTAAATAAGCTGCAATATTCATATAAGATACAGGATGAATATCTTTACCCATAGTGTCCAAAATAACAGCAAGATTATAAACTACATCATTATTTCTTAAAGTCCTAACCACCTCGCCTAAGGTGCTTGGCTTTGATTTATCAGCTAATAAATAAAGCATAACACCAACTAAAAGTGATCGACCCTCATTTTGCCAAAATTCTTGTTCTGGAAGTAAAAAATTGGCAATTTTTTGTACATCATCAACCATTTTACCCGATTTTCTTGAAATCCAATCCATTGGATTATAACAATGGCTAATTCCATCTGGATCAGCTGGATTCCAGAGAAATGTTTTTTGATGTAATTTATTTTTTCGATAACCAGAAGTTAATTCGTAATTTTCCAATTTAATATCGTGGACAATTACTGAATCACGCCAAAATAATAAATTTGGAATTACAAAACCCACACCCTTACCAGAACCAGTTGGTGCAAATAGTAAAATATGTTGATAATCATCTGCTATAAGAAATTTTCCCTTATGAGAGCCAAGTAATACACCTCTTTTTGCCTTGAGACCCATTTTACTAATTTGTCTATCAGTGGCCCATTTAGCATTACCATGAATTGATTCTGCTTTTTTAAATGGTCGCCAATCCATTAATGGTGCTCTTATCATCCATAAAGAAGTTAATAAAAATATATATGGTAAAAGAGTTGTCAGATATAATTTTGGAATAAAATAGCTAATTTGGGATGCTGCCGTGGGAATAGTGCTGTTCCAATGTAAATAGTCAATATTTTTAAAATAAAAAACCCAATATTGTACTAATATATTCCAAAGAATTAAGATGTTCTCCCAATTCGGAATAGTAAAATAGCTAATTGCCACCTGCCAAGTTGGAGCCATAGTTACCACCACAAGAAGCATTGTAATATAACCACAGATAAAAAATACAGATATTAATAGAAATCCTATTATAACAAAATTTCTAAAATGCCTGACTATTTCAGGGGTATCATCATTCATAAATAGGAAATTTTAAGCATAAATCTTTGACTTCTAATCGTATTTTTTCTTCTAAATCTTTATTTTTTTCAGCAGATAAATCATTTTTAACAAAAGCTTTCAAAATATCACAAATTAAATGGCCTATTCTTTGAAATTCTTTTTCGCCAAAACCTCTCATCGTGCCGGCTGGCGTACCAAATCTAAGTCCTGAAGTTACAAAGGAGGACTTCTTGGGTCATTTGGAATAGCATTTTTATTACAAGTAAGACCAGCCCTTTCTAAGCATTTTTCAGCCTCTTTACCAGTTAAATTCTCAAGAGGTGTTAGATCTGCAACCATCAAATGACAATCAGTACCACCAGTAGTAATTTTTAAACCACGATCCATTAATGTTTTTGCTAAGATTTTAGCATTTTTAACCACATTTTCTGAATAGATTTTAAATTCTGGCTTTAAAGCTTCACCAAAAGCAACAGCTTTGGCAAACAACAATATGCATTAAAGGGCCGCTTTGAACACCAGGAAAAACTGAAGAATTGATTTTTTTAGCCAAAGTTTCATCATTGGTTAAAATTATTCCACCTCTTGGACCTCTAAGAGTTTTATGAGTTGTAGAAGTTATAATATCAGCAAAACCGACTGGCGAAGGATAGCATCCAGAAATAACTAATCCAGAAATATGAGAAATATCAGCTAACAACAAGGCACCAACTTCATCGGCAATTTCTCTCTAAATTTATCCCATTTGATAATTCTTGGATAGGAAGATGTGCCGCAAACAATAATTTTTGGCTTATGTTTTTTGGCAAGATCCATAGCCTGATCATAATCAATTAAACCATCATCATCTCTAATACCATATTGCACCGAATTAAACCAATTACCAGATAATGTTCTTTGTGCACCGTGAGTTAAGTGACCACCTGCTGGAAGTGACATGCCAAGCAATGTATCATGAGGTTCTAAAAATGCATGATAAACAGCAAGATTAGCGCTGGCACCAGAATGGGGCTGAACATTGGCAAATTTAGTGCCAAATAATTGACAGATCCTATCAATTGCAATCTGCTCCACCTGATCCATAAATTCACAGCCGCCATAATATCTTTTACCTGGATAACCTTCAGCATATTTATTGGTAAAAATACTACCCGCCGCTTCTAAAACTGCTTGGCTTACTATATTTTCAGAGGCAATTAGTTCAATCTTATATTTTTGTCTATCAAGCTCCTTTTGCATAGAGCTATAAATTTCTGGATCAGTTTTTTTAATAAAATCAAACATATGGGTAAAATAAGATATAATTTAGTTTTTCAGAGGTTCCTCAATCTTATTATGGAGATAATTATTTTCAAATGAATTGTTAGAAATCTAAAAGACCTAGATTAATTTTATAGATGGTACCAACTATCTATTTTATGATAATTGGTATAAATATTTAATGTCCACTCCACTCAATGGAATTAAGATCAACACCTTCCTGAATCATTTCCCATAATGGGCTAAGATCTCTTAATTTTTGTACTTTTTCTTTGATAAGGTTAGTTGCATAATCTATCTCTTCTTCTGTTGTAAATCTACCGAAGCCAAATCTAATAGATGTATGAGCTAAATCATCACCAACACCCAAAGCATGTAAAACATAAGAAGGTTCCAGTGACGCTGAAGTGCAGGCTGATCCAGATGAAATAGCCAGATCTTTTACTGCCATAATAAATGACTCTCCTTCAATTCCTGCAAAGCTAAGATTAATATTATGTGGAATACGCTGCTTTGCATCACCATTAAGATAGATTTTATCAAGATCTTTGAAGCCATCCATAAATCTATCTCTTAATTTTTCTGCTTTTTCATAATCTTTTTTCATCTCTTTTTTAGCAATTTCAGCGGCCTTGCCAAGTCCAGCCACTAAAAATGGTGCTAAAGTACCAGATCTTAAACCCCTTTCTTGTCCGCCACCGCTAATTAATGCACGAATTCTAACTCTCGGTTTACGCCTAACATAAAGTGCGCCAACACCTTTTGGACCATAAATTTTATGACCAGAAATACTCATTAGATCAATATTTAACTCATTAACATTAAGAGGAATTTTACCAAAAGCCTGAGCAAAGATCTGTATGAAAAAACACTCCTTTTTTACGACATAAAGCACCAATTTCTTTTAATGGCTGAATAACGCCAATTTCGTTATTTACGGCCATAATTGAAATAAGCAAGGTTTTGTCAGTAATAGCATTTTCTAATTCCTTTAAATCAACGATACCATTTTTTTGTACCTTTAAAAAAGTAACTTTACCACCTTTTTGCTCAATTTCACGGCAAGAATTAATAACACATTTATGTTCTGTACTTAATGTGATAACATGATTTTTATCATTTTTATAAAATTCATAAGCACCCTTAATTGACATATTATTAGATTCTGTTGCACCAGAAGTAAAAATAATTTCCTTAGGATGAGCATTAATAAGATTTGCTACATTTTCCCTAGCTTCTTCAACTATTTCTTCTGCTCTCCAGCCAAATTGATGAGTTCTAGAATGTGGGTTGCCAATCTCATTTTTTAAAATGTCGCACATATAATCAGCTACTCTTGGATCGATTGGTGTAGTTGATTGATAGTCTAAATAAATAGGTAATTTCATAATTATTTTTTAGTTTTTTGATAAAGATTCTTCCAGATTTCAATAAATTGATCTATTTGCACTTTGCTATTATCAGTGCCAAAACTCACTCTTATGGTATTTTTTGCCAATTCATCAGAAACTCCTATTTCGGATAATGCCATAGGCGGTTTTGATGATCCTGAACTACAAGCTGAACCAATTGCAACTGAAAAGCCATTAAGATCAAATTCAATTAATTGAGTTTGATTATCAACTCCTTTCATAGCAACAAAGCTAGTATTTGGTGTTCTTGCTATATCCTGACAAAAAATTACAGCATTATCACCCGCTATCTTTTTTAAAGATTCTTCAAAATAATTGCGTAATTTTTCTAATTCTTGATATTTTGGAATTTTATCTTTTGATATTTCACAAGCCTTACCAAGACCAACTGCACCAGCAATATTGTTAGTTCCAGGTCTTTTACCATTTTCTTGGCCGCTACCATAAAGAATATTATTAATAACAATTCCTTTGCGAACTAGAAGGGCACCAGCTCCTTGCGGACCATTTAACTTATGAGCTGATAATGAGCCCATATCAATATTTAAATCCTCAAGATCAACTTCTAACTTACCAACCCCTGAGTTAAATCGCAGTGAAAAATTCCACCATTTTGATGAGTAATTTTAGAAATTTCTTTAATTGGAAATATAGCTCCAGTTTCATTATGAGCAAACATAATGGAACAAATAAATTCTCTGCCATTAAGATCTGATATTTTTTCTTTTAAATCATCTAAATCTACCAATCCTTGATTAGTCGTCTTAACAAAATAATGCTCAACCTCTTTAACAACATTAACAATTGCTGGATGTTCTATTTTAGTAGTAATTATTGGTAATTTTTTACCTCCAAGTAAGGCTAAATTATTTGATTCTGTAGCACCTGAAGTAAAAATTACATCATAATTACTAGCATTAAGTAATTTTTTGATCCGACTCCTAGCATTATTTAATTTTCTTAGAGCGAATCTACCGTGAGAATGGATGGATGATGAATTTAAAGGCAGCTCCATTACTTCAACCATTTCATCTATAACTTTCTTATCTACTCTAGTTGTTGCGTTATTATCAAAAAAAATTTTATCTTTCATGCTTTTTTTAAATCTTTTACAGTTATTGACTCAAAATAATCTTTTATTTTATTTTCCAGCCCTTTCCATAATTTATGAGTCTGACATTTTGTGGTTTTACCTAAACAATTTTCGGTCTTAGTGCAATTGGTCATTTTTATTGATTCATCAACTGCTAATATAATATCATATATGCTAATATTTTCTAATTCCTTCAAAAAAATATAGCCACCTCCAGGACCTTTAATAGAATCAATTATTTTAGCCTTCTTTAATTGAGAGAATAATCTTTCTAAATATGAAAAGGATTTCTGCTGACTTTTTGCAATTGAAGAAAGGGAAATTGGCTTATCATCACTAAGCCTGGCCATCTCGACCATAGCTTCAACCGCATATCTTCCTTTAGATGTTAAAATCATATATAAATCCTATTATATAGCCAATTAAGTGATTATAATACCAATAATCTTATGATACTATTTAGATATTTAGTAATAGTCAAGTGTTTTGGTAGAGTATTTGGTCTTGCTCTTTATAAGACTGTCGCAAATTCCATTAATTAGCTAACAATATTTAGGCCCTACCTTTATTGTCGGGTTTATCGGCCTTTCGTGCTCCGGGTTTTTTACGAGTACCCTTGTCTTGAAGCTGTTTACCATGTCTGGTTGCTAAACCCTTGGCAACATCTTTTGTAGTTGAAGCATAAGATTTGGCTTTTTGCGAAAGGCCAGCAGGACTAATATTTAAACCACCAACACTACCAATTTGGGCACCACTGAGAATATAGACTATTACATTTGGTATCGTGGATGTTATGGCATTAATAATGTACAATATCACGGCAATTTGTAACATATTAGTAAATTTAGTTTTTTCGGAACTATTTGTAACTATATCCTTAGAGCCACCAGCCAAGATCTCCCCCACTCTATAAAAATTCATACCAAGAACTTGAAAACCTGTAAGTACTGATTCTGACCTATTACCATTCGGATTATATATCTCATTAAAGAAACAATAAACACTAGTTTTGCTAGGCTTACTAACCTTATTATCTAATTTCCAATCGTTACAATTAATAAATGATAGCCTTTCATTTGTTGTAATTGCTTGACTATTCTGATTAGTTATTTGATATTCAAATCTAACATCCTCTTTAACTATAGTATGATTAAAAATACTAATAAATAAACCTGCAAAAATAAAGATAAGTGCCGGCTGAATGCTATATGATACTAAGGCAGAAAACCATGCGTTAAAAATATCTTTCGTTCTACCAAAAAGTATGCAAGTGATAGTGATTGGCGAAACATAAATCAACATCGAAAGATAAATCAAACACATAACAAAAATTGACAAAGTTTTGATAGCCACTGACAATAAAGAAAAGGCAAAAAAGAGGGAAGCTATGGCAAAAGCCATGCCAATAAAACCATTTAAAAATGACATTGTCACAGCGCCAATAAAGCTTGATCCATTAGAAATGGCACTTATTCCAAGAGAATAGCCGATCATACAATCTAATGTATCAAATACTTTTAAATATTCATTACCAATAGGATATGAAGGAGTATCGACGCCATCTTTCTTAGCATTATATCTTGGAAATTTACAAATATGATTATTTGAAATATTGTATATGCCGCTATCTCTTTTAAAATAATAACCATTTTCTGGCTTACTTTTTAATTGAAACAAATCTATTGTGCCATTGTTATTTGCAGTCGTAATACCAGCTTCATTAGGCTTATTAATTTCACTAGGACCATCAATTTGAAGATCATTATCCATAGTAATTTTTATCACCTTATCAGAAACCCCACCATCTATGATTGTAACTTTTAGCTGATCAAGTTCTGACTGATTTGGATAAATATTAATATCATCCTTATCGATCATTATTAAAGATGAAGATAATTCTGTACTAACAGCTATTAAGCCTTCAGAAAAAACAGCCTTCCAAGCATTGCCAGAAACAAAATACATGACAAAGGCTAATTTAAGAATAAAGGTCATAACCTCTTTTTTCTCTATCCCTCCAGCTAATAAAATTCTGTAACCTATGAGCATTAGAGCGCAAATCATAATAACCCTTAAAATCTCCTGAAGATTACCTTGCAAAACATCAAAGAATGCAGGTAATCTTCGAGCGTCACCTTTACGATAGGAATTATCACCAGCATCTCGGCCATATTTATTGAGTAATAAATTTTCAAAAGTTTCAACAAAACATTGCGCTAGAGGAGCGGTTATAGACTTCATTTCAATTACAGTTGATAATAAATTATTTTGAAAATGGTAATTTTGTGAGTCACCCCTACCATCCACGCAAGCACTAGATATGAAATAGCTATCCTTATCATGTAATACGCCATAATCTATATCCTGTCTATCACCAGGTATAATACTGCAATGATTTAAATGTTGACAATCTGAATAGCCATTAGCATTCCTTTGTCTATTTTTACCAGATGCAAAACCAATACCAATATTTGAAAGAAGTTCCAAACTAGCATCATCTTGATGATCAATATCAGTCCCTGTCATAAAAGTTCCTGTACCAACAGTAAAATTGTAAGGACAAACGGAATAGCTTCTGGCGCAAACATATTTATCATTTAGTGGATGTTTATAAGCCTTATACAAAACCGGCATATCTAAAAAATCTCCTAGCGAACAATTAGAACTGCCAATTTCACAAAAATCTATATTATCTCTCATTGGATTATTAGCCTCTTTTTGTCGCATCATTATAGTCGTCAGCGACCTCCTTCCTAACAATAGAAATATTATTACTATTTAATTGATTAATATATGGCTGAACTAAACCATCATATTTTCTACCCCCTCTTTCAAATTTTGCACTATAATCACTAATATATTCCAGGCAAATAGTATTTTTACTCCTATTATTACAGCAATTATAAGCCTCTGAAAATTTTACTACCTCATCTGCACTTAGTTTTTTATTATCGGGGTTAAATCTCTCACAAGCAAAGTTAGGCTCAGTATTAGAACCTTTAAAATAATATCTTTGTCTTATTTCATCCTTGCCATCGGCATTATATTTACTATTATAGCCAAATAAATTTTTTAATTTTCCTTCATCAATTTTAGGCATCAAACAACCGCCATTGCTTTCTGGCGTTGGATCTGCTATTTCTCGACCACCAAAATAAAATTCTCGATATAGTTGATTGTTAATATTTCTTTCTAAAGTATTTTTAGCATCCATATCAAGAAGGGTCTTGTAGTAAGAATAATATTTATACTTCATGTCATCAGGTGCATTTGAATGATATGGACCCCTGATCATCCTACCCGTATCTTCTCTTTCTTTCCAGCCATACCAATCATGACCACAAATAGCCACTTTTTTTTGATGTCTAGTTGCTGCAGTATATTTCAATTCCAAGGCTTTCATAGCAGCAGCAAAAGCAATATTATAAGCAGCAACAGCGGCACAACAGCTAAGACTACTATTATAAGCCTTAGTCGCAATTTTCGTTTTTGCTGAACAAGCTGCGGCAGCTGAACCACCAGCAACATTAGCAGAACAAGCTAATCCTGCAGCCAGTGAAGTGACTTTTGCGAAACCAATGGAAGATTTGCAATAAGAATTAGCATAAAAAAAATCAAGAGCATTTTCCAAACCTAAAGCTTCCTTAGCAGTTGATGTTGCTAAGAGATTTCGCTTTAGCTACCAGACCCTTACCAGTTTCTTGCGCTACTTTTTTTTTGGGATAGGCTGGTGCCGCTTTACAAGCGAAATTAACTGTCTGTTTTGCTAGATATAGGGCGGCACCTTGAGCAAGAGCGATGACACTACATGATGGATTAAAAAGATCCCAATAATAATCAGAAAAACCATCCTGAGAGGCAAAAATTTTATGGAGAATGCCAAGCATATCAACAGTACCAGCTGTAGCAATATTAATCAAATGTAATGAAGCTTTTAATGAAATAGGCATAATTGATAATATCTTACCAGCCATGCTATATTGAATTGATTCAGAAGCACAGGCATGATGCCAATTGGTATTTTTTCGACCCCATCTAATATGCTTGTCACCATCATCAACTTTGTTATCACCATTAAAATCCTGCCCAATATTATCATAATAGGGGAATCTAACACCCTTATCTATTGGATCAAATTTTTGTAACTCATCTAAATTAGGAGCAAAAGTTGAATCTCCTCCAGGATCACACGAACCTAGAAAGATAAAAATAATTATTGGAAAGAAAATTTTTTTCAGAAAATTAATAATTGGCATTAATATTTCTTAATATTTGAATCACATCCCCAATTTCAGATTTTTGTACCTTAAAAGAATTGATATTTGCTACTAGATAAGAACTAACATCCATGATTTTTTTTATCTCAATAAGATTATTTTCCTGCAATGTCCTGCCACTATCAACCAAATCTACAATATAGTCAGACAAACCTAATCTTGGTGCCAACTCCATAGCACCATTAAGTTTAATTGCCTCAGTCTGAATTCCTAAATTTGCAAAATATCGAGTAGCAATATTAACATATTTAGTAGCAATTTGGACATGACTTTTACTTTGAAAATCTTTTTTATTCAAATTGTCAGTTGCAATTGAAAGGCGACATTTTCCAATATCCAGATCTAATAGAGGATAAATTTGATTTGAAGAAAATTCTTCCAAAACATCAAAACCACAAATTGCGATATCCGCTGCACCAAGCCTAACAAAATTAGCAATATCAAAACTTCTAATTTTAATTACTTTGAGATTTTTGACATTGGAAGAAAAAAGTAATTTACGAGAATTATCATCAAAAAATTCATCTTCAATTTTTAGATCGGTTTTTAGCAATAATTTCGACAAATCTTTCAATATTCTACCTTTAGGAATTGCTAATATTAATTCTTTACTCATTAAATAATTATTTTGGATTTTGCAATTTGGTACTGTCCAAAATCTTTTTCCTTTGATTTTTTAGGTAATTTTTAGACAAAATTTGATGATTTTTTGGTCCAATATGGATATATTGCACCAAAAAATCATTGAATTTGGACAAAAATTAACAGAAAAGCAATGGGAAAAGTATTTTTAACCTAGATAAGGACAGTCCCAGTTAGGTAATATTAAAAAAATGAAGAAAAAAGTAAACTAATTTATACAACACCAAAATTGCAAGAATGACTAATAGCATTTCTTATCTTTAAAGAAACGTAAATCCGATATCGATTAGCAACACATATGACGCAAGAATTTTTGAAAAAATTCTGAATAATTTGTAATTAATTCATTTAAAGTAAAGGAACCTCTGAAAAACTAAAAATTGGAATTTTTAGATCATTTTTTAGCAGAAATTATGTTTCTTTTTGGTGCAATATGAACATATTGTACCATAAAAAACTAAATTTATGCTAAATACATATTTTAGTTTTTCAGAGGTTCCTAAATATTTTTATTAAAAACTTACTTTAAAGTTGGGAATGCTATAAATATAAAGAATTAATATTTCTTTATTTCAACCCCTGTTTTTTCTTCGCTTAAGAATCTCATAATATTTCTTAACATTTTTATTATGCTCTTTTAAATTGGTAGAAAAATTATGACCACTATAACCTGTCGCAACAAAATATAAATAATCAGTTGTAAGCGGATTCAGCACTGCCTCAATAGAAGCTAACCCTGGATTGCTAATTGGCGATGGTGGAAGACCATATATATGGTAAGTATTAAATTCTGATTTATTTCTAATATCCTTATAACCAATCGACCTTTCTAAAGATGTATCTCCAAAAGTGAAAGAGTAAATAATTGTTGGATCTGATTGTAATTTCATACCTATTTTTAGCCTATTTAAAAATACTGATGCAATTGTTTTTCTTTCTGACTCAAGTGAAGTTTCCCTTTCAACTATTGAAGCCAAAATAATAGCCTCTTTCTTGCTCTTTATAATATTATTGCTTTTATCTCTCTTTTCCCACAATTCATCAATAGCTTTGATCATAGCATTTTGCATCCTTTTTATAGCATCTATTTTTTTATCATTATAGGAATAATAATATGTTTCTGGCAATATTGATCCTTCCTCTATAGTTTCTATAGCATCACCAACCAACCCTTCAGTAGAATTAATGATTTTTAGAGCGCTATGAGCAGATAATCCTTCAGCAATAGTAAATCTTCTAAAAAATACATATCCTTCGTGCATTTTATGAAGAATATCATAATAGGATATATTTTTTTCGAAGATATATTCACCATATCTTACCTTTGGATCATACCCTTTAAATAGTTGAGAAAAATATAAAAATAATGTTGGATGCTGTATTATATTTTCTTGATGTAGTTTATGAATTACTTCCTTTAAGGTCATTCCACTTTCTATGAAAAATATTTTATCTTCTTTATGACTGGCAGTGGGTGAATGAAAAAATACCATGATGGAAAAAATACCAATAACAAAAAGAATTATTATGCTAGATATAATAAAACTTACCTTTGAAAGTGTTTTAAACATCGATCTTTTTAAATATTAAAGAAGCATTAGTACCGCCAAATCCAAATGAGTTTGACATTACAAAATCCACCTTCTTCTCTTTTGCCTGATGAGGAACTAAATCTATCTTTGTCTCCTTAGAAGGATTGTCAAGATTTAAAGTAGGAGGTATGATGCCCTGTCTAAGCGCTAATGTTGAAAATATAGCTTCAACACTACCAGCAGCACCAAGCAAATGACCTATAGATGATTTTGTTGATGACATTGATAAATCACTCCTATTGCCAAATAATTTTTCAACTGTTTTAAGCTCTATATCATCACCCATTGGTGTCGACGTACCATGAGCATTAATATATTGAATTTGCTCTGGATTAATTTTTGCGTCAGATAAAGCCATTTTCATAGCATTTGTAGAACCCCTACCCTCAGAATCTGGGGCTGTTATATGATAAGCATCGCCAGAAAGTCCATAACCAGCTACTTCTCCATATATTTTTGCACCTCTTTTTTTAGCATGTTCATATTCTTCCAAAACTAATATTCCAGAACCTTCGCCCATAACGAATCCATCTCTATCCTTATCCCACGGTCTTGATCCAGATTCTGGATCATCATTGAAATTTGTAGATAAAGCTCTAAGAGCACCAAAACCTGCAATTGCCGTTGGGCATACTACTGATTCTGCACCACCACATATCATAACATCCGCCCTATCATCTTGAATCAATTTAAAAGAATCTCCAATAGCATGAGTACCAGTAGCACAAGCTGTTACAACTGAATGATTAGGTCCCATAAAACCATGTTTTATTGAAATATGACCCGAGGCAATATTGATAAGACTGGATGGTATAAAAAACGGACTAACTTTTTTAGGACTTCTGTGATGAACGGTTTCTACTGCCTTTTCAATTGATTTTAAACCGCCGATTCCTGAGCCAACTAAGACACCACATCTAGGCTTTTGTTCTTCTCTCTCAATTTTATATCCAGAATCTATAATCGCCTGTTCTGCAAACAATTAATGCTAGAATAGTAAAATCATCAACTTTTTTTTGCTCTTTTATTTCAATGAATTTTGTAATAAAGTCTTTTTCTAAATTGACCTCGGCAGCAATTTTACAAGCAAATTCTTCACTATCAAAATTGCTAATTTTTTTTATCCCGGATTTGCCTTTGGTAAGATTACTCCAACTTTCTTCAATATCATTTCCTATTGGTGTTACGGCACCAATCCCTGTAATAACTACTCTTCTTTTACTCATAGATTTTAAAGTTAAATACCACTTGGAGGGATGAAAAATAATCTAATTTATCCTATAAATCTAAGGATTAGTTGCATAATAGAACCACGATTCTAACAGAGACTACTATTTTAATAAATGAATTAGGGACAAAGAATTTAAGTTCTGTCCACCCCAGTAGTAAATATTTAATTAATTAAACCACGCTCCTTATAATATCTTAAAGCACCTTTATGAATTGGCGCATGGCTTCCATCTTTAACAGATTCACTCATCTTCATAGAAGAAAAAACTGGGTGCAATGTTTTAAAATCATCAAATTTACCAAAAACCGCCTTAGTAAGGTTATATACTATTTCTTCTTCAATTTTAGATGATGTTACCAAAGTTGCTTTAATGCCAAAAGTTAAAATGTCTTCGGGATTATTTTTATACATTCCTCCGGCTATATAAGATTTAACATATGAAGGATTGATTTTTATTAATTCTTTGATTGTTTTTTTATCAATATTAATGATTTTAACCTTACAACCAGTATTACTATATTGAGTAACTTCTTGCAATACCCCATTTGGGTTTCCTGCCATATAAGTCATCACATCTATATCGCCATCACAAAGGGATTTAATTTGATCAGATGGTGTAAGATTAGTAATTTTGGCAAAATCAGATTTGTTCCATTTTTTAGCTCTTAGTAAAACCTCCATAGTAGCATAAACCCCAGAATCTATTGGACCAAAATTCACAACCTTACCCTTTATTCCATTGATATCTGTGATACCAGAATCTTCAGTAACTATAATAGTGAATGTCTCAGTATATAAAGAAAAAACCGATCTTAAATCTTTAAATGGTTTTTGATCTGAAAAAAATCCAGTACCTTTATAAGAATGATATTGCCAATCTGATTGCGATATACCAAATTCTACAATACCAGAACGAATAGCATTGATATTAGCAACTGAACCGCCAGTTGATTCAACAGAACATCTAATACCATGTTCTTTCCTCCCCCTATTGACCAAACGGCAAATAGCACCCCCAGCCGGATAATAAACACCAGTAATACCACCAGTTGCTACATTGATATATTTTGTTGTCGCCAATAAATCACTTGGGAATATATTTATTAGAGAAAATAAAGTTACTAATAAAATTTTACTTACAATTTTGTTGCAATGGGATCTCATATCTATTTCTATTTATTTCTTATATCAAGCTCCTTTAAACTTGGTAATTTACATATTCATCACGCTGATGGCAGATTTTAATCATAGTAAAATTTATTTCAACAATAATTTATAATATAGTGTTATTGTCCTGATGCAAAGCCATTACGACGATAATCTGCAAGACCGTGAATTATACCATCTTTAATTGCTATTGCTGTAATACCGCTACTGATATTCTTCAATTCAATTTTATGACCAATATTCTTCAAATCAGATGAGATTTTTTCCAAATAAGTATTTTTTTCTAATTCTAAAACATCCTTTATTGCGATAAAATTAGGAAAATTAATTGCATCATCTATATCCATTTTCCAATCAAGATAAGCGATAATTGTTTTAGCAACATATTGTATTATGCGTGGTCCACCTGGAGATCCTACTATTAAAACCAAATTATCATCCTCATCAAAAACAAAAGTTGGAGACATTGAGCTTCTTGGTTGTTTTTTCGGTATAACTCTATTGATAACTCTCTTACCATTTACTTTTGGCTGAAAAGAAAAATCTGTCATTTGATTATTAAGCATAAATCCATCAACCATTAAATTTGATCCAAAAAGATATTCAATAGAGCTAGTCATTGATACAGCATTACCTTCCTGATCAATTACCGATATATGAGTAGTGGAATTAGCTTCAAAATCATTGGGATTAATATAATAATTACTGCTTAATTTAAAATTACCTGGCTTGGGATTTTTAATAATTTTATCTGACTCTATTAAATCCGCCCTTTCTCTTAAATAGTCCTTATTGAGTAATTTTTTTAGCGGAATCTTTTTTGTATCTGCAATATATTTATTACGATCTTGATAAGCTAATTTTGTAGCTTCTGCTATTAAATGTATTGTTTTTGGCGATGTTGGAGGAAGAAATTCTAGATTAAAGCCTTCTAAAATCGACAATATTTGTAATAAAGTTATACCTCCAGAGCTTGGTGGTAACATGGAACAAATTTTATATGAATGATAATATGAGCAAAGCACTTCTCCTTTTTTGCTACGATAATTTTTTAAATCTTTTAAAGATAAATATCCTGGATTCTCAGATTCTTGAACTTTTTTGACTATATTTTTAGAGATTTTACCATCATAAAAACTTTTGATACCTTCATTAGCAATTAGAGATAAAGTATCAGCCAATTTTTTATTATAAATAATCTCGCCATTTTCCTTAATTTGACCATCTTCATTAAAATAAAGATTTTTTAAATCTGAATTATCTTTTAAATATTTTACATCTTTAAGGATAGTTTTAATCTTATCTTCCATCGGAAAACCCTCCTTTGCCAATTTTATCGCTGGGTCAAATAAAGTTTGCCATTTTAATTTACCATATTTTTTATGAGATTCTTTCATGATTTTTAAGAGGCCCGGCGTTCCAACTGACAAGCCACCATTAACAGCCTCCTGAAACTCCATAGCCAAACCATCTTTTTTAAGAAACATTTTATCATGCGACTTTGCTGGAGCAGTTTCTCGACCATTATAATAAATAGATTTATTCTTCTTTTTATCGTGATATAATAAAAAAGCACCACCACCAATACCCGATGATTGAGGTTCGACAACATTTAAAACCAATTGCGCCGCAATTGCTGCATCTATGGCATTACCCCCTTTTTTTAACATTTTTGCTCCAGCTTCAGAGGCTCTCTTATCAAGAGTAGAAACCATAAATTTTTTGCCTGTTATTTTTTCTTGCTTCTTAAATTCTGGATATTCTTCACCTTGCCAATCATCATTATTATAATTGTCTAATTTATTCTCGATCTTGGCATTGCTAACAGAATCCTGATTTGTATATTTAAGATTTTGTAGGGAATTTATTATTTTCTCTGAAAATAAAAATACTAAGATCACAATTACTATAATAGCAATGCTTGATAATATTTTTCTTTGATTTTTAGTCATAATCTTCTTCTAATTTTGGTAATTTCTTAATAGTTAAACTCTTTATTTGATTATTTTGTTTTTGCAAAATCCTAAATCTAAATCCGTCAAATTCAAATTCTTCATTTTCTTCTGGAATTTTACCAATATTAGTAATAACAAAACCACTAATTGTTGAAGAATTATCATCATTCTCTTTTAAATTCCAATTTAATTCTCGATTTACATCGCGAATTGGCACTTTACCATCTATTTTAAAATGCTCATGGGGTAATTTAGTAATTTTACTTTTACCTTCATGATCAAATTCTCCAATTATTTCTTCAATTATATCAGCTAAGGTTACCAAACCATCAATTGTGCCATATTCATCAACAACAATAGCCACTGATTCCTTTTTTTGTTTAAAATCCATTAATTGATGACCAATACGATTTTGTGGCGGAATAAAAAGAGGTTTAGAAGTAATATTTTGTAATTTAATTTTACTTAAATCACCAGAATATTTATTAATATTAAGAATTAATTGCCTCATATCCAAAATTGAGATAATATTATCTTCATTTTTTTCCCAGAGAGGTATTTTACTATGATTAATTTCAAAGGCCTGTTTAATTATCAATTTTAAATCCTGCTTGATATTAATTGATTTGACATCTTTTCTGTGAGTTATGATTTCTGAAATTTCAACCTCTTTAAGATCAAGAACGCCATTAATCATGTCCTTATCAGATTTTAAAAAAGCACCTTGACTATGTTTTAATTCTACCACACCTCTAATTTCTTCCAAGTGAGAACTGGGACTTGTCTTATTACCTTCTTTTTCCTTATATAGCAAATTAGTAAATTTAGTACTAAAAAAGGTTAATGGTGTAAGAATTTTACTAAAAAATAATAGGAAAGGTGACAGGAAAAGAGCGATTTTTTCAGATTTTTTTAAAGCATAGGTTTTTGGTGTAATTTCACTAAAAATAACAATCAAGATAGTCATAATTGCCGTTGCCAATAACACTCCCTTATCACCACCAAAATATTCTATAGCCAAACCAGTTGCAAGGGCAGAAGCTAAAATATTAACAATATTATTACCAATAAGGATTGTAGCCATTAATTTATCTCTTTTAGCAAGTAATTTTTCCACAATTTTAGCTCTTTTATTGCCATCTTTGGCTAAGCGGTGAATTTTACCTTCTGAAGAGGCAGTAAAGCCAGTTTCAGAACCAGAAAAAAAGGCTGATATTATCAGTAAGACAATAATTGATATGAGATATATTAAATTATGATATTCTATCATTTATCATATTATTTCTGTTGTTGCGGTTGAGGAATTTTTTGCTCTTGTTCTTCTGCTCTTGCTCCTTTGGGAGATGTTGATGGGGTCATTTTTTTTATTACATTGTCTATTATGTCTTTTAGATCTTCTGAGTTGCATTTTTTAATTTCCCCTATCAATTCCTTCTTGGCAATAGATCTATCTTGGAAGATTTGGTCAAAATTTTCATCAGTAATTTGTTCTAGATGCTGTACTAGATTTTGTAAATCCAATCCTTGACTTAATAATTGGGATAATATTTTTATAATTCCAACCTTATTGACTGCTTTTACTTCAGAACTATCTTCATCAAATGACAATGGCTCTTTTGCTATTCTATTTATAACATGTTTTTCTTGTTGACCATCTGTCCTAGCCTCTATTTCACCTTTTAAAGACTCCACTTCTTTTGATAATGTCTTTAATTCCTCTATATTTTCTGATGATATGGCAGAAGAAATCATATTGCGCAAAACACCTTCAAAATAAGTTTTGGCAAGATTACTGGCTTGCATTTGAACTAATCTTAATAGAAATTCTAAATCATTTTTAACTTCGGATTGTAATGTTCTATTATCTTCTTCTGATATTTTAATGTCTGAAGGAATATTTTTTACCGCTTTATTAAGAAATTCCTCTTTATCACCTCCTAAATCATAACTTCCTGATTCTAAAAATACATTACCTTGTTCCTCCACTTTCCAAGTTATGTCGTCTGCTGTAACTTCAATAGTCATATCAAATAATTAAATTTTTAAACTCTATGATATATTTTTTTCTAAATAATGGCAAGAGAATTTTTGATATCTTGCATCAAATCATCGACATTTTCCAAGCCAACAGATAAGCGACATAAATCATCGCTAATTCCAACTTCTGCTCTACCCTCCTCTCCCATATTATAGTGAGTGGTAGTTGCTGGATGGGTAATTAGTGATTTTGAATCGCCCAAATTATTAGAAATATCAATTAATTTAAGATTATTCATAAATTTAAAAGCATTTTTTTTGACACCTTTAATTTCAAAAGCAATAAGACTACCACCTTTGCTCATTTGTTTTTTGAAAATATCATATTGCGGGTGAGATTGTAATTCTGGATAAAGAGTTGCGCTAATTTTTGGATGAGAATCTAAAAATTTGGCAATTTGTAAAGCATTTTGACATTGTTTTTCAACTCTTAAAGTAAAAGTTTCAAGGCTTTTTAAAACTAACCAAGCATTAAAAGGACTTAAAGCCGGACCAGTATGGCGATGAAAAGGCAATAGAGTTTCGGTAATAAATTCCTCACGACCAAGAACTGCCCCACCAAGAGATTTACCACCACCATCCATATGTTTAGTTGTAGAATAAACAATAATATCAACTCCCAATTCCAATGGTTTTTGGGTGTAAGGAGTAGCAAAAATATTATCAACAATGAAAGTTGCCTGATGTTTTTTGCAAAGATCGGCCACAAATTTAATATCAATTAATTCTAAATTGGGATTGGCAGGGCTTTCAATAAAGACCATTTTGGTATTTTTCTTAAAGGCTTTTTGCCATTCTTTTTCACTAGTGCCGTCAATTAAAGAAATTTCAACACCATAATTTGGTAGAATTTTAGTGATAATATGATTGCAAGAACCAAATAATACTTTGGAAGCAATTAAATGATCACCAGCTTTGATTTGACACATGATTGAAGCAAAAACTGCAGCCATACCGCTGGCTAAAACGCAGCATTTTTCTGCCCCTTCAATTAAAGCCAAACGATCTTCAAGCATTTTTAATGTAGGGTTGAGATAGCGAGAATAAACATAGCCAGGATCTTCACCATTAAATCTAGTTTCAGCAGTTTCGGCGTCATTATAACAAAAACCTGAATTCATAAAAATTGCTTCGCTAGTTTCACCAAAATTGGAGCGTAATGTACCACCTCTAATAAGCTGAGTTTCAATTTTTGTTTTTGTAAAATCGATATTTTTATTTTTATAATTTGTCATTATTTTAATCCTAAATTTTGTAATAAATCTTCAGTTTCTTCGGCTAAATATTCTACCCTTACATTAACAACGCCTTTATCTTTAAAATCAAGTCTCTTGGCTGATTCTTTGGATAAATCGATTATTCTATCATTAGCAAAGGGGCCCCGATCATTGATTCTGACTTTAATTGATTTACCATTCTCAAGATTAGTTACTTGAGCTATTGAAGGAAGAGGTATGGTTCTATGAGCTGCAGTCAAATCATTCATATTATAAATTTCACCATTAGCTGTTAATTTTTCATGAAACTTTTCCCCATACCAAGAGGCCTGTCCAGTTTCTTCAAAATAATTATATTTTTGTGGTACATAAGTAATACCATCAATTTCATAAGGATTTCCTACTTTATAATAGCCCTGATATTTTTGATCATTTGATGTAAGATTTTCTTCAAAATTATATTCCTCATCATATATGGATATTTTACTATCTTGACTAATTTCTTTTATTTTTTTATATTTCTTACGGTCATAATCCAGATGTCCATAGTTTGCGATCAACCATTCTTTTGGTTCTGAAGCTAGATTCTGGCGATTCACAAGCAGATAAAAAACTTACTAATAATATGGATGCAACTATATTACTTATCATAATATAAAATTAATGATATTTTTTAAAATAATAATTTTTATATTTTTTTTTTCTTAGTAAGCAATAATGTTTTTGCCTCATCACTTCCTGATTGTGAAGATTTTTTAGAACCAACCCCAAAGAATTTAAATAGTAACCCAGCGCCAAAAAATATATCACGACCAGGTCTCAATTGTAATTATTATATTAATGGTCAAAAAATCGATGGTAAAAAAGTTGCTGCCCAAGAAATGCCACCATGCGGTAAAGTTGTAAATCCTGAGCCTCGTATAAATTGTATGAATTTAGCAGATTTACCATCTTGCCTAGTTTTTGCTGATGCAGATCGTAAAGCTCTAAGAAATTGTATTAGAATTGGCGATGGTAAAAACAGAACCTCTCCTACCAATATAGAAGATATTTGTAAACCACTTGTCAATGGCAGTTATGAAGATGGTAAAGAAGAAGGAATTAATTGTGTAAGATTTTGTTACTCAAATATTGCTGATGATCCAATAGGATGTATTCCAAGAAAATATCATCATTATAGCCATTTTGACACTGTTGGTGGTTCTCGTGATATTAAAGATAGGTTAGCATCAAGATCCGACACTAAATTACAATATAATTGTAGAAAACTAACTTCAGAAGAGTTGGATTTTTTCAGTGACGAATTTTTATCTCCAAATTGTTCTAATGTTCGAAAAATTAATGATAATGGTAATATTGAAAATAAAACAACTAAATCTATACGGGAAGGCAGTGAAGTAGAGATAGTAATGGATTATAATCCTGGAGTTAGCTGCAGATATCCATTATGTGATGATAATTTTATGTCAATTGACTCAGCAATTAATAACATTATTCAAATTCCAAATGACAGGACTGATCCAGATGACAATTCCAAATATGTCGCTTTAAAAAATTGCACTAATGACCCATCTCAAAGCTTTATTGTTGCTGATAAAATAGTTTGTAATGATAATAATCGTAAATGTTATGATTTTGTACCTGCTCAAATTGAAAAATTAGTCTCTTCTGCCAACATGCTTGATAAATGTTTAAGTAGAGCAACTGATGATAGAGCTACTGCGAATTGTTTTTTAGTGAGAGAGCAAGAAAAAATGTGTCAAATTCATAAAAGTTTGGGGCCCAATTGTGCCCAAAAATGCTATGGAAATGATGCGCCAGCTAATCCAAAGGCTGGTGTAAATTGCTTTTATACGAATCGATGTAATGATTTGCCAAAATCTGAAGGCAACCCCGATCCTGGTGTAAATTGTTATGATAATACAACGACTGATGGCTTAGCCAAACCGATGGTGAATTGTAATTATTATGATATTATCTTACCAAATCGCTACAAATCTGAAGATGCTGATTTTGATCGAGATATACATATTGCTCTTTATGGTAACGACACTAATTATCCTAATTATACTAATGGTAAAGAGGATAATTTTTCTCGATATAGGAAGAGATTTTTTCAGGATAAGGGAGGTCAGAATATATATTTACCTTACAATAATTTAGAAACAGCAAATTTTGCTATTGATAATAATACAGGTAAATTTCCAGATTATTTTGAACAAAATATTTGTAATCATGAAGATAGTTACTGTTTACTACCTCGCGCCGCTGATTGTAATTATCCAGATGATGCACATGTCACTAAAATGTGTAATGCCAGATATAATTTTGCAGAAGAAGATTTATCTGAAGATTATAGTGAAAATCCCAATCTTAATTCCGAAAATCATATTATAGCAGAAAATATTTATAATGATGCTGATCAAGATTGGTTTTACAAACCTTACCCTCTAATTGACAAGGGTAGTACGAATAATAACAATAGGCAATTTCGTAATATTGTTAAATGGAATAATTTTATTTCTTGGGGAGAAAATTATAATGGCTCACTTTTTCAATTTGGCCCAGATAATCAATCTATAATTCCAAGAAATGATAAAGGTAATCTCAATAGTAAATATGAAGTTAATGGCGATAATAGTTACGGTAGAGGTGCCAAATCTAATAGATTGTGTTACAGCTATGGTGATTTATTAGAGCTTGATATCCTCAATAGAGGCGAAATAATAAAAAAAACATTAGTTATGACAGGAATAGCAACGGGTATTAGTCTTATTATTGGCTGTCCCGGCTTGCTTTGCATACCTCCTCTTGTAGTTGCCGCATTTATTACTACTTTTGATAAATTAATTAATGAGTTTAATTTTGATAAATTTATTTCTCCTAAACAATGTTTTGCTCCCATAATTCATATTAGAAGTAATAATCTTGCTAGTTCTAATGTTTCTGCCTATAAGGGCGGCGATACCAATGCTGGCGATAATGATCAAACACATTATGAATTTCAATATGATGAAATTATTATTAATAATGATTTATTAAAAAAATATAGCTTTATGGATGACTCTATCTATTCATCATCCAAACATTTGCCAGAGAATAATTATTTCAAACAGGAATTTTTGTCAGAAGATGATTTTTCTACAGATATCATGATTAAAAATAATGATGGTAGTAAAGATTTATCAAAAATTATCCTAACTAAAGATGCTTATATTATGGGTGGTGTGGTGACAGAGAATCATGGATCCCATTTAAAATATAAAGTTAGAGCCTGTATGAGGTTTGATGGGGGAGCTAGAAGTTGCAATGTTTCTTGTAACTTCCTATTTTGTCACAAACAAAAATGTGGCTATGATGAATGTACTGATTTATTAATTGATGGTAAAAAACCTCAGGCATGCTCTGTAGTTAAAATGGGAAGTGATGGTTTAGAAAGAAAAACTTCACAAGAATTTCAACTAGATGGAAAATCTTGCGCTGCTAAAATATCTGAAGATCATATTTTTACCCTTTCTTCTGGCTCTGTTAGACTTAGGGCGGTAATTTATCCTGATAGATATATTTGCGTTTTTGCTGATGCCAAACATGGGGGTCAGGGTGATTCAGCTCCTTGGAAAGTGAGAGGTTTGGTGCCATCAGTTTCCAAAACTTACAAAACATTAAATAACTTCCCCAGTACTAAAAGATTTTGGCATTCACAATATTGCTTAAGATATCCCAATAAAATTGACAATAGCAGTGTCCAAAATATGGATGATTGCGCCAATTCTTCAGAATCACAAAGATCTTGTGAACCTGCATTATATGCCGTTTCAGCTGAGAAAGAAATCATAGATTCTTCTATTAATAGTCACCCCTCCTTTGCTAATAATAACCATATAGGAATGAAGAAGGAATTTTTTAATCAGTTTAAAATATATATGGCTGGACTTAATAATTCTACTACTATATTTGAAACTGACTTTTTTACTCCATCTATTTTAGTGCGCTATGGTAGTGAATTAGCTATGACTAGTTTGCAAACTGGTTGTCTTGGAAATGGTTATAAGGATATTTTTTCTGATGACATTATAACCGGATGTTCTAAGCCTGGATATCCTGTTACTTTTCCAAATAATTTTAATAATATGACTATGGATGATGGTCGAAATGATATTAAAATTTCAGATGATGGTCTTCTAAAATTAAAATCTAACCAATATAATGATTTTACAGGTACTGATTATAGTAAAACAATATATCTTAAAAAGGGTATTAGTGGTAAAAGGCCTGTTCTGAGCCTTCATGAATATCCTAATTATCCTATTGAAAATATCTATATCTATCGAAAATTACCTAATCATAATAATATCTTATTAAATTATGATGATAATCTAGGTCGATTTACTATTAGATTACGTGATGATACAGAAATTGAGAATAATATTGCTATAAATAATCTTCGCCTTTCTAATGTCAATCTAGATATAACCGCTTCAAAAGATTTGTCCCATTTACCCCCTGGAATAGAATTGATAAGAAATAATGAGAAATGTTTTTCTCTTGATACAGAAAGTAATAGGGCTAATTTGGAAAATATGAAATTCTGCCTCAAAGCTGACGAATGTTCAATTCTTTTTGATAAATGTATTGAGGATAATTTATTTGACTTACCAGAATCTCAAAGGACAAATTTATGGCGTAAATGTTTTGCAGATAATGAAAAATCTTTTATCAATAAATGTAGTGCAAAATGGGATATAAATAATTCTCTTACCAATAAATCTAAAATGGAGAATATGATTAAAATTATTGGCAAATTCCAATCTAATAATGCTGCAGATCGTGACTATATTAAAGATATAAATTATTATGGTTGGCATCATGAAGTCTGTCTAAGTCCAGAAAGCTACAATCCAGTTGAAATTTATAGCCACAATGTCAATAATCAATCTAGTGATATTATGGGAAAATGTATTTTAGATCCTGTTATTAATGGTAATGCCCAAATCAGTGGTAGCAGCCAATCTAATAATAATTTTCAATATAATGCTGGCTGCGAAGAAGGGGGGAATGAAAAACAAAAAGACATAAATGATAATCCCTGTACCTGTCTTAGATCTGATGATCCGGATTTTCAAGCAAAGCTTGATATTCTTTCTCTAACCACAGCAAATCTTATAGTTAGAAGAAACGCCACATCTAGGGAGCTTGGTTTTTGTTTTGATAAGAAATTGCCCTTAATATGTCAAAATAATATTACTGAAGAGAGTGATCCTTATGCTAGATATGCTGCCAGGACTTCTGGTACTGCTAATACTAATTACGCTGAATATGGTGATGTATTTCTGCCATTTTTCCAATTTGATAGGGGAATTATTATTAAAGGTAGATGTTTAGAAAATTGGAAGGTAACTAATGGTGCCAACCCTATTATGAGCTGTCAAAAATCTACAAATGGCGATGGCGCCGAATATACAGATGTTATTATGGAAATAGATATTGCCGATATATCTATCAATAGAGGATCTACAATTAGAAATATATCATTAATTGATTCTGAACGTCAGAGATTAAAAGATAAGAATGGCAATCAATTATTACCATTATCTTCATTCTTATTTGAAGGTGATGAGGTAAAGTTAAAACTTGCTTCTGGAGGGGAAATTATCTCAACTATATCATCTATTGCCCCAACATTTATTCAAGTAAAATTCTCTACAAATTCTGATGTTACGGTAGAATCTATAGAAATTAATCATAGTAAAAATAGAGCTTGTTTGAGACCGAAATGTCAAGTAAGAGGTAATTCTAATAAACCAACCTATTACATTAATAGACAATCTAATGTTGGAGGGCAATATCATAATCTTCCAGAAAAAACTCTAGAAAATATTAATTTACATGAAAAAGGTCAGGAGGTTGGTTATGCCTATTGGCAAAATACTGATAATCTTGATGATAATAAACCACGAGAAATAACAGCCGCAGATATTGATCAATATGTAGAGGCGAACGCTTGTTTAGATGGTTTTAAACTTACACCGGGCGGAAATTTGCCGCAAAAGATTTGCACACCAATTGGAGAAGTAGAATATCGTAAATCAAGAGAAAATGTAATAAGCGATTGTGAGAGAATTGAATGTAATTTAGTGGGCAATCCAACTGGTTCATTTAATTCATATGATTTGTCAAACCCATATAATGTTATTAATCATCTACAAGGCACCAAATTTATTAATAAAAATCTTGAAACAAATAAATTGAAAGCATCTAGAAGTCAATCTGCCACTTTTTATGATTTTGCTGTTACTGATTTAAATGAAAGATCCGTTGTTATGGGCGGATGTTATTATGATTTGGCCAGGGGTTTAACTTATGTTAGTGGTGATAATACCAGGCGACCTTATCTAGCATGTAATTATGATGGCAATGAGTCAAATCTCGATAATCTAACTTATGGCAGAAATAACTCTAATCTCAATGCTCTGAAATTAGTCAATGCTGATGTTTGTGAGTTAGCTAGCTGTGGCGGAAGCAGTACGAGCTCTAATTCTGTAAATGAAAATCAAGCGCCTTTTGCTTATAGTAATATTGTTGGATATCCAGATGGTGAAGGTAGTGTATATGCTATGTCTTCTGATCAATGTGAACAAATAAGTGACAGCAATGGCGCTAAAACTTTTAAACCATATCCATATGATTTAGAATTGCTTCATAATGTCAGTAGATTTGATGATAATTTAAATGAAGATGACATAATATTTAATGATAATGGCACTAGAATGATTAAGGCTGGCTTAAATCCTGTAAAACATTGCTATGTTACAAATGAGAAGGATAGTAATGGGGTGTATGGAGTACAATGGGTTAGATCTGACAATCCTTGCATTTCGAGATGCTTAGGAGCGGATGATTTTAGAGCAGCAATTGGAGAAAAATGGGATAATATTACTAATGCTAATATTAGCTATATTCCTGCTGATATAGAAAATGATATTGATCCTTATGTAGTAATTACTATTCCTCATGAATGTGATCAAGATGGTAATTGTCAGAATCTTAAACATAATCCACCAAAGAAAATTATTTTTAATCAGGGTAGTTCTGATTTACTACTTTCTGATCATATATTAGATATTTATTTCTCATATCCTGATACTATTAAAACTGATGCTACTGAAGAGACAAAAATTATTATTAATAATAAAAATTCAATTTTCCCGAGTAATATTTCTAATATTGAAATTGAATTAGTAAATAGGATTAATACCGGAATTACAAAACATCCGACATCTTTTGGTAATATTGAAATTGAATGGCAATCTGAGGAATTTGGCAAAATTCAATATGCTTACGGTACCGCATCCGCTGGCAAAACAAGATATGTTGGCGCTGGCAAATGTCAATCTAGTAATGATTGTCAAGAAATTGAGTTTTCTAATCCAGATAATATATCTTTTGATGCTGGTCGATCTGAGAGGAAATTTTTAATTGCTAGAAAATGTAATGAAAATGGTATTTGGTCAAAAATTGATGTTGATTTTGCAAATTTATCAGAAGCTCAGAAAAGCAATCATCAAAATCCAACGAACCAAGATAAAGCCACGCCATTATGCGCAGCTAGGGGCAATATAGCGCAAGGCTTACAGATCAATGGCAGTTATCCAATTAAAAATCAGGATATCATATCTTCATTTAAACATCTAGACACTTTAGATATGCTAACAGAAAATATAACTCCTCCAATTGGTCTTAATATTACCTATCCAAATATTATTACTTCTACAGGGGGTTATAGCCTAGCAAATCGTCAAAATCCAGATATTCCTTATACTATTAAAAAATGTCAATATGAAACCAGTGACAATAATATTGATCAATTATCTTTACATGAATATAATCCAGATTCTACACCTCCTAGTTTTGATGCATCTATAAATGCCGCTAGTGCCAAAAAATATTGCCCTCCAGGAGAGTTGAAAAATCCAATTACTGACTCAAAAATGAGCGATCCAGGAGAGTTGAAAAATCCAATTGGTGGCTCAAAAATGAGCGATGAGAATCTAAATGCCATTGATAACAAGATATCATTTGCAGGGGCAGAATTTGATTATGATGAATGTACTAACAACCCTATGCATACTAAAATCTCAAAAAATCATCCAAAAAAGATTTGCCAAAATGATGGTAGCTGGAGGGTAGACGGTAATGATAATTGCAGAGCTAGATGTGATGTATCAATTGCATATAACAGAGGCGAACATCATCAGAATGGTAGGGTTGTTATTAAAGGAACATTATTACATCAAGAGTTTTTTGATTTTAGTTTTATATCACAATATAAAAGGCATAATCATGAATTTAGAGGTAGATATGTTTGCAATGACGGATCCTTGAAAGATGAATCTTATACCAATCATAACGCAGGAGAGCATGGTAATGTGTGCGGATTACATGATTATAGTTATGGAAATCCGGGAGGAGCTAACTCTGGGAATAATATTGATAATGATACCTATAGATTTTATAATTATATGAGGCCTAAGACTATAAATTACAGCAATATTCATTGCAGTGGTAGCGATTGTGAATGGATGGGTAACAGAGATGTATATAATAATGTTGATTGCCAAAGAGGAGTAAATGGTTATCATCAATCTATGCCTTAGCATTAAAGGTATTTTTTCCTACTTGCAATAATATTTCTAAATATTTATCATTATTTTTTAGATTTGCGGATGTGGCGAAATTGGTAGACGCGCTAGATTTAGGTTCTAGTCCGCAAGGCGTGGGGGTTCAAGTCCCTCCATCCGTACATATCAAATATTACACAGTAAAATAACATAATAAGATGAGCGAAACTCAAGTAAGAAATATTTTAGATACAAAATTAAAAAAGGGTTATCAAATCATTGTTCCTTTTAATATTATTGATCAAAAAATTGATGATTATATTTTAAAAATTAAAGGTAATTATTCTCAAGCTGGCTTTAGAAAAGGTCATGTTCCTGAAAAAGTTATTAAGGATAAATATGCTCCTTCAATTATGGCTGAAGAATCTGAAAAAATTATTAATGAAAATATTAAAAAAATTGTAGAAGAGAAGAAATTCTCTTTGGCCCTTTCACCAAAAATTGATGTTAAGGATTTTGAATATGGTAAAGATTTTCAATATGATATCACTTTTGAACTTTTACCTGAAATTCCAGAAATTAATTTTGAAAAAATCAAAATTACAAAAAAAGAATTAGAGGTCGCTGATAAGGATATTGATGAGGAAATTAAGAAAACTTTAGCCACTTTAAAAGATTGGTCTGAAAAAAAAGAAGGTTCTAAAATTGCCAAAGGTGATCAAGCCTATATTGATTATGTTGGTAAAATTGATGGTAAAGAATTTGAAGGCGGTAAAGCTGAAAATCAACCTTTAGAAATTGGCAGTAAAACTTTTATTGATAATTTTGAAGAGCAGTTAATTGGTGCAAAAATTGGTGATAAAATTTTAGTTAAGGTAAAATTTCCTAAAGAATATCATAAGAAAGAATTTTGCTGCTAAGGCTGAATTTGATGTAAAAATTAACAAAATCATGGAAGCCACTGAACCAAAATTAACTGATGAGTTGGTAAAAGAAAAATTTAATTCTAAAGATATTTCTGATTTTAAAATTAAAATTTCAGAAAAAATTGCTGATAATTACAAAAATATTTCTGCTGCTTTATTTAAAGGTGAATTAACTGATTATTTAAATAAAAAATTTGATTTTGAATTACCAGAAGGTATGGTTTCTGAAAGATTTGATAAAATTTGGCCAGAAATTGAAAAAAGGGATTTTGCCAAAGGCTTTACTAATGATAAGGAGAAAAATAAATCTCAGGAAAAATATCGTAAAGATTTGGAAAAGCATCTTAGATGTTCTTTGATTTTTAGTGAAGAAGCACAGAAAAATAAAATTTCTGTAACCCAAGAAGATATTAATAAATCTCTTGATGAAAAATCTAAATTATTTCCAGGTAATGAGGAGATGTTTAAAAATTTCTATCTTCAAAATAAAGAAATGTTAGGGCAAATTCAAAATGAGATTTTTGACAATAAAATTGCTGACTTTTTTGAGAAAAATATTCAGATAAAACATAAAAAAGTTTCATCAAAAGAATTAGAAAAAGACTATAATATTTACAAAGAAGAAACATTACTTTGATTATGACCAATAAAAAACAAGAAATAATCAATATTCTCAATCAAATTTTAGAAACAGAATTAGCGGGGGTGGTTAGATATACTCATTATTCTTTAATGATCTTTGGTCATAATAGAATTCCAATTGTTAAATGGCTCAAAGAACAAGCTACTGAATCTTTAACTCATGCTGGGGAAGCTGGTGAAATGATCACTCATTATGGTGGCCACCCATCTCTTTCCATTGGCCCCTTATTAGAAACTGAAAATCACAATATTGACTATATTTTACAAGAATCTCAGGAACATGAAAATATGGCACTTTCCTTATATAAAAAATTACTAAAATTAGTTGAAGAAGATTTAGAATATATTTTGGTTAGAGAATATGCTGTGCAAAAAATCACCGAGGAAGAATATCATGTTGGTGAAGTTGATAAAATGCTAAGAAAGGAGGGAAGCCTATCTTAAAATCTCTAAAACTAAAATTGGAGAAATTCCTTAACAGTTAGGATCTTGATTAAATTTCCTTGATTCTTCCATTAAAATTTTTTCTATATTACTATTACTATCTCTTTCATCATAAAAGATAAATTTAATATTTGGTACATAGCGTAAATTTATTTCTCCAGCAATTTTTTTTCTAATATAAGAAGATTCTTGCTCAAGAATCTTTAAGATTTTACCTTTTTTGATATTGCTAAATGTATCAATAATTACCTTCATATTTTTTAGATCAGGACTAATGTCAATCTGATTTACGGTAATATTATGGCCATCGGACAAAATTAAATTACTATCACTAGCAAAAATATCCCCCAAAGATCTCTTTATTTTTTTAGCAATTTGTAGCTGTCTTTGATTTTTCACAATTTTTCATAATAATAATCCATCCGCAAATTCCCTAGCATTAAACTCTCTCAAATCTTCTATTTTTTCTCCCACACCAATAGCATAGATTGGTTTGGCAAATTTTTCAGTAATTGCTAACAATATACCACCTTTGGCAGTGCCATCTAATTTAGTTATGATTAAACCAGTAACATCAATATATTCATCAAAACTAGTAATTTGATTAATAACATTTTGGCCACTTCTAGCATCAATAACTAAAATATTCTCATCAGCATCAAAACCACTAGCCTTTTTAATAATACGATTAATTTTGCCAAGCTCTTCCATTAGACCCTTTTTATTTTGTAATCTTCCTGCTGTATCAATTAGTAAAACATCAAATTCTTCATCAATAGCTTTTTTTACCGATCTAAAAGCAACAGCTGATGGATCTTCGCCTGATTTTGTAGCTTCAATTATTGGGCAATTAGACCTTTCGGCCCAGACTTTCAATTGCTCATTAGCACCAGCCCTAAAAGTATCGCAAGAGGCAATCAAAACTTTTTTACCCTCATTTTTTAAGAGATATGAAATTTTACCAATTGTAGTAGTTTTTCCAACACCATTTACACCATTAAAAACCATAATATAAGGTTTTTTATCAGATTTAATTTCCAGAGTTTTTTCTACAGGAGTTAATGATAAAGATATTTGTTCTGATATTAGCTTTTTTATTTCAGCAAAATTAGTATTTTTATCGAATTTTGCCTTAGAAACAGAATCCATGATTTTAGTGGTAAATTCAATACCTACATCTGCACTAATTAATAAATCCTCCAATTCTTCCAATTGGTTAGTTTCTAGTTTTTTACTAGAAAAAATACTTTTAAAATTTTTATTTTGCTGGAAAATATCTTTCTTAACAGATTTTTTTGAAAAAATTCCCATGTTATTTTTAAATATTTTAATTAGAGACCTGATTCTATTTTATAGTGAAATAAAACTCAATTACAAAAAAAACATCCTTTTATTCCTAATATATTTAGCAATAGAAATTTTATATGATGTCGATTTATCTCTAATTTTTGCTATCATATTTTTTAGCACATCTTTTGGAAAGATCATTAAAAAAAATATTGATATTTATCATTATAATAGGTTAAAATTTACCTTAGTTAGATATGAATTGGTTTATATTTATCAAATTCTATCTTATTTTCTGATTTTTCTTGTTATTTGGCTCTTTTTATCCTTAGGGAATATCTATTTTTCAATCAATGATTAGTATTAAGCTTCCTTATTTATTATTTATTGGCGACGCTACTAACTCAATTAGCGCTAAAACGGCTAATGGCATTGCAGATTTTGCTCCAGAAAAATGCTTAGGTTACAATAAATTACCAGAATCTACTGTAAATATACCATCATTACAGGAAATATCGATTTTAGAGGCTAAAGAAAGGGGAGCAAAAACTTTCATTATTGGTCTTGCTAATTCTGGAGGATATATTTCTGAAATTTGGATTCCATCTATTTTAGAGGCCATAAAATCTGGTATGGATATTGCTAGTGGTTTACATAAAAAATTAGATGATATTGATATTATTGCCAAAACAGCAAAAGAATATGGTGTAAATCTTTATAATGTTAGACATAGTGACTTTGCTCTAAAAACTGGCAATGGCGGTGAAAGATCAGGAAAAAAAATTCTTACTATTGGCACAGATTGCTCAGTTGGAAAAATGTATACAACTCTAACTCTTCACAAAGCTTTAAATAAGTCTGGTAAAAAATCTCATTTTGTAGCAACTGGACAAACGGGCATATTTATTGCTGGTACAGGAATTTCAATTGATAATGTTCCAGCAGATTTTATGTCTGGTGCAGTTGAAATTATGACTCCAGATATTCCAGAAGATGAAATATATATTATTGAAGGTCAAGGCTCTTTATTTCATCCTTCATTTGCTGGAATTACTTTAGCTTTACTACATGGATCTGCTCCTGATAATTTAATTTTATGTCACGATCCATCACGCGAACATATGAGGAATTTACCTGATTATCCCGTACCAAATTTAAAATTATGTATGGAAACTAATCTTCAAATGGCCAGATTAACCAATCCAAATGTTAAATTTATTGCCATATCTTGTAATACCAAATCTATGACAGATTTTGAGGCTAAAAAATATTTAAAAGATTTAAAAGAAGAATTTAATTTGCCAGCAACAGACCCTTATCGTTTTGGAGTTGATGATATTATTTCTCAATTAATTTAAAAATAATGAAATCCCTTTTTCTAGAAAAACAAATATTTCCATTAAAACAAAATTTTAATATTGCTCATGGTACTAGAAAGGAAGCTGAAGTTATTTATTTAAAAATATCAGAGGGTGATATTTATGGCGAAGGTGAATCTGTGCCCTATTCCAGATATCCAGAATGTTGTCTGTCGTTTATGAATGAAATTAGAGATATTAGGGATAAAATTGATTCTGGAATAAATAGACAAGATTTACAAAAAATTATACCAGCAGGTCTTGCTAGAAATGCCATAGATAGCGCTCTTTGGGATCTTGAATCTAAAAAATCAGGCCAGGATATTTGGCAAATAGCTAATTTACCAGAAGCAAAAAAATTTCTACCGCCTTTACCATAGTAATTGACGATCCAAAAATTATGGGTAAAAATGCTGATAATTTAAAGGATAAATACCCATTATTAAAATTAAAATTAGCAGGTGATGGCGCAGATGGTCAAAGAATTTTAGCAGTTAGAGAAAATGCACCAAATAATAGGATAATAATTGATGCTAATGAATCTTGGAATCAAAATAATTATCAAGATGCAATAGAAATTTGTAAAAAGACTAAAATTGAAATGATAGAACAACCTTTTCCAACTAATAATGATGAATTTTTAAGAGAAATTAAAAAAGAAATTACCATTTGTGCTGATGAATCTTGTCATATTTCTAGTGATTTAGAAAATTTATATGGCAAATATGATATGATTAATATTAAATTAGATAAAACCGGTGGCCTGACCGAGGCTTTAAAACTTGCTAAAAAAGCTAAAAATATGGGTTTTAAAATTATGGTTGGCTGCATGGTTGGCAGTTCTTTATCTATAAAACCAGCATTTTATTTAGCACAAATTGCTGATTTAGTTGATTTGGATGGTCCATTATTAATAAAAAATGATAGAAATTTATTAAAATTCTTAGATGATCAGATCTATATTTAATATCAGATCTATATTTAATTATGTCATAATTTTTATCACTATTTTTATATTAACCTCCTGCTCTAGTACCAAAAAAGAAAAAACAGCAGTGGAAGAATATAAAAAAGCCATGAAAATTCTTAAAAATAATAATTTTGTTGAATGTGCTAATAAATTTGATGAAATTATTGAAGAATTTCCTTTCTCTCCTTTGGCAAAAGAGGCAAAAATTCTAGCCTCTTATTGTTATTATAAAGATAAATCATATCCAGAAACAATTACCTTAGCAGAAGATTACATCAGTAACTACCCTTCAGATAAAAATGTGATCTATATGCAATATCTCAGATCAATATCATATTATAATCAGATGCCATCTATTTCTAGATCTCAATTTGAAAGCAAATTAGCATTATATGGTTTTAGAGATATCATGTCTAGAAATATAGATTCAATTCATGCTAAAGATGCTATGAAAAAAATTAAAATAATTAATGAAAATATCGCTGGATATCATATGGAAATAGGAAGATTCTATCAAAAAAAAAGAAAATTATATCGGTGCTATTAATAATTTTAATTATGTTATTGATAATTACTCATTTACATCTCAATATCCAGAAAGTCTATATAGAATTTACAGCATATATTATAAATTGGGAATGTTTGATGAAGCGGGCAAAGCTAAAAATCTTTTACTTAAAAAGGGTTTAAAAAATAATAAATGGTTAAAATATTTACAAAAAATATCAGGATAACTATATATCTAAATATTAATTTTTTGTAAAAAACTAAATTTACTATTACCATATATTTTCTCCTTAATAATCTGAAATCTTTCTGGATTAAATTTTACCTCTTCCTTTTTATGACTTTCGATGATGATTAGATGATTATTTTCAAGATAGTCATTTTTCTCTAAATTTAAAAATATTTTTTCTGTTAGATTTTGACTATATGGTGGATCAGCAAATATGATATGATATTTTTGATTTAATCTGGGCAAGCCATTTTGAAGGTCATATTTTATGGTTTTAACTTTTTTTTGTTCATCAAGTAAGTTGCTATTTTTTTCAATTATATCCAAATTATTCTGATTAATATCAACCAATGTTGTGGAATAAATATCTTGCGATAAATTCTCAAAACTAAATATTCCAGTTCCAGCAAATAAATCTAATAATTTTAATTTTGAAATATTGATCTTAAGATTTTCTAACAAATGACCAGAATATAGAATATTGATAATATTCTTTAGATTTTTATTACTAATTGGTCTTAAATTTCCTGATTTTGGCGACTCTAGTAATTTTCTACCTCGATATTTTCCTGAAATAATATACATTAATATAGGGTCGGTTTAATTTTTATATCAAGTTTTATCTTAAAATAAAGAATATGGCATAACCTCCAAGCAGTTCATTTTCATATACTTATGGAACTTCTGAAAAACTAAAAATTGGAATTTTTAGTTTTTCAGAGGTTCCCTAATGCTTGAAGATAATTCTTTGATTTTATAATTTCATTGGTCATAAATTTTATTAATTATCAATTAAATCATAACATCATTTTCTATCTTTAAAGCAATTTTTGCTACAGAGAAATTTGGCTTTATAGAGTTTTTGCGACTGAAAAATTGATTTATTGCAGATTATACCGAGTTACAATTCAAAAAATTGTACTAGATTCTAGCTAAAAAGATGTAGCTAGATTGTCGAGTTTTTATGTAGCTTTTAAGATGATATTTGGTATTATTTATTTCTTTGATTAAATATATGTCCAAGAATTTTATATCCCAATTTGGCAGCTAGAATATCACAAGAATGTAAGTAAGAAATTGGTGCCAATTCAACTATGTCAATTCCAACAATATCACTAATTTTTGCTGTTTCTTTGACAATTCTCATAGCATCTGACCAAAAAAAACCACCTGGTTCTGGCATACCAGTTGCAGGCATAACGCTTGAATCAAAGCCAGATAAATCAAAGGTTAAATATACTTTTTTTCCTTTAAGACTAGCGGTTATTTCTTTTTTATTCCATTTATCCAGATCTTTAGCATAATATATTTCAAAAATATTTTTATGATTATCAATAAATTCTTTCTCTTCTTTTGACACGCTTCTAATACCACAAGAAATAATTTTGGAGATTTTATGTGGAGGAATTTTTCTAATCGAAGAAAGTCCTGAATAATTAGTATCAGAATCTGGGTCTTTTAAATTAGTATGTGAATCAAAATGCAATATTACTAAATCTTCATATTTTTTAATGAATGGCCTAATTGCACCAGAAGTTAAAGTTTGCTCTCCACCTAAAATTAGAGGTATTTTATCTTCCTCTATAAGGTGCTCTATTATATCTTCAATATCATTTAAAGCATTTCTTTGCATTATAATCAACTCTATGTTCAGCCAACGTTCTAATACCAATATCTTTATAAGTTTCAGAGTTATATTCTTCATCAAATAATTCCAATTGATGAGAAGCTCTAATAATAGCCCTTGGTCCTGTCCTAGTACCAGTATTAAATTTTGATGATGATTCCATACCAAATGGAACAACAACTATTTTTGCCTGATTGACATCTGTAAGATAATTTTCTTTAATACCAAGAAAACCATCTTCTTGTTTCATATATTCTAATTCAGTCATTATTAATAAAATTGATATGGGCCATTTTTCTACCAGGCTTAATGGTTTTCTTATTATATAGATGAATTTTATAAATTTTATCTTTCGTTATATTATCTATTTTTAATATATCGTCACCTATAATATTTTTCATATATCCTTCCTTGTGAAATTTAGTATCTCCAAGTGGTAATTGACAAATAATTCTAATTAATTGTTCAAATTGACTAGTTTTAGCTCCATCCATAGAAAAATGACCAGAATTATGCGGTCTTGGCGCCAATTCATTAACTAAGAGATCTCCATTTTTTAATAAAAAAAACTCAACAGCAAGTAAACCTATCATATCTAAATTTTTAATAATTGTTTGAGCAATAAATTTAGCATTATTTTTTATCTGATTGTCAATATTAGCTGGATAGGAGCTGGTATCTAGGATACCATTTTTATGTTTATTTTCTAAGGGTTCATAGCATGATATCGCTCCTGACCTCTTTGCGTCCAATTATTACTGATATTTCTTTTGCAAATGGTACAAATTCTTCTAAAATATAATCTTCTTTATGAAAATTAATATCTGGTATATGAGTTTGATCTTTAATTCGAAATTGACCCTTACCATCATAACCCATTTGATTAGTTTTTAAAATTGCTTGATAGTTAAATTTTTGTAAATGTTCTAAAAAATCAGTTTGGTTTTTTACTAAGGTGAATCTAGTGGTTTTAATATTATTTTTTACCATAAATGATTTTTCTAAAAATCTATTTTTGGTTATTTTTAAGATTCGACTATTGGGGAAAATTGGACAATATTTTTCAATAAAATCTACTGATTCTGGCGGGATATTTTCAAATTCTAATGTTGCAACATCAATTTTTTGAGCAAATTTTAGAAGATTTTCCTTATTTTGATAGTCAGATATTATATGATCAGATGAATTTTTAATGGCAGGAGAATTTTTATCATCGGTAAATATTACTGTTTTATAACCAAGATTTTGAGTTGCCAAAGATAGCATATCTCCTAATTGACCACCACCAAAAATGCCAATAGTCATATCTTTAATACCAATTTCCATCTTTTTCAGACTTATGATTTGTCAATTATATAGCTTTAATGGCTTTGATAACTTCCTCAACATGACCTTTTACTTTAACATTACGCCATATTTTTGCAATATTACCATCAGCATTAATTAAGAAGGTACTTCTTTCAATTCCTAAATATTTTTTACCAAACATAGATTTTTCTTTTAAAACTCCATAAGTTTGACATAATTTTTTTCTTCATCAGCAATTAGGTTGAAGCCAATATTATATTTTTCAATAAATTTACAATGGCTAGATTTAGAATCTTTTGAAACTCCTAAAATTATAGTTTTTAACTTTTCAAATTCTGGTAGATATTTGGTAAAATCTTGGGCTTCAATAGTACAACCAGGTGTATCATCTTTTGGATAAAAATAAATGATGATATTTTGACCTCTTAAATCACTTAATTCAATTTTGGCACCATCTTCACATTGAGATGTTACCCAAGGTGCTACATTTTTAACTTTTATAGACATAATTAATTAGATTGATTTATTTTAATACCTGATTCATCAAGTAATTTATTAAAATCAGATTGACTACAAAGACCAAGTAAAACAGGATCTCTTGGCTTTAACTCCTTATAATTCCAATAAGTTTTATTAAAAATAGACTCTATCATGTTACTAGTTGTACCGATAAGTTTTTTGATTTTCTTTCTGTCAATATCAGGATAATTTTTAATGATATACATTATAGCATCCGGCTTATCACCTCTTCTGGCAATTGGAATATATTTAGTTTTCTTACCTTTTATCTTGGTTTCAACTATTGCTTTTTCATTAATAACAAGATCTAAATCAGGTTGAGACTCGCATTTTGCAATATCTTCTTTGGTTAATTGTCCAGATGATATTGGACTTTGGGGCAATATATTTGATGCAATATTACCATCAGCAATTGCTTGAATCTCTAAAATATGCATGTCACAAAAATCAGCAATTTGCTTAAATGTTAAAGACGTATTATCTATAAGCCAAATAGCAGTAGCTTTTGGCATTAATGGCGTGTGTTTTTCGGTCATTATTTCAATCATATTTTTATTATTGGCTTATTGGCCATGATTATCAAATATTATTAACATATTTTCAAGCATAATATTAATCCAGTTACAAACTATTAGTTTGCGACCCAGAGAGCGGAATGCTAAATAATATAATCCTCAATTCCTCCGATTGCGTTTTTATACAAGGCTTGTGATATATTGGTAATGTTGTTGTGCCTAAATAAATTGTCGACTACCCTCAGTAACCCGAAGGGCTGTGGTAAATTTGAAAAAATGAACTAATAATAAGGAAGCGCAAAATAAAAGTAAAATTGCTATTACTCTGTACAACCAGTGAAATTTGGTTTATTAGGAGCGGTTAAGCCAGAATAAATAGAAAACTTAGAACAATTAGTTACACCAGAAACGACCCAACTGGTTAAATCCTGATTAAAATCAGGGGCAAAAGCAAACATCTCACGCATATTAGTAACATTAGATGTATCCCAATTATTAAGATCTTGATTGCTCCGGTAATTTGACTCAAAGACGCCTGACTATGATTCAGTTGCGCAACCATCGAAATTCGGTAACGTCATTGCTCCACCAGCATCTCTGAAAAAACGAGCACAATTTGTTACACTACTTGTATCCCAATTTGATATGTCACCATTAAAAACAGAACGCTCAAACATCCCAGACATATTAGTTACATTACTTGTATCCCAATTTGATATGTCACCATTAAAAACAGAATTAAGAAACATCACATACATATTAGTTACATTAGATGTATCCCAATTATTAAGATCTTGATTGAAAAGCTTGGCATCAATAAACATACCAGCCATATTAGTTACACTACTTGTATTCCAATTTGATATGTCACCATTAAAAACTTTATTCCAAGCAAACATATAGCTCATATTAGTTACACTACTTGTATCCCAATTCGATATGTCACCATTAAAAACTTCATTCCAAGCAAACACAGCAATCATATCAGTTACACTACTTGTATCCCAATTTGATATGTCACCATTAAAAGCAGAACTCTCAAACATCCAAGACATATTAGTTACACTACTTGTATCCCAATTTGATATGTCACCATTAAAAGCAGAACTATGAAACATCTTACTCATATCAGTTACACTACTTGTATCCCAATTTGATATGTCACCATTAAAAGCAGAACCATGAAACATACCATGCATACTAGTTACTTGTCCCGTAAATATTTCATTAAAACTATATGTTTTATCAGTATGAGAAGTATAGCCATCACCTGGTTTAAAATCATAAGAACCATCAGCAATGGCCGAATTGAGCATTGCACGATCAACTACTAGCATATTGCCGCATTCAGCAAAATTTTCTGGTGCTACTTCCCCAATAGTTACAGAATAACAATTAGGGTCTATAACTGGGGAGCTTAAAACACAATGGCCTTGAATTTGTATTTTACCACTACCATTAAAATAATAGCTTGGAGCTGGGCTGGTTGATGCGGTATATCCTGAATTACAAGAAAAAGCTATCGCAGTTCCAGAACTATTGGCAACATTATCATATCTAACTGCCCCTGGATCTGCAGCTTGATTGGGTAAGGTATAATCACTTCCAGCATTATATGGACCATAGCAGTAACTCCCCTCAGCAACTGCTCCAACATTGCAAGCTTTGGAAGCTGATTGAGAATCCGTCTCAAAAGAACCATTTCGTTTCTTAATTAATGATTTTGGCTTGATCTTAACCCATTTTGATAAAGCATTTGCTATAACCTCTCTTTCTGCAATTGATACATTAGTAGCATAAATCTTCAGATTACCAATCTTACCAACATAGTTATTACCTAAAACTATCTTATTGATATTTGACTGACTTAATGGCTCAACTTCATTAATATAAACCTCCTCGCCATCAATATTTAAAATCAACTTTCTTCTCTTAGTATCATAAACAATAACTGCAGTGTGAGGATTTCTAAAATCTACATCATCTGATAATGATAATAATATATTATCAGTACCGTGACTATGATAAAAATTCCCTTCACTATTAATTCCTATTTTAGCAATTTCTGTTCCAGGGGCATCTGCTATATTTTCATAAAAAGCTACTAAAGTTTGATCACCTGTAATATTTTCATCTGCCCTATCAAAACTGAAATGAATGGTATAACCACCTTTATTATTTTTGCGTAATAGACTATTAAATCTATTTTTTGAACTAGCTGTATTAATATTAGAATTATTATAGGTCTCAAGAAAATATCCAGCACAAGCACCTGTTTTTTCCAGAAATTCAAAATCATAACCAGATAATTTTACACAATTATTAGCTAGAGAAAATTTCGAGAAAAAGATGATAAAAATAAAAATTGTTAATTTTTTTAATTCTAACATAATATATTGATTTATTTAAGATGAATCTACCCCATTGTAGCATAAAAATAATAATTTTGCAAGTTGTTTTAAAGATAGAATGATATTCATCCAAAAAGATTTTCTGATCAAGAAATTTTTCTGCTCTTAACTTTCTATCACTAACTGCTAAAGAAAAAAATGACTGTTATGTTGCTGCCATGATATTGATGTTAAAGTAAAATTGCTATTACTCTGTACAACCAGTGAAATTTGGTTTATTAGGAGCGGTTAAGCTAGATCTAGCAAACAAAATCAGTACAATCAGTTACACCAGAAACGACCCAACTGGTTAAATCCTGATTAAAATCATAGGCACTATAAAACATCCTCTTCATATTAGTTACAGAGCTCACATTCCAACCGCCAATATCTTGATTGAAAAGACTGCCAGTAAACATCCCAGCCATATCAGTAACATTAGATGTATCCCAATTATTAAGATCTTGATTAAAATTATAGGCATAAGTAAACATATAAGCCATATAAGTAACATTAGATGTATCCCAATTATTAAGATCTTGATTGAAACTATTGGACCAGCAAACATGGAAGATAAAACATCCCAGCCATATCAGTAACATTAGATGTATCCCAATTATTAAGATCTTGATTGAAAAGCTTGACATAAGCAAACATGGAATTCATATTAGTTACATTAGATGTATCCCAATTATTAAGATCTTGATTGAAATCATGGGCACCATTAAACATGGAAGCCATATTAGTAACATTAGATGTATCCCAATTATTAAGATCTTGATTAAAAAAGACTTGATAAAACATTACGCATATTAAACATTAGATGTATCCCAATTATTAAGATCTTGATTGAAATTATGGGTATAAGCAAACATTAGTTATCAGTAACATTAGATGTATCCCAATTATTAAGATCTTGATTGAAATTATGGCATCAATAAACATACCAGCCATATTAGTTACACTACTTGTATTCCAATTTGATATGTCACCATTAAAAACAGAACGCTCAAACATCCCAGACATATTAGTTACATTACTTGTATCCCAATTTGATATGTCACCATTAAAAGCAGAACTATGAAACATCTTACTCATATCAGTTACACTACTTGTATCCCAATTTGATATGTCACCATTAAAAGCAGAACCATAAAACATACCATGCATACTAGTTACTTGTCCCGTAAATATTTCATTAAAACTATATGTTTTATCAGTATGAGAAGTATAGCCATCACCTGGTTTAAAATCATAAGAACCATCAGCAATGGCCGAATTGAGCATTGCACGATCAACTACTAGCATATTGCCGCATCCAGCCAAATTTTCTGGTGCCACTTCCCCAATAGTTACAGAATAACAATTAGGGTCTATAACTGAGGAGCTTAAAACACAATGGCCTTGAATTTGTATTTTACCACTACCATTAAAATAATAGCTTGGAGCTGGGCTGGTTGATGCGGTATATCCTGAATTACAAGAAAAAGCTATCGCAGTTCCAGAACTATTGGCAACATTATCATATCTAACTGCCCCTGGATCTGCAAACTTGATAGGGTAAGGTATAATCACTTCCAGCATTATATGGACCATAGCAGTAACTCCCCTCAGCAACTGCTCCAACATTGCAAGCTTTGGAAGCTGATTGAGAATCCGTCTCAAAAGAACCATTTCGTTTCTTAATTAATGATTTTGGCTTGATCTTAACCCATTTTGATAAAGCATTTGCTATAACCTCTCTTTCTGCAATTGATACATTAGTAGCATAAATCTTCAGATTACCAATCTTACCAACATAGTTATTACCTAAAACTATCTTATTGATATTTGACTGACTTAATGGCTCAACTACATTAATATAAACCTCCTCGCCATCAATATTTAAAATCAACTGTCTTCTCTTAGTATCATAAACAATAACTGCAGTGTGAGGATTTCTAAAATCTACATCATCTGATAATGATAATAATATATTATCAGTACCGTGACTATGATAAAAATTCCCTTCACTATTAATTCCTATTTTAGCAATTTCTGTTCCAGGGGCATCTGCTATATTTTCATAAAAAGCTACTAAAGTTTGATCACCTGTAATATTTTCATCTGCCCTATCAAAACTGAAATGAATGGTATAACCACCTTTATTATTTTTGCGTAATAGACTATTAAATCTATTTTTTGAACTAGCTGTATTAATATTAGAATTATTATAGGTCTCAAGAAAATATCCAGCACAAGCACCTGTTTTTTCCAGAAATTCAAAATCATAACCAGATAATTTTATACAATTATTAGCTAGAGAAAATTTCGAGAAAAAGATGATAAAAATAAAAATTGTTAATTTTTTTAATTCTAACATAATATATTGATTTATTTAAGATGAATCTACCCCATTGTAGCATAAAAATAATAATTTTGCAAGTTGTTTTAAAGATAGAATGATATTCATCCAAAAAGATTTTCTGATCAAGAAATTTTTCTGCTCTTAACTTTCTATCACTAACTGCTAAAGAAAAAAATGACTGTTATGTTGCCATGATATTGATGTTAAAGTAAAATTGCTATTACTCTGTACAACCAGTGAAATTTGGTTTATTAGGAGCGGTTAAGCCAGAAGTAGCAGCAAAATTAGTACAATTAGTTACACCAGAAACGACCCAACTGGTTAAATCCTGATTAAAATCATAGGCACTATAAAACATCCTCTTCATATTAGTAACAGAGATCACATCCCAACCGCCAATATCTTGATTGAAAAAGACTGCCAGTAAACATGGAAGCCATATCAGTAACATTAGATGTATCCCAATTATTAAGATCTTGATTAAAATTATAGGCATAAGTAAACATATAAGCCATATAAGTAACATTAGATGTATCCCAATTATTAAGATCTTGATTGAAAAGACTCGCTCGATAAAACATCCCAGCCATATCAGTAACATTAGATGTATCCCAATTATTAAGATCTTGATTGAAAAGCTTGACATAATAAAACATGGAATTCATATCAGTAACATTAGATGTATCCCAATTATTAAGATCTTGATTGAAATCATGGGCACCATTATAAAACATGGAAGCCATATTAGTAACATTAGATGTATCCCAATTATTAAGATCTTGATTGAAAAGACTGGCATTACGAAACATCGCACCCATATTAGTTAACATTAGATGTATCCCAATTATTAAGATCTTGATTGAAAAGATTGGCATAAGCAAACATACCAGCCATATTAGTTACATTACTTGTATTCCAATTTGATATGTCACCATTAAAAACAGAACGCTCAAACATCCCAGACATATTAGTTACATTACTTGTATCCCAATTTGATATATCACCATTAAAAGGCTTGATAAAACATCTTGGATTTATATCAGCGAACTATGAAACATCTTACTCATATCAGTTACACTACTTGTATCCCAATTTGATATGTCACCATTAAAAGCAGAACCATAAAACATACCATGCATACTAGTTACTTGTCCTGTAAATATTTCATTAAAACTATATGTTTTATCAGTATGAGAAGTATAGCCATCACCTGGTTTAAAATCATAAGAACCATCAGCAATGGCCGAATTGAGCATTGCACGATCAACTACTAGCATATTGCCGCATCCAGCAAAATTTTCTGGTGCCACTTCCCCAATAGTTACAGAATAACAATTAGGGTCTATAACTGAGGAGCTTAAAACACAATGGCCTTGAATTTGTATTTTACCACTACCATTAAAATAATAGCTTGGAGCTGGGCTGGTTGATGCGGTATATCCTGAATTACAAGAAAAAGCTATCGCAGTTCCAGAACTATTGGCGACATTATCATATCTAACTGCCCCTGGATCTATTAAGATCTTGATAGGGTAAGGTATAATCACTTCCAGCATTATATGGACCATAGCAGTAACTCCCCTCAGCAACTGCTCCAACATTGCAAGCTTTGGAAGCTGATTGAGAATCCGTCTCAAAAGAACCATTTCGTTTCTTAATTAATGATTTTGGCTTGATCTTAACCCATTTTGATAAAGCATTTGCTATAACCTCTCTTTCTGTAATTGATACATTAGTAGCATAAATCTTCAGATTACCAATCTTACCAACATAGTTATTACCTAAAACTATCTTATTGATATTTGACTGACTTAATGGCTCAACTACATTAATATAAACCTCCTCGCCATCAATATTTAAAATCAACTGTCTTCTCTTAGTATCATAAACAATAACTGCAGTGTGAGGATTTCTAAAATCTACATCATCTGATAATGATAATAATATATTATCAGTACCGTGACTATGATAAAAATTCCCTTCACTATTAATTCCTATTTTAGCAATTTCTGTTCCAGGGGCATCTGCTATATTTTCATAAAAAGCTACTAAAGTTTGATCACCTGTAATATTTTCATCTGCCCTATCAAAACTGAAATGAATGGTATAACCACCTTTATTATTTTTGCGTAATAGACTATTAAATCTATTTTTTGAACTAGCTGTATTAATATTAGAATTATTATAGGTCTCAAGAAAATATCCAGCACAAGCACCTGTTTTTTCCAGAAATTCAAAATCATAACCAGATAATTTTATACAATTATTAGCTAGAGAAAATTTCGAGAAAAAGATGATAAAAATAAAAATTGTTAATTTTTTTAATTCTAACATAATATATTGATTTATTTAAGATGAATCTACCCCATCGTAGCATAAAAATAATAATTTTGCAAGTTGCTTTAAAGATAGAATGATATTCATCCAAAAAGATTTTCTGATCAAGAAATTTTTCTGCTCTTAACTTTCTATCACTAACTGCTAAAGAAAAAAATGACTGTTATGTTGCCATGATATTGATGTTAAAGTAAAATTGCTATTACTCTGTACAACCAGTGAAATTTGGTTTATTAGGAGCGGTTAAGCCAGAAGTAGCAGCAAAATTAGTACAATTAGTTACACCAGAAACGACCCAACTGGTTAAATCCTGATTAAAATCATAGGCATTATAAAACATGAAAGCCATATCAGTAACATTAGATGTATCCCAATTATTAAGATCTTGATTGAAATCATGGGCACCATTAAACATGGAAGCCATATTAGTAACATTAGATGTATCCCAATTATTAAGATTTTGATTGAAACTATTGGCATTATAAAACATGTAATCCATATCAGTAACATTAGATGTATCCCAATTATTAAGATTTTGATTGAAATCATAGGCATGATAAAACATGTAATCCATATCAGTAACATTAGATGTATCCCAATTATTAAGATCTTGATTGAAAAGCTTGGCATAAGAAAACATATAAGACATATCAGTAACATTAGATGTATCCCAATTATTAAGATCTTGATTGAAAAGACTGGCATTACGAAACATCGCACCCATATTAGTTACATTAGATGTATCCCAATTATTAAGATCTTGATTGAAATCATGGGCACCATTAAACATGGAAGCCATATTAGTAACATTAGATGTATCCCAATTATTAAGATCTTGATTGAAAAGACTGGCATTAGAAAACATGGAAGCCATATCAGTAACATTAGATGTATCCCAATTATTAAGATCTTGATTAAAATTATAGGCATGATAAAACATCACACGCATATCAGTAACATTAGATGTATCACAATTATTAAGATCTTGATTGAAAAGATTGGCATAAGCAAACATATAAGACATATCAGTAACATTAGATGTATCCCAATTATTAAGATCTTGATTAAAATCATAGGCTTGATAAAACATCAGACGCATATCAGTAACATTAGATGTATCCCAATTATTAAGATCTTGATTAAAATCATAGGCTTGATAAAACATGTAATCCATATCAGTAACATTAGATGTATCCCAATTATTAAGATCTTGATTGAAAAGCTTGGCATAAGAAAACATATAAGACATATCAGTAACATTAGATGTATCCCAATTATTAAGATCTTGATTGAAAAGACTGGCATTACGAAACATCGCACCCATATTAGTTACATTAGATGTATCCCAATTATTAAGATCTTGATTGAAAAGCCTGGCATAAGCAAACATCCGAGTCATATTAGTAACATTAGATGTATCCCAATTATTAAGATCTTGATTGAAAAGATTGGCATCAGTAAACATATAAGCCATATTAGTAACATTAGATGTATCCCAATTATTAAGATCTTGATTGAAAAGACTGGCATAAGCAAACATGGAATTCATATCAGTAACATTAGATGTATCCCAATTATTAAGATCTTGATTAAAATCATAGGCACCATTAAACATGGAAGCCATATCAGTAACATTAGATGTATCCCAATTATTAAGATCTTGATTGAAAAGCATTGGCTTAAGAAAACATCCCACGCATATCAGTAACATTAGATGTATCCCAATTATTAAGATCTTGATTAAAATCATAGGCTTGATAAAACATCCCAGTCATATCAGTAACATTAGATGTATCCCAATTATTAAGATCTTGATTAAAATCATAGGCACCATTAAACATGGAAGCCATATCAGTAACATTAGATGTATCCCAATTATTAAGATCTTGATTGAAAAGCTTGGCATAAGAAAACATCCCACGCATATCAGTAACATTAGATGTATCCCAATTATTAAGATCTTGATTAAAATCATAGGCATAAGCAAACATCACATCCATATTAGTTACAGAGCTCACATTCCAACCGCCAATATCTTGATTGAAAAGCTTGGCATTAGAAAACATATCACCCATATCAGTGACTTTACTAACATCCCAATAGCCAATATCTGCGTTAAAAACTGATTTACTTTTAAATAAACCACGCATATCTGTTACTCTTCCTGTAAAGATATTATTGACATCATTGGCAAATGTATAAGTATTACCCATATGAGAAGTATAGCCATCACCTGGTTTAAAATCATAAGAACCATCAGCAATGGCCGAATCGAGCATTGCACGATCAACTACTAGCATATTGCCGCATCCAGCAAAATTTTCTGGTGCCACTTCCCCAATAGTTACAGAATAACAATTAGGGTCTATAACTGAGGAGCTTAAAACACAATGGCCTTGAATTTGTATTTTACCACTACCATTAAAATAATAGCTTGGAGCTGGGCTGGTTGATGCGGTATATCCTGAATTACAAGAAAAAGCTATCGCAGTTCCAGAACTATTGGCAGCATTATCATATCTAACTGCCCCTGGATCTGCAGCTTGATAGGGTAAGGTATAATCACTTCCAGCATTATATGGACCATAGCAGTAACTCCCCTCAGCAACTGCTCCAACATTGCAAGCTGATTGAGAATCCGTCTCAAAAGAACCATTTCGTTTCTTAATTAATGATTTTGGCTTGATCTTAACCCATTTTGATAAAGCATTTGCTATAACCTCTCTTTCTGTAATTGATACATTAGTAGCATAAATCTTCAGATTACCAATCTTACCAACATAGTTATTACCTAAAACTATCTTATTGATATTTGACTGACTTAATGGCTCAACTGCATTAATATAAACCTCCTCGCCATCAATATTTAAAATCAACTGTCTTCTCTTAGTATCATAAACAATAACTGCAGTGTGAGGATTTCTAAAATCTACATCATCTGATAATGATAATAATATATTATCAGTACCGTGACTATGATAAAAATTCCCTTCACTATTAATTCCTATTTTAGCAATTTCTGTTCCAGGGGCATCTGCTATATTTTCATAAAAAGCTACTAAAGTTTGATCACCTGTAATATTTTCATCTGCCCTATCAAAACTGAAATGAATGGTATAACCATCATTACTATTTTTGCGTAATAGACTATTAAATCTATTTTTTGAACTAGCTGTATTAATATTAGAATTATTATAGGTCTCAAGAAAATATCCAGCACAAGCACCTGTTTTTTCCAGAAATTCAAAATCATAACCAGATAATTTTACACAATTATTAGCTAGAGAAAATTTCGAGAAAAAGATGATAAAAATAAAAATTGTTAATTTTTTTAATTCTAACATAATATATTGATTTATTTAAGATGAATCTACCCCATTGTAGCATAAAAATAATAATTTTGCAAGTTGCTTTAAAGATAGAATGATATTCATCCAAAAAGATTTTCTGATCAAGAAATTTTTCTGCTCTTAACTTTCTATCACTAACTGCTAAAGAAAAAAATGACTGTTATGTTGCCATGATATTGATGTTATTTTATTAAAATACTAGCTTTATGGCTTATTGATTCAAGTAATTTAATCAAAAAATATCTAAAATATTTTAATAGAAATTATGTTGTTGAGAGATTTTATATTAAATTAATGGGTTTTTCATAGGTTTCTAGAATATTTAAAAGCATAACCATTTTAATTAAATTACCTAGCTTTGCATTTGATAAGTAATCTAAATCATTTATAATGTTATGCAACCAGCATTCCGTTGCCCTGCTTTGCAACCGAATTAATATCCAGTTGCAATTAAATAATTTTTAATTATTTTTATCAATTGTACTTTCCAAAATAATTAATAAATTTATTAATGTCTATTAAAGGCAAAATAGTTTGACTTTAGATATAGGAACGACTAAATTAGCATGTATTATTGCCGAAATTTCTGACAAAAATATTCGAGTTGTTGGTTATGGTTATAGACAATCTGTTGACATATCTTCATCTGCTATAAATGATATGAAGCTGGCGCAATTAGCCATCACAAAAACCATCGCGGATGCCGAAAAAATGGCTGGGTTTAACATAAGTAAATTAGTTGTTAATATATCAGGCCTTAGGTTGGAGTCAGTTACAAAATTAGTCACTAATAAAATATCATCAAAAATTGTCAATAATTCTGATATCATGGCTTTGGTTTCAGATATCAAAACCAATTTTAAAAATAATAAGAAAGAAATAATCCACCTTATTCCACTAGAATATAAAATAGACCATAATACTAAAGTGACAAATCCAAGATATATGTCTGGCGATTATTTATCTGGAAAATTTTACATTATTTCTGTTCAAAATAGCATAATTAAAAATATAGAAAATTGCATGAAATTCTCTACTATTTCTGTTAATAATTATATTTCTGATGCTTATATCGACCTCGCTTGGTGTAATGAATGAAAATGAGTTAAATTTTGGAACCTTAGTAATTGATATCGGTGGCAACTCCACTTCATATTCAATTATTATTGATAATAAATTATATTTTATTGGCAATTGTGCTTTAGGAGGTATTCATATTACTAGAGATATAGCTATGATGCTAAATGTAAATCTGGATATTGCTGAAAATATTAAATTATTAAATAACTCACTAGTTATTAGTCCAATTGAAGAAAAAGAATTAATTAAATTTAAACTTGATGATGATGTTTATCCCACAAAATTAATTCAATTGACCAAGGTTGAATTGAAAAATATCATGCTGGCTAGATTGGAAGAAATCATTATTATGGTTAAAAAAGATCTAGAGGAAAATGGCTATTCATCATATGCAATTAATAATATAATTTTATCTGGAGGGGTAGCAAATATGATAGGGATTGAAAAATTGGTAGAGGATATTTTTGGCAAAAATGTTTCTATTGGCTATCCAGTTGGTATTAAGAACTTACAAAAAGATCTCAATAACCCTTCTTTTTCTGTTGCCTTAGGTATGATCACTTTTTTAAAACAAGTGATGAAAAAAGAAATAAAAACTAATTTTGAAGTCAATAATAGTTTTGTAAAAAAGATAATAGATTACTTAATGTCAGTCTGATAAAAATTTTTAGGTCACTTCTTCAACTCCCATTATATTTACCTTCTTAATAAAGAAATCAGTATTTGGTCTGATAATAATCGTAGATACAATTTCATTTACTATATTTGAACATTTAGTGATAAAATTTTTAAACTCTTTTTCTGTAAAACCTTCTGTTGCAGCTCTAGATTTAAGAATATTGCTATATGATTTATGAAGCTTCTTAATTTGATCTGGATTAGCAAAATAATAGATCTTATCATAATCTAAAGTAACAAAAAAACCATTCTTGGGATCACCAATAGATATTGAGATTAAAATAAAAAATATCTTTCTATAATTTGCATTTAGGTCTCTTAGCCTTACTTTTAATCGAACAGGATTTGCTATTTCTGACTTTGAGGCACCCTGAAATAACTCTACCAATTGATTCAAGACTTCAGATAATTCCTCTATATCTTTCTTTTCTTTTTCTAATTCCGATGCTATTTGATTTAGTAAACTATTGTCATAGAATAATTCTGTATCATCAAAATTCATTACCATTTTAAGAATAATTTATGATTGCTGAAAATTTTATCTTCCTTGAGACTAGATAATACATATTCTAATACTCTTGGTATTAAATCAAGATATCTTTTATTTTTTTATATAAAATTCCCTGTCTGGCAAAAATACCAAGAATTTTGATATTTCTCTGTAAAGACAATATTTTATAATCAGTTATAAATTGTGTAGAATTGATTGAAGTTTTATCGATGTAATAATTAATCATATCCTTCTGTAAATTTTTTGACACATCCCTTCTAGCATCTTGCAAAAAAGAAACCAAATCATAAGCTCTTGAACCTAAAACCGCATCTTGAAAATCAATTAGGCCAATTTTTTTATGAATAGATCTTTTTTCTAAAAAAAATAAATTATCAGCATGATAATCTCTAAGAACCAAAAATCTATCATTTGATAATTTTTGAAATATTTCAAGCCATATTTCCTGAAACTCTCCCTGCTCTTTTACTGATAATTCTCTATTTTTTATAAATTTTAAATAATGATCAACAAAAACTCTTAACTCCTTTAACAATAAATCACTATTATATTCTGGTAAATCAATTTCAGATAAGTTTATTTTATGTAATTCAATTAATAGATCTGTGGCATATTGATAAATTTCTTGTTCTTTTAAATATAATTCCTGATTTTTTAGATCTGATAATATATTATTAAAACTATTATTACCTAAATCTTCTGACAATAGAAAGCCATTTTTTTTATCAGTTTTATAAATCTCTGGTGCAGAAAAATTATTATCTCGAAGAATAGAGTCAATTTTAACAAATGTCTCAATATTCATCACCTCAATTGGGGCATCCATCAAAATAAAATTTTTATTCTCATTAAATATCCTATCATAGGAACGCGGCGAACAATCGCCAGGAATAGGTTTTATATTATAAGGTGATTTAAAATAATTATCTAAAAATTCTCTTTTTGCTATCTCTCTATCCATCAGCCCTTATATTTATAGTAAAAAGCATCATTATAGCCCAGTTTTTTTAACTTTTTTAAAGTAATATTACCCTGTTTTTTATTTCTAAATGGACCAACAACTAATTTATGATAGGTTTTTTTACCTATTTTTACTGATATTACTCTGCTATTTCTAACATTTTTTTGCTTCTTAGCCCTGAGAGCTTTTCTTTTATTAGCAAAAGAAGATATCTGAATTAATAAATCACCTCTCTTAAGTTTTGATCCTGATGGTTTTATTTTGGATTTCTTTGCTTTATTTGGCTTTAAATCATATTTCGACAACTCCTCCTTATCTAGCTTATAAATAATTGCGACTGGTTCTTGATCATTTTGTGATTTTTTATTTATTTGCTCTTTTGTCTCTAATTTGTTATTATTTTGATTTGGAACTTTCTGCTGAGTTTGTTTATTAATTTTTGTTTCTTGAGTCTCTTTTCTTCCGTCATTAGACATTAGATTATTTTCTATTCTTGAAGAATTATATCTTTCATTAATAGCTGGATTTTGCACTCTTGGAGTAGTATTTGATCTGAATTTTTGACTTTCTTGTGCTGTTAAATATTGTATATTTAGCTCTGGGGTAAAAGTTCTAACTTTTTTTGGTTTTCCCTTAGAATCAACAATTCTAATATAACTTTGTTCTTGGCTGTTATTATGGATATTATAAAAATAACCACATGAAGATAGGTTTATAATAATTGTAAATAATAATATCTTTTTCATTATAAATTAGTATATTATATAATTATGCAAATTTTAATTGCTAAAATTACTTCGCCTCATGGTATCAAAGGTGAAGTAAAATTAATTAGTTACTCAGAAAACTCTTCCGATCTAGAAAAATATAGTTCAATTTTTGCAAAAGATAATAAAAATTATAAAATAAAACTAATTAGAAATATAAAGCGAAATATTTATATAGCAAAAATAAATGATATCAATAATCGTAATCAAGCTGAAGAGATAAGAAATACTGATCTTTTTATTGATGAAAAAGATTTAAAAAATTTATCTAATGATGATCAATTTTATTATCATGATTTAGTTAATTTAAAAGTTAGAAATATTTCTGGCAAAGAAATTGGCTCTATTATTAATGTTATGAATTTTGGTGCTGGAGATTTATTTGAAATTAATTTTACCGATATTGATTATAGCAAACATATGAATATTTTACCCTTTAATAACGATATGATTAAAGAAGTAAATTTGGAAAAAGGATATATTATAATTAATGAAATGGATATATTATGAATAATTTAGTTAAAATTACTGAAAAAGAATTTGGGGTGATATTAGATTTAAAATATTTTACCAAAGATAATATTACTAATGATATTATTTATGATAAGAACTATAATTTTTTACATAAGAAAATTTGCAGATAAATTATATGAATCGGTAAAATTAGCCAAAGAAAAAGGTTATAAATTAAAAATTTTTGATGCTTATCGTCCATTACAATGTCAAAAATTTCTTTATGATAAATTTCCTGGAGAATATGTTTCAAATCCAGAGACTGGATCCATTCCTCATTGTCGCGGGGTCGCTGTTGATTTAACATTAATTGATCAAAATGGCGATGAATTAGAAATGGGTACTGATTTTGATGATTTTAGCTCTAAAGCTCATCACGGAGTAAAGGATATTTCCATTGAAGCTCAAAAAAATCGTTTAATATTATTATCTATTATGATTTCCTCTGGTTGGGATTTTTATCGTAATGAATGGTGGCATTATCAATTATTTGATGCTCGAAAATATGATGTAATTTAAAAATATGACTATAAAAACAGCAATTTTTCCAGTAGGTGGCTTCGGCACTAGATTTTTACCGGCAACAAAATCAATGCCCAAAGAGATGATGCCAGTTGCTAATAAGCCAATAATCCAATATGCTTTTGAAGAAGCCAAAGCAACTGGAATTGAAAGATTTATCTTCATTACTGGTCGTAATAAAAATATCATTAATAACCATTTTGACACATCTTATGAATTAGAAGATAATCTTGATCAAAAAAGAAAAGATCAGCAATTAAAATCAGTATCCCAATGGCTACCTTCTGAACCTGGTGCAATTTCCTTCATTCGTCAGGGCAGTCCTTTGGGACTTGGTCATTCTATCTGGTGTGCTCGAAATTTTGTTAAGGATGAACCTTTTGTGGTTATTTTGGCTGATGAAATGATTTTTGAAGAAAATCCTGGGGATTTTTTAAAGAAGATGATTAATTCATATCAAAAAAAACAAGAAAAATGTAATATTATTTCAGTAGCCTCAGTGCCAGAATCTGATACTAACAAATATGGTATTATTTCTTATAAGAAAGATAAAATTATTGATATGGTTGAAAAACCAGAAATTGATAAAGCACCTTCAAATTTGGCAATTAATGGTCGCTATATTTTATGACCAGAAATTTTTAATTATTTAGGTAAGAAAAAAATTGGTGCAGGTAATGAAATTCAGCTAACTGACGCTATGAAAGAAATGTCAAAGAAACTACCTTTTTATCATCAAAAATATCAGGGGGAACGCTTTGATTGTGGAAATGTTGCTGGCTATATTGAAGCTAATCTTTCCTTTGCTATGAAAGATCCCGAATTAAAAGAAAATATATTGCCAATAATTAGAAAATATTCTTAAAAGCTATATTGACTAATTTTTACTTATTTTTACTCATCCTTTTTCTCTCATTACTATCGAGATATAATTTTCGAAGCCTAAGTGATTTTGGCGTAACTTCTACCAACTCATCATCATTGATATAAGTAATCATATCTTCTAAGGTAAGTTTTTTTGGTGGCGTTAATCTAATTGCCTCATCAGTTCCACTAGCCCTAACATTGGTTAATTGTTTACCCTTAATAATATTTACTTCCAAATCATTATTTTTAGCATTTTGACCAATAATCATGCCAGTATAAACCTTATCACCAGCACCAATAAACATTATACCACGATCTTGTAAATTAAATAAAGCATAACCGGTTTGCAAGACCAGAATCATTAGAAATTAATGAGCCATTTCTTTTAAAAGCCAATTCTCCCTTGTAAGGCTGGTAGGAATCAAAAACTCGGTTCATAATACCAGTTCCCTTAGTGTCAGTTAAAAAACTCTCCCTGATAACCAATTAAACCACGAGATGGAACTTTAAAAGTAATTCTAGTTTTACCTCCTCCAGATGGCTTCATATCAACCATTTCACCTTTCCTGGTCGCAACTTTTTCAACTACTGAGCCAGAAAATTCATCATCAACATCAACTACTAATTCTTCAATTGGCTCTAATTTATTACCTTTCTCATCTTCCTTAAATAAAACTCTTGGTCTTGAAACTGCAAGTTCAAAACCCTCTCTTCTCATATTTTCAATTAAAACACCTAATTGCAATTCACCTCTACCACCAACTTCAAAACCATCATTTGCTGGACTTTCCTTAACAGTAATTGCAACATTTGATTCAGCTTCAGCAAATAAACGATCTCGAATCATACGAGAAGTAACCTTTTCACCTTCCATTCCAGCAAGAGGTGAATTATTAACTAAAATTGAAATAGCCATTGTTGGCGGATCAATTTTGGTTGATTTGATTGGCTCATTAATCGAGTTATCACAAAAAGTGTCTGAAACTGAGGCTTTTTCAAGACCTGAAATTTTTACAATATCTCCAGCACTAGCTTCTTCAACAGCAATTGGATCAACACCCTTAAAAATTTGTAATTTAGTAATTCTACCTTGATCGACAAGTTTTCCATCAAGATTGATAGCTTTACAATTCATACCATTTTTAGCAATTCCGCTATAAATTCTACCAGTTAAAGTTCTGCCAAAAAATGGATTAGATTCAATTAAAGTAGCCAACATTGAAAATGGTGCAGATTCATCAAATTTTGGCGGCGTAACATGTTCTAAAATTAAATCAAAAAGCGGAGTAAGATCTTTTCTTTCATCATTTTCCAAATCCTTAACACACCAACCATCACGACATGCAAGATATAAAACAGGAAAATCTAATTGCTCCTCATTAGCATCTAGCGAAACAAAAAGATCAAAAATTTCATCCAAAACTTCGTCAGGACGAGCATCACTACGATCAATTTTATTAATAATTACCATTGGCTTTAGCCCGAGATTTAAGGCTTTTGAAAGTACAAATTTTGTTTGTGGCATAGGACCTTCTGCAGCATCAACCAATAAAACAGCAGAATCTGCCATATTCAAAATTCTTTCCACCACACCACCAAAATCGGCGTGACCCGGAGTATCGATAATATTGATTTTATCATTTTTCCAATTAATGGCAGTACATTTTGCTAAAATAGTAATTCCTCTTTCTTTTTCTAAATCATTACTATCCATAACTCTCTCTTCCACCTGCTTATTTTGATGGAAAGTGCCGCTTTGACCAAGCATTTCATCAATTAGGGTAGTTTTGCCATGATCAACATGGGCAATAATTGCAATATTTCTAAACATCAGTAAAAATTAATTAAAATTGAATCAAAAAATCTAACGATTCTATTTAAGAATTCAAAGGATTATCTAAAAATAATTTCTTTTTATAAATTTTTTCTTAGAATTTTTTAGAAAAAAATAAATTTATGAAAATTACTGTTAAATCTTTTGCAAAAATTAATCTTTTTTTAGAAATTATTGGAAAAAATAATCAAAATTATCATTTGCTTGATAGTTTAATGACCTTTATTGATATTTATGATGTTATAGAGGTGGAGAGGATCGCTCAACCAAAATCTGGCAAAAAAGATCAGCATTTGTTAAAACAAAAATTAACCCCTGCAGGAGAAGTTATATTGGAAGTAGCAGGATCACTCGATCTAAAATTATTAGGAAATAAAGAAGATAATATTTTAATAAAAACTATTAATCTTCTTGCTAAAAAATATGATTTTACTCCAAATATTAAAATTAAGTTAGAAAAGAATATCCCAATATCAGCAGGTTTGGGCGGAGGATCAACAAATGCCGCAACTTTAATAGAAATTTTAATAAAATTATATGATTTAAAAATTTCTAAGGAAGATTTACAAGAAATTGCCCTTGAAATTGGCTCTGATGTACCATTTTGTCTTCATAAAAAAATGGCTTTAATTTCTGGTATAGGGGAAAAAGTTGAAGATATCTTTCTAGATCATCATGATTTATATTTATTAATTATTAATCCTAACAAACCACTTAATACTGGTAAAATTTTCCAAAATTATCAAATTACAAAACAAAAATTGAAAAATAATGGAGCTATGCAAAATCAAAATCATGATTTAATTTCCTTAATTAGAAATAAAAAAAATCATTTAGAGGTGGTGGCAATAAAATTTTGTCCTGAAATTAAAAAGATTTTGGAAAATCTAAGATTGCAAAGAAATATTATTAGTGCAAAATTATCTGGTAGCGGTGCAACTTGTTTTGGAGTTTTTGATAAAAAATCTGATTTAGATCTGGCTTTCAATAATTTAAAAACTATTTTTCCAACATTTTACATCAAAAAAACTAAATTATTATATAGTGTTTAAATTATTAATTTTATTATTTTTAACATTTTTATCCTTTGAAGTCTCGGCAAAATCAATTATTTCTGGAATTTCATCTAATAAAATTGAAATTGACACTAATTTTACAGGAGAGGAAATTCTTCTTTTTGGTAGCAAAGATGTTTTTGGTGATATTTTTATCATAGTTCGTGGTCCAAAAAAAGATTATATAGTTAATAAAAAGGGGCAGATTTTAGGTATTTGGATTAATGAAAAAAGGCTAAAATTTAATAATTCTTATGGTTATTATTCTACTTTTGGTGATTATAGAGCGCTACGAGATTCTCGTTTATTTTCAGCCTTAGAGATGTCGACAAAAGATATTGATTTTGATATTTCAAATCATAAAAATCTTTCACAAAAAGAAGAATTCAAAATAGAATTTATTAGAAATTTGACTGAACAAGAGCTTTATACAGAAAATTCAAATAAAATTGACTTTTTGGATGAAAATCTATTTAAGGTAATGTTAAAATTTCCTAAAAATATTTCTGAAGGGATTTATAATGTTGAAATTTATCTCATGGAAGATGGAAATTTAGGTGCTTTTCAATCAATTCCAATTTATGTTGATAAGGTTGGATTTAGTGCTCAAGTTAGTGAAATGGCTTTTAACGAGCCGGTATTATACGGAATATTAGCAGTTTTAATTGCCATTTGCGCTAGTTTATTTGTTAATTTTGTGGCTTCAATATATTCAAATGGAAAAGATTAGCTTTCTGTTGTACCAAAGTTCATCTTAAAAACTATATTGTCTATTTTAAAATGAACTTTGGTATTATTCTTTCAATCCAACCGCCACCCATAACTCGATCATTATCATAAAAAACACAGGCCTGACCCTTAGTAATTGCCCTATCACCTTCTTTTAAAATAATTTTGGCCTTTAAAATATTATTTTCATGAAAGAAATTGATCTTAGCTTCTTTTTCAGCCGCAGAAGATCTAAGTCTAACTTTTAAATTTACCTCTTTTTTAAGATCTTGGTCATCACCAAGCCAATTAATCTCCTTAATAATAAACTCCTTATTAAAAAGATATTTTTCTTCTCCAACAATAATTTGATTTTCTTTTGGTTTAATTTTGATAACAAAAAGTGGATCTTGCGAGCTAATGCCAAGACCTTTTCTTTGACCAATTGTATAATTAATTATACCTTCATGAGTTCCAAGCTTTTCTCCATTGATATGATAAATATCACCTTTTTTGAAAGCTTTGGGGCGATATTTTTCAACAATTTTGGCATAATTACCATTTGGTACAAAACAAATATCTTGACTATCTGGCTTGTTAGAAATTTCCAATCCTAAATCCTGGGCTAATTTTCTTGTTTCTGACTTATCTAACCCTCCTAGAGGAAATCTTAAAAATGATAATTGTTCTTTGGTGGTAGCAAATAAAAAATAGCTTTGATCTTTACTCAGATCTGTCGCTTTGAGTAAAAAATTATTTTGACCATCAAAATCGCGTCTTACATAATGTCCAGTTGCTAAACAATCAGTGCCCAAATCTTTTGCCACTTTTAAAAGATCGCTAAATTTTACTGTTTGATTACATCTAATGCATGGAATTGGCGTTTCGCCATTAATATAGCTTTCAGCAAAATCTTCTATGACCGAATCTTTAAAGAGACTTTCGTAATTTAAGACATAATGTGGAAAATTAAATTTTTCAGCGACTTTTTTAGCATCATAAATATCGGCACCAGCACAGCAAGCACCTTTTTTCTTTAAAACTTCGCCATGATCATAAAGTTGCAAAGTAATGCCAATTACATCATAGCCAGATTTTTTAAAAATGCAAAGCAACCACTGAGGAATCAACGCCTCCAGACATAGCGACTACAATTTTTTTTTCATTTTCTTTAAAAATTTGACTTAAATCTATCATTTAGTAATATTTAAATATTCAAGTTTAATTTGGCTAGCAATAGCTTGAATCATCTTACAATTATAATGAATCAAGATTTTACAAATATATTTTTACTTTTAATAGCTTTTTTACTAGCTGCTCTTATGGTTGCTTTATTTGTTAGAATTATTTTATTAATAGCTTTAAAAATATTTACTAATAAACATATTGAATCTGATAAAATTGCTGAGGCAATTGAGAAGAAAAAATTAGATAAAAAAGATGAAGATTTATATCGTGATAAAAGAAAAGAAGAAGAAAGATATAGCAAGATAGAAAAGGAAAATCAAAATAATATTGATGAGGTAGAAATTGTTGATATAGTGAAACCGGTTGGATTTTGGACTTCTATGATTTTAGGGCAAAAATTGACCTATTTAGTAAGTTCGGCAAAATTAATGAATAAAAATCGTAAAAAGGGTTTTTGGTCTAGCATGGTTGAAGCTCAGGAAAGGGTTTGCAGGAAGAGAAAAAGGTAGAGGAAGATGGTAATAATTTAATTTTTACAAATGGCAAAAAAAACAACATATTCATGTGAGTCATGTGGCACAATTCATACTAAATGGGCTGGGAAATGCCCTGATTGTGGCGCCTGGAATTCACTAATTGAAGAATATGAGGTTGGAGGTTTTGGTAGCAATTCTGGCCTAGAAACTAATAACCAAAAATTAAAGCCAGAGGAAGGTCAAAAAATTGAGATGGTTGATCTTGATCACAAAATTGATAATATTAATAGAATAAAAATCAATATTGAAGAATTTGATCGCGTAATTGGTGGCGGAATTGTTAGAGGTTCTGCAATTTTAATTGCTGGTGATCCCGGTATTGGTAAATCAACTTTATTACTTCAAACAGTCTTTGCAATTTCACGAATTGACAAGAAGGTCTTTTATATTTCAGGTGAGGAATCGGTTGATCAAGTTTTAATGCGTGCTAAAAGATTACATCTGGATAAAGATAAAGTAAAATTAGCATCAAACACTAATGTTACTAATATTTTAAAAACTCTTAATGATAAAAACCCTCCAGATATTGTCATAATTGATTCCATTCAAACTATGTTTATTGATAATATATCATCAACTCCTGGGACTATCTCGCAAATTAGAGCTTGCACCTCTGAATTAACCATGATCGCTAAGAGAAAAAACATTACTATTATTATTGTTAGTCATGTAACTAAAGATGGTCAAATTGCTGGTCCAAAATTATTAGAACATATGGTTGATACTGTGCTTTATTTTGAAGGCGATAGAAATCAGCAATTTCGTTTACTTCGTTCTATTAAAAATCGTTATGGTCCGGCAGGGGAAATTGGCGTTTTTGAAATGAATGAGTTGGGTCTTGAAGAAGTGAATAATCCCAGTGAGTTATTTTTATCTAATAGAAATGATAATATTTCTGGAACAGCGGTTTTTGCAGGAATTGAAGGAAGTAGACCAATTTTGTCAGAAATTCAGGCCTTAATTACACCATCTTTTATACCCTCACCTCGAAGGTCAGTAGTTGGTTTGGATTTAAATCGTTTATCTATGATTATTGCCGTTTTAGGTTCTAGATTTGGTTTGAATTTATCACAAAAAGAGGTTTATCTTAATGTAGTTGGTGGCTTAAAAATTTCTGAACCAGCGGTTGATTTAGCCATGTGCTTAGCTTTAATTTCTGCTGCTAAAGATAAGCCATTGCCAGATGCTAGTGTCGCAATTGGTGAGGTTTCTTTAACTGGTGAGGTTAGAATGGTTTCGCATATTGATTTAAGAGTTAGAGAGGCCGCTAAACTCGGTTTTAAAAATTGTATTCTTTCAAAACATGTTTTGAAATTAAAAATTTGGAAAAATATTGAAAAATCAATTTCTGATATGAAAATGCACTATGTAGAACATATAAGAGATGTCGCAAAATTATATTAATTTAAGCTGCAATATTTTTCTTTTGAATTTCTTTTGAGAATTTTGGCGTATAGGACATACATCAAATTCTTAAAAGAAGATCAAAAGAAAAATATTGCAGCTTAAATTAATATAATTGCTATAACACCAAAATGAAAAAAATATTTTACATATCTATTTTTTTATTATTGTCAGCTTTTGATAGTTACCCACTAATTGATAGTATGCATTATAATTGGGTTTTATATGAGTATGAATCTGAATCTGAAGGTAAAAAATGCTATATAACTTCTAAACCAATTAAATCTGATAGTGATCATGGTAGAGATAGAGCGCCTTATATTATGGTAACAAAATTTCAAAATAATCAAAATGAAGAAGTCGGTATTTTTTCTGATTTTGAATATAAACTAAATAGTAAAGTAAGAATATTAATAGATGATTTTTCTTATAAATTATTTACCAAAAAGGACATGGCTTGGATCAGAACTAAGGAAGAAGATAAAATAATAATTAAACAAATGCTAAAATCAAAAATTTTTAAAGTAAGAAGTGACTCTATTTTTGGCACATATGCCATAGATCAATATTCTATGAAAGGATTTGTTAGGGCCTATAACAGAATGAAGGAAATTTGTAAAATTGATTATTAGAAAGCTTGAAACTAGAAAATGTCCAATTCTCTATATAGGAACCTCTGAAAAACTAAAATATGTATTTAGCATAAATTTAGTTTTTTATGACACAATATGTTCATATTGCACCAAAAAGAAACACAATTTCTGCCAAAAAATGATCTAAAAATTCCAATTTTAGTTTTTCAGAGGTTCCTATAAATTTAAGTAATTGGGTTTTTTATTTTTTCGAGGTTCTTTCACTTTATTGCCATATTAATATTTGCCTCCTCTATTACTCTAATTTTGAAATCCTGCAGATATCTCATGGTCAAACCTCTAGATAGAGATTCTTTAGCATCTTCAAAATTTACGATTTTAGCCTTCCTCTTATCTTCATATCTAACAATTATCCATTTATCTTGAATTGTAAATGGTTTTGAAATTTGATTCTTTTTTATCTTCCTAATTTGAGTTATAATTTCTTGTGGCAACGCATCTTCTAAAACAAAACCTAAACTGCCACCATTTTTACCAACCTCCTTATCTAAAGATTTTCTTTTGGCTTCTCTAGCAAATAATTTTGGTGATTTCTTTAATTTTCTATAGATAATATCAGCAGATTTTTTACTACCTAATAAAATATATCTAATATTATAATCATATTTTCCCTGTAGATTTTGCGCTAATTTACTATATTCTGCTTTTAATATCTCTTCATCTTTTGCCTTCTCATTAAACTTCATGATTAATTTTTGCTGTAAAAGATCAATTTTAAAATTTCTTACAGCATCAATATAATCCTGATCTTTGTGTAATCCTGTTTTTTTTGCTTCTTTGTAAGATTTTATTTTTAGAACTATTTGTTTAATAATCTGCTCTTTTTGATCAGAAGATAAATCTTCAAATTTGATATTTTTTAGATCTTTATTTTTTTCTGCAATTTGATCTAATTCCTTTTGAGCATCTTCTAAAGTTATTTTGCCGTTATTATAATTAGCAACAATCATTTTGTTAGTAGAAAAATAATCATCTGATTTATTATTAATAATTTGGCAGGAAGAGAGGATAAATAATATAAATATAGTGAAAAATGTTCTTTTCATAATAGATTAATAAATTCTAAATATTTTGACTCTGATGCGGTTACCTTTTTTTGATGCCCAATTTAAACAAATACTGAATATTTTTTCAAGCGTCTCTTTCTTTTTTGAATTCAATTGATACTAGATAGTTATAGTAATTCTAGGCTTTAAAAAACTTTTTTAATAAAATATTACTTTAGATGAATTAATTGCAAATTACTCAGAACTTTTTCAAAAATTATTGTGTCATAGGCAAAATATCTGATATTGATAGCAATCCAAAGGGCTATGGTAAATTTACTTAAATTTACCTATAGCAAGTCGACAGAGGAATTCATATCATAGCTATTTATCCTTTATATAGATAGCTTTATAATAATGTGTAGTTAGTTTATGCCCCCATAAATGCCCCCAGAATTATTTTCTTAAATTTATTTTAAATATTTTTTTACTTCCAATAAATTTTTATTATTATCATCTATTAAATCATTATCAGCATAAATGATAATATATTTAAATTTATTACCCTCTATTCCCTCTAAATATTCAACTGCTTTTCTTTTATTTTAACCTCTTCTTCATTTTCTTTATTAGATGCCTTTATTTCTACAATTAAAAATTCTCCATTGTTTTTGGTAATAATAAAATCAGGAAAATAATTATGATATTTACCATCTATTCCTTTATATTCAAAATAAATATCCGTTTTCTTAGGGTCATTAATACTGCCAGTAAAATAAATATCATCAATTTCTTTTTTATCTAATGACAATATATTAATCAATTTAGTAAAAAAACTTTTTTCAGGATTAGAATCAAAATCATAAATAGATAAATGAAATCCAAGATCATTTTTATTATCTTGATCATCGAATTTATATAATAATTTTTCTTTTAAACTATCTTCTTTAAATCTTATTTTGTGATAAAATATCCCATTTTCATCTTGCTGAAAATTATAATTTCCATCTTCATCTTGAATTTTAATTATGGCTAACGCCTCTTTTATTTTTTCAGTAGATATTTTATATTTATTAATTTGTTTTTCAATTTGCTCAAATAAAGATTCTAAATGAATTTTTGGCAAGATCATTTTAGGATAAATATTTTTTAACTTTTCTATAATATCTTTTATATCAATATTATATCTAGTAGATATTTGGATTGATGCATTATATAAACCAATATAAATACTTTCTTTTTCAATCTTTTTAGCAAAAGATGACTCTTTTAATTCTCCATCTTCAAAGCGATAAATTGTTTTAAAATTTACAATATCAGCTTCTTTTGTTGGCTTTTGAAGATTTATATTATTGATCTCAATATTATTTCTAACAATCTTCTTTAATTCTTTTGTAATTTCCAATTTTGGCATTTGATATTTTCTAACAAAAGATATCTCTGTTTTTATTTTTGAATTATCAAGATTATCAAGATCACCAATAGAAATATTAAAATTTTCTTTTAATTCCTTATCTAATATATTTATATTTTTTTTGGATAAATAAATTTTTGCCTTCTCTTTGTTATCTTTTACTTGCCTTAAACATCTTGTGCTTGCCTGTAATATAAAGTTGTTAGATGACGAAACTTCACGAATAAGAGCAGTTGCAAATAGACTAGGGCAATTCCACCCCTCTTTACCCTTATCTATTAATAAGATAATTCTTTTTTGACTATCGGGGCTATTTAAATTATTAAAATCTTCCAATTCTTTTTTAGATGATTTTTGTGTATTTGTGAAAATTATTGTTATTGATAAATTTAGCTTAATTAATGATTTTTCAATTAATAATTTACAATTTTGTAGATGATCTTCATTTTTAAAGTAAAAAGCTATTTTAGATAAGCAATTATCTATTGTTGCAATATCTTTATAATTTCTAAAAAAATCATTAATTATATCAAAAATTATCTCGCCTTCATCTTGATCATTAATATCATAGCTAAGAATATTATTATTAACTGATTTTAAAATATTATCCTTAATACCTTGAGATAATGAATACCAAAAAACCACCTCTTTTAATGGCTGTTTTTTGTAATATGGTGTGCCTGTTGTATTAATAACACAAATTAACCTTTTTTTATGATTAATATGATTAATTGTTTGTCTAACTCTTTTTAAATCCTTATCAATATTATTACCATAAGTATTATGGGCTTCGTCAGAAAAAACTCCTAAATTATCAAGAGAGCAAATTTTTTGTAATCTTAAATTTTCAGATAATTCTCTATCTTCACTTTTTTGATTAAATAAATCATTTTTTACCTTTTGAGATTTTAGAATTATTTTTTCACTATTAGTGACCAAGATATTAAAATAACTATTTTCAATAACTCCATCAAATCTTTTATCATCATCTTTAGTGTAATTGATTTTTAAATTTGGTGCTAATTTTTTAAATAATCTTGCTGGCAATATTTTCTCAAAATCAATATCAGATATTTCTCTAAGTGATTCAATAATAGTTTTACCAGGTGCAAAAATAAGAGCATTTTTCATCAATTTTACATCTGATTCTTGATCATCTAAATCAATAGCAATGGCAAATTCAATAGCAATGATTGATCCAATTAAAATTGTTTTACCAGTTCCCATTGCAAGGGCTAAAATATAGCTAGAATAATCAAGATTTAATGCTTCATGTAAAGTTTGATAATTATGTTTTTGGACAATATTTTTACTATCATCTAACTTAATATTTTCTTTAATTTCTTTTAATATTTCATCAATATTAACATATCTCAAAGCATCATTTGGCAAATGATTAATGCCAATAGATTTAAAAAATTCTGTTTTATTGTCTTCAAATAAATTTTTATATAAATCAATAATATTGGGGGTTTTTAAAACAAATCTTAAATATAAATAAGTTTCAATTGTTTCAAATTGTGGCTTTCTTAAATATCTAAAAGAAATATTATTATTATCGGTAATTTTATTAAAATTTAATATTTCTCTAATTTGTGAATAATTTTCACAAATATAATTATTATCTCGCCATTCTTTGACTTTTTCTTCTAATTTTTCAAATAAATTCATAAATTAATCTTCAATTACTAAAACTTCTTCACCAATCATATCAATTATTTTTACTGCAATTTTTCCTTGATTAGTATTATCAATATCAAATTCATAATCTCCTTTGATCAAATCTTTCTTTTTTGCAGGAATATCAGACTGACAAATATTAAAAACTTCACCATTATAATTAAAATCAAATAAAACCATATCAATTTGACTTTTAAAATCTGTTATTTGCTCACTAAATAAGTTTTTATCAATTTCCAGTCTTTTTAAAATAGTTGGTGATAAATATTCTTTAATTGATATTCTTATTTTGTTATTTTCTTTTTTAATATCGCATTTACAAATTGCAGGATCAAAAATTAACAAGCCATCCTTTTGAATATCTCTAATTTCAATTTTATTAATTGGTGATTTTTTATTATATTTAGCAATTTCGCTTGCTAAAATTGTTTCTTGACCAGAGCAAATTATAATAATATCTCTTATATCGTCAGATTTATTTCTTTTAATTTCATTCTTTATCTCTTCAATTTCAAGAAGTGTCAATGGTTTGTTAAATTCTACAATTTTAATTAATTTTTCTCCCTCGGTTCCATCAAAAAATCTATCATTTAATTTTTCTATACCATATTTTTCAAAAATAATCTCTCTAAGGGTAAATCTTTCTTGGAAGTCATAATTATTTACTCTAAAATGCAAAATATCATTATTTTGATAATTTTTTTTTTTATTATCTTTGTTTTCTTCTTGTTGTTTTTTTATTTTTGAAATTCTTTTAATAGTTGTTTGAATTGCTCCTTTGTTGCAATCTGCCCCTATCCATCTTCTATTTAGTTTCTCAGCAACTGCAAGTGTTGTGCCAGATCCTGCAAAGCAATCAAGTATGATAGAATTTTTATTAGAAGATGCTTTTATTATGCGTTCAAGAAGTGCTTCGGGTTTTTGAGTGGGGTAATCGGTTCTTTCGTTTCCTACAGGATTAATCATTGAAATCTCCCATAAATCACTACTTCCTTCGTCAAAATTCCACACATCTGGCATTGGCACCCCTTTTGTAATTTCATCAGTTTGTATTGATCTTCTTATTCCATTGTCATCAATTACACTTTTCCACGCTTTTCCCTGAGCACTAGATTTTAGACTTTTTGGAATATACATCTGGTTGTAAACATGATTTCCTTTGTTTCTAGAATACCAATACAAGCTATCATGGTTACTTGAAAAAGATGAGCCAGCAATATTCCATCTTCTATAATGCCAAGAAATCTCATTTACAAAATTCCCCTCTCCAAATACTTCATCTAATAAAAATCTTAAATGATGGCTTTTATGCCAATCACAATGCAAATAAATTGACCCTTTTTCACTTAATAATTCGCGAAGCAAAATCAGTCTTTCATACATAAATTGTAAATATTCATCATTTTTCCAAAGGTCAGTATATTGCACCTGCTCAAAAAATGGGCATTGTTAATTTACAATAGATTTTACTAGCAATTAACATCATTGAGCATAAAATAAGCATTTTAACTCAATAAATCAAACTATGAAATGTTTAAAATGCTCCAGTTCTAACGTTTGCAAAAATGGTAAAATGTACGGAATGCAACGCTATAAGTGTAAAGATTGCAATTATAATTATACAAAAGGCAGAAATTCTAAAGATAGATCAATAAAAAGATTTGCCCTGGAGTTGTACCTAGAGGGTCTAGGATTTAGATCTATAGGAAGAATTCTCAAGGTTAGTCATGTAAGTATCTTTAACTGGATCAAGCAATATGGTCAAAATCTTGATTTATTGCAAAATAGCCATGAAATATGCGTAACTGAGATAGATGAAATGCACAGCTATATTGGTTCAAAAAAAACTCTGTCTGGATCTGGATTGCTGTTGATAGATATGCAAAAGAATTCATCAACTTCGTTGTTGGCGACAGATCTACAAGAACTGGAAAAGAACTTTGGGAAGGAGTAAAAGACAGAGCTAAAGGCATTATAGCAACGGATTATTGGAAACCGTATGAGAAATTTGTTCCTAAGGATAAGCATATTCAATCCAAGGCACATACTTATACTATCGAGGGCTATAATAGCTTGTTCAGACACTTCTTGGCTAGAATGAGAAGAAAGAGCAAATGCTACTCTAAATCAATAAAGATGCTTGAATATTCAGTAAAATTATTGATTTTAAAGAGAAATGGCTTATTATCTATTTTGGATTAACAATGCCTGTTTCAAAATCATATTCTAACCCATTTATTCTTTCTCTTTGATCATATTCTGACAACTCCCCATAGCTATTAAATGATGTTTCAATTGATGAATGACCAAGTGATTGTCTAACTGCATTTAAAAATACTGGGCTTTGTGTTTCGGCAAATCTTATGGCAGTATGGCGGAAATTATGAGGGTTAATATATTCAAATCCTGCATTTGTAAATGCTTTTTTAAAAATATTGCAAATTGATGAATTGGCTTTAATTCCTGTAAATTTGATATTTTCTTCAAATAGATTATTTTGATTAAAATTATTTGGAATAATTGGGAATAAAGGATCGGCATTTTTAAAATTAATTTCTTTTAAAAATTTATACCAATTTAAAAGATTTTGCGAAATATCTTTTGGTAATGGCATAAAATCGGCTTTTCTTTGTTTGGCAAATTTAACCTCCATATTTTTTGGGTTTACATCAATAAAATATTTATCATTAATATTTCTTAAATTTTTCATTTTCACTGTTCTTAATTCTGATGGTCTTAGAGATGCTAGGGCTTGAAGCGAAATAATTGCTTTATTTCTTTTTGCAATATTGGAATTTTCTGGCATTTGGCGGATAGTCTTAATAATCTCTTGATAGGTGTAAGATTCTTGATATTCCTTTGCTTTTGCCATTTTCCTTTGATTATCACTAATATTGAGATAATCAATATGGTTATAATCAATTTTTGATTTATAGCCCCTTTGCCTTTCTAACCATTTTAAAAATTCTTTTAGAATCCTTAAATTATCATTAATAAATGATAATGATAAATTTTCACGAAAAAGCCAATTGATATATTGATCAGCAATATTTTGATCAAAAATTTCAATATTTTTAAATTTAATAAATATCTCAAATTTTCTAATATGTTTTAGCTCGTCAATTATTGTTTTATGATCTCTTTTTAATGCTCTTTTTTTATGAATGCGATAATCATATTTTATTCTATCATTTTTAGCATTATAGAGTTTTTCATCTTCATTATTTTTCTTTTTCATCGATTAAATCAATTAAATTTAGCTGTTTTAAATTGATTTTTTCTTGAATCTGTAAGTCAGTCTTTAAGGGGGAGTTTTGCAATCACTTATTGCTCACTGATATTTTGAGGAAAAATATGCTCAATAGTTTCGTACCCATTTTTATACTCATTAAAGCTTTTCCAGTCAATTTTTTGCTTATATTGCTTCCCTTTTTCTTTTAACCATTGTTCATTTTCATATAAGAAGTATTTCAAACCCTCCCAATGATAAAAACCATCTCTTCCTATTTTGTATTTCTCAGATATGTGGTTTAAAAATGCCGTTGGATCATAATAACGATCTACCCACTCTTCTATTTTTTCAATAACAAAAGAAATATCTTTTTCTCCAAAAAGCAAATCTCGGGCAAATCCATAAAATTCAGAATCGCCTGTGTTTGAACGCCTCTGACTTAGTATAAAAAGACAAAAGTTATATCTTTCTGCGACTTCTAAAAGATTATTAATGGATGCAAAATCTTTTCCTGATACATAGGCGGACAATATGACAGGCCTGAAAGCTTTAAAACCAATTCTATTTAACCTTCCTATTAACATCTTATTTTTTTCATCATCATAATCTTCAATGTGATAGTGAGGATTATGCATATAAAACCAAGGTCGTACAGATTTTTGAAGACTTGTTACATACTCTTCAATCTCGTTTACAGTAAGTTGGTCATCTTTATTTTTGGGATGTGTAACATTTCTAGGCGAAAACTTTTCTTCAAGTAAAAACCTTATATAGTCATCTCCCTTGCGCCTGCTGTATTTAAAATACATTATCCAATGATTTTTTAAAAATAAATTATCATCAAGCTTGACCTCTGGGCTTTTTCCTAAATATTCATAAATCGTTTTCCAGGCTTCATTGATTTTTCTTCTTAAAACCTCTTTTCCTTCATGACCTTGAAACAAAGTTGAAAGATAAATTAATCTGTTTTTTAACAATTCCAGGCTTGTTAATGGCTTACCTCTATTATTCATGGTCTCAAAGGTAACAAAAACATCTATTTCTTCATCTATTTCATAGACATTAAATTTAAATTTTTGTGTAAGTTTTTTAAATAATTTTTCTATATCCTCTAATGCAATATCTTTAAGCTTTTTTTTGAAAAAGATTTTTGCTTCAACTAAATTTCTAGTATAAAGAGTTTGCCTTTTTTCATTGCTGTGTGAATATTTTCCTAATATTTCTGTTCTCAAAAACTCATCACTTGGATTATCTTTTTCATATCCGAATAAAAAGCTTTCTCGCTGACCATCTTCAGCTTTATGTAAAACATATTTATTACTGATCTCATTAAATGATTGATAGTTTAATTGTGCATCTTTTGGAAGTATTTCCAATATAGACTGTATTAATACAATGGAGGTAGTAAGTCTTTGTTGCCCATCAACAATATAAAAAGGCGAATATCCTTTGCCGTCAATGATCCAGATATCCTGCTCCCATCTATTATAATTTTTTTTAGAGACAGGTTCTAATGTTATAACCCCAGTATAATGAGCTTTATCTGAATCAAGTTGAATCAAATCCTCCCAAAAATCTGAAAGTTGATGTTCTTGCCAGGAATACCCTCTCTGATAGTCCGGTATTCGTAAAACCCTCTCTTTAAATATATCGCTTAAGCTACTTAATTTCATTAATTATAATATTCTTATTGCCTAAAATAACCATTGTTGCAATGCTAATAAGCATGATATTGTAAATGTGATGTGTAAAAAAATCCACGAAAAGTTCGCAAAAATCATCAAAGTTGCACTCGCACACCCAAACAGAAAAGTTCGATAGAAATCCTGTGAAGCCAGTGTTTATCGAAGCGTCCTAAAATCAAAACAGGACGACCCAAACGGAGAAAGAGAGAATTTTTTGGGTGATTTTGGCAAAATTTTGTGAAGAACGGAGAAGAAAAAGGACGACTAAAATTGAATCTTAAAAGTCGCAAACCCTTTGATTTACTGGGCTTAGAGCGTTGATTGTGATTGGAAAAAAATAGAGCGGAGACAAGGTTAGAACCAGTTAAACTGGCGGAGACAGAGGGATTCGAACCCTCGATACAGTGTTACCCATATACTTTCTTAGCAGGAAAGCGCTTTCAGCCACTCAGCCATGTCTCCAAAGAATTATTAATTGTGATAGAAGATGAAAAAAAGTCAAATAAAATAATGGGAATCAATATAAGATGAGACAGAAAATTGTCTATAGAAAGTGGTATTAAATGATAAAACAAGGTAAGCTCATAGAACTTACCTTGCAGTAATTTTTATGAAGGATTAGAATCCACCCATGCCAGGCATTCCGCCCATGCCACCCATAGGAGGCATTCCAGCAAAGACCACCAGCAAGCAGAGTCATCACTATCAGCATCAACAATTGCAGACTTCAGTAGTAATTAACAAAGAAGCAATTGAGGCCGCATCTTGAAGTGCAGATCTTACAACTTTAACAGGATCAATCACACCATCCTTGAACATATCAACATATTGTCCAGTTTGAGCATTATAACCATAATCTTGATCATTTTTGATAGCAACTTCATTAGCAACAACAGCACCATCAAAACCAGCATTTTCAGCGATTTGACGGATAGGCGCTTGAAGAGCTTTTTTCACAATATTAATACCGCTATTTTGATCTTCATTTTCACCCTTAACATTATCTAAAATTTTAGTTGCATAAAGAAGAGCAGAACCACCACCAGCAATGATACCTTCTTGCATTGCGGCTCTAGTTGCGACAAGAGCGTCTTCCACGCGATCTTTCTTTTCTTTAACTTCAACCTCAGTTGCACCACCAACTTTTAAAATCGCAACACCACCAGAAAGTTTAGCTAATCTTTCTTGTAATTTTTCACAATCATAATCAGAAGTGGTTTCTTCGATTTGTTGCTTGATTTGGTTACATCTTGACTCAACATCTGAATCAGAAGCGGCACCATCAATGATAGTGGTTTCTTCCTTAGTGACCACAACTTTTTTAGCAGAACCTAAATGTTCCAAAGTAGTAGTTTCAAGACTCATACCAAGATCTTCAGCAATTAACTGACCTTGAGTTAAGCAAGCAATATCTTCTAACATTGCTTTTCTTCTATCGCCAAAACCAGGAGCTTTAACAGCAGCAATTTTTAAACCACCTCTTAATTTATTGATAACAAGATGACAAGAGCTTCACCCTCAATATCTTCAGCGATAATTAATAATGGCCTACCAGAACCTGCAACAGCTTCTAAAATAGTAACTAGCGGTTGTAAATTAGTAATTTTTTTCTCAAAAATTAGAATATATGGATTTTCAAACTCAGTTGTCATTTTTTCTGAATTTGTTACAAAATAAGGAGAAAGGTAACCTCTATCAAAATTCATACCCTCTACAATACTAGTTTCAAAATCAAGACCTTTAGCTTCTTCAACAGTAATTGGGCTTTCAGGACCAACTTTTTCAACTGCATCAGCAATTTTTTTACCAATTTCAGAATCACCATTAGCAGAAATTGTAGCAATTTGAGAAATTTCAGAATTACCCTTAACTGCTTTTGAGTTATTTTTTAATTCTTCAAGAACTTTTTCAACTGCTAAATCAATACCTCTTTTAAGATCCATAGAATTAATACCAGTTGCAACTAATTTTGAACCTTCTCTAACAATTGCCTGAGCAAGAACTGTAGAAGTTGTGGTTCCATCGCCAGCTATATCATTAGTTTTAGAGGCGACTTCCTTAATCATAGCGGCACCCATATTTTGAAATTTGTCTTTTAACTCAATTTCCTTAGCAACTGAAACACCATCTTTAGTGATTCTTGGAGCGCCAAATGATTTATCGATAATAACATTTTTACCTTTTGGTCCTAATGTTACTTTTACCGCATCAGCGATAATATTAACACCTTCGCAAATTTTTGCTCTGGCATCTGTATTAAATAAAATTTCTTTTGCTGTCATTTTTATTATATTTGAATTATGCAGTGATAGCTAAGATATCAGACTCCTTTAAAATAAGAAGATCTTTACCCTCAACTTTGATTTCAGTTCCGCCCCATTTAGCAAAAAGAACTTTATCACCAACTTTTACATCTAAAGGAATGTTTTTTCCATTTTCATCCTTAGTGCCACTTCCAACGGCAACAATTTTACCCTCAGAAGGTTTTTCTTTTGCAGTATCAGGAATGATAATTCCACCTGCAGTTTTAGTTTCAGCTTCAACTCTTTCAACTAAAACATTATTATGTAACGGTCTAATATTGCTCATAATTTTAAATTTATTTTATTTATTAAATATCCAAAATCCTACAGGAACCTCTGAAAAACTAAAAGATCAATTTTGCTAAATACATATTTTAGTTTTTCAGAGGTTCCTGTAGATTACCCTTAGAAATACAACTAATATCAAAGTTCATTTTAAGATAAACTTTGATGTAATATATAATAACAATTTAATTTTTTACAAGAGGGTAATTAATCATCTATATATTTTTTCTTGTAAAATTTAGCATAATGCTGTAACAAAATCTTAAAAATAGCAGTTAAAGGAATGGCCAGTAATAAACCCATAAAACCAAATAATATACCAAAAGTAAAGAGGCCAAAAATAATCCAAACTGGATGAATTCCAACTTGATCACCAACTAATTTTGGTGTAAAGTAATTAGATTCAACAACTTGACCAACAATAAATATTAATGCTATCAAGCCAAAATGATAAGGTGAAAAACCCCACTGAAATAAAGCAACAATGTAAGAAGTGGTAACTCCAATTAACATACCAACATAAGGAATAAAAGATAAAAGACCCGTAACTATTCCAATTAGAAAGCCGTAATTTAAGCCTAAATGATTTAAAGAAACAGCATAAATAATACCCAAAATCAAACAAACAATTAATTGACCATGAAGATATTTAGAAATAATTTCATCAATTTCCAATATAATTTGTTTTATATTTTTTTTATATTTCGAAGGCAGATATTCTTTAACAAAGATAATGATTTTTTCCCAATCTTTAAGAAAATAAAAGGTAATGATCGGAGTAACAACAAATGAAGCAACAACATCTAAAGCAATATTAGTAGAGCCAGCAATATTATAGAAAATATTATCAGAAAATGATAATAATTTTGATAAATCAGTGTTAGAAATTAACTTATCTTTTAATCCAAAATCCACAATTCCCAATAATTTTGTTAATAAGTTATCAATATATAAAGGCAACTGTTTTGCGAATTGCACTAATTGATAAAATAATAATGGCAATAGATTGGTAAAAATAACTGCCAAAATACTAAAAAAGATTAATAAAATTACTAAAGAAGATATTGTTCTTGAAATTCCAAATTTTTCTAATTTTAAAATTAATGGACTAAATAAATATGCAATAACAGCAGAAAATATAAAGGGTGATAAAATTGATCTTATGGTAAATAACAAGTAAAATATTATAAATAATGTCAGAATTGGTAATAATATTTTTTCTATTTTCATAATTTTTTCAGAAGTAAATTACAGCAAGATGAGCTTTAGCATTATAACCCGCCAAGAACAAATTTAGGAGTTACATCATAAAACTCACATATTTTTTTTATATCTTCTTCTCTTGGTAATTGCCTATATTTAGTATTCAATCTGTTACCTAGAATGCCGCCAGGAATCAAGGCAGAATCAATATTATTTTCATTAGCACCCTTAATATCAGTTTCAATACCATCGCCAATTGCTAAAATTTTACTCTCCTGATTAATATTAAATAATTCTTTAACCTTCTTATAAACCAAATCATAAGGTTTGCCAAAATAAATTACTTTACCACCCATCTCTTGATATTTTTGAGCCAATATTCCGGCACATAAAATTTCTAATCCGGATTGCTTCACAGCAATTAAATCAGGATTAACACAAATCATTGGCAAATCATATTTTATACGATTTTTTAAATCTTTTTCTCTAGATTCTGCAGTTGGAAATTCATCGCCCAAACCAGTATTAATAATAAATTTAGCAGATTTCATATCTGTTATTTCATAATCCAAGCCATCTAAAAGATCAAGATCCTTATTTTCTCCCATATAAAAATATTCCTGACCAAAATCCTGATTTTCTTTTAAATATAAAAAAGTTGCCTCACCAGAAGTTAGAACAAAATCATACAAATCTTTTTCTATACCAAATTTATTTAATAATATTTCAGCCTTAACCGCCCTTCTTGGAGCATTTGATAAAAAGCAAATTTTTTTCCCAGAATCTCTAATTTTTTTTAAATTTTCTATTACACCTGGATAGACATGACTACCATCATGAATTACACCCCAAATATCAATTACAAAATGAGTATAATCTTGATAAATCTCTAATAAATTTTCCTTAAAAATCATTTACAATTAAATTCAATATTTGATCTTAACCACATCACCCAACCTAACTCTATCATAATCATCCTCATCAATTAAAATCCAAGCTGAATGAGAATTTATCCTATCACTGATCTTACCTTTAGCCAAAATCCTGGTTTCCAACTCAGAATCGCCAGTAATATCATTCTCCTCTTCAAATTTACCTATTATTTCAAATTTATCACCCTTTTTTAAACCATCCTCACTGCCAATACTAATTTTAAATATGGCCTTTTCTTCAAAAATCCTTTTTTCTAAAATATAACCCTTTTTAGCAAAGACATTTTTTAATTTACGAATCTTGGAAGTGATAGCTTTTTTAACTGCCTTCCTTAGCAAATTATCATCTCTTTTAGCACCATCATCTCTTTTTACCCTTAATATCAATAATACCAAGAACTGAAACACCTTCATTTTTGGCATTTTCTTTTCTAATAGCAACGCCCTCAAATTCAATATTCTCAATCACCGACATTGAGGGTAATTCGTAAATCTTAATATTTCCGCCAACATTAGATTTATATTCAAAATGAGCAGGTGTAACATAATAACCCTCACCAGGCTTATATCCAGGCATAGTCGCTTTATATTTAGAAGTAAAGCTGGCATTAGAAAAAACACCCATTACAGCATAATCAGAAATTTGTGGCCCCTTATAGCCACCACTTTTTTTCATTTCAGACAAGCGAATTTCTTTTTCCAATTTTTTAGCAGAATTTCTATCGATTAATTTGATTAATTTATTTTCTGTTAGAATATTTTCTACAGAAGTAATTGCCACTTTACTAACATCAGCATCTTTGGCTATTTTGTTATCACCAACATCGAAAGGAAAAACCACGACTTTACTAACCTTACCCTTTAATTGCGATTTGGTCGGCAAAAATTCAGATTCCGACATTGGTACTTTCTGATAAGAATCAAAATTTTTAATTGAAAGACAAGATGAAAGAGTAAATAATAAGAAAAAAGCTAAAAAATTGCTAATCTTTGACATATTCTATAGTTAAATTGAAAATTTTCTTTAATTTTTCATATCCTTTAAAGAATGTCAAAACATAAATTACTTTAATGAATATTAATTTTAGAATTTACACTGAAGATACAGATTGGGGTGGAGTTGTTTACCATTCAAATTATCTGAAATTTTATGAAAGAGCCAGATCTGATTTTCTTCGAAATAGCGGAATTTCTCAAACCGATCTAAAAAATAATCTCAATATTTCTTTTGTTGTTTCTTCAATTAATATAAAATTTATTAAAACAGCAAAAATGGATGATTTAATTACAGTAAATACTAAAGTTAATGAAATTAAAAAAGCGTCTGTTATTCTGGATCAAGAAATATTCTGTGATAATATCCTGATTAATAAAGCGCAAGTAATTTTAGCAATTATCAATGCCGAAACTCACCGACCAGTTAGAATTCCAGAAATTATAATTAAAGCATTTTCAATAAAATTAATATGTTTGAAGCAATAAGTAGCAATATTTCAAAAATCTTTGAGAAAATATCTAGTAAAAAAATCATCTCAGAATCAGATATTGATGAAACTATGAGAGCCATTAGAATCTCTCTTCTAGAAGCAGATGTGTCATTAGCAGTTGCTAAAGATTTTATCCAAAAAACTAAAGAAAAAATCATTGGTCAAGATATTATAAAAAATGTCAAAACTGGCGACATGATCGTTAAAATTTTTAATGATCAGTTGGTAGAATTACTTGGCTCGGAATTTACAGAAATTAATCTTGAATCTAAAGAACCAAATGTCATTTTAATGACAGGACTGCAGGCATCAGGCAAAACCACCACTAGTGCCAAATTAGCTAATTTTTTACTGCATAAAAAAAATAAAAATAAAATTCTTCTAGCCTCGCTGGATACTTCAAGACCAGCAGCTATGGAACAATTGGAAATTTTAGCAAAACAAATTGGTGTCGATAGTTTAGAAATAATAAAAGGTCAAAACAGCACTGATATTGCCAAAAGAGCTCTAAAAAAAGCCAAAGATGAATCCTATGAAATTTTGATATTAGATAGTGCTGGAAGAACAAATATCGATGAAGAATTAATGCAAGAATTACAAAAAATTAAAGAAATTACCGATCCAGATGAAACTATCTTAGTTGTTGATTCTATGATGGGTCAAGATGGCATTAATGTTGCTAATGATTTTAATAATAGAATTAATATTGATAGTGTTATCCTAACCAGAATTGATGGTAACGCTAGGGGTGGCGTGGCAATTACCATGAGAGTTGCAACTAATTGTCCAATCAAATTCCTTGGTTCTGGGGAAAAAATTGAAGATTTAGAAATTTTTGATCCAGAAAGAATTGCTTCCAGAATTTTAGGTATGGGAGATATTGTCTCGCTAGTAGAAAAAGCTGGTGAAAAAATCAGCGAAGATGAAATGAGAAAAGCTGAAGAATCAATAAAAAAAGGTAGTTTTACTTTTGAAGATTTGCTAAAACAAATTAAAAATATGAAAAAAATGGGCGGTATCGTCTCAATTGTTGGTTTTCTGCCAGGTGCTGGAAAAATTAAAGAAATGCTACAAAATTCTGATTTAGAACAAGAAATAAAAATGCAAGAAGCCATTATATATTCTATGACAAAGCAGGAAAGAGTGAAGGCAGAAATTCTTAACTCTTCTCGTAAAAAAAGAATTGCCAATGGCTCAGGATCAACCATCCAAGATGTTAATCGCTTGCTTAAAAAATTAAAACAGATGCAAAAAGTTGTTAAAAAAGTTGGAAAAATGGATAAATCAGAATTACAAAGTCTTGCTGGAAATCAGGATCTTTCTAATCTTGGAAATATTTTAGGTAAGAAATAATGAAAATTCTATTTTGCGGTGACATAGTTGGTAGAACTGGAAGAGAATCTATCTTTGCCAATATACCAAAATTAAAAAAAGAACATAATATCGATTTTATCATTGCCAATGTTGATAATGCTTCTGGGGGTTTTGGCATTAATGAAAATAACTCCAAAGATTTTACAGAAATTGGTATTGACGTCCTAACAGGAGGTGATCATATTTGGGATAAAAAAGAAATGTCTCATTATATCACCAGAGATAAAAGAATTCTCCGCCCTCTAAATTTTCCCAAATCCTCTCCCGGTGCTGGCGCCAGAATTTTTACCTCAATTAACAATAAGCAAGTTTTGGTAATTCATATTTTAGGACAAGTTTTTATCAAAGAAAATCTTAATTGCCCCTTTGAGTCTGTAGATAGTATTTTAAAAAACTATAAATTAGGTCAAAATATTGATGCTATTTTTGTTGATTTTCATGCAGAAGCTAGTTCTGAAAAAATGGCCATGGGTAAATTTCTGGATGGTCGTGTTTCAGCTATTATTGGTAGCCATACTCATATTCCAACTAATGATTATCACATTATGACACAAGGAACCGCCTATCAAACAGATGCTGGAATGTGCGGTGATTATGATAGTGTAATTGGCATGGAAAAAGATGTTCCCTTAAAAAACTTTTTAAGCAAAAGAAGGATTGGAAAAATGAAGCCAGCAAAAAAAGAGGCAACTTTTTGTGCCTCAATCATTGAAATATACGATAAAACAGGTCTTGCAAAAAATATCAATATAGTCAAAATTGGAGGCTTATTAGATAATAATCATTAAATCAATTTTAAGTTAATTTTATAAGCCATGACAACCCTAAGACAAAAACTTCATACTTTATTATTATTAACCATAGCAATCTCAATAGCGCAGTTGCTGTAGCTGGATATATGGCTACCATAACTTTAATCGAAACTAAGGATAATATTGATTCAAAAATCACTAATTTTGAAAATAAAATTGAAGCCAAAATTGATGATACTAAAAAAGAATTGCTAGATGAAGTAAAAGAAACTAAAAAGGAATTATTTAAAAAAGTTGATAAAATTTCAGAAAAAGTTACTGGTAAAGCAGATAAATTAGAAAATAATTTCAAATCAAAAGGGAAAAAATTGGAAAATAAATTAAAAAAATTCTTTTAAAATGTTTATACAAATCGAAAATACCCCAAATCCAGAAAGTTTAAAATTCGTTCCAGATGATGTTAAAATTGCAGGTAGCAAAATCTCAGAATATAAAAATTTAGATGAAGCAAAATTAGAATCACCATTAGCTGAAAATCTTTTTGTTATTAAGGGAGTTAAAAATGTCTTTTTGGGCAAGGATTTTATCACAATTACCAAGGAAGGTGATATTGATTGGCAAAATCTTAAAACTGATATATTATCAACTATGATGGATTTTATTAATTCCAATCAAGAGGTGTTTTATAAGAAAGATATAGATGATTCTGATTCAGAAGATAGTGACATAGTCAAACAAATTAAGGAATTAATTGAAATGAAAGTTAGGCCAGCTGTTGCAATGGATGGTGGCGATATTATTTTTCATAGTTTTGAAAATAATATAGTATTTTTAAGTCTTAGGGGTGCTTGTTCTGGCTGTCCCAGCTCAACCGTTACTTTAAAAAATGGAATTGAGAATATGTTAAAACATTATATTCCAGAAGTAGAATCTGTGGAACAAATGCCCGAATAGTTGGTATTTTATCTGGGATATTTTGCTTTAAAATTTATTCATAAAAATGACCAAAAAAGAAAAAAAATGCCCTATGTCACTATGTTGTGGCCTGATAAAAAAAATCCTACCAAAAAAAGAGAATCAAATTGCTGTGATTAATCTTAATGGTGTCATAGGTAATGTCAGCAAATTTGACAAGGGAATTAATATCGATAATGTAAACCCTTTATTGGAAAAGGCTTTTAAAGAAAAAAAATTTAAAGCAGTTGCAATTAATGTTAATTCTCCAGGCGGTTCTCCAGTGCAATCAGAATTAATTTTCCAAAGAATAAAAGAGTTATCGAAAAGAGAAAAAAAATCCCCGTTTTTACCTTTGCCAGAGATGTCGCAGACTTCTGGTGGTTATTTTATTCTTTGTGCTGGCGATGAAATATATGCTCATGATTCTTCAATCATTGGCTCAATCGGTGTTATTTCTGCTAGCTTTGGATTTGAAAAAGCTATCAAAAAAATTGGTGTTGAAAGAAGAATTTATACTGAAGGTAAAAATAAAGCAGTACTTGATCCATTTTCTCCAGAAGATCCTAATAATATTAAAATCTTAAAAGCAGTTCAAAAAGATATCTTTAATAATTTTAAAAATATTGTCAAAACCTCCAGAGGAAAAAAACTGAAAAAACCAGACTCAACCTTATTCACTGGTGCTTTTTGGTCAGGAACGGAAAGTGAAAAAATTGGCCTAATTGATAATATTGGCAATATGAGAGAAATTATGAAAAAGAAATTTGGTAAAAAAGTAAAATTTACCGAAATTAAAGAAAAAAGAGGGGGCTAATCAAGGATTTATTTTCTAGCAAGATAGATGATTTTTCTGATAGTTTAGTTGATAATATTTTTGATAAAATTGAAGAAAAATCCAGTTGGATAAAGTTTAAGTAACAAGCTTTTATGCCAAGATATAAAATCTTTATTGAATATGATGGTGCTCGATATTACGGCTGGCAAAAACAGCCAAACCTAACAACTATTCAAGGGCAAATTGAATCAGCTTTAAAAAACCTTACTAAAAAAAATATTGAAATAATGGGTTCTGGCAGAACTGATGCCGGTGTTCATGCTCTTGCTCAGGTGGCACATTTTGATCTAGAACAGGATTTTGATCCATTTAAAATTCAAATGGCTTTGAATTTTTTTCTTAAAATGGATGATATTTCAATCCTAGATTGCCAAAAAGTTGCTAATGATTTTCACGCCAGATTTTCTGCCAAGCAAAGAATTTACCAATATAAAATCCTCAATCGCAAATCCAAACCGGCAATTGATAGAGATAGAACTTATCATATTCCCTTTGATTTAAATTTAAATTTAATGCAAGAAACAGCAAATTATCTCATAGGAAAACATGATTTTTCTAGCTTTAGAGATTCCGAGTGTCAGGCGGAAGACGGAATTCGCAGAATTGATTATATTAAAATTACCAAAGAAGCAAATGATCTAATTATCATTGAAATTGCATGACAAAATCATTCCTGCATCATATGGTCAGAAATATTATTGGCACATTAATAAAATTCTCTAAAAAGAATATCGATCCAATAGAAATAAAAAATATTTTAGCAGCCAAAGATAGAACAAAATCTGGCGCCAACGCTCCATCTTGGGGATTATATTTTTACAAGGTTATTTATGAAAATAATTAATATATTACTTAGTAATAAAAATGGCGGAGTTGAGCAATCCTTTGTTAATTACTCTAAAATGTTACAAAAAAATAATTGTCAGATCCTGGCAATTATTAAAAAAAATGCCAAATTTATTCCAGATCTTAAAAAAAATAATATTAATTTTATCGAAATAGAAAATGATTTTGGCTATCATGATATTTTTTGTATCTTAAAAATTAGAAAAATTATCAAAAATTTTCAGGCAAATTTTATCATTTCTCATGCTGGCAGAAGTATAATTATTGCTAAAAAAGCTCTAACATTTTTAAAAATTCCGTTAATAGCAATAAATCATAGTAATAATATTAGAAGATCCTTAAAAGCCGATATTATTTTTGCTGTTAATAATAAAATTTTTAACAAAATTAAAAAAAAATCTTCCTACAAAAATTATTTTCTAATACCAAATTCCATAGAAATTGAGAAAAATATCAAAGGTAAAAATCTTGCTATTTCTCAAGATAAAATTATCACTTTTGGCTCAATGGGACGACTTTCGCCAGAAAAAAAATTTTGAGAAATTAATAAAATCTATTAAATTTCTACAAGATTCTGGTTATAAAATTAAATTAAAAATTGCTGGTTCTGGAAGTGAAGAGGAAAAATTAAAGAATCTTACTAAAGAACTAAATTTAGAAAAAAATATTGAATTTCTTGGCTGGATAGATCAAAAAACTTTTTTCAATCAAATTGATATTTTTATTTTACTTTCTAAGGAAGAAACTTTCGGTATGGTTTTTTTAGAAGTCGCTAAATATAAAAAACTTATAATTGCCAGCGACACTGACGGAGCAAAAATGATTTTAAAAAATCAGGAAAATTCTATTATAATTGAAAAAGAAAGAAATATCTCAAAACAAATTCTAAAAAATCTAGAATCATTAGAAAAGAATCCAACCTCTATCAGCTCAATGATAGAAAATTCCCATCAAAATCTTTGCCAAAATTACTCCAATGAAGTAGTTGGTCAAAAAATAATCTCTATTTTAGAAAAATCTAAAAAGTAATTTATAAAATTGCTTTCAAAGACTTTACTAAATTCTCTATCATTTTATCCGTATGTAAAGGAGTGATTGTGATTCTTAATCTTTCCTCTCCCTTGGCAACAGTTGGATAATTGATATTGGTGATATAAATATTATAATCTTCAAGTAAAATTTTTGATATCTTTTTACATTTAACCGGACAACCAATGATAATGAGAATTATATGAGAGTCATTTTCTAATATTTCTATAGATTCTCTTTTTAAGGCTATTTTAAGTTTTTCTACCTTTTGCCTATGCAATATTTGTAAATCTTTATTTTCCTTCAGATATTTAATATTAGACCTAGCGCAGAAGCTATCATTGGCGGTATGGCTGTTGTAAAAATAAATCCCGAAGCATAAGATCTGATAGCATCTATTATCTCTTTTGATCCAGCAATATAGCCCCCCATAGAGCCATAGGCTTTGGCCAAAGTTCCTTGAATAATATCAATTTTTTGATCTAAACCGACTTCTCTAGCAAGACCGGCACCATTATCTCCATAAAGCCCAACTGCATGAACTTCATCAATATAAGTTAAAGCATAATATTTTTTGGCCAATTCTAGAATTTTGGCAATTTTAGCAAAATTACCATCCATAGAATAAACAGATTCAAAAATAATAATTTTTGGCTGATTAATATCATATTTTTGTAATAATTCTTCAAGATGAGATATATCATTATGTTTAAAAATATTTTTTTCTAAACGACTATTTCTAATACCACTAATGATGGAAGCGTGATTTTTTGCATCAGAAAAAATTACTAAATCAGGAATAATTTTTGCCAATGTTTCAATGGAGGCGCTATTTGCCATATAGCCAGAAGTAAAAACCAAAGCAGACTCTTTATTATGTAAGCGAGCCAACTCTTCTTCTAACTCAACTAAGTGATGATTTGTACCGCTGATATTTCTTGTCCCTCCGGCACCAATACCAAAATTCTGAGCAGTTTCTACAGCCTCCTTTATAGCCTCCTGCCTTTGCCCCAAACCTAAATAGTCATTAGAGCACCAAAGAGTAATTTTTTTGTTATTTTGATTATTAATTGCAATAGGAAATTCAGCGCTTATCCGAGAAATATCCACAAATTCCCGATAATTATCTTCTTCTATTAATTTATTTATGGATGATGTGAATAGCTTTTTATAATCAAGCATTAAGGAAATAATTACAATAAAGAAAATAAACAACCCCCGCCAAAATCTATTTGAAATCTTATCTAATTTTGGATTTCAAAATAAAGAAAGGATTATAAAAAATACTCATAGTTTGAGCTTGAATATCTAATCTTGGCGAAAAAGGGTAGCTTTGAATAATTTTTTATCGTCTAAAACTTTACCGCAACCATTAACAACGCATAATAATGGATCTTCAGCAACAAAAACTGGTAAATTAGTTGCATCCTTTATCACTGTATCAAGATTTTTTAAAAGAGAGCCACCGCCACTTAAAACAATACCTTTTTCAACAATATCTGCCGATAATTCTGGCGGAGTGCATTCTAAAGCAGTTTTTTGCAGACCTCAATAATTTGATAAACAGGTTCTTTTAAACTTTCAGCTATCTGTTTTTCAGTTAAAGTAATTTCTTTTGGAATGCCATTGCCAAGATCTCTACCCTTAATTTTCATTGTTTTTCCATCTTCGCCATCAGAAGGTTCAGAAGCAGAGCCTATTTCCTTTTTAACTTTTTCAGCAGTAGATTCACCAATTAATAAACCATGATTTTTTCTAATATAGGAAATAATTGCTTCATCCCTTTTATCACCGCCAACCCTAACAGAACGAGAATAGACAATGCCACCAAGAGAAAGAACAGCAATTTCAGTTGTGCCACCCCCAATATCAATAATCATAGAACCACAAGGCTCATTAACAGGAAGATTAGCACCAATTGCGGCGGCCATTGGCTCTTCAATTAGATAAACCTCATTGGCACCAGCACCTTCAGCACTATCTTGAATTGCCCTTCTTTCAACTGGAGTTGATCCTGATGGAACGCAAATAATAATTGTTGGTCCAAGCCAAGATCTTGATTTGTTAACCTCAATAATAAAATGTTTAATCATCTCGGCTGCAATTTTAAAATCAGCAATTACACCATCTTTCAAAGGGCGAATAGCTTCAATTTTAGCAGGGGTTCGACCAAGCATCATTTTGGCAGCCTCACCAAAAGCATAAGGAGTCATTTTGCCATTTTCCATAGAAACTGCAACAACAGATGGTTCATTTAAAACCAAACCACCATTTTTGGCATAAACCAAAGTATTTGCCGTTCCTAAATCAATAGCAATATCTCTCGAAGAGAGGGAAAATAGTTTTTTAAACATTTTTTAATTTTTCTAAAGCGTTAATATATGCCATGGCCGATGCCACCAAAACATCAAAATCAGAACCAGTACCACTATAAATTTTACCATTATCATTCAATCTAACAATAGTGGTAGCTTGGGAATCAGTTCCTTTAGTTACTGAATTCACTTGATATAATTCTAGCTTAGCATCATGCGGTATTAATTTTGTAATTGCACCAAAAATTGCATCAACTGGACCATCTTTTGATGAAAAGCTTACATCTCTTTCCATATTGTCAATTTTAATCTTTAAATCAACCTTTTTTCACCGAAAGTACCACAATTAACATTTAATTCTAATAATTCATATTTTGATTTTCGAGTCATTAAGGAACCATCAATTAAAGAAATAATATCCTCATCAAGAATCTCTTTCTTATGATCACCTAATTCTTTAAATCTAATAAAAGCATCTTGCAATATTTCATCTTTTAACTCATAGCCAAGTTCCTGAATTTTATCTTTAAAAATTTGCTCTACCAGAATGTTTGCCCAAAATTAATGATGACTTATCAAGACCAATTGATTCTGGTGTCATAATTTCGTAAGTATTACGATTTTTTAACATACCATCTTGATGAATACCACTTTCATGAGCAAAAGCATTAGCACCAACAATTGCTTTATTATATTGCACAGGAAAACCAGTAATATTGGAAACCAATTTTGAAATACGAGAAATTAATTTACTATCAACTTTTGAGTCAATTTTATAAAAATCAGCTCTGGTTTTTAAAGCCATAACAATTTCTTCCAAAGCAGTATTTCCAGCTCTTTCGCCAATACCATTAATAGCACATTCAATTTGTCTAGCACCAGCATCAATTGCTACTAAAGAATTAGCCACAGCCAAACCTAAATCATTATGGCAATGTACAGAAATAATGGCCTTGTCAATATTTGGCACTTTATTTTTAATTTCCAAAATTAAATTATGAAATTCCCATGGCGTAATATAACCAACAGTATCTGGAATATTAACCGTTTTAGCACCAGTTGCAATGGCAGTTTCAATTGCTTTAAATAAAAAATCCTTGTCACTTCTAGTGGCGTCCATCCCAGACCATTCAATATCCGAACATAAATTTCGAGCCAAAGAAACTGACTCCTTAATAGCTTCAATCACCTCATCTTTACTTTTACGCATTTGATATTTGATATGAATATCGCTAGTTGAAATGAAAGTATGAATTCTGGCCCTATCATTTGGCCTTACAGCCTCACCCGCCTTTTCAATATCACTTTTAATAGCACGCGCTAAAGAACAAATAGCAGAATCTTTAATTTCCGAAGCAATTTTTTGAACCGCATTAAAATCACCTGGAGAAGCGGCGGCAAAGCCAGCTTCAATTACATCAACATTCATTTGCTCAAGAAGTTTGGCGATCAATAATTTTTCTTCCAAATTCATGGTTGCCCCCGGAGCTTGCTCACCATCTCGAAGCGTTGTATCAAAAATTATTACTCTATCTTCTGTCATTTTAAGTTATTAAAAATTTTGTGAATCTTAATAATAATAAGTATTTTTATTTAGAAAAGGGAAATTTAGTAAATAATCGACAAAAATTATCCGTGGTAATTTGAAAAAATTCCTCTTCATCAATTTCTTTTAAATCAGCAATAAATTTTGCCGTCTCCAAAGTAAATTCTGGTTTGTTAATTTTACCTCGATAAGGAGTTGGTGCTAAATAAGGCGCATCAGTTTCAACCAAAATTTTTTCTTTTGGAATATTTTTAACAATTTGTTGTAAATCAATGGCATTTTTAAAAGTAACAATACCGGAAATTGAAATTGAAATATCTAATTTTAGAGCTTTTTTGGCCAATTCTTCTGAGCTAGAAAAGCAATGCATCAAAGCCTTAAACTGACCTTTTTTCATTTCTTGTTCTAAAATATCTGCCATATCTTCATCAGCATCACGACTATGAATTATCAAGACTAAACCAGTTTTTTGAGCAATTTCAATATGTTTTAAAAAAGATTCTATTTGCTGGGATTTAGTGCTTTTATCATGGAAGTAATCAAGGCCAGTTTCACCAATACCAATTAATTTTGATTTTTCTTGGCAAATTTTTATTGTTTCTTCAATATTTATTTTTGGCTCTAAATGAACATTGCAAGGATGAATTCCAATTGAAGCAAAGACATTATAAAATTTTTCAGCATAAGAATAGATCTTATCAAATTCAGTAATTTTAGTACAAATTGTCTGTAAATATTTAACATTTTTTTCCTTAGCAGAATTTACTAATTCCTCTATATTAAAATCCTTCTCCTCAAGAAGATCTAGATGACAATGACTATCTATTAGCATGATTTTTATTTCTTATCTTAGTTGATGATATATCCAATTTATTAATCCTTAAAAAACAACATTTTCCTAAATCTTTAGCATAATTATAAGCAATGGATTTTTTGGCTTTTTTGAAATAACCATCTCTATTACCGATAATTAAATCCGTAAGATTAATAATTTCCTGCCACTCTTCCCAAAGATGAAAATCAATTACAGAATCAGCTCCCATCAACCAATGAAAATCATTTTCTGGATATAATTTAATAATTTTCCTGATTAAATCGATAGAAATATTACTATTTAAAAATTTTTCATAATCCTTAACTATAATATCTGGATGATTTTGAGTAATTTCACAACATTTTTGTAACTTAATATCAAAATCTTCAGATTTTATTTTTTTAAAAGGATTTTGTTTAGTTGGCAACCACCAGACCTGATCAAAATTCATCAATCTTTTAGCCTCTAAACTTAAATTAATATGTCCTTGATGAGGCGGATTAAAGTCGCCACCCAAAATTGCTACTTTCACCTATCAATTAAAAACTTTTTTAGCATTTTTTCTGCAACATTCTTACTCGCCGCCCTATATGATTTTTCCGACATCTCAAGTAACATTTTAGAGTTATCAATTAATTCTGTAATTAGACTACTAATCCTATTTATGGTTAGATCTTTTTCTTCGATAACCATTGCACCACCTTTTTTTTCAATTTCTTTAGCATTTTTTAATTGATGATTATCGGCAGAATTAGCAAATGGTATCAAAATCAATGGTTTTCTAGCAATATTAAATTCACTAATTGCTGAAGATCCTGCTCTTGAAATAATTAAATGAGCATTTTTAATTTTCTCATCCATATCATCAAAAAAATTACCAATAATAGCATTGGTTTTAAATAATTTATATTGTTTTATAGTTGATTCAACAAGATCAGTTTTACATTGCTGAGTAATTAATAAATCCTGTTTTATATCTGATCTAAGATTAAATATTGCTTTTGGAAGAATGTCGCTAAAAATCTTGGCACCACCACTACCACCAATAATTAAGATATTAAAAAAACTCTTTATCTCTCTTTTAGAAGGGTTAAAATCTGACTTTAGAAGCAAATCATAACCCATATTTTTATTACTATCTCTGAATTTTTCCTCTATTGGCAATTGATATTTTACTTTAGCTAATTTAGCAATATTTTCTCGAACTGGATTGCCAACCACAAAAGTTTTTTCAATAAATTCCGACTTTATACCTTCTGTATTTTTATAGGTCACAAAAATTTTATCAGCAAATTTGGCAAAAATGCGATTGATTTTACCCAAATGAGCATTTTGCTCATGTAAAATAATTTTTTTACGCAAAAGAATAGTAGCTCAAAGAACAGGAAAAGTAGCATAGCCACCAAAGGCAATAATAAATTGCGGACGAAAAAATAGTAAAATAAAAAATGACTTCAAAACACCGAAGGAAATTTTAATTCCAGCTAATAATAAATATTTAAAAGTTTTTTTAATTTGTGAAACAGATATAATATTATAAGAAAAATTATCAGCAACAAAGCTATATTTTTGATAATTTTTATCCGCTATAATTTTAATATCATAGCCCTTATTGGCTAGTTTTTTGGCTAAAACTCTGGCTGGAAAAATATGCCCACCTGTACCACCTGTAGCAATAATAATTTTCTTACTATCCATCTTTAAACTCTTTTACTCTATTTTTTTTAGCATTATTTTCTAAAATAGAATTAACAAATTTTACCTTCGACTCACCAGCAAAACTAGCGGCAATATCAGTATATTCATTGATTATAACTTTTGCTGGAATCTTATCAAAATATTTGATTTCAAAAATTATGACTCTTAGAATTTGACAAGTGAGATTTTCGATTTTTTTTTAAAGTAAATTCAGGATCTAAAAATTCTTCAATTTCCTGATCAAGAATCTCGGTTGATTGCAAGATATTGGAAATTATATTATTTAAATGCTTTTTATCAATTTTTGATCGATAAGATTTTATATCACTTTTAAAATCAATTAAATAGTGATCGAGCATTTCTTCCTTGATATCTTCAATCTCTTTTGATTTATTATAAAAATCATATTGAAATAAAATCTGAACTGCCATCAAGCGGGCAATTGATTTTTGAACCATTAAAATATTTTTATCAATCATATATGTCTATTACAAAGGAGCAGTTAGAAGAAATTAATCTAGTGCGAGAAAATAAATTTACAACCCTTCGACCTGTCTCTGAGGATTTAGAAAAAATTCTATATGATATTTTTCCAGTTCTCGATCATGGTTTTGTCAGAGTTGTAGATTATATGGGTAATGATTCTTCAATAGTTCAGGCTGCCAGAGTTTCTTATGGCAAAGGAACCAAAAAAGTCAACGAAGATAAGGGTTTAATCAATTATCTCATGAGACATCGTCATACTACACCATTTGAAATGTGTGATATTAAATTTCATATTAAATTACCTATTTTTATTGCCAGACAATGGATTCGTCATCGCACAGCTTCTATTAATGAATATTCTGCTCGTTACTCTGTTTTAGAAGATGAATTTTATATTCCAGATCCTCAAAATATTGCCGCTCAATCAAAAAAGAATCATCAAGGTCGTGACGAAGAAAAACAGCTAAGTGTAGTTGAACAAAATCGTATCTTAGAAATTCTTAAAACAGATTCTCAAAATGGTTATAATCATTATTTGGAAATGATGAATGAGGATAAGAAGGGTAATATTATTGATAAGTCAAAAGATGGCGTTGCTAGAGAATTGGCTAGAATGAATCTTACTCTTAATTGCTACACCGAATGGTATTGGAAAATTAATCTTCATAATCTATTTCACTTTTTAGCACTACGCACTGATTCTCATGCCCAATATGAAATTAGAGAATATGCTAATATTATGTTAGATATGGTAAAAAAATGGGTGCCCCATTCTTTTGCTGCATTTGAAAAATACCGTATTGGCGGTAAAGAATTCTCTCGTGATGAAATTGCAACTATAAAAAAATTAGTTAAGGGTCAAAAGGTAGAACAGGAAAACAGCAATCTCAGTAAAAGAGAATGGAATGAATTAAAAAATCTATTAGAATTTTAATATGTCTATAGGAATCTGGCAATTAGTCTTAATATTAATTTTAGTTTTATTATTTTTTGGTACTGGTAAATTACCAAAAGTAATGTCTGAAATTGGCAAAGGTTTAAAAGCCCTCAAAAATAGCGTCAAAAATGACGAAAAAGAGGATAAAAAAGACAAGTAATACCAATTTTGGTAGTATCGCTTCCAAACTTTAGAGCGGTTTTTGATTTAAAGTTGAGAAGTGACACAATCAAAGTAAAAAACATTAATTGCCCTATTTTAATGAGGAAAAAACTAAAGGGAAAATTGCAAAAACCAACAGCTGAATTACTAGAAGATGTAGTTATACAAAATACATCTGATATGGTTCAAATCAAAGATATAATTGTTAACATCAATCACGGTGGCTTTGCTTTAATGATGTTAGTTTTTTCATTGCCAATTCTGGTACCCTTACCCCCACCTTTGCCCAGCTTTATTTCCTTGCCTTTGCTGATTTTTTCGTTCCAGATGATGATTGGCTTGGATGCGCCAAAAATTCCAAATTTTATGGGCAATAAAAAAATAAAAAGGAAATTATTGGCAAAAATTATTGAAGAATCTGTTTTTCAATTGAGAAAATCAGAAAGATTTATTAAATCTAGATGGTCTTTTATTTTTGGTATTATTCATGAAAGAATAATAGGTTTTTTATCTTTTATTTTTGCCCTATCAATATTAGTACCTTTACCATTAACTAATCTTTTACCAGGAATTTCTATTTTAATAATATCTCTTGGATTGCTCAGTAAAGATGGGCTGTTACTGATTTTAGGTCTTGTCATTGGAATTTTAGGCATATCAATGACTACATTTATTGTTATTTTTGGCATTGAAGGGATAATATTAATTAAAGATTCTATTCTTAATTTTATCCTATGACTAAAATAATTGGCATAGAGACCAGCTGCGATGAAACGGCAATTGCTATAATTGATGATAAGGGAAATATCTTAAGCAATCTGGTCATTTCTCAAATTGATATTCATAAGGAGTTTGGGGGCGTAGTTCCAGAAATTGCCGCCAGAAATCATGCTATTATCATTGATAAATTAATCAAAAAATCTTTAAATGAAGCAAATTTAGATTTCAAAGATCTTGATGCTATAGCTGTCACAGCAGGACCTGGATTAATAGGCGGTGTAATTGTTGGAGTAATGGCAGCTAAAATGCTTGCTTCAATTTATAATAAACCAATAATTGCCGTTAATCACTTAGAAGCTCACGCCTTAACTATCAGACTAACTTGTGCAATTAAATTTCCTTATCTTTTATTATTGGTTTCCGGTGGTCATTGCCAAATTTTACTAACTAAAGGAGTTGGAAATTATCAAAAATTAGGTGAAACAATCGATGATGCTTTAGGGGAGGCATTTGATAAAGTGGCCCAAATGTTGGGACTAGAATATCCGGGTGGTCCGAAAATTGAAAAATTAGCCCAAAATGGCAATGAAAATAAATATAAATTACCAAAACCATTAGAAAAATCCAAAAATCACAGATATGATTTTTCTTTTTCTGGTTTAAAAACAGCAGTTAGAAGAGAAATTGAGAAAATTACGGAGGAAAATTATAATCACAATATCCATCAAAAATTATCTGAAACAGAAAAATCTAATATAGCTGCCTCTTTTCAGAAAGTTGTAGCAGATAACATTATTAATAGAATTCAAAATATTTTAAAGGATTATGATTTAAATACAAAAAATCTAGTAATTGCTGGAGGAGTTCTTTGCAAATCAATATTTATTTAGCAAAATTTCTAATTTTATGAAAAATCATGATATAAAAACTTCTGCTCCAGCAATTAATCTTTGCACTGATAATGGCGCTATGATCGCTTGGGCTGGAATGGAAAGATTAAAATTAGGATTAATTGATAATTTAGATTTTAAACCTAAAGCTAGATGGCAATTGGCGCTAAATGAATAAAATAAAATGAAAAAAATAAGTTGGTATGATATAAAAACAAAATTCAAGCATATTTTAAGGCTTTTTCTCTACAGCTTTATCATGCAAGAAATTTTGGCCTATATCATAGTTTTTTACATGAAACTCATTTATTATACTAGCAAAAAGCGATATAAAAATCTTGATATTTTTTTAAATTCATTAAGGAACGGAGAGGCAATTCTTATCTCTTCTTGGCACAACACTATTATGCTCATGCCACTTTTAATGTATCAAATAAAAAGAATTAAAAATCATAAAGAAATAAACAGCCTATCATCCAAACATGGAGATGGTAAGATTGTAGGAAATGTCATGAATAAACTTAACTTGTTAATATTTCAGGATCATCTAATAGTGGCAATAAAAAAGATCGCGGTATTACAATTAATGACTTAAAGAAAATTATTAAAAATCTTAAAAAAGGTCATAGTTTGGCAATTACTCCTGATGGACCAAGAGGTCCAAAATATAAAATTAACAGTCAAATAGTAAATATCGCCAGATTATCCGGTGGAAAAATTTTACCTTGCAGTTGTCATATATCAAAATCAATTCGCCTCAATAGCTGGGATCAATTTGTATTTCCTCTGCCATTTTCAAAATTAAATTATTTTTTTGATGATAAAATTGAAATTCCAAAAAGCTTAACTGCAGAAGAAATAGAAAAGAAAAATTTAGAAATTGAAGAAAGGATTATCTTTTGCCGCAAAGAAGCAAAGAAATTTTAACTCTTATAGCAAAGTTTATTTTAAAACTTGCAAAAAAATCAAATAAGGTACAATGATAAAGTGCTTAGCACTATGGTGATAAACGTGATTTAGAATAGATGTTTTGCGGACTCGGGGGCGGTACCCGACATCTCCACCAAAATTAAGATAGAGTTTATGGGGATGAAAAAGCTTCGACGCGCATAGTAAAAAAATTATTTTTACCCGGCAAGATACAGCCGATTTAATTTAGTAATAAATTAAATATTAGTTCAAAACAAAGTAAACGCAAAAAATAATTTTGCTAATGATAATGTTCCTCAAGGAATTGAGATCTTTAAGAAAAAAGCAGTAGCTTTTGCTTAATATTTTGAATATTATCGGGGTTTTGGGGTTTTCCTGGCAACAGAAAAACCTCGCTATACTCAAAATGTTTTAAAACCTAGTATTTTTCAAATTGATTTTTGATTTAGATTTATTTAAAAAATTCTTGTGATACTGGGGTTATTACGAATTTTTTAATAAAAAATAAATCGAGAATCCTGCAGAAAAATGCTGGGTTTTGAAACATTTTGAGTATATATTGTTAATTTATTTTACTCTAATGAAAGATTTTGTAGGTTACCCAGGATTAATAGAAGACTCCATGAGAAATGTCGTTAGAGAAATTTTATTAAAAATTCAAAATACAGGACTGCAGGGAGATCATCATTTCGTCATATCATTTTTAACAAATGATAAGGGGGTAAAAATACCAAAATCACTAAAAGAAAAATTTCCTGAAGAAATGATCATAGTGATCCAACATCAATTTAAAGATTTAAAGGTAAATAAAGATAATTTTGAGATATCCTTAAGTTTTAACGGCTCTTATGAGAAGCTAATTGTAGCCTTTTCTTTGCCATCAACTCATTTTCTGACCCCGCAATGAATTTTGGCGTAAAATTTAATTTTACTGAAGATCAGGAGGATAAAGAAAGTGCCGAAGATAAGCCCAAAAAGGAAGTTGATTTATCACAAAAAATTATTTCTCTAGATGACTTTAGAAAAAATCAAGATTAATTCCTAAATAAAAATGCTACTAAATATCGAACATTGTATTTTTTTTTTTAATATCCTATCTTATTTGTTCAATTCCATTTGGTTTAGCTATTTGAAAAATAGTTGGAAATATTGACATCAGAAAAAAAGGTTCTGGCAATATTGGAGCTACTAATGTTGCAAGATTAATCGGTAAAAAATGGGGAGCCTTAACATTTATTTTAGATGGAATGAAGGGTGGTATAATGGTTATTATCGCCAAAAAATTCGACCCCTCCTATTATCATGAACATTTTTTAGCTTTTGTGGTATTATTTTGCATTTTAGGTCACATATTTCCCATTTATCTAAAATTTAAAGGTGGCAAAGGGGTTGCAACTACTATGATTTGTTTATTATTTTTTAATAAATTAATTGGCCTATCAGCCTTATTTCTCTGGGTTATAACTTTTATTTTTACCAAAACTTCTTCAACTGCATCTTTATTATCAATATTTTTTGCCACAGCTATAGCAATGCAATATACTGGCAAAATATCATCAATCTTAATGGTAACTATCTGTATCTTGATATTTTTGCGTCATAAGGACAACATCATCAATTTGATCAATGGAACTGAAAAAAAATTCGATAAAAAAAATGCCAAAAAGAGATAATTTAATAGTTGCGCTAGATTTTCCTGATTATAATTCTGCCAAAATATTAGTCGAACAATTAGGCGACAGAGTTACTTTTTATAAAATTGGCCTAGAACTATTAATGAGTGGTAATTATTTTGATCTAATTGAATTTTTGGCCAAGAAAAATAAAAAAATGTTTATCGATTTAAAATTCTTTGATATTGGTCAAACAGTTGTTAAAGCAATTGAAAATCTTAATAATTACCCCAATATTATCTATACCACAATTCATTCAACCAATAGAGAATCTATGGAAAGAATTGCAGAGAGTAAGGGTAATATAAAAATATTAGCAGTTACAATTTTAACTAGCTTTAATCAAAATGATCTATCTGATATGAATCTTGATCCAACAATTTCATTAGAAGATATTGTAATTAAAAGAGCAAAATTAGCAAAAGAATCCAACATTGATGGCGTAATATGTTCAGCCTTTGAAAATAAAAGAATAAGATCTGAAATAGGACAGGATTTTATAATTGCTAATCCTGGCATAAGATTAGAAAAATTACAACAGGATGACCAAAAAAGAATTGTTGATGTTAAGACGGCAATTGCCGACGGGGCTAATCATATAGTAGTTGGCAGACCGATTAATAGGGCTATTGAACCTAGAAAAATGGCTGAAGAGTTTTTAAAAGAAATTCCCAATGCTACCACATAAGAAGGAGACGGCAAAACATTATCATTCCCATATATATAGATTAATAAAAATTATTGCCATTATATTATTATTTAGCAGTAATTCCTTTGCTAAAATTATCATTTCTGGCAATCAAAGAACTGACAATGAAGCTATCCTTTCAATCATTGCCGATACAAATCTTGAATCAGGACAAATAACAAATATAAATAAAGCCTTAAAAAAATTGCATGAAAGCGACCTATTTCTAGATATTGATATCTATAAAGAGAAGAAAGATATTTTTATCAAACTAACTGAAAATCCTATAATTCTTGATATTAAATTTAAAAATAACAAAAAAATTGATGATGAAATATTAGAGTCAGAAATGTCATTACAAAAAGGCTCCTTCTATAGTAAAGATAAGTTAAAGTCAGATATTAAAAGAATTAACGATATATATATTAAAAGTGGTAGATTCCTTGCCAAAATTAATCCTAAAATTATTCAAAAAGAAGATAATAGAATTGAATTAATTTTTAATATTTCTGAAGGCAAGAAAGCAAAAATTGCTAAAATCAATATGATTGGTAACCAAAATTATTCTGATCAAGATATATTAGATGAAATTACCACCAAACAATCAAAATGGTATAAAATTTTTGGCACTAATGATAATTATGATTCTGATAGAATAGAATTTGATAAAGAAATGTTGCGCAGATTTTATAATAATAGAGGCTATGCCGATTTTGAAGTAATCTCGGCCATTGCCCAAATTTCTACCAGTAAAGACAAATTTTTTATCTCATTTTTACTCTCTGAAGGTATTAAATATAATTTTGGCAAAACTAGAGTAATTAATAATATCAGAAATTTCAGTACTACTCTTCTAGAAGAACAAATTGATATTAAAGAAGGTAAATTATATAGAGCAAAAGAGGTTGATAAAGTCGTTGATAAGATGGTTAAAATCATGTCAGATAATGGCTATGCTTTTGGATATGTCAATCCAATCTTAGAAAGAGATAAGGTCAATAATATAATTGATATTAAATTTGTTGTTAATGAAACTCCAAAAATCTATATAAATTCCATTAATATTTCTGGCAATAATAGAACTAAAGATGAAGTATTAAGACGAGAACTCCGCGTAACAGAAGGTGATGCTTATAATTTAACAAAAATAAATCGCTCAAAACAAAGATTGATGAATCTTGGATTTTTTGAAAATGTCAATTTTGAAACCAGAAGGATAGGTTCTGATAAAATTGATCTAAATATTGAGGTTACAGAAAAGAAAACAGGAGAATTGAATTTTGGTATTGGCTATTCTACCGTTGATAAATTAAATGGTAATATTGGCATTAAAGAAAATAATCTATTTGGCACGGGTCAGGAACTTGGTATCAGTTCCAGAATCTCATCATATACCACAAGTAACGAAATTGAATATGCCAAACCTTGGCTTTTTGACCGAGAAATTAAGGGTGGAGTTAGTCTATTTAATAACGAGGTAGAGGGCTTTAATACTGTATCTTACGACCAGAGCACAAAGGGTATTAATCTTAGAGCAACTTATCCCGTTTTAGAATATATTAATCATCAAATTTTTTACTCATATCAAGATAATAAAATTAGCGATGCAAATAGCACCTCTCTTGTTATTAATGAGTTAATTGGACAATATTCAACCTCTTCCATTGGTCATTCAATATCTTTAGATAAAAGAGATAATAGAATCAAACCAACTAGCGGCTATTATCTTAATTTTTCACAAAATAGAGCTGGAATTGGCGGAGATATTAAATATTTAAAAAACGAATTAACGGCCGGATATTATATCCCAATTGTCAATGAAAATTGGATATTAAAATTTCTTGGTAAATATGGTCATATTGACGGTATAAGGCAAGATGTTAGAATTAATGACAATTTTTTTCTTGGGGGTTTTAATTTTAGAGGCTTTGAATATGCTGGAATTGGTCCGAGGGTTAAAAATGATAATGGATCCTTTGGTGACTCAGTTGGTGGAAAATTATATTATATGGGAACGGCAGAATTTAAATTTCCAACTGGATTGCCAAAAGAAATTGGCATTGATACATCCTTATTTTTAGATTCTGGAACATTAAAAATGACCGATAAATCTATTAAAGATAGTGCCAATATTATTGATACAGGATCCATTAGATCCAGCTACGGCTTGAGTCTTTCTTGGTCATCACCTCTTGGGCCAATTAGATTAGATTTTGCTAAAATTTTAAAACAGGAGGAATTTGATAAAACAGAAGGATTTAGATTTAGTTTTGGTAATTATTTTTAATTAATATTTTATAACTATGACTGATTGCTTATATATGGACGAAACTGACTTTGAAGTTTTTGCCGAAAAGATTCTCTTAAAAATTGCTGATTTTATTGAAGATAATGATAAAGATTCAATTTTTGAAGTTGATTATCTTGATGGAATTTTAGAAATTAAAATTTTTGATCGGGGACAAAAATATGTTATTAATAAACATCGTGCTAGTCAAAAAATTTGGTTTTCTTCTCCTAATAGCGGCGCTAAATATTTTGTGTATAATACGAATTCTAAAAATTGGCTTGATGATAATGATGAATTATGGCAATATCTTTTTACTGAATTAAAAGAATTCTATGATTTTTCTTAATTTTTTGATTTTGGTAGGACAGAGAAGTGTTCCTCAAAAATTCAGACCACTAATTTTAGGAAGCATTTCTGATGACAATAAGAGAAAAAATTATATTTTAAAATTAAATTTCTACGCCAAATTTAAAGAAATTGATGTGGCTACCTTTTTCCGGACACCCAATTTAAGCAGATGCTGAATATTTTTTCAAGTATCTGTTTCTTTTTTCGAATTCAACTGGTGCTAGGTAATTATTAGCAGAATGAATTCTTAAATTTTAGGAACCTCTGATTTTCCTATTTAATTTTGTCTATTTTTTCATTTTTCAGAAAAAATTTTTATAATTTGGATAAAGATTGCTAATTTTGTTAAAAATTAACAATCTTTATCCAAATTTAGGCATTATTTGTGGTAATTTCTCTAGTTTCTTGTCTAATTTTACCATTTTTGGCTAAATTAGACACATTTATCCCTTGTTACGCTGTATTTGGTAGTATTTTTCTAACCATATAGAGATTAGCAAGGGATGATAGCATTTGTAATTGATTAGTATTCTTTTGTAAACCATTATATCTAACCTTTCTATAGCCCCAAAGATGCTTTATAATTTGAAATGGATGTTCAACTTTAGCTCGAACTGATGAAAATTGTTTATTCCTCTTTTTTTGCTTATTTGAAAGTTTTTTGTTAGATTTAGCTCTATTGGTTATACCATAAAATATATTGTGATTCCTACAAAATCTTTTTATTGCCTTATCATCATAGGCCTTGTCACCAAATAAAGAAGTTTCATCACCATGTAATAACTCCTCTGTTTTAGTAGAATCATGATCTTTAGCTGTCGTCGTGACAATAGAATGAATAATTGGCTTACCCTTAGTTTGCACACCAATATGAGACTTCATGCCAAAATAATAATTCTTCCCTTTCTTGGTAGAAGACATCTCTTGGTCCCTTTTCCTCTTCTTGTTTTTTGTGCTAGTTGGAGCAGATATTAATGTCGCATCAGTTATCGTACCCTCCTTCAACAAAAGATCATTCTCTTCAAGATATGAATTTACCTCGTTAAATATAATCGACGATAAATTATGCTTTTCCAATAAATGACGGAATCTCAATATCACAGTCTCATCCGGAACATTATCAATACCAATATCAATATTTAAGAATTTTTGAAAACTTATTCTATCATATATAGCATCCTTCATAGCTGGATCACTAAGACCAAACCACTGCTGTAACAAATGAATCTTAAATATTAATAATAAATCTGTCACCTTCCTGCCACCGTAATCACTAGTACCATTAGGATAAAAAGGCTCTATCTTATCAATCAATCTTTGCCATGGAATAATATCCGTCATTTGATTAAGAAACTTCTCCGCTCTTAATTTTCTACCAGAAATTGCTAATGAAAAAAATGATTGCTGGGTTGCCATAATTATATATTTTATTTGAATTTAATATATCAATAATAAGCAAAAAAGCTAGATAAATCAAGCTTTTCTGGCTATTTTTATCAAATAAATTCAAACAAAATTTTATAAAATAACTTTGCTAAACTTTGGCAAAAATAACAAAATTAAACAGTTTCAAATCTATAAATTAGATAATTGGTTTTTCAGAGGTTCCTAAAAAATGACAGTAAATTGTTAAAGTTAGATAAATTAATAAATTGGGAGAGGTTGAGATCTTATTTGGTCAAGATTCACAAAAAAGACTTTAATGAAAATAGCGACAGAGGTAGAAAATCTTATGATAAAATATCTATGTTAAAGCTTGTTCTACTTGGTCAATGGAATAGTTTAAGCGATGAAGAATTAGAATATGCTGTAAAGGTAAGGCTTGATTTTATATCATTTTGTGGCTTTGATATTAGTGATAAGGTGCCAGATCATTCAACTATCTGTAGATTCAGAAATAAATTAATTGAAAGAGATTTGTTAGATAAATTATTATCTGAGATTAATAATCAATTATCAGAGAATAATCTCAAAGTTAAAAAAGCTAATCTTGCAGTAATAGATGCTACATTGATTGAGTCTAATTCTAGACCAAATAGGACAAAGACAATAGAAGATAATATTACTAAAGACAGGAATGAAGATCAAATTTTAATAATAAAATAGGAAACTTAACTATTGAGCAATCAGAATCGGCAGATCCAGATGCCACTTGGCTAAAGAAGGGAAATAAATATCATTTTGGATTTAAATCATTTGCCACAACAGATGAAGAAGGATTTATCAATAAAACCAAAACAATTCCAGCCAATCAATCTGAGATTAATCAAATGGAGGATATGGTAACGGATTGTGATAAATTTTCTGGAGATAAGGGTTATGATTCTAAAGGAAATAGAGATATCTTACGAAAAAAAGGCATAAAAACCAGATTGATGTATAAAAAGCCAAAAGGAAAACCCATGACCAAATGGCAAAAAAGATTTAATAAAGCTGTATCAAAAAGAAGATTTATTGTTGAACAATCTTTTGGAACTCTAAAAAGAAGATTTAAATTCAATAAAGCTTCTTATTTTACAACAAAAAAAGTAAATGCTCAATTTACTCTAAAAGCTATTTGTTTAAATCTACTCAAAGCAGTTAATAAAATAAGCATTGGTGCCACCAAAACAACTGGAATTAGGATAATTGTGTCCAAAATCCACAAAACAACAAAGAATACCACAAAAACACCGAAATAACCAATATTTGGCATTGTTAATTTACAATAGATTTTGCTAGCAATTAACATCATTGAGCATAAAATAAGCATTTTAACTCAATAAATCAAACTATGAAATGTTTAAAATGCTCCAGTTCTAACGTTTGCAAAAATGGTAAAATGTACGGAATGCAAATGCGCTATAAGTGTAAAGATTGCAATTATAATTATACAAAAGGCAGAAATTCTAAAGATAGATCAATAAAAAGATTTGCCCTGGAGTTGTACCTAGAGGGTCTAGGATTTAGATCTATAGGAAGAATTCTCAAGGTTAGTCATGTAAGTATCTTTAACTGGATCAAGCAATATGGTCAAAATCTTGATTTATTGCAAAATAGCCATGAAATATGCGTAACTGAGATAGATGAAATGCACAGCTATATTGGTTCAAAAAAAACTCTGTCTGGATCTGGATTGCTGTTGATAGATATGCAAAAGAATTCATCAACTTCGTTGTTGGCGACAGATCTACAAGAACTGGAAAAGAACTTTGGGAAGGAGTAAAAGACAGAGCTAAAGGCATTATAGCAACGGATTATTGGAAACCGTATGAGAAATTTGTTCCTAAGGATAAGCATATTCAATCCAAGGCACATACTTATACTATCGAGGGCTATAATAGCTTGTTCAGACACTTCTTGGCTAGAATGAGAAGAAAGAGCAAATGCTACTCTAAATCAATAAAGATGCTTGAATATTCAGTAAAATTATTGATTTTAAAGAGAAATGGCTTATTATCTATTTTGGATTAACAATGCCAATTATTTATCTGAAAAAATAGATGATAAGCAAGATATTGATAACGAGAAAATAGCTAAGGTCATAAATCAAAAGGGCCTCTATTTTTTGTAATAATATCTTCAAAGAAGCAGGAAACAGAAAATATCCTAATTATACTACACCAGACAAAAGGTTGAGAGAATGTTCAAATTCTTTCTCAAAGAGATTTCGAAGTCAGATCTAGAAAAACCTGCTACCACTGAATTAAGAGTGCATAGCGAGGAAACTCTAGAAAGAGGACATTTATTTTTATATCTAATTTTTAGGAACCTCTGAAAAACCAATTATCTAATTTATAGATTTGAAACTGTTTAATTTTGTTATTTTTGCCAAAGTTTAGCAAAGTTATTTTATAAAATTTTGTTTGAATTTATTTGATAAAAATAGCCAGAAAAGCTTGATTTATCTAGCTTTTTTGCTTATTATTGATATATTAAATTCAAATAAAATATATAATTATGGCAACCCAGCAATCATTTTTTTCATTAGCAATTTCTGGTAGAAAATTAAGAGCGGAGAAGTTTCTTAATCAAATGACGGATATTATTCCATGGCAAAGATTGATTGATAAGATAGAGCCTTTTTATCCTAATGGTACTAGTGATTACGGTGGCAGGAAGGTGACAGATTTATTATTAATATTTAAGATTCATTTGTTACAGCAGTGGTTTGGTCTTAGTGATCCAGCTATGGAGGATGCTATATATGATAGAATAAGTTTTCAAAAATTCTTAAATATTGATATTGGTATTGATAATGTTCCGGATGAGACTGTGATATTGAGATTCCGTCATTTATTGGAAAAGCATAATTTATCGTCGATTATATTTAACGAGGTAAATTCATATCTTGAAGAGAATGATCTTTTGTTGAAGGAGGGTACGATAACTGATGCGACATTAATATCTGCTCCAACTAGCACAAAAAACAAGAAGAGGAAAAGGGACCAAGAGATGTCTTCTACCAAGAAAGGGAAGAATTATTATTTTGGCATGAAGTCTCATATTGGTGTGCAAACTAAGGGTAAGCCAATTATTCATTCTATTGTCACGACGACAGCTAAAGATCATGATTCTACTAAAACAGAGTTATTACATGGTGATGAAACTTCTTTATTTGGTGACAAGGCCTATGATGATAAGGCAATAAAAAGATTTTGTAGGAATCACAATATATTTTATGGTATAACCAATAGAGCTAAATCTAACAAAAAACTTTCAAATAAGCAAAAAAAGAGGAATAAACAATTTTCATCAGTTCGAGCTAAAGTTGAACATCCATTTCAAATTATAAAGCATCTTTGGGGCTATAGAAAGGTTAGATATAATGGTTTACAAAAGAATACTAATCAATTACAAATGCTATCATCCCTTGCTAATCTCTATATGGTTAGAAAAATACTACCAAATACAGCGTAACAAGGGATAAATGTGTCTAATTTAGCCAAAAATGGTAAAATTAGACAAGAAACTAGAGAAATTACCACAAATAATGCCTAAATTTGGATAAAGATTGTTAATTTTTAACAAAATTAGCAATCTTTATCCAAATTATAAAAATTTTTTCTGAAAAATGAAAAAATAGACAAAATTAAATAGGAAAATCAGAGGTTCCTTTATTATCTTACTTTTTTATGAAAATTCATCAGAAATTAAACAAAGAATTTACTGTGGATCAAGCATTTATTATACTTTCGGCACAAAAGGCAAAAATATATGAAAAGCAGATATTTGTACAAGAGGCTACAAAAAGCAAAAACAAATTTTTGAGCTTTTTGGTTATGATATTCCTGAGGAGATGGCTCGTGGGTAAAGATATGGGAATTTAAGTTTAAGATATTTTTCTATTAGTTGATTTATTTCTGTTTGAGAATATTTATGAAAATCCTTTCTTTTGCCAATATGAATTTTAAGGGCATCTTTTCTGGCGAAATCTAAAACCCCATCAGAAACCAAACGATCATAAAGAACAATATCCGCCTTAGATAATAATTTAACTGCTTTTAAAGTTAATAATTCTGGATCTCCAGCACCAGCGCCAATAAGGTAAAGTGCAGATTCTGCCTTATTATTTTTATTAAATAATTTTTGATCAAATAAATCTTGTGCCTTGATAAAATTACCATTCAAAACCTCTTGCGCTATATTTCCTTCAAAAACCTCTTGCCAAAATAATCTACGAGACTGAATATTTGTTAATTTATTTTTAACTTTTTGACGATTTTTTCTTATAAAATCATTTAGATCATGGATATTTTCTGGTAGGATTTTTTCTATTTTCTGTTTAATAATTCTAGTTAAAACTGGTGATAAGCCACCACTGCCAATAGTAATATTAAGATCATCCCGTTTAACAATTGATCCAAAAATAAAATCAGAAATATCAGCATTATCAACAATATTAACTATTTTTTGTAAATTTCTGGCATCTTGAGAAATTTGCTTATTCAAGTTGTTATTATTGGTTGTAGCAATAATAAGATCAAAATTAGATAAATATTTTTTATCATATTAAGACCTTTGCATAAATCATTGATTTTTCTCTAATTTTCCTTCAGAATATTTTTTTGAAGGAAATTTTTGAAAAAAACTGTATTTTTTGATATTTTTGACAATTTATTGGCAAAAATATTGGTTATTTCGGTGTTTTTGTGGTATTCTTTGTTGTTTTGTGGATTTTGGACACAATTATCCTAATTCCAGTTGTTTTGGTGGCACCAATGCTTTTATTTTATTAACTGCTTTGAGTAGATTTAAACAAATAGCTTTTAGAGTAAATTGAGCATTTACTTTTTTTGTTGTAAAATAAGAAGCTTTATTGAATTTAAATCTTCTTTTTAGAGTTCCAAAAGATTGTTCAACAATAAATCTTCTTTTTGATACAGCTTTATTAAATCTTTTTTGCCATTTGGTCATGGGTTTTCCTTTTGGCTTTTTATACATCAATCTGGTTTTGATGCCTTTTTTTCGTAAGATATCTCTATTTCCTTTAGAATCATAACCCTTATCTCCAGAAAATTTATCACAATCCGTTACCATATCCTCCATTTGATTAATCTCAGATTGATTGGCTGGAATTGTTTTGGTTTTATTGATAAATCCTTCTTCATCTGTTGTGGCAAATGATTTAAATCCAAAATGATATTTATTTCCCTTCTTTAGCCAAGTGGCATCTGGATCTGCCGATTCTGATTGCTCAATAGTTAAGTTTCCTATTTTATTATTAGAAATTTGATCTTCATTCCTGTCTTTAGTAATATTATCTTCTATTGTCTTTGTCCTATTTGGTCTAGAATTAGACTCAATCAATGTAGCATCTATTACTGCAAGATTAGCTTTTTTAACTTTGAGATTATTCTCTGATAATTGATTATTAATCTCAGATAATAATTTATCTAACAAATCTCTTTCAATTAATTTATTTCTGAATCTACAGATAGTTGAATGATCTGGCACCTTATCACTAATATCAAAGCCACAAAATGATATAAAATCAAGCCTTACCTTTACAGCATATTCTAATTCTTCATCGCTTAAACTATTCCATTGACCAAGTAGAACAAGCTTTAACATAGATATTTTATCATAAGATTTTCTACCTCTGTCGCTATTTTCATTAAAGTCTTTTTTGTGAATCTTGACCAAATAAGATCTCAACCTCTCCCAATTTATTAATTTATCTAACTTTAACAATTTACTGTCATTTTTTAATCTCTCTTGAATGGAAATAGAAGCAAAAGTAACCATAATTTATTAATATTTCATTATAATAAACAGCAATAAAGCTAGATAAATACTAGCTTTATTGCTGTTTTATCTTAAATTCCCATATCTTTACCCACGATAGTCCTTAAAAAAAACATTAATCTAAGCAAATAAAAGCTTGCAACCGACTTTTTAGTTCTATATACTCGTGCCTATTATTAATTCTTTACTCACGATTATGAGCTATATCAGATACAAAAAAGTTGGAGACAGGGAATATGCATATGAAATAACGGCCTATTGGGATAAAAAGAAACAACATTCAGAAATTACAGCAATAAATATCTTGGAATTGTCCTAGATAAAGAAGCTGGAATATTTCAGGAGGTAAAAAGAAGAAAGAGAGATTTAAATGGAAAAGTTATTTCCAATCCAAAAAGGGTTATGGCACAACCATTTAAGGAGAGGGAAATTGTATCTTTTGGTAGTGGCTACTTAACCAAGAAACTAATTGATGAAGATGATGTTGGAAAAATCTTTGCAGACTTACTGCCTCATGTAAAGCTTAAAACATTAAAAAGCTTACTATCCTATCGTCTCATCAATGGATCTGCAATGTATTTAGCTAATGATTGGTATGAAGGCGATATATCTAAACATTTATTTCCAGGCTCTTCTATGAGCTCACAAGCTATCAGTAATTTCCTAAAAGAACTGGGAAGTGAAAAGCTTCAAAAAGACTTTTTAGAAAATATCTTCCTATCGCAACAAAAGACAGCAAAGAAGGTCTAATAGTAGATGGAAGTAGCATGCCAAATGAAATCAATACTCCAATTAATGAGTTTGGCTATAATAGTGGCTCTATTGATAGGCAGATAAAATTTATGTCAGTTGTTTCTGCCGATAACAATCTACCTCTGTACTTTCGCTACAATGCAGGCAGTATAGCGGACATCTCAACACTCACAAATACTATCAAAGAACTTAAGGCTCATAACACTACAGCTAAAGCGGTACTGCTAGATGCGGGCTTTTATTCTAATGATAATATTGAATTATTACAAAAAAATAAGATCAATTTTATAATTAGACTTCCGTCTGGCAGAAAATTATTCAAAGAAGTAATTGATAATGAAAAAATAGATCTGGCATCTAATGCAGTAAAAGTATCCAAAAAGAGAGTGGTATTTATTAAAGAAAAGGAGATTAAGCTAAACAAGAAGAAGACCTATGCCTATATTGTGCTTGATCCAAAGAAAAAGGCTGATTTAGTAAATAATTATTTATCTGAAAAAATAGATGATAAGCAAGATATTGATAACGAGAAAATAGCTAAGGTCATAAATCAAAAGGGCCTGTTTGTAATAATATCTTCAAAGAAGCAGGAAACAGAAAATATCCTAAATTTATACTACACCAGACAAAAGGTTGAGAGAATGTTCGCTTTCTCGAAGTCAGATCTAAACCTGCTACCACTAAGAGTGCATAGCGAGGAAACTCTCAGAGGACATTTATTTTTACTATTTTTATTATCTTACTTTTTTATGAAAATTCATCAGAAATTAAACAAAGAATTTACTGTGGATCAAGCATTTATTATACTTTCGGCACAAAAGGCAAAAATATATGAAAAGCAGATATTTGTACAAGAGGCTACAAAAAAGCAAAAACAAATTTTTGAGCTTTTTGGTTATGATATTCCTGAGGAGATGGCTCGTGGGTAAAGATATGGGAATTTAAGTTTATTCAAGAAAAAATTGATGAAATTAAGAAAAAACCAAGAGAAAGTTAGGGAAATTTTAATGATCTATGCAAAGGTCTTATATTTATCTGTAATGATGTTAATATTGCTTTCCTTAGTAAAATCTAATAATTCATGGTCAAAATTATCAGAAATTACAGTAATATTATCTGTATATTCAAAAATTGTTTCTAATTTGGCTAAAGCAATTTTTCCTCCCCCAATAATTAGGACGGATTTTTGCTCCAGTCCAAAAAAGACTGGTAAAAAACTCATTATGTAAAATAAAAACCTAGAACTTTTTAGAAAAGTTCAAAAAATAAAGTGAAAAAAGCCCGGAAAGGACAAGAGCTAGTTGCAACAACAACAGAAAAAAGAGGCGCAGGCAGAAGGGTTTGAAGAATTAGCAATATTGCTAGAAACCGATTTATTGAAATGATTAATATCCTCTTTCATTTTTAAAAAATTAAATTTAGCCTAATTGATAGGATGAAATAATTATTAAAAGCGAAATATTTAAAAGTCAAATAATTATATTTTGCCCCAACAAAATGCCTTATGTTTTTCCGGGTTTTTAAAATGGTATTATGACACAATTACAGAAATTAGCCCAAAAATTAGATAAATTAGAAAAACAAAATCTAAAGAGAAAATTAATATCCTCCCAAAATTTGCCAAATCATAAAGTAACCATTGATGGCAAAAAATATCTTTCTTTTTGCTCTAATGACTATTTATCTTTGGGCTTTGATCCAGATATTTCTAAGGCGGAGCGAGAGGCAATTTTAGAATATGGAAATGGCGGACTATCTTCACGATATATTTATGGAGATAATGATCTTTATCAAAAATTAGAACAAAAAATTGCTAAAATTAATCACAAGGATCTTGCCATGATTTTTGGTAGTGGTTATTTAGCAAATATTGGTGTTATTCCCGCTCTTTGCGATAAAAATGATCTGATTCTTGCTGATAAATTATCGCATTCTTGCCTGATTGAAGGCGGACAATTATCAGGCGCAAAATTCTTTCGCTTTGCTCATAATAATTTAGAATCTTTAGAAAATTTACTAAAAAAACATAGACAAAATCAGCAAAAATGTCTGATCATTACTGAAACAGTTTTTTCCATGGATGGTGATTTAGGTAAGATAAATCAGATAATTGCTATTGCTAAAAAATATGACGCTTTTCTTTTAAGCGACAATGCTCATGGGCTGGGAGTGATAAATCAAAAATATTCAGATTATGATTTACATTTAAAAATTGGTACATTTTCTAAGGCTGTCGCTGGCTATGGAGGCTATGTTGTTGCCAAGCAAGAAATAATTGATTATCTAAGAAATTTTAGTAAATCGGCAATTTATTCCACAGCCCTCTGCCGCCAGCAATTCTTGCTGGTAATTTTAAGGCTTTAGAAAAAATAGAGGCAGGTAATTTGACTAAAAAATTATGGCAAAATATTGAATATTTTTGTCAATTGATGCAAATTAAAAATCCACAATCAGCAATTATTGCCATAATTATTAGCGATGCTTTAAAAACTTTAAAAATTGCAGAAAAATTAAAAGAAAAAGGTTTTTTGATTTCGGCCATTCGTCCGCCAACTGTTGCAATTGGAAAATCAAGACTTAGAATCACCGTAAGCGCTGGCCATAAAAAGGATGATTTAAAATTGCTGGCTGAAAATTTGAATCTATTTATGAAATAACAACCCCCATCAAGATTTTCAAGAAAATTTTGACTTCCCTTGGGGAATTTTTACTATTTATGACTATTCTTTTAATCGATAATTATGACAGCTTCACTTACAATCTTTATCACTATATGGCTAAAGTGACCAGTGAGAATATTGAAGTTATTAGAAATGATAAAATAACTATTGAGGAAATTGCAAAAATGAATCTTAGCTCACTGGTGATTTCTCCCGGCCCTTGTAGTCCCAATGAAGCTGGTATTTGCCTAGATGTTATTGATAAATTTAAGGAAAAATTACCAATTTTAGGGGTGTGTCTTGGTCATCAAGTAATTGGGCAATATTTTGGAGGAAAGATTATTAAAAATTTGCCAATGCATGGCAAAATTAGCAATATTAACCATAATAATAAAAGTGTTTTTAAAGATATTCCTTCACCTTTTAAAGCAACCCGATATCATTCTTTAATTATTGAAAAGGAAAGCCTACCTAAAGAATTGGAAATTACCGCTACTAGTGACGATGGTGTAATTATGGGAATTAGGCATAAAAATCTTAATATTCACGGCGTACAATTTCACCCAGAATCAATTGCTTCTGAATATGGCCATCAATTAATAGAGAATTTTTTTAAAATTTAAGCTAATTAATGAAAATCAGATTTTACCAGATTTTTTCATTATGCAGGCCATATTTATAAAAGAATTAAAAATATTTTGGCAATTATCGTAATCTTTTTTACATTTTATTTCTAATTCTTGTAATTTCATTAAGATCTGTTCAATGGATTTTATCTGCCAAATTTGATGATGTTTTCTAAAAAAAGCCTGATCTTTAAAAAATATTCTTTGAGATTTCATTTCCACCTCTAAATTACTACCGTTAGTAATGCTTGTCGCTATCTTGTACAATTTAAAAAAGTAATTTTGTAAATAACGAATAATAACAATTGGGCTAATTTTTTGATAATAAATTTGCTCTAAAATTATCATGGATTTTTTAAGATCTAGAGAGACAAAATTATTAACAAATTCATTGATTGAAACCTCTGAAATATCAGAAAGTAAATTTTGAACAATTTCTAAAGTTAAATTTTTTCCTTCACCCAAATAGGTAATTATTTTATTAATTTCATTAAGAATAATTAGACGATTTTTACCAAATTTGCTATTAATAAATTCTATTATGCCCGGCTCAATTTTAATATTATTTTTGGCGAATTCCGCCCTAACTATGTTAGAAATTGTAGCAATATTATCTTCATAACAAGCAATTGCGGCAATTTTTGGATGTTTTTCGGCAAATTTTCTTAGAGAAGAAGATGTGTCAAGCTCTCCTGCGACAATCAAAATAAAATTATCACTTTTTGAATCAACTTCAAATAAGGCTTTAAGATTTTTGGTAATTTTATTGCTTGCTGGATTAATTTTAATTAATTTTTGCCCAGAAAACATCGAGACTGAAAAAAACTCATCAAATAAAATATTACCATTTTCTTCAATTTGCTTTATGGAAATATCGCTAACTGCAAATGGGTCAAAAATATCGGAGGTAATTTTTTTAGCAATTTCCTTTTCCCTAATAGATATTAGGCCAGATTCTGGACCGTAAATAAGAACAGCAGAAATATCATTATTTTGATCAATATTTTTGATAAATTCATCTATTTTAAATGGCGCTATTTTCATTTTAACAATATCAATAAAAGTTACTTCTCTCTATAGGAATCTCTGAAAAACTAAAATATGTATTTAGTAAAATTGACCTTTTTGACCCCTTTTTTTAGCAAAAATGTGTTTCTTTTTGGCGCAATATGAGCATATTGTGCCAAAAAGAAACACAATTTTTGCTAAAAAATGATCTAAAAATTCCAATTTTTAGTTTTTCAGAGATTCCTATATTTGATTGGATATTGAATTTTAAATCCTATTATTTATGTTTACTAGGTAATTATTAACTCAGTCATAAACTAATCACTATTTTAACTGCAATATTTTCAATTTAATTTTAACCTAAAAAAGTTAATTTATATCCTGATAAACTAAGATTTTTTAGGATAATTTAAATTAAAAATCTTATTGTTAAAGCAAGCAACTAGTTTGTGACTGGAGTTAATATTAATAATATTCTATGAGTTTAATTGTTCAAAAATTTGGCGGAACTTCGGTTGGTAATATTGCCAAAATTCAAAATGTTGCACAAAAAGTTGTAGCAGAAATAGAGAAGAAGAATAAAGTAATCGTCGTGGTTTCGGCTATGTCAGGAGTTACAAACCAATTGGTTGGCTATTGTAATGAAGTATCTGATCTAAAAAATAATGAGGAACTTGCCGAATATGATTCCGTCATTTCTAGTGGCGAACAAATCACTTCTGGCCTTTTAGCTTTAGAATTGCAAAAACTAGGCTACAAATCTAGATCATTTTCTGGTTGGCAGATTGAAATGAAAACCGACAATATCCACTCAAAAGCTAGGATTGAGTCTATCAATAAAGATATCTTATTAAAAGAATTGCAGGATAAGGATGTAGTGGTTATTGCAGGGTTTCAGGGTATTAACAGCAAAACGGGCCGTGTTACAACTTTGGGTCGTGGAGGTTCAGACACAACGGCGGTTGCACTTGCCGCTGTTCAGGCTGAAATTTGTGAGATTTACACCGATGTTGACGGCGTTTTTACCACCGATCCTAGAATTACTAGAGATGCCAAAAAAATTGATAAAATTTCTTATGAAGAAATGCTTGAAATGGCTTTTAGTGGCTCTAAAGTATTACAGACTCGTTGCGTGGTAATGGCCATGAATCACAATGTAAAAGTTAGGGTCTTATCAACTTTCAAAGAAAAAACTGCAACTTCTGGTACAATTTTAATTAACAATAATGATATTATGGAAAAAAGACTTATAACGGGTATTAGTCAAAGTAAAAATGAAGCAAGAATTACTTTAAGCGAAATGCCAGATAGTCCAGGCCTATCTGCTAATATTTTTGGTGCCATTGCTGCCCAAGGCATAAATACTGATATGATTGTACAAAATATTAGTCAGGATAATGCAAATGTTAAGATTACCTTTACCGTTAATGTTGATGACTTAAATCGCACTAAAATTGCTTTAGAAAAAAATAAAGAATTGCTTGGATATCAAAAAATGTTGATAGATGATGATATTTCTAAAATTTCTGTTATTGGTGTTGGCATGATTAGCAATGCTGGTATAGCACACACTATGTTTAAAACTCTAGCTGATGAAGGAATTAATATCTCCCTAATTTCTACCTCTGAAATTAAAATATCTATTTTAATTAAAAAGGCCGATGGAGACAAAATAATAAAAGCGTTGCATAAAGCTTTTGAATTAGAAAAATAATAAACATGATCAATAAGGGCCTTTTTTTACAAAAAATAATCCTGAAGTTTGGAATTTTTCTTTTTCTAACTTTCTTTATTGCCCTTCCTTCTTTGGCCAATAATTCTAAATATCTAATTACTGACATTATTGTAAGTGAAGAGTCAAACTCTGCAAGTAAAGCTAGAGAGTTGGCTAATATTAATGCTAATAGACAAGCCTTTATAAGGTCGCTTAAAAAATTATCTGTTAATGAATCTTTTGCCAGCAATATTGATGATGAACAATTAGAAGAATCAATTCAGGCTAAAACAGTATCTAATGAAAAAATTGCCAATAATTGGTATAAAGCCTCATTCAATATAGAATTCACAAAAGACTATATAGATCATTTACTGGAGAGTAAAGATGGTGGAAATTTTATTAATCTTGAAGCAAATAAAAAATATCTAATATTTCCTATCGAAATCAAAAATAAAGAACCAAAATTATGGCATAAGAATAATAAATGGTTTAATGCTTGGAGATCTTTATTGTCGGCAAAGGAATTAAAAAATATTAAAATAGCAAAGAGGCGATATAGATGATATATCTATATTAAAATCAACCAATCCCATCAAAGCCAAATATACCGATGTTAAAGATATTTTAAAAAAATATGATTCTAAAATAGCAGTTTTTATAGATATTTATCTCGATCATCTAGAAAATAATGCAACCATTAATATTGTTATGGTTAAACAATTCACTAAGAAAAAAATTAAACTTAGTTTTGTTAATATCAATGATATCAAGGAAGATAGATTATATAATATTATTGCTCAAAAAATTATCGAATATTTAGATCAAAAGGATTTATCAAGCAATAATAACAAGGAATATAAAAAGAAGAAAGATAGTAAAAATATTGATGTAGATATTTTACCCTCATCTTTAAAAGATTGGGTTATTTTTAGAAGAAAGCTTGAAAAAATAAAAGAGATTGAATTTAAAATTATATCCATATCCGCAGATTTAATAAAACTTACTATCAAACCTAAAGCCGAGATGGATTTAATCGAATATTTACAAGATAATGGTGTTTTTATTGAAAGAGGAAAGGGCTCCGAACAAGTTTATTATGTTGTATTAGAGTAAATTAAAAGTCTTTTTAAAGTCTAGAATTACTATACTAGCTATTCAAAATATTAAGGAAAATGGAATATATTTATCCCAAATTGGAACTTGATTATTAGTCTATTTTAACTCTTTATTTTGTTAAATTTAGTTTATTATTTTGCTTAAGTTGACACGTATAGCTTCTATTATAGGCTCTAATTTTTAGAAAAATTAATGGATATAGTACAATATTTAGGCATTGTTAATCCAAAATAGATAATAAGCCATTTCTCTTTAAAATCAATAATTTTACTGAATATTCAAGCATCTTTATTGATTTAGAGTAGCATTTGCTCTTTCTTCTCATTCTAGCCAAGAAGTGTCTGAACAAGCTATTATAGCCCTCGATAGTATAAGTATGTGCCTTGGATTGAATATGCTTATCCTTAGGAACAAATTTCTCATACGGTTTCCAATAATCCGTTGCTATAATGCCTTTAGCTCTGTCTTTTACTCCTTCCCAAAGTTCTTTTCCAGTTCTTGTAGATCTGTCGCCAACAACGAAGTTGATGAATTCTTTTGCATATCTATCAACAGCAATCCAGATCCAGACAGAGTTTTTTTTGAACCAATATAGCTGTGCATTTCATCTATCTCAGTTACGCATATTTCATGGCTATTTTGCAATAAATCAAGATTTTGACCATATTGCTTGATCCAGTTAAAGATACTTACATGACTAACCTTGAGAATTCTTCCTATAGATCTAAATCCTAGACCCTCTAGGTACAACTCCAGGGCAAATCTTTTTATTGATCTATCTTTAGAATTTCTGCCTTTTGTATAATTATAATTGCAATCTTTACACTTATAGCGTTGCATTCCGTACATTTTACCATTTTTGCAAACGTTAGAACTGGAGCATTTTAAACATTTCATAGTTTGATTTATTGAGTTAAAATGCTTATTTTATGCTCAATGATGTTAATTGCTAGTAAAATCTATTGTAAATTAACAATGCCAAATAATTATTTACTAAATCAGCCTTTTTCTTTGGATCAAGCACAATATAGGCATAGGTCTTCTTCTTGTTTAGCTTAATCTCCTTTTCTTTAATAAATACCACTCTCTTTTTGGATACTTTTACTGCATTAGATGCCAGATCTATTTTTTCATTATCAATTACTTCTTTGAATAATTTTCTGCCAGACGGAAGTCTAATTATAAAATTGATCTTATTTTTTTGTAATAATTCAATATTATCATTAGAATAAAAGCCCGCATCTAGCAGTACCGCTTTAGCTGTAGTGTTATGAGCCTTAAGTTCTTTGATAGTATTTGTGAGTGTTGAGATGTCCGCTATACTGCCTGCATTGTAGCGAAAGTACAGAGGTAGATTGTTATCGGCAGAAACAACTGACATAAATTTTATCTGCCTATCAATAGAGCCACTATTATAGCCAAACTCATTAATTGGAGTATTGATTTCATTTGGCATGCTACTTCCATCTACTATTAGACCTTCTTTTGCTGTCTTTTGTTGCGATAGGAAGATATTTTCTAAAAAGTCTTTTTGAAGCTTTTCACTTCCCAGTTCTTTTAGGAAATTACTGATAGCTTGTGAGCTCATAGAAGAGCCTGGAAATAAATGTTTAGATATATCGCCTTCATACCAATCATTAGCTAAATACATTGCAGATCCATTGATGAGACGATAGGATAGTAAGCTTTTTAATGTTTTAAGCTTTACATGAGGCAGTATGATGTGGTTACCTTTTTCCGGACAGTTTTTTAATAATTAATTTAATAAAATATGTCAAAAAGGGGTCATAATAAATATTCTTTAGAATTTAAGGTTTCGTCTGTAAAATTGGCTCTTGAGTCGGATCAGCCTATAGCTCAAACTGCTAGAGATTTAGGTATTAATCCTAGTACTTTACATACTTGGATAGGTAAAGAGTCAAATTTTAAGAAATCTAATAATAATATGGTAAAAAATAGCGAGTGTCATTTTGAAGAAGTTGAAAAAAAGTTAAGGAAAGAGTTATCAATTGTTAAGCAAGAGAGGGATTTATTAAAAAAGGTCACGATACTTTGCCAAACAATCCCAATAAAGTATGCCTGGATTAAATCTAACAGGAGTCAATTTTCAATTACAAAAATGTGTAATTTCATGAAAGTTTCTCGCAGTGGCTATTATGAGTGGTTAAATCGTCCTGTTAGTGATAGGGATAAGGAAAATATGGAAATAATGGGTAAAATAAAAGAAATTTCTATTCAAAATCATAATATTTATGGTTCTCGTAGAATTTTAAAAAAATTAGAAGAAGAAAATATTTTTATAAGTAGGAAAAGACTTGTTAGATTGATGAGATTGGCAAATATTTCTTGCAAAACCAAGAGAAAATTCAAGATTACTACTAATTCTAAACATAATAAACCAATTTCACCTAATTTATTAAATAGAAATTTTGATTGTTTAGTTCCAAATAAATATTGGGTTGGTGATATTACCTACATTCCAACCCAGGAAGGATGGTTATATTTAGCAACTGTAATTGATCTTTATTCTAGAAATATCATTGGCTGGTCTATGTCTGATAATATGAAATCAAAATTAGTTAATGATGCTTTAACTATGGCATTATTTCAAAGAAAGCCCAAAAAAGGATTAATTTATCATACTGATCAAGGTAGCCAATATGCTTCTGAATCTCACAGAGATATTTTAAAAGATCATGATATTATCCAAAGTATGAGTAGAAAAGGTAATTGCTGGGATAATGCCGTTGCAGAATCATTTTTTCATACCCTGAAAACTGAATTAACACATCATCATAATTTTAAAAATAGAAAGGAAGCAAAAAATATAATATTTGAATATATTGAAGTTTTCTATAATAGAATAAGAATTCATTCTGCTAATAATTACCTAGCACCAGTTGAATTCGAAAAAAGAAACAGATACTTGAAAAAATATTCAGCATCTGCTTAAATTGGGTGTCCGGAAAAAAGGTAGCCACATCACTCTAAGCTAATATATACCTAGCTTAAACGCTTATTTTAATAATTAAATTATATAAAAAATGACTAACAATAATCAAGCAAATAGCACGTACATTACTAAAGAAAAATATCACTGGGGAGAATTCAGAAAAATCTCAGTAGGAATAGATTTTTCTGTTATGATTTACCCTGAAAATTGGAGTCAAATTGATAGTCTCAAAGCTGGAGATTCTCTTTTTTATAAAGATGATCAAAATGCCAGGTGGGATGTTAAATTTGATGGCCAAAATTTATCTTTTAAAGATAGGGATTGCCATAGTTTGCAAAGTAGAGGTTAAGAAATCTGAACTTTTGATGAACTAGGCACACCTCTCTGTAAATTCAGCATTAAAATTATCAATTTGACGAAGTGTTTCTTCGCTTAAAGAATTAAGTTCAGACTCGGTAATTGTAATTGGATTTGCCCAAAGGCAGAGGTTATTTACGGATGTACTTTTGCATCCTGCGTTTAACAGTAGAAATATTATCGTTCCTGGGGAATGTCCAATCCCCTGTGTCGATTTAATTTTTTTCAAATTTTGCCTTAATAATTTTATTAAGAATTGAGATTTTATTTTTATAAGATTTTAAGCGTAGCGTATCTTGTAAAAATATAAATCCAATTTTTAAGATAATTTTTGGCAAAAATTTGTTTTCCATTTTTTTTAGATTTAGATTAATATTTTGTTATATTTAAGCTAAATCTAATTTGATTCTATCCTCAAATTTTATAGCAAATTGGCTAATTATCAAGCTCCAATTTGGTATTGGCATAGTCCATTTTTTCTTAATGTTTTGTATAGCAAGATAGAGTAACTTTTCTAATGATTGATCAGATGGAAAAGAGCCTTTAGTTTTGGTAATTTTTCTGACTTGCCTATGAAACCCTTCAACAGAATTAGTAGTATAAATTAGCTTTCTTATCTCTTTTGGATATTTAAAATAATTAGATAAATTATCCCAGTTATTATTCCAAGATTTGAATATTATTGGATATTTTTTGCCCCATTTTTCTTCAATTAGAAGCAGTTTTTCTTCGGCTACTTCTTTGCTTGTTGCAGTATAAACAGTCTTTAAATCAGATATAAATTCTTTTTGATTTTTTGATGCAACATATTTGATAGAATTCCTAATTTGATGAATGATGCAAAGCTGAATCTCAGTTTTTGGAAATATTGAATTAATAGCCTCAGGAAAGCCCTTTAAGCCATCGACACAAGCAATCAATACGTCTTTTATACCTCTATTTTGTAAATCAGTTAAAATATTAAGCCAAAAATTAGCTCCCTCTGACTCTTGAAGATAAATTCCTAAAATATCTTTTTTACCATCCTTGTCAACTCCAAGAACTGAATAAAAAGCTTTACTAATTATTTTTCCATTTTCTTTAACCTTAAAAAACATAGCATCAAGAAATATTATAGGATAAATCTCTTCTAACTGCCTTTCTTTAAATTCTGTTATTTTAGGTAATATTTTGTCTGTAATAGCTGTAATTGTAGATTTAGATATCTCAATGTCATATATCTCTTCAATATGAGATGATATATCTCTATAACTCATACCATAAGAATATAGAGTTATAATTTTATCATCTAATTCTGGAGTTAAAATAGTTTGACCTTTCTTAACTATTTTAGGATCAAAAGATGAATTTCTATCCCTTGGAGTATTTAACTCAAATTGACCTCTATCGGTTTTGACTATTTTAGAAGAAAATCCATTTTTCCTATTGGTAACATCATCTTCTTTTTTAGAATTTAAATGATTATCCAATTCGGATTGCATGGCAGTTTCAAGAAAATCTTTTAACATACTGGTAAATATACCATCTTTGCCAGAAAATCCTTTTCCAGCATACAATTTGTCTATAGCTTCTTTCTTGAACTTTTGATAATCAAAATCCTCTTCAAGATCTTGATTGTCAGAGTTATTTCGAAAATTATTTAAAGATTTTAATTTGTGATTCATGATATTATCAATTTAAGTTAATGTTAAAATTTATAATTATTTATGAGAATAAAATTTAATAAATTAAATTTTATTCTCATTTTAACTTAAATTGACACAGTTAAAAAAACGCTCCCTTGGAGTATTGATTTCATTTGGCATGCTACTTCCATCTACTATTAGACCTTCTTTGCTGTCTTTTGTTGCGATAGGAAGATATTTTCTAAAAAAGTCTTTTTGAAGCTTTTCACTTCCCAGTTCTTTTAGGAAATTACTGATAGCTTGTGAGCTCATAGAAGAGCCTGGAAATAAATGTTTAGATATATCGCCTTCATACCAATCATTAGCTAAATACATTGCAGATCCATTGATGAGACGATAGGATAGTAAGCTTTTTAATGTTTTAAGCTTTACATGAGGCAGTAAGTCTGCAAAGATTTTTCCAACATCATCTTCATCAATTAGTTTCTTGGTTAAGTAGCCACTACCAAAAGATACAATTTCCCTCTCCTTAAATGGTTGTGCCATAACCCTTTTTGGATTGGAAATAACTTTTCCATTTAAATCTCTCTTTCTTCTTTTTACCTCCTGAAATATTCCAGCTTCTTTATCTAGGACAATTCCAAGATATTTTGCTGTCTTTGCTTGGAATGTTGTTTCTTTTTATCCCAATAGGCCGTTATTTCATATGCATATTCCCTGTCTCCAACTTTTTTGTATCTGATATAGCTCATAATCGTGAGTAAAGAATTAATAATAGGCACGAGTATATAGAACTAAAAAGTCGGTTGCAAGCTTTTATTTGCTTAGATTAATGTTTTTTAAGGACTATCGTGGGTAAAGATATGGGAATTTAAGTTTAATTGGCTCAAAGGTGAAGATATGCTTTCCTACTACGACTCTTCTAAAAATATTACAAAAACATTCTGCAAAAATTTGAATCTCTAGCAGATGCTCAAATTTGATAAGCATCTATAAAAATAATGACCAAATTTTAGGCCTCCCTCTTGGCCTTACCCTTACTCCCCTACATAATTATTGATCATTAATTTTCACGATATATCATATCCTCCTTAATCAAAATAAGGATCATGAAAGAATTAATAAATCAATATTTCAGTGACTTTGGCAAAGTTCTTCCAAAGAGGTTAGCTAATATAACAACTGCGATAATGCGATGCGGTAGCGCTAATACTTACCAAATAGCCAGACAGCTTTCAAAGGAAAACAATAAAAGCTTTAAGACAAATGATATGGCTGTTTATAGATTATTACAGAGCAAAGATTTCCAGATAGATGATTCCTTTGGCGCAAACATGTGAAGCTAATATTTAGCTTGTTAGAGGAAAAAAATGTAATATTGAAAGGTCAAAGAATACAAATAAATATCGACTTCACAAGTCATGAAAATAATTTCTTAATTCTTAGTGCTTCAGTTATTTTAAATGGTAAAGCAATTACCATATATTTTTCGATGCGCAAATATCCAAAAAAGAAGAATCAAATGTCACAAATAAAAATGGAAGAAGCTTTTATAAAGGGTCTAAGGCATGTATTATCTAAGAAATATAGCTATGTAATAGTTGCGGATAGGGGTTTTGGAAATAATAGATTCGCTAATCTTTGCAAGGAAAATAATTTTGATTATGTATTAAGAATTAATCCTAATTTGATAATAGAATATGATAATCAAAAAATTAATCTTAACAGCATAAAAGAAGACAAGATATTCAAAGCCAAATCTGTATCATGGAAAAGGGAGCTAAACCTTACAATATGCACTCAAGATAAGCAGATATGGTATCTAATGAGTAGTGATGATAATATGGCACAACAACAAATCTATGAGAATCGTTTTAAAATAGAGAAGAATTACCAAGATTGTAAAAGCTCTGGTTATGACATAGAAAATAATAAAATTAGGAAATATGATAGATTTAAGAGGCTTTTATATTGTGTATTATTATCACATGCTCTTGTTTGCTTTATTGGATATGCAATATCTAGATCAAAAAGTAATATTAAAAAACTCTATAGAAAAAGGAGATTTGGAAACTTATCTGATCTCAGTCTTTTCAAGATCGGATATAATGCTGTCTCAATTTACTTTAAACAATCCATTGCTCTTTTTTATCGATCAATTGGAATGTTTTGATTATGTAGGGGAGTAAGCCCTCTTGGTGGGATAGAAGGAAAATTGGAAGATAGAGAGAGCTATCACATTTTTACTAACTCGAAGGCTGATTGGTATGAAATTATTGATGATCTAGAGCAATATGATGAATTACCGTCCAAAACTGGTAAGGTTCGTAAGATAAATCAGGAAAGATAACAATAAAGTAGATTGTTTTTTAGAGCGCCGAGCCAAAAATGGAATTTGACACGGAATTTTGAGCAGTTTCACTGATTGATAGATATAAATATAAAATTTGATTATAGCAAAAAATCTGGAAAAATAGCCAAGAAATAGGCCAATAGAAAACATAAATTTAGTCAATTTAAGATTTAAAATATATAACAAAGACGATAGCACCAACATATATAGCGATTTTACACAAAGCAAAATCTTTATTTAAATAGGTAATCCAGCCGCAGGTTCCCCTACAGCTACCTTGTTACGACTTAACCCCAGTTACCATTTCTACCGTGTATGGCTATCTCCCGAAGGTTAATCCACCATATTCAGGTAAAAACGACTTCCATGGCTTGACGGGCAGTGTGTACAAGACCCGAGAACGTATTCACCGCAACGTTCTGATTTGCGATTACTAGCAATTCCAACTTCATGGGGGCGAGTTGCAGCCCCCAATCCGAACTGAGATGGTCTTTAGGGATTGGCTCCGGATTGCTCCATTGCGTCCTGTTGTAACCACCATTGTAGCATGTGTGTAGCCCAGCCCATAAGGGCCATGATGACTTGACATCATCCCCACCTTCCTCCAACTTGTCGTTGGCAGTTTTCTTATAGTTCCCAGCATAACCTGATGGCAAATAAGAATAGGGGTTGCGCTCGTTAAAGGACTTAACCTAACATCTCACGACACGAGCTGACGACAGCCATGCAACACCTGTCACTGGTCCAGCCGAACTGAAGAAATTCATCTCTGAAAATCGCGACCAGGATGCAAGAGCTGGTAAGGTTTCTCGCGTATCATCGAATTAAACCACATGCTCCACTGCTTGTGCGGGTCCCCGTCAATTTATTTGAGTTTTAATCTTGCGACCGTACTCCCCAGGCGGATAACTTAACGCGTTAGCTTCGCCACCGAAATCCTAAGATCCCGACAACTAGCACTCATCGTTTACTGCGTGGACTACCAGGGTATCTAATCCTGTTTGCTCCCCACGCTTTCGTATCTCAGCGTCAGTAATAGCCTAGATAGCCGCTTTCGCCGCTGATGTTCCTCCTAATATCTACGGATTTCACCCCTACACTAGGAATTCCACTATCCCCTACTATACTCTAGCGAAGCAGTTTTGATTGCAATTCCGAGGTTGAGCCCCGGGATTTCACAACCAACTTGCCAAGCCGCCTACATACGCTTTACGCCCAATGATTCCGAACAATGCTAGCACCCTTCGTATTACCGCGGCTGCTGGCACGAAGTTAGCCGGTGCTTTTTCTGTAGGTACCGTCATTATCTTCCCTACTAAAAGAATTTTACAACCCTAAGGCCTTCATCATTCACGTGGTATTGCTGGATCAGGCTTGCGCCCATTGTCCAATATTCCCCACTGCTGCCTCCCGTAGGAGTCTGGGCCGTGTCGCAGTCCCAGTGTGGCTGGCCATCCTCTCAGACCAGCTACAGATCATTGCCTTGGTAGGCCATTACCCTACCAACAAGCTAATCTGATATAAGCTCATCTAACAGCGATAAATCTTTCCCAAATAAATGGTAATATATGGTATTAGCTTCAGTTTCCCGAAGTTATTCCTTACTGCTAGGTAGATTCTTATACATTACTCACCCGTTTGCCACTAACTTTAAAGAGCAAGCTCTCTAAAGTTCGTTCGACTTGCATGTGTTAAGCATACCACCAGCATTAGTTCTGAGCCAGGATCAAACTCTCAAGTTTGATTTTAGCTTTCCTAACGAAGCTATGATAAGTTTGTTAAGTACTACCGCCTTTATTATATATTTTTACCTTAGAGTAATTCTAAGTTTAAGTCTAATAAAGACAATTGACTAAATTTACGATTTGAAAACAGCTACCGCAACCATATTTAAATTACGGAAAAAGTGATTCTAGAAAGCCAGTTTCTAATTGTCAAATAATTAATGCACGTTTTTCAAGAAAAAAATGAATAATCTTAAAAAGTGAATTTAAAATAAAGTAAAATTATCCCTTCAACAATGTCAAAACTGCCTTTAGCCCAAAAATATTGAGTAAATTATTAATATTTTCCTTATTTTTAGCAAAATTACTAAGCATTGATTTTGATTGAGAATCGGCAATTTCCAACAAATCATAATCAAAATCTAAATCAGCAATTTTATATTCAGGTAAACCGCTTTGTCTAACACCAACCAATTCACCAAAACCGCGCATTTTTAAATCTTCTTCAGCAATAAAAAAACCATCATTACTATTTTTCATAATTTCCAATCTTTTACTACCATTTTTGCTCAATTTATAATCATAAAGTAAAATGCAAAATGACTCCTTGTCAGATCTTCCAACCCTGCCCCTTAACTGATGGAGCTGGGCTAAGCCAAAATTTTCAGCATTTTCAATAACCATTACCGTAGCATCGCCAACATCAACGCCAACCTCAATAACTGTTGTAGCTAAAAGCAATTTAGTCTGGCCATCAGGATTAGAAAAGTCAGCCATAATTTTTTCTTTTTCCTTCTCCTTCATTTTACCATGTAAAATAGCAATTTTTTCTGACGCAAAATGATTTTCCAATTCTTTAAACCTCTCCTCTAAAGAAATTAATTCAGACTCCTCAGAATCTTCAACCAAAGGACAAACCCAATAGATTTTTTCATTCCGATCTAAAATATTATGCAAAGAATCATAAATTTGTTCTTTTTTAGATTTTGACATAATTTGTGTCTTAATCGGCAGACGATTTTTTGGCTTCTCCATAAGTAACGAAATTTTCATATCACCATAAAGCGCAATCATTAAGCTTCTTGGAATTGGAGTTGCCGACATAGCTAAAATATCTGGATTTTTACCTTTAGCAACCAATTTCGATCTTTGCATTACTCCAAATCGATGCTGCTCATCAATAATTACCAAACCAAGATCCTGAAAAATAATATCATCATAAATTAAGGCCTGAGTACCAATAATTAGATCAATTTCACCAGATTTTAAATTCTTCAGAATTTTTTCTTTTTGTTTTTTAGTATTTTTAGAAGTTAAAATAGCCACATTAATTCCTAAATCCTTAGTTAATTTTGATAAATTTTCAAAATGCTGTAATGCCAAAAGTGAAATTGGCACAATTAAAGCTGTTTGACGCTTATTTTCAGCCAAAATGAGTGCGACAAAAAGAGCTATAATAGTTTTTCCTGAACCAACATCGCCCTGAAGTAATCGAAACATCTGATTTTCACCAGCTAAATCTTCTTTAATTTCAGTCAAAACATTTTTTTGACCTACAGTTAATTCAAAGGGTAAATTTTCAAATAATTTCTTAGTTAAAATATTTGTTCCAATATTTTTATAACCTTTAATGTTTTTATTACTATTGTAATATATTTTTTCAGCAATTTTAATTGCCAATAATTCATCAAAAACCAATCTTTTACGATTTGGATTATTGGGATCAAAATTTTCCTGATTAAAATTATGTAAATTATTAATAGCTTTAGTCCATGAAGGCCATTTTTTACTGAAAATTAAATCCTTATCAAGCCATTCAGGAAAATCAGGAAGTAAATCCAAAATATAATGAATTTTTTCAGTTAATAATTTTTGAGTAATTCGGGCAGATAAGGGGTAAATTAATTGATTTTTTGGTATTTGATTAATTTTATCGAAAGGTAAAATATATTCTGGATGGGAGATGGTCCAATTATTATTATATTTCTCAATTTTTCCTGACGCCGACAATTCCTTACCTATTGGTAGATTTTTTTCAATAAAGTTTGGATAAATTTTAAAGAAATTCAAATAAATATAGCCAATATCGCTAAAACACAGAACTTTAAAAGGCGAAGTTTTTTTATTTGGCTTAATATATTCTTCAGGAGTAATTTTTAGAATAATTTCATCCTTATCATGAATATTGGCGATATTTGGTAAATATTTTTTGGCCCGATATGAAATTGGCAAATGATATAATAAATCAATCCATCGATCTCCGCCAACCAATTGTGATAGGAAATTACCCAAAATTGGCCCAACTTTTGGCAAATATTTAATATCTGAAAATATTTTATGTGACAAAATTTATAGTTTTAAATTTATAGCCAATTAAAAACTATCCCCCAGCAAGTTTGATAAAAAACTTTTTTAAACTAGGAATTTTATCCGTAACCGCCAAGCCAAAATCTCTGGCAATTTTTACTGGCAAAATATTATTAGAGAATAACTTATCAAGATTATCAGTTGCTAAGATCATTTTTTTGGCTTCAAATTTAGCAAATTTATTATATTTGGTAATTAATTCATCGGAATTTATATCCTCTCCAGATTTAAAATTCTCTTCAATCAAATCTCTCAAAACCATAATATCCTTAATACCAAGATTAAAACCCTGGCCTGCAATGGGATGAATAGCGTGGGCAGCATCAGCAATTAAAATTGCCTTTTGATAAAAATATTCCTTAGGATAAATCAACTCCAAATCATAAGAAAAAACTTTGCTTATTATTGCAACTTCGCCTAAATCATCAGCAATTTTTTTCATCAATTGAGAAGTTAAATTTTCCTTATCAAAACCCAAATAAATATCCTTAAGATCAGTTTTCACCATCCAAACAATCGAGGATTTATTTTGATCTTTTAATGGCAAAATAGCAAAAGCACCTTCTGGAAAGAACTTTTCATAAGCAATATTTTTGTGATTCTTAGAATGTTCAATATCAAAAACCAAAGCAGTTTGATTATAATGCTTATAATGGGTTTTTATTTGAAATTTTTCTCTAAAATAAGATTTTTTACCATCGGCAATAATAATTAATTTAGCCAAAATTTTGGAACTATCATCAAAAATAATTTCACCCCCATCTTCGCCAAAATTAATATCTTGATAAGAATTTGGAGCAAAGATTTTAATATTTTTTTGAGATTTAATTCTATCACAAAGCTCATTATAAATATCATGACTTTTTAGCATCACACCCATCTGCTTTGAGCCTTCAAAAATATTACTATCAAAATGCAAATGAAAAGGAGAGTCTTTATCGCTAATATCGATATCTTTAATTTTACCAGATTTGTCTTTTAAATTATACCAAATATTGATCTTTTGAAATAATTTTATAGAATTGTTGGAAATTGCAAAATTTTTACCATCAGAAATTCTTTTTTTAGCTAAAAAATTGTCTTTTTCAATTAAAGCAATTGATAAATCAGGGCTAATATCTGATAGTGAGAGCGCAGTAGAAAGGCCGGCAAAGCCGCCACCAATTATGACAATATCAAATTTATTCATAAGATGCTAAATTTTATCAAAAAAATAATTATTGCTGTTTTTTCAATTATTGCAATTATATTTTTTGTTAATAATCGTTTTTTTGTAACTATTTCTTTAAAACCTTTTGGCTATGAAGCAGATATAAGATTATTTATTTTATTGCTTTTGTTTTTTCTTCTGGGTGTAATTTTTGCCCATATCACTAATTTTTGCTATAATTTGAGAAAAAAAATTTCCGACGGTTGCAAATCCCTTTTAAAAGTTAAGAAGTAATTTATACCATTTATCATTAAAAAATGAGATCAATATACCCATATCGCGTTATAGCTTTTTACTTAAGGAGCCTCTGAAAAACTAAAAATTGGAATTTTTAGAGCATTTTTTAGCAAAAATTTTACTTATAAAATATATCTTTTCTAAGTAAGAAGTTGCAATTCGAAGAATTGTGCTAATAATAAGGAAAAAGATGAAGCTAGATTGTTTATTTGTTACAATAGTTTTTTAATGATAATTGGTATAACATGTCTTTAGATAATAAATTAGATGCTCTTTTGGGGCATTATAAAATCCTCTCCGAAAAAATTATGGATCCTGCTGCACTTGGAGATGATTACGCTAAAATCTCTAAAGAATATGCCGATCTAGGACCAGTGATTGAATTAATCAATGAATATAAAAAAATTTCTGAAGATGTTAATGACGCGGCCGAAATGCTAAAAGAGGGGGTCGATGATACTGAGATGAAAAAAATGCTAGAGGAGGAAAAAAATGAAGGTGAAAAAAATCTCAAAAATTTAACCGAAAAAATTAAAATAGCACTTTTACCAAAAGATGAGGCGGATGAAAAAAATGCTATTTTAGAAGTAAGGGCTGGCACTGGCGGAGAAGAGGCGGCGCTTTTTGCCACCAATCTTTTTAATATGTATCAAAGATATGCTGAAAAAAAAGGTTGGAAATTTGAAATTATTTCATTCTCAGAAACTGGAATTGGCGGCTGTAAAGAAGGAACTGCTACAATTTCTGGTAAAAATGTTTTTGCTCGTTTGAAATTTGAATCTGGCGTACATCGTGTACAAAGAGTTCCAGAAACTGAAAGCTCTGGCAGGGTTCATACTTCAGCAGCAACTGTGGCAGTTTTACCAGAAGCAGAAGAAGTTGACATTAAAATTGATGAGAAGGATCTTAGAATTGATATTTTTAGAGCTTCGGGTCCTGGTGGTCAATCGGTAAATACTACCGATTCAGCAGTTAGAATTGTTCACATTCCAACGGGTATCACCGTTTCTCAGCAAGATGAAAAATCGCAACATAAAAATCGGGAAAAAGGTATGAAAATTTTAAGATCTAGACTTTATGAAGCGAAAAGAGAGGAGTTAGATCGCGAAAGATCGGCAAATAGAAAGGGCCAAGTTGGTAGTGGCGACAGGTCTGAAAGAATTAGAACTTATAATTTTCCACAAGGCAGGGTTTCTGACCATAGAATTAACTTAACTCTTTATAAAATTGATGAAGTAATGGCTGGCGATCTGGACGAATTTGTTGACAACCTCACCGCTGAGGATGAAGCCAGAAGAATGGCAGAAAGTGAAATTTAATTAATTTTTGAAATAAATGACATCAGGGCAAACTGTATATCTGGCAAAAAAGGATATTTCTAAAGAAGAATTAGCTTCAGAAGGTCAATATAAAATCACTTGTAATTATCCAGATCAAGATACTGGCAAAACTTTACAATGCATCTTTAAAGGAACAACAGAGCAAAATCAAAATAAAATGATTTTACAAGACGGAACTCTTGATTTTTATTCAAACCCAGACGATCCCAACTCTCGATTTGCAGCTTATGATATAAAAAAAGGGGTTGCCATAAAGACATTTCCCGCTCAATCCAAAATGAGAGCTGAAGCACAAATATTTACGCCTGAACAAAGTAGTCACGACACTGCTGCACCAGAACTAACAAAAGAATCCTTGGATGTACACAGTCTTTTGTCTCAAATATTAGATAGATTTTCTAGTTCCGACTCAGACAGTCCTTCAACTACTCCATCAAAAGCAACAATATTGGAAAATGAAGCTCAAAAAAGAAGAGGTTAATATATTTTAATATAATTAATGATATTAGATAAAATAGTTCAGCAAAAAAAATTAGAAATTGAGGCGGAAAAAAATCTCCTACCAATTGCCAAACTTAAAAATCAGTTAAAAAATATCAAATCCTCTCAAAAATCATTCATCTCTAAAATAGAATCTGATATCAAGGAAAAAAACATTGCCATAATTGCTGAAGTAAAAAAAGCTTCACCAAGTAAGGGAGTAATTCGTAAAGATTTTAATCATTTAGAAATTGCTAAAATTTACGAAAATTCTGGCGCTAGCTGCATTTCAGTTTTAACTGATGAAAAATTCTTTCAGGGCCATAAAAATTATTTAACAGAAATTAATAATCAAATTGATTTACCCATTTTACGCAAGGATTTTATTATCGATTCCTATCAGATTTATCAATCAAAATTAATTGGCGCCGATTGTATTTTGTTAATTATGTCAATTTTAACTGAGAATGAAGCTGTGGAATTAGAAAAAATTGCCCTAGAAAATGGATTGGATATTTTGGTTGAAATTCATAATGAAGCGGAGCTTGAAAAAGCCTTAAAATTACAAACAAAATTAATTGGTATTAATAATCGTAATTTAAAAAATATGACAATTGATATTAATAATTCTATTAATCTTTCTAAAAATATTCCAAATGATAAAATCATTATTTGTGAAAGCGGGATTTCTAGTATGGATGATATCAAATTAATGCAAAAAAATAATATTAATTGCTTTTTGATAGGAGAGTTTTTTATGAGACAGAAAAATATTAGGGAGAAATTGCAAGAATTTATCAAAAATTAAAAATCTATTCTATTGATAATTTAAAAATTTTCTTTTTACCAACTGACAAAATGTCTCCATTTTTAGTAAAAATATAATTTTCATCAGAAATTTTTTCTTTATTAATTTTTACCGCTCCAGATTGAATCAATTTTCGGGCCTGAGATTTTGAAGGGGCGGAGTCAGATAAAATCATAACATCAATTAATTTTGAATTTTTTGGAATTTTTATTTCTTTAAAAGCATCTTGATTTTTATTTAAAAAAATCTCTTTAGCCTTTTCTAAACATTCTTTGGCAATCTTCTCTCCATGACAAATTTTTGTTGCTTCAAAAGCCAAAATTTCCTTAATTTTATTTAATTCCTGTCCTTGTAATTTTTGATATTCTTCTATTTTTTCTTCAGAAATTTCGGTAAAATAAAATAATAGGCGAACAACATCTTCATCCTTAACATTTCTAAAATATTGGAAATAATCAAAAGGACTCAGCATATTTTCATCAAGCCAAATAGCACCATCAGCAGTTTTGCCCATTTTTTTACCTTCAGAATTAAGCAAAAGCATGAAGTAAGGCCAAAAACTTCTTCAGACTTATTATTTTGAGAATTAATTCTTCTAATCAAATCCACACCACTAACAATATTGCCCCATTGATCAGAGCCGCCAATCTGCAAATTACAGCCAAATCTTTTATTTAATTCTAAAAAATCGTAAGATTGTAAAATAAGATAATTAAATTCTAAAAAACTAAGATTCTGTTCGCGATCAAGGCGGTTTTTTACCGACTCAAAAGTTAGCATTTTATTAATAGAAAATTGATAGCCAATATCACGCAAAAACTCGATATAATTTAGATTTTTAAGCCACTCTTCATTATTAACAAATTTAAATTTTGGCAAAGATAGGTCTTCCTTTGATAAATCAAATTTCTCCAAAGATTTTTTAATTCCTTCTAAATTAGATTCTATATCAGCTTCACTTAGAATCTGCCTAGCCTTATCTTTTCCGGACGGATCGCCAATTTTAGTTGTACCACCACCTAATAAAATAATTGCTTGATGACCATTTTTTTGTAGCAAACGCAACATCATGATTTGGATCAGTTTTGCCAATATGAAGAGATTTTGCCGTACAATCAAAACCAATATAAGCAGTAATTTTATTTTCAGATAATTTTTTATCTAAATTATCTAAATCAGTTGCTTGATTAATAAAATTACGATTTTTTAAAGTTTGTAGGAATTTTGTCATTTTTAAAACAGAGTAATAGCAATATATGATATTCGAACTATCATATAAAATAAGATTAAAAGAGTAATTTTCATACCCCAAATCCTATATTTAGGCATTTCTAAAATTTGACCATTTTCATATTTTTCCAATTTAGTCATACTTAATAGATGAAAAATACGACCAATAGCAAAAACAACCCCGAGAGCCAAAACTTCCCAAATCAAATCACCATAAAAATCAATAACAAAAAGCATTAATAAAAACCAAATAGAATATTGGTTAAAATTATTTTGAGCAGCAATCCAGCGTGTCAACTCAATTGGATCATTAGTGCCGCTTAAAGGCAATTTACTATTTTTTCTAATTTTTATAATATTAAAGGAGCAATAGATAAAAATTATTACAAAGAATGCTAAAAATAATATAGAAATCATAATTTTTAAATTAAATTATTTGTAATTATTTAAAATATTAAAATAAATATTTTTAAGTAATTCTATTTCAGAAATTTCAATATTTTCATCAATTTGATGGGCCGTTTTATTAACCAAGCCACATTCAATCACTGGACAATAATCTTTTATAAATCTAGCGTCAGAAGTGCCGCCCGCTGTGCTTAATGTGGGTTTTTTGCCAGTAACTTCCTTGGTAGAATTTATTAATAAATTCTGCAGATCCTTATTGTCACTCAAAAAAGATTCACCACTAACGCGATAATCTAACTGATATTTTAAAGCAGAATGGTCCAAAATATATTTTACCCAATCAATTAATTTCTGAGAATTCCATTCATCATTAAATCGAATATTAAATCGGGCATTGGCCACGCCAGAAATTACATTGCTTGAATTGATATCATTAGCAATATGAGTAATTTCTAAATTTGACGGATCAAAAAATTCATTACCAGAATCTAGCTTGTAATCTTTAAGGATTTTGAGAATATTAACTAATTCAGTAATTGGATTTTGTGCATTATGTGGGTAGGCAACATGGCCCTGTTTGCCAATTAATTTTACTTCAAAATTTATACTTCCTCTCCTGCCAATCTTAACCATTTCCCCAGTTTTTTCTGGATTTGTCGGCTCACCAACCAAACAGCAAGACATTTTATAATTATTTTTTTGCATCCAATCAAGCATCTTTTTCGTGCCATTAATAGCATCACCCTCTTCATCGCCAGTAATTAAAAAACCTATACCAAAATCTAGCTTATGTTTTGCCAACAATTGTTGCGCAGAAATGATAAAAGCTGCAATTGCACCCTTGATATCAACAATTCCACGACCATAAATTTTATTATCAGAAATTTTGGCAGAAAATGGATCAAATTGCCATTTTTCTACATCTCCAACCGGAACAACATCAGTATGACCTGCAAAATAAAGAATTTTATCGGAATTTTTAGGATTCAAAATAGCATGAAGATTATCAACATCATAAGATTTATCATCTGAAAAACTGATTTTTTGACATTCAAAACCAAGATCTGTTAATTTTTTTGATAAAAAATCAATAGCACCTTCATCTTTCTGTCCTGTAATTGATTTTTTTTGGATTAGTTTTTGAGTAAATTCTATTAAATTTTTTGACATATTTTAGTTTTTTAGCGTCTCTTTTATCCTGTCAGCTATATCATTAACCTCCTTTTCATCTTCTCCTTCAGCCATGATCCTTATTAAATTTTCTGTACCAGATTTTCTAACTAAAATTCTACCCTTATCTCCCAAAATCTTCTTCTCTTTTTCTATCAAACCTTGAATCTCTTTTTTCTCCAAAGGATTTTTACCCTGAAATTTTACATTTTTTAAAATTTGCGGGGTTAGTTCAAAAATATTGGCGATTTCACTGAGCGGCCTCTCTTCAAAAATCATCAAAGACACTATTTGCAAGGCAGAAACAAGCCCATCACCAGTTGTAGAATGATCAGATAAAATAATATGGCCTGATTGCTCGCCACCAAAATTACATCCGAGTTCTTTAATTTTTTCCATAACATAACGATCACCAATACCAGATCTAATAGTTGTTATGCCATGATATTGTAGATATTTTTCAAGGGCTAAATTTGACATATGAGTTACAACCACAATATCTTTTTTTAATTTACCTTCGATATGTAGCTTATTAGCAATAAGAGCAATTAATTTATCACCATCAATAATTTTTCCCTTTTCATCACAAATTACCACCCTATCAGCATCGCCATCAAGAGCAACTCCAATATCAGCATTTTCCTGCAAAACCTTATCTTGCAATAATTTTGGCTGAGTTGAGCCACAATTTTCATTAATATTGGAACCATTTGGCTGATTACCAATTGCCACCACATCAGCTCCCAATTCCCAAAAAATACGAGAGGCAATATCGTAAGCCGCACCATTAGCAGCATCCACCACAACTTTCAACCCCTCTAAAGACAAATTTTTTGGCACAGTGTTTTTTACAAATTCCATATATCTATCTTTAGCCTCTTTAATCCTTGAAGCCGTGCCAATTTTATCAGGATCGCTTAAATATTGATCAAGATCACTATCAATCATTTCTTCAATTTCCTTCTCGGTCTTATCATCCAACTTAGATCCGTTACGAGCAAAAATTTTAATACCATTATCATAATAAGGATTATGAGAAGCGGAGATCATGATGCCAATATCAGCTCGTAAAGATTTAATTAACATCGGAATTGCAGGGGTAGGAACTGGACCAACCAAAAAAACATCAACACCAACCGCAATCATGCCAGCAGTTAAAGCACTTTCAATCATATAGCCAGAAAGGCGAGTATCTTTGCCAATTATAATTCTATGTTTATGAATTCCATCTTTGAGTTTTGCGCCAACAGCCATACCAACACGCAGAGCCATATCCGCCGTCATTGGGAATTTATTAGCAGAACCTCTAATTCCATCAGTACCAAAATATTTTCTCATCGTAAAACTAATTGCAGGGATTTATCTGACAAATTTGTGAGATCTTTTGATCTTTTTTTGTAATTGCAAAATGCCATAAAGAAGCGCTTCAGCAGTTGGAGGACAACCAGGAACATAAATATCAACAGGAACAATGCGATCACAACCACGAACTACACTATAAGAATAGTGATAATAGCCTCCACCATTAGCACAACTCCCCATAGAAATTACATATTTTGGATCAGCCATTTGATCATAAACTTTGCGAAGTGCCGGCGCCATTTTATTAGTCAAAGTACCAGCAACAATCATCACATCAGACTGTCTCGGAGAAGGGCGAAACATCACGCCAAAACGATCAAGATCATAACGGCTCGCGCCAGCCTGCATCATTTCCACCGCGCAACATGCCAAACCAAAAGTCATGGGCCATAAAGAACCAGTCCTGGCCCAATTAACCAAATTATCCATCTTGGCCAAAACAAAGCCACGATTTTTTATTTCATCCAAAGGCGCCTTTAACAAAGCGTCCTGATTTAAAGGTGTTTTTAATTGCTCCATATCATTTATCTAAATTCATCATGCAAATTATTTTTGAGAGCTCGTAGCATTATACCATTTCCCTACAGCAAAAACTGCCTTAAAGATGAGAAATGGTATTAGTCATATTTTGATCCAAAAAAATGAAAAATAAAACGCAAATTTGAAGGTTTAATTATCTCCAATCAAGAGCGCCACGCCTCCACTCATAAATAAAGCCTATTGTTAATATGACTAAAAATATCATCATTGACCAAAAACCTTCAAAGCCAATATCTCTAAGTGACAAAGCCCAAGGAAAAAGCAAGGCAATCTCAAGATCAAAAATAATAAATAAAATTGCTACTAGATAAAATTGGACATTGAATTTGTTTCTTACATTGCCAACCGCTTCAAAACCACACTCATATGGAGAATTTTTTTCTTCATCAGATCTAATTTTTTTGGTTAAAAATGGTATAATAATCACTGCTACCGATAGGCCAATAGCAATTGATAAGAATATTAAAATTGGCAAATAATCACTTAAAGCTTGGTTCATATTTATTTATTATTTCATTGGACTCGTCCATCTGAGCTAAAATTTGAGCCTTTAAATCTTCAGAATAAAAATTAGATTTTATATCTTTTTCAATTTTTTTAGCTTTAGAAAAGTTTTTATTATTAATTTCTTTTAAAATTTTAGCCACTTTATCAACAAAAACCCTTTGCTCTTTATTCAACTTTTTTTCTAATCTTTTTGGATTGTCAAAAATAAAATGAGCCAAACCCAATTTAAAATTATTTATTCTAAGAATTAAGCTAAAAATTAGATAAAATATAAAATATAAAAATATCAGAGAAAGTGCAAAAAAAGCAACTGAACTAGTGACCTTATATTCAAGAAAAACAAGCTCAACCACACCACCCAAATCGATCAACCAAGATACAAAGAAAGTGGCAATAAATATTGTTAATATTACAACAATATTTCTAAACATAAATTAATCTACAACAGCAAGATTCTCGCTCTGAAAAATTTTATCTTTATCATCAGCAACACCCTCTTCAATATTTTCAGATCCTTCAGCAACTTCAGATTGATAAATATTATCACCAGCGACAATATTTTTTCTAACCTGATCAAGATCCAACTCACCAGCGACAATTTCATCAAGAGCAGTGATTGGAGATTTAACAGATTTATCATGCTCAGTTGGAGCCCCAGATAAAATATCTTTTGCTCTTTTGCTAGCAATCAAACAAAGCTCAAACCTATTGTCCAATGCTTTCTTACCACTTTCAGATTTCACCTTAGTCATATTTAATAATAGTTTTTTAAAATTTATCAATTTATCATAAGCATCTTAAGGAGTGATTATATTTTTTCAAGAAATTATTAACAAATAAAATGTCTGTTACCATCCACCAAGAAGAGGATTTTAAAAAAATGCGAAGAGCTGGTCTTTTGGCTGCAGAAATACTAGATTATATTGGTAATTTTGTTAAGCCGGGTGTTACTACTAACGAATTAAATAATTTATGTCATAAAAAAATTATTGAAAATGGCGCCATTCCCGCACCGCTAAATTATAAAGGCTTTCCAAAATCAATTTGTACTTCCGTTAATCATGTTATTTGCCATGGCATTCCAAGTGATAAAAAATTAAAAAATAGTGACATGGTTAATATTGATGTAACGGTCATAGTTGATGGCTGGCATGGCGATACTAGCAGAATTTATTACGCTGGAAAACCTTCAATTAAAGCTAAAAGACTTTGTCAAACAACTTACGAAGCTATGATGCTTGGGATCGAACAAGTAAAACCAGGTGCAACATTAGGCGATATTGGTCATGCCATTCAAAAATATGCCGAAGATGCTGGTTATTCTGTGGTTCGAGATTATTGTGGCCACGGTATTGGCAAAGTTTTTCATACAGAACCAAATGTAGTTCATTATGGAGAACCAAATACTGGGTTAATTTTAAAGGAAGGAATGTTTTTCACTATAGAACCTATGATAAATGAGGGCAAAAAGGAAACAATTCTTAGCAAACATGATAATTGGACCGTAACCACCAGAGATAAATCGCTTTCAGCTCAATTTGAACATACAATTGGCGTTACCAAAACTGGCTATGAAATTTTTACCAAATCCCCAAAAGGATTAGATCATCCAAACTAAAATGACTTATAATCACAAAAAAATAGAAGAAAAATGGCAACAAATCTGGGAAAAAGAAAAATTTTTTAAATTTACACCAAAAGAAAATCAAAAAAAATATTATGTTTTGGAAATGTTTCCCTTTCCATCAGGAAAGATCCATGTTGGACATCTTCGTAATTACACAATTGGTGACGTAATCGCTCGTTTTAAGAAAATGCAAAATTTCAATATTTTACATCCAATTGGTTTTGATTCCTTTGGGCTTCCGGCCGAAAATCTTTGCTATTGAAAATAATTCCCATCCTAAAGATTGGACATATGAAAATATTGCCACTATGGAAGAAGAGCTAAAAAAATTAGGTTTTTCTTATGATTGGGATCGAAAAATTGTCACTTGTGATGCGAATTATTATAAATTTGAACAAAAGATGTTCATTGATTTTTATAAAAACGACCTAATTTATCAAAAAGAATCCATTGTTAATTGGGATCCTGTTGATCAAACGGTTTTGGCCAATGAACAGGTAATTGACGGCAAAGGGTGGCGAAGTGGCGCAGAAATAGAGAAGAAAAAACTCAAACAGTGGTTTTTAAAAATTAGTGATTTTAGTGAAGAATTACTAGAGGAGTTAAAAAATCTGACCGGCTGGGATAAAAGAGTTTTAACCATGCAGGAAAAATGGATTGGCAAAAGTTCTGGCGCATCAATTAATTTTGATATTTCAAGTGGCAAGAAATTGGAAATTTATACCACCAGACCAGAAACAATTTTTGGTGCATCTTTTGTCGGAATTGCTGCAAACCACCCACTAGCCTTAGAAATTGCTAAAAATGATCAAAAAGCAGCGGATTTTATCGAAAACTGTAACAAAGACAATATTAATGAAGCCGATATTGATAAAAATGAAAAAAAAGGCTTTAAAACTAATCTTTTTGCCAATCATCCATTTATTTCTGGTAAAAAATTGCCAATTTATATCGCCAATTTTATCTTAATGGATTACGGCACGGGGGCAGTTTTTGCTTGCCCAGCCCACGATCAACGCGACTTTGATTTTGCTAAAAAATATAATTTAGAAATTACACAAGTTGTTGGAGAAGAGCAAGAATTGTTCGAGGCTTATTTAGAGGGTGGAAAAATGATAAATTCTGATTTTCTAGACGATTTATCAGCAAAAGACGCTAAGGAAAAAATTATAGATTTACTTGAAGAAAAGAAAATTGGTAGCAGAAAAATCAATTATCGCCTTAAAGATTGGGGGGTTTCGCGCCAAAGATATTGGGGCTGCCCTATTCCAATGATTTATGATAAGAATGGCAATGTTAAACCAGTTCCAGAATCAGATTTGCCAGTTATTTTGCCAGAAGATCCTGACTTTTCTAAAGGCGGCAATCCTCTTGATCATCATCAAAAATGGCAAAAAATAGTAATTGACGGTGAAGAATTTATTCGTGAAACCGATACTTTAGATACTTTTTTTGAAAGTTCTTGGTATTTTCTTAGATTTGCCTCCCAGCCAAAAGATAAGGCTTTTAATTTTGATGAAGTCAATGAAATTTTACCTGTTGATAATTATATTGGCGGTATTGAGCATGCGGTTTTACATTTGCTTTATGCCAGATTTTTTACTAAAGCTCTCAAAAAATGTGGTTATTTAAATTTTGACGAACCCTTTAAAAACCTTTTAACACAAGGAATGGTTTGCCACAAAACCTTTAAGGACCAAAATGGCAAATGGGTTATGCCAAAAGATGTCGTTTTTAAAGATGGAAAGGCTTTTCATATAAATACCAAAGAAGAGATTATTGTTGGTAGAAGTGAAAAAATGAGCAAATCTAAAAAAAATGTGGTCGACCCCATGAAAATAATTGAAAATTTTGGCGCTGATACAGCTAGATTTTTTATGATGTCAGACTCTCCAGCAGAAAAAGATATTGAATGGTCAGATAACGCCTTAAATGGCTGTCATAAATTTTTAAAAAGAATTTACAATCTTGTAGAAGGGCTTTTAGAACAAAAAACCTTAGATTTTACAAATTTTTCTGATTTTTTATCTAAAGATGACTTAAAAAACCTATCAGAAAAACAAATTTCATCAATCAAATTAACTCATAAAGTAATTTTTGATGTTAAAAATGAATATGAAAAAAATGGCTTTAATGTGGTTATTGCCAAAATTCGTGAATTTGCCAATAATTTAGAAAAATTTCAAATTAATGATGAAAATGATCAGAAAATTAAATTTTTTGCTATTAAAAATTTAATTTTATTAATTTATCCAATTTGCTCTCATCTTTCTGAAGAGTTGTGGCAAAAACTGGGTTATAAAATCGCACTTTCTGATAAAATTTCTTTCCCAGAATTTAATAAAGATTTTATTACCGAAGATAAAGTAAAAATTGCTATTCAAATTAGAGGAAAATTAAAAAAAGTTATTGAGGTTCCAAAAGATTTAGAAAAAAACACTTTGGAAAATTTGATTTTATCAGATGAGCTGATTCAAAAAAACATCGATGGGCAAAAAATTAAAAAAATAATTATTATACCAAATAAATTGGTAAATATTGTAATTTAAGATTACCTGCCTCCATGCTCAGGCACAGGGCTCATGCCAGAGGTCGCCAAAGGTTTGGCAGCAGCCCCGCCCCCTTAGGAGTAGTGGCAGGAGTACTGCTACGAGAAAGGCGGCCATCCTCCTTACTCCCCTACATAATCAAAACATTCCAATTGATCGATAAAAAAGAGCAATGGATTGTTTAAAGTAAATTGAGACAGCATTATATCCGATCTTGAAAAGACTGAGATCAGATAAGTTTCCAAATCTCCTTTTTCTATAGAGTTTTTTTTAATATTACTTTTTGATCTAGATATTGCATATCCAATAAAGCAAACAAGAGCATGTGATAATAATACACAATATAAAAGCCTCTTAAATCTATCATATTTCCTAATTTTATTATTTTCTATGTCATAACCAGAGCTTTTACAATCTTGGTAATTCTTCTCTATTTTAAAACGATTCTCATAGATTTGTTGTTGTGCCATATTATCATCACTACTCATTAGATACCATATCTGCTTATCTTGAGTGCATATTGTAAGGTTTAGCTCCCTTTTCCATGATACAGATTTGGCTTTGAATATCTTGTCTTCTTTTATGCTGTTAAGATTAATTTTTTGATTATCATATTCTATTATCAAATTAGGATTAATTCTTAATACATAATCAAAATTATTTTCCTTGCAAAGATTAGCGAATCTATTATTTCCAAAACCCCTATCCGCAACTATTACATAGCTATATTTCTTAGATAATACATGCCTTAGACCCTTTATAAAAGCTTCTTCCATTTTTATTTGTGACATTTGATTCTTCTTTTTTGGATATTTGCGCATCGAAAAATATATGGTAATTGCTTTACCATTTAAAATAACTGAAGCACTAAGAATTAAGAAATTATTTTCATGACTTGTGAAGTCGATATTTATTTGTATTCTTTGACCTTTCAATATTACATTTTTTTCCTCTAACAAGCTAAATATTAGCTTCACATGTTTGCGCCAAAAGGAATCATCTATCTGGAAATCTTTGCTCTGTAATAATCTATAAACAGCCATATCATTTGTCTTAAAGCTTTTATTGTTTTCCTTTGAAAGCTGTCTGGCTATTTGGTAAGTATTAGCGCTACCGCATCGCATTATCGCAGTTGTTATATTAGCTAACCTCTTTGGAAGAACTTTGCCAAAGTCACTGAAATATTGATTTATTAATTCTTTCATGATCCTTATTTTGATTAAGGAGGATATGATATATCGTGAAAATTAATGATCAATAATTATGTAGGGGAATAAGGGCCATCCTCCCCCCGCCCGATAAAGCAAGATGTCGCTATAGAATTGTCAGAATCATAACGAGATAGAGACCCTACACCCGAGGATGGGGCGCCATGAAGAACAACATAAGAAACAGGTTCAGACCGGTCAGTAGGCAACGACGAGGCAGATTGCGACACAGAAAGGCAGTCAACAGGAGGTATATCTGACGCAGGCGAAGACTTAGGAGCCTCTTCTTCAAGAGGTATAAAACGATTTTTAACTATTTCTACCGCCTCATCCACATTTGCATTATCGGCAATATTTTGACCACTTGGCTCAAAACCCAGCAATAACAACAAATTAGCACCACGAATACTAACCTTATATTGTCCTGTTAATATTCTCGAAGCAAGATCTTTTTCATTTTCTTCAGGTTTTGCAAATATATCTCTAAAAGCCAATGCTAAACTATCACAATCATTGCCAAACCTATTTATGGCGCTTATTGCAAACACTACATAACTGATTATTTTTGAACTCATTCGACATGTTTGGTAAAATAAAAACTATAAAACAGAAGGTCCTAAACCTATTTAGAGGCTTTTTGGCTAAAAACTAAACTTATCTATAATAATTCACTCATTTTTTTCTTTCCAAGAATATGAACATGGAAGTGAAAAACAGTCTGACCGGCATCTGAGCCATTATTGGTAATTAATCGATAACCAGAATTATCAAGGCCAAGATTTGAAGCAATCTCTGCAACCTTCTTAAAAAAATTATTAACTTCGTCAGTGCCAGCTTTTAAAACAAAGTCAGAAAAAGAAATAAATTGCCCCTTAGGAACAACCAAAATATGAATTGGGGCAGCTTTGCTAATATCTTCAAAAGCTAAGATCTTTTCATCCTCATAAATTTTTTTAGATGGAATTTCGCCCCGAATTATTTTGGCAAAAATATTATTTTGATCGTAATCAGACATAATTATATTGCCGTTATAAAATCAAAAAAAGCTTAAGGCAACATCAAAAAACCACCTTAAGCTTTTTCTAAAAATATATAATCAAAAGATTAATCTAGAAAGATCAATCAGCTAACCTAACTTAATATTTACTGCTGATTTTCTACCATTATTATCTTCAATTTCATAAGAAATTGACTGATCTTCTTCTATAGAATGTGCATCTTCATTGCCAAGATTACTAACATGAAGAAAAACATCTGCACCGCCTTCGTCCGGAACTATAAATCCATATCCTTTTGTTGGGTTGAACCATTTAATTTTACCTGTTGCCATTATTTTAAAAAATTTAATTAATAAGAAAATTTGGAGGGAAACACAAGAACATCTTAAAATAAAAATGTACCATACCAAATCCAATCTTTAAAGTAACTCTAAAGACAGAAATTGACATCTAACTCTAAATTCGAAGACAAATTCTAATAACGGCTTTTTAATAAGCAATTGATAATTATTTTGTCACAGATAAAATAGCATTTTTGACAATAAATTGATAAAATAAGTGAGCGAAAATTACAAAAAGGCAGGGGTAGATATCGATAAAGGCAATCAATTTGTCAATAACATCAAATCTTTAGTCCAAAGCACAGCTAGAAGCGGATCAAATCCAGACATTGGTGGCTTTGGCGGGTTATTTGATTTGCAAAAATGTGGCTATAAAAATCCAATTTTAGTTTCTTGTAATGACGGTGTCGGCACCAAGATTAAATTAACAGAAAAACTCAATAAATATGACACAATTGGCATTGATTTAGTTGCTATGTCGGTTAATGATTTGGTTGTTCAAAATGCCGAACCGCTATTTTTCTTAGATTACTTTTCTTGCGGTAAATTATCTCTTGAAATTGGTCAGGATATTATCAAAGGAATTGCCAACGGTTGCAAAGAGGCAAATTGTGCCTTAATTGGCGGCGAAACAGCAGAAATGCCATCAATTTACAAAAATAATGATTATGATTTAGCTGGATTTTGTGTTGGTGCCGAAAAAGAAGATTTATTACCAAAAAATAATATCAAATCTGGAGATATTATTTTGGGTATAAAATCAAATGGCGTACATTCTAATGGATTTTCTTTAGTTAATAAAATAATTTCTGAAAAAAATATCAATTTATCAGAAAATTTTGAAAATGGATTAACAATTGGCGAATCTCTTCTTAAAGAAACCAAAATTTATGTCAAATCTTGCCTAAAAGCGGCAAAAACAGGAAAAATCAAAGCCTTTGCTCATATTACTGGTGGTGGTTTGGTTGAAAATATTATGAGAGTTGTTCCAGATGGCTTAGATATTGATATTGATTTTTCTTCTTGGAATAGACCTAAAATCTTTCGATTTTTACAAGAAAAAGGAGATATTGCCGAAACTGAGATGAGAAGAGTCTTTAACTGTGGTATCGGTATGGTGGCAATTTGTGAAAAAAAATATGAAGATGAAATCAGTAATATTTTAATTTCAGAGGGAGAAAAAATAACAAAAATTGGATTAGTAAAATAATGACAAATTCCGTACATTTACAAAATATTCCCGATTTATCTTTTATTAAATCTGACCAAAAATTGGTTGAAAATATGGATCTGGTTCGAAATATCTGCTCAACAGCTCTTTTTATCAGAGATAAATATAAATTAAGGGTTAGATTACCATTAGCTAATCTTAAAATTATCAGTAAAAAATCTCAAAAAATCGCTAATTTTAAAGATATTATTAGTGACGAGGTTAATGTAAAAAATATTGAACTTAGTGATAATATTGCAGAGCTTGCTGAATTTAAATTACAATTAAACTTTAAAAAAATTGGCGCTAAATTTGGCCCAAAAATGAAAGAAATTGCCAGAGCTGCCAAAAATAATGATTGGCAAAAATTAGAAGATGGCAATATCAAGATTGCTGGCGAAACCCTCTCAAAAGATGATTTTGAAATTAAATTAACCACCAAAAATCCAGAAAAAATTTTTCCCCTTGCAAGCAATGATTGTCTTATCGAGCTAGACCTAAATGTTACAGAAGAATTAGAAAATGAAGGAATTGCCAGAGATATTATCAGATTAATTCAGCAAGATCGAAAAGAAAAAGATTTTAATATTTCTGACCACATAAATATCACAATTTCTTGTAGTAATAAATTACAAAAAATTATTAACAACAATAAGAATTATATTAAAAACCAAGCTCTTGGCAAAGAAATTATATTTTCTGATTCAAAAGATTCCTTTGAAAAATTTGAGCATAAAATTGAAGAAGAGATTTTAACAGTTTATCTGGAAAAATAATCTACCTATTGTTTGTAAAAAATGAGGTCAATATAACTATATTACGTCATAGCTTTTTACTTAGATATGTTTTTTCTGGGTAGTAATACATTTGCAATTCAAAGAATTGTACTAGTATAGCCAACTAAATTAAGCTTGCATTTCTTGCGCCAGGAGAATAAAATTCTGGCAAAAACTATGCCAGTTCCATATTCTAATGATTTAAGAAAAAAAGTTATTGATTTACTTGAGATCAACAAGAAGAGTCCAAAGGAGGTATCGTTATTGTTGAATATCCATCCAACAACTATAACTCGTTGGCACAAGAGATATAGAGAGGAAGGTCTTTATGAGTTTCGAGGCTATAACGATAATAAGGATAAGATTAAGATTAAAGATCCTACGAAGATAAAGAAGATTATAGAAGAGAGTCCATTTATCAATTGTTACGAGATTGCAGAGATGATTGATGAGGATGTAACTGATGTAACAATATTGAATTATATTAGAAGACTAGGATTGACCTTTAAAAAAACTCCAAGATATACAAAGAAAGGAATGAAAAACTTAGATCTGAATTCATAAAATCAATTGCCAATCTCGATCAAAAAAAGCTATATGATTTTGATGAGTCTGGTATCGATCTTGAGATTAACTGTGAATATGGATTTGCCAAAAAAGGAAAGAGGCTTGAAGTTCCAAGATCTGGTAGAAGAGGCAAAAGACTGAATATACTGGCAAAGAAGAAATCATAATAATGATTTAATATGTTCAAAAATATATGAATCATCAATTGATAAACAAATATTTAAGGACTATCTTAAGAACGATCTATTTCCAAATATTGAGTCAGGATCTTATCTGGTACTTGATAACGCCAAATTTCATCATGACTCAAAGGCAGAAATTGCTGATAAAAATATTGAAACCATTGCAGACATAGCAAAGAAATTCAATATCACATTACTTTATCTTCCAGCTTATTCACCAGATCTTAACCCAATTGAAAAGAAATGGTCTCAAATCAAGTATTGGTACAGGAAGTGGAGAAATAAATACAGCGATAAAAGAGAGTTACTCGAAATGTTGCTTGGAATAAGAGAAAATGCAAGCTTAATTTAGTTGTCTATAACAAGAAAAAGATGAAGCTAAGTTGTTTATCTTTATAATAGTTTTTTAATGATAAATGGTATTACATAAAATAATATTTTTGACAATATTTGCCTTTATTCCATTTAATATTTATGCTGAGCAGCGAAATATCTTACCCCCAATTAGTAAAGAAAAAAAACTTTTCTTACTAATCTTACGCTTTCCGGGGCAATATTAGGCTACGGATTTGTCAATTGGGATTATGGAACCAACAATTTTAGTGTAAATAATGAGGGTTGGTTTTCTCAAGGATTTAAGCAGAAGGAGGTTCAGATAAGACTGCCCACGCTTATGGCGCCTACCTTACTTCTAGATTATCTAATCAGCTTTATCTTAAATGGGGCTACAGCAAAGAAGAAGCCAAAAAACAAGCATTATTAACAAGCATTATTCTTACCACAGTAACAGAAATTGGAGATGGAAGACCTTTGCATAGATCATTAAAATTTCCCTAACTTTCTCTTGGTTTTTTCTTAATTTCATCAATTTTTTCTTGAATAAAACAGCAATAAAGCTAGTATTTATCTAGCTTTATTGCTGTTTATTATAATGAAATATTAATAAATTATGGTTACTTTTGCTTCTATTTCCATTCAAGAGAGATTAAAGGAACCTCTGAAAAACCAATTATCTAATTTATAGATTTGAAACTGTTTAATTTTGTTATTTTTGCCAAAGTTTAGCAAAGTTATTTTATAAAATTTTGTTTGAATTTATTTGATAAAAATAGCCAGAAAAGCTTGATTTATCTAGCTTTTTTGCTTATTATTGATATATTAAATTCAAATAAAATATATAATTATGGCAACCCAGCAATCATTTTTTTCATTAGCAATTTCTGGTAGAAAATTAAGAGCGGAGAAGTTTCTTAATCAAATGACGGATATTATTCCATGGCAAAGATTGATTGATAAGATAGAGCCTTTTTATCCTAATGGTACTAGTGATTACGGTGGCAGGAAGGTGACAGATTTATTATTAATATTTAAGATTCATTTGTTACAGCAGTGGTTTGGTCTTAGTGATCCAGCTATGGAGGATGCTATATATGATAGAATAAGTTTTCAAAAATTCTTAAATATTGATATTGGTATTGATAATGTTCGGATGAGACTGTGATATTGAGATTCCGTCATTTATTGGAAAAGCATAATTTATCGTCGATTATATTTAACGAGGTAAATTCATATCTTGAAGAGAATGATCTTTTGTTGAAGGAGGGTACGATAACTGATGCGACATTAATATCTGCTCCAACTAGTACAAAAAACAAGAAGAGGAAAAGGGACCAAGAGATGTCTTCTACCAAGAAAGGGAAGAATTATTATTTTGGCATGAAGTCTCATATTGGTGTGCAAACTAAGGGTAAGCCAATTATTCATTCTATTGTCACGACGACAGCTAAAGATCATGATTCTACTAAAACAGAGGAGTTATTACATGGTGATGAAACTTCTTTATTTGGTGACAAGGCCTATGATGATAAGGAACCTCTGATTTTCCTATTTAATTTTGTCTATTTTTTCATTTTTCAGAAAAAATTTTTATAATTTGGATAAAGATTGCTAATTTTGTTAAAAATTAACAATCTTTATCCAAATTTAGGCATTATTTGTGGTAATTTCTCTAGTTTCTTGTCTAATTTTACCATTTTTGGCTAAATTAGACACATTTATCCCTTGTTACGCTGTATTTGGTAGTATTTTTCTAACCATATAGAGATTAGCAAGGGATGATAGCATTTGTAATTGATTAGTATTCTTTTGTAAACCATTATATCTAACCTTTCTATAGCCCCAAAGATGCTTTATAATTTGAAATGGATGTTCAACTTTAGCTCGAACTGATGAAAATTGTTTATTCCTCTTTTTTTGCTTATTTGAAAGTTTTTTGTTAGATTTAGCTCTATTGGTTATACCATAAAATATATTGTGATTCCTACAAAATCTTTTTATTGCCTTATCATCATAGGCCTTGTCACCAAATAAAGAAGTTTCATCACCATGTAATAACTCCTCTGTTTTAGTAGAATCATGATCTTTAGCTGTCGTCGTGACAATAGAATGAATAATTGGCTTACCCTTAGTTTGCACACCAATATGAGACTTCATGCCAAAATAATAATTCTTCCCTTTCTTGGTAGAAGACATCTCTTGGTCCCTTTTCCTCTTCTTGTTTTTTGTGCTAGTTGGAGCAGATATTAATGTCGCATCAGTTATCGTACCCTCCTTCAACAAAAGATCATTCTCTTCAAGATATGAATTTACCTCGTTAAATATAATCGACGATAAATTATGCTTTTCCAATAAATGACGGAATCTCAATATCACAGTCTCATCCGGAACATTATCAATACCAATATCAATATTTAAGAATTTTTGAAAACTTATTCTATCATATATAGCATCCTCCATAGCTGGATCACTAAGACCAAACCACTGCTGTAACAAATGAATCTTAAATATTAATAATAAATCTGTCACCTTCCTGCCACCGTAATCACTAGTACCATTAGGATAAAAAGGCTCTATCTTATCAATCAATCTTTGCCATGGAATAATATCCGTCATTTGATTAAGAAACTTCTCCGCTCTTAATTTTCTACCAGAAATTGCTAATGAAAAAAATGATTGCTGGGTTGCCATAATTATATATTTTATTTGAATTTAATATATCAATAATAAGCAAAAAAGCTAGATAAATCAAGCTTTTCTGGCTATTTTTATCAAATAAATTCAAACAAAATTTTATAAAATAACTTTGCTAAACTTTGGCAAAAATAACAAAATTAAACAGTTTCAAATCTATAAATTAGATAATTGGTTTTTCAGAGGTTCCTAAAAGCTATTTGTTTAAATCTACTCAAAGCAGTTAATAAAATAAAAGCATTGGTGCCACCAAAACAACTGGAATTAGGATAATTGTGTCCAAAATCCACAAAACAACAAAGAATACCACAAAAACACCGAAATAACCAATATTTTTGCCAATAAATTGTCAAAAATATCAAAAAATACAGTTTTTTCCAAAAATTTCCTTCAAAAAAATATTCTGAAGGAAAATTAGAGAAAAATCAATGATTTATGCAAAGGTCTTGATGGGTTTAGTGATAAATATGGTTTTTCATATGAAGATTTTATCTCTAATTCTGCAGGACAATTATTAGCCTATTATTTAGAAAATAACCCTAAAATAGACAGTAAAATAGATTTTCGCCTTGAATATAATCCGCAAAACGGACTCACTTCCGATCCATTTACCGATTACCATTCAACAAAATATCTTATAGCATTAAAAATGGCAGGTTTTGAGAGGTTAAATCAAGGTTTAACAAAATATTTAGAATTGCATTTTGGCTATTATGCTCGTGGCTATGGCAAGAGTCATTTGAACAATGAGCGTAATTTGTACGCTGGGATTGGCATTAATTTGGCAGAAATTTTCAAAAACCTATCTTTACACAAAACTTCCAAAATATTTAATTATTATCAAACACCTCACAGTTATATTGAAAAATCTTCTAGATTGCCTATTAACCCCTAATGAGATTGCCCACAATGCTTCATTTATATTTAATTTAGGTAAGGTGAAGGGCTGTAAGCCGGATTCTGTACCGATATAACTCGGTGATAGTCATTCATCTAGGATTGTTGTCACCAACAACCTCAAGCAACCTACCCAGACATGATGTGTAAAAGGGGATACGCATATCTCTATTTGGTTTTGCTCCAGACGGGGTTTACCTATATTATTGTTACCAACAATATATGTGAGCTCTTACCTCACATTTTCACCCTTACCATAAATGGCGGTATATTTTCTTTAAGCACTGTTCCGTCATTAGTAATAAATTACCAATGCCCAGCTATTAACTGGCATCTTCCCTTTAGGAGTCCGGACTTTCCTCTTGTAAAAAAACAAGCGACTACCCACCCTTCAAAAAAAATTCTAGTAATTATATTATGATTTTCAATAGGGAGTTTTCAAACGACCCCATTATAGAATGAAGCGGGAAAGATCTATCTTACCACCAACCAATTCTTTTAAAGCCTTATCAACAAATTTTTGGTCAACTTTAACCTTAAGTTTTTTCTTACAATTGCAATTTTTAAAACTGATCTCTTCTAGGATTTTTTCAAGCAAAGTATATAATCTTCTAGCACCAATATTTTCCACTTCAGAATTTAATTTATAGGACATTTTGGCAATTTGTTTTACACCGTCATCAGTAAAATCAAGCTCAACATTTTCAACCTGCATCAAAGCAACATATTGTTTAATCAAACTACACTCTGGTTCAATTAAAATTCTAACCAAGTCTTTTTCCGTTAAAGGTTGCAATTCAACTCTAATTGGAAATCTACCCTGTAATTCTGGAAGCAAATCAGATGGTTTGGCAATGTGAAACGCACCCGATGCAATAAATAAAATATGATCAGTTTTGATTGGACCATGTTTGGTGTTTACTGTTGTTCCTTCTATGAGAGGTAATAAATCTCTTTGCACACCCTCTCTTGAAACTTCACCACCCTTATTGTTAGCGCCTTTAGCACAAATCTTATCAAATTCATCAATAAAAACAATTGCCTCATTTTCAACTAAATCAACTGCAATTCTAGTAATTTCATCCTTATCGATTAAGTCTTCAGACTCCTCATCAATTAAAATTTTCTTAGCATCAATAATTTTTAATTTTGTTTTTTTTTTTTTATCACCGCCAATTGCTTTGCCAATTATATCACCAATATTGACCATACTAGCTTGGGCACCAGGAATATCAAAACTTGAAGAGAATGGTGAAGGATTATAGCTCTCTCTAATTTCAACTTCTATTTCCTTATCATCAAGATAATCTGTTTCTAATAATTTTTTAAATTTTTCTTTAGTTTCTTCCGAAGATTCTTCGCCAACCAAAGCGTTTAAAATAGTTTCTTTAGCCTTTTCTCTTGCCCGCTCCTCAACTTCTTCTCTTTTTTATTACTAACTTGATTTATAGAAATCTCTACTAAATCTCTAATTATTGATTCAACATCACGACCAACATAACCAACTTCTGTAAATTTTGTTGCCTCAACCTTAATAAAGGGAGCATCAACCAATTTGGCTAATCTTCTAGCAATTTCAGTTTTACCAACACCAGTTGGGCCAATTGAAAGAATGTTTTTTGGCACAATTTCGTCCTTCATTGGGCTTTCCACCTGTTTTCTTCTATATCTATTTCTAAGAGAAATTGCTACTGACTTTTTAGCCAAATCTTGACCAACTATATATCTATCTAGCTCTTCAACTATTTCTTTTGGTGTTAGATTAATTTTATTATTCATAATGTTTTGATTTAAAAAAAAACTTTCCTTAAAATTAAGAACTCAGAAAAAAATAATGGCAAACAGTGCAAAAATCAATTTATAAAAATATATTTCTAAAATTATTAGCTATATTTTTTACAATGCTAAATATAGATAATGTCCATATTTTTAACAATATAAACCTTTTACCAAATCTTGATATAATGCTAATTTTCTTTTTTACAATATGTAGAAGAGGAATATTCCCAATTTGGTTTATATTTCTTTTAGGTATATGGTCAGACTCTCTAACAAACTTACCTATAGGATTATCATCTTTATTATATATAATTTTGATTAAAATATTTCTATTTATCAGTTATCCAGAAAATAATATCTATGATTTTAAAAAAAAATATTATCCTATTTTCTGTATTTCTAGCTTCTCTATCTCTATTGAGGTTAGGCTTTTTATCAATCTATAATAACCAAATTTATAACATATATAATTTTATTATAGAATTGATTATATCTATAATAATTTACATTATATTGAGTACAATTTTATTCAAATATAATAAAGATATATCCAACTAGGCTAAAACAATCTTAAGGAACCTCTGAAAAACTAAAATATGATTTAGTAAAATTGATCTTTTTGGTCCTTTTTTGCATTAAATTAAGTCGCTTCGCTCCGACTTTTAAGAATTTCTTGCAATTATTTTAAGGAACCTCTGATTTTCCTATTTAATTTTGTCTATTTTTTCATTTTTCAGAAAAAATTTTTATAATTTGGATAAAGATTGCTAATTTTGTTAAAAATTAACAATCTTTATCCAAATTTAGGCATTATTTGTGGTAATTTCTCTAGTTTCTTGTCTAATTTTACCATTTTTGGCTAAATTAGACACATTTATCCCTTGTTACGCTGTATTTGGTAGTATTTTTCTAACCATATAGAGATTAGCAAGGGATGATAGCATTTGTAATTGATTAGTATTCTTTTGTAAACCATTATATCTAACCTTTCTATAGCCCCAAAGATGCTTTATAATTTGAAATGGATGTTCAACTTTAGCTCGAACTGATGAAAATTGTTTATTCCTCTTTTTTTGCTTATTTGAAAGTTTTTTGTTAGATTTAGCTCTATTGGTTATACCATAAAATATATTGTGATTCCTACAAAATCTTTTTATTGCCTTATCATCATAGGCCTTGTCACCAAATAAAGAAGTTTCATCACCATGTAATAACTCCTCTGTTTTAGTAGAATCATGATCTTTAGCTGTCGTCGTGACAATAGAATGAATAATTGGCTTACCCTTAGTTTGCACACCAATATGAGACTTCATGCCAAAATAATAATTCTTCCCTTTCTTGGTAGAAGACATCTCTTGGTCCCTTTTCCTCTTCTTGTTTTTTGTGCTAGTTGGAGCAGATATTAATGTCGCATCAGTTATCGTACCCTCCTTCAACAAAAGATCATTCTCTTCAAGATATGAATTTACCTCGTTAAATATAATCGACGATAAATTATGCTTTTCCAATAAATGACGGAATCTCAATATCACAGTCTCATCCGGAACATTATCAATACCAATATCAATATTTAAGAATTTTTGAAAACTTATTCTATCATATATAGCATCCTCCATAGCTGGATCACTAAGACCAAACCACTGCTTAACAAATGAATCTTAAATATTAATAATAAATCTGTCACCTTCCTGCCACCGTAATCACTAGTACCATTAGGATAAAAAGGCTCTATCTTATCAATCAATCTTTGCCATGGAATAATATCCGTCATTTGATTAAGAAACTTCTCCGCTCTTAATTTTCTACCAGAAATTGCTAATGAAAAAAATGATTGCTGGGTTGCCATAATTATATATTTTATTTGAATTTAATATATCAATAATAAGCAAAAAAGCTAGATAAATCAAGCTTTTCTGGCTATTTTTATCAAATAAATTCAAACAAAATTTTATAAAATAACTTTGCTAAACTTTGGCAAAAATAACAAAATTAAACAGTTTCAAATCTATAAATTAGATAATTGGTTTTTCAGAGGTTCCTTAAGAATCTGATATCATTATCTTTATTAAGCTAAATTGTAGTAATTATGCCAACAAGTTCATCAGGATCGCCAGGTTATAAAGATAGTAAAGGAAGTCATCAAAAACCTTCTGGAGAAAGTTCATCAAGTCATTTGACAAGCCCAACAAAACCTCCTGAAGATCAATGCCGTAATGTTGTAACTATGGTGATGAGAGATTTTTTTAGAAATAATTTTCAATATCCAGAATTTAAAGAAAAACAAAGAGCGGGAAAAAAAGGAAATTATGGATTATCGGAAGCAGAATTAGAGTTAGTTGCAATACATGATGCTAAATATGAACAATTATCTCGTAATCCAGATATTGCACCAAATAAAGAAAATTTTAGTATTCTTGTTGGAGAGGTAGTATTTAGATTAGGGGAAGGAAGATTAGAAAAATTGCCTATATCTAAACCAATAAATCCAGGAGAAGATATGGCAGAGCCAGTCTATTCTATTGATTCAAAGAAAACATTACAAGGAGATAGATTAGATAGCCTAGAAAGGCGTATGGTAGAGTTCTTATTAACAGATGAAGGTAATAAATGGATTCAAGATGGATCAGATCTGTCTAAAGCAAAAGGAAGTGGAAAAGGTCATATTTCAGTATTTGGATCTATTACAGAAAAGGTTAAAGAAATAGGAAAGGGAAGATTTTCAGATGAGCTAATAAAGCAAACGATAATTGATGTTAGAGGTCATGCAGAAGAGGCAATGATGCAAATTATTGAAAGTGAAGAATTTGTTAAAAAATTCCAAAATAAAGTTAAAGAACTTTATAGTAAACATGGTAATATAAATGCTGAATTACTATTCCAGTCTACCAAAGAAGTTTGTCAAATATGTCAGCCCCAATTAAAACATATTGAAGGATTTCTACAACAAAAGGCTCAAGAGATATTAGATATAACAGATAGAGAGCAAATTTCACAATTATCACCTTCCTCGCTATCAGCAACTTCTACACTAGCAAAAGTAAAATTATCAATTACATCAAGATTAAAATCATCAGATCGTGACCATACCTTACGCCGACAATTAACAGAGACATAGACCCCATACAATCTGAAGCTAATAGAGAGCTAAAGCAGGAGAAGTTGATCCAGATATATCTCAGCAATATACAATATGTGCCAATACAATAATAAAGAAAGCTGTTTCTATTGCTGATTCTTTAAATAGTGAAGAAATAAGAGCCAGATTTATTAAACAACAAAGAGAGTTTGATTTATTTAAACAACAAACACAACAGCAAATAGAACAACAAAAGCTTGAATCACAGCAATGAGAAGCTAGGTTCAGCAACAGATAGAACAACAGAGAATTGAAGCACAGCAACGAGAAGCACAAGCACAGCAACAGATAGATGAGCTACGAATTGCTGTAGCGACTTTGAGTGGAGCAAAGGCCAAATCATCTTCTCCAGCAGTAGCAAGTAACCCTCCATCTCAATCTGTTTATACTGCTAGAGCTACTCAAGAAGAAACTAGAAGCCTATCACCAGATAGATCTGGAGAAAGACAGGGAATGTCCAATCCCCTGTGTCAATTTAATTTTTTTCAAATTTTGCCTTAATAATTTTATTAAGAATTGAGATTTTATTTTTATAAGATTTTAAGCGTAGCGTATCTTGTAAAAATATAAATCCAATTTTTAAGATAATTTTTGGCAAAAATTTGTTTTCCATTTTTTTTAGATTTAGATTAATATATTGTTATAAGAACTGCACCCATTTGTTAGACCATTACCTCTTTAAAAGTCATAGACTTTTTTCTTTAAATTCGGTGTAGAAATTTTTGAATTTTCTGAAATTTTAGAATGGCCCTAAATAGCCAAATTCGTAGAAATTTCTGGAAAATTATAAAATTTCGTATTTCATATTTTAGATTTTAATTATTTTTTATTTTAAAATCTAATTCTTTTTCTCTTACTGTCATCATTATAGTAAATTTGACTAGGAGTTTTGTAATTCAAAGATTGATGAGGTCTTTGATAATTATAAAAATGGATAAATCTTGTTATTTGCCTCTTTAATTCTTCTATATTATCAGGAGGATTGAGAAAAATTTGTTCATATTTTACAGTTCTCCAGAATCTTTCAATAATTACATTGTCTACCCACCTACCTTTTCCATCCATTGATATTTGAATATTTCGTTTTTTTAATTCATTTATCCAATTACCGCTGGTAAATTGAGATCCTTGATCAGTATTAATAATTGTTGGAATAATTTTATGATTTTTTATTCCCTTTTTTAATATTTCAACACAATTATTAGTTTCCATAGAAATTGATAATTTTGATGCAACAACAAATCTAGAACTCCAATCAATTAGCGACATTAAATAAACAAATCCTACTGGTGTTTTGATGTAAGTTATATCAATTGCCCAAGTGTGATTTGGCTTATCTATTTTAGATTTATCTTCTAATAAATAAGGATATTTGTAATCTTTTTTATTGATGATTGTTGTCTTTTTCTTTGGATAAAGAGCTTTAATCTTTAGAACTCTCATTAATCTAAGAATCTTCTTGCGATTAATTTTATTATTATGATTTCTATCTTGATTGATTATTTCTGTAATTCTTCTATATCCGAAAAATTGATATTTACTCCAGATATTATGAATATCTTTGCATAAACTATTAATCTTAGAAATATCAATCCTAGATTTATAATAAAAATTAGATCTATTAATATCTAACAATCTACATCTATTTCTGACAGCTAAATTATACATATCTGATGATAATTTTAGAAATTTGATTTTCTTAGAATAATCTAACTGTCCAGAAACTTTTTTAAGAAATCTCTTTCCATTGTTAATTGACCTATTTTCTTATATAATTTATCAATTTCTTTATCCTTCTTTTTTTGTTCTTTTTTACTTAATTTTTCTTCTTTAGATAACTTAGAATCAGAAAATATATCATTACCGCTAGCTTTAAACTGCTTAACCCATTTATGTAATGTTGATTTAGCAATATCATATTCGCTACAAATCTGATAAATTGTATAATTTTCGGATAAATATTTCATTACAACTTTAAACTTAAAATCAGAATTATATTTTTTAATTTCTTTTGACATAATTTATTAAATTAAATTTTTAATTAACAGATGAAAAAATATTAGCATATTTTTCCATCTTCCAAATCGAAATTTAAAGAAATTATAGTCTATGAAATTTAAAAATTAATGGTCTGAATTTTAGGGGGCATTTCTGTAGCCACTACCAAAAGATACAATTTCCCTCTCCTTAAATGGTTGTGCCATAACCCTTTTTGGATTGGAAATAACTTTTCCATTTAAATCTCTCTTTCTTCGATTTTTTACCTCCTGAAATATTCCAGCTTCTTTATCTAGGACAATTCCAAGATATTTGCTGTCTTTTTTGGAATGTTGTTTCTTTTTATCCCAATAGGCCGTTATTTCATATGCATATTCCCTGTCTCCAACTTTTTTGTATCTGATATAGCTCATAATCGTGAGTAAAGAATTAATAATAGGCACGAGTATATAGAACTAAAAAGTCGGTTGCAAGCTTTTATTTGCTTAGATTAATGTTTTTTTAAGGACTATCTGGGTAAAGATATGGGAATTTAAGGTAAAAAAGATATTTTAGGAATTTATCTTCAAGAGTCAGAGGGAGCTAATTTTTGGCTTAATATTTTAACTGATTTACAAAATAGAGGTATAAAAGACGTATTGATTGCTTGTGTCGATGGCTTAAACTTAAATTCCCATATCTTTACCCACGAGCCATCTCCTCAGGAATATCATAACCAAAAAGCTCAAAAATTTGTTTTTGCTTTTTTGTAGCCTCTTGTACAAATATCTGCTTTTCATATATTTTTGCCTTTTGTGCCGAAAGTATAATAAATGCTTGATCCACAGTAAATTCTTTGTTTAATTTCTGATGAATTTTCATAAAAAAGTAAGATAATAAAAATAGTAAAAATAAATGTCCTCTGAGAGTTTCCTCGCTATGCACTCTTAGTGGTAGCAGGTTTAGATCTGACTTCGAGAAAGCGAACATTCTCTCAACCTTTTGTCTGGTGTAGTATAAATTTAGGATATTTGTTTCCTGCTTCTTTGAAGATATTATTACAAACAGGCCCTTTTGATTTATGACCTTAGCTATTTTCTCGTTATCAATATCTTGCTTATCATCTATTTTTTCAGATAAATAATTATTTACTAAATCAGCCTTTTTCTTTGGATCAAGCACAATATAGGAACCTCTGAAAAACCAATTATCTAATTTATAGATTTGAAACTGTTTAATTTTGTTATTTTTGCCAAAGTTTAGCAAAGTTATTTTATAAAATTTTGTTTGAATTTATTTGATAAAAATAGCCAGAAAAGCTTGATTTATCTAGCTTTTTTGCTTATTATTGATATATTAAATTCAAATAAAATATATAATTATGGCAACCCAGCAATCATTTTTTTCATTAGCAATTTCTGGTAGAAAATTAAGAGCGGAGAAGTTTCTTAATCAAATGACGGATATTATTCCATGGCAAAGATTGATTGATAAGATAGAGCCTTTTTATCCTAATGGTACTAGTGATTACGGAGGCAGGAAGGTGACAGATTTATTATTAATATTTAAGATTCATTTGTTACAGCAGTGGTTTGGTCTTAGTGATCCAGCTATGGAGGATGCTATATATGATAGAATAAGTTTTCAAAAATTCTTAAATATTGATATTGGTATTGATAATGTTCCGGATGAGACTGTGATATTGAGATTCCGTCATTTATTGGAAAAGCATAATTTATCGTCGATTATATTTAACGAGGTAAATTCATATCTTGAAGAGAATGATCTTTTGTTGAAGGAGGGTACGATAACTGATGCGACATTAATATCTGCTCCAACTAGTACAAAAAACAAGAAGAGGAAAAGGGACCAAGAGATGTCTTCTACCAAGAAAGGGAAGAATTATTATTTTGGCATGAAGTCTCATATTGGTGTGCAAACTAAGGGTAAGCCAATTATTCATTCTATTGTCACGACGACAGCTAAAGATCATGATTCTACTAAAACAGAGGAGTTATTACATGGTGATGAAACTTCTTTATTTGGTGACAAGGCCTATGATGATAAGGCAATAAAAAGATTTTGTAGGAATCACAATATATTTTATGGTATAACCAATAGAGCTAAATCTAACAAAAAACTTTCAAATAAGCAAAAAAAGAGGAATAAACAATTTTCATCAGTTCGAGCTAAAGTTGAACATCCATTTCAAATTATAAAGCATCTTTGGGGCTATAGAAAGGTTAGATATAATGGTTTACAAAAGAATACTAATCAATTACAAATGCTATCATCCCTTGCTAATCTCTATATGGTTAGAAAAATACTACCAAATACAGCGTAACAAGGGATAAATGTGTCTAATTTAGCCAAAAATGGTAAAATTAGACAAGAAACTAGAGAAATTACCACAAATAATGCCTAAATTTGGATAAAGATTGTTAATTTTTAACAAAATTAGCAATCTTTATCCAAATTATAAAAATTTTTTCTGAAAAATGAAAAAATAGACAAAATTAAATAGGAATCAGAGGTTCCTTAATTTTTGTTTCAAGAGCATCTAATCTAGAATTATTAATGGCATAGCCATTCATTAAATATTGCTTTAATATTTGAGTTGCCCACCTTCTAAATTCTACCCCTCTTTGTGATTTAACACGATATCCTACAGATATAATTACATCTAAATTATATAACTCTATTGGCTTATCAGAATTAGCAATATGCATTTTTTGCATATTGCTTTTTCGGCATTGTTAATTTACAATAGATTTTACTAGCAATTAACATCATTGAGCATAAAATAAGCATTTTAACTCAATAAATCAAGCTATGAAATGTTTAAAATGCTCCAGTTCTAACGTTTGCAAAAATGGTAAAATGTACGGAATGCGGCGCACGCTATAAGTGTAAAGATTGCAATTATAATTATACAAAAGGCAGAAATTCTAAAGATAGATCAATAAAAAGATTTGCCCTGGAGTTGTACCTAGAGGGTCTAGGATTTAGATCTATAGGAAGAATTCTCAAGGTTAGTCATGTAAGTATCTTTAACTGGATCAAGCAATATGGTCAAAATCTTGATTTATTGCAAAATAGCCATGAAATATGCGTAACTGAGATAGATGAAATGCACAGCTATATTGGTTCAAAAAAACTCTGTCTGGATCTGGATTGCTGTTGATAGAATATGCAAAAGAATTCATCAACTTCGTTGTTGGCGACAGATCTACAAGAACTGGAAAAGAACTTTGGGAAGGAGTAAAAGACAGAGCTAAAGGCATTATAGCAACGGATTATTGGAAACCGTATGAGAAATTTGTTCCTAAGGATAAGCATATTCAATCCAAGGCACATACTTATACTATCGAGGGCTATAATAGCTTGTTCAGACACTTCTTGGCTAGAATGAGAAGAAAGAGCAAATGCTACTCTAAATCAATAAAGATGCTTGAATATTCAGTAAAATTATTGATTTTAAAGAGAAATGGCTTATTATCTATTTTGGATTAACAATGCCGTTAATTTTATATCTAATATAAATTAACTTAGTTGATTATATTCTAGGCATTCATAGAAGTGAAAAAATCCTTATTACTTTGAGTATTTTGAATCTTTTCCAATAAAAACTCCATCGCTTCAACCGAATTCATAGATCCTATTATTTTTCTAATCATCCAAGTTTTAGAAAGAGTCGCTTTATCAATCAACAAATCCTCTCTTCTTGTACCAGACTTAGTAATATCAATGGCTGGATAAATTCTTTTATCAGATAATTTACGATCAAGAACGATCTCTGAATTACCAGTTCCCTTAAATTCCTCAAAAATTACTTCATCCATCTTTGAGCCGGTATTAACTAAAGCTGTACCAATAATTGTTAAAGAACCACCTTGCTCGATATTTCTTGCGGCACCAAAAAATCTCTTTGGTTTTTGCAAGGCGTTAGCATCAACACCACCTGTTAAAACCTTACCAGAAGATGGGACTATTGTATTATAAGCTCTAGCTAATCTAGTGATTGAATCAAGTAAAATAACTACATCCTTTTTTGACTCAACCAATCTTTTAGCTTTCTCTATAACCATTTCAGCTAACTGAACATGTCTTATCGCAGACTCGTCAAAAGTAGAACTAACAACTTCACCTTTAACAGATCTTCTCATATCAGTTACCTCTTCTGGTCTTTCATCAATTAATAGAACCATTAAGGTTACCTCTGGATGATTAGTAGTAATTGATCTAGCAATATTTTGCATTAAATATGTTTTACCAGTTCTAGGTGGCGCAACAATAAGAGCCCTCTGACCCTTACCAAGAGGAGAGGTTAAGTCAATCAATCTAGCGCTTAAATTGTTAGATTTAGCGCCCTCAATTTCCAAATTTAACCTTTCCTTTGGATATAAAGGCGTCAGATCATCAAATAATATTCTATTTTTAGCTAATTCGATATCAGCATGATTAATTTTACTTACTTTTAATAATGCAAAATATCTTTCACCTTTTTTGGAGCTCTAACTTGACCAGTAATAACATCACCTGTTCTAAGTCCAAACCTTTTAATTTGATTAGGAGAGACATAAATATCATCGGAACCCTGCTGATAGTTTGTTTCATTAGTTCTTAAAAAACCAAAACCATCTGCTAAAATTTCTAAAACACCCTCACCAATAATTACATTATAATAATTCTTCATAGAAAAACTTTTCAAAATCTGATAAATCAAATCTTGCTTCCCAAGTTCACTAACATTTTCAAGATTATATTCTTTAGCTAATTCTATAATTTCTTCAGCACTACTAGATTTAAGAGCCTTTAATTCTAAAGTTTCTACTTCTTTTGAAGGTTTATTATCATCTCTAGATATTGAAGCTTCGTGATTAATATTATCATCTTCTTTTTTTTCCAAATTTATAGTTTTTGAAATTTTTCTACTTCTGGCAAAGAGAGGAGGCAGTTTTAATTATAGTCATATTAATAATTTAAATAAAATATAGATTTCATTCCAAGATCAACGATTTTTAAGATCAAATCAATTAGGTAAAAAATAAAGCAGAAATATCCTTGACAAAGAACTTGTGAAAAAGTTTTTAAAAGAGATTTTAATTTTCCAAAAAAATATTAAATAAAGTTTGAACATCAAAAAACATCTTTTTTAGTAATTTTCTTTACTAAAAACAACAACGAAGAAGAATTCTATATCCGTTTTCTTATTCGTCAAGAAAAATGTTAATAAAATGTTAATAAAATATCTCTTACTAACATAAAAGTAAAAATGATATTTAATTATAGGTTTAAAACAAGTTGTTAACATTTTTATTAAATATTAATAACAAATTTTTAATTATTAAAAATGTTAGTAATAAAATATATTAATATTTATAACCTGAAGTAATATAACCTTACCTATAATAATTTTCTTGTTAATAAATTTGTTAATTATAATAATAAACTAAAAAAACATCCTTATTATAATAATTAAATAATATATAATTTTTTTTAATTAGATTTGAAATTATTAAAAACTTTACAAAATAAAACAAAAAACATTTCTCCTCCTATTTGGTTTATGAGACAAGCTGGTAGATATTTACCAGAATATAGAGAAATTAGATCAAAGGAAGATAATTTTTTAGATCTATGTTATAATCCAAAATTAGCAACAGAAATAACATTACAGCCAATTAAAAGATTTGGTTTTGATGGTGCAATTTTATTTTCTGATATTTTGGTAATACCAGATGCTTTAGGTATAAAAACAAAATTTATTAAAAATATAGGTCCAAAATTAGACCCAATAACATCAGAAAAAGATTTAACAAATCTAAAAATAAATAATATTAAAAATCACTTACAGCCAGTTTTTGAAACGATAAATCTTGTAAAATTATATAAACCAAAAGAAACTAACTTTATTGGTTTTAGTGGCTCTCCCTGGACTATTTCCACCTATATTGTTGAAGGAGGATCCTCCAGAAATTTTGAAAAAATCAGATCTATAGCTATAAAAAATGAGGATTTTTTTCAAAAATTAATAGATATATTAATTAATTCAATTATTGAATATTTATCTTATCAAATTGAATCTGGTGTTGAAATTATTCAATTATTTGACTCTTGGGCCGGAATTTTACCAGAAAATCAGTTTAATAAATGGGTTTTAAATCCTAATAAAAAAATTATTGATAAAATTAAAGAAAAATATCCAAATATTCCTATTATTTTATTTACCAAAGGAGGCGGTATTTTAAATAAAAATATTTGCCAAAATATCAATTTTGAATGTTTAGCAATTGATCAAAATTTACCAAGATGGTGGGCTAAGGATAATATTCAGAAAAAATACAATAAAATTATTCAAGGTAATTTAGATAATATTTTACTTTGCTATGGTTCAAAGGAGGAGATTAAGAAGGAAGTTATAGATATTCTGGATAATTTTAATGATCAAAATTTTATCTTTAATTTAGGTCACGGTATATTAAAAGAAACGCCTATTGAAAATGTTGAACATGTTATTGAATTAGTTAGAAATTATAGCTAACTAAGTTAATTTTAGTTAACCATATAGAAACTTCTGAAAAACTAAAATTGGAATTTCTAAGCTATTTTTTTAAATCTTTTAATATTTCAACCACTTTTTTCTTATCCAATTTTTCATAATAATCATCATTAATTTGAATCATTGGTGCATTAACACAAGCACCCAAACACTCAACTTCTTTTAAAGTAAATAAATTATCTTTACTAGTTTGATTCATATTAATTTTAAGGTGTTTTTTTATTGCTTCAGTTACATCCTTTGATCCGCAAAGCATACATGGTGTAGTCCGCAAACTTGGATTAAATATTTACCAACAGGATTAAGATTATACATAGAATAAAAACTTACTACTTCATAAATATGAATTACTGGCAAATCTAATAATTTGGATAAATATTCTATTACCTCTTTTGAGATATAATTGTTATTTTGTCTCTGCGCTAAATCAAGTAATGGCATTACAGCAGATTTTGATCTTTCTTTAGGATATTTTTCTATAATTTCTCCTGATTTTTTTAGATTTTCTTTATTAAAAGTAAAAGACATATTATTTTATTAACTTAAAAATTCTATCAAATCTGATATTAAACGGCCATTTCCAAAATTGCAAAAAAGGATATTTTGCCGAGAAGAATATCATTTTAGCCTCACCAATTAAATTTTCATAGGGAATAAATCCAACGGATGTTTGAAATCTACTATCTTGAGAATTATCTCTATTATCTCCCATGACAAAATAATGATTTTCAGGAACTATATATTCTTCAGTATTATCACTAGGTGAATATCCATAATCTATAGTTTCAATTATTCTTTTATTAGGTAATATTTCTTTAAATTTCTTTACATTTATTTCCTTACCAGATTTAAACACATCTTTAAAATAACCATCATATTTTTTTTTCAATTGCTATATCATTGATAAAAACCTGACCATTTTTCATTTTAATTCTATCCCCAGCTAGACCGATTATTCTTTTTATATAATTTATATTGGTATCGGTTGGTTTTCTAAAAACAGCTACATCACCTCTTTCTGGTTTTTTTTTAAAAGCTCTGCCAGAAAATAAATCTAAGCCAAAAGGTAAAGAATATTTACTGTAGCCATAACTAATTTTAGAAACGACTATATAATCATGAATTAATAAATTTGGCTTCATAGATCCAGAAGGAATATGAAATGGTTCGGCAATGAATGATCTAAAGCTAATAGCAAAAAATACAATTAAAATAAAATCTTTTACTAAACCCTTTTTTTTTATGGAAGTAAAAACATAAACAAAATGTTAATAAAGAAAATATAATGATAAATTTTATCTCCAATAATCCATCAATAATAAAAGACAAGATTATGGAAATAATTAAAAAAACATAAAATATTGAAGGGTTAATATTGTTTAACTTTTTCCATAGTTTTTTATTGTCCTGAGATTTTCCTTTTTTCTTAAACATTAAGATTTTATTATTAATTTTTATCTAAACAAAGAACCTATTACCAAGAATGAAAAAAATCAAAATATTTTTCCTAATTTTAATTTTTCCACAAATAGCTTTTGCTTCATTAATTGGAAATTTAATGTTTAAGCCCGCTTTAACATTAGAACATCAAACTAGCTATATAGAAAAAAATGACTTTAAGAGAAATAATTTTGAAGATGATTTAAAAAATTTTGATAATGTTGTTTTTGGGCTTCATTTAAGACCAAGTAAATATTTTGGTTTTAATGCTAATTTTAGTAAATTCGTGCAAAATCTAGGGATTTCATAAATCAAGATCCAGCTAAAAAATCCTCTTCAAAATTAACAATTTATGATTTATCTACATTATTTTTTGTTCCTTTAATTGGTGATGGCTTGGTTGAGTTATTCTTAGAAGCAGGAGTTTCTGATATTAATAATAATTTAAAAATACACAGATTATCAGAAAGTGAAAATTTTAAATCTCATGAAACTGTTTTTTTATATGGGGGAGGTTTACAAATTGATCCTTATATTTTAGATATTGCCTTTAGAGCTTCATATCAAGAAAGGATATCAAGATTAAATATTCTTAAATCAAATGTTAAAACTTTTAGAGTTGGTATAGTAAAATATTTTTAATAGTAAAAGAGTGGATAATCTTAACAATTTAATTAAAAAAATCTCAAAATTACCAACTTTTGGCCCAAGGTCAGCACGTAGATTTGTTTTACATTTATTACAAAATAAGGATAATATGGCATCTTTGATTGATGATATGATTTTGGTTAAAAATCAAACTAAAAATTGTATTATTTGTGGTAATCTTGATATGACGGAGATTTGTTCTATTTGTTCCGATCCTAAAAGAGATAATAAATCAATTTGTGTAGTTGAAGATATTTCTGATATTTGGGCTTTAGAAAAAAGTAATATTTTTAATGGTAAATATCATATTTTGGGAGGAGTTTTATCAGCAATATTAGGTAAGACCCCAGAAGATCTAAATATTAAATCTTTAATAAAAAGATTAGAGGGAGGGAGGGTTGAAGAAATAATTATTGCTATAAATCCAACAATTGATGGCATCACAACTTCTTATTATTTATCAGAAATTTTACAGGAATTTAATATTAAAATTTCTAAATTAGCTAATGGTATTCCAATTGGTAGTGAGTTAGATTATTTGGATGAAGGAACAATTAATATAGCCTTTAAAGCAAGAGAAAAATTTAATTAATATGAAATTTTTAAAGGAAATTCGTTACATTATAGAATATATTTTAGTCAAAATATTCATCCTAATTTTTAAAATATTAAAATTTGAAAAATCTACAAAATTATCAATTTTCCTGATAAAACTTATAGGTAAGAGACTGTCTGTTCACAATTTAGCTAAAGATAATATTCAAAAATCTTTAAAAAAACTAACAAAGAAGGAGGTGGGTGATATCATTGAGGATATGTGGGAAAATCTAGGTCGTATCATTACAGAATATTATTTTATTAATAAAAAACCCAAAGAAGAATTTGATAAAATAATAACATTAGATAAAAAATCTAAGAAAAATTTCCAAAAATTAAAAAGATCTAAAAAAGGTGGTATTTTATTTTCAGCTCATTTTGGTAATTGGGAAGTTGGTGCTAAATACTTTTCTCTTAATGGCTTAAAATTTAAAAGTCTTTATCGCCCTTTTAATAATAAATATGTCGATCAGTTAGTCTCTTTAGATAAAAGAAAAAATATTGAGATGATTGGCAAAGGTTCAAGCGGAAATAAAGAAATAGTAAATTCTTTAAAAAATGGTGAATTTATTATTATTTTAGCTGATCAAAGGGTGGGCGATGGTATTAAGGTACCTTTTTTTAGCAGAAAGGCCTTAACTTCTCCATCTTTTGCAAAATTATCTTTAAAATACAACATACCCCTTATTCCAATTAGAATTATTAGGCAAAAAGATAAAAATAATTTTAATATAGAAGTAGCGGATCCTTTAAAAATTACTCAAGATAAAGAATTGACAATGGATAAAAAAATCTATAAAATCACCAGAGAAATCAACAAAACTTTGGAAAAATGGATAAAACAATATCCCGAGCAATGGTTTTGGGTTCATAATCGCTGGAAACAATAATATATGATAAAGCAACCAAACAAAAACAACAAAAATAATAAAAAACCAGGTAATAAACAAAATTTTATTATTTGGGCTGTAATATTTTTTAGTTTTATTTTATTTTCAGAGTTTTTTTTAACAGGTCCAAATATGGGCTCAACTGAATTAAAATATCACGAATTTATAAGACAAGTTAATTCTGGAAAGGTTGACGAAGTGCAAATTAAAGGTAAAGAACTTACTTTTACTTCCAATAATCAAAGTTTTTATGTTTTTTTGCCAGATGATCCTAAATTAATTGAAAAATTAGAAGCTAAAAATGTTGCTATAGATGCAAAACCTACTATTAGTAAAGCTGGTAGAATTATCGGCGGTTTACTTGGTTGGTTACCTTTTATTATTATGATTGGTCTTTGGCTTTTTCTTTTTAAAGGTGCAAAGAGGTGGTGGCGGAAAGGCTTTTGGTTTTGGTAAATCTAAAGCAAAATTACTTCAAGAAAATAAAAACAAAGTTACTTTTAATGATGTTGCTGGTATCGATGAGGCAAAAGAAGAGTTGGTTGAAATTGTTGATTTTCTTAAAAATCACAAAAAATATACTGAATTAGGTGCAAAAATTCCCAAAGGATGTTTATTAATAGGATCTCCTGGTACTGGTAAAACTTTGCTTGCTAGGGCGGTCGCTGGTGAAGCTAATGTACCATTTTTTTCAATTTCAGGATCTGATTTTGTTGAAATGTTTGTTGGTGTCGGCGCTAGCCGTGTTCGAGATATGTTTGAACAGGGTAAACAAAATGCTCCATGTTTAATTTTTATTGATGAAATTGACGCTGTTGGTCGCCATCGTGGTAGTGGCGTTGGTGGTGGTAATGATGAAAGAGAACAAACTTTAAACCAACTTCTTGTTGAAATGGATGGTTTTTCTGCTAATGAAGGAATTATTATTATTGCTGCAACTAATAGGCCAGATGTTTTGGACAACGCCCTACTTCGTCCTGGTAGATTTGATCGTCAAGTCACTGTGCCAAATCCAGATATTATTGGTCGCGATGAGATACTTAATGTTCATATTAAAAAAATTAAATCACTAAATATCGATACTAAAATTATTGCCAGAGGTACGCCAGGTTTTTCTGGTGCAGATTTAGCAAATTTAGTTAATGAGGCAGCTTTACTTGCTGCAAAAAATAATCAGAAGGTGGTCACCATGCAAAATATGGAAGACGCCAAAGACAAAATCATGATGGGCGCCGAGCGTAAAAAAATGGTTATGGATAAGGATGAAAAATCTCTAACTGCTTATCATGAATCTGGTCATGCTATTGTTGCTGTTAATTGTCCAAATTCTGACCCAATTCATAAGGCAACTATTATTCCAAGAGGTCGTGCTTTGGGTTTGGTTATGAGGCCTGAAAAAGATAGATTTTCCCTGACTAGAGCAAAATTAATTGATGATTTGGCTGTTGCTATGGGTGGCAGAGTTGCTGAAGAGATGATTTTTGGCTATGATAAGGTAACAACTGGTGCATCTTCTGATATTGAGCAAGGAACAAAAATGGCTAGATCAATGGTTATAAAATGGGGTTTAAATGATAAAATTGGTCCAGTAAATCATGATAATGAAAATGAAAACCCTTATCAGCAATCAAAAAGTCGCTTCTGAGGATACGGCTAAGCAGATTGATCAAGAGGTTAAAAAAATTATTGAAAATGCCAGTAAGCAAGCTAAAAAAATCCTGACAGAAAAAAAGGATGATCTAGAATTGTTAGCACAATCCTTATTAAAATATGAAACCTTAACAGGAGATGAAATCAAAAAATTATTAAAGGATCGTAAAATTAGTAAAATAGAGAAAGATAAAAAAGCAAAAGCAACTAAGAGTTTTATACCAAAAACTAAGTAATGAATTTTATTTTTATTGCAATTGGTGGTGCTTTGGGATCAGTTTTAAGATATATTTTAGCAAATTTTATTAATTTTTATTTTAAATCGCCCTTCCCTTTTGGCACCATATCTGTTAATATTATTGGTTCATTTGCTATCGGTATTTGCTATTATCTGCTAAAAAATAGCGACTTTTTTAATGAAAATTTAAAATTATTCTTAATAATTGGATTATTTGGTGGTTTTACTACATTTTCTACCTTTTCGTTGGATTTTTTTAAATTGGTAGAACAAAATCAATTATCGATGGCAGGAGGATATGTATTTATCTCTGTTTTTTTATCTTTAATTGCTATTTTTGCTGGTTATTTTATAGCTGGGTTTTTAAATCAAGTTTAACAAACTTATATGAGCGTAAAAGTTACAATTGATAATAAGGAAGTTGAGGTTCCTAAAGATATTACTATTATTCAGGCCTGTGAAATGGCAGATGTTGAAATTCCTAGATTTTGTTATCATGAAAGATTAAAAATTGCTGGTAATTGCCGTATGTGCCTTGTTGAGATTGAAGGTGGGCCGCCAAAACCAATTGCTTCTTGTGCCATGAATGTTTCTGAGGGCATGAAAATAAAAACTGATAGTCCAATGGTTAAAAAGGCCAGAGAGGGTGCGATGGAGTTTTTATTAGCTAATCACCCTTTAGATTGTCCGATTTGCGATCAGGGTGGTGAGTGTGATTTACAAGATCAATCTTATATTTATGGTAAAGATCATAGTGAGTTTACTGAAGATAAAAGGGCGGTAAAGGATAAAAATATGGGCCCTCTGATCAAAACTCACATGACTAGATGTGTTCATTGCACTAGATGTGTACGTTTTATTACCGATATTGCCGGTACAGCTGAGCTTGGCGCTATTAATCGTGGAGAAGATACAGAAATTACTACCTATATTGACAAATCTCTTACTTCAGAATTATCGGGCAATATTATTGATCTTTGTCCTGTTGGTGCACTTACTTCCAAACCCTATGCTTTTAAAGCTAGAAGCTGGGAATTAAAAAAGACCAATTCTATTGATATTATGGATGCTACGGGAAGTAATATTAGAATTGATTCCAGAGGTAATGAAGTAATGCGAATTTTACCAAGAATTAATGAGGAAATTAATGAAGAATGGATTTCTGATAAGGCTAGATTTTGCTATGATGCCTTAAAATATCAAAGATTAGATAAATATTACATCAAAAAAAATGGCAAATTAACTCCTGCAAGCAAAGAAGAGGCTTTAGAAGTTATTAAAAATAAATTTTCTGAATTAAAATCGGAAGAAATCGCTGCTCTTAGCGGTAATTTATCAGGGATTTATGAAATTTTTGCTCTAAAAAAATTAATGGCAAAAATTGGCAGTGATAATATTGATTGTCGTAGTGAAAATTCTATTTTAAATTCTGCTGATCGTGCTTCTTATGTCTTTAATAGTGCTATTGAAAATATTGAAGAATCTGATTCTTGTCTAATTATCGGTTCTAATCCTAGAGTTACATCGCCAATTATTAATGCTAGAATTAGAAAAAGATATTTAACTGGTCAGTTAAAAATTGCTACAATTGGCGTTGATGCTGATCTTACTTATAAATATCAAAATTTAGGAAATAATATCTCTATTTTAAAAGATATTTTATTAGGAAAAAATGATTTTGCTAAAATTTTACAATCTTCTAAAAGGCCAATACTTATTATTGGTGAAGAAATTTTATCAGGAGACAATGCTCAAAATATCTTGCCTTTAGTTAAAGAGGTTGCTAAAAAATATAATTTTATCAGAGAAGGTTGGAACGGCTTTAATATCCTGCATGATAATGCTAGCCTTACTGGAGCGCTTGATCTTAGCTTTATTTCTAAAAATAGCAAAATTCATAGAAAGTCAATTTTAGATAATTGTAAAAAGGGTAAAATCAAAGCACTTTATTTATTGGCTGAAGATAATATCGATTTTTCTAATTTAGAAGAAACTTTCGTCATTTATCAAGGTGCTTTTGGTGAAAATTCTGCTCATAATGCCGATGTTATTATCCCTGCCCCTTCTTTTGCTGAAAGAGAAAATCTTTTTGTTAATATTGAAGGCAGAATTCAGCAGTCAAATCCAGCAATTTTTGCTATTGCAGATGTTGAAAATGAAGAATTGGTAGTAGCCGACTTGGCTCAAAAATTAGATTTAGATCTTGATTTTAAAGATACAGATTCTTTAAAAGAGTTGTTGCTTCAAGAAAACCCAAATTTTGCTAATATTGATGAAATCTTTGATAATCAATGGCAAGATAATCAAGAATTTGAGATTGAGAATATAAAAGATGCCAAAATTTCCAGTAAAAAAGATAATTTCTTTACTTCTAATGTGGTAGCTAGAAATTCTAAAATATTGTCTGATTGCAATAAGTCGAAGAAAGATAATAGTGTTTCCTAGGTCCTATGCTGATTTGGTAAGGAGGCTCATTCAGAAATTTACAATGTTCCACGTGGAACATGGGCATAGCCAATTAAGTTGGTCGCACTAAACCAATTTCAATTTTTCCAGCTCTTTTATTTCATCACGATATTTAGCGGCACCTTCAAAATCAAGGTTTGTGGCCAATTCTAACATTTTTTTACGGCTATCAGTTATTTTTTTATCTAATATTGCCACATCACCCTTTTTAACTTTTTCAATTAAATCGCCATATTTTTCATCAATTTCATAGGTAATTTCTGTTTTTCTATCTTTATAAAGAGCGTCAAGAGGTGAAGAGAAGGATTTTTTGGTAGTTTTGGGTACAATATTATGTTTTTTATTATAATCTTCCTGAATCTTTCTTCTTCTGTCAGTTTCTGCCGTAGCTTTTTCTATGGATTTGGTTATTTTGTCGGCATATAAAATAACCTTACTTTCTTTATTTCTAGTTGCCCTGCCAATTGTTTGAATTAGCGAAGTTTCATTTCTTAGAAAACCCTCCTTATCGGCATCTAAAATTGCAACTAGGGCACATTCTGGTATATCTAACCCTTCTCTTAATAAATTTACCCCAACTAAAACATCAAAAACGCCCTTCCTTAAGTTATTAATAATCTCAATTCTCTCTAAAGTCTCGACATCTGAATGGATATAAACCGTTTTTATTTCTATTTCAGCTAGATAATTTGTTAAATCTTCGGCCATTTTTTTGGTTAAAGTAGTTACCAAAACTCTAAAACCTTTTTTAATAGTCTTTTTTATTTCTCCAAGCAAGTCATCAACTTGTCCCTGCGCTGGTCTAATTTCATATTTTGGATCAACAAGGCCAGTTGGTCTAATTAATTGCTCAACCACCTTCCCTGCTGTTTTTTCCATTTCATATTTACCTGGAGTCGCTGAAATATAAATTGTTTGTGGTCGTAAATTTTCCCATTCTTCAAATTTTAACGGCCTATTATCCTTGGCACTTGGTAGTCTAAAGCCATGCTCAACTAAATTGCTTTTTCGAGAAAAATCACCCTTATACATAGCGCCAATTTGTGGCACGGAAGCATGAGACTCATCTAAAAATAATAAGGCATCTTCAGGTAAATATTCAAATAGGGTGGGCGGATTCATCCCTGCTGGCCTACCTGTTAAATAACGAGAGTAATTTTCAATTCCTTTACAGCTGCCAGTCTCAAGCATCATTTCTATGTCATAAAGTGTTCTTTGTTCTATTCTTTGAGCTTCAAGGATCCTGCCTTGCGATAAATATTCTTCAATTCTCTTTTTTAAATCTGTTTTAATATGATTTATGGCTTCAATTACGGCTTCTTTTGGGGTAATATAATGCGAACTGGGATAAATAGAAATAGCTTTTAAATCTTGAAAAACCTGACCAGTTAGGGGGTCAAATTCAGTTAATTCTTCAATTTCGTCACCAAACATGGATATTCTCCAGGCAGATTCTTCCAAATGTGATGGGAATATATCGATTACATCACCTTGTGCTCGGAAGTTATTTCGTGAAAAATCAACATCATTTCTTTTATATTGCAATATTGCTAATTGCTTTAAGATATTTTCTCGATTTATTTCCTGACCAATTTCTAAATCTAGCTTCATTTTGGAATAAAATTCCGAAGATCCAATACCGTAAATACATGAGACGGATGAAACTATGATGACATCTTTTTTTTCAAATAAAGCTCTAGTGCTAAAATGTCTTAAGCGATCAATTTGTTCATTAATAGATGAATCCTTTTCAATAAAGGTATCAGTTTTTGGAACATATGATTCTGGCTGATAATAATCATAATAAGAAACAAAATAACCAATAGCGTTATTTGGAAAGAACTCTTTCATTTCACCATAAATTTGAGCTTGACTAAAGTTTTATTGTGGGCCATTATTAATGCTGGACGAGAGGTTTCTTTAATAACATTGGCCATGGTAAAAGTTTTGCCAGAGCCTGTTACTCCAAGTAATATTTGATCTTTTTTATTTTCTTTAAGACCTTTAATTAAAGATTTTATTGCCTTTGGCTGATCTCCTGCTGGTTTAAATTCTGAATTTAAATCAAATATATTATTCATGATATTTTAAAAATGTTCCACGTGGAACACATGATTGTAAGTTTAGTTTTTAAAATGAGCTTTGCTATTGTAAATATCTTGCAACTCTCTAACCACATCTGGATTAATCAAAGTTGAAATATCACCAAAATTATTTTCGCCATTAGCAATTTTTCTTAATATTCTTCTCATTATTTTGCCAGATCTGGTCTTTGGTAAGTCTGAGACAAAAAATATCTTGTCAGCTTTAGCGATAGCGCCTATTTTTTCAGAAATTAATTGATTAACTTCTAGATCTATAATTTGGCCTTCACTCCCTTTAATAGCAAAGATATTAATTGCCTCGCCTTTAATATCATGTTTTACACCAATTGTTGCTGATTCTATGATATTTTTATGGCTATTGACAATATTTTCAATTTCAGCTGTACTTAATCTATGGCCAGAAATATTTACCACATCATCAATTCTTCCTGTAATTCTATATTGACCATCTATTGTTTGAAAGCAACCATCTCCAGCTAGATAATAGCCCTTAAATCTATCATAATAAGTTGTCAGAAATTTTTCTTTATTGCCCCAAACTCCCCTAGCCATTGATGGCCATGCTTGTTTAAAGCATAAATTACCTTTATTAAAATCTTTAATTTTCTTTCCACTCTCATCTAAAATTTCCGGAAATATGCCAGGCAGAGGTTTGCCAGCAAAAGTTGGATCTGACGTGCTAATTCCAGCAAGTGCAGATATCATAATACCTCCCGTTTCTGTTTGCCACCAAGTATCAACAATATTGCATTTAGTTTTGCCAATTTTTTCATTATACCAATCCCAAGCTTCTTTATTAATTGGCTCGCCAACGGTGCCTAAGGTTTTGAGTGATTTCAAATCATAATTTTCTACATATTTATCGCCCTTTTGCATTAAGGCCCTAATAGCAGTTGGTGCAGTATAAAAAATATTGATCTGATATTTATCAATAATCTGCCAAAATCTTGAAGCGTTGGGGTAGGTTGGAACACCTTCAAACATAACAATAGTAGCGCCACATAATAATGGGCCATAAGTTAAATAGGAATGTCCAGTGATCCAGCCAATATCAGCGGTGCAAAAAAATATATCCCCATCTTGATAATTAAAAACATTTTGGAATGAATAGGCGCTATAGACCATATATCCAGCGCATGACTATGTAAAATACCCTTAGGTTTGCCTGTAGAGCCAGAGGTATATAGAATAAAAAGGGGATCTTCTGAGTCCATTTTTTCCGCTTCACATTCTTTGTCATATTTTTTTATTTCATCTTGCCAAAATATGTATTTTCCAGGAAGATCCAATTCTTCTTTACTCCTTTTATAGATAATGGTTTTTTTAATAGAATCAGACTTATCCAAAGCCTCTTTAACATTATCTAGCAATTTTATTTGTTTATCCCCCTTTTTAAAAGATCTGAGGTAATCAAAAATTTAGAATTACAATTTCAATTCTGTTAGCTAAAGATTCGGCAGAAAATCCAGCAAAAACAACTGAATGAATAGCTCCAATTCTAACGCATGCTAACATTGCTATAGTGCCTCAGGAATCATTGGCATATAAATAGAAACTACATCACCCTTTTTAACGCCATGATCTCTAAGTAAATTAGAGAATTGACAAGTTTTTTCAAAAAGCTCTTGATAGGTTAGGGTGATATTTTTATCTTTTGGGTCATTGGCTTCCCACATTAAAGCAATATCGTCCCCCTTTTGGCTCAAATGCCTATCCAGGCAGTTGGTTGATATATTTAATTTTGCCCCCTTAAACCACTCAATCTGGCCTTTTTCTAAATTATAATTGCAAACCTCATTCCATTTTTGGAACCAAGAAAATTTTTCAGCAATATTTTCCCAAAACTTATCTGGAGATTTTTCTGCCAATTGGCAATGTTCTAAATATTCTTGTTTGGAAGTGATTTTAAATTTCATAATATTATTAATTTATAACCAATTTAATAAATCTAAATGTTCCACGTGTAACACGCCTCTATAATTGCACTATATCAGCACGTCCTCAATTATAATCTGCAAATTATCAACACCCATCCAGCTATTAATATCCAAAGTTCCAGCAATTGCTAATTTCTGACCCTTATTTTTTGCAAGCAAAATTTCAGCCATCCTGCTATCCTCAATATTAAAAGCAACCGCTGACAAATTACCAGCAAATCCAGCAAGATTCTTTGCTGAAAATAAGCATTTTATATGATTTTTGTTAGCTCCAATTAAGTCAGCCCTAATAACATTCAAGTCTTTAATAATAAATCTTGGCTTTCTATTGCCATTGCCAAAGGGTTCTAAAGATGTTAATTTTTGAGCCAAATTAAGATTAGCACTATTAATATCTAAGACATCATCATAATAAAAAACTCTTTCTTTAGAATATTTTTCAACATCTTGACCTATTTCTTGATTAAAAAACTCTTTTAATTCTTCAAGCCTATTCATATTAATAGAAAATCCAGCAGCCATCTTGTGGCCACCGCCTTCAATTAAGAGATTATTCAGCTTTGCTTTTAAAATCACCGAACCAAGGTCAATATTTTCAATTGATCTTCAAGATGCTTTGCCAATATTTTGATCATCTGTTGCTATAATTGCCGTTGGTCTATTATATTTTTCCTTAATTCTAGAGGCAATAATGCCAATAACTCCTTGATGCCAATTTTTGCTATAAGCTATAATTACAGGATCTTGATATGATTTATTTTTAATAATTTGCTCATCAGTCTCCATTAATATTTTATTTTCAATATCTTTACGAGATTTATTAAAATTATCTAGCGAAGAGGCATGTTCCTTAGCTCTAGCTTCACTTTTAGTTGAAAGAAGGTCTGCACCAAGGTCTGATTTTCCAACCCTTCCTCCAGCATTAATTCTAGGACCCAAAACAAATCCTAAATGATAGGCGCTAGGCTCTTGATCTATTCCAGCTATATTCATTAATTCTTTAATGCCAAGATTTTTTCTTTGTTTTAAAATTTTTAATCCTTGAGTAACAAAGCTACGATTAATTCCAGAAAGCGGCATAACATCGCAAACCGTACCAAGGGCTACTAAGTCAAGCAGGGATAAGATATTTGGTTCGACTAAATTATTTTTTTGATAAAAATCTTTTTCCCTTAATTTTTTATTAAGAGCTACAATCAATAAAAAACACACAGCAACAGCGGCAATATTTTTATGAGGAAATTTTTCATCAATCCTATTTGGATTTATAATTGCCAAAGCTTTTGGCTTTTCAACGGCTCCAATATGATGGTCAATAACAATAATTTCAAGACCGGCCTTTGAGGCTTCTTCAAAAGGCTCAAAGGCAACAGTTCCGCAATCAACAGTAATTACTAAATTAGTTCCAGATTCTTTTAATTTTAGCAAAGCCTCCTTATTTGGCCCATAACCTTCTAAAATTCTATCAGGAATGTAAATATCGATATCAACTTCCAGCATAGCAAAGAATTTTTTTAAAAGGGCAGAAGATGTTGCGCCATCAACATCATAATCACCAAAAATTGTAATCTTTTTTTTATTTTGAATGTTAGATATTATTTTATCGCAAGCCACATCCATATCCAAAAGATCAAAGGGATTTGGTAGGCTATATTTAATTGTTGGCTCTAAAAAATGCGGTATCTCATCTATTTCTAAATTTTTGCCTGCTAATATTTTACTTATGATAGGAGATAGGCTGTATTTTTGTTTAATAAATTCAGACTTTCTCTCATCAAAATTTGATTCCAGCCATTTATAGTTAGATATTGATTTTCCTATATTGTTGGTCATTCTCTCTTGCCTTTCCAGCCCCAAAGTTCAGACTCTTTAACCCAACCTCTTCGGCTAGAAACCCTGACATTACACCAATTATCAAGACATTTAATCATGTCCAAAGCAACATTATTCTCCAGACGAAATAATATTTTAGATTTAGCAAAATTAGATTTGTGCATATTAACAAAATCCTTTTGGGTTTTAATCATGGCTGTTTTTCTTTTGGTAATAAGGTTTTTATTAACCCAGCCATCCTCACCCTCAAAATCTTCTATTTCAACCCAATTATCATATTCTGCAGTAACCCTAATAGGCATTGATTTAAGACCAAGAAGATATTTAATATCATAATTCATGCCCGGGCCAAATCGAACATTGGTTTTAGATGATCTAAGTGAGGCAAAATAATCCCTCTCTTTTAGTCTTGATGCATGAGAGTCTAAATTTGGTAGAAAAAATACCGCTATGAGAAAAAATTTTATCAATAAATTATTCATTTCTCATCTCTTTTGTAATTTCAGCAATTGCTAAAGGAAATATTTCCAACTCCTCTTTTAATATTTTTCTTTTAACATCATTCAAACTGTCATTTTTTTTAATTTCAATGCTTCTTTGGGCTATTATCTGTCCATCATCAACTTTTTCATTAACATAATGCACTGTGCAACCAGATTCACCTTCTCCAGCATCAAATGCCTGTTTAATAGCATTGGCTCCTTTATATTTAGGAAGTAGGGAAGGGTGGATATTAATCATTTTGCCAAGCCATTTATCAGTAAAATTTTTAGTTAAAATTCTCATAAATCCAGCAAGGCAAATAATTTGACAATTATGATTTTTTAGCTCTTGGTCAATTTTATTTTCAAACTCTTCACGAGAGCTAAAATCTCTATGGTTAATTGCAATATTTTTAATATTTTTATTTTCAGCCTTTTTTAGACCGGTGCATTTGGGTTGTTTGATATGACCAAAACAACCTCAAAATTTGAGTCTGGCTTTAAACTATAATTGATTAAAGATTCCATATTGGATCCAAAGCCTGAAATTATTATTGCTGTTTTTATTTTGTTGCCCTTCATATCAGTGATTCTTCTTTAAAGTCGCAATATTTACCATTTCCAGCCACTATTATATGATCTAACATTTTTATTGCAATATTTTCTAAAGATAGCTTAATTTTTTCTGTATTAATAATATCCTGTTTTGATGGGTTGGGATTGCCAGATGGATGATTATGACATAAAACAATAGAAGAAGATGCTAAATTAAGAGCGTCTTTAATAATAGCGCTCTGATTAATATTAACATTATCTATTTCTTCAAAATCGCCATAAATTTTATCTGAAATTAATCGATATTTTTTATCTAAAAATAAAATATGTAATTTTTCATTTTTTAAATTCCCAATATTATTTTGGCAATATTCTACCATTTTTTGCCAGTCATTAATAACAATATTATTCTCAATTTTATCTCTCGATTCCCTGATAATAATTTCCTTTATTAATTTAATGCTAGTAATTATTGCATTGGTAACGCCAGGAATTTCTTTTAATAAATTTACATCGGCATTAATAATATTGGTGATATTGCCAAATTTAGCTAAAAGATTTTTGGCAATCGGCTTGGTATCTCTTCTGGGACTAGCAGAAAAAAATAGCATTTCTAAAATCTCATAATCAAGCATAGAATTGCTATTTATTAAAAATTTTTCCCTCATTCTGGCTCTGTGACCTAAATAATCAGGCTTTTTTGAGTTCATTAAAAAGTTCCATTAAATTTTTAATCTTTTCTAAAGATTTTACCCCTTTTTTTCTTCAATTCCAGATGATAAGTCAAAAATTTTGGCACCAGATATTTTTTTTGCCTCTGCAATATTATTAATATCAAGGCCGCCAGATAGGAAATAATCTTTTTTTAAATTTAATTTTTTTAATATTTCCCAGTCAAAAACCTTGCCAGAACCACCTTTTTCTTTTGTTTTGCTGTCAAATAGTAAAAAATCGGCAATATTTTGATATTGCCTTACTTTCTCTAAAATTTTAGAAATTTTTAGATCTTCGAAAATTGCAATAGATTTAATAATTGGTAGGCTGAATCTTCTTTTTATTTCTAAACATCTGTCCAAAGATTCTTCTCCATGTAATTGCAAAAAATCTGGCTTGAGATTTTCTATTATTTGAGTAATATCGACATCATTTCCGTTAACTATTACTGCAATTTTTTTTGTTTTACCAAAATTTATATTGGCAAATTCTCTTGCCTGTTTTAAATTAATATTTCTTTTTGAGGGTGGGTAAAAGATAAAACCCATAAAATCTGGCTCATATTTTAAAGCAAATTTTATGGATTCTTTATCTGTGAAGCCGCATAATTTAATTTTCACAATGAATTAAAATCATATTATTAAAAGCAAGCTAAATTCTGAAATTTTACTGCAATTACATATTGCTATTTTCTAATATTAATTAGAATACTCACAGAATTTTTTTATTCTTTTATTTTTATTAAGCGCAGTGTAGTAAAACCTACATAAATAAAAATAGAAAATAGAAAAATATCACAGAGTATTTTAATTTCTGGCAATATTAATTGTTATTGGCAGGCAAGACACTCCTCATACTTATCATTGGCCGTTTCAGTTGCATCATTGGCAGTATTTCTTTCAACTTTAGTTGAAACCTTGTCGGCCCTTTGAATAGATTTTGATCTGCAATAATAAAGACTCTTAACGCCCCTCTCCCAAGCTCTAAAATGCACTTCATGAAGATATTTTTTCGAAGCATCACCAGGGAAAAACAAATTAAGACTTTGTGCCTGACAAATATATTCGCTACGATCTGCTGCTAAATCAACTAACCAAAATTGATCAATCTCTTGAGCGGTTTTAAAAACCATTTTTTCGTGATCATCCAAAAAGTCGAGATGCTGAACTGAACCCTCATTTGTAGTAATTGATGACCAAACTTCCTCAGTATTTTTACCTTTTTCTTGTAGTAATTTTACTAGATTTTTATTCTTAACATTAAATGAGCCAGTCAATGTTTTTTGGGTAAAGCTATTAGCTGCAAATGGCTCAATTCCTGGAGAAGTATTGCCAGTAATAATTGAAATAGAAGCTGTGGGTGCAATTGCTAATTTTTTGGAAAATCTTTCATTAAGGCCAGCATCCTTGGCATCTGGGCAAGGTCCTTTTTCATCAGCCAGAGTTTTTGAAGCTTTGTCAGCTTCAAGCTTTACATGTTGAAAAATCTTTTTATTCCAAACCTTAGCCATAGCTGACTCAATTGGTACATTTTTCATCTGCAAGAAAGAATTTAGACCCATAACCCCAAGACCAATTGATCTTTCACGAGCCGCAGAATACACTGCTCTTGCCATAGAGTCCGGAGCTTTATCAATAAAGTCTTGTAAGACATTATCAATAAATCTAATAATATCCTCTATGAATAATTTATTATTTTTCCATTCATCATAATATTCTAAATTTAAAGAAGATAAGCAACAAACAGCCGTTCTAAAATTACCTAAATGGTCAGTACCAGTTGGCAAAGTGATCTCAGAACATAGATTTGAAGTTTTAACCTCAAGACCCAATTTTTTCTGATGTTTTGGCAGAGACTTATTAACACTATCAATAAATAACAAATAAGGCTCGCCAGTTTCAATTCTAGCAGTAATTAATTTTACCCAAAGATCCCTGGCATTAACTTTTTCAACAGTTTTTCCGTCATGTGGGCTTTTTAGGTCAAAATCTTTATTGGCCTCAACCGCTTTCATAAATTCATCAGTAATTGATACGCCATGATGCAAATTTAAAGATCGACGATTAGAATCGCCACCAGTCGGACGACGAATATCAATAAATTCTTCAATTTCAGGATGAGAGACGGGCAAATAAACAGCGGCACTTCCGGCGTAGTAGACTGCCCTGAGAAATTGCCAAAGTTTGAGAATCCATTACTTTAATAAAGGGTACAATTCCAGAAGTTTTGCCATTGCCTCTAACTGTTTCACCAATTGACCTAACATTACCCCAATAGCTGCCAATTCCTCCACCTTTTGAGGCTAGCCAAACATTTTCATTCCATAAATCAGTAATGCCCCTTAGTGAATCTTCGCATTCATTTAAAAAGCAAGAAATCGGCAAGCCACGATCTGTTCCGCCGTTACTTAAAATTGGCGTGGAAGGCATAAACCATAGGTTAGAAATGTAGTTGTAAATTCTGTCAGCATGCTCCTGATCATCAGCGTAATAACCGGCAACTCTGGCAAATAATTCTTGATAAGTTTCATCGGGCAAAAGATATCTATCCTGCAAAACAGCCTTACCAAAATCAGTTAATTTGTCATTTTTTGAATTATCAATCTTGATCTTAAATGACCCTTTTTTTGCGCTTGTTTTTTTAGAATTCTTCTCTGCCATATGCTTAAAAATAAAATTTGTTAGTCGGAAATTTTACTAAATCATGGTGCAAATAGTCAACTAAAAAACTTTAAAATCTTTGATCTTGGCGAAGCATTAGATTCTGTTGATATTTGGAATAAATTTGTCATTTTGATATTGACTTGCACCACTTTTTGGTAAATTTTTACTTTCTTTCCAGAAGAGTTTTCTAAAAATCGCTAAAAAGTGAAGCAATCTAAATATCAGCAAGACCTAATCAATGAATATTAAAAATAAATATCATTAAGTTACTGCTACTAGTAGGGGCTTAAAGTCCAACGGTACGAAGATGCGCGCTAAGGATTTTCCTTTCATTAACCCCCATATAATAAGCTCTCAAATTTATAAAATATTACTGGTAAATACCTTTTCTATGACCAACATCAATTACCAATATAACTAATTCTTTATCCTTAATTTTGCAAATTATTCTATAATTACCAACTCTATATCTCCAACAACCTTTTCTATCCCAAATTAATGTTTTACCAAGTGATTTGGGATTTTTTAATAAAACATCTTGCTCTAAATACTGAATCACCCTCTTCCTTACAGAAAGATCAATCCTTCTGAATTTCTTTCTTAACTTTTCCTCAAAAACTATTTTATACATTTAGCGACGCTTCATTTTCTAATATATCTTTTTTTATTTCTTCAAGAGAATATCCTTTTTTACCACTAGATAAATAATCCTTATATCCTTTTTCTACAAGATTATAGTCGTATAAATCTTCTAAATAAGTTTTTATAGCCTTTTTAACAAGCGAGGATTTAGATCTCTCTTCTTCTTTTGCCACTCTCTCAAGAAGATTATGAAGATCGTCTGGTATTCTTAATGATATTGTAGTCATGATATAACAAATTAATTGATAATTAATTATAATACATTGTATTACAAGTCAAGTCAAGCAATAAATTTGTCTTAAAGATTAAATTAAGACATCTTTGATGCCGAATATTTGCTCTGAATTTGCCTCATCTACATAGTAGCACAACAGCTTTTGCCTTGACTGGCATCTGGATATTTAGCTTTAGGTTGTGGTGTTTTTTGAATATGCTCAACAAGACCCATCATAATTGAGGATGATTCAACATATTGATCTTGTTTTGATGTTTTTCTTTTAATTTAGCTAGCTATAGGAACCTCTGAAAAACTTAATATTGACCTTCTTCGATTTCTTTTCTAATCTTCTTCATCAAATTTTGGTAGAAATAAATATTATGTTCACTCATAAGCATAGAGCCTAAAATTTCATTAGACCTAACCAAATGATTTAAATATGAGCGAGAGAAATTTTTACAAACTCGACAATGGCAGTTTTTATCAAGCGGTGTTGGATCGGCAATATATTTGCTATTTTTAATATTAACCACCCCTTCGCTAGTAAAAGCCTGACCATTTCTGCCTGATCTGGTTGGAATCACGCAATCAAACATATCCACACCTCTTTTGACAGCCTCAATAATATCATCGGGTTTGCCAACCCCATCAGATATCTTGGCTTATCTTCGGGCAAATGCGGCGTTGTAATATCAAGAGTTTTTAGCATTAATTTCTGCCCCTCACCAACTGCCAGACCGCCAATAGCATAGCCATCAAAGCCAATCTCAATTAGTTTTTTAGCAGATTCTTCACGTAAATCAGCAAAAATACCGCCCTGAACAATAGCAAATAAACCATAACCATCTCTTTTAACAAAAGCATCTTTTGATCTTTGGGCCCATCTTAAAGATAATTGCATAGATTTTTCTACATTTTCTTTAGAATTTGGAAAAGAAATACATTCGTCAAAAATCATGGTAATATCCGAACCTAATTTCCTTTGAATTTCCATGGAATATTCGGGGGTGAGTAAGATTTTTTTACCATCAATATGAGAAGAAAATTCTGCCCCCTTCTCTGAGATTTTACGAATTTTAGAAAGTGACATAACTTGAAAACCGCCAGAGTCGGTTAGAATTGGCCCTTTCCAATTCATAAATTTATGCAACCCGCCCATTTTTTCAATCACATCTTCGCCAGGGCGTAACATCAAATGATAAGTATTGCCTAAAATTATTTCAGCACCACTTTTTGCCACATCTTCTAAATGCATTGCTTTAACGGTGTTGCTGTTCCAACTGGCATAAAGGCGGGAGTTTGAATCACTCCATTTTTAGTTTTAAGCTCGCCCCTTCTAGCTTGCCCTGATTTTGCTTTTAATGAAAATGAAAAACTGCTCATCTAAAATATCCTAAAATTTCTTGATGATCCGCAAAATGTAGCAATTGATTATTCCTAAATTTTGTACCAATATTTTCACCACTTCCAAATAAAACTGGTTTACATTTGCTATTTATTGCACATTCTAAATCAACTTCTGAATCTCCAATAAACCAAGTCTTATCTTTTGCAGCTTCTAAACCAGTTCCTTGCAATGTAAAATCTACTACTTTTTGTGATGGTTTATCTTCCGCAGCATCATTTGATCCAATAATTTTAACAAATTTATCTGCTACGCCAAAATTTTCTGCTTCTGTTCTTAAGGTTGGACCTCTTTTATTGCTAATGACAAATAATTTTACTTCTTTTTGATGCAAAAAATCAATAAGCTCTAGGGCCTTTGGCAAAAATTCTAATTTTTCTAAATTTGCTTCATGATAAGCGTCAACATAAATCTTTCCAGCCTCCTGCCATCTATCGCCAAAAAGTTTTGGAAAATAATCTTTCATTGAAAGGTGGGTTCTAGCTCTGATCTCGTCTTCACTCCATTTTTGATGACCCATTTCTTCCAACATTTTATTAATTGAATAATAAATTAATGGCCAAGTATCAACCACTGTATTATCCCAATCAAAAATAACTGCTTTTGGTAATTGTTTTTTCATTTATTAATTTATTAAAATCATTCCCTTGCCATAAATATCTGCATAATCAACCATTTCCAGCCTATTGCATTTTGGTAAAAGATATCTCTTACTAAGATTTATTACCATATCCCCTTCAAAATTACAAATAAAATTCTTTTTCACTCTCTTTTTAATAATCAAAATCTCCTTTTCATTAATTTTTATTTGGCAAAATGTTTTTTGACAAAAATTATCCGCATCAAAAGCCTCCTTCATTAAAAAATAATCTTTTTTACCAAATTTTTTAGGTAGATTTTTAGCCTCAAAAGATCGATCACTTGAAATAATCAATTTATCTTCTTTAAAAATAGCAAAAAATGAAGCATTTTTATTAATGATAAATTTCGGTAAGGGATTAAAGGAAATAATTAAAATTCCAATAAAAATTGGCAAAAAGCCAAAAAATCTTAGATTGGTTTTCCAAATACAAAGCAAAATTTGACCAAAAATAATCAATAAAAATGCAGAATTTGGAACATTTCTAATATTAAAATTAGAAAAATCTAAATTTGCTACAAATTCCGATAGATTTAGTAATTTTTCAACAAAATATCCTAAAATTTCTAATGGTAAAAATTCTAAACCCAAAGGTATGGCAAATAAAGCAATAAAGCTAAGTGGCAAAATAATAAAACTAACCAAAGGAATGGCAATTAAATTAGCCAAAATGCCATAAATTTGATAATGATTAAAGTGGTAAATAATAAAAATCCCAGTAAAAATCTGCACCACAAAAGAAGTGATAATTATGGAAATTAAATAAAAAATTATTTTTTCCAAAAAACTTTGGGGCAAAATATCTTCTCTTTTTTTAACAAGCAAATTACAAATTGCTACAATAGAAAAAACTGCCATAAAGGATAAGGAAAAACCAATTTTTAAAATATTACTGGGATCAAAAAGCAAAATTACAAAAAAGGCTAAACCTAGTGATCGAAAAAGATTAATTTTCTTATCAAGCAAGATGGCTAAAAAGACCAAAAATATCATGCAAAAAGCTCGAATAGCAGAAATTGGCGCGCCAGTTAGAACTAAATAAAATAGTGAGGCAAAAATGGCAAATATTGCTGAGAGTTTTTTGATATCATAATGCAGAGTCAAAAAATAACTTCTTGAAAGCAAAAATCGCATGGCAAAAAAGAACATGGCGTGACAAGGCCAATATGTAAGCCAGAAATTGCTAAAAGATGCATCAATCCAGAATTTCTAATGTTATCCATATTTTCAGATGAAATATCATCTCTCAGACCAAGCAAAAGAGCGCTAATAATAGCTGATTCTTCTTGTGGCAAAATATTGCCGATTTTTTTAGCGATTTTTTGCCTAAATTCTAAAATCCTATTTTCAAAATCTGATTTTTCTGAAATTTTGATGATTTTTATTTTTTTAGTAACATAGCCAACAGCGCCAATTTGCTCAAAAAATAATTTTCTTTGATAGTTAAAATTGTCAAAAATTTTATTTTCAGGAATTTTTTCTAAAAAAGCGGTGGTCAAAATAATAGCGCCAATTTCTAAATTTTCTGGTGCAATTCTATTATTAATAATAATTTTTTTGGGAATTTGAAAATCCTTATCTTTAAAATCATGATATTTTTTATGATTAAAATGAGGATTAAATTCTAAAAATTCTGACTCTCCCAGATGATTATTGTTAAAATATCTTTTGGTTAATTTTTTCGGCTTTTTCTTCTTATACTCTGGCCTACTAAATTCTAAATTTTCTAAGGTAATTTTTTGTGATAAAATCTGACCATTTTGATCCTGATAATTTTTAATATCAGAAATTTTCCCCTGAATATTAGTGTAAATTGCATATGATAATTTTGGTGAATCTGTAATTTTTTCAGCATAAAATTTCATCCATAAAAAACCAGAAAAGAAAAATAAAATGAGGAGTAGGGTGGTTTTTACGGTAAAATTTTCTTGGTAAAAAAATATTGCCAAAAATGCAGTGAATAAAATTAATGAAGGATAGAAATATCCAGAGGAAAAATTAATCTTTAAAGCAAAAATAATTCCAATAGCAAAAATTAGAGGCAGAAAAAGAATATTATTTTCCTCCTCAAAAAATAGATGATGGATTTTTCGTGATATTTGCTTCATTTTGAAATTATTTACCTAACCAAAATTTACTTGCAAATTTTGGTGGGGTTTGAAGAATCATGATATTAATTATTATTAATAATAAAAACAAATTATGTCATTTAAATGTGGAATTGTCGGTTTGCCAAATGTTGGAAAATCAACTCTTTTTAACGCAATTACCGGAACTTCTAAGGCAGAATCTGCCAATTATCCCTTTTGCACTATTGAGCCCAATATTTCAAAAGTTGCAGTTCCCGATGAAAGATTGCAAAAATTAGCAAAAATTGCCTCTTCAGAAAAAATCATTCCTATTCAAATTGAATTTGTTGATATCGCTGGTCTGGTTAAAGATGCCAGTAAGGGTGAAGGACTTGGTAATAAATTTTTATCTCACATCAGAGAAGTTGACGCTATTATTAATGTTGTGCGCCGCTTTGAAGATGATGATATTACTCATGTTGAGGGTAATATTGATCCAATTCGTGATATTGAGTTAATTTCGCTAGAATTAATCCTTTCTGATCTGGAATCTTTAGAAAAAAGATTGCCCAATTTAGAAAAAAAAAGCCAAAAATAATAAAGATAAGGAGCTTTTAATTCAAATTGATCTTGTTAAAAGAGTAATTGCTATTTTGTCGGAAAATAAACCAGCAATTGCAGCTGAAATTTCTGATGATGAAAAGAGAATTTTTAAAGAATTAGGGTTGATCACTAGCAAGCCACAACTTTATGTTTGCAATCTTTCTGAAGATGATGCCGCTTCTGGTAATAAATATTCTGACTTAGTGACTGAATATGGCAAAAAGCAAAATATTCCAACTCTGCTAATTTCTGCTAATTTAGAACAAGAAATATCTGCTTTAGAAGATCCAAATGAAAGAGCAGAATTTTTAGAATCGATGGGTTTAAAAGAAACAGGTCTTTCGCAAATTATTAAATCTGGCTACAAATTATTAGATTTGATTACATTTTTTACTGTTGGACCCAAAGAATGTCATGCTTGGCAATTAAAAAATGGCTTAGTTGCGCCAAAAGTTGCTGGGGTTATTCATAGTGATTTTGAAAAACATTTTATCAGAGCAGAAGCCATTTCCTATGATGATTATATTGCTGGCGCTGGTGAGCAGGGCGCTAAAGATGCTGGCAAAATGCGCGTTGAGGGTAAGGATTATGTTGCGCAAGATGGTGATATTTTCTTTTTTAGAACCTCAGCTTAAATAATTAATAAAATTCCAGAAGAAGGTAAGGGCAAGTTCTTGATAACGGGACCAAACCTTCTTTGACAGATTTAGATGTTGCAGAACCTAAGATTTCGTTAAGGAACCTCTGATTTTCCTATTTAATTTTGTCTATTTTTTCATTTTTCAGAAAAAATTTTTATAATTTGGATAAAGATTGCTAATTTTGTTAAAAATTAACAATCTTTATCCAAATTTAGGCATTATTTGTGGTAATTTCTCTAGTTTCTTGTCTAATTTTACCATTTTTGGCTAAATTAGACACATTTATCCCTTGTTACGCTGTATTTGGTAGTATTTTTCTAACCATATAGAGATTAGCAAGGGATGATAGCATTTGTAATTGATTAGTATTCTTTTGTAAACCATTATATCTAACCTTTCTATAGCCCCAAAGATGCTTTATAATTTGAAATGGATGTTCAACTTTAGCTCGAACTGATGAAAATTGTTTATTCCTCTTTTTTTGCTTATTTGAAAGTTTTTTGTTAGATTTAGCTCTATTGGTTATACCATAAAATATATTGTGATTCCTACAAAATCTTTTTATTGCCTTATCATCATAGGCCTTGTCACCAAATAAAGAAGTTTCATCACCATGTAATAACTCCTCTGTTTTAGTAGAATCATGATCTTTAGCTGTCGTCGTGACAATAGAATGAATAATTGGCTTACCCTTAGTTTGCACACCAATATGAGACTTCATGCCAAAATAATAATTCTTCCCTTTCTTGGTAGAAGACATCTCTTGGTCCCTTTTCCTCTTCTTGTTTTTTGTGCTAGTTGGAGCAGATATTAATGTCGCATCAGTTATCGTACCCTCCTTCAACAAAAGATCATTCTCTTCAAGATATGAATTTACCTCGTTAAATATAATCGACGATAAATTATGCTTTTCCAATAAATGACGGAATCTCAATATCACAGTCTCATCCGGAACATTATCAATACCAATATCAATATTTAAGAATTTTTGAAAACTTATTCTATCATATATAGCATCCTCCATAGCTGGATAAGACCAAACCACTGCTGTAACAAATGAATCTTAAATATTAATAATAAATCTGTCACCTTCCTGCCACCGTAATCACTAGTACCATTAGGATAAAAAGGCTCTATCTTATCAATCAATCTTTGCCATGGAATAATATCCGTCATTTGATTAAGAAACTTCTCCGCTCTTAATTTTCTACCAGAAATTGCTAATGAAAAAAATGATTGCTGGGTTGCCATAATTATATATTTTATTTGAATTTAATATATCAATAATAAGCAAAAAAGCTAGATAAATCAAGCTTTTCTGGCTATTTTTATCAAATAAATTCAAACAAAATTTTATAAAATAACTTTGCTAAACTTTGGCAAAAATAACAAAATTAAACAGTTTCAAATCTATAAATTAGATAATTGGTTTTTCAGAGGTTCCTTAACAGTTTCAAAATTATATTATCAAATAGAATAAATAGATTTGCATTATTCTTTCCATTGGTAAAGGGAAGAGCTAACTCTTTGATATTACTTTTTTTGGCTAGCCAATTACTGGCATTTTCTCGATCATGAGGCGCTCTAATAATATATTTAATATCATTATTATTTCTCACTAATTCCAAAATTTTTTTAAGATATTTTGGAGTTGGATTAATTCCTGGTTTTGGCTCTAAGGTAGCAATTTCATTAATATTTAGCCATTTAAAAAGATAGCTAAAGGATTTATGATGAGAAATAATTTTAATATTTTTTAATTTTCTAGCCTTATTTTCCCAAATTTTAATTGATTTTTTCCATTTTCTAACAAAATTATCATGATTATTTTGATAATTTTTAGCATTTTCAGGATCAATTATTTTTAGTCTCTTATTAATTTCTCCAGCAATTGTCAAAATATTGTAAGGGTCAAGATGTATATGGGGATTGCCATGAGGATGAACATCGCCATCTGATCGATCAATAGTTTCTGGCTTTTCAATAGTTTCAACAAAATCTGTTGTCATTAAATTACCAATTTTTCCAATTTGTATTTCTCTGCTGCCTTTTTCTAATAAAAGTGGTAGCCAGCCAATTTCCAAATCGGCTCCAGTGCAAATTAATAAATCTGCTTTTCCAATTTTAGCAATAAGACTTGGTTTAGCCCTGATATGATGAGGATCTTGCTTGTCATTAGTTGCTGAAAAAGATTCAATATTCTTTCCTCCTATCTCATCAGCTAAAGCTTTCCACTCAGGTTCACAAGTAAAGATATAGGCCTTTTCATTGGCATAGGATGAAAATGAGAAGAAGATAGTTATTATTAAAATTTTAATTTTCATAGTTACATAAAATATTTCCCATTTTCAACTCCCCCTTAGGAAGGAGGAGTCAAAGTTGCAAAGCAACTTTTATAGGGGTTGGATTATTATTAATATTTATGAGCAGTATGTGCACCAAGACTCATAATATATTGCAATGTAAATTGATTATCATGATGGTTTCTGGCCAATTCATCATGACTATATTGCAATCTCACGCGACTAAACTCACTATTGGTCCAATCAATCATTGCTGTATATGATTTTGGATCATAACTATCAGCATCTAAATGACTACCACTTAATCCAACTGGAGTTGATGGAGAGTTTAGCTCACTATATCTAGCGCCAATTCTAAATTCGGGCAAGAATTTATACACAGTTTGAACATACCAGCCAGAAGAATTATCATCAAAATTTACTTTGCCAGTAGCATCTTCAGTTGATTCATATTTTCCTGTTTCATCGCGGTAAAAATATTCACCCTGAATAGTAATCTCTTGATTTTTGGCATTACCAGTTGGAGAAAAATTATAGCGTAAATCGGCTACATAAAGATCGGTCTCGCCAATAAAAGAGATATTTTCCTCATTAACCCATCCAGCATTTTTAGCTTCGCCAGATAAAATAGAGGCACCAATACGGAAATTCTGATTTTGCGAGATATCTCCACCTAATCTTAAATAGGCAGAATATGATCCAACGCCATCACCATTGCCAAAAGGAAAGTCGTCTCCTCTAAAACTACCACCACCAATTTCAGCATAGAAATTAGTTGGTAAAATATAAGAGATTTGAGCACCATCATCATTAAAAGCTCTATTTAAAAATGCTCGATAAGGTAATGGACGATTGGCAAAATCATCTGTATGGGCGTGATGCTCATTAAGATATCCTAAATTCCAAAGCGCTCTACCAGCCTTTATTGCCATGCCCGTTGGTAAGCCAAATTCTGGACGAGTGCTAACAAAAGCTTCCTCTAGCTCAATTTTATCCTCACCATCTTCTCTAACAATTGAAGCTGTTAAGCTACCAAAAAATTTATCATCAATATTTGAAGAAAAATTCAATTCAGATTCGCCAAGGGAAAAATTTTCACTACCCCTCTCTCCTTCATGACCAATGCCAAATCCAGGCATTTCAGAAGTTCTTTTGGAAAAAGTGTTATATTTACCATTTAAAATAAGTCCAATCGATGGATTAAATTCATTACTCAGAATATCGCGTCTAGTAAATTCATTATTGAGTAATTTATTTTCTCTTTTTTCTATTTGTTTTTCTAATTTTAAAAGCCTCTTTTTCAGAGAATTTATTTCAGAATTACTTACAGCAAAAGCTGAGTTACTGGCTAAAACAGCCAAAATAGCGCAAAGACCAATTTTCTTATTATACATATTTATTTAAATTTAATTATACCAGAATTTGGTAATATTTTAAAAGCTAGAAGTAATGTGAATTAAGCATAATTCGTCAATTTTACTATTGGGTAAAAAATTAACAGATTATACCATAAAAAAGGGCGGAGAGCGTGATTTGGAATTGATCAGAATATCGTCAATTTTTATATTCTGGTGAAAAATTATTGGAAGATGTAGAGAATATTCTGTAATATTTAGGCTGTAATTATTACCATCATATATTTCATTATTAATATGAGATAGGCAGATATGACAAGGCTGAGACTGATGTTCATGATCTAAATCATGAGATAATTCATGGCCGAAATTCAGAGCTTGAAAGCCAAGCAAAAAACATATTGTTAATAATAGGTCTAATCTAATTTTTGACATATTTCTAACTCCTATAATCCTTATTAATTTTAATATATTCTTCATTGAAGTCACAGCTCCAAACTACCCAATTGAAATTACCTATATTTAAATCAATTTCAATATAAATCTTGGAATTTTTTAAATAATGATGAGTTTTATTTTCATCATAAGAAGAATCTTTATTGCCATTTGTAACAATTTTATTATCACCAATTTTAATATTAATTTTTGTCGGATCGATTTTTTCACCTACCTTGCCAAGAGCCATTAAAATTCGTCCCCAATTAGGATCGGCGCCAGCAATTGCAGTTTTAACCAAGGGAGAATTAGCTATAGAAAAGGCAATTTTTTTGGCTGAAATTTCAGATGCGGCATTTTTGACATTAATTTCAATTAATTTTTTGGCACCCTCTCCATCAGCAACAATTTCTTTGGCCAGATAAATCATTATTTCGGTTAAATGCTCTTGAAATATTTTAAGATTTGGATCATTAATATCAGTAATTTTAGGATTTTTAGCTTTTTTTGTTGCAAAGATCATGGCCGCGTCGCTGGTTGAGCTGTCCGAATCAACCGTAATTGAATTAAAGCTAATTTCATTAATTTGTGAAAAAACTTCCTGTAGGATTTTTTGGTCAATATTAATATCAGTAAAAATATAGGATAGCATGGTGGCCATATTTGGTGCTATCATGCCCGAACCTTTGGCTATAGCATTAATTTTTATTTTTTGGCCAGCAATTTCAAATTCCTTGCTAATTTTTTTTACTGTTAAATCTGTTGTTAAAATTGCTTTTTCTTTGCCTTTTCCCAAGAATTTTCATCTTGATTTAATGTTTGAAACATTTTTGGCAATTTATCGGTAATTAATTGATAATCCAAAATTTCACCAATCACGCCAGTTGAAAAGCTGTAAATCTTTGACAAATCGCAATTAAATAAATCGGCGGTTTTTTGATTAATTTTTTCAACAGATTCCAGCCCTTTTTTACCGTTAAAAACATTAGCATTTCCAGCATTAATAATTAAGGATTTTGCTAGACCTATTTTAATATTCTCACGAGCCTTATTGATGCAGTCACCGACAATATCAGATTTGGTATAAACGCCAGCTGCAATTGAGTTATCTGGCAGTTCGATTAGCAATAAATCATCACGATTTTTATATTTTACACCGCTATTGCTAGTTGCTATTTTTATTCCCTCTATTTTCAACATTTATTCTTGATTTATTTGTGATTTAGAACACCATTAACCTCAGTTCAAAAATTTTAATAAAAATCCTAATTTTTACAACTGCTTATTATCTGTTATGCATGAAATTTCTTATTTAAAAGATTTAATAATTCTTTTATCAACGTCAATTTTGATGATTGTTTTTTTCTAACAATTATAATTGAGTCCGGTATTGGGATATCTATTTGCTGGTGCAGCACTTGGTCCATCTGGTTTTGCTTATATAGAATCTAGTGAAATTACTGATTCTATCGCTGAACTTGGTATTGTATTTTTGTTATTTGGTATTGGCCTGGAATTAACTTTTGATAAGTTAAAATCCATGAGAAAATATGTTGTTGGATTTGGTGGTTTGCAATTTCTAGTCACAACTATTTTATTTTATATAATAGCAACCAAAGTTTTTAGTTTTGATAATGCCATAGCTCTAATTATATCTTCTTCCTTAGCTTTATCTTCAACTGCTATAGTGATGGAGGTTATTGCAGAAAGTGGTGAAAAATCAACCAGAGTTGGAAGACTTTCTATATCGGCCTTAATAATGCAAGATTTGGCTGTAATTCCAATTTTGGTGTTATTGCCGCTAATTTCAATGCCAGAAGCCGGTCTTCAAAGTGCTCTTGGCAGTGCCTTTTTAAATGCCATCTTGGCTTTTGCTATAATTTTTTTGGTTGGAAGATTATTTTTAAGACCAATTTACAGAATTATAGTTTCTACCCGAAGTGATACTTTGTTTTTAAGCACTACATTGCTCATTATTCTTGGCTCAAATTGCAATTACCAATTATTTGGGCATGTCATTTACTCTTGGCGCTTTCGTTGCTGGCTTAATGGTTGCCGAAACTGAATATAAATATCGAGTTGAAAGTGAAACATCATCTTTCAAATCTTTATTAATGGGATTGTTTTTTGTAACTGTGGGTATGAGTTTTAACTCGCAATTTTTAATAGAAAAATTCTATTTAATTATAGCTCTTGCGGCATTGATAATTTTCTTAAAAGCTTTTGTTATTATTCTTTTATGTCGTATTTTTAAATTTCCAATTGCCCCAGCCATTCATACTGGATTATTGTTATCTCAGGGAGGAGAATTTGCTTTTGTAGTATTTTTGGAAGCCAAAGATATGAACATCATGTCACCTGATATTTCTCAATTATTAATTACTGTAGCTACTGTCACTATGGCATTTACACCTATATTAGCAATCATTGGTAGTAAAATTAAAAGATCAATTTATGTGCATGAAGCCTTAAAAGATAATAAATTAAAAAGAGAAATTGGAGATTTATCTGGCCATATAATTGTTATAGGCTATGATAAAATTGGTAAAATTGTGACCAGTCTTTTAAAACAAAAAGATATGAAATATATTACCCTTGGTAGTAATTATGGATCTGTAAAAGTCGGTAAAGAAAATGAGCATAATGTTTATTATGGCGACGCTTTAAATAAAGATATATTAACCAGCGCTGGAATTAGCTCAGCTAATGCAGTAATTATTGCCATGGAAGATGATCTTACTTGTGTTAGGGTCACTAGATTTATCCATGAAAATTTCCCCCACATTAATGTTATAACCAAAATGAATTCGGATAATAATGCCGATAGATTTAGAATGGTTGGCGCTAATTCGGTGGTATCTCCGGATATTGAAACAAGTTTACAATTGGCTAAAAACGCTCTTGTCTCAATTGGTGCTGATGATAAGGATATTGATGTATTTTTAAACGAATTCAGGGACCTAAATAGCAAAATTGATAAATCTATTGAATAAATCATGTCTAATAATAATCCAAAATTAGGTCGAGGTCTGTCAGTTTTACTTGGGGAAGAAAGGAGGATGAATAGCAGAATCCAAATGACAAATATTGGCAAGGGTTTTACTGTATATCAAATAGCTGTTAGTAAAATTATTGCTGGAATATATCAGCCAAGGTTAAAATTTGATGACCACACTCTCGAAGAATTAAGCGAATCTATCAAGGAATATGGCATTATTCAGCCGATAATAGTTAGAAAAGCAGGTAAAGAAAGAGGTATTTATGAAATAATATCTGGGGAAAGAAGATTTAGAGCGGCAAAATTAGCTGGCCTTAAAGAGGTGCCAGCAATTATTCGTGATATTGAGAGTGACCAGGCTTTAGCAATGGGGATATTGGAAAATATTCAAAGAGAGAATCTTTCTGTTTTAGAAGAGGCTAGAGGCTACAAACAATTAATTGAAGAATTTCATTATTCCCAAAAAGACATTTCTCACAAGATTGGCAAGAGTCGGAGTCATATAGCAAATTTACTAAGATTATTATCTTTACCGCCAGAAGTGCAAAAGATGATGGAAAATAAATTGCTAACAATGGGCCATGTTAAAGTAATTATGAATCGCGGTGATATAATTACTATTGCCAATAAAATTATTGCTGGATCTTTATCTGTAAGACAGACTGAGGAATTATGCTCTAACTTAACAGAAGAATTATTCCCAGATCAAAAAAAGATCAAAGAAAGTAAGATTGATATTCAAGAGAGTAATAAAAAAATAGAATATTTAACTAATAAATTGCGTAATATTATGGGGTCTAATATTAAGATTAAATCGCAATTTAATCCTAATAAGAATAAGGGCAAAATAACAATTTCCTATAATGATCTAAATGAAATCTCTAATATTATCGACCTAATTGATACCAATAAAAATAATGCTTCTTAAGAGATTTATACCAAAATCCCTATTTAATCGTTTTCTGCTGATCATTTTAATACCATCTGCCATAGTTCAGATTACTATCATTTATATTTTTTACTATAATCACACTAATAACATTAATAAACATATGTCTGGCTCAATGTCTAGCCAAATATATTTAATTTATCAGATGCATAAATCTGATAAAGAGGTCAAATTAACAGAAGATTTTTCTAGAAAAACAGGCATTATACCCACAATAGTCAAAAATAAGAAAATCCATTCTAGATATCGCAATTATAAATCTAAAAAATTTTTAGGATTTATCAATTTATTTCCAATAATAGATTCTTTTACTTATTTAAGGTCCGGCTTACAGGCAAGTAACATTGATTTATTTATCATTTATTCATCAAAAAATAAAAATAGAGTAATAACAGAAATACAGATGGAAAATGATATTTTAAAATTGGATCTGCCTAAAAAGAGGATCGTTACCACCAGAAGGGGAGTAGTTATTGCTTGGATTGTAATTATGTCAAGCATTACCGCTCTGATATCTTTATTATTCATTAAAAATCAAATTAAGTCGATTAAATATTTAAAGAAAAATGCTGAGAAGTTAGGTATGGGAGCTAATGTGGTAAATTTTAAAATTACTGGAGCTAGTGAAATTAGATCGCTTAGCATATCATTAATCAGAATGAAGGAAAGAATAAACCGCCAAATTAACCAAAGGACCTTAATGTTATCAGGAGTATCTCATGATTTAAGAACATTGTTAACAAGGATGAAATTGCAAATAGCCTTGATGACAAAAAATCAAGAAATAGCTAATTTAGAATCAGATATTACCGATATGGAAACCATAATAGATGAATATTTAGAGTTTTGTAAGGGTGGGCAATCAGAAATTAGTGGCGAAGTTAAGGCCAAAATCTATTTTGGCGATATTGTCAAGTCATATCAATTGCTTCATAAAAATATCACTTATAATGACAAAATTGCTCCAGAGGTTAAAATGATATGTAAGTCAAATAATTTAAAAAGAGCAATTAGAAATATAATTGATAATGCTATTAAATATACCAAGGATCATATTTATATTTTTACTAAAAAAACCAAGAATAATATCATTATAACAGTAAGTGATGACGGCCCTGGAGTTGAAGATAAAAATCTAGATAAAATCTTTAAACCATTCTGCAGGCTTGACTCTTCTCGTAATCTTGATATAATAGGAACAGGGCTTGGTTTATCTATTACCAAGGATATTATAAATTCTCATGGTGGTCAAATTTTAGCTAGCAGGAGTTCTTACGGCGGATTATGTATAAAAATCATATTACCAATACATCTTCTTACTTAGGCCCAATAATTAAAAGGGTCGTGATTTTGCTTGTTTTTTTGACTTTAAGTAATTGCCAGTGGTTTAGAGCTGCCGATACTACATTTCTTTCTGGAACAGATATAAAAGTTCCAGAAGGCTCTCCAACATTTAAAAAGGGTTTTAGGGATGGTTGTGAAACTGTATTAAGTTCAAGGGGTAATACTTATTATAGAACAAAATATAGCGGCTTTAGGTATGATCCAAAGCTTATCAAAGATGCTGAATATAAATTTGCTGTTTCAAGGGGTTATGGTTTTTGTTTTAACTATATTATTAGATTCCTTAATGCTGGTTCTGATGATTATATCGTTGCTCCTAGTAACTTTGATTGGAGCCTTGGAAGTATTGACGAGATGATGTCTGATGGTGAGCCAGGAGGGCTTGGTTTTGGCCTAGATCAATCTGTTGCAGATAATAATATTTTTAGTGATATTTTTGACTTTACTAGAAGTAGCACTGCTAGTGGTGGTGAAGGAAAGGGCGCTATGTCAAGTAACATATTTTACGGTACTAATCATAAATATTTTGGTTCTTTTTGGCACGAATAATGAAAAAAATTATTACAATAATTGATTACGGATCTGGAAATTTAAGATCTGTTTATAATGCTCTTAATTTAATTGATAATAAAAATTATCAATTCCAAATTTCTTCAAATCCAGAAGATCTAAAATATTCTGATAAAATTATTTTACCTGGAGTTGGTGCTTTTGCCGATTGTATCGACTCCCTATCTAAAATTAAGAAATTAATTGATATTCTAAAAGAACAAATTTTGTTTAAACAAAAAGATTTTCTTGGAATTTGTGTTGGTATGCAATTATTGGCTGATTTTGGTCATGAGCATGAAAAAAAATCTGGCCTTGGAATTATTCCGGGAGAGATAATTAAAATTGATAATCAAAATGGTCAATTAAAAATACCTCATATTGGGTGGAATGAAATAAAAATCATCGAAGATCATCCTATTTTAAAAAATATAAAAGATGGAGAGCTTTTTTATTTTGTTCATAGTTATCATTTTCTAGTTAAAAATCCAAAAAATATTATTGCGCAAGTAAATTACGGTCAAGATTTAACAGCAGTCATTGCTCAAGATAACATAATTGCTACTCAATTTCATCCAGAAAAAAGTGGTGAATCTGGAATAAAATTATTAAAGAATTTCATTTCATCATGAATGATTCCAAAAAACTAAAAATATTTTTTATTTTAGGAGAAGAGTCTGGTGATATATTGGGTGAAAAGCTGCTTCACTCTCTAAAGTTAGAAAAAGAAGATATAGAGTTTTATGGTTTAGCAGGATCAAGAATGGAAAATTCTGGTATGAAATCTATTTTTCCTGTATCAGAATTATCTTTAATGGGTTTTTTAGAGATCATTCCTCACATACCTAAATTAATAAAAAGAATTAATTTTACTTTCCAGCAAATTAAAGAAATTAATCCTGATATAGTAATTTCAATTGATTCTCCTGATTTTTCTTTTCGTGTTATGAAAAAAGTTGCCAAAGAGGCAAAATTATCTCATATAAAAAAATGCCACTTAATTGCCCCTTCTGTTTGGGCCTATAGAGAAAATAGGGCAGAAAAAATTTCCAAGATTTATGATTTGTTATTAACAATTTTACCATTTGAACCTCCTTTTTTGAAAAATACGGCTTAAAAACCAAATTTATTGGTCATCCTATTTTACAAAATAAACAAATATGTCAGAAAGGTGAGTTTAGAAAAAAATTTAATATCAAAAGCAAAAAAAACTTTTATGTTTAACGGCGGGAAGCAGAATATCCGAAGTAAAAAAAATATTACCAGAATTAATTCAAACAATAGAGATATTAAATAAAAGATTTATTGGCAATATTAAATTTGCGATTCTAACAACCAATAAGGTTGAAAATTTTGTTAAAAATTATTTGCAAGACTTAAAGTTAGATATTTTAATTATTGGACAAGAAGATAAATATCAATTATTTACGGATGCGGATTTTGCTATAGCAAAATCAGGAACTAATAATGTTGAAATGTCCCTATATCAATTGCCAATAATTGTTACTTATAAAGTAAATCTTTTAACTTATTATTTATTAAAATTGATGATTAAAATTAAGTTTGCTAATTTAATTAATATTATTGCTAATAAAGAGATAATTCCAGAATTTTTGCAATATAAATGTAATGCTAGAGATTTATCAAAAGCGGCGATAAAATTTTTAGAGAATAAATCTTTATGTTCAGAACAAATTCAGAATTCTAAAAAATCTTTAATTGCAATGGGATTGAATTTTAAACAAACTCCAACAGAGTTAGTTGCAAAATATATTTTAGAAAAATAACAATGAGACATACTTCTTTTTCTCGCAATAATTTCAGTATATCATATATTTTATCTTCTATATATAAAAAAATAGAGGTAAAAATATTTATCCTATTATCCATATTTTTCTTGATTTTGGGGATATCGAATAAAGATTTTGAAGATAAAATATCAATGTTCTTTGTAAGTTTGACACTGCCTTTTGTTGAAACCATATCTTATCCATTTAATTACATATCTGACATTAGCTATGATTTTCAAGAGCTGGTTAATAGCAAAAAAGAAAATGAATTATTAAAAAAGGAAAATGCTATTCTAAAAAAAGATCTTTTAGAATCTTTAAGAATTAAAGAGGAAAATCAATATTTAAAAGATTTAATAAATTATGTTAGTTTAAGATCCGTAAAAAATAAATCCTCTAGAATTATAGGTAGGTCAAATAGGGTGTATAGTGACTCAATATTTATAAAAATAGGTAGCGATCACGACATAAAACAAGATTCTGTTGTGGTTGGTAAATATGCTATGATTGGCAGAATATCACAAGTTGGAAAAAAGAAATCCCGCATATTATTGCCAACTGATATTAATTCTCATATTCCGATCATTACTTCTAGAAGCAAAAATCGTGGTATTTTAAAGGGCAATAATAGCGAGATAATGGAAATATTATATTTAAATAAGGATCATGGATTAAAAAAAGGCGATATGATTTTTACTTCTGGCGATGGAGATTCTATGCCTTATGGTATATTAGTTGGTGAGGTTAGCAAGGTCGATGAAGAGAGAGTCTATGCTAAAATGATAGAGGATGTCAATAGGGCTGACATAGTAATTGTAATAGATTATTAGAGAGCTTGCTGGGGAATATTCAAATAACTGTGTAATTTAATTTATGCTCATACTAGCCTATATATAACTTTTTTTGTAGCGCCTCAAAGATGGCGAAGGAAAAAGTTATATATGGGCGGACAGAGAGCACTTAATTTAAAATTAAATGACACAAATCATGACTAATAAAAAAAATAAATTATCATTGGTTGAACAAGATATATTATCTAATATTCAATCTGGCTCAGGCATTACAGATGCTTTTGCTCCTCTTATGAAGCGAGTTATGGAGGCTACATTACAAGGAGAGCTTGATAATCATCTTGAGAAGGAAGTTGTACAAAAAAATTATCGTAATGGTACATCTAGTAAAACAGTAAAAAGTAGCATGGGAGAATTTGAGCTTGAAACTCCTCGTGATAGGAATTCTAACTTTTCTCCTGAAATTATTAAAAAAAGACAGACTGTTATGACAGATGATTTAGATAAAAAAATTCTAAATCTTTATGCAAATGGCATGTCTTATTCTGATATTCGTGATAATTTGGAAGATATTTATCAAGTTCCAATTAGCAATGGCACTATTAGCAAAATAACTGATCGCCTTCTTCCTGAATTAGAAGAGTGGCGTAATAGACCTCTTGCGAGTGTTTATTCTATATTGTTTTTAGATGCAATTCACTTTAAGGTTCGTGAAAATGGTCATGTTGTGTCTAAGGCAGTTTATTCACTTTTGGGAATAGATTCTGATGGTAAGAAAGATATTTTGGGTCTGTATATTAATGAAAGCGAAGGGGCTAATTTCTGGGCAGGAGTTTTGGCTAGTCTTAAAGAAAGAGGTGTTGAGGGTATTGGCATTGTTAATTTACAATAGATTTTACTAGCAATTAACATCATTGAGCATAAAATAAGCATTTTAACTCAATAAATCAAACTATGAAATGTTTAAAATGCTCCAGTTCTAACGTTTGCAAAAATGGTAAAATGTACGGAATGCGGCGCTATAAGTGTAAAGATTGCAATTATAATTATACAAAAGGCAGAAATTCTAAAGATAGATCAATAAAAAGATTTGCCCTGGAGTTGTACCTAGAGGGTCTAGGATTTAGATCTATAGGAAGAATTCTCAAGGTTAGTCATGTAAGTATCTTTAACTGGATCAAGCAATATGGTCAAAATCTTGATTTATTGCAAAATAGCCATGAAATATGCGTAACTGAGATAGATGAAATGCACAGCTATATTGGTTCAAAAAAACTCTGTCTGGATCTGGATTGCTGTTGATAGATATGCAAAAGAATTCATCAACTTCGTTGTTGGCGACAGATCTACAAGAACTGGAAAAGAACTTTGGGAAGGAGTAAAAGACAGAGCTAAAGGCATTATAGCAACGGATTATTGGAAACCGTATGAGAAATTTGTTCCTAAGGACAAGCATATTCAATCCAAGGCACATACTTATACTATCGAGGGCTATAATAGCTTGTTCAGACACTTCTTGGCTAGAATGAGAAGAAAGAGCAAATGCTACTCTAAATCAATAAAGATGCTTGAATATTCAGTAAAATTATTGATTTTAAAGAGAAATGGCTTATTATCTATTTTGGATTAACAATGCCGATAATTTTTAGGTAAAATTTGATGATTTTTTAGTGCAATATGCCCATATTGGGCTAAAAATTGGAATTATACCAATTCCAATCTTTAAAGCAACCTTTGTTGCTAATTGGAATCAGATATTTTACCTATGATTTTTAAGTTTTATTTATCTATTGTGGCAAGATTTTTTGATATGAATGAATGTAATTATCATAGCTAAAATGGACCCTATAGTAGCTACAGCCATATCTTTTTGGGCATCCCAAATATCACCTTGCATCCCTAAATAAGCTTCACCCAATTCAGGATTAACAACTAAAACAAAAAGCCATTCAATAATCTCAAAGAAACCACTAGAGGCTATTACCCCTTTCATAAATTAGTAGACTTTTAGGGGCATATCTAACACTTTTCTTTTTGAAAAAATTTCTTATTTTTTGCTTATCTCTCTGTAGAGAATATAAATATGATCTGACTATTTTATTTAATTCTTCTTTTGTATGAATTAACCTATGTTTTACTGCATTTGCCTTAACATCTTGATTAACCAATTCATCTGGATTTAATTCAGGTGAAATATGCTGGAAGAAAATAGAACTCTATTTTATCTTTATGTTTTTGTTGCCATTCTTTTACTTTTTTAGCATGATGAACTCTTAGATTATCTAATATTAAGAATATTTTCTTATCTTGGTTTTTAATTAATTGTCTAAGAAATTTAAGAAATATTTCAATATTCATATTTTCTTCATAGACCATAAATCTGAAATGACCATTATTATTGATTGTTGAAACCATATTTGTACTTACTCTTTTAACTGATTTTGTTAAGACTGGCTGATATTCTTTATTTCCTTTTATTCCATATCCTCTAAGAAAAGAGTGGCTATTGTTATTTATTCCCATCTCATCAAGAAAATGAATTTCTCCTTTTTCTTTTTTACATTTATTTTTAATTAAAGGGTAATCTTCTTGTAAAAATTTAGTTACTCTTTTTGGGTCTTTGTTAAACGCTTTGGTTAATGGTCTTTGTGGAGTGAATCCCCATTTCTTTAAATAACGGCTTATTGTTGGAACTGATAGGTTAATATCAAATTTAGTTCTAATTAATTCTTTAACAGCATTTATAGTCCATAAAGCAAAAGGAAATTTTAACTGTTGAGGATTATTATCAGTTATTATTCTAACAATATTAGCACATTGACATGGCTTGAGCTTGGAGATGGTTTGAGGAGGTCTGCCAACTTTATTTTTAATGTTTAATCCATCTTCACCATGTAATCTATATTCTTTTAACCACTTTCCAAGGGATGACCTGCCAATAGAAAATATTTCCATTACTTCCTTCCAACTCATTTTCTTTTCAACAATACAAGCAACGGCTTGTTTTCTGATTAACATTTTTGACTCCTGAGATAAATTCCTAATATTTTGTATTTCCATACACAATATTATAAGAGCTTAAATTCTAAAAGTCTACTAATTTATAAAAGGGGTAATATCTAAATTTTAAGCAAAAATAATTTATCAAATTTTTATAAGAAAATACATTAAAAGTAAGATATTTTTTCTTGTTATTTGTAAAAAATAAGATCAATATACCTATGTTGCGTCATATGTGTTGCTAATCAATATCGGATATTTTGCAAAAACAACAATCCCTAAAAAATTATATTCTAGAAATTGCTAATAAATATAAAATTTATTTTTTAGCTTTATTTGTCATTTCTATTTCTGCCTCTCTTTTAGAAATTTCTGTTCATTACAAAATCAAAGAAATTATTGATATTATTGTCGCTGAAGAATCGCAATCATTATCTATTCTTTTGGCGCTTTTTATTTTGTATAAATTCATGCATCATGGTATGTTTTTTATTGTTAGGCTTCTTGATATTAGATATTCACCAAAATTAGTCACTAAAATTACTACTGATATTTATCAAAAAACCATTGGCCATTCTCTTCATTGGTTTGATTCTCATATGTCGGGAGAAATTTCTGACAAGATTAATAAATTTCAATCTAATTTTATTGATATTATTCGTCATTTTTTTAGAAGTTTTGTGGTCTTATGGGCTATTATTATTGGTATCATATTTTTATTTAAAATCCATTATATTCCAGCTTTAATTCAATTAACATTTTTATTAATTTACTCTCCCATCATTTATTTCTTATTAAAAAAACAATTAAAATTAAATGAGTCCTTTGAAAAATCTAACCAGAGAACAACGGGGATTATTAATGATTCTATTGCTAATATTTTTGGTATTAAAATTATCGGCAATTTGACCAATGAGTTTAAATTAAAATTAACTCCAGCCTTATTAAAAAGGCAAGAGTGGGATAGAAAAGTGCGTAAATTTGATGCTTTTTGGGTTGATAATCTGGACACATTGATGATTGTGATTATGTCAGTCGCCCAAATTTATCTTTTGGCGCATCTTTATCAAAATGGCCAGATTTCGGCGGGAAGTTTTGCTTTTATTGCTATGCTGATGTTAAAACTTCATGGCGAAGTTAATAATATTTTAGATTCAATTTTATTTCACATTAATCCTTCAATTGCTGGGATGAGAGCTTCTTATGAATTCATTAATGAAAAATATGATATTATTGATGATCAATCTGCTAAAAATATTAAAAATGTTCAAGGTCAGATAGAATTTAAAAATGTTTCTTTTTCTTATGATAATTCTAATAAAAAAATTCTAAATAATTTTAATTTAAAAATAAAATCTGGTCAAAAAATTGGCTTGGTTGGTCATTCTGGTTGTGGTAAAACTACGTTAATTAAAGCTTTAATTCGATATTTTGATATTGATTCTGGAGAAATTAAAATTGATGGTAAAAATATTCAAAATATTAAGCAAAATTCTTTAAGATCTAATATTTCTCTTATTCCTCAAGATATTACCATGTTTCACCGCTCTATTTTAGAAAATCTGCAAATTGCTAAATATCAGGCGACAAAAAAAGAGATTATTGCAGCTTGTAAAAAGGCTAAAATTCATGATGATATTTTAGAAATGAAGAATGTTTATGATTCAATTGTTGGTGAAAGGGGGATTAAGGTTAGTGGTGGCCAGAGGCAGAGAATTGCTATTGCTAGAGCAATTCTAAAAGATGCTCCTATTTTGATTTTAGATGAGGCCACTTCCTCTCTTGATTCGAAGACTGAAAAAATGATTCAGCCAAGTTTGGATCTTTTGATTAAAGATAAGTCAAAAACTGTAATTGCCATTGCCCACCGTCTATCAACTCTAAAAAATATGGATCAAATTATTGTTATGGATAAGGGGCGGGTGGCCGAGATTGGTACCCACGATCAATTGCTGAGTGATCAGGATAGCTTATATAAAAAATTATGGGAGCTGCAAGAAATTTAGTTTTTCAGGGGCTTTTTAAGATCTTAAAGAAGTCAAGAATTGCTATAAAAGCTTTTTATTGATTTATATTAAAAAAAACTTAATTTATAATATTAAAAATCTTTTAGAATCAAATTTAGTTTAATTTTCATGAGTCAATTACCGATTTTATCTTTCTTGATATTTTTGCCAATTATTGTTGCGGTGGCAATTATATTTTTGCCAAAAAACCGTATAAATATTGTTGGTATTGGCTTTGTTGCATCTCTAGTTAATTTTCTTATATCTTTAAAATTAATCTTTGATTTTGATAAAAATATAGAATTCAATTTTATTGAAAAGATTTCCTTAATTAGTAAATATGATATTAATTATCATCTGGGTATCGATGGCATATCGCTTTTTCTTATCTTATTAACAACTTTTCTGATACCAATTTGTTTTATAATTAGTAAAAATTCCATTAAGAATTTTGGAAAAGAATATGTTATTTGTTTTTTATTGATTGAATCTTTTGTTATTGCATCTTTTGCTGCTTTGGATTTGGTGTTATTTTATATTTTCTTTGAAGCAACCTTGATTCCAATGTTTTTAATTATTGGTATTTGGGGTGGCATTAATCGTATTTATGCTTCTTATAAATTCTTTATCTACACTTTATTTGGCTCCCTATTTTTTCTAATTGCCATTATATATCTTTGTAATGAGTTTGGCACAGCTAATATTTTACTTCTTGAACAGAAGGTAAAAACTTTAGATTTTGAAATCACTAAATATTTATTTTTGGCTTTCTTTATTTCTTTTGCCATTAAAATCCCAATGTTTCCTTTTCACACTTGGTTGCCAGATGCTCACGTTCAAGCTCCAACTTCTGGTTCGGTAATTTTAGCGGGTGTTTTAATTAAGCTTGGCGCTTATGGATTTTTAAGATTTTCTCTACCATTTTTTCCTGAAGCTTCTCTTCATTATTCTACATTTATTTTTACTTTGAGCGTGATCGCTATAATTTATACTTCGATAATAGCAATTAAGCAGGAAGATATTAAAAAAATGATTGCCTATTCTTCGGTTGCTCATATGGGATTTGTAACTATTGGAATTTTTTCTTTGAATGATCTTGGTATTTCAGGGGCCATTATGCAAATTTTAAGTCATGGATTGATTTCTGCTGCACTTTTTATTGCGATTGGTATGATTTATGAAAGAACAAAAACTAGACAAATTAAAGATTATGGCGGCTTAGTTAGAAAAATGCCAAATTATGCTTTATTTTTTATGATATTTACCCTTGGTTCGGTTGGCTTGCCAGCAACTAGTGGTTTTGTTGGTGAGTTTTTGGCAATTATTGGAGTTTTTCAAGTTAGCGCCTTATTTGTTTGACTTGCCACTTGACTTGCCGTTATATTGGGAGCCTGTTATATGTTGCCATTATATTCTAATATTTTTTATAAGGATTTATCGCCAAAATTAAAAGATATTAAAGATGTTAATAGGGTGGAATATATAGTTTTATTTATTTTATCTTTTTTAATAATTCTGTTTGGTGTTTTTCCTAATTTAATTTTATCTTATATTTAATCTAGATGTCATTATTACCTGTAATACCTGAAATCAGCCTTTTGCTAGGATCTTTCACTATTTTAATGTTTGAAGCTTTTTTTGGCACAAAATTCCAAAATAGCAAAAGGATTTCTTTTATAATATCAATTATCTTTAGTTTTCTTGCTTTAATATTTTTGGTGAAAAGTTATAGCAACCCAATAATTGCTAATGGTGGCTCTATGTTTAATGGTAGTTTTAGTTTTAACCAATATTTGTTTTTGATTAAAATTGTACTATATATCTTATTGATTTTATTTATATTTTCCATTTCACATTTTGTTGAAAAGGTTAAATATGGTCCAGAATTTTTAGCTTTGGTTTTCTTGTCGCTTGTTGGTTCGTCCTTATTAATTTCTTCAAATAATTTATTGTCATTTTATATATCGCTTGAGTTACAGACATTTCCTTTGTATATTATGGCAGCTTTTAGTAAAAAATCACAAAAATCTGCTGAATCTGCTTTAAAATATTTTATTTTAAGCGCGGTTGCTTCTGGTATTTTATTGTTTGGCATTTCTATAGTTTATGGCTTTTCTGGATCGATTGATTTTGATGTTCTTTTAGATAGAACGCAGTTTAAAGTGGGGATATCAAAAATGCTTCTTTTAGGATTTGTCATGATTATTAGTACTATGTTCTTTAAGATTGCGGCAGCTCCTTTTCATATTTGGAGTCCTGATGTTTATCAGGGTGCTCCAACTCCAGCCACTAGTTTTTTTGCAGCAATTTCTAAATTTGCGGCAGTTATTGCAATCATAGAAATATTTAGATTTTTGGCTGTTGCTTGGAATAATATTGATCAAATATTTATTCTAACTGCTGTTTTGTCTTTGTTGGTTGGTGCTTTTGGCGCTATTAGGCAGACAAATATAAAAAGACTTTTAGCTTATAGTTCTGTTGGTCATATTGGTTTTGTTTTATCTTCTTTGGCTATTTTGAACCCAATATATTCATTTTCTGGCTTAACAATTTATATTATTATTTATAGTTTTACTTCTATTGGTGTTTTTGCATTTTTACTTTCAATTTATAATTCTAATAAAAGCAAAAATATTGATGATGTCGATGATCAAACATATCACATTAATGCTCTAGCTGGAATGTCTAAAACTAATCCAATTTTGACAGCTTCCTTGACAATTCTTATTTTATCTTTTGCCGGAATTCCTCCAATGGCAGGATTTTTCTCAAAATTTTATGTTTTATTTGCAGTTGTAAATAATGAAAATTATTTCATCGCATTGGTTGCTATTTTGTCTGCTGTGGTTAGTTGTTTTTATTATTTAAGAATTATTAAAATTATGTATTTTGATGAAAGAATTGCTGGCTCCAAAATATCAATTGTCAAATGCAATGCTAATATTGTTGTGATAATTTGTGCTTTGTTATTATTACTTGCTCCTTTATATTTCAACGATTTTATGAATTTGGTTGAATCTAAAATACCCAATATATTAAGTTATGCCAAGAGATAACATATTGGTTAAAAAATCCACCTCACCATTAATTGGCAATATTCCTATTGCCTCTGATAAATCAATTTCTCACCGTTCTTTAATTTTTTCTGCCTTGGCTAATGGTAAAAATATAATTACCAATCTTTTGGAATCGGAAGATGTATTAAATACCGCTAAGGCTTTGCAAAAAATGGGCGTTATTATTAATAAAAAAGATCAGGGAATTTATGAAGTGATTGGCTCTGGTATTTCAGGTCTTATGGAGCCGGATGATATTCTTGATTTTGGTAATTCTGGAACTGGGGCAAGATTATTGATGGGTTTGGTTGCGCCATTTAAATTTAAAAGTTTTTTTACTGGTGATCAAAGCCTCAGATCTAGGCCCATGAAAAGAATTTTTGATCCAATGAGTCAAATTGGCGCAAATATTACTGCTAGACAAGGAGGGTTATTGCCAGCGGTGATAGAGGGCACCGATGAACCAATGGCTATTGAATATAAAATGCCAAAGGCTTCGGCGCAAATTAAAGGCTCGATTCTCTTGGCAGCTCTTAATATCGCTGGCAAAACAACGATTATTGAGCCAGATATTTGTCGCGATCATACTGAAATCATGATGCAATATTTGGGCTTGGATTTAGAAATTAAAAATTTATCTGGAGGCGGACGTAAAATATCATATCAGGGAATACAAGAATTTAATGCAAAAGATTTATTGGTGCCGGGAGATATATCTTCGGCAGCTTTTTTTATTGTGGCGGCGTTAATTATTCCAGGATCAAAAATTGAGTTAAAAAATATTGGTATTAGCAAATTAAGAGATGGGATTATTGAGACATTGTTGGAAATGGGTGGTGCTATAGAAATCATCAATGAAAGAAAAAGCTGTGGAGAGTTAGTGGTAGATATTAAGGTTAGATATTCTGCTTTAAAGGGGCTGAGGTGCCGGCAAATCGTGTGGCTAGAATGATTGATGAATATCCAATTTTAGCAATTGCGACTTCTCATGCTAATGGTTTAACAAAAATGAACAATCTTTCTGAATTAAAAGTTAAAGAAAGTAATAGATTATCGGCAATTTATGAGAATTTGGTTAGGTGCGGAGTAGAAGTAAAAATGGGAGAAGATAGTTTGGAAATCATGGGTGGTTTAAAGAATTTAGAAACTATTCCAAAAATTACCACCTATTATGATCATCGTATTGCTATGTCCTTTTATATAATGGGCCTGACCATGAAAAATGGAGTCGAAATTGATGATATTTCTGCAATTAATACCAGTTTTCCAGGTTTTATCAATTTGCTAGAAAATATTTAATATCCATAAATTATAATAAATATGCCTGCCCCCGAAAGAAATCGTACTCAATTTGTGCTTAGTTGTTCGGCGGTAGGGTTCCTTACATCTGCATCGTTGGCTGTCTTCGTTCCTGCTTATGTCTATGCTGTCCCATCAGTAACATTATATGCGGGATATCTTGGGTTTGCTTAAGAAATGCCCCCTAAAATTCAGACCATTAATTTTTAAATTTCATAGACTATAATTTCTTTAAATTTCGATTTGGAAGATGGAAAAATATGCTAATATTTTTTCATCTGTTAATTAAAAATTTAATTTAATAAATTATGTCAAAAGAAATTAAAAAATATAATTCTGATTTTAAGTTTAAAGTTGTAATGAAATATTTATCCGAAAATTATACAATTTATCAGATTTGTAGCGAATATGATATTGCTAAATCAACATTACATAAATGGGTTAAGCAGTTTAAAGCTAGCGGTAATGATATATTTTCTGATTCTAAGTTATCTAAAGAAGAAAAATTAAGTAAAAAAGAACAAAAAAAGAAGGATAAAGAAATTGATAAATTATATAAGAAAATAGGTCAATTAACAATGGAAAGAGATTTCTTAAAAAAGTTTCTGGACAGTTAGATTATTCTAAGAAAATCAAATTTCTAAAATTATCATCGATATGTATAATTTAGCTGTCAGAAATAGATGTAGATTGTTAGATATTAATAGATCTAATTTTTATTATAAATCTAGGATTGATATTTCTAAGATTAATAGTTTATGCAAAGATATTCATAATATCTGGAGTAAATATCAATTTTTCGGATATAGAAGAATTACAGAAATAATCAATCAAGATAGAAATCATAATAATAAAATTAATCGCAAGAAGATTCTTAGATTAATGAGAGTTCTAAAGATTAAAGCTCTTTATCCAAAGAAAAAGACAACAATCATCAATAAAAAAGATTACAAATATCCTTATTTATTAGAAGATAAATCTAAAATAGATAAGCCAAATCACACTTGGGCAATTGATATAACTTACATCAAAACACCAGTAGGATTTGTTTATTTAATGTCGCTAATTGATTGGAGTTCTAGATTTGTTGTTGCATCAAAATTATCAATTTCTATGGAAACTAATAATTGTGTTGAAATATTAAAAAAGGGAATAAAAAATCATAAAATTATTCCAACAATTATTAATACTGATCAAGGATCTCAATTTACCAGCGGTAATTGGATAAATGAATTAAAAAAACGAAATATTCAAATATCAATGGATGGAAAAGGTAGGTGGGTAGACAATGTAATTATTGAAAGATTCTGGAGAACTGTAAAATATGAACAAATTTTTCTCAATCCTCCTGATAATATAGAAGAATTAAAGAGGCAAATAACAAGATTTATCCATTTTTATAATTATCAAAGACCTCATCAATCTTTGAATTACAAAACTCCTAGTCAAATTTACTATAATGATGACAGTAAGAGAAAAAGAATTAGATTTTAAAATAAAAAATAATTAAAATCTAAAATATGAAATACGAAATTTTATAATTTTCCAGAAATTTCTACGAATTTGGCTATTTAGGGCCATTCTAAAATTTCAGAAAATTCAAAAATTTCTACACCGAATTTAAAGAAAAAAGTCTATGACTTTTAAAGAGGTAATGGTCTAACAAATGGGTGCAGTTCTTTATTCTAGAAACCAAGGAAATATAAATAATAATCAACAGCCAAATAACGACCGCCAACAACAGCCGCCAGATAACAACCCCGAGCTGATCGGGTTCGTCAGGCCCTGACGTGCAGCTTTTATATGTCGTCATAATTATTAAATGAATTTTGGTATTAGGCGGAAGTTTTATTGTTGTTAATTTCTAAATAAAAACGCCATAATGTTAAAAAATATTGCTTTTTTCTAAGTAAAAAATATTATCATTTGTCTAACTTTAATATTCGGGGCTGTAGCTCAGCGGTTAGAGCAGGATGCTCATAACGTCTTGGTCGTAGGTTCGATCCCTACCAGCCCCACCAGTTGGAATCCTATTTATTTATTGAAGTTAGAATATTCTCTGTGATTTTACCAAATTCCATGGCAATTTCAGATGATTTCTGACTATGACAGATAGGTTCTCTTTGATCATTTGATTGGTTAATATTTTCATCAATAGCAATTTCCCCCAAAAAATCAATTCCATGCTCTATTGCTAATTGTTTTACCTGATTTTTACCAAAAATATATTGTTTTTGTTCGTTTGGTAATTTTAGATAAGACATATTTTCTATGATCCCAGAAATTTTGATATTTAATTTTTCATACATATCAATTGATTTAACTAAATCAATAACAGCAATTTGAGAAGGTGTAGAGACTAGAATTACTGAATCAATAGAAAATTTTTGCATCATAGTTAGATGCACATCTCCTGTTCCTGGTGGTAAGTCAATGATCATTAAATCAATATCTTCCCATAATGTGCCATTTATCATTTGATCTAAAGCCTTAGTAATCATTGCCCCTCTCCAAATGGCAGCAGATTCTTTGTCAAATAAGGAGCCCATAGAAATAATTTTTACGCCATAATTTTCTAGTGGAATTATTTTTTTATCCCTAAATTCTGGCTTGTCATTAAGATTCATGAGATAAGCAATTGACGGGCCATAAATATCTGCATCGACCAAGGCGGTTTTAAGTCCAATTCTAGAAAAACTTATTGCTAAATTTGCTGCAACTGTTGATTTTCCAACACCGCCTTTGGCTGAAGAAATGGCAATTATTTTTTTTACTCCAGGAACTTTCTGAGACTCTTTTGCAGATTTAAGTTTTTTGTCTGAGGTTAAAAAAACTGATATTTTAGAGGGGATTTTTTTATTAATTTCGGATATGATAAGATTTTCTAATTCTTTAGCTGATTCTTTAGTAAAATTATGTTGAGAAATATCAAGAAAAATTGATATCTGATCTTGTTTGATAGATATTTTTGGCTGAAAACCAAATGATGCTAATTTTTGATCAAGATAGATAATTTGATTAAATATTGCCAAAACCGCCTTTTCTTTGAGAAATTTCATATTTTTGTGAAATTTAATTGAATAATGTAATTTTTAAAAATAATATGATATTTATTTAAAAATATAATAGTAATTATGTCAAATGATGATAAAGTTGTAGCTGATCCCTTATTTTTGGGTTTAACCAGGCCACCAATGGTTTTTGGTGTAAGTTATAAATTGGCGGCGCTTAATATGCTTAGCTCGCTTTTAACATTTATTACAACTGGTGACTTTTTTTATTTATTAGTTCTGATGCCTACCTTACATGGTTTATTTTATTTATTATGTTTAAAGGAGCCTAGAGCTATAGAATTATTGATAACAAAAAATTCTAAATGTAGTATCTGTAAAAATAGGTCGAATTATAATAATACTAACTCATATGATTTATATTAAAAATGAATATATCTAAAATATCTTATGGCAAAAATGCCCCTGAAATTGTAAATGTAATAATTGAAGTTCCGATGAATTCTGATCCTGTGAAATATGAGATGGACAAAGATTCCGGCGCTTTATTTGTTGACAGATTTATTGCAACACCAATGTATTATCCTTGTAATTATGGCTTTGTGCCAAACACATTATCAGATGATGATGATCCGGTTGATGTCTTAGTGGTTTCAGAATTGCCATTAATGCCAACTTCAGTTATTAAAGCCAAGCCAATTGGCGTTTTGATTATGGAAGATGAAAAAGGAATGGATGAGAAAATTCTGGCCGTACCTGCTGTTAAAACTAATTCTGAATATGAAAATATTTCTGACTATACAGAATTAAATAAGTCTCTATTAGATAAAGTTTCTCATTTTTTTGAAAGATATAAAGATTTAGAAAAAAATAAATGGGTTAAAGTAAAAGGTTTTGAAGATGCTACTAAGGCTAAAGAACTAATTATTGAAGCTATCGATAGAGAAAATAGCAAATAATGCAACAAAAAACGGCCTTAATTGCTTTAATTGGACCGCCAAATGCTGGTAAATCTAGCCTGACTAATGAAATTTTAGGTCAAAAAATTTCCATCACTTCCCATAAGGTTCAAACTACTAGAAATATTATTAAGGCTATTATCACAAAAGATGATACTCAGATTGTTCTTTTTGACACTCCTGGCCTGTTTATACCAAAAAAGGATCGTCCCTTAGAAAGATATATTGTTAAAAATGCTTGGCAGGTAATTCGTCAAATTGATCAGGTTTTTTTATTAATTGACGGTAGTCAAATAGAAAAAGGTATTAGAAATATTGAAAATATTATTGCCGATCTTAAGAAGCATGATATTTTTCCAAAAATCATTATTAATAAAACAGATCTGATAAAGGGTGATGTTAAAAAAGTTACTAATGATATTTTAGATCTTGGAATTGAAAAAATATTTTTTACTTCAGCTAAAACTGGTCAAGGAATTAAAGAATTAAAAAATTATTTTTTTAATTTGGCAGTTACTAGGGATTGGTTATTTCCAGAAGATGATATATCTGATATTTCAATGAAATTTCTTGCCAGTGAAGTGACCAGAGAAAAATTATTTTTAAAACTCGAAGAGGATTTACCTTATGCCATTGATGTTAAGACGGAAAATTGGCAAGAAAGCGAGGATAATATTAAAATTCATCAAGTAATTTACGTTTTAAAAGATAGTCAAAAGAAAATTATTATTGGTAAAAATGGTCAATTTCTAAAAAGAATTGGATCTTCTGCTAGGTCAGAATTGGCAAAAATTTTAGATAAAAAAATTCATTTATTTCTTTTTGTAAAAGTCAAAGAAAATTGGATGCATGATAAGGAAAATCATCTTGTATCTAATATGCTCTAATTTCAGAGATTCCTATATTATGCCAAATTCATGAATTTTAATTGAACTTAAATGGGGTTTTTTACACATAGCCTCCAAATAGGAGACCATTCATTTAACTGTGTAAAGCCAGTTTAAGTCTTTTTGGAAAATGAATTTCCAATTGAGAAACGATCAGTGCCCAGTTACTCACAGGCATGGTCCATTTTTTCAATATCTTTATATAAGAGCAATATATTAATTTAAGCAAGGCATTTTCTGAGGTAAATGATCCTTTGGATTTGGTATATTTACGTATCATTCGATGCAGTCCTTCAACGGCGTTTGTGGTATATATTATTTTACGGATATGTTTATCATATTTGAAAAAAGTTGATAAATTATCCCAATTATTATTCCAACTATTAATCACGATTGGATATTTTTTGCCCCATTTTTCTTCTAGTTTTAGCAGGTTAGTTTCAGCTAAATCTTTTGATGATGCTCGATAAATTTCCTTCAAAAAAATATTCTGAAGGAAAATTAGAGAAAAATCAATGATTTATGCAAAGGTCTTTTTAAATCTTTTGTAAATTCTTTTTGTTCACCACTTGCTACATAGCGCATAGAGTTACGAATTTGATGAATTATACAAAGCTGAATTTCTGTTTTTGGAAAAAGAGAATTTATTGCCTCGCTAAAACCTGTTAGCCCATCAATACAGGCAATTAAAATATCCTCAACACCTCTTTCTTTAAGACTAGCCAAAACTCCTGCCCAGAAATTAGCCCCTTCGCTTTCATTAATATACAGACCCAAAATATCTTTCTTACCATCAGAATCTATTCCCAAAAGTGAATAAACTGCCTTAGACACAACATGACCATTTTCACGAACCTTAAAGTGAATTGCATCTAAAAACAATATAGAATAAACACTCGCAAGAGGTCTGATTACGCCACTCTTCTAACTCAGGAAGAAGGCGATCAGTTATTTTGCTAATAGTGCCATTGCTAATTGGAACTTGATAAATATCTTCCAAATTATCACGAATATCAGAATAAGACATGCCATTTTTTAAATCAACTTCAATCTTTTTTTCCTTAATGGTTTTTTCTAAAATTTCCTGATTTTCTTCAAAATTACCATCATTTGCAAATCCAGAGAATCGAATAACAATGAATTTTTGATTTTTGATAATATTGATTTTAATATTTTTGTCATTTGGTTTTGGCAGATTATTTTCATCAAATTTTGCCGGCATTACAAAAGACATATTCATTTTGTTGCCAATCTTTTTTTCTTGAAATACTGGCGCTGTCATATTGATTTCTTGTTCTTGATCATTTTCTCCAGAGATAAATTAAAATAAGGATCTAAAGGCAGAATTACCAGATTCTTCTTCGTCTATATTGGAAGTTGCTAAAATTAGTTTTTTATATTCTCTAATCTCAATATCATCAGAAATTTTTTCTAGAACTTTATAGGGGCTAATTTCAATGGCCATAGACATATTGGTAAATAATAGAATTGAGATAAATAAAATTTTTCATAATAAATTTAGCATTAATTTTCTAGCTTCTCTATCAAAATATAGAATTTCTTCCAATGAGTCAATTTGTTTATAAGCTATTTTATTTAAAATTTTTTCTACCAAATTGATTATATCAATAAATTTAATTTCTTCTTTTAAAAATTTTTCCACTGCTACCTCATTTGCTGCATTTAATATTGGCAATTTATTTCCCCCTTCTTTCAGCGCATCAAAGGCTAATTTTAATGCTGGGAATCTGTTGAAATCAGCTTTAAGAAAATTTAATTTTGAAATTTTTGTTAAGTCTAATTTTGGATGTTTAATTTTTAATCTTTGATTAATTTTTAAGGCATAAGAAATTGGTACCTTCATATCTGGTGGATTCATCATGGCTAGTGTTGCTCCGTCATTATAAGAAACTAAGCCATGAATGATAGATTCTGGATGTATAACAATATCTATTTGATTTTTGTTAATTGGAAAAAGCATAAAAGCTTCGATCATTTCTAAACCTTTATTCATCATGGTTGCAGAATCGATTGATATTTTTTGTCCCATCTGCCAGTTAGGATGATTAATTGCTTCTTTAATAGTGACATTTTTTAACTCATCTAGGGTTTTGTTTAAAAAAGGTCCGCCAGAAGCTGTAAGAGTGATTTTATCAATCAAATCTAAATTCTGATATTCAAAAATTTGATAAATAGCATTATGCTCAGAATCGATTGGAATGATGTCAATTTTATGTTTTTTGGCTTCCTTCATGATAATTTCACCTGCAGAAACCAAACATTCCTTATTGGCAATTGCGATATTTGAGCCTGCTTTAATAGCATTAATTGTTGGAATAAGAGCTTTAATACCAACAATTGCCGAGAGAAATAAGTCACATTTATTTTTTGATAAATTATTAATTTCTTCTTCACCAATAATAATATGACAATTTGGCAATTCTGATTTTAATTCCTCATAAAATTTTTCATTAGCAAGTCCAATATATTTTGGTTGAAATTCTTTAGCTTGAGAAATTAAAGTTTGGTAATCATTGCCAGCAATTAGTGCGTCAACTGAATATAAATTAGGATTTTGGCGAATAACTTCCAGGGCATTTTGGCCAATTGAGCCAGTAGATCCATAAATATAAAGAGATTTTTTATTCACTAAGTTTGGCAATTAAATTTAAATTAATGTCAATTTTAAGATCAACCCATTCACCAGAATCATCGGAATCGTTACCAATATTAAAATCTAAGCGATTAATTTTAAAATCAGATTTTGCATGAACTATATTTTTAGTAATATTTTTTAAATTAAAATCAAAATTAATTTCTTTGGTAATATTTTTAATTGTTAAATTACCAATCATCTTAAAATTATTATTGGAGTTTTTGATAATTTTGATTGCTTTAAAATATCCTTCTGGATGATTTTTAATATCAAACCTATCATTTGTTGGCAAAGTTTCATCATACATATCATTACCGGTTTTAAAACTATTCATATCAAAAATTACCTCTATTTTACTATTTTTTAAGTTCTTTTGATCAAAATCAATTTTTGACTGATATTTTTTTATCTCACCTATAAATTGATTTCCAGCATGGAAAGCAGAAAAGGTAATTTTACTTTTTGCATCATCAATTTGATAGCTTTTGGCATAAGAATTATTAAAAATAAAAACTCCAAAGATGCAGAAAAATACTAATATATTCTTAATTTTTTTCATATGATTACCCTTTCTTATTAAACCATATTCTATGTAGTAAATTATCCTTATCGATAATTTTATGTTTAATAACTGCAGCTATATGACCAAAAATTGCAATAAATAGAGAAATTGCAGCTATTAAATGAATTAATTCCGCTAATTTATGTAATTTCTTTTCACCTATTAAGTTTGGAATATGTGACCATTCAAAAAGACCGAAAACAATGGTTGGTAAACCGTAAGAGCTGGTTGAAACAATAAGCCAGCCAGAAGATACCATGATAAAAATTAAAAAATATAAGAGATAATGACCAAATTTAGCTAATTTTATTTCTAAGTTAGAGAATGTTTTTGGTAATGTTGGAATTTTAGTAAAAATTCGACAAAAAAATACGAATAAAAAGAGCGATAAGAAGTAAAACCCCAAGAGATTTATGATATTGATAAAGATCAAATTTTAATTTTTTATCAATATTAACATATTCCATTATTACGCCACTGATGAGCATCAAAAAAATTGCTAATGCCATAATCCAATGTAGCAAAATAATAGAAATATGATAATTATTTTTCATAAACTTCGTTGTTAGTTATCTTTCTCTACCTGCGGAAATTGGTTTTGCTTTACCAACTACTCTACGAAATCTATCAACAAATCCTGGGCGATGTGGCGGTGTAGAGGGTTTTGTTTCTGGTATTCTTGCTGGTGATTTTTCAGAATTTTGATTTTTATCTGGACTATATTCGGTTCCTCCTGTATCTCCCTGAGCTTCTTTAGTTTTAGTCATAAGCTATTTTCTAATCCAAACTCACCATCAAACATAATTTTTACTTCATCAGCAATATTTGGAATATAAATATCCATACCCCAATCAGATCTATTGATAGAAGTCATTGCTTTAAAACCTAAAGTTGGTTTTTTGGTAAATGGTTGCTTTTTCATAGCACCATTAAAAATAACATCAAATTTAACTTCCTTAGTAATTCCTAAAAATGTTAAATCGCCGATCATTAAACCTTTTTTATCATCGATCAATTTAACTTCTTTTGATTTAAAGATGATTTTTGGAAATTTATCACTATTAAACCATTTTTTACCTTGTAACTTTTTATCAAAATCTTTTTTTTCGGGATATGGATATTCAGTTTTTATTGAAAAAGAGTTGATTTCTGCTTCTATTTGACTTTTTCCTGGATTTTTACTATCAAATTCTATTTTTGCATCAAAATCAGCAAATCTGGCAGTATAGTCAGAAAGACCTAAATGAGAAACTTGCCAAATAATACTGGCATGAGTTTTGTCTAATTTATAAGTTCCAGATGGCATTTCTTTATAAGAAACCATTTTGGAATTAGCGATATTGGATAATGAAATTATTAAAATGAAAAATAATTTAGATAAAATTTTAGACATAATTAAATATTCAAACTTAATTTAGTTGGTTATAGGAACCTCTGAAAAGCTAAAAATTGGAATTTTTAGATCATTTTTTAGCAGAAATTGTGTTTCTTTTTGGTGCAATATGAACATATTGTGCCATAAAAAACTAAATTTATGCTAAAAAAGGGGCAAAAAGATCAATTTTGCTAAATAATTTTTAGTTTTTCAGAGGTTCCTATATCATAAGCATTCCGCCATTCACATGCAGAGTTTGACCGGTAACATATCCAGCCTCATTACTTGCTAAATAGCAAACCGCTGATGCAATATCATCTACTGAGCCCATTTTGCCTGCAGGAATTTTATCATTAATTGTTACTTTTTGTTTGTCATTTAAAGCTTCTGTCATGTCGGTTGCAATAAATCCTGGAGCAACTGCATTAATGGTTACGCCTCTTTTAGCGACATCCATAGCAATTGATTTTCCCATGCCGATCATTCCAGCCTTTGAGGCACAATAATTAGCCTGACCTGGATTGCCAGAAACACCAACAACTGAAGAAATATTAATAATTCTACCAAATTTTCTTCTAATCATTTTGGTTGTTTGACATTTTTATTAAGAATAAAAGTAGATTTAAGATTGATATTTAAAACATCGTCCCAATCTTCATTTTTAATTCTCATAATGAGATTATCTTTAGTAATGCCAGCATTACAAACTAAAATATCAATGGAGCCAAAAAATTCTTCTGCTTTGGCAAATAAATTTTCAACTTGCTCAATATCAGATAAGTTGCAAGTTAGGATTTCACATTTACCAGAAATTTCTGATTTTAAGGATTGCAATTTCTCCTCCCTAGTACCAGAAATAACGATATTAGCACCCATTTTACTTAAAGATTTAGCAATAGCGCCACCAATGCCACCGCTTGCACCTGTAATTAAAGCATTTTTTCCTTCTAAATTAAACATATTAATTAAATTTATAACCAGCTAAGTTAAGCTTGGATATGTTGTTAATAATAAAACTTGATATGATCTTATAATGTAATTTTGAACTTTAAAGTAAAATTACTATTCTTTGATATTGGATATGATATTGATTATTTTTTTCATTTTTCTAATATCCGTATTACCATAACCACCAAGCTCATCAGCATCCATTCCAGAATCAATCGCCTCCTTCTTAACTTTTTCAAATTCTTTATCTTTAATTATTTCGGTGATATCAACATTCTCATCCTTCATTATTTGTGGTATAAAATTAGCGGCAATAGATTCTAATTTTGATGCTCCATATTCTAAAACAGGATAGCTTTTATATTTTTTTAAATAATTTTTAAAATTTATTAATTTAATTCCCGATTCTTTGTTCTTATTAAAAAAAATATTACTACTATAAATTACCACAGTTATAGCAAATAAAAATGATAATATGATATAGCATTTGCTAAGTCCAAATATAAAGCCAAGTGATTGGTTAATTGGGTCGGGAATTCTATCTAATATAGGTCTAACTAATTTTGAAGTTATGATGGATATAGCAATTAAAACCAAAATAAATAAAAGTGAGTGGGCAACAACTTTGGATAAATGTTCGTTAGGAATAAATGGTTTTAGAAAAATTGAAAAATTGCTACCAAAGAAATGAGAAATTAAAATAGCACTAATCCAACATAAGGTAGAAGAAAAGTCTTTAGAAAAGCCTTTTAGAAAAGAAAAAAAGGCTGTTACCAATAATATAAATATAATAGCTAAGTCAAAAAAATTATTTTCTACCATTATAATATAATCTTATAAAAGGTAATTTTTGGAATTGTTTATTCACAAACTCTTTACCATAGGTTAAATTATCGCCACAATTATCACTAGAAATATTACTAAATATTTCCTTAATTTCAGTTTTTATTTTAGTAAATTTTAAAATATTTTTAATTTGATTATCAAAATATGATAGGGCTTGATCAGCTGATTTTTCTTTAGCAAAAAAAGAAAAGGTTTTTAAATGAATCTTAGATAGTAAAATTCTTTTGCTATAAAAATTATAATCAGTTGATTTATCGCCAATTTCATACCAAGCTAAATCAGCAAATTGATAGGATTTTTTTAAAGAAAATGCTAAAGATTTTGGGTTATGTTTGAGGTAAAATATAATTTGACGAAAAGATTGATAATTTTTAGAAATTAATTCTAATCTCACTTTCATAAATTCTCTAATTTTACCAGAAATTCCAAGATTGGATAAATCAATTTTTGCTATTTCTTTTAGCATTTCTTGATTTAAAAGATCGAAGGCAAAATCAAATAGATCAATTAGACCATTTTCAAAAAAAATATCTTTTAATTTAGGGTCAAATCCAGATTCTATAATTGCTTTTTGTAATATTTCTTCACTACAATTTTCAATAGCAGAAATCTCAAGGAATTTTTTTAGGATTTTTTCTTTATTTTTGTCTGAATCAATTAGCGACATTGATTTTTCTAACATCAGTTAATTTGCCCTTAATAGCCGCGGCAACCGCCATTTGTGGGCTTACTAAATGAGTTCTACCGCCTCTACCCTGTCTTCCTTCAAAATTTCTGTTAGAGGTTGAAGCGCATCTTTCACCAGATTCTAACTTGTCAGCATTCATCGCCAAACACATAGAGCATCCTGGTTCGCGCCATTCAAAACCAGCTGCAGTAAAAATCTTATCCAAACCCTCAGATTCAGCTTGTTTTTTAACTAGTCCAGATCCTGGAACAACCATGGCTAATTTAATATTATCAGCAACTTTCTTACCTCGAGCAATTTCGGCAGCAGCTCGTAAATCTTCAATTCTACCATTAGTACAAGAGCCAATAAATATTTTATCAATTGTAATATCTTCTAATTTAGTGCCAGAAGTTAATCCCATATATTCCAAAGATCTTTTAACTGCACCCCCTTTTAAATCATTAAAATCTTCTGGTGCAGGAATAGTTGCTGAAATTGGTAAAGCATCTTCAGGGCTTGTTCCCCAAGTAACAAAAGGCTCAATTTCACTAGCATTTAAAATAACTTCCTTATCATAAATAGCATCTTCGTCAGAAATTAAAGATTTCCAATAATTAACTGCTTTTTCAAAATCCTCTCCTTTTGGTGCAAATGGACGATTTTTTAAATATTCAAAAGTAGTATCATCAGGAGCAATCAGGCCAGATCTAGCCCCAGCTTCAATGGTCATATTGCAAATAGTCATCCTGGCTTCCATGGAGAGATTTTTAATTACTTCTCCACCATATTCAATAACATAGCCAGTACCTCCAGCAGTGCCAATTTTAGCAATAATAGCAAGGGCAATATCTTTGGCAGTAACATAATTATTTAATTCACCATCAATTCTAACTAAAAGATTTTTTGATTTTTGTTGTGGCAAAGTCTGGGTTGATAAAACATGTTCTACTTCACTAGTACCAACGCCAAAAGCAAGAGCACCAAAAGCACCATGAGTTGCTGTATGGCTATCGCCACAAACAATAGTCATACCCGGTTGAGTAAAGCCTTGTTCTGGACCTACAATATGTACAATACCTTGCTTTTCATCATCAAGATCAAAATATTTAATACCAAATTCTTTACAATTATCTTCTAAAGTTTGAATTTGAGTCTTAGAAATTGGGTCAGACACTCCTTCCACACCATTGCCGCGATTTGCGGTGGTAGTTGGAACATTATGGTCGGCAACTGCAAGATGAAAATGAGGATTTCTAACCTTACGATTATTCATTCTAAGGCCTTCAAAAGCCTGAGGTGAAGTAACTTCGTGAATTAATTGCCTATCAATATAAATAAGATTAGAATTTTTATCTTCATTTACTAAATGTGATTGCCAAATTTTATCGTAAAGTGTTTTTCCTGTCATCTAAATTTAATTAATTATTTTGAAGAATATATATTAGGAATCCCCAGAAAAGAAGTCAATATTCTTAACGCCAGAAATGCTCCCAAAATGAGGCCTTTGCATAATTGAAGTAGTTTGATTTTTTAGATAATTTTTAGGTAAAATTTGATGGTTTTTTAGTGCAATATGCCCATATTGGGCTAAAAATTGGAATTATACCAATTCCAATCTTTAAAGCAACCTTTGTTGCTAATTGGAATCAGATATTTTACCTATGATTTTTAAGTTTTATTTATCTATTGTGGCAAGATTTTTTGATATGAATGAATGTAATTATCATAGCTAAAATGGACCCTATAGTAGCTACAGCCATATCTTTTTGGGCATCCCAAATATCACCTTGCATCCCTAAATAAGCTTCACCCAATTCAGGATTAACAAGTAAAACAAAAAGCCATTCAATAATCTCAAAGAAACCACTAGAGGCTATTACCCCTTTCATAAATTAGTAGACTTTTAGGCGGCATATCTAACACTTTTCTTTTGAAAAAATTTCTTATTTTTTGCTTATCTCTCTGTAGAGAATATAAATATGATCTGACTATTTTATTTAATTCTTCTTTTGTATGAATTAACCTATGTTTTACTGCATTTGCCTTAACATCTTGATTAACCAATTCATCTGGATTTAATTCAGGTGAAATATGCTGGAAGAAAATAGAACTCTATTTTATCTTTATGTTTTTGTTGCCATTCTTTTACTTTTTTAGCATGATGAACTCTTAGATTATCTAATATTAAGAATATTTTCTTATCTTGGTTTTTAATTAATTGTCTAAGAAATTTAAGAAATATTTCAATATTCATATTTTCTTCATAGACCATAAATCTGAAATGACCATTATTATTGATTGTTGAAACCATATTTGTACTTACTCTTTTAACTGATTTTGTTAAGACTGGCTGATATTCTTTATTTCCTTTTATTCCATATCCTCTAAGAAAAGAGTGGCTATTGTTATTTATTCCCATCTCATCAAGAAAATGAATTTCTCCTTTTTCTTTTTTACATTTATTTTTAATTAAAGGGTAATCTTCTTGTAAAAATTTAGTTACTCTTTTTGGGTCTTTGTTAAACGCTTTGGTTAATGGTCTTTGTGGAGTGAATCCCCATTTCTTTAAATAACGGCTTATTGTTGGAACTGATAGGTTAATATCAAATTTAGTTCTAATTAATTCTTTAACAGCATTTATAGTCCATAAAGCAAAAGGAAATTTTAACTGTTGAGGATTATTATCAGTTATTATTCTAACAATATTAGCACATTGACATGGCTTGAGCTTGGAGATGGTTTGAGGAGGTCTGCCAACTTTATTTTTAATGTTTAATCCATCTTCACCATGTAATCTATATTCTTTTAACCACTTTCCAAGGGATGACCTGCCAATAGAAAATATTTCCATTACTTCCTTCCAACTCATTTTCTTTTCAACAATACAAGCAACGGCTTGTTTTCTGATTAACATTTTTGACTCCTGAGATAAATTCCTAATATTTTGTATTTCCATACACAATATTATAAGAGCTTAAATTCTAAAAGTCTACTAATTTATAAAAGGGGTAATATAAGTGATTTTAGTTCTTTTCAACTAGTTCAACCAAAGTCCTCCCCTTCTCGCCCTCAAATCTGATCCCTTCATCTTCAAATACACCAACTACTTTTTGCATCGTCTCAATTCTCAAATTTCTAGCACTGGGTCGTCCTGAAAATTTCGAACTTTTATACTTGTTGAGGCAAGAAAATCGCTTTACAAAATTTTTATATTAAAAATACTTCATTGACGCAAAGCTTTAGTAATTTCTGGTATTAATATTTGAACTCCTTTATGACTAAGATGGTCATCATCCTCGTATAAAGGTACTCCATCTTTAGATATAATACAATAATCATCATAGCACATTTCTTTATGTGGATATAATACTTGTGTATTAGGGATTTTTTCCACTTTAGTAAGTACTCTAAGGACACTATCTTGCCTGCTATAAAATTCTTTTAATAATATCTTTGGTATATTAGTTGAGTTATTTTTAGCTCTTATCATTGTATCTGGGACATGGAATGAAATTTCTGGAACGGGACCAACTACCAAAACTTTAGCTCCATTAGATTGAAAAAATTGTACAGTTTCTAGCAAGGATTTTTCTAAATTAGTTACCATTCCATCATTATCAATTAATTTAAAACTTAGTTGTCCGTCCCCAGGAGCAGGGATATTAGAAGAAATATTAGCCCACCTAGCCGATATTATAACAATTTTAACCTCATCTTTATTGCTAGCTATATGATCTTTAATAAATGATGTGAATTCTCTACATGAGCCCTTATTTTTTTTGGTCCATGCAATTGAGTTAATTAGCGGATAACAACTTGGCATACCAAAAAATGTAAGATTATAGTTTAATTTTTGCGATATGTAATAAATACCATCCAAAATCATTCCTGCGTGAGAGTCGCCGATAATAAATATTCTTTTAACTACTTCTGAAGAGTTTATGATATCACAAGCAGTATATTTTGTGGGTTTTGTAGTAATGTTATTTATTGAATTTAAACATTTAGCACCACTATATATTACCTTGTTAGTATTATGATAGATTTTCATAGCCTCCGGGGTCATTCTAGAAGGCATTCCTTCCTTATTAGTAATAAGAAATGAAAATATGAACAGGATAAAAGAAATTATAAATACATAAAGTAGTATTATTCTAGTTTTTAGTTTTATATTTCTATATATGAAATAACTCTCAATGTATTTATAAATAAAAATTGACAATATAGCTGTAAAAAATACAATATATATCTTTTCATTAATATATAATTCTCTTGCAATACTGATCTTAGTAAATACTATGATTGGCCAGTGCACGAGGTATACACTATATGAGATCTTACCAATATAAGTAAGAAAATTGTTTGACAATATCTTTGATATTATATTATCGCTCTTATCAGAAGATAAAATTAACAAGCTTGTAGCAAGAACAGGCAAAATAACCACAAGACCAGGAAAAATTGCTTTTTGATTTATGAAATAAATTGCGGTGACTAGAAGAAAAGCACCTATAGTTCCAATTAAAATTTTGTAATTCTTAGATAGTCTTTCATATCTACTTACATGAGCTATGTAGCCACCGATTGCAAACTCCCAAAAACGTGTTATTGAAAAAAAAAATGCTTTATCTGCATTATTATTGTATGACCAATACATGCTAATAAGTAAAGATATCGCTATTAATGTAAAAGTGGTTGCCTTAAAATATTTTTTGCTAAAAAATTTATTTATTAGAAGTAATATTAATGGTACCAGAAGGTAGAATTGCATTTCTACACCAAGAGACCAAGTATGTAGTAATGGTTTTTGATGAGCTAAGTCTGCAAAATATCCAGTCCTATCTCTAAAAAAAAAATTCTGAGAAAATATTAAATTTGACAGAATGCTATGCGCTAATTCCTTATACTCCCTCGGGGTTAGTAAGAAATATCCCACTATAATAGCAACAACTAGGACTAATAACAGTGCTGGTACAAGTCTCCTTAGCCTCTTGAAGAAGAAAATTTTAAATTCAAAATCTCTATTTTGAATTTGGCTAAGTATTTTTGGTATTATCAAATATCCTGAAATAACAAAAAAAATATCAACCCCAATAAAGCCACTAGAAAATAACGAAAAATCCAAATGGTATAACAATACACTGATAACAGCAATTCCTCTTATTCCTTCTATAGAATTTATTTTACTCATTATATAATTGGGAAAATTATTAAGCTTTAATTTAGGATAAATTAAAAATCTCCTTTTACAAGACTTAAGATATTAGAATCTATAATTTATTTCGATCAATTCTGAACCGAGGAAATTATAATTCATTAGCCTCCCCTTTACCTTCTGCGTGAGGGATGTTCCGTAATATGTTTAACAAAATTAAGTCTTAGCAGGTTATTTAGCAATGATTTTTAAGTAATTTCTCCAAAAATTTCATATTTTAAATTAGAAACTTTGAAAATGTCTAAGAAATCCATTATCCATTTTAGAAAAAGTTAGAATTCGTAAAAAATCATGAGGGCAGATGAGCAAAGGGTTTGCGAGAATAATGAGTAATCGTTAGTAAATGAGAGTAGTTATGAGTAGCCTATAGTACCCTTGAGTAATCATGACTCAAAGGCAGAAATTGCTGATAAAAATATTGAAACCATTGCAGACATAGCAAAGAAATTCAATATCACATTACTTTATCTTCCAGCTTATTCACCAGATCTTAACCCAATTGAAAAGAAATGGTCTCAAATCAAGTATTGGTACAGGAAGTGGAGAAATAAATACAGCGATAAAAGAGAGTTACTCGAAATGTTGCTTGGAATAAGAGAAAATGCAAGCTTAATTTAGTTGTCTATAATTCTATTTCCATTTTTATAATTATCAAAGACCTCATCAATCTTTGAATTACAAAACTCCTAGTCAAATTTACTATAATGATGACAGTAAGAGAAAAAGAATTAGATTTTAAAATAAAAAATAATTAAAATCTAAAATATGAAATACGAAATTTTATAATTTTCCAGAAATTTCTACGAATTTGGCTATTTAGGGCCATTCTAAAATTTCAGAAAATTCAAAAATTTCTACACCGAATTTAAAGAAAAAAGTCTATGACTTTTAAAGAGGTAATGGTCTAACAAATGGGTGCAGTTCTGTTTGATTATTTTATTTTCAGAAACAGCCACAAAAAGAGTCTAAATAATTGATTATCTTTTATTTGAAAGGTATCCCCGAGAAATATAAGAATAATTTGAATGACGGCTGAAGCCTTTGTTTGATTGGTTGCGGGGGCTGGATTTGAACCAACGACCTTCAGGTTATGAGCCTGACGAGCTACCAAGCTGCTCCACCCCGCGTCAAAAAATAATAAACTATGGATCTGGAGTTAGGCAATTTGGTTGATCAGTACCACCACATGCGGTACATGTTCCACCTTGACTACAGCATAAACTGCCAAGCTGCGTACCATCATTACAACAAAATTGCTGAGTATATAGAAAATCTGCTATAGCATTATTGCTAGGATTTTTACCACAGCCTTGCTTAATATCTTGAACACTTACTTCAAAAGATTTTTCTGAATAATATGACTGGCTTTCTAGTTGAGATTGAAGTGCCTGCTGTAACTGAATTGTATTTGATTTATCTATAAGTATTTTACCATAAGAGATGGCTGCAACAAATATAGATACTATAAGTAGTACAACTGATATTTCGATCAAAGAGAAACCTTTTATTTTATTTATCTTCATGTTAATTTAATTGATTTGAGGAGTAGTAGCAAATCTCATTTATTTATAGATCTCAAAGAGGTTATATCGACCTCTGATTAGAAAATAGTAAGTGAGATAAATAATAAATCAATACAAATTAACTCTACTTATGAATTTAAAAAATAAATCCATAGGAAATAGCATTACTCACTAAAGGAACCTCTGAAAAACTAAAAATTGGAATTTTTAGTTTTTCAGAGGTTCCTAAATTAAAAAATAGATGGAGAAATTTAAATCTTTTATGAATTTTGCTTTGCTGGAGGCTAAAAAAGCAATTGAAAAAAATGAGATTCCAGTTGGCGCAGTGATAGTTAAAAATAATAATATTATTGCCAAAGCATATAATCAAAATATTGAATTAAAAGATCCAACTGCACATGCTGAAATTATGGCAATTAGGAAAGCTTGTAAATTATTGGGAAAACAAAGATTGTCTGGCTGTGAAATTTATGTTACATTGGAACCTTGCGCTATGTGCGCTAGTGCTATTATTGCCGCTAGAATTGATAATTTATATTATATGATATCAGATGAAAAATATGGCGGAGTTGAAAATGGTGCTAGAATTTTTACACAAAAAAATTGTCACCACAAAATTAATATTTATAATGATATAGGGGATGGTGATAAATATAAACTATTATTGCAAAAATTTTTTCAAGATAAGAGATAAAAGGAAAATATAATAGCAATTTATGGTGCTGTATAATTTTAAGGAACCTCTGAAAAACTAAAAATTGGAATTTTTAGATCATTTTTTAGCAGAAATTATGTTTCTTTTTGGTACAATATGAACATATTGTGCCATAAAAAACTAAATTTATGCTAAAAAAGGGTCAAAAAGATCAATTTTGCTAAATACATATTTTAGTTTTTCATAGGTTCCTTAATTAATTAGGCAAAGCCCCGGCAAAGATATTTTTTTTTAGAGCAAAATTAATTAATTTTGGTGCATCAAGCTGATTATCGCGATCTTGTCTTTTTTTAACAAATTCTGATTTATTTTTAATTTTAGCAAAAATATTATTTTGTTTTTGTTCTAAAATTGTTGATAAAAATCTTTCTTTTTCTCCTTTTTTTGGATAATCATGTGCCGTTAAAATTTTATAATTATCTGGATAAGAAAATATTTTTTGTATTGAATCGAATAATTCTTTAGCACTACCACCAGGAAAATCAGCTCTACCAACGCCAAAATTTGGCATAAATAATAAATCACCAACAAAAATATGATCTTCAACAATAAATGCAGAGCAAGAGGGGGTATGTCCAGGAGTATGTAGAAATTTTATTTTTAAATTGCCAATTGAAAATTCTTCTCCATCAGAAAATAAATGGTCAAAATTAGAAATATCAGTTTTTAAATCAAATTTGTTAGCCCAAAAAGAAGCAACTTCTTTAATTTGATTGGTAATGGCAATTTTACCACCCAATTTTTGTTTTAAATAACGAGCGGCGCTGATATGGTCGGCGTGAATATGAGTTTCCAAAATCCATTCCAAGGAAAGATTGTTATCTTTAAGAAATTTGATTATTTTATCAGCAGAAATAGTAGAAAACTTTTCAGAATTTGGATCAAAATCTAAAACAGAATCTAAAATAGCACATTTTTTAGTTTCTTTGTCAAAAATTACATAACTAAATGTAAAGGTCTTTGGATCAAAAAACTCTTTAAAATTCATTAAAGTAACATTGAAATTGGATTTTCAATAATTTTCTTAAATGCCCCTAAGAATTCTGCACCAACTGAGCCGTCAACAGATCTATGATCAGAAGATAGGGTTACATTCATGATGGTAGCTTTAGCAAATTCACCATTTTTAACAATTGGTTTTTTAATACCAGCACCAACAGCCAAAATACAGCTTTGTGGTGGGTTAACAATAGCTTGGAAATTATTAATGCCATACATACCAAGATTAGAAATGCTAAATCCACCACCTTGAAATTCCTCTGGTTGTAATTTGCCATCTCTAGCCTTTTTAATTAATTTTTTAGCTTCATTAGAAATATCAATCAAAGATTTTTGATCAGCATTTTTAACAATTGGCGTAATTAAGCCTCCATCAATTGCAACGGCAACCGAAATATCAATATTATTATATAATAAAATAGCGTCATCAGTCCAAGAAGAATTGGCATTAGGAACTTCTTTTAAAGCTAGAGCAGTTGCCTTAATTATAATGTCATTAACTGATAATTTATAATTTGGTTTACCCTTATCATCAATAATCGCTAAATCATTGATTGATTTTCTCATTTCAAGCAATTTATCAATATTTAAATCAGAAGATAAATAGAAATGTGGAACATTTTGCTTAGATTCTAACAGACGATTAGCAATAACTTTTCTGACATTATTATTTTTAACAGCGCGATATTCTTCGGCATGACGCTCTATAACGCCAGATTTTTGAGTTGAGCCTGCATTTAAAACATCATTTTTAAGAATTCTGCCATGAGGGCCAGAACCAATCAAATTTTGAAGTGAAACATTATTTTCTGCCGCAATTCTTTTAGCAAGTGGGCTAGCATAAATACGATCTGTTGCTATGGATTCGATAGCGATAGGAGTCTCTGCAGCTGCTGGAGTTGCAGCTTTTTCTACTTCTTTTACTTCTGTTTTTTCCTCTTTAGTCTCAGCTATAGTTGGAGCGCTAATTTCATAAGAATCTAGAACCGCTTTATCTTCACCTTCTTCAAGCAAAAGTGCAATTGGGGCATTAACTGCAACATTTTCAGTGCCAGCAGGAATCAGAATTTTTCCCAAAATACCCTCATCAACCGCCTCAACTTCCATTGTAGCTTTATCAGTTTCAATTTCAGCAATTACGTCCCCAGCTTCAATGTTGTCGCCTTCATTTTTGAGCCAATTAGCAAGATTTCCCTCCTTCATGGTTGGTGAAAGTGCTGGCATTAAAATTTCAATAGTCATAATTTATTTTGTTTAAATTCCTTAATATTTCGGTGATTATAATTATAATTTTAGAAAATCAAAGTAAAAATATTTAGCCCCTATATGTGCCACCTTCTGATGACGGCTCTCTCTTATCACCTTCTTTGATGGGAGGGAGTTTTGATGTAAGTCCTTTTTGGGGTTTTAAGTTTTGATATCTTAAATTGTCAGTACTTATTCTAGTATCAGGTTTTGCATCATCTTTATTGTTTCTCTGTAAAAACGCTATTTTCATTCTGTTTATATGTTCAAGATTTTGCCGATCACTATGAGGGGCGTTGATAAAACTACCTATGCCTGAACGAATGTTTTGATAATCTTCAGAACTTTGGATAAAATCAATTATTTCAGCTATATGACTAGCATCAAACTCCCCAACAGAGTCTGATAAATTTCCTAAAATCTCCGATATTTCCCCTGAGGATTTTGGCATAATTAATTTAAAGAACTGCACCCATTTGTTAGACCATTACCTCTTTAAAAGTCATAGACTTTTTTCTTTAAATTCGGTGTAGAAATTTTTGAATTTTCTGAAATTTTAGAATGGCCCTAAATAGCCAAATTCGTAGAAATTTCTGGAAAATTATAAAATTTCGTATTTCATATTTTAGATTTTAATTATTTTTTATTTTAAAATCTAATTCTTTTTTTCTCTTACTGTCATCATTATAGTAAATTTGACTAGGAGTTTTGTAATTCAAAGATTGATGAGGTCTTTGATAATTATAGGAACCTCTGAAAAATCAATTATCTAATTTATAGATTTGAAACTGTTTAATTTTGTTATTTTTGCCAAAGTTTAGCAAAGTTATTTTATAAAATTTTGTTTGAATTTATTTGATAAAAATAGCCAGAAAAGCTTGATTTATCTAGCTTTTTTGCTTATTATTGATATATTAAATTCAAATAAAATATATAATTATGGCAACCCAGCAATCATTTTTTTCATTAGCAATTTCTGGTAGAAAATTAAGAGCGGAGAAGTTTCTTAATCAAATGACGGATATTATTCCATGGCAAAGATTGATTGATAAGATAGAGCCTTTTTATCCTAATGGTACTAGTGATTACGGTGGCAGGAAGGTGACAGATTTATTATTAATATTTAAGATTCATTTGTTACAGCAGTGGTTTGGTCTTAGTGATCCAGCTATGGAGGATGCTATATATGATAGAATAAGTTTTCAAAAATTCTTAAATATTGATATTGGTATTGATAATGTTCCGGATGAGACTGTGATATTGAGATTCCGTCATTTATTGGAAAAGCATAATTTATCGTCGATTATATTTAACGAGGTAAATTCATATCTTGAAGAGAATGATCTTTTGTTGAAGGAGGGTACGATAACTGATGCGACATTAATATCTGCTCCAACTAGTACAAAAAACAAGAAGAGGAAAAGGGACCAAGAGATGTCTTCTACCAAGAAAGGGAAGAATTATTATTTTGGCATGAAGTCTCATATTGGTGTGCAAACTAAGGGTAAGCCAATTATTCATTCTATTGTCACGACGACAGCTAAAGATCATGATTCTACTAAAACAGAGGAGTTATTACATGGTGATGAAACTTCTTTATTTGGTGACAAGGCCTATGATGATAAGGCAATAAAAAGATTTTGTAGGAATCACAATATATTTTATGGTATAACCAATAGAGCTAAATCTAACAAAAAACTTTCAAATAAGCAAAAAAAGAGGAATAAACAATTTTCATCAGTTCGAGCTAAAGTTGAACATCCATTTCAAATTATAAAGCATCTTTGGGGCTATAGAAAGGTTAGATATAATGGTTTACAAAAGAATACTAATCAATTACAAATGCTATCATCCCTTGCTAATCTCTATATGGTTAGAAAAATACTACCAAATACAGCGTAACAAGGGATAAATGTGTCTAATTTAGCCAAAAATGGTAAAATTAGACAAGAAACTAGAGAAATTACCACAAATAATGCCTAAATTTGGATAAAGATTGTTAATTTTTAACAAAATTAGCAATCTTTATCCAAATTATAAAAATTTTTTCTGAAAAATGAAAAAATAGACAAAATTAAATAGGAAAAAAATAAAAATGGAAAATCTTGTTATTTGCCAGAGGTAGAAAATCTTTTAAAAATTATCAGGATGAAGAATTGAGAAAAATTTGTTCATAGAGAATCTTTCAATAATTATTTTCTGAAATTTTGTCTAGCCAAACGTAGAAATTTCCACATATTTTAGATTTTAATTATTTTTTATTTTAAAATCTAACCTTTTTCCATTGATATTTGATAATTATAAAAATGGATAAATCTTGTTATTTTTTTAATTCTTCATTTATCCAATTACAGTTCTCCAGAATCTTTCAATAATTACATTGTCTACCCAACCTTTTCCATCCATTGATATTTGAATAGATCCTTGATCAGTATTAATAATTGTTGGAATAATTTTATGATTTTTTATTCCCTTTTTTAATATTTCAACACAATTATTAGTTTCCATAGAAATTGATAATTTTGATGCAACAACAAATCTAGAACTCCAATCAATTAGCGACATTAAATAAACAAATCCTACTGGTGTTTTGATGTAAGTTATATCAATTGCCCAAGTGTGATTTGGCTTATCTATTTTAGATTTATCTTCTAATAAATAAGGATATTTGTAATCTTTTTTATTGATGATTGTTGTCTTTTTCTTTGGATAAAGAGCTTTAATCTTTAGAACTCTCATTAATCTAAGAATCTTCTTGCGATTAATTTTATTATTATGATTTCTATCTTGATTGATTATTTCTGTAATTCTTCTATATCCGAAAAATTGATATTTACTCCAGATATTATGAATATCTTTGCATAAACTATTAATCTTAGAAATATCAATCCTAGATTTATAATAAAAATTAGATCTATTAATATCTAACAATCTACATCTATTTCTGACAGCTAAATTATACATATCTGATGATAATTTTAGAAATTTGATTTTCTTAGAATAATCTAACTGTCCAGAAACTTTTTTAAGAAATCTCTTTCCATTGTTAATTGACCTATTTTCTTATATAATTTATCAATTTCTTTATCCTTCTTTTTTTGTTCTTTTTTACTTAATTTTTCTTCTTTAGATAACTTAGAATCAGAAAATATATCATTACCGCTAGCTTTAAACTGCTTAACCCATTTATGTAATGTTGATTTAGCAATATCATATTCGCTACAAATCTGATAAATTGTATAATTTTCGGATAAATATTTCATTACAACTTTAAACTTAAAATCAGAATTATATTTTTTAATTTCTTTTGACATAATTTATTAAATTAAATTTTTAATTAACAGATGAAAAAATATTAGCATATTTTTCCATCTTCCAAATCGAAATTTAAAGAAATTATAGTCTATGAAATTTAAAAATTAATGGTCTGAATTTTAGGGGGCATTTCTTAAGTTAAAATTTTCTTTTAGAATCTCTTTCCCATTTAATATAATTCCAATTTTATGAATTCCTGAATAATATTTTCTAGTGGTAATTTTTTTAAAAGAATGTTTTTTATTAAAGGAAAATTTATCCTTGCTAAAATTGCCCTGTTTAATTTGAAAAATTTTACGATAAAATTTACCATTTTTTAGTAAAAAATAAATAGCATATTCTATTCTAATATTATTTTTTGCTTCATTATTTAAAATGAAAGAAAAGGAAAGATTGTCTCCTATTTTTATCTCTTTTAGGCATTTAAAATTAGTAATTTTAGCAGAAATTTTATTATAACCCATGAGTTCTAGGGCTTTTTGATTGCCAGATTTTAATAAAGTTCGAAGAGAATGTTGAATCATTTTATGATTACAATTTTCTTCTTCGCCATTTTTTAGTAATTTCCAAACATATTTCTGCATTATCTTTAGAAATATCATTGAGATTATTGGCTACGCTTCTTCTAACATATTCATTTTCATCATTTTTAAGATTTTCTAGAATTGGCAGAATTCTTTGCTGGATTTTTTTGATATTTTTTTAAGGCGATACCCCATGGTAATCTTGGCCTAATACCTTCTGAAGCTAACCTCCTAACATGATAATTTTGATCAAGAGAGAATTCTAATATTTTTTCTAAAGTTTGTTTTTCATATTTTAAAAGAAATTTTCTTATAGCAAATTCAGCAGAACCAAAAGAGGTAAAAAATTTTAAAGCTTTGATAGAAGTTTCAAAATCATCCAAACCAAATTTTTCAATAAAATCAGCAAAAATAATTAAAGATAAGTTATTATATTGAAATTTTTTAACATTTTGAGCAACATTTTTAAGAATATGGATATTTTCTTGATAATCTTCTGATAGATTGTGATTTATCACATTAGAAATATGACCCATTCTTTCTTTTAAGGAGTATTTTTGCCAATCTTGGTTAAAAATCTGTTCTATAAAAAGTTTTTTATCAAAATTATGGAAGAATTTTTTTATATTATTTGCTAAATCAAAGATAAATTCCTGATTATAAATATCTTTTAAAAGCATTATAGATTTTTTATCACTAAATTAAAGCTATATGATCTTTGTTTTTTGGTAAAATCTCCTAGATTTTCTTCAGAAATAGTTAAGCCATAAGAAACACAGCAACCATTATACATTAAAGAATAATTTTTATTAATAATTTTACCCGCAACCAAGTCTTTAGAAAAGCCCGCATTAACATTTAGCCTTGAAGTTATGTCAATTCCAGCATTGGAATTCCATTGCTCTCTTACATCGTCATTACTATTGCTGCTTTTTAATAATAAATAATTTCCTGAAAAATTAAGCCTGCTAATAGGAACAAAGTAACTAAAATCATTAACTTCATTGTTATAATCTGATTCACTAAGATGAAAATTATAAATTAATGATAAATTATTATCATTTTTATAGGAGATTTTACCAACAATATTTGATTTATTATTATCATTAAAACCTCTAATTGTTACATCTTGAGTGGCATTATTGAATTTCTGACTTTGCCCTAAATTTAAATCAAATTCTCCTAAATTATTAAAGAGATAAGAGTTAAAACCATAACTAACTCTTTGACCAGTTTCATTTCTATCAAATCCGATTAAACGATCATCTAAAAATAAATTTGCCTGAGTTAATTCATTATCATTAACATCTTCATTATATAAATTATTGCTTTTATCACGTCTTGGACTGGCCACAAATTTAGCCATAGGCTCAAATATTATCATGTTCTTTTTACCTTGTCTGGCGATGGGCATTTTCCAGCCGATTGACGCTCTTGGATAATGATTAATCTCTCTTTTTTTATAATCACTATCCGATATGTTGGTATATTTATAAGCATCATCTATATGATAAAAATTACCCTGCATATTTAATTTTGCCTCAAAAAGATTGCCATAGGCATTATAAGGTAATTTTATTTCTGGAACAAAAGATAATCTTCGATATTGCAAACCTTCTCTTCTATGAATTGTGGTTAGGTTAGATAAAAGTGAATATTTTGTATTAAAATATTTTGGCTTGCTTTCGATATAGGATTCTAAAATTGGCAAAGCTAAGGGTGAAGTTTTGCGATCTTCATTAACTGATACTTCCTGAATATTAACTGCTTTTGCAGAAAAATATCGCCTTATCTTGTGATTAATAAAAGCAATATCTGAAACTGTATGCTCAGTAAAATCGGATTTATAATCCCTTAGATATTCCTTATCACCAACATGATTGATATTTAGATTTAAGTCAGAAAATTTTGATAAGATAAATTTACCTTGAGCGCTCAATTGCCCCCTAAGATCGCGATCTTCTATTTTATTATTTACAGTTAGCGCTCTACTTTCTTGTTCCAAATTATTATTAGCCAATTCTAGATTTATATCATATGCACCATATTTAATGAGGTGTCGAAATTCATTATTAACTAAAACATGTTTTGTATCTGGAAAATAGCTGGTTCTAACGGTTAGATCCTTATTATTATCAATATTAACATAATATGGCAAAGTAATGCCCAAGCCAAGATTTTGGGCTTTAGAATAGGATGGCGATAAAAACCCTGATTTTCTTTTACTAGCTGGGAATAAGGCTTTAAAATATGGGCTATAAAATACTGGAACATCATAAATTCTAACTACAGGATTTTTTAACTTAATGGTTTCCTGGTCATTATTTAGTTCAACTATGCTAGAAGATATGGAAAATGGCTCTTTTTGTTTTGTAATTTGATATTTATTACTATTTTGATCATTAGGACATACTGAAAAAATAGATTTTTTTAGAAATGTTATGTTTTTTTTCTTATTAGCATCCTTGGCTTTGATATATGAGCCATCAAAAAATATTAAAGCAGGATTTTCTACTTTTCCGCTAGCAAAATTATCTTTAAATTCAGCTTTGGTGGCAGACATATTACCCATTTGATAATTATCTAGCTTTACATCTCCTATTGCTGTTATTTTTTTTTCCGTTTGAAAATATTCAATTTTATCGGCAAATATACTATTGCCACCTTTAGTGAATTTTGCATTACCTTTGGCAGAAATTTTTTTCCTTTTATTGTCTGACTCTATTTTATTGGCAGTTAATCTTGCGGGCAGTTGATTGATAGCATTTTCTTGTGAAAAAACATTTGAGGAAAATAGTAAAAATATAATTACTATCAGTAACTTATTCATTATTAATTTTTAAGAATGTTTTATTTTCTATTCTAAGATCTATGATGCTGATATTTTCCATTAGGTCATAATTATTATAAATTTTCTCTAACCTTTTCCAAGCCTTATCAATATTTTTTTCTGGAAGTTTGACCAAAATATTATTATGAAATCTTATATCCCATCTACGATCTCCAACTAAACTCACAGAATAGACATTGCGCCCTATCTTTGGCTTGGCAGAAAATATATTAAATAAAGATTTTATTTTTAAATTGGCTTTTGCCCCATTAGCAATGATCAAATAATCAAAATCATCTATATTTTTAACATCAATTTTAATGCCATCCTTATCTATAATATATCTTTTACCATTATCTTCCCATATTGCAAAAGGACTATATTCAACAATTTTGATGTCTAAATTAGAAAAGATATTGCGATTTATAAATACCTCCTTAACCCAATTAATTTTTTCAATTTCTAGGCGAATTTCATCTATAATTTTTGAACCTAAATTCTTAAAGTCAGTATTTTTACCTTTTGCATTTATTATCTTCTTGATTTTTTGTTCATCAGTATGAACTACGCCAATAATATTAACTTTATTATATGAAAGATTGAATAATTTTAATATTTTGGTTTTTTGTGAATTAAATTGATTTTTTATAATATTGTAAGAGCTGTCATCAATTATAACAAAGGCAACAGAAGCTGTTACTAATATTAGGAAAAAAATAGTTATAATTTTTTTCAGTAATTTTTGATGTAAAAATAGATGTCTTTTTATTAATTGTTTAAATTCTATCATCTATCATCTGGATAAAATTAGAAATACCAAATAAGGCAATAAAAGAACCCATTCTTGGGCCATTTTGACTACCAAAAAGCGTTTGATAAAAACAAGAAAACCAATCTTTCATATTATTTTCATAGCCAAATTCTCGGCCAGTTTCATAAATTAAATTTTGTAATAATTTACCATCTTTAGAATCAGATTCTGCAATATTTTCGAGTTTTGTTTTAAGAGAAATCATGGCATTTTTTTCATTCTCAGTAATTTCTCGATATTTTTTATGTTTTTTAATAAAGTCATTATAATAATTGATGGCAGAATTCACCATTTTAGCTAAAAATGGTGAATTTTCTTTATCTAAACCCTCCTCATATTTGGAGATAAAACCCCATAAAATATCATCATTTTCTGGATTACAAGCACTAGCCAAATTTAATAAAAGAGAATAGCTGATATCACATTTTTTAGTTGGTTTATCATGAAAATGAATATGGTTAATTGGATTATCTAATTTTTTTATTTCATCCTCTTCCTTTAAATAAGAGTTTAAAAAAGCGATATATTCATCCGTTGTTTTGGGAATTACATCAAAATGCAATCTCTTGGCAGTTTTTGGTTTTTGAAACATAAAAAGTGACAAAGATTCTGCGGGAGCATATTTAAGCCATTGATCAATTGTAATACCATTACCTTTGGATTTTGAAATTTTGGCACCATCTTCACTAAGAAACATTTCGTAACAATAATTTACTGGAGGAGTTTTTCCTAGGATTTGACAAATTTTACGGTAAATTGGTTCATTTGGTAAATGATCTTTGCCATAAATTTCATAATCAACTTCAAAAGAATACCATCTAGCGCCAAAATCAATTTTCCATTGCAATTTGCAATTACCATCTAAAACTGAAACCTCTTTTTCATTATCATTTTCATCTTTGTAAATTACCGTTGCATTTTCCTTATTAATTCCAACCACCCCTTTTTCAATCACTTTTCCAGAATCTGGATCAATTGGCATAATTGGACTATAGGTTTTTTGCCTTTCTTCTCCAAGGGTTGGCAACATTAAATTCATTAATTCATCATATTTTTCTAAAACCTTGAGCATTGTATCATTAAAATCACCAGATTTGTACTTTTTGGTAGCCGAAATAAATTCATAATCAAAATCAAAGTGATCTAAAAAATCTTTTAGGCGCTTATTCATATGTTCACCGTAAGATTTTGTAGTTTCAAATGGATCAGGAACCAAAGTGAGAGGGCGACCAAGATTATTTTTAATCAATTCTTGATTTGGCAAATTATCTGGGACTTTGCGTAGAGCGTCAATATCGTCAGAAATACAAAGAAGTTTAGTTGGAATTTCTGGAGCCAATTTTTTAAAAGCATTCATAACAAAACTGGTTCTTACCACTTCGCCAAAAGTGCCGATATGAGGCAATCCTGATGGGCCATAGCCTGTTTCAAACAAAACATAACCTTTTTTTGGTGTTTTATTTTGGATCTTTTTTAATATTCTACCAGCTTCAATGAAGGGCCAAGATTTTTGATTCATTATAGTTACTTTAATTTTTTAATAAGCTCTCAAAATGTCATTGTACTAGTTGCTATTTTAACTGCAATATTTTTTGTAATTTTTGAAATAGAGTGGGAGATATTTTTCTATTGCAAAATTTATTAGCTATAATTACTCTTATGACCACATTCATTGATTGGGTAACAAAATAGATCATGATTTGTATATTTTTTCTATTTCGGGCAGTATATTGCGACGAGTAGAATATCAGCACTTTGGGGATATAGCTCAGCTGGTAGAGCGCCTGCTTTGCACGCAGGAGGTCAGGAGTTCGACTCTCCTTATCTCCACCATTCTTTCGTAGAATTTTTAGATTATGCCAAATCTTGGTTTAATTCGACTCTTAAGGGATTTGGAAATAAAATTTTATAAAATAACTTCACACATAGCTTTCTTAAATTATTTTATTTTCAAGTGGCGACATTTCTATTTTGAATGATAGTTGTCTATAAAAAGGGTCAAAAAGATCAATTTTGCTAAATACATATTTTAGTTTTTCAGAGGTTCCCAAAGATAGGGATTAACATGCAATATTGATGAGCTATAAATTTTCCTTGATTTTTAATATTTAAGGGGGCAAAATCTCTAAAAATTGGCTATGAATGGTGATATTCATTATGATTTATAGCTTATTTATATTTAAAATTATAATGGTAAATTATAATTTAATTAACTTTAATTCAATTACATATGTCTATTGTAACTAAAGCAAATATTGCTGCTGAACTTGCAGAAAAAACTGGTACAAGCAAAACTGAAGCTGCGAACAATCTTAATGCTGTTTTGGATATTATTGCAGATAACCTTAAGTCAAATGATAAAGTTCAATTTACTGGATTTGGTTCATTTATCGCTGAAGATAAAGCAGAAACAACTGGTAGAAACCCAAAAACTGGTGAATCTATCAAAATTCCAGCTAGAAGATCTGTTAGATTTAAAGTTGGCGATTTACTAAAAAAAGCTGTTAACTAATAATTAGTTAATGCGATATTGGTAATAAATTATATTACCAATATCTACAATTTTCTCCTAGGAACCTTTTCATGGCTCCAAAATTCTCGCCTATAACACACCGACTCTACCTATAATACAATTAATTTGACTAAAATAATCAAGATAATTACAATGGTGGTCGTTTAATAAATATTGATTTTGAATTATGAGTGATTTTTTTAATAAATTAATAATTAAATTATTTGCAGATAGGGTGGGTCAAGATGAATTCGGAAATTCTTACTATAAATCAAAATCTGGTAAAAAATATGTAATTTATAATGGAATAGTTGAAAGTTCTAAAATTCCACCAAATTGGCATTTATGGCTTCACAATATCCATGATAAAATTATACCAAATTCTTTATATGCTTGGCAAAAAATTCACATACCAAATTTAACAGGCACGCAATATAGAAAATCATTACCGAAAATTAAACAATCATATCAATCTTGGCAACCAACTAACTAAGATAAAGAGTAGCAAATTATTATCTTTGATAAATTGGTAAATTTGTTTCAAATTCAGATAGTGAAAATGACCAAAATAAAATTTATATTTTTTATATTTACTCTTGCCGTTAGTTCTGCAGTTTTTGCTAATGAAGCAAAAGATCAAATCCAAACTAAACAAGCTGATTCGGTATATTTAAAAGATATTCCGAATAATCAATTTACTGATTATGCCAGAATACAAATTCTTGATAAGATAATGGCCAGTAGCATTGAAGAAGATATTAAAATTTCTGAAATATATCAATTTCAAAACCTATCAATTGTAATACATAAATGCTGGAAATCAAAACCAGAAGAAAGACCAGAAAATAAAGCATTAATTACTGTAAAAGAATATAAAAAATCTACCAATGAGGAAAATGTTGTTTTTAATGGCTGGATGTTGTCATCATCACCATCCATTTCATCAATGGAGCATGTGATATATGACATAACTTTAATTAAATGTTTAAGCAAGGATGACTGAAATTGCCCCGTCAATTTTATCAGCTGATTTTTCTAAATTAGGAGAGGAGGTAAAAAAAATATCTAATTGTAATAATGTAAATTATCTCCATTTGGATGTGATGGACGGTAATTTTGTGCCTAATATCACTATTGGTCCCGATGTAATAAAATCTATTCGTAAAGAATCGGACCTAATATTTGATACCCATCTGATGATTAATAATCCAGAAAATCATATCAAAGCATTTGTAGATGCTGGATCGGATATTATTACAATTCATTATGAGGCAACAACTCATATTGATTCGGTCCTAACACAAATAAAATCTTTAGATAAAAAGGCTGGGATTTCAATTGTACCATCGACTAATGAAAATGTTTTAGATTATATTTTAGATAAGGTTGATTTAATATTGGTAATGACAGTGAATCCAGGATTTGGTGGTCAAAAATTTTTAGAATCTCAGATCGAAAAGATTAGAAATATTCGTCAAAAAATTGATAATTCTGGAAAAGATATTTTATTACAAGTTGATGGTGGTATTAATGATAAAACAGCTAAAATATCTGTGGAAGCTGGAGCGGATATTTTAGTATCTGGCTCATATATCTTCAATCATGATAATTACCAAGAAAAAATAAATAAGCTGATTTAAAATGACCAAAAAATTAACATCAGACAAAAATCCCTCAGCCCTATCCAATAAAGAATCAATTAGTAGAATGATTGCCTTAATAGGCTTTCTATCGCTAAATGTTATGGCGATATTTTCGGATGAAATTATTAATCAAATCAAATCAAATATCCAAGAAAAGCCAGCAATCTTAGAGGTTCAAGAAAAAAAGAAACAAATAATTGAAGTGCAGCAGGTGGTCAAAAGCATTAAATCTGAGGAATTAATTCAGCTACAAGAAAAATATCAGGAATTAAGTGCTAAATATGATAATCTTGATGATAAAATATCCAAAATGCAAAATCATCAAAACTCATCAAAAATAATTCTAACCTATTTTGATTTATTAAAAAAATTCAAAATGGAGAGAATTATCAAAATGAGTTATTAATAACAAAATTACTGATAAATAAAGAAAGTGAACTATATCAATATTTTTTGGAATTAGAAAATTTACTAAAAAATAATATCAAAACAAATAAAGAAATTATTAATAATTTTGATAAGATTATTAGTGAACTGATAACACATTATCGCCAAAATGATGATGATACTTTGATATCTAAAATAAAAAATAACATTTTAAGTCATATAACCATAAGAAAAATAAAATTTGAGGAGCAAGATGAGACAAAAATTAATTATTTAATCTATGAAATAGAAAGAGACCTAAAATCTGAAGATTATCAAGAGGCTCTTTATTTTTTAAATAAAATTAATAAAACAGCAATTGAATTAACCTCTGAAATTAAAGAAGATTTACAAAATTTAATTAGATTCCAAGATATCAATCAAAATATTCTGCAATTATTGCAATAATTTATGAATAAAATTATATTAATTACTGGAGCGGCCAAAAGACTTGGAAAATATCTGGCGCTTGATTTTGCTAAAGAAGGTTATGATATCGCCCTACATTACAACTCATCTAGAAAGGAAGCCTTAGAAACTCAAAAAATAATTCAATCTGAAAATGTAAAATGTCAGATCTTTGAATCAGATTTACAATCTATTGAAAATTGTCAGAAATTAATTACAGATGTAGAAGAATATTTTGGTAAAATAGATATTTTAATTAATAATAGTTCGGTTTTTATTGAAGGAAATTTTTGCAACACAAGTGAAAATATTTTTGATGAAAATTTTAATGTAAATTACAAATCTGTTTTTTTCTTATCGCAATTTTTTGCCAAAAATAATACCGGCAATATTATAAATCTCTTAGATACTTATATTGCAAGAAGATCAAAAAGATTTTTTACCTATTTGAATTCTAAAAAATCCTTAGAAATCTTAACCAAAGATATGGCCTTGGAATTAGCGCCAAAAATTAGGGTTAATGCTATTGCTCCTGGTGCTTTTTTGCCAGCCTATGAATTTGCTGAAGAATATATTTCAAAAAGAGAAAAAAAACGCGCCACTTGATTGCTATACCAAAATGGAAGATATTATGATTTCAATGAGATTTTTAATTGAAAATAAATTTTTAACAGGACAAATTATTTATGTAGATGGGGGTGAACATTTAATGACATTATGATGGCAGAAAATCTAACAAAATTAGAAATATCAAATTTAAAAATAGAAACAATTATTGGCATTCATGAGTCAGAAAAAAAATCTAAACAACCATTAATCATAGATTTAGTGGTTTATTTTGATGCTAATTTGGCAATAAAAAGTGACAATATTAAGGATGTAGTGGATTATTATGATTTAACCGCGGATTTAAAAAATTTTATCTCTAATAGTAAATTTGAATTGATCGAAACCTTATCTAGTAAAATCTTAGAAAGAATCTCAAATAATAAAAAGATCAAAAAAGCTACATTGTCAATTACTAAGCCAAGGGCTTTGGAAGATTTTGGTGCTATGGTAAAAATTACCAATGAATATGTAAGTTGAGAATGGAAATATCTCAAAATATCATATCCGAATTTAATCCTCTAAAAACTCAAATTTATTTTGAAGGAGTTGATAGATATGATATTTTCCTAAAAAAGCTACTTAATCTTAAATTCCCATATCTTTACCCACGATAGTCCTTAAAAAAACATTAATCTAAGCAAATAAAAGCTTGCAACCGACTTTTTAGTTCTATATACTCGTGCCTATTATTAATTCTTTACTCACGATTATGAGCTATATCAGATACAAAAAAGTTGGAGACAGGGAATATGCATATGAAATAACGGCCTATTGGGATAAAAAGAAACAACATTCCAAGCAGCACAGCAAATATCTTGGAATTGTCCTAGATAAAGAAGCTGGAATATTTCAGGAGGTAAAAAGAAGAAAGAGAGATTTAAATGGAAAAGTTATTTCCAATCCAAAAAGGGTTATGGCACAACCATTTAAGGAGAGGGAAATTGTATCTTTTGGTAGTGGCTACTTAACCAAGAAACTAATTGATGAAGATGATGTTGGAAAAATCTTTGCAGACTTACTGCCTCATGTAAAGCTTAAAACATTAAAAAGCTTACTATCCTATCGTCTCATCAATGGATCTGCAATGTATTTAGCTAATGATTGGTATGAAGGCGATATATCTAAACATTTATTTCCAGGCTCTTCTATGAGCTCACAAGCTATCAGTAATTTCCTAAAAGAACTGGGAAGTGAAAAGCTTCAAAAAGACTTTTTTAGAAAATATCTTCCTATCGCAACAAAAGACAGCAAAGAAGGTCTAATAGTAGATGGAAGTAGCATGCCAAATGAAATCAATACTCCAATTAATGAGTTTGGCTATAATAGTGGCTCTATTGATAGGCAGATAAAATTTATGTCAGTTGTTTCTGCCGATAACAATCTACCTCTGTACTTTCGCTACAATGCAGGCAGTATAGCGGACATCTCAACACTCACAAATACTATCAAAGAACTTAAGGCTCATAACACTACAGCTAAAGCGGTACTGCTAGATGCGGGCTTTTATTCTAATGATAATATTGAATTATTACAAAAAAATAAGATCAATTTTATAATTAGACTTCCGTCTGGCAGAAAATTATTCAAAGAAGTAATTGATAATGAAAAAATAGATCTGGCATCTAATGCAGTAAAAGTATCCAAAAAGAGAGTGGTATTTATTAAAGAAAAGGAGATTAAGCTAAACAAGAAGAAGACCTATGCCTATATTGTGCTTGATCCAAAGAAAAAGGCTGATTTAGTAAATAATTATTTATCTGAAAAAATAGATGATAAGCAAGATATTGATAACGAGAAAATAGCTAAGGTCATAAATCAAAAGGGCCTGTTTGTAATAATATCTTCAAAGAAGCAGGAAACAGAAAATATCCTAAATTTATACTACACCAGACAAAAGGTTGAGAGAATGTTCGCTTTCTCGAAGTCAGATCTAAACCTGCTACCACTAAGAGTGCATAGCGAGGAAACTCTCAGAGGACATTTATTTTTACTATTTTTATTATCTTACTTTTTTATGAAAATTCATCAGAAATTAAACAAAGAATTTACTGTGGATCAAGCATTTATTATACTTTCGGCACAAAAGGCAAAAATATATGAAAAGCAGATATTTGTACAAGAGGCTACAAAAAAGCAAAAACAAATTTTTGAGCTTTTTGGTTATGATATTCCTGAGGAGATGGCTCGTGGGTAAAGATATGGGAATTTAAGTTAATCTTTATCATATTCCTTTTTATAAGGATGGTCTCGACCTAATATTAAGTAAATCTTTTGAAAAGAAAGTGAATTTTAGCATTAAAATAATTAAAGATTGGGATACTAATGTTGTGCTATTTGACGGAAAAAGAAAAAATTTACAATAGAATAGTTGGGGTATTTACTGATATTTTAGATCATAAAATAATTATCAGAAAATTATCAGAAAATGTTATGGCTCATGAAATTGCCCATTTTGTTGAAATTGAAAGTGGAATTTTTTAGATCAGAATTTTAAAACAGCTATAATTATGGATTTAACTAATGAATCGAGCGGTAATATTGCTTTAAAATCTGAGGTCAAAAGATTATTTATCGAGCAAGTGAAATCTTACCCAAAGGAACAAATTATTTCAGAATTTTTTGCTAGATTTTTTGAAATTTATGCCCTTTCTAAAGAATTATCAACTTTAAATTCAGCTTTTACTATTGCTGAAATTGACCATTATTTTGTTAATTCCAAAAACTGGATTAAAAATAATTTTTATCCCAAAATCCAAGAAAAAATTAATCAAAATATTTCTAAATTAACTTTTGCTTTAATTAATGATCCAAATTTCAGACAAAATCATAAATTTACTGATAAAACAGAATCTTTTTATAAAAGAGCAAATAAGTCTGGCCAAAAAACCTGGTCAGCAAATGTTAGATCAAATTATGACTGGAATAATATGTTTAATAAAAAGAAAGATTAGTTAAGAAGTGGTATTATTGACTAATTTCATCTATTGTAGTTTCTGCAATCTCTCCTTTTTTATAGCCATGATCCTTTGGTAATTTAACCTTAATAAAGTTCTCACATCGGCCAAAATTATTATCTTCAATAATTACTTTTTGCTTTGTACCTAACATTTTATCAGCAAATATTTGATGAGAAATTTCTGTTGCTTTGCGTAATTTTTCTGCCCTTTCTTTTCTAATCTTTAAGGGTAATTGCAGCATTTTAGCAGCTGGGGTTCCGTCTTTTGGTGAAAAAGGAAAAATATGATTAAAAATCAGACCAGCCTCTGTAATTAAACTAAGACTATTTTCAAACATTTCCTTGGTTTCGGTTGGAAAACCAGCAATAATATCAGAACCAAAAGTAACATTTTTACGAAGAGATCTGACCTTTTGGCAAAAATCAAGCACATCTTGTCTTTTATGCCTCCTCTTCATTCTTTTTAAAATCATATCATCCCCAGCTTGCAAGGAAATATGTAAATAAGGCATAAATCTTGCTTCATTTGCTATTAAATCATAAAAATCATCATCAATTTCAGCCACATCAATAGAAGAAAGACGAAAGACGCGGCAATTCTGGTACTAATTTCAGCGACCTTTTAATCATAGAAAAAAGACTAAGATCAGAAATTAGATCCTTGCCATAATCAGTAATATCAACGCCAGTCAGAACAATTTCATTATAGCCATTTTTAACCAAAAGACGCGCTTGATTGACAATTTCACCAAAGGGAACAGAGCGGCTATTACCACGACCATAGGGGATAATGCAAAAAGTACAGCGATGATTACAGCCATTTTGAATTTGCAAAAAAGCCCGAGATTTATCTTCAAAATGAGAAATTAAATGATTAGCCGTATCCTTAACTGACATAATATTATTAACCAAAATCTTTTCAGGAATGGCGTCAGTTTGCTTTTGATTTTGGAAAAAGATCTTATCTTGATGTAAAATATTTTGATCTTTATTAATATTTTCTCCTGATATTTTTTTCTTAAGATCAAGATTTTGATAGGATTCTTTTTTTAATTTCTCATTATTACCAATTACCAGCGTTACCTCTGGCATTTTAGAATATTTTGCTGGATCAATTTGAGCAAATGACCAGTAACAATGATTTTAGCTTGTGGATTTTTTTTAAAATTACTTCTGATCGATTGCTTTAATTTTCTTTCCGCTTCATTGGTAACAGCGCAATGACTATTAAGAATTATTAGATTTTTTTGCTCAGATTTTTGAATTAGATTTTTAATGATTTCACTTTCTACTAGATTTAATCTACAGCCAAAATTAACAACTTTATTACCCTCTTCTTCTGTCATTTTTTAAAATAACATGACTGACAACTCTTGTGACACCATTTGCCTTAGCAACAAGATTACTAACCTTATTAATTTCAGCATTAGAACCTGCAACACCCAATAAATAAACAATATTATTAACAGTAATGACGGAATAATTAACTGATGGAATATTTTTGGCAAATAGTAATTTTGAGCTAATATTGCCAGTAATTGCTGTATCTTTTAGATATTGTTTGGAAGTTCTAAAAACACGAAAATTTTCAACCACCTGAATTTCGTCAATTACTTCTTTAACATTTTTTACTTTCCAAGCAATATCAACCGCTTTTCTTGCCTTTTTTTCTTCATCTACAACACCAGTTAATAAAACTCGCCCCTCATTTACCGTTACATCAACCATATTAGAAGGCATTTTGAGCTTATTAATGGTTAGCTCCTTAACTAATTTACCAGAGATTGCAATATCTTTACCACTATCAGATAAGGATTTTTCTCTAACGGCAATATCAGCAGTTTTTACAGAAGTAAGTAGGGCCAATTCAACACAAGATGAAGAAAATAATAAAATTAAAAGAGATATTGTGATTTTTCTCATAAATTACTGAAAACTTGATAATCTTTGAGATAATAAAGTTTATTTAGTTAAAAACAACTTTTTTTGAAGGAAGTTCTGGAATAGGGTTGTCAAAATTTTTGATAAAATTATTTAAAAAAAATGTGCCCCGCGGGCACATTTTTTTGCTGAAGATAATAGGACTGTCCAAAACCTCTTTCCTTTGATTTTTTAGACAATTTTTAGAAAAAATTAAGGAACCTCTAAAAAACTAAAAAGGGTCAAAAAGATCAATTTTGCTAAATCATATTTTAGTTTTTCAGAGGTTCCTTAACAGGAAAGCGGTGGGGAAGGTATTTTCAATCTAGATTCGGGACAGTACTTTGAAAAAAAGACAGTGGATTTGGTTCTCATTTTTATGGCTATTTGGCCTTCTATCACTTGCCGCTATTTCAATGATTATTAAATTGATAATGGGAATTTATCCCGCATGCATGCTAAAAGGTGTTTTGCCAGCCAATGGTTACTTTATAATTATTTTTTAATAATGGTCCATCAACCCTTTCGTAAATAGGTTTACCAAATTCAACTGCTAATCTATTTCCTTTTAAAAATCCACTTGGCATCATAAAATTCACACCAAATAATAAATCTAGCCTTTCTCGATCGTGAATAGAATTATTAGCTCCAGGCATCATATTTGGATTTAATGTAGAATCAAAGCCCTCAATTGCTTCATTTTTATTATAGTCCAATCTTGTCGATATTGAAAAAGAGTTGCTTAATTTTCTGGCAATCCAACTTGTAATATTGTAGCTATCACCTAATTTATAACCATTATCATTACTATTTAACCTAAAAACTCCATTAACCTGCCCACCATAAGAAAAATTATCTTCATAGCCACTATAGCTAATTCCTGGCCTTAATTCATAAGATCCTGAGCCGATTTGCATTGGGTAAGCAAGTCTTGTGTTATTATGTTTTTTATTAATATCTCCAGTTGGCAATGAAAGAGCTAAATTTAATTGAGATCTACCATAGTCTTTTTCAAGAAAACCATATGATAAATTTATTTTACTGTCACCAATTCCATCTGTTTCTCTTCGCGATTCAATATTCATAGGATTTATTAAATCCATCTCTTTTTCTATAAAACTTCCCATGGCAGAGATGGTGAATTGATCTGTAATACCATACATAATACCCAACATATGCATTTTCATAATCATCTGCTTTGGAGCCATATTATATTCATTTAGAACATCAGCAATTGTAACATTATCATCACCACTTCTTAAGCCTTTCATCTTGGCGTAAGATAATCTATATGAAGTCATGATCTCTCCTTTATGGTGAATATGATCTCTTTTAACGCCAATTGGAGCATGTCCATCAACTCTATAGTTGCTACTAGCGTAAGATTTAGAAATTGTTAAAATAGTTATAAAAAATAAGATAAGAGGAGTTTTAAATTTCATAATTAATAAATTATTAGTTATTTATTCCACGGCATTTTAGCAATTAATTTCGCCAATCCACACCAGCCAGTAATTCCGGCATTTAATAGGCCAATTCCTGCAATTAAAGGTAAAATTAAATAAAAAGGGTTTTGAAAAAAGTGATTAAGGGCTAGGCCAGATAATATAAAAATAGCAATAAAAATTTGAACTTGCCTTTCTAGTGGCAAAATATTCTTTTCAGAAATAGTTGCTAGATTTTTATTTTTCCAAGACTCAATTCCTCCACTTAAATTCCATATGTCAAAATCAATTCCTTGATTGATTAATTTTTCGCAAGCCATCATTGATTTTTTGCCACTTTTGCAATGAAGGACTAGTTTTTTATTTTTATACTCAGGAAGATGCGCTTGATCTATGGTAATTTGAGATAATGGTAAATTTATAGAATTTGGAATAGAGCAAGTTTTATATTCAACTACCTCACGAACATCAATTAATACTGCTTTATTATTATCAAGCCAAGTTTTTAGAGCGACGGAATCAATATCATTAATATTTGCCACAATTATTTAATTTTGATTTAATATACTATATTATATAAATTTAATATATTAACTTTAAAATAGCAAATATTAGCTAACAATATCTAATCATTTTTTACAAAAAATATCATGCAAGACATGAATAATCTTATTTATATTTGGATCTTTTATCGAATAAAATATCTGATTTCCATCTCTTGCGCCTTCTATAATATCCTCTTTTGACATTCTTGCTAAATGCTGAGATAATGCAGATTGAGAAATTTGGGTTATTTCAACTAAATCATTAACACATAAAGGTTTTTTCAATTATTGAACATAAAACTATTAATCTAGTTTGATTAGATAATAATTTAATAAAATCTGTCGCCTTCTTGGAATTTTCTAGAATTTCAGACATTTGTAACTTTGAATTAAAAATTAATTAATCATCATATGTTTTGATTTATAAGAAATCAAAATCTTAGCACCAATTTAAAATAATTTTTCTATTATTATTTTGAACATTAAATTTTAAAAAAAGTCCTAGGGAACCTCTGATTTTCCTATTTAATTTTGTCTATTTTTTCATTTTTCAGAAAAAATTTTTATAATTTGGATAAAGATTGCTAATTTTGTTAAAAATTAACAATCTTTATCCAAATTTAGGCATTATTTGTGGTAATTTCTCTAGTTTCTTGTCTAATTTTACCATTTTTGGCTAAATTAGACACATTTATCCCTTGTTACGCTGTATTTGGTAGTATTTTTCTAACCATATAGAGATTAGCAAGGGATGATAGCATTTGTAATTGATTAGTATTCTTTTGTAAACCATTATATCTAACCTTTCTATAGCCCCAAAGATGCTTTATAATTTGAAATGGATGTTCAACTTTAGCTCGAACTGATGAAAATTGTTTATTCCTCTTTTTTTGCTTATTTGAAAGTTTTTTGTTAGATTTAGCTCTATTGGTTATACCATAAAATATATTGTGATTCCTACAAAATCTTTTTATTGCCTTATCATCATAGGCCTTGTCACCAAATAAAGAAGTTTCATCACCATGTAATAACTCCTCTGTTTTAGTAGAATCATGATCTTTAGCTGTCGTCGTGACAATAGAATGAATAATTGGCTTACCCTTAGTTTGCACACCAATATGAGACTTCATGCCAAAATAATAATTCTTCCCTTTCTTGGTAGAAGACATCTCTTGAGAAATGCCCCCTAAAATTCAGACCATTAATTTTTAAATTTCATAGACTATAATTTCTTTAAATTTCGATTTGGAAGATGGAAAAATATGCTAATATTTTTTCATCTGTTAATTAAAAATTTAATTTAATAAATTATGTCAAAAGAAATTAAAAAATATAATTCTGATTTTAAGTTTAAAGTTGTAATGAAATATTTATCCGAAAATTATACAATTTATCAGATTTGTAGCGAATATGATATTGCTAAATCAACATTACATAAATGGGTTAAGCAGTTTAAAGCTAGCGGTAATGATATATTTTCTGATTCTAAGTTATCTAAAGAAGAAAAATTAAGTAAAAAAGAACAAAAAAAGAAGGATAAAGAAATTGATAAATTATATAAGAAAATAGGTCAATTAACAATGGAAAGAGATTTCTTAAAAAAGTTTCTGGACAGTTAGATTATTCTAAGAAAATCAAATTTCTAAAATTATCATCAGATATGTATAATTTAGCTGTCAGAAATAGATGTAGATTGTTAGATATTAATAGATCTAATTTTTATTATAAATCTAGGATTGATATTTCTAAGATTAATAGTTTATGCAAAGATATTCATAATATCTGGAGTAAATATCAATTTTTCGGATATAGAAGAATTACAGAAATAATCAATCAAGATAGAAATCATAATAATAAAATTAATCGCAAGAAGATTCTTAGATTAATGAGAGTTCTAAAGATTAAAGCTCTTTATCCAAAGAAAAAGACAACAATCATCAATAAAAAAGATTACAAATATCCTTATTTATTAGAAGATAAATCTAAAATAGATAAGCCAAATCACACTTGGGCAATTGATATAACTTACATCAAAACACCAGTAGGATTTGTTTATTTAATGTCGCTAATTGATTGGAGTTCTAGATTTGTTGTTGCATCAAAATTATCAATTTCTATGGAAACTAATAATTGTGTTGAAATATTAAAAAAGGGAATAAAAAATCATAAAATTATTCCAACAATTATTAATACTGATCAAGGATCTCAATTTACCAGCGGTAATTGGATAAATGAATTAAAAAAACGAAATATTCAAATATCAATGGATGGAAAAGGTAGGTGGGTAGACAATGTAATTATTGAAAGATTCTGGAGAACTGTAAAATATGAACAAATTTTTCTCAATCCTCCTGATAATATAGAAGAATTAAAGAGGCAAATAACAAGATTTATCCATTTTTATAATTATCAAAGACCTCATCAATCTTTGAATTACAAAACTCCTAGTCAAATTTACTATAATGATGACAGTAAGAGAAAAAGAATTAGATTTTAAAATAAAAAATAATTAAAATCTAAAATATGAAATACGAAATTTTATAATTTTCCAGAAATTTCTACGAATTTGGCTATTTAGGGCCATTCTAAAATTTCAGAAAATTCAAAAATTTCTACACCGAATTTAAAGAAAAAAGTCTATGACTTTTAAAGAGGTAATGGTCTAACAAATGGGTGCAGTTCTCTTCATCATCTTTTCTGATTGTGTTTAGTAATTCTTCAAGACCTGTTCTATTTTGTAGGGAGCCACTAATTTTATCAGTAATTATCTTTTGACATCCTGCTTTTTTTAATGAATCAATTTGTAGATCAAGATTTTGATCAATAGTAGATACTCGGGCGTAGCCTATTTTCATGCTCTTCTATTAGTTTTTCAAGATACCATTTGGCTTTTTTTAGATCTTCAATGCCATTTTTAAATTTATATCTTGTCGTATATTTAATAATATTACCCTCAATATAACTCATATTCTGAGATTTAATAAAATCAATTGGCTCTATTGATCCTTGATTATAATGGGAAGGCTTGTTGATTATATCGTGATTTTTAGAATTTCTCATATTTATATTTAAGAATTATCTAATTAATTTAATATCTAAATCTATATCTAACTTTTTCCAAATTTTATCAGCTGTTAAAATTGGGCAATTTTTATATTTTGCAAGTGACAAACAAGCCCTATCGCCAAGAGATAATCCAAATTTAGATGTATATTGGTCAAGAGATGCTGACTATTAATGCTTGATCATAATTAAAATCTATAATATTAGGGAAGATGTTTTTTAATAAATTAGATATTTCATCTTGATCAAAACCATTGCGATTTGTAACTGTTATTACTTCTGAAAAATTAATAGTAGATATTAGAGCGTTGTTTAAATATTGCTCAACAACATCCTTACCCTTTTCATTATTAATTAAAACTAATATAGCAGAAGCATCTAGAATAATTTTATCTTTTATCATGATTGTTCTTCTTTTCTCATATTAATTAAATCTTCTGATAGAGTTAGTTTTTTATCTTTGCTCTTAATCAGATTTTGTAATTTATCTAAATATTGTTTTGGAGTTTGGATATTAATAATATTTTGTTCTGATAATTTAACAATTAGATCATCACCCTTTCTTAAATTTAGCTTTTTCTAATTGGTGCAGGAATTACTATTCTACCAGTTTCATTTATAGATACATGAAAATCTTCCATAACTTATTATATTAAATATTATTTATATTTTAATGACAATTATTGAAATATGTCATATATCTATTATAGAGTTAATTAAATATAATGTCAAATAACAATAGTAAATTAAGTCAATAACTAACCTATAATTGCTTACTTAGAAATATTGCCAATATTACTTTACTGGATTAAGGTAATGTCGCTGGAAATGAAAAAATGGAAAAATAAAAGTAAATAAAATGATCGTTTTGTTTACTAATAGAAAATGCTTTAAAAATATAAAATATTATAACTACCACAAATAAATCCAGCTATCAATAAATACATAAAATTAGAAAGATATTGGTTCATATAAAAATGAGCACTTGTCATATAAAAAAGATTATAAATATCCTATTTGCACTTTTTTTGGTGCTTCAAGGAATTTTACCATGTTAATCCAGATTCTTGTATAGACAACTAAATTAAGCTTGCATTTTCTCTTATTCCAAGCAACATTTCGAGTAACTCTCTTTTATCGCTGTATTTATTTCTCCACTTCCTGTACCAATACTTGATTTGAGACCATTTCTTTTCAATTGGGTTAAGATCTGGTGAATAAGCTGGAAGATAAAGTAATGTGATATTGAATTTCTTTGCTATGTCTGCAATGTTTTCAATATTTTTATCAGCAATTTCTGCCTTTGAGTCATGATGAAATTTGGCGTTATCAAGTACCAGATAAGATCCTGACTCAATATTTGGAAATAGATCGTTCTTAAGATAGTCCTTAAATATTTGTTTATCAATTGATGATTCATATATTTTTGAACCTTTAAAAAAACTCCAAGATATACAAAGAAAGGAATGAAAAACTTAGATCTGAATTCATAAAATCAATTGCCAATCTCGATCAAAAAAAGCTATATGATTTTGATGAGTCTGGTATCGATCTTGAGATTAACTGTGAATATGGATTTGCCAAAAAAGGAAAGAGGCTTGAAGTTCCAAGATCTGGTAGAAGAGGCAAAAGACTGAATATACTGGCAAACAAGAAATCATAATAATTTATGTTCAAAAATATATGAATCATCAATTGATAAACAAATATTTAAGGACTATCTTAAGAACGATCTATTTCCAAATATTGAGTCAGGATCTTATCTGGTACTTGATAACGCCAAATTTCATCATGACTCAAAGGCAGAAATTGCTGATAAAAATATTGAAACCATTGCAGACATAGCAAAGGAACCTCTGAAAAACCAATTATCTAATTTATAGATTTGAAACTGTTTAATTTTGTTATTTTTGCCAAAGTTTAGCAAAGTTATTTTATAAAATTTTGTTTGAATTTATTTGATAAAAATAGCCAGAAAAGCTTGATTTATCTAGCTTTTTTGCTTATTATTGATATATTAAATTCAAATAAAATATATAATTATGGCAACCCAGCAATCATTTTTTTCATTAGCAATTTCTGGTAGAAAATTAAGAGCGGAGAAGTTTCTTAATCTTAAATTCCCATATCTTTACCCACGATAGTCCTTAAAAAAACATTAATCTAAGCAAATAAAAGCTTGCAACCGACTTTTTAGTTCTATATACTCGTGCCTATTATTAATTCTTTACTCACGATTATGAGCTATATCAGATACAAAAAAGTTGGAGACAGGGAATATGCATATGAAATAACGGCCTATTGGGATAAAAAGAAACAACATTCCAAGCAAAGACAGCAAATATCTTGGAATTGTCCTAGATAAAGAAGCTGGAATATTTCAGGAGGTAAAAAGAAGAAAGAGAGATTTAAATGGAAAAGTTATTTCCAATCCAAAAAGGGTTATGGCACAACCATTTAAGGAGAGGGAAATTGTATCTTTTGGTAGTGGCTACTTAACCAAGAAACTAATTGATGAAGATGATGTTGGAAAAATCTTTGCAGACTTACTGCCTCATGTAAAGCTTAAAACATTAAAAAGCTTACTATCCTATCGTCTCATCAATGGATCTGCAATGTATTTAGCTAATGATTGGTATGAAGGCGATATATCTAAACATTTATTTCCAGGCTCTTCTATGAGCTCACAAGCTATCAGTAATTTCCTAAAAGAACTGGGAAGTGAAAAGCTTCAAAAAGACTTTTTTAGAAAATATCTTCCTATCGCAACAAAAGACAGCAAAGAAGGTCTAATAGTAGATGGAAGTAGCATGCCAAATGAAATCAATACTCCAATTAATGAGTTTGGCTATAATAGTGGCTCTATTGATAGGCAGATAAAATTTATGTCAGTTGTTTCTGCCGATAACAATCTACCTCTGTACTTTCGCTACAATGCAGGCAGTATAGCGGACATCTCAACACTCACAAATACTATCAAAGAACTTAAGGCTCATAACACTACAGCTAAAGCGGTACTGCTAGATGCGGGCTTTTATTCTAATGATAATATTGAATTATTACAAAAAAATAAGATCAATTTTATAATTAGACTTCCGTCTGGCAGAAAATTATTCAAAGAAGTAATTGATAATGAGAACTGCACCCATTTGTTAGACCATTACCTCTTTAAAAGTCATAGACTTTTTTCTTTAAATTCGGTGTAGAAATTTTTGAATTTTCTGAAATTTTAGAATGGCCCTAAATAGCCAAATTCGTAGAAATTTCTGGAAAATTATAAAATTTCGTATTTCATATTTTAGATTTTAATTATTTTTTATTTTAAAATCTAATTCTTTTTCTCTTACTGTCATCATTATAGTAAATTTGACTAGGAGTTTTGTAATTCAAAGATTGATGAGGTCTTTGATAATTATAAAAATGGATAAATCTTGTTATTTGCCTCTTTAATTCTTCTATATTATCAGGAGGATTGAGAAAAATTTGTTCATATTTTACAGTTCTCCAGAATCTTTCAATAATTACATTGTCTACCCACCTACCTTTTCCATCCATTGATATTTGAATATTTCGTTTTTTTAATTCATTTATCCAATTACCGCTGGTAAATTGAGATCCTTGATCAGTATTAATAATTGTTGGAATAATTTTATGATTTTTTATTCCCTTTTTTAAGGAACCTCTGAAAAACCAATTATCTAATTTATAGATTTGAAACTGTTTAATTTTGTTATTTTTGCCAAAGTTTAGCAAAGTTATTTTATAAAATTTTGTTTGAATTTATTTGATAAAAATAGCCAGAAAAGCTTGATTTATCTAGCTTTTTTGCTTATTATTGATATATTAAATTCAAATAAAATATATAATTATGGCAACCCAGCAATCATTTTTTTCATTAGCAATTTCTGGTAGAAAATTAAGAGCGGAGAAGTTTCTTAATCAAATGACGGATATTATTCCATGGCAAAGATTGATTGATAAGATAGAGCCTTTTTATCCTAATGGTACTAGTGATTACGGTGGCAGGAAGGTGACAGATTTATTATTAATATTTAAGATTCATTTGTTACAGCAGTGGTTTGGTCTTAGTGATCCAGCTATGGAGGATGCTATATATGATAGAATAAGTTTTCAAAAATTCTTAAATATTGATATTGGTATTGATAATGTTCCGGATGAGACTGTGATATTGAGATTCCGTCATTTATTGGAAAAGCATAATTTATCGTCGATTATATTTAACGAGGTAAATTCATATCTTGAAGAGAATGATCTTTTGTTGAAGGAGGGTACGATAACTGATGCGACATTAATATCTGCTCCAACTAGTACAAAAAACAAGAAGAGGAAAAGGGACCAAGAGATGTCTTCTACCAAGAAAGGGAAGAATTATTATTTTGGCAGGGAGCGTTTTTTTAACTGTGTCAATTTAAGTTAAAATGAGAATAAAATTTAATTTATTAAATTTTATTCTCATAAATAATTATAAATTTTAACATTAACTTAAATTGATAATATCATGAATCACAAATTAAAATCTTTAAATAATTTTCGAAATAACTCTGACAATCAAGATCTTGAAGAGGATTTTGATTATCAAAAGTTCAAGAAAGAAGCTATAGACAAATTGTATGCTGGAAAAGGATTTTCTGGCAAAGATGGTATATTTACCAGTATGTTAAAAGATTTTCTTGAAACTGCCATGCAATCCGAATTGGATAATCATTTAAATTCTAAAAAAGAAGATGATGTTACCAATAGGAAAAATGGATTTTCTTCTAAAATAGTCAAAACCGATAGAGGTCAATTTGAGTTAAATACTCCAAGGGATAGAAATTCATCTTTTGATCCTAAAATAGTTAAGAAAGGTCAAACTATTTTAACTCCAGAATTAGATGATAAAATTATAACTCTATATTCTTATGGTATGAGTTATAGAGATATATCATCTCATATTGAAGAGATATATGACATTGAGATATCTAAATCTACAATTACAGCTATTACAGACAAAATATTACCTAAAATAACAGAATTTAAAGAAAGGCAGTTAGAAGAGATTTATCCTATAATATTTCTTGATGCTATGTTTTTTAAGGTTAAAGAAAATGGAAAAATAATTAGTAGCTTTTTATTCAGTTCTTGGAGTTGACAAGGATGGTAAAAAAGATATTTTAGGAATTTATCTTCAAGAGTCAGAGGGAGCTAATTTTTGGCTTAATATTTTAACTGATTTACAAAATAGAGGTATAAAAGACGTATTGATTGCTTGTGTCGATGGCTTAAAGGGCTTTCCTGAGGCTATTAATTCAATATTTCCAAAAACTGAGATTCAGCTTTGCATCATTCATCAAATTAGGAATTCTATCAAATATGTTGCATCAAAAAATCAAAAAGAATTTATATCTGACTTAAAGACTCTTAATACTGCAGCAAGCAAAGAAGTAGCCGAAGAAAAACTGCTTCTAATTGAAGAAAAATGGGGCAAAAAATATCCAATAATATTCAAATCTTGGAATAATAACTGGGATAATTTATCTAATTATTTTAAATATCCAAAAGAGATAAGAAAGCTAATTTATACTACTAATTCTGTTGAAGGGTTTCATAGGCAAGTCAGAAAAATTACCAAAACTAAAGGCTCTTTTCCATCTGATCAATCATTAGAAAAGTTACTCTATCTTGCTATACAAAACATTAAGAAAAAATGGACTATGCCAATACCAAATTGGAGCTTGATAATTAGCCAATTTGCTATAAAATTTGAGGATAGAATCAAATTAGATTTAGCTTAAATATAACAAAATATTAATCTAAATCTAAAAAAAATGGAAAACAAATTTTTGCCAAAAATTATCTTAAAAATTGGATTTATATTTTTACAAGATACGCTACGCTTAAAATCTTGTAAAAATAAAATCTCAATTCTTAATAAAATTATTAAGGCAAAATTTGAAAAAAATTAAATTGACACAGGGGATTGGACATTCCCTTTTGGCATGAAGTCTCATATTGGTGTGCATACTAAGGGTAAGCCAATTATTCATTCTATTGTCACGACGACAGCTAAAGATCATGATTCTACTAAAACAGAGGAGTTATTACATGGTGATGAAACTTCTTTATTTGGTGACAAGGCCTATGATGATAAGGCAATAAAAAGATTTTGTAGGAATCACAATATATTTTATCTTAAATTCCCATATCTTTACCCACGAGCCATCTCCTCAGGAATATCATAACCAAAAAGCTCAAAAATTTGTTTTTGCTTTTTTGTAGCCTCTTGTACAAATATCTGCTTTTCATATATTTTTGCCTTTTGTGCCGAAAGTATAATAAATGCTTGATCCACAGTAAATTCTTTGTTTAATTTCTGATGAATTTTCATAAAAAAGTAAGATAATAAAAATAGTAAAAATAAATGTCCTCTGAGAGTTTCCTCGCTATGCACTCTTAGTGGTAGCAGGTTTAGATCTGACTTCGAGAAAGCGAACATTCTCTCAACCTTTTGTCTGGTGTAGTATAAATTTAGGATATTTTCTGTTTCCTGCTTCTTTGAAGATATTATTACAAACAGGCCCTTTTGATTTATGACCTTAGCTATTTTCTCGTTATCAATATCTTGCTTATCATCTATTTTTTCAGATAAATAATTATTTACTAAATCAGCCTTTTTCTTTGGATCAAGCACAATATAGGCATAGGTCTTCTTCTTGTTTAGCTTAATCTCCTTTTCTTTAATAAATACCACTCTCTTTTTGGATACTTTTACTGCATTAGATGCCAGATCTATTTTTTCATTATCAATTACTTCTTTGAATAATTTTCTGCCAGACGGAAGTCTAATTATAAAATTGATCTTATTTTTTTGTAATAATTCAATATTATCATTAGAATAAAAGCCCGCATCTAGCAGTACCGCTTTAGCTGTAGTGTTATGAGCCTTAAGTTCTTTGATAGTATTTGTGAGTGTTGAGATGTCCGCTATACTGCCTGCATTGTAGCGAAAGTACAGAGGTAGATTGTTATCGGCAGAAACAACTGACATAAATTTTATCTGCCTATCAATAGAGCCACTATTATAGCCAAACTCATTAATTGGAGTATTGATTTCATTTGGCATGCTACTTCCATCTACTATTAGACCTTCTTTGCTGTCTTTTGTTGCGATAGGAAGATATTTTCTAAAAAAGTCTTTTTGAAGCTTTTCACTTCCCAGTTCTTTTAGGAAATTACTGATAGCTTGTGAGCTCATAGAAGAGCCTGGAAATAAATGTTTAGATATATCGCCTTCATACCAATCATTAGCTAAATACATTGCAGATCCATTGATGAGACGATAGGATAGTAAGCTTTTTAATGTTTTAAGCTTTACATGAGGCAGTAAGTCTGCAAAGATTTTTCCAACATCATCTTCATCAATTAGTTTCTTGGTTAAGTAGCCACTACCAAAAGATACAATTTCCCTCTCCTTAAATGGTTGTGCCATAACCCTTTTTGGATTGGAAATAACTTTTCCATTTAAATCTCTCTTTCTTCTTTTTACCTCCTGAAATATTCCAGCTTCTTTATCTAGGACAATTCCAAGATATTTGCTGTCTTGCTTGGAATGTTGTTTCTTTATCCCAATAGGCCGTTATTTCATATGCATATTCCCTGTCTCCAACTTTTTTGTATCTGATATAGCTCATAATCGTGAGTAAAGAATTAATAATAGGCACGAGTATATAGAACTAAAAAGTCGGTTGCAAGCTTTTATTTGCTTAGATTAATGTTTTTTAAGGACTATCGTGGGTAAAGATATGGGAATTTAAGTTTATGGTATAACCAATAGAGCTAAATCTAACAAAAAACTTTCAAATAAGCAAAAAAAGAGGAATAAACAATTTTCATCAGTTCGAGCTAAAGTTGAACATCCATTTCAAATTATAAAGCATCTTTGGGGCTATAGAAAGGTTAGATATAATGGTTTACAAAAGAATACTAATCAATTACAAATGCTATCATCCCTTGCTAATCTCTATATGGTTAGAAAAATACTACCAAATACAGCGTAACAAGGGATAAATGTGTCTAATTTAGCCAAAAATGGTAAAATTAGACAAGAAACTAGAGAAATTACCACAAATAATGCCTAAATTTGGATAAAGATTGTTAATTTTTAACAAAATTAGCAATCTTTATCCAAATTATAAAAATTTTTTCTGAAAAATGAAAAAATAGACAAAATTAAATAGGAAAATCAGAGGTTCCTTTAGTGCCACGGCCACGAGGATTATTAAAATCGTCATCATCATTCTTTTTGCCTTTCTTGCGAGGTTTGCCGCCAATATATGTTTCGTCCATCTCAACAATGCCAGAAAGCAATCCCTGATCTTCTTTCATAGCCTTTCTGATTCTATGAGATAAGCTCCAAGCCGTTTTAACTGGTAATTCTAAGTCTCTTGCTAATTGACGGCTAGAAATACCTTTTTTTGCATTAAGAATTAAGGCAATAGCTAAAAACCATTTTTGAAGAGGTAATCTAGTGTCGTGAAAGATTGTTCCTATTGTGACTGAAAAGGATTTGCGACAAGAATTGCAATGGTGACGATGGCGATCTTTTGCCTTGTAATTATTTGTAGATTCGCAGTAAGGGCAAACTGGAACGCCGCCCCATCTTTTATTTTCTAAATACTCAATGCAAGATTCTTGAGTTGAAAATTTATTTATTATTTGTATTATGTTCATAGCTAGTTTAATTGGTTAATCTCGACAATTAACTATTTTAAACTAGCGATAATTTAATGTCAACCCATTAAGTGAACAATCCGAATATGTATTTAGCAGAAATTGTGTTTCTTTTTGGTGCAATATGAACATATTATGCTATAAAAAACTAAATTTATGCTAAAAAGGGTCAAAAACATCAATTTTGCTAAATACATATTTTAGTTTTTCAGAGGTTCCTTAACAATAGCCTCATCAAAAACACTGGTTTTATCAAATAAACATGGGCAGTAGTTATTTCTTCCACCACCAATATCAAAATTTTATAGAGAACTAAACTGAATTATTCACTGTCTTTTAGATATTGATCATAAGCTTCTTGATCCATTAAATCATCAAGTTTGTTACTGCCATCAAGTTTAATTTTTACAAGCCAACCTTCATTTGTTTGGCATTGATTAACTCTTTCTGGATGATCATTAAGCAATTCATTAACGGCAATAATTTCACCAGAGATTGGCATATAAACATCAGAAGCAGATTTTGCTGATTCAACAACAGCAAAGGAATCGCTTCTAGTAAATTTGGCACCAATTTCTGGAAGTTCAACATAAACTAATTCTCCAAGAGCTTCAACGGCATGTTTACTAATTCCTATCACAGCTTCATCGCCTTCTACTTTTATCCATTCATGGTCTTTTGTAAATCCTATTGTCATAATTTAATTAATTAATTTTGGTATAATAATCCATTTCAACAATATTTATTGAAATAGCAAGGTCTTTTTCTACTAAAGAGCAGGAAAAATACTCTTTTGCTAGCTCTAATAAATTTTTAGAAAAATTTTCTATTTTTTCTTCGGTCCTACCAGGTAAAATTTTTACTTCCAAAAAGATAAAAGCTTTGTTTTTACTGCCATTTGATAAATAAAAATCATCAAATTTTATCGCTCTACTTTTACAGGCTTCAATATTAGCATTTAATTCATTAACTAATAAATCATGTATTTTTGGAAATAATTCTTCAGAAAAATTTGTTTTTGCTTCAATGATGTTTGAGCTATATTCTAAAACTATATGTGGCATTTATTTATTGCTTTTAGTTCTAGCTGGTAAAAAATTTGGTGAACAAATTTCTGCTAAAATTTTTCTATTCCTAACAATAATGTGTAATTTATTACCATTAACAGCAATGTCAGAATCTAAATAAGCTTGGCCAATAGAAGTTTTTAAGGCTGGAGAAAAGCCGCCACTAGTTAATTTAGAAATAATTTTACCATCTTTTTCAATTTCAGCACCTTCTCTAGCAATTCCTTTTTCAAGAAGCTTTATACCAACTCTTTTAATTTTAGCGCCATTTGCTTTTTCTGGTATGATTCTGTCACATCCAAAAAAACTATTATTTGTTTTACTAACTACCCATGATAAGCCTGCTTCTACTGGGCTTATATCTTCGTTTAAATCATGACCATATAGAGGATAGCCCATTTCTAGTCGAAGACTATCTCTTGCACCAAGACCAATTGGTTTGACGAATTCATTTTGACATAATTTTAGCCAAAAATCTGCAGCAGCAGAATTTTCAATACTTACTTCAAAACCATCTTCGCCAGTATATCCAGTTCTGCTAATAAAAACCTCATTACCATTTTTTAAAGTAAAATAACCTAAATTCATATATGGCAGATCAGATAAATTACTTTTGGCAATAAAATTTTGTAAAATTTCTTCAGCTTTAGCTCCCTGAATTGCAATCAAAGAACGATTATCAAGTTTTGTTAGAGTTAGCTCTGGAGGTAAATTTTTCTCAATCCAAGCAATATCTTTTTCTTTGCAACCAGCATTAATAACAATAAAAAATTTGTCATCGGCAATTCTGGTAATGATTAAATCATCAATTATACCACCAGTTTCATTTGTTAAAACTGTATATTTTGCTAAATTATTTTTAGCAATTTTAAAATTACTCGGTGTTAATTTTGATAAAAATTCAGCAGAATCAGGTCCTTCGATAATGATTTGCCCCATATGAGAAACATCAAATAAACCAACTTTGTCATTTCTGACCCACTCATGTTCTTTCAACATACCAAGAGAATATTCTACTGGCATTTCATAGCCAGAAAATTCGACCATTTTTGCTTTTTGGTCTTTATGTATTTGGTTTAACGATGTTTGTCTCATGATTTTATATTTATTCTTTTGAAATATCAGGAATTTGTAATTTTTTATTCTTTTGTTCTTCTTCTAGAATTTTCTCTATTTTTGACATAGAAGGGGCTTCTGATCTGGCTGTAATAGTGGCCAGAATCAAACAATTTCCCATAAAAATAGCCACTAATATCATTATAGATTTAGTTAATATGGCATTTCCAGCTTTAGAAGAAATTGCAGAATTAACGCCGCCGCTAGCACCAATGCCGCTGAGGGAATTATTGCCAGATTTTTGTGTTAAAACCAAAATTATCATTATGGATACAATGATAATTTGGATTACCAATAAAACTAATTGTAAATTTGTCATCAATATAAATTATGGTCGGGGCGGAGAGATTCGAACTCCCGACCCTCTGGTCCCAAACCAGATGCGCTACCAGACTGCGCTACGCCCCGCTTTTTCTTAAAATTTTAAAATAAGGAAATTTTATTTAATTTGCTATTTTCTTTTATTTTTTTTAAATTTGCAATATAAATTAATGCTAAGCTAGTGAAACCTTTAATACCACGATATCATGAAAAAAATATCCAATATTCTCTTAATATTGATAATTTTCTTTGCCCATCATTGTTTTGCCTGGACCGGTTTCGAGGAAAATAGCAGGACTATGATAGATATTGGTCCCGGCAATTTAACAAGAGAAGGTTTAGTAATTGAATTTTTTGATTTTGCAGATGGTGAATTACATGATGCCGAAGTGTTGTCAATGGAAGAAGACGGTAGCTTTTTGATATTAGTTTTATTTGATATGGATTTACAAAAAGAAAGAACATTTTTAATGGAAAATCAATGACTAAAAAGACAACTTTACTTTGTATTTTAGATGGCTGGGGTATTGGAGAGAAAGATCAAAATAATGCTATTCATATGGCAGAAACCCCAAATTATGATAGAATTTTAGAAAAATATCCTAATTCTAAGATTAAAACTTCTGGTCTTGATGTTGGTTTGCCAGAGGGTCAGATTGGAAATTCTGAAGTTGGTCATATTTCAATTGGCTCTGGAAGGGTCATTTATCAAAATTTACCAAGGATTAATAAAGAAATAGAGCTTGATGAGTTAAAAAATAATAAAATTTTACAAAAATTAGTTTCAAAAAAAGATAATAAAATTTGCCATTTAATGGGTCTATTTTCTTGTGGTGGCGTACATTCACATCTTGATCATATTATATATTTGGCTAAATTTTTGTCAAAAAATGGTTTCATTGTTAAAATTCATGCTTTTTTAGATGGTCGCGATGTTCCTCAAAAATCTGCAAAAAATGATTTCGCTAAATTTCAGGAAGATATTTTAGGAGATGAAAATATTCAAATTGTAACTATTTCTGGTCGTTATTATGCCATGGATCGTGATAATAAATGGGATAGATCGGAATTGTCTTATAATTCTATTATTAATGCTTCTGGGCAAAAATATAATTCTGTGATGGAGGCCATTGATAATTATTATAAACAAAATATTATTGATGAATTTATTTTGCCAACTATAATTGGTGATTATTCTGGCGTTAAAGATGGTGAAAATATTATTTGTGCTAATTTTAGAGCTGATAGGGTAAGACAGATTTGTCAGGCTATTTTAGATCCAAATTTTCAGGAATTTCCAACTAAAAAAATTAATTTTACATATCAAATTGCTATGACTAGCTATTCTGATGAATTAAATAAATATCAGGAGATTCTTTTTAAAACAATCGATGTTAAAAATTCTTTGGGTGAAATTTTACAAGATCTTAATTTAACTCAGCTTAGAATTGCTGAGACTGAAAAATATGCTCATGTTACCTTCTTTTTTAGCGGCGGAAGGGAGAAGGAGTTTGATCTTGAAGATCGTATTTTAATTAAATCTCCTAATATTGCTACTTACGATTTGAGGCCAGAAATGTCGGCAATTGAAGTAACGGATAATTTGGTTCAGGCAATTCAGGGGGGTAAATATGATTTCATTGTGGTTAATTATGCCAATCCGGATATGGTAGGTCATAGTGGTGTTCTAAATTCTGCAGTTAAAGCTTGTGAAGTAATTGATAAACAGCTTGCCAGATTAGAATCGGAAATACTAAAAATAGATGGTAAAATGTTAGTTACTGCCGATCATGGTAATATTGAAAATATGTTAGATGAGAATGGCAATCCGCATACTGCTCATACCTTAAATCCAGTACCTTTGATATTAATATCAAATGAGTCTAATAAGGTGGGTTTCAAAGATGGTTCTTTATCGGATATTGCGCCAACTATTTTAGAGTTAATGAAAATAGATAAGCCAAAAGAAATGACAGGAAAAAACCTTGTCTATAATACTAATTCCCAACTTTAAAGTTCTTTAAAGGTAGGAAATGATATAAATCTGAAATTCTAATAGTCTTAAATTTTGGCATAAAAAAAGGGTGCCTATTGGCACCCTTTTCGTAATGATTAACTTTAGTATTAACTATACTGGAGTAACTGTTAATGTTACTGTGTCAGTGTAATCATCTTCAGTATTTGCAATATTATCAATTTCAGTACTTGCAACTGTGAATTGTAGAGTTGCATTATCTGTGTTGCAAGATCTTAAAGCACTATTTGTAGATTGGTTAGTAGATGCTGCACCATGTACTAATGCTTCAGCTCCTGCTCCATCATCTAAAGTAATGCTATATACAAGATTGTTACCTTCAGAACTGCACCCATTTGTTAGACCATTACCTCTTTAAAAGTCATAGACTTTTTTCTTTAAATTCGGTGTAGAAATTTTTGAATTTTCTGAAATTTTAGAATGGCCCTAAATAGCCAAATTCGTAGAAATTTCTGGAAAATTATAAAATTTCGTATTTCATATTTTAGATTTTAATTATTTTTTATTTTAAAATCTAATTCTTTTTCTCTTACTGTCATCATTATAGTAAATTTGACTAGGAGTTTTGTAATTCAAAGATTGATGAGGTCTTTGATAATTATAAAAATGGATAAATCTTGTTATTTGCCTCTTTAATTCTTCTATATTATCAGGAGGATTGAGAAAAATTTGTTCATATTTTACAGTTCTCCAGAATCTTTCAATAATTACATTGTCTACCCACCTACCTTTTCCATCCATTGATATTTGAATATTTCGTTTTTTTAATTCATTTATCCAATTACCGCTGGTAAATTGAGATCCTTGATCAGTATTAATAATTGTTGGAATAATTTTATGATTTTTTATTCCCTTTTTTAATATTTCAACACAATTATTAGTTTCCATAGAAATTGATAATTTTGATGCAACAACAAATCTAGAACTCCAATCAATTAGCGACATTAAATAAACAAATCCTACTGGTGTTTTGATGTAAGTTATATCAATTGCCCAAGTGTGATTTGGCTTATCTATTTTAGATTTATCTTCTAATAAATAAGGATATTTGTAATCTTTTTTATTGATGATTGTTGTCTTTTTCTTTGGATAAAGAGCTTTAATCTTTAGAACTCTCATTAATCTAAGAATCTTCTTGCGATTAATTTTATTATTATGATTTCTATCTTGATTGATTATTTCTGTAATTCTTCTATATCCGAAAAATTGATATTTACTCCAGATATTATGAATATCTTTGCATAAACTATTAATCTTAGAAATATCAATCCTAGATTTATAATAAAAATTAGATCTATTAATATCTAACAATCTACATCTATTTCTGACAGCTAAATTATACATATCTGATGATAATTTTAGAAATTTGATTTTCTTAGAATAATCTAACTGTCCAGAAACTTTTTTAAGAAATCTCTTTCCATTGTTAAGACCTATCTTTTAGGGAACCTCTGAAAAACCAATTATCTAATTTATAGATTTGAAACTGTTTAATTTTGTTATTTTTGCCAAAGTTTAGCAAAGTTATTTTATAAAATTTTGTTTGAATTTATTTGATAAAAATAGCCAGAAAAGCTTGATTTATCTAGCTTTTTTGCTTATTATTGATATATTAAATTCAAATAAAATATATAATTATGGCAACCCAGCAATCATTTTTTTCATTAGCAATTTCTGGTAGAAAATTAAGAGCGGAGAAGTTTCTTAATCAAATGACGGATATTATTCCATGGCAAAGATTGATTGATAAGATAGAGCCTTTTTATCCTAATGGTACTAGTGATTACGGTGGCAGGAAGGTGACAGATTTATTATTAATATTTAAGATTCATTTGTTACAGCAGTGGTTTGGTCTTAGTGATCCAGCTATGGAGGATGCTATATATGATAGAATAAGTTTTCAAAAATTCTTAAATATTGATATTGGTATTGATAATGTTCCGGATGAGACTGTGATATTGAGATTCCGTCATTTATTGGAAAAGCATAATTTATCGTCGATTATATTTAACGAGGTAAATTCATATCTTGAAGAGAATGATCTTTTGTTGAAGGAGGGTACGATAACTGATGCGACATTAATATCTGCTCCAACTAGTACAAAAAACAAGAAGAGGAAAAGGGACCAAGAGATGTCTTCTACCAAGAAAGGGAAGAATTATTATTTTGGCATGAAGTCTCATATTGGTGTGCAAACTAAGGGTAAGCCAATTATTCATTCTATTGTCACGACGACAGCTAAAGGGAACCTCTGATTTTCCTATTTAATTTTGTCTATTTTTTCATTTTTCAGAAAAAATTTTTATAATTTGGATAAAGATTGCTAATTTTGTTAAAAATTAACAATCTTTATCCAAATTTAGTGATTATTTGTGGTAATTTCTCTAGTTTCTTGTCTAATTTTACCATTTTTGGCTAAATTAGACACATTTATCCCTTGTTACGCTGTATTTGGTAGTATTTTTCTAACCATATAGAGATTAGCAAGGGATGATAGCATTTGTAATTGATTAGTATTCTTTTGTAAACCATTATATCTAACCTTTCTATAGCCCCAAAGATGCTTTATAATTTGAAATGGATGTTCAACTTTAGCTCGAACTGATGAAAATTGTTTATTCCTCTTTTTTGCTTATTTGAAAGTTTTTTGTTAGATTTAGCTCTATTGGTTATACCATAAAATATATTGTGATTCCTACAAAATCTTTTTATTGCCTTATCATCATAGGCCTTGTCACCAAATAAAGAAGTTTCATCACCATGTAATAACTCCTCTGTTTTAGTAGAATCATGATCTTTAGCTGTCGTCGTGACAATAGAATGAATAATTGGCTTACCCTTAGTTTGCACACCAATATGAGACTTCATGCCAAAATAATAATTCTTCCCTTTCTTGGTAGAAGACATCTCTTGGTCCCTTTTCCTCTTCTTGTTTTTTGTACTAGTTGGAGCAGATATTAATGTCGCATCAGTTATCGTACCCTCCTTCAACAAAAGATCATTCTCTTCAAGATATGAATTTACCTCGTTAAATATAATCGACGATAAATTATGCTTTTCCAATAAATGACGGAATCTCAATATCACAGTCTCATCCGGAACATTATCAATACCAATATCAATATTTAAGAATTTTTGAAAACTTATTCTATCATATATAGCATCCTCCATAGCTGGATCACTAAGACCAAACCACTGCTGTAACAAATGAATCTTAAATATTAATAATAAATCTGTCACCTTCCTGCCACCGTAATCACTAGTACCATTAGGATAAAAAGGCTCTATCTTATCAATCAATCTTTGCCATGGAATAATATCCGTCATTTGATTAAGAAACTTCTCCGCTCTTAATTTTCTACCAGAAATTGCTAATGAAAAAAATGATTGCTGGGTTGCCATAATTATATATTTTATTTGAATTTAATATATCAATAATAAGCAAAAAAGCTAGATAAATCAAGCTTTTCTGGCTATTTTTATCAAATAAATTCAAACAAAATTTTATAAAATAACTTTGCTAAACTTTGGCAAAAATAACAAAATTAAACAGTTTCAAATCTATAAATTAGATAATTGGTTTTTCAGAGGTTCCTTTAATGAAAATAGCGACAGAGGTAGAAAATCTTATGATAAAATATCTATGTTAAAGCTTGTTCTACTTGGTCAATGGAATAGTTTAAGCGATGAAGAATTAGAATATGCTGTAAAGGTAAGGCTTGATTTTATATCATTTTGTGGCTTTGATATTAGTGATAAGGTGCCAGATCATTCAACTATCTGTAGATTCAGAAATAAATTAATTGAAAGAGATTTGTTAGATAAATTATTATCTGAGATTAATAAATTATCAGAGAATAATCTCAAAGTTAAAAAAGCTAATCTTGCAGTAATAGATGCTACATTGATTGAGTCTAATTCTAGACCAAATAGGACAAAGACAATAGAAGATAATATTACTAAAGACAGGAATGAAGATCAAATTTCTAATAATAAAATAGGAAACTTAACTATTGAGCAATCAGAATCGGCAGATCCAGATGCCACTTGGCTAAAGAAGGGAAATAAATATCATTTTGGATTTAAATCATTTGCCACAACAGATGAAGAAGGATTTATCAATAAAACCAAAACAATTCCAGCCAATCAATCTGAGATTAATCAAATGGAGGATATGGTAACGGATTGTGATAAATTTTCTGGAGATAAGGGTTATGATTCTAAAGGAACCTCTGATTTTCCTATTTAATTTTGTCTATTTTTTCATTTTTCAGAAAAAATTTTTATAATTTGGATAAAGATTGCTAATTTTGTTAAAAATTAACAATCTTTATCCAAATTTAGGCATTATTTGTGGTAATTTCTCTAGTTTCTTGTCTAATTTTACCATTTTTGGCTAAATTAGACACATTTATCCCTTGTTACGCTGTATTTGGTAGTATTTTTCTAACCATATAGAGATTAGCAAGGAATGATAGCATTTGTAATTGATTAGTATTCTTTTGTAAACCATTATATCTAACCTTTCTATAGCCCCAAAGATGCTTTATAATTTGAAATGGATGTTCAACTTTAGCTCGAACTGATGAAAATTGTTTATTCCTCTTTTTTTGCTTATTTGAAAGTTTTTTGTTAGATTTAGCTCTATTGGTTATACCATAAAATATATTGTGATTCCTACAAAATCTTTTTATTGCCTTATCATCATAGGCCTTGTCACCAAATAAAGAAGTTTCATCACCATGTAATAACTCCTCTGTTTTAGTAGAATCATGATCTTTAGCTGTCGTCGTGACAATAGAATGAATAATTGGCTTACCCTTAGTTTGCACACCAATATGAGACTTCATGCCAAAATAATAATTCTTCCCTTTCTTGGTAGAAGACATCTCTTGGTCCCTTTTCCTCTTCTTGTTTTTTGTGCTAGTTGGAGCAGATATTAATGTCGCATCAGTTATCGTACCCTCCTTCAACAAAAGATCATTCTCTTCAAGATATGAATTTACCTCGTTAAATATAATCGACGATAAATTATGCTTTTCCAATAAATGACGGAATCTCAATATCACAGTCTCATCCGGAACATTATCAATACCAATATCAATATTTAAGAATTTTTGAAAACTTATTCTATCATATATAGCATCCTCCATAGCTGGATCACTAAGACCAAACCACTGCTGTAACAAATGAATCTTAAATATTAATAATAAATCTGTCACCTTCCTGCCACCGTAATCACTAGTACCATTAGGATAAAAAGGCTCTATCTTATCAATCAATCTTTGCCATGGAATAATATCCGTCATTTGATTAAGAAACTTCTCCGCTCTTAATTTTCTACCAGAAATTGCTAATGAAAAAAATGATTGCTGGGTTGCCATAATTATATATTTTATTTGAATTTAATATATCAATAATAAGCAAAAAAGCTAGATAAATCAAGCTTTTCTGGCTATTTTTATCAAATAAATTCAAACAAAATTTTATAAAATAACTTTGCTAAACTTTGGCAAAAATAACAAAATTAAACAGTTTCAAATCTATAAATTAGATAATTGGTTTTTCAGAGGTTCCTAAAGGAAATAGAGATATCTTACGAAAAAAAGGCATCAAAACCAGATTGATGTATAAAAAGCCAAAAGGAAAACCCATGACCAAATGGCAAAAAAGATTTAATAAAGCTGTATCAAAAAGAAGATTTATTGTTGAACAATCTTTTGGAACTCTAAAAAGAAGATTTAAATTCAATAAAGCTTCTTATTTTACAACAAAAAAAGTAAATGCTCAATTTACTCTAAAAGCTATTTGTTTAAATCTACTCAAAGCAGTTAATAAAATAAAAATTGCATTGGTGCCACCAAAACAACTGGAATTAGGATAATTGTGTCCAAAATCCACAAAACAACAAAGAATACCACAAAAACACCGAAATAACCAATATTTTTGCCAATAAATTGTCAAAAATATCAAAAAATACAGTTTTTTCCAAAAATTTCCTTCAAAAAAATATTCTGAAGGAAAATTAGAGAAAAATCAATGATTTATGCAAAGGTCTTAACATGACTAAATATATTAAAGGTTATGTAGATGTTTTAACCAAACGCAAAAAAGCGTAAAGTAACAAATACGTCAAATAATAAATAGCACTTTAGTTATGAATGAAAAATTTATTCAAAAGAACTTGAATAAAATAGCTCGGGACGAACAACAAATTACCAAAAATCTAAAATTCAACTGGTAATCAATAATTAGTCAGTTGCAAATTGCTGTTATTATCTTCGGGTAACTCGCCAAAACTTATATTGTCAATGCCAGAAATACCCATCAAAACCCCTATTGACAAATCAATATCCAACTCTACTGAAGAATATCTGTCAATTTGACCCTGACTAGCAGAATGAGTATTAAAACTAAATAATATTATGGTAAGAAAAATCTTTAACATGATATTTTATTTTTCAGTTTCTTAATCATTAAGAATATTTCATGAAATTAAAGACTTGTAATAATATTATGTCAATGATTAGTAAAGAAATTATAATTAATAATATAAGTTTATAAGATCTGGCAGAAATTTTATCATTACAAATAATAACAATTGTATCAGCAACAAAATCTCTCAGTGATCTTCTTTTTCCATTTATGATGATAGCAAAAATATCGATTAGTTTCAATAGAAAAATAGAGGTTAAAAAATAGGAGGCAGATCTAATTATTGATTTTTGCAATGATGGTAATCGACCATTTACATCAAGAACAATAATATTCATCAGCATTTTTCCTGGAGTTTGACCATATAGAAAAATAAAAAAGCTAAAGAAAGTAAAAATTATAAAAAAATTGGCAAAGGCCCATATTTGTATAATAATGGATGAAATATTATAGGTAGATAGAATTACTGATATTACAAATATAGGACTCAATATGATGATATCTAGAAAATAGGCAATTACCCTTTCAGGAAGAATTTGATACTGACTAAGATTATTTACATCATATTTCATAATTAATCATTAAATTTTGCGGTGGTGATTAAATATTTTACCATTTCATCAAAAGATATATTGGCATTTTTGGCAATTTTTGGCACCAAGGATGATGGGGTGAATCCCGGCTGAGTATTCATTTCTAAAAAATAGAACTTTTTGTCTTTTCCTAAAATTAATTCAATTCTATTAATACCTCTGCAATTAAGTAATTGATGACATTTGAGTGAGATATCCATGGCTTTTTGATATTCTTCTTTGGAAATTGCGGCTGGAATAATATATTTTGTAGAATCGCTGATATATTTACTATCATAATCAAAAAATTCTGCTTCCGTTATTATTTCGCAAACTCCAAGAGCTTTATTATCCATAATGGCAATTTGCAACTCCCTCCCTTCAATATATTGCTGGATAATCATTTTATCCCCAAATTGCCAATTATATTCTGTAATATCAAAGTCAGTTTCTTCCTTTATGATCTCAACCCCAGCGCTGGATCCTTCATCAATGGGTTTTAATATAAAGGGTTTTGGAAAGTTTTTTATAATTTGCGTTGCTTCTGAAATATTTTTTTGGTCAATTATAATTGTTTTAGGATCATGTAGATCTTCAATATTTTTAGTACATATCTCGCTAGCCATGATTTTATTCATAGCAATCGCAGAGGCGGTAGAGTCGGAATGGGTATAAGGAATTTTTAAGAAATCTAAGATAGATTGAATCCGGCCATCTTCGCCAAATTTACCATGTAGGGCGTTGAATATTATTTTAGGTTTTAATTTTTCTATATTTGCTAAAAAATTTTCATCAAAGAATAATTTTTTAGTGTTATAATTCATTTTTTTTAAAGATGAAAAAACATTATCACCTGTTATTTCGGAAATTTTACTCTCGGCATTATTGCCGCCATATAATATTAATATTAGATCTTTTTGATTGATTTTCATCACCTAACTCTTGGAATTATTATTCTTTTTCTTTTCTTCTGCTTCTATTTCAGTCATTAAATGACATAATAAATCTTCAAATGAAACCTTATTTTTTTCGGCAATTTCTTTAACTTCAGCAACAGATTTCATAAATTCATCTGGTATTTGACCGCCAGATGATGATAGCCATTTTGCCTGGAATCCTAAGGGGTGTGATTCAGAAGATGGATTGCCAATATAAAAAGGCACCTTTTGTGATGTGCCATTAAAATTACAATTAACAGTGATTTTACGAACCATTTTTTATTTTATTTAATAATTTTAGGGATAATTTTTGTTCAAATGACTTATTTACTTCTGATAAGCAGTTGAAAATATCTCCAAATTTTCCACTTAGAAATAAAACATAAGCAACATTAATTGTAACAATATCATAATAGGCATCTTTTTTTCCAGAAAATAATTCCAACATTCTGTGATAATTATATTCAGGATCTTTGCCTTTAATATCTTCTATTTTAGATATTGAAATACCAAGATCTATAGGAGAAATAATTTTTTCATCAAAAGATTTATTTTTTATATCTAGTAATAATGTTTTATCGCTAATTGAAATTTCATCCATACCGTCAAAAGAATGTACAATCATTACTCTTTTTTTATCTAATTTTTGACAGACTTTTGCCATTATATAAGATATTTGATAATTACTGCAGCCTATTAATTGATAATTTGGATTGACAGGATTTAAAAGTGGACCCAGATAATTAAAGATAGTTTTTATACCAAGTTCTGATCTCGCTTTGGCAACATTTTTAAATGATGGGTGAAAAAATGGTGCAAAAATAAAGGCCAAATTAAATCTTTCGATTGAATCTATAATTTTATCTGCTTCTTTTAGCATTGAAATTCTCATTTGAGCAAAAATATCAGCTGAACCAGATTTTGATGAAACAGATTTATTACCATGTTTGGCAGTTTTTAAGCCCAGAGAAGCGACAACAAAGCTAACAGCAGTTGAGATATTAAGAGTGTTTAAATTATCACCTCCAGTTCCACAAACATCAAAAATATCACCAGAAATATGAATTTTTTTTGATCTTTCATTAAAGGATTTAACCGCTCCTAAGAGTAGATTTTCACTGATGCCTATTTTATTGATTTGTAATAAGACTTCTTTAATTTCACTATCTGATAATTTACCATCTGCAATTTGGCAAAAAATCTGATAAGAATCCTCAAAGTTGATATTTTTATTTAAATTTGAAAAGTTCACTTTTAACAAGACAAATTAGAGTTATGGCAAACAGACAATAAAGTACATTCATTGTAGCCATGGTAATGCCAAAAATTTCAAAAGCTGGTTCGTCACATTTTACTGCTTTTTTTCCCATAATAATTTCAGTTAATTCATCTATATTATTCATATCTAACAGATTAGCTCCGGAACAGCTTGCGGGAAGTTCAAAAATATGCCGCTCTACACCAACATGATAACTAGCTAGAATCATATTGCCTAAAAGAAGCAAAAGAACTAAATAGATAATATAGTTTTTAATTTTTAGGCTTTTTAGAAAAAAGATTGGAAATAATGCTAAAAATAAAATAATAAAAAATGGTATTCTTTGATAGATACATAAATTGCAAGGTTCCATTCCAAAACCATATTCTAAAACATAAGCAATCAATAAAGGAAGGAATGATAATAGGAATATTAACTTATCAAGCTCTATAAATTTAATGTTGATTTTCATAATAACTTAATTTTTTTGTTGCGAGATTGTAGCAAATTATTTATTGATATATCAAGTTATTTCTATATAGTTGCTTTTAAGCCCAGAATTGTCACAGAATTGGTATTATTGCCATTTTAAATGAAGGAATGAAAGAGTTTGATATTATTAGTAAATATTTCAAAAAATTAGCAATAAATGGTTTTTCTGACAATTTAGATAATGACGTTGCTAATATTAATATTGATAATGATAGGCAGTTAGTTATCAGTAAGGATATGATGGCCGAAGATGTTCATTTTAAAGAAAATTTTGGTGGCTATAAAATAGCTTATAAATTATTAGCGAGTAATTTATCTGATTTGGCTTCATCTGGTGCTAGACCTCATTCTTTCATGCTTGGTTTTGCTAAAAATGATAAAATAGATTCAAAATTTATATCTTCATTTTGTCAGGGATTAAAAGAATTATCAGAGGAGTATAATTTGTCTTTGATTGGTGGCGATACTATATCTTGTAAATCTGAGTTATTTTTTTCTATTACAATTTTTGGAACATGTCCAAAAAATAAAATATTATCTAGATCTAAAGCCAAGGAGGGTGATTTGATTTTTGTTTCTGGAGATATTGGGGATCCTCATTTGGGGCTTGGTATTTTGCAAAATAAATTAAATATTCAGGATCTAGATATTAGAAATTATTTTCTAGATAAATTCTATTATCCAAAGCCAAGAATAGATTTGGGAGTGAGTCTTGTAGAAAAAAATCTTTCAAATACAGCGATTGATATTTCTGATGGTTTGTTTTCTGACTTAAGTCATATTTGTCAATCTTCTAATCTAGGAGCCAATATTTTTCTTGAAAAGATACCTATTTCAAAAAATGCCAGGAATTTAAAATTGGATATGTTAGATTTATGTTCAGCTGGAGAGGATTATGAATTGCTTTTTGCTATAAAAGAAGAAAAGAGGGCAAAAATAGAAAAATTGGCAATAGAATTAAATATAAAAATTACTGAAATTGGTTTTTTCTCAAATGATAAAAATAAGGAGATAAAATTATTTAATCGGGATAATAAAAAAATTAAAATTAAAAAATATGGTTATGAGCATTAGAATGATATCGCTTGCTGTGATAATATTATTATTGAGTTCTTGTGGTTTTAAGCCAATTTATTACAGCAAAATTCCGATCAGAAAAATACTGATTATCATAGTAATTTAATCTTAGTTAAGGTTAAAAAATATCGTTCTAATATTGATTATAAGTTGCATAAAAATTTGGTGGAGATATTAAATCCTTATAATATTGATGTTGAGAAAAAATATTTTTTAGATGTAAAATTAACTAGTAAAACTTCTTCAACATTTACTACCTCAACTGGTTCTTCAGGTAGAAATAAGGTGACTTTAATTGCCAATTATAAATTATTAGATATTGAAAGTAATGATATTCTTGGTTCTGGCAAAATTAGTGAGAGTGGTGATTTTGATATAGAAAGAAAAAGATTTGCCAATTATATAACAGAGGAGCAGACTAGAATTAATTTGACAAAGTTAATAGCTAGAGATGTCAGAAATATGATCATCAATGATTTAACTAAATAATGTTTTATCTTTATAATACTCCTTGCCAAGATTATGCCAGAATTACCTGAAGTAGAAACAGTTTGCCGTGGATTACAAGAAAATATTATTGGTAAAAAAATAGTAAAATCTTGGTTGTCAGAGAAGAATCTGCGTTTTCCTTATCCAGAAAATTTTATAAATAAGCTTAAAAATAGGTATATTGTTCAGATATCTCGTAGAGCAAGATATATTCTGATTCATATGGATAATCAGGAGATATTGTTAATTCATTTGGGAATGACTGGTAAATTAAATTTTTATCAAAATTATGATAATCATAAAATAAAACATGATCACATAATAATAAGATTTTCTGATAATTCAGCTTTAATTTATAATGATGTAAGAAGATTTGGTTTTGCCGATATATTACATATATCAGAACAAGCAGATCATAAAATGTTAAAAGATTTAGCATTAGAGCCGTTAAGTGAGGATTTTAATGTTCAATATCTGCAAAAAAAATTGGCGGGTAAAAAGATGAATATTAAAAATATTATGATGGATAATAAAATTGTGGTTGGGGTAGGTAATATCTATATCAATGAATCTTTATTTTTATCAAGAATTTCACCAAAAAAATCAGCCAATGAAGTAAAAAAAGAGGAGCTTGATATGTTGATTAAAAATATTAAAAATATTTTACAAAAGGCCATAAATAAAGGAGGTTCAACACTTAGAGATTATCAAAATTTAGACGGAGATGTTGGTAATTTTCAGTTTGATTTTAGAGTCTATGGTAGAGAGGATAAAAATTGTGTTGATTGTATAACAAAAATTCAAAGGATTAGACAAAATGGTAGATCTAGTTTTTTTTGCCCTTCATGTCAGAGATAATATAATACCAAACTTTATCTTAAAAACTATTTTAAAATGAATTTTGGTATAATTTTTCCCAATAAAAAAGGGAGGCTTTCGCCTCCCCCTGTCAGTAGTTGTAATTGAATATAGTTTATTCAACTGGAACTGTTACAGCTCTTCTATTCTTTGACCAAATAGCTTCACCATTACCGATTAATGCTGGTCTTTCTTTGCCATAACTAACAGTTTTAATTCTATCGGCAACAATCCCTTTGGAAATTAAATAATCTCTAGAAGCATTAGCTCTTTTTTCACCAAGAGCAATATTATATTCTCTAGTACCTCTTTCATCACAGTGACCTTCAATGATGATATTGATATCAGATTCAGATTTTAACCATTCTGCTTGACCATCTAAAACTGCTTTTGCTGTATTATTTAGATCAAAACTATTTAAAGCAAAAAATACTCTATCTTCAACTTCAACCTTTTCAGCAATTTCAGTTGAAACTTCTTTATTCATCTCCATAGCTTCCTCCTCGCTATCTACTGTTTGATATTGTTCTTTTTCTTGATTTTCTTCAACAGCTAAATCTATTGATTTTTTTTGTGATACACAAGAAGCAATTAAGAATATTAAAGCTAAAGATGATAATTTTTTAAGCATAATTATGGATATTTATTCGTTATATGGATATACCTTTAACCCAAGTTAAATTAGCAATATTACTTTGTCAAGAATTTAATTACTAATAAGATTTATTTTACAAAATAAATTTATTATTTTATCCTTCCAAAAAATATTTCAAACTTATTCAGTTAAATTATGTCTTTTGATAAATCTAAATTACCCTCTCGCTATGTAACTAATTCTCATGGTTGTGAAGCCAGAAAAACCATGATGTATAATATTAAAACTGATCTTTATCCAGAAGGTTTGAAAGAGGAGGATTTGCAAAAGCCTTTAGTTGCAGTTGCAACTTCTTGGAATGAATCTGCACCATGTAATATTAATTTGAGGGAGCAAGCTCAGCCGGCAAAAAAATCTGTGAAAGATTTTGGTGGCACGCCAAGAGAATTTACTACAATCACTGTAACTGACGGAATTGCTAATGGCCATGAAGGTATGAAATCATCCTTGGTTTCACGAGAAGTAATTGCTGATTCAGTTGAATTAACCATGAGAGGTCATTGTTATGATGCTTTGGTAACCTTTGCTGGTTGTGATAAATCTTTGCCTGGCATGATGATGGCCATGTGTCGTTTGAATGTACCTTCTATCTTTGTTTATGGTGGTTCTATCATGCCTGGTAGATTTAAGGAAAAGGATGTTACAATAGTTGATGTTTTTGAGGCGGTTGGTCAGTTTGACACGGGAAAAATTTCTAAAGATGATTTAATGTCTTTAGCTAAAGTTGCTTGCCCAACGGCAGGTGCTTGTGGCGGACAATTTACAGCTAATACTATGGCTTGCGTTAGTGAGGCTATTGGCCTTGCATTACCAAGTTCTTCTGGTGCACCAGCAATTTACGAGGAAAGAAATGATATTGCTTATGCGGCTGGGAAAGCGGTAATGAATTTATTGAAAAAAAATATTAGACCAAGAGATATTGTAACTAAAAAATCACTTGAAAATGTTTGCCGCCATTGTTGTTGCAACTGGTGGTTCAACCAATGCCGCTTTACATTTGCCAGCAATTGCCAATGAATGTGGCATAGATTTTGATATTTTTGATATTGGGAAAATTTTTAAGAAAACTCCTTATATTGCCGATATGAAGCCTGGTGGAAAATATGTCGCTAAGGATCTTTTTGAAGCTGGCGGAGTTAAAATGATTTTGAAAGTTTTGTTGGATGAGGGATATATTCATGGTGATATTATGACCGTTACTGGTAAAACTTTGGCGGAAAATTTAGAAAATATTAAATTCAATCCAGATCAAAAAGTGGTTTATCATCCTAAAACCCCGCTTTCTCCAACTGGTGGCGTGGTAACTTTAAAAGGTAATTTGGCTGAGGATGGGGCTATTGTTAAAATCTCTGGTATGAAAGAGGAGCAATTGATTTTTACTGGTGTAGCGAGATGTTTTGATAGTGAGGAAGAATGTTTTAAAGCGGTTGAGGAGAAGAAATATCAGGAGGGTGATGTTTTAGTGATTCGTTATGAAGGTCCAAAAGGAGGTCCTGGAATGAGAGAGATGCTCGCAACTACTGCGGCAATTTATGGTCAAGGAATGGGTGATAAGGTGGCGCTGATTACGGATGGTAGATTTTCTGGTGGCACAAGAGGATTTTGCGTTGGTCATGTTAGCCCAGAAGCGCAATGGGTGGTGTGATTGCAATTTTAAAGGATGGTGACAAAATTACTATTGATGCTATTAATGGAAAAATTGCAGTTGATTTAAAAGAGGAAGAAATAGCAAAAAGGCAAAAGAATTTAAAAATGCCAGATAATGGTCATGCTAGTGGTGTGCTTTATCGCTATAGTCAAAATGTTGGTAGCGCTAGATATGGCGCAGTGACTCACCCAGGTGCCAAGGTTGAGAAGAAATGTTATGCTGATATTTGATATGAGGCTATATTATTTTGTTAAAATTTGGTATTTAATTTATTATTAATTTAAATAAAAAGATATGTTTTTTAATGGCAGTGATTATGGTGATGGTGAAGTTGCAGAAGAGGAATATCCAGTAGCTGAACCCCACAAACCATATGATCTTAAAAGTGAAGGGAGTGGTGATGGAGAAAGTCATGGTGGTTCAGGTGGTAGGTACAGGAGGGGGATCGTGACCATCGTAAATGGGGTACGAGTCCAGTACCTCGAGGAAGAAGTGGTGCAAGTGATCCTGTTGCTCCAAAACCTCCCACCCTTCCTGCTGAAGAGCCAAAAGTAGAGGGAGAGGTTTCAGAAGTTTATGGTATTCAGTTTCAAGAGCAAAAAGGCGGCACTATTAAAGTTATAGGCATAAGAAAACCTGTTATAGATGGTTTAAGGAATTTAGAGATTGGTCAAAAATTACCTCAACGAGAATATGGATTTAATGAGGTTAATAAAGATGAAGATTTAATCTATTATTTTAATAAAGTTTTTCAACATAATGAGATAAAGAATGAAGAATCTTTAAAAGAGTTCTTGGGTGGAGAAAAAGGGGTCGAATCATGTAAAGAAGCTGTAAGAAGTTATGATTTTTGTGAAACAATAAAAAAAATTAAAGAAAAAGATGAGTTTCATAGTTATATCAAAGAATTTGCTGGAACTTTAAGAGCAAAAATGTTTTATTTTGAAGATATGTCAGATGTCATAACTTCTATTAATAAGATTGAAGATAGTTTTGAGGAATGGAGAGCGCTATTAAAAAAAAATGAATTAGGTGAAGAGGATGCTTTAATTCCTATTGCTTATGTTGCAGTGGCTGGGATGCCTGAAGCTGCATTGGCTGGTGCCGAGATAGCTTTTATTATGATGCCAGGTGCGTTGATCACTCTTTCTGCTGCTGTTTTTATTGGTGGCACTGTTTATCTTATTAATGAATATTTAACTGCTGAAGAAGTAGAAAATAAAAGCAAAGAGGATGTAAAAGAAACACTTCAATCTATAACAAATAAATTAGAAGGAAAAGATAATAGTGGAGAAATTGATCCAGCTCTTGCCTCCGCGGCAAAAACGGCTAGATTACAAGGGTTAACCGATGGTTTGAGAGGTGCATCTGTAGGTGATGAAGGCGTACCACCTGAAGTTGACAGAGCGCCTGAGAATGATGTAGGTAGTAGATTTTAATATAGCTCAATTTATTAACTATGTCATACCATTTTAAACTTTTGGATTTTGATTTTAATTTACCACCAGAATTAATTGCTAATAAGCCTGTTTTTCCTAGAGATAATTCAAAAATATTAATTCATCAAGATGAAGATATTTCTGAAGATAGGGTAAAAAATCTTGATCAATTTTTAGAGAAAGGTGATATTTTAGTTTTAAATGATAGTAAGGTTTTAAAGGCAAAAATTTTAGGATATAATAAAAATGGTGCTAAAATTAATATTAATTTACATCAAGAAATTTCAGATGGAGTTTGGCAGGTTTTTGCTAAGCCAGCAAAAAAATTAAATATCGGGGATCAATTTATAGTGTCTGAAGATTTTTTTGCTGAAATTATTGATAAGAATTCTGATGGAATATTAACTTTAAATTTTAATATTAAGAGCTCTGATTTTTTTCATAAATTAGAAAAATATGGGCAAATGCCTCTGCCACCTTATATTAAAGAGCAGGATGAAAATGCAGATGATAATTATCAGACAATCTATGCTAAAAAATTAGGATCGGTAGCAGCGCCAACTGCTGGTTTACATTTCACTGAAGAGTTAATAGAAAAAATTAAGAAAAAAGGAATTAAAATAGTTTTTGTTACTCTAAATGTTGGGGCGGGAACTTTTTTACCAGTAAAATCAGAGATAATTCAGGATCATAAAATGCATCAGGAATTTTTTGAGATTAATCCAGATGTTTGTGATATTATTAATAAAGCTAAAGAAAGTGGTAATAGAATTGTTGCAGTCGGTACAACTAGTATGAGGGTTTTAGAGTCTGCTGCTGATGAAAATGGTTTTTTAGTGCCAAAAATTGAAAATACTGATATTTTTATTTATCCGGGATATAAATTTAAAATCGTTGATATTTTAATGACTAATTTTCATTTACCAAAATCAACACTTTTTATGTTAGTTTCGGCTTTTATTGGGTTTGATAATGCTAAAAAATTATATCAATTGGCCATAGATAAAAAATATCGCTTTTATTCTTATGGCGATTGCTGTCTTTTATATAAAAAACTCCCACCAAAATTGTAAAGCAACTTTGACTCCTTCTTAAGAGAAGTTTAATTAGATTAATGATGAAGAAAATAAATATTAATATCGATCATGTAGCAACGTTACGAAATGCTAGGGGAGGAAAATTTCCTGATCCATTACAAGCAGCAAAGATTATTGAAAAAACAGAAGCCAATGGCATAACAATTCATTTAAGAGAAGATAGAAGACATATTAGAGATAAAGATGTTTTTAATATTAAAAAAAATATTTCATTACCTCTAAATTTTGAGATGGCAGCAACTGATGAAATGTTAGAAATTGCTTTGAAAGTAAAGCCGAAATCAGTTTGTATTGTACCAGAAAAAAGGGAGGAGGTTACTACTGAAGGAGGTTTGGATGTTATTAAAAATAGCAAAAAATTACAAGAAATCACAGAAAAATTACAAAAAAATAATATTTTAGTTTCTCTTTTTATTGAGCCAGATCAAAGGCAAATGTTGGAATGTAAAAAAATTGCTGTTGATATTGTTGAAATTCATACTGGTAAATATTGCAATTTGGCTGAGGAGTTTGGAATTAATAATGAAAAAACTATAGAGGAATTTAGAAAAATAGCTGATATTGCCAAAAAATCTGTAGAACTTGATTTAGAATGTCATGCTGGTCATGGTATTAATTTTGAAACCATAATTGAAATTAATAAAATTCCAGAAATTGAGATTTTACATATTGGACATTTTGCTATATCAAAAGCAGTGTTTTTAGGCTTGGAAGAGGTGGTTGATAGGTTGTCTGAGTTGGTGAGGCTTTGATTTTAACCTCACCAAAATGAATGAAAATTAGTTGGATTTTTTATCAACCAATTTACCTTTACCGATCCAAGGCATCATGGTGCGAAGTTTTTCACCAACTTCTTCAATTTGGTGTTTTTTAGCTTCCTCACGCATTTGGTTAAAGTTTTTATTACCAGATTTTACTTCTTTCATAAAATCTTCAACAAATTTACCAGATTGAATTTCGGTTAAAACTTGCTTCATTCTCTCCTTAGATTTTTCATCAACAACTTTTGGTCCAGATATAAAATCACCATATTCCGCAGTATTAGAAATTGAATAACGCATATTAGCAATGCCACCTTCATAAAGAAGATCGACAATTAATTTCATTTCATGTAAACATTCAAAATAAGCCATTTCTGGAGCATAGCCGGCCTCAACCAAAACCTCAAAACCATTTTTGATTAAAGAAGTAACGCCGCCACATAAAACAGCTTGTTCACCAAAAAGATCAGTTTCGCATTCTTCCTTAAAACTAGTTTTAATAATTCCTGATCTACCACCACCAATAGCTGAAGCATAAGAAAGTGCAGTTTCTAGGGCTTTTCCTGAAACATCTTGAGCTATTGCAACTAAGCATGGAACGCCACCTTTTTTAGCATATTCACCCCTAACTGTATGGCCAGGTCCTTTTGGAGCAATCATTACTACATCAAGATCGGCACGAGGCTTAATCAAATTAAAATGGATATTTAAACCATGAGCAAAAGCTAGAATAGCACCTTCTTTAAGATTATCCTTTAATTCATTATTATAAATATCAGCTTGAAATTCATCTGGAGCTAAAATCATAATTAGATCTGCCCATTTAGCAAAGATCTGCATTAGTTAAAACTTCAAAACCAGCATTTTGTGCTTTAGGAATTGACTGAGAACCATCTTTGAGAGCAATTTTAACTTCTGCAACTCCACTATCGCGTAGATTTTGAGCGTGAGCGTGAGCTTGACTACCATAACCAATGATAGCAACTTTTTTAGATTTAATAATGTTTAAATCAGCGTCTTTATCGTAATAGATTTTCATTTATATAATATTTAATTTAGTTAATTCCTCTTTTAAAGATTTTTGTAATTCTGGGCTAGGTGATGACAGGGGTAGTCTAATTTCATCACTACAAATTCCAGCTAAATAACAAGCATATTTTATAGGGATTGGATTTGTATTTGTAAATAATAATTTATTTAGATTTACCAAATCATTTTGAATTTGCATGGCGCGATCAAAATCACCCGCATTACATAATTTTTGCATGGAAGAGCATAAATTAGGAGCAATATTAGCAGTAACAGAGATAATACCATTGCCACCTAATTTATTAAATTCTACCATGGCAGGATCTTCACCAGAAAGAATGGAAAAATCTTTTTTAACCATTTTTCTTAAATTTTCTACTCTAGATAAATCGCCAGTAGCATCTTTAACTCCAGTAATATTTTTTAATTCAGATAATTTAGCAATTTCTGTATCAGAAATATCGATAATTGTTCTTGATGGTACATTATAGATAATGATTGGTATATCTGAATTATCATTAATTGCCTTATAATGTAAATAAATACCTTCCTTTGTTGGTTTGTTGTAATAGGGCACCACTATTAAAGTTGCATCAGCTTTATGATCTGAAGCTTTTTTGTTAAAGAAATTGCTTCTCTAGTACAGTTTGATCCAGTTCCAGCAATAATTTTTATTCTACCTTTAGCAACATTAATCGCTAATTTAATAAGATGATTATGTTCATCATGACTTAATGTTGGCGATTCTCCAGTGGTACCGCAAGGTACAATACCATCAGCGCCGCCAGCAATTTGTTTTTCAATTAGATTGGCAAAAGAATTTTCATCAATTTTACCATTTTTAAATGGTGTAATTATAGCTGTAAATAGACCTTTGAGCATTGAAAAATATTAAGAAATTTAAAATAATTAAGACCTTTGCATAATTGCTATTATTTCAGCTAGGCAAAGATCTTATGATAATATTTCTGTAGAATTTATTGTAAAGAGTTATTGACAGTAAAAAGATATAGTGCTATACCTGTTTTAGGGGTAAATTTTATCTTAATACCAGCTCCCATCTTTAATACAAATCAATCAAACTAAGTTTAATGGAAGAAAAATCAATTAAAGTTGTTAATGCTAAGGAGCATAATCTTAAAAATGTTTCAATAGATATTCCAAAAAATCAATTGGTTGTAGTGACCGGTCTTAGTGGATCCGGTAAATCTTCATTGATATTTGATACAATTTTTTCTGAAGCACAAAGAAGATATATTGAAAGCTTATCTGTTTATGCTAGACAATTTTTGAATATGCAAAGCAAGCCAGATGTAGAATCAATTTCTGGCCTTTCCCCAGCTATCGCTATTAGTCAAAAAACTACATCTCGAAATCCTCGTTCTACAATTGGAACAGTTACAGAGATTTATGATTATATGAGGCTTTTATTTGCTAAAATTGGTGTTCCACACTCTCCTGAAACTGGACTTCCTATTTCTAATCAATCTTCATCTCAAATGGTGGAGCAAATTAAGGAATTACCTGATGCTACAAAATTATATATTCTAGCGCCAATTGCTAGGGGTCAAAAAGGGGAATTTAGAAGAGAGATTATTAATATTAAAAAACAGGGTTTTGCTAGAATAAAAATTAATGGTAAAATTTATAAGCTAAATGAACCAATCCCAAAATTAGAAAAAACCAAAAAACATGATATTGAAGTTGTGGTTGATAGAATTGTCATGTCACAAAATTTAGGTAATAGAATTGCTGATTCAGTAGAAACCGCCTTAAAACTTTCTGATGGCTTGATTTTTGTTGAGATTGTATCAGTTCCTGATGATTATAAAAAATATAAGAAGAAGGATATAATTACTTTTTCTGAAAAATTCTCTTGCCCTGTTTCTGGCTTTACCATTGCTGAAATTGAACCAAGATTATTTTCTTTTAATAGTCATTATGGTGCTTGCGAGTCTTGTGATGGCTTGGGTACTGAGTTTTTCTTTTCTGAGGAGTTGGTAGTTCCTGATGAAAATTTATCATTACAAGATGGTGCAATTATAGTGTGGCAAGGATCGGAATCAAAGCATTATGGTCAAATATTGGTAGCTCTTGGTGAAAAATATGGCTTTGCCCTTGACGTTCCCTTTAAAGATTTAAGCGAAGAAGCTAGAAAGATTATTTTTTATGGTATTGAGGGGGAAGTTGAAATGAAATATCAGGATGGTTTTAGGACTTATAATGTTAAACATCAATTTGAAGGAATTATAAATTATCTGAAATTTCAATATAATGATTCTAGTAATTCTTCTTTAAAAGAGAATATTGCTAAATATCAGGATTTAACGACCTGCCATGTTTGTAATGGATCAAGATTAAATGAAGAAGCTTTATCGGTGAAGATTAATAATCTTAATATTGCAGAAATGTCAGAATTTTCTGTTGTTAAGGCTATAGATTGGGTTACTGATCTCAAAAATCATTTAGATGATACGAAAATTAAAATTTCTGAAAGAATAATTCGTGAAATTAATAAGAGACTTGGTTTTCTAAAAAATGTTGGTCTGGAATATTTAACTTTAAATAGAAAAGCTGGAACCTTATCTGGCGGTGAGGCTCAAAGAATTCGTCTTGCTTCGCAAATTGGTTCTGGACTTTCTGGTGTGATTTATGTTTTGGACGAACCTTCAATTGGTTTGCATCAATCTGATAATAATAAATTAATTGCTACCCTAAAAAATCTTCGAGATATTGGAAATTCAGTTCTAGTCGTTGAGCATGATGAGGATATGATGAGAGAGTCAGATTATTTGATTGATGTTGGTCCAGGTGCTGGTACTCATGGTGGTAAAATTATTGCTAAAGGTACACCAGAGGAGGTGATTAACGATGATAATAGTATTACGGGTTTATATCTGAGTGGTAAAAAAGAAATTCCAATTCCAAAAAATAGAAGAACGGTTAGTCAAAAATATATGATCACTATTAAGGATTGTGTAGCTAATAATTTAAAAAATATTACTGCAAAATTTCCTTTAGGTGTTTTTTGTTCAGTTAGTGGTATTTCTGGTGGCGGTAAATCAAGCCTCGTTATTCATACCTTATATAAAGCCTTAAATCGGTTAGTGAATAATTCAAAATCTTTGCCTGGACCCTATAAATCAATTGAGGGTTTTGCTTATATTGATAAAATCATTCAAATTGATCAATCTTCAATTGGCAGAACTCCAAGATCAAATCCTTGTACCTATATTAGTGCTTTTACACCAATTAGAGAATTTTTTACTAATTTACCAGAGGCAAGAGCTAGAGGATATAAATCTGGTAGATTTTCTTTTAATGTTAAGGGTGGAAGATGTGAAAATTGTCAAGGTGATGGTCTGATAAAAATTGAGATGCATTTTTTACCAGATATTTATGTTACTTGCGATGTTTGTAAGGGGCATCGTTACAATAAGGAAACTTTAGAAATTAAATATAAGGACAAAACTATTGCAGATATTTTGGAAATGACAGCTGAAGAAGCTAGAGCTTTCTTTAAAACTATGCCTCATATTTATGATAAATTTAAAGCTCTTTGTGATGTTGGTTTGAATTATATTAAAATTGGTCAATCAGCAACGACTTTATCTGGCGGTGAAGCTCAGAGGATTAAGCTGGCTAAGGAACTTAGTAAAAAAGCTACTGGTAAAACATTATATATTTTAGACGAGCCAACTACTGGTTTGCATTTTGAAGATATTAATAAATTATTAAAATCTCTTCATAAATTAGTTGATAATGGTAATAGTATCATTGTTATTGAGCATAATTTAGATATTATTAAAACTTCAGATTGGGTTATTGATATCGGTCCTTGTGGTGGTGAAAAAGGTGGTTATATTGTAGCAGAAGGAAGGCCGGAAGATGTAGCTAATAATCCTAAATCAGTTACAGGAGAATTCTTAAAAAAAATGTTAAAATAATTCAAGCCACATGGTTATAACTTCTAACAAAAAGGAAAAAATGGTGAATTTTTGGGAAGCTACTAAATTTTGGTGGTCTATTTATTGGAGATCTTGTTCGGTTAGTTTTGTTTTGTTATTTTCTGTCATTGCTGGACTTTATTTTATTAATTCTGATAGGGATGTTATTTTAACAATAATTTCAACCTTTATTATTTATTTATCAACGGGTGGTTACCAAATTCTTACTTTTTTAATCTTTATCCTAATATTTTGTAAGATTGTAAGAAATAATATTAAGTCAGTTGATATTTATATTATTCTTTGGTCATTTATTTGGAGATATAGTATTTTACTAATTGCTATATATGCTTTATGGTTTCGTACTTCTTACTTAATGATATCATTATTTGTCAATCTTCATCAGGATTTTGAGGTAGCAATTATAGGATTTGGTCTAGACAGTTTGATAATTAGCTTAGCATATATTGTGGTGTCTATAATGCTATTATCTTATATCTGCTTTTTGAATCGCAGATCTATTTCTATATTAATTGCGATATATATTATATTTGCTCTGACTATATATATCTTGTCACCATTTTTATATAAGCCAGATTTATTTTTTGTTTATAGTTATCCTGCATCCTATTTTGATAGTTTTTATAATTTAACTCCTATCGCTTATTTAATTACTTATTTATTTGTTAGTGTAATAGCTGTTGTGTTAACAATTAGAATTTATCAAATTATCTTTAATAAAGGTCTGATTCAATATTCTAAAATTAAGAATTATGACATTACAGGAATTAAACTTGGTAAATTTTCAATATAAATGACAAATAGATTCGGAAAATTATTCTCTTTTACATCTTTTGGCGAATCTCATGGGCCAGCTATCGGTTGCGTGGTTGATGGTGCTCCGCCTTTAATTAAAATTGCAGAAAAAGATATTCAAAAAGATCTCGATCGTCGTCGTCCTGGCACATCAAAATTTGTAACTCAAAGAAATGAGCCTGATCAGGTAAAGATTCTCTCCGGTGTTTTTGAAGGTAAAACAACCGGTACTCCAATTGCATTACTTATTGAAAATCAAGATCAAAGATCAAAGGATTATTCAGAAATTAAAGATAAATTCCGCCCATCTCATGCTGATTACACCTATTTTAAAAAATATGGCATTAGAGATTATCGTGGTGGCGGTAGATCTTCTGCTAGAGAAACGGCAGTTAGAGTTGCGGCTGGTGCTATTGCTAAAAAAGTTTTAAAAGAGAATAATATTGAAATTACTGGTTATATTTCTCAAATTGGATCAGTAAAGATAAGTCAGGAAAATATTGATTATCAGCAAATAAATCAAAATGATTTTTTCTGTCCTGATACTAATAAAATAGAGGAATTTGAGAATTATTTAACAAAAATTAGGAAGGATGGTGATTCGGTCGGGGCAGTAATTGAAATTGTGGCAAAAAATGTTCCTGTTGGTTTGGGTGAGCCAATTTACAATAAATTAGATACTGCACTGGCAACCGCCATGATGAGTATTAATGCTGTAAAGGCAGTTGAAATTGGATCTGGTTTTGATATTGCAGAGAAAAAAGGCAGTCAGGTTTCTGATGAAATGAAAATTAATGGTGATGAGGTAAAATTTACTAGTAATAATTCTGGTGGTATTTTGGGTGGCATTTCTTCTGGTCAAGATATTATAGTGCGCTTTGCTGTTAAACCTACTAGCTCAATTTTAAAAGAAAAAGATACTATTGATAAATTTGGCAATAATACCAAATTAATTACTAAAGGTCGTCATGATCCATGCGTTGGTATAAGAGCAGTGCCAATTGGTGAAGCTATGATGGCTTGTGTAATACTTGACCATTTTTTACTGAGAAGAGCTTATACCACTTCCCATCTTTAAAGCATTTTGCTGTAGGGAAATGGTATTATACTAATTAAATGAAAAGAATCCTAATTAAGAATCAGCAAGAAATGGCAGAATTTGCTCAGGAAGTGGCAAAAGATGCTAAAAACCACCAAATTTTTGCTTTAAATGGAACTTTAGGTTCAGGGAAAACTTTTTTTGCCAAAAATTTTATCTCTTTTTTAACCGATCTTGATCAATCAGAAATTACCAGCCCAACTTTTAACATTTATAATCATTATCAAACAAAGGATTTTAATATTTATCATTTTGATCTTTATCGTATTAAAAATGTGGAGGAATTAGAAAATATTGGTTTTTATGATTTATTAAAAGATGGAGTTTGTTTGATTGAGTGGCCAGAAATTGCCCAAAAATATCTGACAAATAATATTATTAATATTGATTTTAATATCATTGATGATTGTCAAAGAGAGATTTTAATTGATGAATGTTGTAGCAAATGATAAATTGCTATTATTTCATTGTTTTTTTTGATAATTGGAATTGTATAAAAGATCTTTTTTAATGGATTTTTTAGATTTTGATATTTTCTAAATTTTGGATCTTTAAGTAAGAGATTAAATTCTTTAGCGTCAAAAGTTATGATTTCTAAATTATCTAAATTGATATTTTCATCAATTTCAATTTTAAAGATATTATCCCAAATAAAAGAATATTGGGTAATTTTAAAATTTTTGATTTTTGATTTTTCACGATAAATAATAAAATTTTCTTCATTAAAATCTTCAATAATAGCGCCATTAAAATTATTAGCTTTATGTATTTGATCTTGAATGAGCCAATCATAAAGATTGTTAATTTTTTCAAAGCGAGATTTGTAGAATTTACCATTAAAATGATTAAAAATTAAATTGAGATAACGAAGAGCCAATTCCTTATGAAGGTTTTTAAAATTATTTTTATGAACCAGATAATATCCTAATTGATTGAATTGATAAATTTCACTAGATTTTTCTTCTATTAAATTTTCAATTATTTTTCTATTTTCTAAAATATTTTTACTAGCTTTAACAATTCTTTGATTTATTAAATTCTTTTCTGGGAATTCATTTAAAAAATGACGAATTTTATTTCTTAAGAATTTTTGGTCTTTATTGCTTGGATCTTCAATATAATCAATATTTTTTTCTTTAAGATATTTTTGCAATTCTTCTTTTGAAAAATCTAATAATGGTCTGACAAGGTTAGTATTTTTAAATTCCGAAATTTCTTCCATTGATGATAGGCCATCAATACCGCTACCACGAAAAAGTCTAATGAGAAAATTTTCGGCAACATCTTGTTCGTGATGGGCTATTAAAATATTCTTTATCTTATTTTTTTTAGCAAAATTTATTAATAATTCATAACGAATTTCACGAAGATTTGATTCAATATTACTTTTTGGAATAAAATAATTATTCTCTAAAATTTGATGCTTAATTTGATGATCTTGGCAAATTTTAGCAACAAAATTAGCTTCCTGAATTGATTCCTCTCTTATTTTATGATCAATTGTAATTGCAACAAGATCAACATTTTTCTTTTGACAAAATTTTTGAGCTAAAAATAATAAAGCCATAGAATCGATACCGCCAGAAACAGCAATAATAATTTTTTCTGGGTAAGAATCCTGCCAGATTTCCTGCAATTTTTCCTGAAAATTATCTTCCAATTCTTGGCTGACGGATATAGATAGGCTCTGTTGGAATTTCATTATTATTTTTATGATATTTAAAAGCTAATTTAGCAATATTTATTGATTTTATCACATCATTTTTATTGCTAATATTAATTTTTCTATTTTTTAATTTTTCTTGAACTAATTTTTTACCACTACCAACTAATAGAAAATTATCATTTTCTGGTAAATATTTTTCTATTTCATCAATTTTTATTAAAATAGTTTCAGAATTTTCAATAAGATTACTATTCTTAAGATCAAAAATTTGGAAAAATAAATCACCAATATGGGCGTCTATGACGGTTATTATTTTTTGATAATTAGAGTCTAAATAATCTGCCGCAATAGCTAAATTGCTACTAATGGCAAAAAGAGGAATGTTGCAACAAAGATTAATCATCTTAGCTACAATATAGCCAATTCTAACTGAAGTAAAAGATGCTGGGCCATTAGTAAAAGCAACTAGATCTAAATCTTGATATGTTAAATTTGCTTCATTTAGGGATTCTTCAAAAAGGATTGTTAAAAATTCTGATTGATTGGAATTATTAATTTGCTCTCTTTGAGATAGAATAATATCTCCATTGGTAATAGAAATAGAGATATTATTGCTTGTTACATCAAAAGATAAAATATTCACAGTAATTATTTACCAAATAATTTTGATAGAAAAGATTTCTTTTTTTTCTGGTTTTTTATAAGGGTATTTTTTTCTATTTCTATTTTTTGGTCTAGATTGATCGGAGCTGTAATATTTCTTGGCAATATCCATTTGATTGACCTTACCAATTTTTTCAGAATCTAGTAAAAGAAGTTTTTTCTCTTCATTAAGAAGACTTTTTTCTCTTTCTAATTTGATAAGAATTTTGATTCATATCATCATCACTATGCATTATGATGTGAATATTGTAATTCTTTTCAATTTTGTAAAGTTCTCTTCTTTTATAATTCATCATATAGGCAATGACGCTATTTGGCGCTTTGACATAAATAACGCCAGCTTGCTTGTCATTAGTGGCATATCTTATTGAACGAAGAATATTTAAAGATAAAACCTCTTCGGATTTGATATAACCAGAACCACCGCATTTGTGGCAATCTTTAGTGATAGTTTCAAAAAAGCTATTACTTGATCTTTGGCGAGATAATTCTAGCAAGCCAAAAATACTAATTTTGCCAATTTGTACTCTGGCACGATCATTTTTCAGCTCATCTCTTAAAGCTTTTTCAATTAATCGGCGATTTGATTGATCATCCATATCAATAAAGTCAATTACAATCAAGCCAGCTAAATCTCTTAGTCTCACTTGTCTTGAAATTTCTTTCACTGCTTCAATGTTGGTTTTATAGGCAGTTTCTTCAATATTTTTATGGCTAGTTGCTTTACCAGAATTAATATCAATTGCAATTAAGGCTTCAGTTTGGTCAATAACAATTGAGCCACCAGAAGGTAAATCAACATGTCTCTCATAAAGTTCGTCAATTTGATTTTCAATTTTATATTTGTTAAAAATTGGAACTCTATCCTTATATAGCCTAACTTTTTCAGTATCACCTCCAGCAATTCTAATGAGATTAGAGATGTTATTATAGGATTTTTTACCTTCAGTAATAATTTCTTTAATATCTTCATGATCAAGATTACAAACAATCTTTTTTACTATGTCATCTTCCGAGTGAATAAGCAAAGGTGTTTTTGTTTGCTCTTTTTCTTTTAAGATATGTTCCCATAATTTGATTAAATAATTATAATCATTTGCAATATCTTCAGATGTTTTGCCAATACCAGCAGTTCTAATAATGATTGATTTATCTTGATCAATATTGAGATTATTTAGGATAGTGCGAAGAGCTTTCCTATCACGAATATTATTAACTTTTTTAGAAATGCCGCCTTTGCCAGAAATATTAGTCATTAAAACACAATACTTGCCAGCAATTGAAACATAGCTAGTCATGGCAACACCTTTATTGCCCCTGTCTTCTTTTAAAACCTGAACTAGGATTTTGTCACTAATCTCCATGACATCTTCGATTTTGTATTTTTTACTGGATTTGGCATTTTCTGAAGATAAATTACGAGATAATTCATCAAAATCAGTCTCTTCATCTACTGTGTAAGATCCTGTGCTAATAACATTTTCTGTTTGATCTTTTTCATTATCTTCATTAGTTGAGATATTCTCAGGATTATTTCTATTATTCGATCTGTGATCAATAATTTGTTTTTTCTCTTCTTCTGGAAGGTGATAATAGCTTGGATGGATATCTGAAAATGGTAGGAAACCACTTTTTTCATCACCATAATCTACAAAAGCGACTTGTAGAGACGGTTCGATTCTAGTGATTGTTGCGGCGTAAATATTACCCTTAATTTTTTTAACCGTTAATGCTTCACGGTCAAAATCTTGTAAAACACCATCTTCCATAACGGCGATTCTTGTCTCGTCCTTATAGGCGGCGTCGATTATTATTGATTTTGTCATTATTAAATTCTGTTAAATTATCTATTATGCCCAACTAAACTAATCTTAAATATTCAATCTTAATTTAATTTGGCTATATCATCAATTTTTTGCTAAAAGATTAGAGCTAAATTGATTTTATCTATTTTGTTACTGCTCAAGAATTAGATTTATTCTTCTTGAAAAATTTTGTTATTATCATTTGCAATATTAATCTTCATATTGCATAAATTCTTCTATATTAGTTAAATGCTATAAAGTTGAGAATTATTGTTATTATCACCTATTTTTTTTAAAAATCAAAGTAATAAGTTTATGAAAAAGCCTGGAGCAATATTAATTACGGGAGCAAATAGTGGAATTGGTCAGGCTTTGGCAATAGAATATGCAGGGCCAAATCAAGAGCTTTTTTTGGTTGCCAGAAATAAGAAAAGATTGGAAGAGATTAAGAAAAAATGTCAAGAAAAGGGGGCAAAAGTTAATATTTTAGATATTGATGTTCGAGAAAAAGAGAAAATAAATAAATTTCTTAAAAAAATTAGTATAAAAAATAATATTGATTTGGTAATTGCTAATGCTGGAATTTCTCTTTGCTAAGATTTCTGATATTGAAGAACAAGAGCAGATAGAGGAATTAATAGATATTAATATTAAGGGTGTTTTAAATATTATTAATCCGGTGCAAAGAATTATGATGGAGCAAAAAAATGGTCAAATTGTTATTATGTCGTCACTTGCATCTTTTAAGGCAGTTCCTGGTTCTGAGTCTTACAGTGCTAGTAAGGCTTATGTTAGAGTTTTTGGTGAAGGTCTGAGATTGAAATTGGCAAAATTTAATATTAAAGTTAATGTGATTTGTCCTGGATATGTGAAAACTCCACTTACTTACTTAAATAATTTTCCTATGCCATTTTTGATGAGTAGTAAAAAAGCAGCAAAAATTATTAAAAAAGGTTTGGATAAAAATAAATCCAGGATTGCTTTTCCTTGGGTTTTATATGGTTTGATTTTATTTATTACATCCTTGCCAGTAAGGTTGTCAGATTATATATTTATGAAATTACCCAGATATTCAAAAAAAGAAAAATGAAAAAATATTTATTAATTTTACTACTTATTTGCAGCTCATGTATTAATCACAAATTTGAAAGAGCGATTGTAAAATTAGAGCCTGTTAAGGGTTCAAAAATTTCTGGCATAGTGATACTAACTCAAGAAAAAGGAGGTGTTGCTTTAAATGGCGAGTTTAAAAATCTTTATTCTAAAAATCATGCTTTACATATTCATAAATATGGCGATGTAACAAAAGATGATGGGTCTGGTACTGGACCTCATTATTACGGTCATAATTATCATGAGGGCAATAAAATTTTAGGAAATTTAGGTAGCGTTCCTAGAAAAAAAATAAATATGACGAAATATAAAAATTTCTTTGAAGGCCTAACAATTGATAAAATTATTGGTAGATCAATGGTTATTCACGCTAAAAAAGGTAGTAAGAAATATTCTAAATTTATTAATTCAGGAAAAAGAGTTGCGACTGGTGTGATCGGGGTTGCCTCTCATGATAACTAAGTTAATCCTGAATATTTATAAATTATCTTGACTTAGTTATTTAATATTGCCTAAATTTAGAACTTGTACCAGTACCACTTCCTACCTTTAAAGCAATTTTTATTAAAAAAAGTTACTTTAAAGGTGGGAAGTGGTATTATTTTTCAGAGCATCTTTAACTCAATAAATCCATAAATTATGGTAGCCACTATCAAAACCTTTACTTTTATCGGTATTAAAGCCATTCCAGTTGATGTTGAGGTCAAAATCTCGCCTGGTCATCCAGTTTTCAATATAGTAGGACTTCCTGATAAAGCGCTTGCAGAATCACGCGAAAGGGTTCGGGTCGCAATTAATTCTATCGGATTAGAGGTTCCGGCCAAAAGAATCATTGTTAATTTAGCGCCCGCCGATCTTGAAAAGGAGGGCAGTCATTTTGATTTAGCTATTACTCTTGGTATTTTGTCCGAGATGAATATCATTGATAAATTAGAGTTGGAAAATTATTACTGTCTTGGGGAATTATCTTTGGATGGTAAGATTAAAGTGGTAAATGGTATTTTATCAGCTTCAATTACTGCTAATGAATTTGGTGGTAATATTATTTGCCCTGAAAAATCTGGCGGCGAAGCTATTTACGCATCTGAGGAGATTGATGTTTTGGTCGCTGATAATCTTTTGCAATTAATCAATCATTTTAAGGGGACGCAAATTCTATCTCGTCCAGAACAAAATTTTAAGAGAAAAACTCCAACTTACCCTTGTCTTTCTGAAGTTAAGGGTCAAAAAAGAGCTAAAAGAGCATTAGAAATAGTCACGCTGGTGGTCATAATATGTTGATGGTTGGGCCACCAGGTTCTGGTAAATCAATGATTGCTTCAAGATTAACAGGAATATTGCCAGAATTGACATTAGAGGAAATGTTGGAGGTAAATATGATTAATAGTATTTCTGGTAATATTAAGGATGGGGAGTTAATTACTAATCGTCCTTTTCGTGCGCCACATCATTCCTGTTCGATGCCGGCTATGGTTGGCGGTGGTATGAAAACTAAACCTGGAGAAATCTCTTTGGCTCATAATGGAGTATTATTTTTGGATGAGCTTGGGGAATTTCCGCGTCAGGTTTTAGATTCCTTAAGACAGCCAATTGAAGATAATATTGTTACCATTTCAAGAGCTAATTCCCATATTACCTATCCTGCTAATTTTCAATTAATTGCTGCTATGAATCCTTGTCGTTGCGGTTATTTGGGTAATGAGAATAAATCTTGTAATAGGGCGCGCAATGCGGGAAGGATTATCAGGCTAAAATTTCTGGTCCAATTTTAGATCGTATGGATATTATTATTAATGTTCCTCAGATTAATATTTTTTCTCAGGATGGAGAAGAGGTAGGAGAGGCTTCCAAAGAGATTCTTGAAAGAGTAAAATTTGCCAGAAAACTTCAATATCAAAGATCAAATAAATTAAATAGTAATAATAGTGGTAGTGAAATTGAGAAAAGTTTTGATCTTAATGGCGAGAATCGTGATTTGATTGAGAAAGCTATGAATAAGATGGATATTTCAATGAGAGGTTTTACTAGAATATTAAAAGTTGCTCGGACAATTGCTGATCTTGAGAATAGTGAAAAAATTGGTAAAACTCACTTGTCAGAAGCAATTGGCTATAGGGTCTGTTAGATTCTGATAGTCCCATATTTAGAGGTTTCTTCATTTTCCTATGCAAAATTTTGAAAATATTACATCTAAAATATCATCTATTCTTATTTCTCCTGTAATTTGCCCAATATGACCTGATATTATTCTTAATTTTTCGGCTGTAATTTCTGGATTTTCATTGAAAGAAATTTCTTTAAGATAATTTAGAATTTCTTCTAGGGAGTTTCTATGTCTTTGGTTGGTAATTAAAGATTGATCATCAAATTCATTGGTAATGTTTTTAATTTTTTGCTCTAATTCATTAAAAATTTTCTCTAAATTGATATTTTTATCTAAAGAAATTAGAATTGGATTTTTCTTAGATAATTCTTGATCTAATATTGGCTGTTTTAGGTCTATTTTATTTATCAATATGATAGTATTTTCATCATAAAATTTTAGATTATCTAATTTTATGTTAGATGCATCTAAGATAATAATTTTAATATCGGCTTTTTTTGATTTATTAATTGCTCTTTTTATTCCCTCTTTTTCAATTGGATCATTGGATTCTCTAATACCTGCAGTATCTGAAATTATTACCTCAAAACCAGCAATTTCTAGATGTGACTCAATAATGTCTCTGGTAGTGCCAGCAATATTGGAAATAATAGAAATATCTTTTTGATTTAAAAAATTCATTAATGTTGATTTGCCAACATTAGGATCGCCTAAAATAACAACTGAAATTCCTTCTTTAATTTTTTGACCTGATTTATTTTTTAATTGCTGTGATATTTTATTAATTAAATAATCTATTTCTTTTTTAGCAATTTCTATGATTTCTATAGGCAGATCTTCATCTGGAAAATCAATTACAGATTCTAAATTAGCAATAATATTAATAATTTTATCTCGCCAGTTTTGATAAATTAAACTGTAATCTCCCAAGAGCTGGGATATTGCTTGTTTATGCTGGAATTTTGTTTTGGAATTTATGATATCAAGTACTGCCTCTGCTTGAATGAGGTCAATCTTATTATTTAAAAGGGCTAATTTAGTGAATTCTCCCTCTGTAGCATATCTAAAATCTTCAATTTTTAAAAGAATTTCTGTTATTTTTCTGATAATGAAATGTGAGGGATGGCAAGATATTTCAACTATATTTTGACCAGTATAACTATTTGGCGCTTCAAAACAAGTAATTAAAACCTGATCTATGATAGAATGATCTTCAGGATCTGTTATGCTGCAAAGAGTTCCTAATCTATTTTTAATTTTTTTTTTAACCCCAAGATGGGTTAGTGATAGAAAAGCGTTATCACCAGAAATTTTAAAAATAGATAAGGAAGATTTTTTATAAAGTGAAGAAAACCCTAAATTGGCAAATATAGTTGCCAAAACCTAACTTCTAGTAAGAGGAATTTTATATTTTGAGCTAAGATAATTAAGAATCTCCTCAAGTTCAAGAAAAGTAAGAGATTGATTATATATAACAATCTCAGAAATATTGCCATTATAGCCATCAGTCGTTGCACCTAAAGTGGCAGCTGCTATTGAAGAAATAGCATCAGTATTAGCATGGGTACCATCTGCTGTAATCTCATCTTCACTAGTAGTCCTATTGACAAATACACCTTTATTTCTGTAATAATTTAATCCTGCAGGGGCAGCGCCATTTGCAGAAGATGCGAAAGATATGTAATTAATTGATGGTATATTGGTTGTAGCTACAGATGGTATCTCTATATCAGCACCTACACCACCATTTTTATTAATAATTATATTAGCGGCAGAATATTGGATTAATAAATCATCATCTGTACTGTCGATTATTGTTTTTATTCCAACATTATCTTCTCTTTTTTCAACAATAAAAATTGCAAAATTGGTACCAACTATTGGCTGTATTGCTGTATTAATGTCAATAGAATCATTGCCATCAAAATTAACAGATGGTAGGTCATTAATTGCTGACTCTCTATAAGATGGGTCGCCAGTGAAACTAAGATTATTTGCAGAGAAATAATTTGTTAAATTTTGCCATCCAGAAATATTTGTAAAATCATAAGTATCATCTTCTGCAAAACTTCTATCTGATACAGTTTCTAACCATATTGCTAGGCCATCAACAGCTACCACAGGGGAGTTGGCAGTTAGTGATTTTGCTGATGTAAGTCTAGAGGTTTTAATCATACTTTTACCAGCACTAACAGATGCTAGTAAGATACCAATGATTAATAAAACAACAGAGACTTCTAAAAGAGAAAAGCCTAATTTGGAATTTTTTTTCATGATTAAATTATTAAATAATATCAGAGAATTATAAAATTAAAGTCTAATAAAAATATTATATTAAGTTGAGCTTAGTGAAAGATTATATTTTGCTTCAAAATAATCAAAAATATCGATTAATTCTCGTTGTCTTAACTTTCTATTAAAGATTAATATCTCAGAAATAGCACCTAAATATGAGTCAGTCAAGACCAATTGTAATAGTTCCCATAGATCCAGTATTATATCTTACATCTCCAGCAACATCTATTTTAAGAGTTACAGCTGGCATTGAGCCATTTTCTGGAAGTCTTTTATTAAGGTAGTAATTGAATCCAGCCAGCAATATAGTCTTTGGGCTGCTATCATCAATTGAAAAATTGTTACCACCATTTAGGCTAAAATAATGTAGTGCTGGTGCTGCTTCAGCAAAAGCTGCAGTGGCTGCTGTTCCTGATTCATCTTCAATAGTCAATGCGTTGGTTCCGGCAGCATAGTAAATTTCTAAACCACTAGTGCCACTAGTGCCACTAGTGCTAATCAAGCTTTTTTTTGTATTATCATCAGCATCTCTTTCTTCAAGAATAAAAATAGTTAGATCAGATTCTTCCAATGTATTTCCGATATTTTTAATCTCTAAAAATTGAGTATCGTCGTCAAATAAAACAGCTGGAGTATGATTGATAGAGTCCTTCATATATTTTGGCCGATTAGCTACTGTTTCTTGAACTGCCGAACCAATATTATAAAATGGGGAATTGTTAGACCATAGATCTATTGGGTCACCTTCATTATAGAAACTATCTGGTAAGGAAGATTCAAACCATAATACAAGATTTTCCATACCATATATTGGTGAGTTTGAAGTAAGATTTTGAGCAGAAGCTGTTTTAGATTTTTTAACAAGGTCAGTTCCAGTATTGATGGCTGCAATTAATATACCTATGATTAATATTACAACTGAGATTTCAATCAAAGAAAAACCCAATTTAGAATCTTTTTTCATTACTATATATTTTTTGATTTATTTTGTAAGGTGACGAAACGAATAGTAAACATATTTCTGCACCTTAAAAAAGTCAAGAAAAAACTATTTTAGTTCTGAGCTTTTATGGAGGTTAACATTTAAAATAAAACCAAAGCCTATTAACATGGTTGCGGTAATTGTACCACCATAGGACATGAAAGGCAATGGCGCACCAACTACTGGTAATAGTCCAATAGCCATTCCAATATTGATAAAGGAGTGGAAGAAGAAGATTGATGTAATACCAACTATTACCAATCTTGAATATTGATTTAGACTTTTTGATGCTAAAAAAATGGATATAAAAGTTATCATAGCACATAGTAAAACAATAGATGTTGATCCAATAAATCCAAACTCTTCAGATAAAATTGTAAAAATAAAATCCGTTTGTTTTTCTGGTAAAAAACCTAATTGAGTTTGGGTACCATTAATAAAACCTTTGCCAAAAACTCCACCAGAACCGACAGCAATTTTTGATTGAATAATATTATATCCAGTTCCCATAGGGTCACTATCGGGATTAATAAAATTTTTGATTCTATCTCTTTGATAGGGATGTAAAAAAAAGAACCATAAAATTGGCATGGATATTAGAGCGATGATACCAGTTAGGATGAATTTCCACATCATAACACCAGCAACGAATAAAATGACAAAACCAACAAATAATAAGATTAAAGAAGTTCCAAGATCTGGTTGCATAAAAATTAAACCAGCAGGTAAAAGGATGAGAAATAGCGGTATAAGGACATATCTAATTTTTTGTATATCCTCAGCTTCAATATTATGAAAATATTTTGCTAGAGATAAAACTAAAAATACTTTCATGATTTCAGAGGGCTGAACAGTTATAAAACCTAGCTTAAACCATCTGGTGGCACCCATAGCATAATGTCCTTTGAAATAGACAAATAATAGTAATAATATACCAAGAAGATAGAATTTATGAATATGTCGGAACCAAAATTTAATATCAATAATGGCAATTAAGATCATTACTGGAAAAAAAGAAAAATAGATAAATTGTCTCAACATCCATATTTTGTAATTTCCGCCAGTTTGCAGAATATAGCATTGTTAAGCCAATTGTCGATAAAATGGCAATTAAAGATATTAATAGCCAATTTAATTTAGCAATTTTGCCTATAAAATTTTCTTTCTCTAATTGATGTTGCATAATATATTGATTATTGCAAAATTGATTATTTAAAATCTTTTAGTTGACCGATGGGTGATCGTAAGTTCATTTTTTAAAACAAGGTTAACCAAAATTATGTTACAGATAAATATTTAAAATCAAATATGTCAAATAATCAAGAATATACCGCAAGTTCAATTAAGGTCTTAAAAGGCTTAGAAGCAGTTAGAAAAAGACCTGGGATGTATATTGGAGATACTGATGATGGTACAGGATTACATCATATGGTCTATGAAGTTTTAGATAACTCAATTGATGAATCATTAGCAGGACATTGTGATAATGTTGAGGTTATAATTAATGAAGATAATTCCGTTACTGTTTCTGATAATGGTCGTGGTATTCCAATAGATATCCATGAGGAAGAAGGTGTTTCAGCAAAGAGAAGTTATTATGACCAGACTTCATGCGGGTGGTAAATTTGACCAAAATTCATATAAAATATCAGGTGGCTTACATGGTGTTGGTGTTTCAGTGGTTAATGCTCTTTCAGATTGGTTAAAACTTAGAATTTGGAAAAATGGTAAAGAATATCTCATTGAGTTTGCTAATGGAGAGGCGGTAGCTCCATTGAAAGAAATTGGCGAAGCGAAAGGTAAAAAAGGTACGCAAGTTACATTCTTACCCTCCAACAATATTTTTGCTATAACAGAATTTAATTTTTCTACTTTAGAACATAGATTAAGAGAATTATCATTTCTTAATTCTGGTGTCAAAATAAACTTAAAAGATATCAGAAGTGATGAACCAAAAGAAGTTGAGCTTTTTTATAAGGGAGGAGTTGAAGCCTATGTTAAATATCTAGATCGCAATAAAAACCCAATTAATAAGCCAATAAATATTTTAGGATCTGATGATAGTGGAATAGGTGTGGAGGTTGCTATGGCTTGGAATGATAGCTATAGTGAAAATATTCTGTGTTTTACTAATAATATCAGACAAAGGGATGGTGGTACCCATCTTGCAGGTATGAAGGCCGCTTTAACAAGAGTTGTGAATAATTATATTTCAAATAATAATCTTTTTAAAAAAAAAAAACTAACTCTTTCTGGCGAGGATATTAGAGAGGGTATGACTTGCGTTCTATCCGTTAAAGTTCCAGATCCAAAATTTTCTTCTCAAACAAAAGATAAATTGGTTTCGAGTGAGGTTAGAGGTTGTGTTGAAGCAATAGTTTCTGAAAAATTATCAGAATGGTTTGAAGAGCATCCAAATGATGTAAAAAATATTATCAGTAAGAGTCTTGAAGTCGCAAAAGCCAGAGATCTTTTGCCAGAAAAGCTAGAGAATTAACCAGACGAAAATCTGCTTTAGAAGTTAGTAATCTTCCTGGAAAATTAGCAGATTGTCAGGAAAAAAATCCAGAATTAAGTGAGTTATTTATTGTTGAGGGTAATTCAGCTGGCGGTTCAGCGAAAGGTGGTAGAAATAGAGAGTTTCAAGCAATTTTACCAATCAGGGGTAAAATTTTAAATGTTGAAAGGTCTAGATTTGATAAGGTTTTATCTTCTCAAGAAGTTGGAACGATAATCACCGCTCTTGGCGCTGGTATTGGTAATGAATTTGATGAAGAAAAAATTAGATATCACAAGATTGTTATTATGGCCGATGCCGATGTTGATGGTTCTCATATTAGAACTCTTCTTCTGACTTTTTTCTTTCGTTATATGCCAAAATTGATTGAAAAAGGCTTTTTATATATAGCGCAACCTCCTTTATATAAGGTTAAAAAAGGTAATAGCGAAGTTTATCTAAAAAATGAGGATTCTATGCAAGAATATCTTATTAATAATGCCATCTTAGATACTGTTCTTCAAACAAAGGCTGGTGATATTGCAGGTTCGGATTTAAAAAACTTTATTAGTAAAATTAATCAATTTAATAATCTTTGTAATAGGGTTTCAAGAATTTTACCAGAAAATATCGTACAAATTGCGGCAATTAATGGCGCTTTTGACAAAGGATGGCTTGAAGATAATTCTTTAGCAGAAAAAATCTCACAGAAAATTGTCAAAAAATTACAACATAATGATGAGGATGTTAAGTGGGATTATAAAATTGCTGAAAATATTACTTTAATTTCTGAAGTTAGAGGTATTAAAAATTCTGTCATTATTGATAAAAATATTTTGGATATGGCAGAGGCTATTGCTCTAAATAAAATTAAAGATGAAATTTTAGAAGAGTTTGAATCTTCGATTACTTTAATCAAAAAAGAAGATAAATTTACAGCTAATACTCCAGCTGAATTAATGACCTTTATTAATGAAATTGGTAAAAAAGGCCTATCAATTCAAAGATTCAAGGGTTTGGGTGAAATGAATGCCGAACAATTATGGGAAACAACCTTAGATCCAGAAAATAGAACATTATTACAAGTTAAAATTGATGAATTTGATGATGCTGATGAGATATTTTCTATGTTAATGGGTAATGTTGTTGAACCAAGAAAAGATTTTATCCAGCAAAATGCTTTAGATGTTGTTAATTTAGACGTTTAATATTATTTCCATGAATTAGTTGGCTATAAACAATCATTTTTTCTTGTGATTTGTTTAAAATTATGGTACAATCACTTGCAATATATAATTTATATAGCAATGACTCATATCATAAAAATATCATTATTACTATTTATAATATCATCTTGTAAACATAAGCATAGTGCTGATTATTTTAGATATGCTAGAACAACAAAACATTTTTCAAGTGATTTAAAAGATGCTGATCCAGATTTTAAGCTTGGGTGGGAGCATGGTTGTGAAACTGGCGCATCTTCTGGATCAAATACTTTTTATAAAATGTTTTATGAAGCAAATAAGCAGGATGGTTGGAAATTGGCCAATTCTCCTATTTATAAGAAAGCTTGGAATTATGGTTATTGGTATTGCATGAGGGAAGAATATGTTGATCAAATTTCTGCACCTTGGGGCTCAATATTTGGGGGCCTTAAATAGTAACTATTTTAACTTGAAAATAAATATTCTTTTAATGAATAATATTATTTATCTTTAAGGAAAAAGATTTTGGACAACCCCATAATAAATGAAATAATAAATGCCAGATATAAATATTAAAAAAATTGCTAAATTAGCAAAGATAAAAATCTCAGATGAAGAGAAGAATAATATGGAAAATCAATTGGGGAAGATAATTGATTGGATTGATATATTATCAGAAGCAGATACTGATGATGTAGAGATTTTAAATAATATTCATTCTCAAACCTTAAAATTATTTGATGATGAGGTAGAATCTAAAGAAAATTTAGAACAGGTGATGAAGAATTCTACTAATAGTAAATATAATTATTATACAGTACCGAAAATGCTTTAAGGGACTGTCCTTTTAAGCTGTGGCTTTAATTATTTAACTCAATGAGAAAAAAAATTCTTCTAATAATTACAGCTTCAATAGCTTGTTATAAATCTTTAGAATTAATTAGATTATTAAGGAAAGATGATTATGAAGTTGAAGTTGTTTTAACAAAAGAAACGGAAAAATTTATTACACCTCTTTTAGTATCATCAATATTAGGAAAAGAAGTAAGGCAGGATCTTTTTAAACCAGATGATAAGGATTCTATGGATCATATCAATCTTTCACGCGATAATGATCTAATAGTTGTTGCACCGGCATCAGCAAATTTTATTGCAAAAATATCTAATGGTATTGCTGATGATTTAGCTTCGGCAATAATTTTAGTCGCTGATAAAAAAATATTTTTAGCTCCAGCTATGAATGTTAAAATGTGGCAAAATCAAATTACTCAAAATAATCTTAGTAAATTGATTAATAGTGATATGCAAATTATTGGTCCTGATAAAGATATTCTGGCCTGCGGTGAGTTTGGTTTTGGCAAAATGACTGATATTAATAATATTTTTCAGGGAATTGAGGATTTCTTCATTAATTCTCAAAAATTTACTGGTAAAAAAATCATTGTTACTGCTGGCGCAACTTTTGAACCAATAGATCCTGTTCGATTCATTGGAAATTATTCATCTGGTAAGCAGGGAATTTTTATTGCAGAAATATTACATCAGATGGGTGGTGATGTAATATTGATTGCATCGAATATTAAGGAAGATATTAATTTGCCAGAGAAAAATATTATTAGAGTTAGTTCGTCAAATCAGATTCTAGAAGCAATTGAAGAGAATATTGAAGATAGTGATATTTATATATCGGCGTGACAATTTCTGATTTTAAGCCAAAAAATTATTCTGATAAAAAAATTAAAAAAGGACAAAATGTTAAAAATATTGAGTTGGAGTTAAATATCGATATTTTAGAAATAATAGGTCATAGTAAAAATAGGCCAAAAATTGTCATTGGTTTTGCGGCTGAAAGTAATGATCTTGTTGAAAATGCCATAGGTAAAGCAAATCGTAAAAATTGTGATTTAATAATTGCTAATGATGTCAAAAGTGGAAAGGTTTTTGGTGCTAATGACAATGAAATTACTATAGTTGATAAAAATAAAATTATTACTAAAATTGGTAAAAATTCTAAAAAAGATATAGCTAAAGAAATTGTAAAATGGATCAAAATATAGATCATCTTTATCGTCCATGTGTTGGGATTATGATGATCAATAAAAATAAAGAAATATTTATTGCTAAGAGAATATCTAATATTGTTGATGAATATTGGCAGATGCCTCAAGGTGGTATAGATTCAGGTGAGAATGAAGAAAATGCTATGTATAGAGAGCTTGAGGAAGAGACGGGAGTTACAAAAAATGAGGTAAAAATATTAAATATTTCAAAAGATTATTTCTATTATAATGTACCAATTGAGCTTATAGAGAATGTATGGAAGGGTAGATATATTGGTCAAAAACAAAGATGGTTTTTAATTGAATTTACAGGAGATAATAATTCAATTGATTTAGAGTTAAGCATAAACCAGAATTTTCGGAATGGAGGTGGCAACAAAATATAGAAGAAATACCAAATTTGGTAATTGATTTTAAACAAAACTTATATCAAAATTTAGTCAAAGAATTTTCTAAATATTTAAGGAATTTCTGAAAAAATAAAAATTGGAATTTTGAGTTTTTCAGAGATTCCTTAACAATTAAAACATGATGAATATAAAAAATATATTACTTATAGAGGGTGATGGTATTGGACCGGAAGTTGTAATGGAGGCCAAAAAGATTTTGGATTTTTTTTCAGCAAATACTGATAAAAAATTTCAAGTGGATTATGCTATGCTTGGTGGTATTGCTTATGATAAGATCGGAACCCCATTTCCAGCAGAAACCTTAGAAAAGGCCAAAAAAAATGATGCTATTTTACTTGGAGCAGTTGGTGGCCCAAAATGGGAAGAACTACCCTATGAAGTTAGGCCAGAAAGGGGTTTACTTGGAATTAGAAAAGAATTAGAATTATTTGCCAATTTACGTCCAGCAATTGTTTTTGATGCTTTAATCGATAGCTCATCTTTAAAGCCAGATCTAGTTTCTGGTTTAGATATTATGATTGTTAGAGAATTAACAGGTGGAATATATTTCGGTCAGCCAAGAGGTGTTATTACAGAAGAGGATGGAACAAAAACAGGTTTTAATACTCTGAAATATAACTCTAAAGAGGTTGATAGAATTACTAAAGTAGCTTTAGATTTAGCTCAAAAAAGAAGTAAAAAACTCTGTTCAATAGATAAGGCTAATGTTTTAGAATCAACTGAAATGTGGAGAGAGCAGGTGATAGAAACTGCAAAAAATTATTCTGATGTTGAATTGTCTCATATGTATGTTGATAATGCTTCAATGCAGTTAGTTCGTTATCCAAAGCAATTTGATGTAATGGTTACAACCAATATGTTTGGTGATATTATTTCTGATACTGCTTCTATGTTAACAGGGTCACTAGGAATGCTACCTTCAGCATCTCTTGGGGAAAAAAAGGCAATAAACAATATGCTCTTTATGAACCAGTTCATGGTTCAGCACCTGATATAGCAGGACAAAATATTGCCAATCCAATTGCAACTATTTCTAGCCTTTCAATGATGCTACGCTACTCTTTTGATTATCAAAAAGAGGCAGATTTAATTGATAATGCTATCAAGGATACTTTAAATAAGCGATATAGAACGAAAGATATAGCAAAGGAGGGTGAAAAAACAATATCAACTATCCAAATGGGAGATGAAATTGTTAAATCTATAAAAGATAATATCTAATGAGACTGAATATATATTTAGTTTTTTTTATATTTAGTTTTTTTTCTTTTAGTTCATTTTCTGCAATTGATAATAAAAATATATGTAGCAAATCAAATGGAACATGGAGGATTTTTAATCATACTTGTCATGATAAATGTGATAAAGAAATTGATAAAAATACCCCATGTTATAAGGTGTTAGAATATGGTTGCGACTGTGGTAAAGATAAATGTTGGCAAAATAATAAATGTGTTGAGGTAAAAGATCTTACACAAAAAAAATATAAAATATATAGAGCAAAAAAGAAATCTAAAATAGAAGAAAATAAATCGATTATAAAAGAGGAAGTAAAGAATTTTAGTGATAGTAAAAAAAAGGGTTTATTAGGCTTTATTGATAATATTTCTGATGAGGTGTCAGGAAAATCAGATGCTTGTGAGGAATCTGGTGGGAAAATGGCAGAATTTAGGAATAGTTGTGCCGATAATTGCAATATTGAGTCAAATTCTTTTTGAGCTCAAGTAATGACAAAATCCTGTGATTGTGGTCCAAGAAAATGTTGGAATAAAACAAAATGTGTAAATAAATGATATTTGAAGGTAATAGTCAAATGATTGAGTTAATCATGAATGCCGATATAGTGGTAAAGTCAGTGATGGGTTTATTATTATTGATGTCATTAATGTCTTGGACTATAATATTTTTTAAATTGACAAAATTTTCTATTTTAAAAATATTAATGTGGAAATTTATTTTATTATTTGAATCAAAAAACTCGTTAAATGATATATTAAATTTAGCACAAGGAAATAATAGAAACCCATTATCGAGAATAATTATTGCCAGTATAAAAGAATGGCAATTAAGTAAAGAAAAGGATTCTGAACATATAATTGATAGAATTGATTCGATTAAGGGTCGTATTCAAGGAGCGATCGACATAGTTGAAAATAATATAATAGAAAAATTAGAATCTGGAACAAATACTCTGGCCATAATTGGTTCAAATGCTCCCTTTATTGGTCTATTTGGAACAGTTTGGGGTATTATGAATAGTTTTCAAAATATTGCTGATTCTGGTAATACTAGTCTGGCAATTGTTGCGCCTGGAATTGCAGAAGCTTTGTTTGCTACGGCGATGGGTCTATTCGTTGCCATTCCAGCTGTAATATTTTATAATATACTTAATAAGAAGATTGACCATTTTTCTATACAAATAGATAGTTTCTCTATTTCTATTCTTAACAAAATTATTCGTAAAATTGAATAATATCACCGGTGTAATATTATATTAATTTAATTGAATATTATTTCCATAATTTGTAAAATTATGTTCAATTATTATAATTAAATTTTGCAATTATGTCATTATTAGATGCGCCCCATATTTATAAGCCTTTTAAATATCCTTGGGCTTACGATGCTTGGTTAAGGCAACAACAAATTCACTGGCTTCCTGAGGAAGTTCCTTTAGCAGACGATGTTCGTGATTGGAAACATAATTTAACTGTTTCTGAAAAAAACATTCTTACTCAAATTTTTAGATTTCTTACTCAAGCTGATATTGAGGTTAATAATTGCTATATGAAGCATTATAGTCAGGTTTTTCAACCAACGGAAATTCAGATGATGCTTTCAGCTTTTTCTAATATGGAAACTATTCATATTGCAGCTTATTCTCATTTGCTTGATACAATCGGTATGCCAGAAATTGAATATTCGGCCTTTATGAAATATAAGGAAATGAAGGATAAATATGATTATATGCAAAAATTTGGCGTTAGCACTAATCAAGATATTGCTACAACATTGGCAGTATTTGGTGGCTTTACTGAAGGATTGCAATTATTTGCTTCCTTTGCTATTTTACTTAGTTTTCAAAGATTTGGCAAAATGAAGGGGATGGGACAAATAGTTACTTGGTCAGTAAGAGATGAATCACTTCATACTGAATCTATCATTAGATTATTTCATACTTTTGTTAAAGAAAATCCAGAAGTTTGGAATGAGGAACTTCGAGGAAATCTTTATGAAGCTTGTGCTACCATTGTGCATTTTGAAGATGCCTTTATTGATTTATGTTTTGAAATGGGTGCTATTGAGGGTCTTACGGCAAGAGAGGTTAAAAGATATATTAGATATATTGCAGATAGAAGATTGTCACAGTTGGGTCTTAAAGATATTTATATGATTGATGATAATCCACTTCCTTGGCTTGATGAGATATTGAATGGTGTTGAACATACTAATTTCTTTGAAAATAGGGTGACTGAATATTCAAAAGCTTCGACTACAGGAACTTGGGAAGATGTATTTACTGAAATAGATCAAAATAAAATAAAGAAATTGGATATAACTAATTAAATATTATATATGATTAATAATTTTTTAAAAATCACCTTTCAGTTAGTAATATTTTTGGTCGCTCTATTCTTTTTATCATTATTAACAGGCTTTGTTTCAGTTGCAGATCTTATTGCTATTTTAAATATTGATCCAACATCCAATGCTGGTAAGGCTGTTAGTAATGTACTTTTAGAATTAAAATTAGTAACTAAAAATTTATTTGGATTGATATTTGAAATTGTATAGAAACCCCTAAAAAACTAAAAATTTCAAGCAATTTCCAATTAATTCAAATAAATTAAATTAAATAAAAAGAGCTAAAAAAGTCAATTTTGCTAAGTAGAATTTTTTAGTTCTCAGAGATTTCTATAAATTCTTGTAGAATGATATTTAATGCAATAATCTATTTATCGGACTGTCCATAACCTAAAATTTCACTATAATTTATTAATTATATCTACTAAATCCTCTCTAATTTTTTCATTTTTGATTAATTGTTTTTCCTGATCAAAATTATCATAAAAACTTGGAATAGACAATGTACCAATTAGCTTACCATTAAAAAATGCTGTTGATTTGGTTGCGAGATCTAAGACGCTAGCACCACCACCTGGTCCGGGGGATGTAGAAAGTAAAATTACTTTTTTTTACCTTGGAAAACTTTTGGATTAATTCTTGAGCACCAATCAAAAATGTTTTTATAGGCTGACCAATTTCTTTTTCTTTATCTTCACTAAATGTGTATGAGCCATTATGTTCAGCAAAAGAAATTATCAAACTATCGCTATTTTTAATTTTTTCTAAAATTCTTTAGCCAATTCTGCCTGACCAATTTCTTTTTCTTTATCTTCACTAAATAAGGGTAGTTCATAGTCATTAAGGTCTAAAATTTTCGTATCAGCTCCTCTTGCTAAGGATGCAGCATAAGTAACTAATTGTTTATTGATTGATTTTGAGCTATTGAGGTTCAACTTTAGCTCGAACTGATGAAAATTGTTTATTCCTCTTTTTTTGCTTATTTGAAAGTTTTTTGTTAGGGAACCTCTGAAAAACCAATTATCTAATTTATAGATTTGAAACTGTTTAAATGCTAATATTTTCATAATAAAATAATTAAATTAATATTTAGTGTTACTTTAAAGTTGGGAAATGGTATTATACGAATTCCCAAATTTAAAGTAACTTTTGGCATTGTTAATTTACAATAGATTTTACTAGCAATTAACATCATTGAGCATAAAATAAGCATTTTAACTCAATAAATCAAGCTATGAAATGTTTAAAATGCTCCAGTTCTAACGTTTGCAAAAATGGTAAAATGTACGGAATGCTAATCTCTATATGGTTAGAAAAATACTACCAAATACAGCGTAACAAGGGATAAATGTGTCTAATTTAGCCAAAAATGGTAAAATTAGACAAGAAACTAGAGAAATTACCACAAATAATGCCTAAATTTGGATAAAGATTATAAGTGTAAAAGATTGCAATTATAATTATACAAAAGGCAGAAATTCTAAAGATAGATCAATAAAAAGATTTGCCCTGGAGTTGTACCTAGAGGGTCTAGGATTTAGATCTATAGGAAGAATTCTCAAGGTTAGTCATGTAAGTATCTTTAACTGGATCAAGCAATATGGTCAAAATCTTGATTTATTGCAAAATAGCCATGAAATATGCGTAACTGAGATAGATGAAATGCACAGCTATATTGGTTCAAAAAAAACTCTGTCTGGATCTGGATTGCTGTTGATAGATATGCAAAAGAATTCATCAACTTCGTTGTTGGCGACAGATCTACAAGAACTGGAAAAGAACTTTGGGAAGGAGTAAAAGACAGAGCTAAAGGCATTATAGCAACGGATTATTGGAAACCGTATGAGAAATTTGTTCCTAAGGATAAGCATATTCAATCCAAGGCACATACTTATACTATCGAGGGCTATAATAGCTTGTTCAGACACTTCTGGCTAGAATGAGAAGAAAGAGCAAATGCTACTCTAAATCAATAAAGATGCTTGAATATTCAGTAAAATTATTGATTTTAAAGAGAAATGGCTTATTATCTATTTTGGATTAACAATGCCTAACTTTTTAATAAATAAATTATTCATTTTAAGATGAAGTTTTATTTTTAAACCAAAATTAATTTGGTTGATTTTTAAAGCATATATCTATATCATTTCTGTCTTTTTAAAATACTAATTTCCATCTTTAAAGCAATTTTTGCTCTAGGGAAATTAGTAAAATATCCCATATTAATTAGTAATAAAAGTTACTTTAAAGTTAATGGGAATTAACTTAACTATTATAAGATGCGCTATTTGGCTTTAACGAAGCTTGAAAGGGAGCAAATGAAACAAGATATTGGCATAAATCATATTGATGAGCTTTATGCTGGCGCTCCAAAAGAATCTATTTTAACTCAAAAAATTGAAAGATTGCCAGACCACCAAGGTGAAATTGAGGTTGAATCTTATCTTAGAAAATTATCTGAAAAAAATAAACCAGCTACATCTCAGCCATTTTTCTTAGGTGTTGGCTGTTACAATCATCATGTTCCATCCGCTGTGGATCATTTAATTCAAAGGTCAGAATTTTTAACTGCCTACACGCCATATCAGCCAGAAATTTCACAAGGAACTTTAAAAACCATTTTTCAATTTCAAACAATTATTTCTCGTTTAACTGGAATGGAAGTTGCCAATGCCTCTCTTTATGATGGTGCTACTGGCCTTGCTGAAGCTGCTTTAATGGCAGTTAGAATTAAAAGAAATAAGAAAAAAATTGCCATTTTAGGTGAGATCAATTCTAACTATTTAGAAGTTTTAAAAACTTATACTGATTTAGCTGAAATTGAATTAACTTCTGAAAATGAAATTGATGATCAAACTGCGGCTGTCATTACTGCCTATCCAGATTTTTATGGTAATGTTACTGATTTGGATGCGGTTAGAAAAAAAGCTGATGAGGTTGATGCTTTAATGATTGTTTCAATTACTGAGATTTTATCTCTTGGTCTTTTAGAAGAGCCAAAAATGGCGGATATTGTTACGGGAGAGGCGGCTTCAATTGGTGTTGGTATGAATTTTGGTGGCCCACATCTGGGTTTTTTTGCTTGTCTTAAAAAATATGTCAGACAAATTCCTGGTAGAATTTGTGGTGCAACCGTGGATCAGGATGGTAAAGAATCTTTTGTTTTAACATTAAATGCTAGGGAGCAACATATTAGAAGAGATAAGGCAACTTCAAATATTTGTTCTAATCAGGGTCTTTGTGCTGTTGCCTTTACTATTCATGCTTTTTTACTTGGTGAAATTGGTTTTAAAAATTTGGCTTTATTAAATCATCAAAAAGCCTGTAAATTATCTGATATTTTATCAAAAATTGCTGGAATAGAAGTTTTAAATGATAGTTTCTTTAATGAATTTACTATTAAATTGCCAAAAGATGTTAAGGAAATAAGTAAAAAAATTATTAGAAAGAAATATTATTTCTGGTTTAGCCTTAGATAATAATCTTATGATTATGGCGGTGACTGAATTAACCAGTGATAAAGATATGAAAATATTAGCAGAAAATCTTAAAGAAATATTGTAATGAGCGAATCCATTGTAAAAAATATAGATGTCAATTCTAAAGAAAATTTTATACCAAAAAATATTGGTTTAAATACAGAAGAAGATTTATTGTTTAGAAAATCAAGAACAGGGTCTTGTGGTGTTGATTTGCCAGAAATTGCTGATTTTAAATTAAAAATTGCCGGTAAAAAAAGAGAAAAAATTGGTTTACCAGAATTAACAGAACCTGATGTAATTGGCCATTTTGTTAATTTATCAACTGAAAATTATTCAATTGATAAGGGTTTTTATCCACTGGGATCTTGCACTATGAAGCATAATCCTCGCCTTAATGAAAAAGTTGCTAGATTTTCAGGATTTGCCAATATTCATCCACTTCAAGATCAGTCAACAATTCAAGGAGCTTTGGAATTAATGTATGAATTGCAAAATTGGCTATCGATTATGACAGGTCTTCATGCGGCCTGCCTTGCTCCTGCTGCTGGTGCTCAAGGTGAATTAGCTGGTATTTTAACTATTAGAGCGGCTCTTACTGCTAAAGGTGATGCACGTAAAATTATCCTAATTCCAGATTCGGCCCATGGTACAAATCCTGCGACTGCTGCAACTTGTGGTTATCAAATTAAAGTTATTCCATCAAATAAAAAAACGGGTGAGGTTGATTTTGATGAATTTAAAAAATTAGTTGCCGAATATGATCGGGATATTGCTGCTATTATGTTAACCAATCCTAATACTTGTGGTAAATTTGAATCAAAAGTAAAGGATATTGCTGATATTATTCATGGAATTGGTGCTTATTTTTACTGTGATGGTGCTAATTACAATGCAATTGTTGGTAAAATTAAACCAGCAGATATTGGTGTGGATGTAATGCATTTTAATTTATAAAACATTTTCTACTCCTCATGGTGGTGGTGGTCCTGGTTGTGGTCCTATTGCGGTTTCTAAGGAACTTGCTGATTTTACCCCTTCTCCAATTGTTGTTAAAGAGGGTGATCAATATAAAATTGCTGATCCAAAATATACAGTTGGAAAGATTAAAGGCTTTCATGGGCAATTTGGTATGATGGTTCGAGCCCTTTCTTATATGATGTCTCACGGCGCCGATGGTCTTAAACAAGTTGCTGAAGATGCTGTTTTATCTGCTAATTATGTTTTAACAAAATTAAGAGATCATTATAATGTGCCATTTGAAGGTTTTTGTATGCATGAATGTTTGTTAAATGACAAATTACAAAAGGAAAAAGGTGTCACAACTTTGGATATTGCTAAGGCTTTGGTTGAATATGGTATGCATCCAATGACAGTTTTCTTTCCTTTGGTTACTCCTGGTGCTATGTTGATTGAACCAACCGAAACTGAAAATAAAACAGTGATTGATAATTTTATTGAGACTATGATTTATATTGCTAAGGAAGTTAAAAATGATTCTGGTGACAAATTTCATTCCTATCCAATTTCTACTCCTAGACGCAGAATGGATGAGGTAAGAATGACTAAAAATACTATTCTTACTTTTGATCAACTTAATCTTCAAGATTAATGGAAAGCGACCCCAAATCTTCACAAAATAATGAGTCAAAAAAGGACTCATTATGTAAATTAATCATCAGATTTTTTAAAAATAAAAAGAATTATTTTGCTTCAAGATTAAGAAATATCATTATTAAATGTTATAATATTGGTGTGATTGGTTTAGAGCAAAAAACTATGATTAATAATATTTTACAGATCAATAAAATTAAAGTTGGTGATATTATGGTTCCAAGAAATAATATTACTGCTATTGAAAAAAACACTCATCTGGAAGAAATCAAAAAGATTATTTTAGACAAAGAAAATAGTAGAATGCCTATCTATAGCAAGAATCTTGATAATATTTTAGGATTTATGCATTGTAAGGATTTGATTAAATTTATTAATGATGAGAAGGCCAAATTTAAAATTTCTGATATAAAAAGAAAAATCCTTTATGTACCGCACTCAATGAAGATTACCGATCTTTTAGTAAAAATGCGTTCTTCTGGTGTTCATATGGCTATAATCCTTGATGAATATGGTGGAACTGATGGTATTATTACTATTGAAGATATTATTGAAGAAATTGTTGGAGAAATTAAGGATGAGCATGATATGTTGGAAGAGAATATTTATGTAACTAAAAAACAAATTAGCGATAATGTTTTTCATTTTGGCGGAAGAGTTGATATTGAAGAAGTTGAAGAAATGTTAGGAGTAAAAATTTCTGAGAATGAAGCAGATGATTTTGAAACTATTGGCGGTTTTATGTTTTTCATTTTAAAGAAAATTCCAGAAATTAGTGAATCTTTTAAAAAAGGAGAATTATCTTTTAAAGTGTTAGATTCTGATTCAAAATCAATAAAATTAATTGAAGTCACAATATTAAGAAACCCCTAAAAAACTAAAATATTAAAACAACATGATACCAAGATATTCAAGAAAGGAAATGACCAAAATTTGGTCAGATGAAAATAAATATAAAATTTGGCTAGATATTGAAACTCATGCCGCAACTGCTATGGAAAATTTAGGTTATATTCCTAAAGGCACTTCCGAGCAAATTGCCAAAAATGCTAAATTTGATGTTGATAAAATTCTAGAAATTGAAAAAGTAACCAAACATGATGTTATCGCTTTTTTAACTAATATTGCGGAGTCAATTGGAGATGCTTCAAAATATGTTCATTTGGGCATGACCAGCTCGGATGTTTTAGATAGCTGTCTTTCAAAACAATTGACAGAATCTGCTGATTTATTATTAGAGGATTTAGATCGTCTTTTAGTAGCTCTTAAAAAACAAGCATTTACTCATAAGGATTCTGTTTGTGTTGGTCGTTCTCATGGTATTCACGCCGAACCTACATCTTTTGGTCTGAAAATGGCTAGATTTTATGCCGAATTTAAAAGAGCTAAAGATAGATTATTGGCAGCAAGAGAGGAAATTGCTATTTGTGCTATTTCTGGACCAGTTGGAACTTTTGCTAATATTGATCCCAAAGTTCAAGAGTTTGTTGCTGATAAGATGGGTTTAAAAGCTGAAGATAATTCTACTCAGATAATTCCAAGAGATCGTCATGCACATTTTTTTTGTGTCTTATCAGTAATTGCCTCTTCAATTGAAAATATTTCCGTTGAAATTAGGCATTTACAAAGAACTGAAGTTTTAGAAGTTGAAGAATTTTTCTCTAAAGGTCAGAAAGGCTCTTCGGCTATGCCTCATAAGAGAAATCCAATTTTATCAGAAAATCTTACTGGTTTGGCTCGAATTATTAGATCTTCAGCCACCCCAATGATGGAAAATGTTGCCCTTTGGCATGAAAGGGATATTTCTCACTCTTCAGTTGAAAGAATGATTGCACCAGATGCTTTAGTGGTTGCTGATTTTGCTTTAAATCGTTTGATTGGTTTGGTCGAAAATCTAATGATTTATCCAGAAAATATGGTAAAAAATCTGGAAAAATTAAATGGTTTGGTTTTTTCTGGTCAAGTTATGTTGACTTTAATTGAAGAGGCAAAAATTTCTCGCGAAGATGCTTATAAAATTGTTCAAGAAAATGCTATGAAAGTTTGGTCAGAGGGAAAAGATTTTCTAACATTATTAAAACAAAATCCTTTGATTTTAGAAAAATTAGGTGAGCAAAAATTAGAGGCTATTTTTGATTATGGTTTTTATATTCGAAATATAGATGAAATTTTTGAGAAAGTTTTTACTGAAAAATAGCTAATAGTGTCTAATAGATTTTCTGTTCTCTGAAAACCATCTTTATACCTACCAGATTTTATCTCAAAAATATCTTGCAATTAATTAGATATTGTAAAACTACAAATCACTTGTAAAGTCATCCTTTTTATGCTATAATAGCTAAGAATTAAAATAACTATTCGATCATTTAATTCCAATTCAATAACTAGATATTATGACTATCTATAGGAACCTCTGAAAAACCAATTATCTAATTTATAGATTTGAAACTGTTTAATTTTGTTATTTTTGCCAAAGTTTAGCAAAGTTATTTTATAAAATTTTGTTTGAATTTATTTGATAAAAATAGCCAGAAAAGCTTGATTTATCTAGCTTTTTTGCTTATTATTGATATATTAAATTCAAATAAAATATATAATTATGGCAACCCAGCAATCATTTTTTTCATTAGCAATTTCTGGTAGAAAATTAAGAGCGGAGAAGTTTCTTAATCAAATGACGGATATTATTCCATGGCAAAGATTGATTGATAAGATAGAGCCTTTTTATCCTAATGGTACTAGTGATTACGGTGGCAGGAAGGTGACAGATTTATTATTAATATTTAAGATTCATTTGTTACAGCAGTGGTTTGGTCTTAGTGATCCAGCTATGGAGGATGCTATATATGATAGAATAAGTTTTCAAAAATTCTTAAATATTGATATTGGTATTGATAATGTTCCGGATGAGACTGTGATATTGAGATTCCGTCATTTATTGGAAAAGCATAATTTATCGTCGATTATATTTAACGAGGTAAATTCATATCTTGAAGAGAATGATCTTTTGTTGAAGGAGGGTACGATAACTGATGCGACATTAATATCTGCTCCAACTAGCACAAAAAACAAGAAGAGGAAAAGGGACCAAGAGATGTCTTCTACCAAGAAAGGGAAGAATTATTATTTTGGCATGAAGTCTCATATTGGTGTGCAAACTAAGGGTAAGCCAATTATTCATTCTATTGTCACGACGACAGCTAAAGATCATGATTCTACTAAAACAGAGGAGTTATTACATGGTGATGAAACTTCTTTATTTGGTGACAAGGCCTATGATGATAAGGCAATAAAAAGATTTTGTAGGAATCACAATATATTTTATGGTATAACCAATAGAGCTAAATCTAACAAAAAACTTTCAAATAAGCAAAAAAAGAGGAATAAACAATTTTCATCAGTTCGAGCTAAAGTTGAACATCCATTTCAAATTATAAAGCATCTTTGGGGCTATAGAAAGGTTAGATATAATGGTTTACAAAAGAATACTAATCAATTACAAATGCTATCATTCCTTGCTAATCTCTATATGGTTAGAAAAATACTACCAAATACAGCGTAACAAGGGATAAATGTGTCTAATTTAGCCAAAAATGGTAAAATTAGACAAGAAACTAGAGAAATTACCACAAATAATGCCTAAATTTGGATAAAGATTGTTAATTTTTAACAAAATTAGCAATCTTTATCCAAATTATAAAAATTTTTTCTGAAAAATGAAAAAATAGACAAAATTAAATAGGAAAATCAGAGGTTCCTTGAGTCTAATTCTAGACCAAATAGGACAAAGACAATAGAAGATAATATTACTAAAGACAGGAATGAAGATCAAATTTCTAATAATAAAATAGGAAACTTAACTATTGAGCAATCAGAATCGGCAGATCCAGATGCCACTTGGCTAAAGAAGGGAAATAAATATCATTTTGGATTTAAATCATTTGCCACAACAGATGAAGAAGGATTTATCAATAAAACCAAAACAATTCCAGCCAATCAATCTGAGATTAATCAAATGGAGGATATGGTAACGGATTGTGATAAATTTTCTGGAGATAAGGGTTATGATTCTAAAGGAAATAGAGATATCTTACGAAAAAAAGGCATCAAAACCAGATTGATGTATAAAAAGCCAAAAGGAAAACCCATGACCAAATGGCAAAAAAGATTTAATAAAGCTGTATCAAAAAGAAGATTTATTGTTGAACAATCTTTTGGAACTCTAAAAAGAAGATTTAAATTCAATAAAGCTTCTTATTTTACAACAAAAAAAGTAAATGCTCAATTTACTCTAAAAGCTATTTGTTTAAATCTACTCAAAGCAGTTAATAAAATAAAAGCATTGGTGCCACCAAAACAACTGGAATTAGGATAATTGTGTCCAAAATCCACAAAACAACAAAGAATACCACAAAAACACCGAAATAACCAATATTTTTGCCAATAAATTGTCAAAAATATCAAAAAATACAGTTTTTTCCAAAAATTTCCTTCAAAAAAATATTCTGAAGGAAAATTAGAGAAAAATCAATGATTTATGATTTAAATTTCCTTCAAAAAAATATTCTGAAGGAAAAGGAAAAATCAATGATTTTAATCTTAATCTTTCTATATTTTTTATTTTAAGATGAGTTTTGGTATAACATAATCATTATTATGTCTTTAAAAGAAAAAAATCTGGGTTGGTTGGGAGGAAGAAAAGCCAAGAGAAAGTTAGGGAAATTTTAATGATTTATATGCAAAGGTCTTATGTTTCAAGAGTGTTTATTGGACCATGATATTGATCTTCATAATATTTTTCTATAAAAGAAGTAATATAAGGTAAAATATAAAATAGCTGAAGATGATATGGTGAATGTTAATTTCCATAATTGCCAAAGATCATAATTTTGCCAAAATTCTTTTAAAAATATTAAAAATAATAGCATGATGCTTGATATTATTAATATAATCAAAAAATTCTTAAAAAAGTAGCTTTCGAAGGAGAAATAATTTTTTTGCAGTAATTTCTTAACTAATAAAGTTAAATTAACATAAGAAGCAATTGCTGAAGCTATCACCAGCCCTAAATATCCAAAAAATTGAATAAAAAATAAATTTAATATTAAATTAACAAAGAGACATATGATGGCAATTCTCATTGGAATTTTAGTATTACCTCTGGCAAAAAAACCAATCTCTAAAATTTTAACCATAATAAAGGCTGGAAGTGCTATGGCATAAATCATGAGAGCCTTAGATACTTTTAAGGTTTCGGTAATAGTAAAATGATCTCTTTGAAAGAGAATTTCAATAATTTCTTCTGCTAAAAAACATAATCCAATTGCTGCTGGAATGGCTATCAATAAGCCAATTCCTAAAATTTTATTATGTAAATTATTAGCTTCAGTAAAATCCTTATTTTGTATTTTTTTTGAAAGGGTTGGTAGAAGAGTTACAGAAAGAGCAATCCCAATCATTGCTAATGGTAATTGATTAATCCTGTCTGCGTAATATATATAAGAAATTCCTCCGGCAAATAGGCTGGCAATAGCAGTATCAATTAAAAGATTCATTTGCATTACATTGCCGCCAATAACTCCAGGAATAAATTTTTTAAAGAAAGTCTTAATATCTTGATTAATTTTTGGCCATTTGGGATAAATTAAAATTTTTTGACGAAGAGAAAAAGCGATGATCCAAATTAATTGTAAAATTCCAGCAAAAAATACAGCATATGATAAATTATAGGCCAAATTTGGAAATTTATCCCTCAAATATAGTAAAAATACAATAAAAGTTAAATTTAATATGATTGGAGTTGATGAGGCGTAAGCAAATTTACCAAGAGAATTTAAAATTGCTGAAAATAAAGAGGCTAAACAGATGAATAATAGATAAAAAATTGTGATTCTTGATGAGTTAATGGCTAAATTTAATTGTTGCTGATTATCATTAAAACCAGGAAAGATTGATGATATGATTATTGGCATAAAAATTTGCATAAAAATAACCAATATCAATAATATGAAAAATAAAAGTGATAAGATATTTTGAGCAAATATTATGGCATTTTTTTGATCTGATTCCAATTTAGCAGAAAAAATTGGTACAAAGGCATTATTAAAAGCACCCTCAGCAAAAATTCTACGAAAGAAATTTGGCAATCTAAATGCCGCAAAAAATATATCAGATAAAGTGCTGACCCCGACATATTTAGCAATTAGAATATCTCTAATCAGGCCAAAAATACGAGAAACTAAAGTTAAGGATGAAAAAATAAAGGCTGATTTTATTTGTTTTAATAACATTAATTTGGAGATATTTTGCCAATATTCCCAAAAAATTCTAAGAATATATTTTTATTAGGATTTTCTATTTTTGTATAGTCAGAAATATATTTAACATTTTTTTGGTCATCAAGATCGTAAAAATCAATTTTTTCAACAAATTTTTGTTTTTTATCAAATTTAATTGTCATGATTTTTCTTTCAGTTATTTTTGGTTTAAAAAATAATAATCTTTTTTTCTTTTGAGAAAAATAAATCCATATCGGATCTTCACCAATAAATGAAATTACACTTGGCAGGCCCATTATATTTCGGACTTCATTTTTTGAAGTAATTTCTTCCTTGATCATTTCATAATCTGATAATTCAAAAGAATATCCTTCATTATCTATTCTGCTCAAGCAGGATGAAGTAAATAATAAAATAAATATGGCAAGAATTTTAATCATCTTTTAGCTTCTATTGAGACTGTAAATATGCCGCCCTAATTGTTGCATATAAATCAAAGGAATCTTTTCTTGTAGACTCCAATAAATCGGCAATTTGATCATATTTATCAATCGCCTTGATTCCAGTTAATTCATAAGCATAAATATCATCAATTAAATCTCCTGTACCACCAATTCTAAGAGCGTTGATTGACAAAGGATCTACAGTCTTTTCAATCAGAAAACCAGAAAAATTACGGGCATCACTAGGACCCAAAAATGGTAAAATTAAATAAGGTCCCTGAGAAACATGATAATGAGCAAGGCTACTGCCAAAACTTCTTTCTTCAAAGGTAATTTGTTTGGAATTGGCGATATCAAAGATTCCTAAAAAACCAATTGTGCTATTAATTAAAAATGAGGAAAAGCTTGCTCTAGCATTATCAATATCGCCCTGTATTAAAGAGTTGATCACATCAAATGGTCTAGTTAAATTACTTAAAAAATTCCCAATTGATTTTCTAACTGATTTTGTGGTAATAAAGCGATAGCCTTTATTAACAGGTTTCATAAAATATTTATCAGCCTTTTCATTAAAATAAAAAATCTTCCGATTAATATTTTCTAAAGGATCATATATTTCTAAAGATGAGTCTGATTCGCCGAAATCCGCTTCAAATTCAAAAAAATCATCATCATATTCTTCGGCAGATGCAATATTTATTGGCCCAAAAATAATGAAGTAACCAATTAATAAAATTAATATTTTTTTCATCTAAATTCCAATTTTTAGTTTTTCAAATTAAAATGCCTAAAATTTGGCAATAAAAGTTAGTTTTGTGGTTAATATTCATATGGAGGCAAGGTAATGTCACTACTAACAATAACCGTCATTTTTGTACCATGGGGTATTCTAATTGTTGGTTGAATATTAATTGAGTCAGTTATCATTTCTTTTACAGTATCAACAATAGCTCCGGTAACATCAGTTACTACCTGGGCAGAAGCTGAAGCTGTTGAAATTACTGAACCATCGCTACCTGTTGTTGTGCTAGCATCTTTGTCAATAATTGCATCTGCCGCCATTGCGCCACCAACAGTTAATACACTAGTTAAAAGAGCGTTAGCAATAGTTGAACTATATTGATTATCAACATCGCCAGCTATACCAGATCTACCATATTGGTCAGAAGCTTTTAAGGAAATAGAAACATCTAGACCATCTGGTCTAATAATTCTACTCCAAGTTATTTCAACTCTACCTTGACCCCTGGCAATTGTACTAGAATATGAGCCAAATAATCTTGTTCCCTTTGGTATTAAAATATGGTTGCCAGCTTCTGCATATACATCTCTATTAACATTTCCCCTTATATCACCTGGTACCTCAGTATTAATTGCCGTTTCTAAAATTGCTGTCATCATTTTACCTTGCGCAATAATTTTTGATAAATCCTTAGTTTCTATTGGAGTTTTTGGGGTTTCGGTAATTGGTTCTTGAATTGCATTTCCAGTTAAATCGACAATGCTACCCTTATATCCAACGCTACTTCCCGGAGAGAGTTGAATTTTATTTTTCATAATTGGTGTTTTTCTGGGATCTGCAATTATAGATGTATTTTCTCTTGTGTCAGGTGGTATTTCTTGATCTGTTTTAGGTTCTAAATTAAGAGGTGTTTTTATTACTTTAGGATCCTCTTCTTGAAAAGGTCTTTTATCACTATCTGTTATATAGACATCTTTTTCAGGAGCATCTGATAAATCAGGCAAATCAGGTAATTCTGGCAATTCTGGTAATATTGGTTTTTCCAGAACTACATCAGAAGGTTGTTCTAGGGATAAATCATCTAAAATTTCGATATTATCTTCATCTTTAGGAGGAGATGATTCTATTTCTTGATCTAATATTGAGCCGTCAGTTTCTATATCATATTAACTTATTTCTTTCTCCTCAGATGTAAAGAAAATGAAATAAAATACTAAGCCAAAAATGGCAACTATAGCAACTAAATTTAGGAATTTCCTTGTTTTGCTACTGCCAACTAAATTACTATTGTCAGATATATCTGATTCATAACCATTATCAGATATTTCATTTTCTTGATCTTGATCCTGCTCCTCTTGCTTCTTAAATTACTTTTTAACATTGATCATAATATTAGCCCATCCACATTATGGGAGTCATTGAAAACTAAAAATTGGAATTTCTGAGGCTAATTGCAAAATTTACTTCTTTTTTAAAAAGAATTTATTGAGAAATGATGTTATTAGACCCCTTTTAGATTGGACTATATATATCATATTTAGATCACCCCAAGTATTTACCATTGTTCTAAAGCGATCATGTATTGGATCAACAGCCAAAATAATCGAAAGTAATTTACTAGTAATTGCCGCTGGAACAGCAAATGAGGTGTACATACTAGTTAGCATAATTAAAGATGCGCTAGGTACAGTTGCAGTACCAAAAGATAATCCAACTGCTGTCAAAACAACTGACCAAAATGATATATCAACAATTCCGGCAAGTTGCGCCCCAAGTAAAAAGTAAACCACAAGACTAATACTAGTACCATCCATATTAAAAGTAGCGCCAACGGGCATTAAGGCTTCATTATGGCCTTTATTTTTCATATCTTCGGGAATATTTAAAGATGAAGCTGCTTTAATATTAACAGCTAATGTAGCGGCACTTGAGGCAGTTGCACCAGAAGTTACAAGAACAGAAGAACCTTTTTTTAAAAAAGAGAAGTAGCTTTCTTTATTAGGGACACCAATTGTAAATAACATTCTAACAATAGGAACTACAATTAATTTGTAAGTAAATAATATTGTGCCATAACATAAAATAAATTTACTCAAATCAACAAAGAAAATAAAGCCACGATCATTAAGAATTTGTAAAAAAGATGAATATACAGCAAGAGGTGATAATAATAATATTATCATTAATACACCAAATATAATCTTGTCAAAAAAATTAATAAACACTCTAGAATATAAAGAGTCTCCATCAGATTTTTCAGCCTCTTCATATTCAGCCTTAAAAATTTTTATACAATTTATTTTATTAAATATTTCTGAGATAAATAAGGCATGAATTACAGCTAAAATTTTCTTTACAACCCAATAAAATAGTGATGTATGGCATATCGACAAAAAATTGATATACAAAAGGCAGTAATCATAATCAAAATAATTGTTGGAATGCCATCAGGTTTGGTTTTGGTGAATTCAACCGGATCAACTCCAGCTAAAGCCGGCGTTATAATGTCAGCGAAAGGAAATAAGCTGTACATATTGTAAGCAAATAGATTTGCAATTAATGTTGATATAAAATAAAGCAAAATAATATCGCATAATAATACAACAAAATTTAAGGCTTTACCTTCTGGAGTCCTAAAAAATACCCCAAACATTGAGAAGGCAATTAGAGGATTAATCCACCATTTTAAAGGTTTAAAAAAAGTATTTTTTAAGTCTTTGTAAATTCCATCTTCTAATTGAATGCCAAATTGATATGATAAAACGGATAGGAAAATACTGGAAATAAGAGCGATTGTGAGTATTTTAGAAAAGCTAAGTTTAGTAGAACTCATATTGATCTCTAGTTTAATTTATTAAAAAAATGAAGTATATTTTTTCAAAAAAAAAAATCAACTTTAAAATTAAATTGTGTTAAATCCCGTTCATTTCTTACTATTAAAAATATTAATTTTTCAGAGGTTCTTGAAGAATTTTATGGCATCTTTCTAAATATCTTTCGCGAACCACATCCTTTCTTTCATTAAAATTTTCCTGACATTTTTCAACAAATTGAGTTCTTGAATAATAAATACTAGATCGATTTTTGTAACTATTAGAAGATCCTGATTTGCCTCCTTTATTTTCTTTCTTTTTTTGCTCATAGCGAGGAATAATTATTTCATTAGTTTGTAGGAAATGATCAATATTGTCATAAATAATTTTAATATCCTCCTCTCTTAAAGTAGATTTTTCCTCTTTTTCTTCTGGCTCTGATTGAGAATAAGAAAACTGCCTATGAGATTCTTTTCTACATTCTATTTTAGCTTGTAAATACATCTTTTCTAAATAGCTATCAACTGAAGTTAAACAGTGAAATGATTTTTTAGATTTTTTAACACAAATAGATAATTGATTAGGATTATTGTATTTCTGACAATGTTTTTTAATAAAATCAATTTCCTTTTGATTATTTAAATCCTTTTCAAATCTAAATTTTTGATCTGGCCCACAAGATAGCAGAAAAATAATAATTGGTAAAAATAGAATTTTATTCATATCTACAAAAAATTTAATGATTCTCTAAAATTTTAATCATAATATTAGAAATTTCTACATAATAGATGCGTAACTACAATCTTCAGCTTAAACAAATTAAGGAAAATACCTCAATTATCAAATTACATGATGATGCGGTTGGATTTTCTCTAGCTAAATTTATTCAAAATTCTAATAAAGAATATTTTCTTCATATTACTGAAAATGATAAAAGGTTAGAACAAATTAAATCTCAAATTCAGTTTTTTGCCCCAGAAATTAAAATCTTAACTTTTCCAGCTTGGGATAGCTTGCCCTATGATCGTGCTTCGCCCAAAAATTCTATCATTGCCAATAGAATCAAAACTTTAATTGAAATTTCTCAAAATAAGTCAGAAAAAACTCTAATTATCACTACAATTAATTCTGCTTTACAAAAAATTACGCCCAAAAATCAAATCACTAATCTTGGTTTTGAAATTAAAGAAAAAGATTCTATTGCAACTGATAAAATGGTCGAATTTTTAAGTAATAATGGCTATCAAAGAATGTCAACAGCCAATGATATTGGTGAATTTGCTGTTCGCGGTAACATTATTGATGTTATTATTTACAGTAAATTACAAAGAGATGATGATCTAATCGGTTATCGTTTTGATTTTTTTGGTGATGAAATTGATGAGATTCGGGTTTTTGATCCAATTACTCAAATTACCTCCAATTCTGTTAAAAAAGTTAGTTTTTTTCCAGCTAGTGAAATAATTTTAAATGATCAATCAATAGGTAATTTTAAAAAAAATTATCAACAGCTCTTCGGCTATCCAGATTCAGATCAGTTTTATGATCATATTAGTGAGGGTAGGGAATATGCTGGAATGGAAAATTTTCTGCCACTTTTTTATGATCAGGATTTGGATAATTTATTTTCCTATTTTAATCCAAAAAATAGTTTTATCACTTTGGAAGAGAAAATTTTCAATGAAATTCCAATCAGAATTTCTCAAATAGAAGAATATTACCAATCTCGAATTGATACAATTGCTGAATCGAAAAAAAATGGTAATATTTACAACCCATTAGAACCAAAAAAACTCTATCTTAATGAAAGTGAATTTAAAAAAAATCTAGAAAAATTTCTCTTCTGTAAATTCCATAATTTTAGTAATCCTAATCTTAATGATCGTAATATTGATTTAGATATTAAACAAATCCCTAATTTTTTAGAAGCTAGTAAAGTTAATAAAAAATATGTTTTTGAATTATTTTCAGAATTTTTACAAAAGGAATTAATTGGCAGGAAAATTCTGATTAGCACTATTAGCGAAGGTTCAAGATCGGTCATTAGTAAAATTTTACAGCAAAATGATTTTTTAACTAAAGAAATTAATGATTTTTCTGATTTAGAAAATCTCAAGAAAAATGAAATTGGCATTGCTGTTTTTGAACAAAAAAATGGTTTTTACAGTTCGGATCTGGCCATAATTAGTGAAAATATTTTGCTAGGTGAAAAAATTAAAAGAAAAAATAGACAAAAATTAAGTAAGAGAATTTTAGAAGAAGGTTTTGCTCTCAAACAAAAAGATTTAGTAGTTCATATGCGGCATGGTATAGGGCGTTTTGAAGGGCTGGAAACCATGAAAATTGGTCAAAATCAAAATGATTTTCTAAAAATTACTTACAAAAATAATGACAATCTTTTTGTTCCAGTTGAAGATATTGACTTAATTAGCAAATATTCATCAGAAAATTCTTTAATCGAGTTAGATATTTTAGGTGGTCCTAATTGGAAAAATAAAAGAAAAAAAGCTAAAGAGAAGATTAAAATTATTGCTGAAAAATTAATGAATCTGGGCGACTAAAAAAGAAAGGTACAGAAAGCGCCAATTATGGATGTGGAATCTGGTTTTTATGATGAATTTAAAAATGATTTTCCCTTCATTGAAACTCCAGATCAATTAAAAGCAGCTGAAGAAATTGAAGAGGATCTAATTAGAGGTTATCCCATGGATCGTTTAATTTGTGGTGATGTAGGTTTTGGTAAGACGGAAATTGCTATGAGAGCGGCCTTTATTGCTGCAGCAAATGGTTATCAGGTGGCGGTTATTACTCCAACCACTTTGCTTTGCCGTCAGCATTACAATAATTTTCTCAATCGTTTTTCTAAAACAAAATTTAAAATTTCTAGCCTTTATCGTATGAACACAGCCGCCCAAAATCGTGAAGTGCGGGCGGGAATGGAAAATGGTGATGTGAATATTGTTATTGGAACTCACTCAATTTTGGCTAAAAATACTAAATTTAATAATTTGGGCTTGATAATTCTTGATGAGGAGCAACATTTTGGTGTATCTCAAAAAGAGAGAATTAAGGAATTTAAAAATTCTATTCATATTCTTAGCCTTTCAGCAACGCCAATTCCAAGAACTATGCAAATGTCTCTTTCGGGGATTAAGGAAATGAGTATTATTGCCACGCCACCAATTGATCGTATGGCTATTAGAAATTTTGTTATGCCTTATGATTCTGTTATTGTTAAAGAGGCCTTAATGCGAGAATATCAAAGAGGTGGTAAGAGCTTTTTTGTGGTGCCAAGAATTTCTGATCTCAGGCAAATTGAAAAACATTTAAAAAATCTTGTTCCAGAAATTAAAATCAGAGCGGCACATGGTCAGATGAAGCCAGAAGAATTGGATCAGATTATGAATGATTTTTTTTATGATGGTAAATTTGATGTACTTCTTTCAACGACTATTATTGAATCTGGAATTGATATTGCTGGTGCTAATAGCATTATCATCTACAAGGCAGAGAATTTTGGCTTAGCGACTTTATCAACTGCGAGGTAGAGTGGGTCGTGGTAAAATTAGAGCCTATTCTTATCTCATGAGTAGTGCTGGGCGAAAATTAACCAAAAATTCAGTAAAAAAATTGCAAGTGATGCAAAATATTGATGCGCTCGGTGCTGGTTTTTCTATTGCTTCTCATGATATGGATATTCGTGGTGCTGGCAATATTATTGGTGATGAACAATCGGGCCATATTAAAGATACTGGAATTGAGCTTTATCAATCAATGTTAAAAGAAGCAATTGAGAATTTATCAAATGATCAGGTTAGAATTTCTGATGATTATCAGGTGAAAATTAAGCTGGGTCTCTCATTATTGATTCCTGAGGAATATATTACTGATATTGATCTGAGGATGAGTCTTTACAAAAGAATTGGTAATATCAAAAAAATTGAGGAAATGGAATCTATGGAGATGGAGCTGATAGATAGATTTGGCAAAATCCCTAAAGAGGTGGTTAATTTATTGGAAATTTCTCATTTAAAAATTTTAGCCAAAAAAGCCAATATTACTAAAATTGAATCACGCGGGAATGATATTTTAATTGAATTTAAAAATAATAAATTTGCCAATGTTGATGAGTTATTGAAGATGGTTTTTGCCAGTGATGGCAAAATAAAGCTAGAGGGAGAAAGGGTTTTATTTGCCAATTACCAGAAGAAATCAAAGATCGATCTGACAATTTCTGCCATTAATCAATTGCTAGATATTAAATAGTTGCTACTAGTAGCCACTATTTAAGTAGCCTCTTTTAGGTATTTTATTTTGAAACTTACAGACTTTCAGAGGTTTCTTAATAATATCAAAGTTCATCTTAAAAACTATTGTCTATTTTAAAATGAACTTTGGTATGATACTAAATTACCTTGTAAATTTAATCTAATCTATTTATTTTTAATCCTTTAGATCTGGCGTTGCAAAATCAGTAACGTTTTTAATTAATTTTTTAATCAAATGTCGAGAAAAGTAGCTATTGAGAAATATCGTAATATTGGGATTATGGCCCATATTGATGCTGGTAAAACAACAACAACTGAAAGAGTATTATTTTACACTGGTAAATCACATAAAATTGGTGAGGTGCATGAAGGTGATGCCACTATGGATTGGATGGAGCAAGAGCAAGAAAGGGGTATTACTATTACTTCTGCTGCTACAACTTGTTTTTGGAATGATCACAGAATTAACATTATCGATACGCCAGGTCACGTTGATTTTACTATTGAGGTGGAAAGATCTTTAAGAGTATTGGATGGTGCAGTTGCTGTTTTTGACGCGGTTGCTGGTGTTGAGCCGCAATCTGAAACAGTTTGGAGACAAGCTAACAAATATAATGTCCCTAGAATGTGTTTTGTTAATAAAATGGACAGAACTGGGGCTAATTTTTGGAGATGTGTAGAAATGTTTAAAAAGAGACTTTCTGCCAATCCATTATTATTGCAACTTCCAATTGGCGATGGTTCTGAATATGGTGGTTTAATTGATCTTCTAAAAATGAAAGCAGTTGTTTGGGAGGATGAATCAATGGGAGCTGATTATGCTTTGAAAGATATTCCAGTTGATTTACAAGAAAAAGCTGAAGAATACCGAAATATCCTTATTGAAACTGCAGTAGAGCAGGATGATGATATTATGGAAAAATATCTTGGTGGTGAAGAAATTTCTGAAGATGAATTAAAAAAATGTATTAGAAAAGGTACAATTGCTGGTGATTTTGTTCCAGTTTTAAACGGTACTGCTTTTAAAAATAAAGGTGTACAAACTTTGCTTGATGCAATTGTTGATTATCTTCCAAGCCCAGTTGATATTGGATCTGTAACTGCAACAAAATTAAATTCTGACGATGAAATTCAAATCAAATATGATGATAAATTATTTTCTGGTTTAGCATTTAAAATCATGACTGACCCATTTGTTGGTTCATTAACTTTTGTTAGGATTTATTCTGGAACTTTAGAAAGTGGAACTGGTGTTGTTAATACTATTAAAAATTCTAAAGAAAGAATTGGTCGTATGCTTTTAATGCATGCTAATAATCGTGAGGATATTAAAGTGGCCCATTCTGGTGATATTATTGCTATTGCTGGTTTGAAAAATACTACAACTGGTGAAACTTTGGCTGATCCAGAAAATAAAATTGTTTTGGAGAAAATGGAATTCCCTGAGCCAGTGATTGAAGTTTCTGTGGAGCCAAAATCAACTGCTGATCAGGAAAAAATGAGTATTGCTCTTCAAAGATTAGCTTCTGAAGATCCATCGCTTAGAATTGAAAGTGATGAAGAATCTGGTCAAACAATTCTTAAAGGTATGGGTGAACTGCATCTTGAGATTATTATTGATAGGATGCAAAGAGAATTTAAAGTTGATGCCAATATCGGTAAACCAAAAGTTGCTTACAGAGAAACTTTCACTAAACCAGTTGAAGTTGAATATATTCATAAAAAACAATCTGGTGGTGCTGGTCAATTTGCTAAGGTTAATATGACTTTTGAGCCAATTATTGATAATGATAATGAGGAAGAAGCTAAAGATTATGAATTTGAAAGCAAAATTGTTGGCGGTAGAGTGCCAAGAGAATATATTCCTGGAGTTGAAAAGGGTGTAATCTATGCTAAGCAAAATGGTGTTTTGGCAGGTTTTCCTGTGGTTAAAATTAAAGCAATTTTAACTGATGGTGCTTATCATGATGTCGATTCAAGTGTTTTAGCTTTTGAAGTTGCTGCTAGAGCTGCTTTTAAAGATGCTATGGAAAAATCTAATCCAGTTCTTTTGGAGCCTTTAATGAAAGTTGAGGTTATTACTCCTGAGGATTATATGGGCGATGTAATTGGCGATATTAGTTCTAGAAGGGGTCAGGTTGCAAATCTTGAAGCTAGAGATGATGTACAAGTTATTACTGCTAAAGTTCCTTTAGGACAAATGTTTGGTTATGTTAATAATTTAAGATCGCTTTCTCAAGGTAGAGCACAATATACTATGGTTTTTGATTCTTACAGTGTTGTTCCTGATTCTGTAGCTGAAGAAATTAAAGCTGAAAGATCTTAACTTATTAACCCAGTCACAAAATAGTCACTATTTTATGACCCAGTTAATATCCACTCCCCCTAAAAAAGCGAAGCGCTTTTTTAAGAATTAAACTTGCTAAGGCAAATTTGATAGGGGGTTATGGTACGCAAATGAAAAAAATCTCTATCATTATTCTTGGTGCCGGTAAAGGCACTAGAATGAAATCCAATCTTTCAAAAGTTTTACATAAAATTGCCAATCTTTCAATGATTGAGCATGTAATTTATGGAGCTTTAAATTTAAAACCTGATGAAATAAATATTGTTATCTCTGAAGAGATGGGGCAGGAGGTACAAAATGATCTTAAATTAAAATATCCAAATCTACATTTTACTATTCAAAAAGAAAGGCTAGGGACGGGTCATGCTGTAAAAATGGCCGTAGAAAATTCTAAAATTAATCCTGATATTTCTTTGGTTCTTTATGGTGATACACCTTTTATTGCCAAAGAAACTTTGGAAAATATCCTAAATAATTCTCAAGAAAATGATGTGTCGGTTTTGGCTTTTAATGCCAAAGATCCTGCTTCTTATGGTAGGTTAGTTACTAAGGGAAATTCATTAGAGAAAATTGTTGAATTTAAAGATGCAACTGATGAAGAGAAAAAAATTACCCTTTGTAATTCAGGAGTTATGGCTATTAATGGTCATCAAGTCAATGATTTACTTGCTAAAATTGGTAATAATAATGCTTCGCAAGAATTTTATCTGACTGATATTGTAGATATTGCTAAAAATCAGAATTTAAAATGCTCTTTTATCAAATGCTGTGAGGATGAGGTTTTGGGTGTAAATTCAAAAATTCAATTAGCTCAGGCTGAAAAAATTTTCCAAAATAAAGTTCGTAACAAGATGATGAAAAATGGCGTGACTTTAATTGATCCAGAATCTGTTTATTTTAGTTTTGACACTAAAATTGCAAATGATGTAATTATCCAGCCGAGTGTGGTTTTTGGTCCTAATGTCAATATTGATTCTGATGTAGAAATTAAATCCTTTTCTCATATTGAAGGTGCTAAAATTTCCAAAAATGCTGTTATTGGCCCATTCGCTAGAATTAGACCTGGTAGCAATTTGGCGGAAAATGTCAAAATTGGTAATTTTGTTGAAGTTAAAAAAAGTAATATTGCTAGTGGCGCTAAAATTAATCATCTTTGTTATGTTGGAGATGCTAATATTGGCCAAAATTCTAATATTGGTGCAGGAACTATTACTTGTAATTATGATGGTTACAATAAATTTCAAACTAATATTGGTGAAAATGTTTTTATTGGTTCAAATTCAGCATTAATTGCACCAATTAATATTTCTAGTAATGCCATGATTGCTGCTGGTAGTGTGATTACCAAAGATGTTGCTATAGGTGATTTGGCAATTTCTCGATCAAAACAAATGGTCCTTAAGGATGGTAGCCTAAAATTCCAAAATAGAGCAAAAAAGAAATAGAATCTCCATTATGAGGAATAAATTTACTAAACTTAAAACAGCAAGAGGTAGAACTAATTCTTCTGCAAGATGGCTTTCGCGACAACTCAATGATCCTTATGTCAAAAAGGCTAAAATGTTAAATTATCGTTCTCGCGCGGCTTTTAAAATTATTGAGATTGATGAAAAATTTAAAATTTTTAAAAAAAATCAATTAATTATTGATCTTGGCGCTGCTCCTGGCGGTTGGAGTCAAATTGCTGCTTTAAAAAATCCTGATAATATTTTAGCGCTTGATTTATTGGAAATTGAAGAAATTGAAGGGGTTAAGTTTATTCAGCAAGATTTTACCGATCCTAATATCATCAAAATTATTGACGATATTTTAGAAAAGGATTTTCATAATCGTAAAAAATGTGATATTATTATGAGTGATATGGCGCATAATACTTGCGGTGATGTGGCAACTGATCATTTAAGGATCATCGCTTTGTTAGAGGAGTGTTTAGATTTTGCGGTTAAATTTCTCAAACCAGGTGGTATTTTTATTGGTAAAACTTTTCAAGGCGGTTCTGATCAAGAATTGCTAAAAAGATTCAAAGATAATTTTAAAATAGTTAAGCATTTTAAACCAAAATCATCTAGGAAGGAATCAAAAGAGAATTATATTGTGGCACTTGATTTTAAGAAAATATCTAACACCACTTCCCATCTTTAATACTATATTAGTTTGATTTTTCAAATATATTTTGTAAATTAGTCTAATATTTTACACAAAATTTCCCTACAGCAAAAATTGCTTTAAAGTTGGGAAATGGTATAATAATCCAAATCATTTAATCATGAATCTCCTAATCTCCATTTTAGACAAATTTTTATTACATTTAGATTATTTAGGTACAAAATTTTACTCCTCAATACCTGGTGCAATTGAGTTTTTTAATAATATTCCATATTTTAATTGGATCTTATTATTTGTAGTAATATTTTTTGCTTATAATCAATTTTCCATATTTTCTTGGTTATTAGTTGGTTTTCTGATTCTCATTCAATTTCAGCCTGATTTAATTTCTTTTGTTTGGTATATTGTTTTAACTTTGGTTATTGGAGTGCCATATTTCCGTAGGAATCTTATTACTTTGCCAATTTTTCTATTTATTAAAATTGCCAAACTCATCCCAAATATTTCTAAGACCGAATTAACTGCTTTAAAGTCAGGAACTGTTTGGGTTGATGGCCAGTTATTTTCAGGAAAACCCAATTTTAAGAAAATATTTGCCGAAAATTATCCAACATTGTCAAAAGATGAGAAACGCTTTATTGATAATGAAGTAGAGGAATTATGTAAAATATCTTCAGATAACCAAATTTATGAAGAGAAAAATTTACCTCCAAAAGTTTGGAAATATCTCAAAGAAAATAAATTTTTTGGTATGATTATTCCAAAAAAATATGGTGGTTTAGAATTTTCGGCCTTTGGTCATAGCTCTATAATCCAAAAATTATCTTCAAGATCAGCGCCTCTTGCCATCACTGCTATGGTGCCAAATTCTTTAGGTCCTGCTGAATTATTATTACATTATGGTACTGATGAACAAAGAGATTATTATTTACCAAGATTAGCTGATGGTACTGATATTCCTTGTTTTGCACTTACTGAGCCAAATGCTGGAAGTGATGCCACTTCTATTTCTTCTTATGGCGTGTTATTTAAGGATTCTGATAATAATATTAAAATTAAATTAAATTGGAGTAAGAGATATATTACTCTTGGTGCTGTAGCTACTGTTATCGGTCTGGCTTTCAAATTAAAAGATCCTGATAATATTTTAGGCAGAGGTGAGGATCTTGGGATTAATTGTGCTTTGATATCTAATAAAATAAAAGGTGTGATTCAAGGTAGAAGGCATGATCCATTAGCGACTCCTTTTATTAACTCCCCAATTGATGGTAAGGATGTTATAGTTGGTCTTGATGCAATAATTGGCGGTATAGATGGTGTTGCAAAGGTTGGGAAATGTTAATGGAATCTTTGGTCGCTGGTCGTGGAATTTCTCTTCCTTCAACAAGTTTGCGGTGGTGCTAAAATGGTTTCGCGTTATATTGCTAATTATGCTTCTATTAGGCAAAGACAATTTGGTCTTCCAATAGTAAAATTTGGAGGAATTGAAAAGGTGTTAGCTAAAATATTTTCTAAGACCTATATATTAGATGCGCTTAGATGTTTTACTGCTGGCGCTGTTGATTCTGGTGCTAAACCTGCTGTTGTCAGCGCTATTGCCAAATATCATTCAACAGAAATGTTTCGTGATGTAACTAAAGATGCCATGGATATTGCGGCGGGTGCTGGAATTATTAGAGGTAAGAGAAATTTACTATCTAATGCCTATTTTTCTGCTCCAATTGGCGTGACTGTTGAAGGAGCAAATATCATAACTCGTAGTCTAATTCAATTTGGGCAAGGTGCTATTATGTGTCATCCTTATTTATATCGTGAGAATGAAGCTTTGCAAAATAATGATCTTAGAGGTTTTGATTTATATTTATCTGCCCATTTTGGTTATATAGTGCGCAATAAGATAAGAATGATATTATTATCATTAACCCGTGGTTATTGTCATATTCCAAGCAGAATATTTGGTCTTACTGCTAAATATGAAAGAAAATTAGCCTGGATTTCATCTTCTTTTGCTTATTTTGCTGATTTGGCTATTATTAGATTTGGTGGAGATATTAAAAGACAAGAAAAGATTAATTCTAGATTTGGTGATATTTTATCCTATATGTATCTGGCTGTTTGTGTTTTAAAAAAATATCGCGCCGATGGTAGAAATCTTAAGGAAGAAAAATTTGTGAGATATATTTTGGATGATTTATTATCAAATATAGATCATGCTTTTAGTGGTATATTTCAAAATTTATTTGCAAATCGATTCTTAAAGATCATCACTGCTCCATTTTCTATATTATTTAAATTAAATCCATTTTCTTTTGGTGCAAAAGATGTCGATGAAAGATATATTGTTAATCAATATTGTCAATCTGGGTCTTTAAAAGATAAATTAACGGCAGGAATTTATTTACCAGAAGGTAAGTATGAGGTTTTATGTAGATTAGAAAATACCTTATCTTTATATGAGAAGACTGTTAAATCTAGAGATATGATAAAAATTGCAATTAAAAATAAAAGATTACCGAAAAAGCCTATCAAATTATTGTTAGATGATGCTTTGCGTTATAATATTATTTCTCAATATGAATTTGATGCTTTAAAAGAAAGTGAAGAAGCTTTATATGATTCTATATTGGTAGGTGATTATAAGTTTGATGCTTAGTTATTTCCTTTTTTAGCATTAATTATCTTATTATAATAGATATTTTGTTCTATTATTGGTAATGGTATTTTATCAATATCTCCTTCTCTGGAAATATATATCTTAACATAGCGATTATTTTCTGTTTGAGTTCTGTCATTTGCTATCATATTTGGTTTTTCCTCCCCAAATGATTTTCTAAAGACGATATTTTTTGGTACTCCATTTTTAAAAAGATAATTTTGAACTGTTTTTACTCTTAAAGTAGATAGATTTTTATTATATAGTTTTTTGCCAGAAGAATCAGTCGAACCAACCAATAATATAGAATAGGTATCATCATAATTATTAAGAAATTCAAAGGTATTTTTAAGTTCTCTTCTAGCTTTACTATTTAATTTATAGCTATCAAAATCAAAATATAATGTAAATTCTGTTAAATCTAACTTTTCCTTTTGTTTTTTTGTCTTGGTGATTATTTTATATTCCTCAATTTCATCCAATAAGAGATAAAATCTGTTTTTACAGCTAGAATTTGGAATAAATTGATTCATTGATCCAGCTTTGCCACTAATCCAGCAATCATAAAGTAAAATTAAATGAGATAGTTGGATTGGTAAATTTATTTTAGTTTCAAAATTATTGACGGCAATTAATCTTTTGCCAGCAAAAATTGCCTCATCTATTTTATTTGGTGGGAAAGCCCAATTTTGTGGAATTTCTGGGTTAAGGTAAGTTCCTTTAAAGGCATCTAAGGCTTTTTGTGCAAAGTGATTTGCTGCATCTTCCTCTTTTATTTGATATAAATATTTGGCATAATCTGTATATTCAGAGGCTAAAAAGGAATTATATTTTTTAATAGATTTAATTTGCGGTTCCTTTTCTACTAATTGTTCAAATGGGCTCTTATAGCATGAAATAAGAGAAAATAAGAAGAATATAGAGATTAATTTATTTAGCATTTTCTAATTTTTCTATTCTTTTGATTAATTTATCAATTTTTTGATCATATTCTTTTTTAAGATTTTCTATTTCTTTGGCATTTTGCAATTGTAATTCTTTGATTGCTTGTAATAAAAATGGAGTTAGTTTGCTGTAAGAAAGAGATTTATAGCCCTTTTTATCAGTGTGTATTAATTCTGGGAATATTTTTTCTACTTCCTGGGCAATGAAGCCAATTTGTTTTTTATCAGAAAAATTCTTTTCAGGAAATTTCTCTTTTTCCCAATGATAATATATTGCTACCAATTGATTAATTTTTGGCAAGATATTAAGGATTGGAGTAATATTTTTTTTATATCTTTTGTCAGATAAAAAATGGAGACCAGTACCAGTGACATTACCCTCGACATGTATATTTCCATGGACTTCTAATTTATATCCTGGGTTTGTTGTGCCAATCCCGACATTTCCACCATCCTCAATAAACATTCCATTTCCTCCATCATCATTTAATGTTAAGCCGCTATTATCTCTGGCCTTAACCTCATCAACTTCATGAATTTTATAATCTTCATTACAGAAAATATCCGACCATTTACCATATTTACCACAAGTTCTTCGTAATATGGAGTTAGAATTTGTACAGCCACAATTTATATTTGGGCTGATAATGTCAGTTATATCTGTATTTTCTCCATATGAAACATTATTAGCAATTGTTATGTCATTATTGAGACAGGCACCTGGTAAATTACTATTATAAGAGCTATCAATAAATCCTTGTTGCAAGCCACATCTGACAAACTCTAATTCTGCATCTCTTAATAATTGGTCCTTGCTTTTAAAAACAAGATAATCATCAAAAATAATTCTATCATCGCCGACAGTTTTTATTTCATCAGAACTTGTAAAAAATACACGATCATAAGTAGCATTATATATATTATTTTTTTCGTCATTCGTTGCATTACTATCTGATTTTTGCGCGCCACTATCTGGTATATATGAGCCAAAGCCATTTTCTCCATGGCTGACTATTAACATTATGGCTTTATTTGATAATGTTTCTTCAGTGCCATCTTGAGATTTAATATTAAAATAATCAACTGCAACTGGAAAAGGAGCGGTTACATCTCCTAATCTATTAGATCCGGCAAAATATTCAAAACCATTAGTTGCACTATTATTTGGAGTTTTGACACCAAATTCTTTGATCATGATATAAGTAAATTTATTGCCATAACCATCTTCAGCATCTTTTCTATCTAAACTAAGAACATTAATTGGTATCATACCATATAATATTTTCATATCCGTACCTACTCCAAGATTTTGAGAGTCACTTTCATAATTTGCCGGATCATTATTTCCAATAAATGTCCATCCAGCATTACTCTCATCACATACTCCTGCTGTTCTAGATTCTTGTCCATAATCAGCATCGCTATATTTTGAATCTAATCTGGCTGGGCAGGGCAATCTCTTATTTTCGGCCAGATAATCTAAAATTGCTTTATAGATTTTATCTGTTCTATCTAATGTTACTAGTTGGGATTTTTGCGTATTTTGGCTTTTCGATATATTACTAAATAATAATCCACCACTAGATATTAGAACTCCAACTATAAACATTGCTATGGTAACTTCTAATAGGGTATAAGCTTTTTTATTATGATGTTTTTTCATATTAATTCATACATTGATTTTGAGTCATTAACTCTATATTTTGCCAAATGCCATATTCCTGACATTTTCTGATAATCTTTTGATTATTGCCACAAGGACAATCAGCCTTATTATAAATATTTTTGCTATGGATTGTATTATTAAATTCAATTTCTCCTGTGGCACAACTACCCAAATTGCCACTATCATTAAAGATAATTTTACTATCTTTCTTGGAACAGAAAAAATTATCTATATTGGCATCTTGCAATATTTCTTGTTTATTTTTAAATATAATTATATCGCTACCATCATCTATAAAAATATTATTATTACCAGAATTTTCTGAATTTATTCCATCCGATCCACCGCTAACTATAATAAATAAATAGCTAGCATTTGGTCTGATATTAGAATTTAGCCCATCTTTTGGCGCTATGCTATTTGTTCCGTCGCTAGTAACATTAATAATTTCAAACTTAGGGTCAGGGTCATCTATTCTACCCTCAGAATCTGAATTATTAATATCATGCATGGTTTTTTCTCTTTCGCAAATCCGTCACTGGCACCAGAACCATAACTTGCCTTAGCAAATCTTTCATCAACATAATATTGAAAATTATTATTCCATTCATCTAAAGATAATTCTTTTGATAATCCAAGGCTTAAATATGGTATATCGGCATATTTAATATCAGTGCCTGTGATTGTAGATCCAGCGCAAGAAGTTGTAATATTTTCATTGCCATCTCCATCGCTATCTGGGCAAGGCAGCCTGTTATTGTGAATAACAAAAAATTTTATCGCTTTATATATTTTATTAAGCCTTGATCTTGTATCTAATTGCTCAATCTTGGTTATATAATATCTTTCTTTTAATTTTTCTAATTTTTCTAGGTTTTTCCTATGATTTAAATTATAAAGAGTTAAAGATGATATAGTCATAAAAGCTATTATAGTAATAGTAAGAGATGTTTCTAATAGACCAAAACCCTTTTTTTTCATTATATATAATTTTTAGCAATTATTAAAATTATGATAGCAAATATCGCTGCCACAACATCATCTAACATTACACCAAAGCCATTTTTAACCTTTTTATCTATAAAATTTATTGGAAATATTTTAGTAATATCAAATATTCTAAAGGCTATAAAAGATAAAAATATCACTAGGATATTTTCATAATTTAATAAATTTCTATCAAGATTAAAATAAAAAAATATTATTTCTAAAACCATAATTTGTCCAAGAACCTCATCTAAAACAATTGATTTATCATCAATATCACCAGTATCTTTAGCATAATGTTTAATAAAAAATGAGCCATAAATTAAAATTATAGTTAAAAATATAGGCCATAATAGATTTATATTGGGAAAAATTTTATTACAGAGGAGCCAAAAAATTATTGCTAAGGCTGATCCAAATGATCCTGGGGCTTTTTTAATTAAGCCGATATAAAAAAAACTAAGTATAAATTTATTCATATTATCTCATTTATGCTGATCCTGATGGATCTTTTTTATCTGATTCCATACGCTTAGCAAGTTTTTCTCCTGCTTCCCTTCCTTTTTTACCTAAGGCTTTTGATCCTGCTGTTTGTACATTTGCAATCATTTTCGCCCCTCCAGTTAATTTAGATAAGGCGTCAATAGGTTTGAGCATGGAGTCAGGAAGACCTTTAGTACTCCATAATAATGCTGATATATTGACAATTCTACCAGTCATTATATATAAAATATATGTCACGAGCACTATTTTAATTAATGTTGAGATTAAAGTTATTATTCTTTCAGGGGCTAATAAAACATTTAAAACTGGTACTGTTAATCCAAAAATTGCTAAATTTGAAGATCTTTGTACACTTCTAGAATGCATTATACATAATAAGCTATCTCCCTTAGGATCCTTAATTTTAAAGCCCTCTTTTTTTTCACATAAACCCTCCCTATAAATAGTGCTACAATCTACTTTAACTCTATTATCTTCATTTCCTGTTGTGCAATTAAGTCTTGTTGACTCTTCTATTGCAGCGCCACCAATTGTTCCTCCAGTTGCACCAACGGTCGCACCAGCAAAGCACTCCAGCGACTAAACCAGTAACTCCAAATGATGATCCAGCTACTGCTCCAGCAACCGCACCTGTAACAGCTCCAGTTTTAGCGGTATCATCGATAATAGTACCTGATATTTTTCCACATTTTTTGATACCTCCTTCTATTAGATGCTTATCTATATCATCTTCATCTAGCATTGCTTTCGGTGCCTTACAGGTACATTCGCAATTTGGTTCGTCACCATTAAAAGATGCAGATCCAATGAAGAAATGATCAAAAATAAAAATTACCATTGATATAAATGAAAATAAGATAATTATCTGCGTTGCCGATTCCATTAATTGTCTAACCCATTGCTCAAAGGCTGATTTAGTTGCTTGAAACAAAAAGGCCACCATTATTAATGGCGAAATAAATATTAAAATTATTATTACTGAGGATGAAACAACAAAGATATATAATGTTAGATATATAATGCTAAAAAATATCGCGGCAAAGGTTAATAATAAAGATGCAAAATAAACTCCATAGGCTCCAGTAAAAAATCCAGAAACTATCAATATACCCAAATTACCAATAGTTATTCCAGGACCTAAGCCAAGATATTGAGATAATTTGCAATCAATACTATCCCAAATAGCTACATATTGCATATGATTGGGGTAGGTTGAGGGGTCAAAATAGCATCTTTTATGGGCTTGATTTTCTATGCTATTTCCATCCATTCTTAGATCTGATAGATTCAAGTCCAATATTATATTTCCCAAAGTTGTTGAGGCATAATATATGGCGTCAAAAAAGAAATTTTGCCAAGCTTTGCCGGTGGCAAAAAATAGAACAAAACCTATTTTTAAACAGGTTACAATAATTTGATCTCTTGGCATTATTTTATCTGCCATCAGGATTCTCATACCAAATATCATGACATATAAAATAAGAAATATTTGAACTATGCCATATAATTTACTTTGTAAAAATTCAAAAAATGAAAAATAAACTGCTTTACCATCATCATTTGTTACCGCCTTTAAATCTTGACCTTTTTGCCATTTATATTCTCCTCCAGGACATGTATTATAGTTACCAAGATTATTTCCTGCCAAACATTTAGTGTGACCAGCTTTATTTAGGAAGATATTTTTTAAGGTTTCCCTAAAGCATTGCGCTATTGGTGATGTTAATCTAATTATTTCTTTGGGAGCCAGATCTATACCCCAACTAGAAGATCCTCCTTGATATTTTGAAACACCTTTAAAATCAAAACAGGAATTGTCAAAATAAGGTGAATTAATTGATACCTCGCTATAATCTCGACTTCCATCAACTACAACACAATGTTTAAGCATTTGGCAATAATTTTTACATTTTCCAGCAAATCTTTTTTCAACACAATAATCCTCTTGGTCTAAAAATTCTTCTGCTGAACATTTATCATCACCTTTATCTTCATTTTTTAATGTTAAATCATGATATTTGGCATTATCACATATTACCGTTCCTCCTCCTATATTCATATCAAATGGACATAGGCTGGTAGTATGAGCGCATAATAATGTGGTACCTCCTCCATCTTCTTGCCTGCCATCTGTAGTAACATACTCACTATCAAATTCTAATGGTATTATAAAATTGGGTGGTGAAGCAGGACCGAAAGAACAAACATCTTCAGCATTGCAAATACGGTAATGGGCATTTAATACTGGTTCTTTGATATTTTCTTTTTCTTCATTATCTAATTGACCATATGGCATAACATAATAATCACCACCTTCTATTTCTACTAATTCATTATTTTCATTTCCTGTTATTTCCCCATCAGAATATTCTACACAAATTGACCCTCTTTTTCTTTTCATGCAACAATCATAGGCGTCTCTATGGATGCTTCTCATTAATTCTATTTGACTTTCATTTGATCCTCCTATACCTATCTTTGGTTCTTGTAGATATTTTTTGCAGTTAAATTTTGGACTATTGGTTCCTCTATAATAATATTTTTGTACAGCAAAAGGACCTAAAACATTTGATCCTCTATAATAATATTTTTGTACAGCAAAAGGATCTAAAACATTTAATCCTCCAGCAACTTCTCCATCGCGATTATATTGTCCATCGCGATCATAGAATCTATAATTTCCATTTCCATCATCAATATAATAGGCTTTTATTATATCTCCTTCAGATCTAACATAATTTTTAGTTGGATCGATACAATGTTTCATATCTTCTCCTGCTCTAGCAATCGCTTGATTTACTAATTCTATTGAAGGAATAGTAGTAAATCCTATATCATTATGATCTTCTCTTTCAACTCCTCTATAGATATATTCACGATATTTTCTAAATTTCAGCAATTCTGATAAAGATCTACCTTTCCATTCTTCATAAATATGTCCCTGATTATCATGGCATAATTCTCGGTATTCTGCTTTTCCTGCTGGACAAAATGTTGGACTCATGATGCCGAGTCGGCATTTAACACATAAATCTAATTTTCTTTGATATAATCCTGTTTGGTTTTTTTCTCTGGTTTCAGGATCCCAAGAAGTCCAGTTATGTCCGCATAATCTAGCTTTTTCCATAATGCTATTAGCAACTCCAGCTGTCGCCAATTCTGCCCCAAAATATGCCAGGAAATTTCTGATCATTGACCCATATGCAAGTTTACATCCTTTCTTGTTAAATTTTTTCAATCCTTTTATCATGATTTTAAAATCATTAATAGGGTTAGGATTAAGTGTTACTGTTGGACTAATAACTTCACAATTTGATCTAATAGATCCCATAGATACTTTTAGGGCTGTGTAAAGTGTTGTGAGTTTGCCAGCACATTTACTATTATATGGATCAAAATGATAGTCAGATTTTCTAAATTCCAAGGCAAACATTATATAAAGGACCTATAGATTTTGCCGATCTAATAGTTGCTAATGATGCAATTCCAATGATTGAAGTTGGAGGAAAAGTAACAAGCATAAGAGAAGCTATTTCTTTATCACTTGGTGGCGTGGTAAAAAAATTTTCAATATTGTCTATAAATAATCTTGCAATCAAGCCTCGAGTTGGATGAAAAATACTTTGAAATTTAATTAAATCATCTCTCTTAATGATAGAGATTTGTCTTTGATTTCCTTGCTCCTGGTCCCTAGGTAATTTAGCGTTGTTGGGTAAGGTTGCTATTTGGCAAGATCTTATTCTATCGATGCTATTATAATCATTTTTATGCTTCATAATATAAGCATCAGCATCTGGAATATTAAATATGAGGAATGTTAATAATATCAATCCAAGCCCTAGATAATGCATGTTAATTAGTTTGGCAAGAATTTTATGCATCTCTGGCTAATTTGTAAAAATCTTCTAACCAATTTTCTGGGTCACTACCATTTTTTTCAATCAGATCATTGAATATTGATAATGTTTCTGTTCTGCCAGATAAGATATTAATAAAATCAGTCATTCCTGCCAAATTTATTCGAGCAATAACTCCATTATTATCCTGTTTTAGAAGAAAAAATCGACTAGAAGGATCGGTGCTTTTAACTAAATTAAATTCTCTTGAACTTAGCATAAATACCTCCTTATAAACATCAGTTGCTTTTAGGTTTGGTAGAAATATTTGTGATGATGTTTGTTGTACTAATGTATCTGATATAGTACTTTTTGCAAGATCTTCTACAGATTGAGTTGCAAAAATTACAAAAGCATTAAATTTTCGAAGTACTTTGAGCCAATTTTTAATTTTTGGTGCAAATATTGGATTATCAATTAAAGCCCAAGCTTCGTCAAGCACTATCATGGTTGGTGAACCATCCAAAGAATTATTAATTAAATGAAATAAATAAAGCAATGTCGGAGCGAGGCTTTTACTATCATCTAAGATATGGCTCATTTCAATACCAAATACTTTGGCAGAATCAAAATTTGTTAAATCTTCAGGATTATCAAATAATCTGGCATGAGAACCTTCTCCATACCAAATTGACATTTTTCCAACTAGGGAATCTGGGCCACCAATACCAAGTAATGGCACGATATTGCTAAGTTTTCTATCTTTGAAGTCTAAATTATAATTTCCATTTACAGCTTGATTAATTTTATCTAAATCTTCTGGTGATAATTTATCGCCATTTGATGTTGCTAAAACTGTTAGAAATTCGACTAGAAAAGCACGATTATTATTGCTATCTGGAAGTTGGAATGGATTAAATCCTGAATTTTTAGCAATTGTTGGTTCTAAATTTTTACCACCTACGGCATTAATAAATATTTTGGCACCGTAATCTTTATCAAAAAAGAATAAATTACAATTAAATTTTCGTGATTGTGCGCATAGAAATGTTAGTAATAATGTTTTACCAGCACCAGTTGGTCCAATTATCATAGTATGACCAACATCCCTAATATGAAAATTAAAAAAATATGGCGTACCAGATGCTGTATCAAATACTGTAACTGCATTACCCCAATGATTACCATCTCTTTTTCCCGAAGGGTAATTATGAAAGGAAGCAAAAGAAGCAAGGTTTAGAGTGTTAATTGTTGATCTTCTAACTGCATAATCAAAATTACACGGTAATTGCGCCCAATAGGCTGGTTCTAAATTAATTCTTTCCCTGACAGAATTAATGCCGATATTGGAAAGTTCAACCGATGCTAATGATAGATAATTTTCAAGTAATTTTAAAGAATCTGCTATACAAAGTATTGTAAAATGATGTTCTCCAAAAGCAAAATCGCCACTCATAGCTGAATCTAATGCTTGGTCAATTTCGCCAATTTGAGAAGTGGCTACATCTTCTGATTGTATCAATCTTCTTTGTTGCAATTGCATTGAACTGATTGCTTGAGCTCGATCGGTAAATTCATAAGATTGGCTGATAATAAATTCAAATGGTAATTGCATAAAACCATCAAACATACCAGGAAAAGTACTGTTCCTATATTCTTTAATAGAAACAATTCCGGCATATTTAATTTCATTTTGATGTTTGACCTCAATTGATTTTTTACCAAAATATAATCTACTTAGAGGTAAATAATGATCGAGGCCAATTGTTGGTACTAATAATTTATAAGAATGATTAGCATTAACTAATCGGGCAAAAAATTCTAATAATTCTGAAAATACGCCATCTCCCGTTTCAACTAGTCCAAGTAATGTTGCATTATAAGCCGAAAAACCGTTTAATATTCTAGATGTCGTTTCTTCAAGATCTTCATATAGATCTCTCATATGCATTTCCCAAGAAAATTGATCTGCTTTATAATGTAATTTTTGTATAGTGTTGGCAAATTTAGATATGGCGCCTTTTTCTTCACCTTTGATTATGGTAACATAATGTTCATTGATATAGACATTTTCATCAGCATGTCTTTTTTTCCATTCCTTGTTTAATTCATTAGAAAAAAAAATCAGGCATTTCTCCTTTAGGAAAGGCTTTTTCTTTCCTTCTAATTGTATGAAAATAAAGGCTATATCCAGATTGAGCAATTGATCTGAAAGTATTATTTCGAACTTCTTTTTTAAAATCTAAATCTTCGCTATCTAAAGTTTCAAATGGTAAACCTGATATTTTAATGACCCGAACCAATTCTTGTTTTTTAGTAAGGATAGTATTATGGTTCCAATGACATTGATATGGTATAAAGTTAGCTTCGGAAACTTCATATTTGACAATTTTTTCTTTTTCTAACTTTTTCTTAAAAAACATATATTGACTGGACGAATTTCTATGTTTATTTTATAATGACTGAATAGTTAATACTTTTTTTAATTTGAAAATATATATCAAAATATTTTTAAATTAAATGGTATGATACGCTAAAAATTATTCCCAAATATAAATGGAAATATTAACTCATAACTTACAATTGTGCAACCAATAAATAAGAAATTTAGAATAAATAGAGAAATAACTGCTAAAGAGGTTAGGCTCTTGGATAAGGATGGTGAAATGATAGGTGTTGTGAATATTCATAAGGCTAATGAAATGTCTGCTAGTGCTGGTCTTGATTTGGTAGAGTTATCACCAAATGCTAATCCTCCAGTATGTAAAATTACAGATTTTGGTAAGATGCGTTACGAGATGCAGAAAAAAGTGCTGACTCCAAGAAAAAACAAAAACATGTTGAGTTAAAAGAAGTTAAGTTTTCAGTAAATATTGGTAAGGGTGATTATGATTTTAAAGTAAAACATATAATAAGATTTTTAAATCATAAGGATAAGGTTAAAGTTTCTCTTAGAATAAAGGGTAGAGAAATAACTCATTTGGAGTTAGCTGAAAAGATTATGTCTGATATTATTTTAGAGGTTGAAGATATTGCTAAAATAGATCAAAGACCAAGATTAGAGGGTAGACAGATGGTTTTAATATTATCTCCCAATAGCGCAATTTCAAATTAAGGGGTCTTTGTTTATTTAGGTGTTGCAAAATTAGTAAAATATATAATTGAATATTGATTATGGATGTAAGAGAGGAAATTTTAAATAAATTATCAGATGAGAAGTTGTCGGGCGCAGATCTAAAATTATTTAAAAAGTTCATTAAGGAATTTTATAAAAATACTAACCCAAGAGATTTTTTTGGCTATAAGGATGATGATATATTACATTTTGCTCTCATTAGCTTTAAAGCCGTACAAATTAAAGAGAAAAATTCTTTTAAGGTAAATTGTCTTAATGATCATAAGAATATTACCATATTTAATATTGTTAATGACGATAAACCATTTTTATTAGATTCAATAATAATTGAATTTGAAAATAGAGAGTTGGCGGTAAAAAATATTATTCACCCTATATTATCTATTTCCAGAGATTCAGAAAATAAAATCAAAAATTTAAGCCCTTTTTCTAGCGAGAATAATGAATCAATAATTCAACTTCATTGTGAGAAAATTCATGATGAAGATGAAATAAATTCAATAATCATTGAAATTGATAAAATTCTTGAGACTTGTGATTTAGTAGTTGCTGATTGGCCAAATATGTTAAAATTGGCAGGAGAAGCAAAAGAGCATATGCTAAATTGTAAAAATAAGATCGATAATGTAAATATTGATGAATTTATTGATTTTATTGAGTGGATTGAAAATAATAATTTTATTTTTCTTGGCATAACTGAATATCAGCTATTGAGTGATGATGGTAATCACTCCTTGGTAAGAGTTCCTGAAAAAACTTTAGGTGTTCTTAGATCTGGCCATGATAGTATGATACCTAATATATATAATAGGGCTATTGGAGAAATAGCACAATCCATAGAACAGCCATATTTTATCGAAATATTAAAATCAAAATATACTTCTAGAATTCACAGATATTCATATACAGAAAGAATTAGAATACAAAAATTTGATAAAGAGGGAAAAGTTTCTGGCGAATATAGATTGATAGGTCTTTTTGCTTCTTCAGCATATTATCAACCTTCTAATCATATTCCACTAGTTCGAAATAAAATTAAAAATGTAATTGATAGGGCTGGTTATGCTCCAAGAGGTCACAATGCTAAGGATTTAAAATATGTTTTAGATTCTTATCCGAGAGATGAATTATTTCAAATTTCTGAGGATGATCTATGTCAAATTGCTATGGGAATAGTTAATATTTCAGGTAGATCTGTTATTAGATTTTTTCCAAGAATTGATAAATTTAGCAGATTTGTTAGTCGCTTAGTCTTTCTCCCTAAAGATTTATTCAATACTACTTCAAGACAGAATATTCAAGATATTTTAGAAGAGGAGTATGGTGGGTATGTAGATAGTTATAACACATATTTTACAATGCATCAAATGGTCCGACTTCATATTGTTGTAAAAACAGATGATGGTATTAAGGATGTTGATATTAATGAGATAGAAAAAGTAATAACAGAGGTTACTAGAATATGGTCCGATGATTTAAAAGATAATATTTTTGATTATTTTGATATTAAAGACGCAACCAAGATTTACAAATTATATAAAAAATCATTTTCATTAAGTTACCAAAATAGATTTAGTGGTAAAAATGTTGTTCATGATATTAATAGTTTAGAAAATTCGAGAAAATATAATAAAAATCTTTGCTCTATTTATAAGTCGAATTTGGTTAATGATAATTTTTTAGAATTAAAGATATATAGCGCCAAATCTGAATTTGCCTTATCTATGATTATGCCAATTCTTGAGAGTTTTTATTTTAATGTAATATCTGAACATACATATACCATTACTCTATCTGAAGAAGTTTTTTCTATACAATATTATAAAATTGCAGTTCCGGATGATAAGTTTCAATTAACTGATGATCTTAAAGATAATATTGAAGATATTATTAATAGGATTTTAGCAGATACTGTTCAGCCTAGTTATAGTAATAAATTAGTAATATCATCTAATTTAAACTGGAAACAAGTATATTTAATTAATGCTTATACCAAATATCTATATCAGGCAAATCTAAGATATAGTCAGAATTATGTTTCAGATATCCTATATCAAAATTCTGATTTTGTTAAATTATTAGTTTCATTATTTTATAATAAATTTGATCCAAATCTTTCTTCAAATAGAGCTAAAAATGTAGAAAAAATATCTGATGAAATAAGAGAAAAATTATCTGAGGTTGCAAATATTAATCATGATGAGGTCTTAAAGAAATTTTTAAATATTATTGATTCTACAATTAGGACTAATTTCTTTCAGAAAAAAGACTATCTTTCTTTTAAGATAGATTCTGGCAAGGTTATAGATATAGCTCTGCCTAAACTTTTTGCGGAAATATTTGTATTTTCTGGCGAAATGGAGGCAATTCATTTGAGAGGCGGTAGAGTGGCGCGTGGTGGACTTAGATGGTCTGATAGGTTGGAAGATTTTAGAAATGAGGTTCTAGATCTTGTTAAAACTCAAATGACTAAAAATGCTCAAATTATTCCTGTTGGTTCAAAAGGTGGATTTGTTATAAAATCTGATTTATCAAATTTAACAAGAGATGAAGTTCTAAAAAAAGCTGTAGAATGCTATAAGACTTTTCTTAGAGGAATGCTTGATATTACAGATAATGTCATTGATCAGGATATTATTCATCCAAAAGATGTGGTAATTTATGATTCTGAGGATCCTTATCTTGTTGTTTCGCTGATAAGGGGACGGCTACTTTTTCTGATATTGCCAATTCTGTTTCAAAAGAATATGATTTTTGGTTACAAGATGCCTTTGCTTCTGGTGGTTCTGATGGTTATGATCATAAAAAAATGGGTATTACAGCCAGAGGCGCCTGGGTTTCCGTAGTGAGGCATTTTATGGAATTAGATATTAATATTGAAAGGCAAGAATTTACTGTTGTTGGTATTGGCGATATGTCAGGCGATGTATTTGGTAATGGTATGCTTTTGTCGGATAATATTAGATTGCAAGTTTGCCTTTAATCATTTACATATTTTTATTGATCCAAATCCCGATTCCAAAATATCATTTAAAGAGAGGGAAAGATTATTTGATTTACCTAGATCAAGTTGGACAGACTATAATAAAGGTTTAATTTCAAAGGGCGGCGGAGTTTTTTCTCGAAGTCAAAAAATTATTCCTTTATCAAAAGAGATGAAGAAATTTTTAGGAATAAAAGATAATTCTTTAACGCCAGATCAATTAATATCATCTATTTTAAAGGCAAAGGTTGATTTACTTTGGAATGGAGGTATTGGTACATATATTAAAGCTAGTGATGAAAGTAATTCAGAAGTAAGTGATAAATTGACAGAGTCCGTTAGAGTTAATGCTTCTGATTTAAGATGTAACATTATAGGTGAGGGTGGTAATTTAGGAATTACTCAGAGAGGTAGAATTGAATTTGCCCTAATGGGTAAAAAAATTAACACTGATGCTATTGATAATGCTGGCGGTGTCGATTGTTCTGATCATGAGGTAAATATTAAAATTGCCTTAATGTCTGCTATAAAGTCTGGTAAATTATCTAGTGAAAAAAGAAGTAAATTATTAGAATCAATGACAGAGGAAGTTGCCGACTTGGTTTTAAATAATAACCGCCTTCAGACTCAAGCTATTACCATTGAGGAATCTTTAGGTTGTGGTCAGTTGGATAATCAAGCTCGTTTATTAAATAGATTATCGCAGAATAACTTCTTAAATCGCAAGATTGAATTTATACCAAATTTTAAAGAAATTCAAAAGAGAAAATTAGAAAATAGGGGTCTTATTAGGCCAGAATTATCTGTTATTTTATCCTATGTAAAGATGGATTTATATAATAAAATTATTTCATCATCTTTATTAGATGATCCTTATTTTGAAAAAATCTTGATGAATTATTTTCCAATAAAATTAAGAGAGTCTTTTATTGACGAAATTCGATCTCACAGACTTAGAAGAGAAATAATAGCAACAGAATTGGTAAATTCAGTTATTAATAGGTTAGGCCTTACTTTTGTTAATCAGTTACATGAAGAAACCAATAAAGATTTTTCTTATATTGTTTCTGGCTTTATTGCAGTAAGAGATATTTTTGATTTTAAATCTATTTGGTTAGAAATCGAGAAGCTAAGTAATGTTATATCTTGTAAATCACAATCTCAACTATTTGACTATATTAATAGGGTTATTTATCAAATGATCTTTCGTTTTTTCAAATTAAATAAAGATTTTTCAATATCAGATTCAATAGAAAAATTTGCAAAAGTTAAAAATTATTTATATGAAGATTTAGAAAATATTTTGGCAGAAGATTCAATGCAATATTATCTTACCAAGAAGGAAGAATATTTATCTCAATCTATTTCAGAAAAACTATCTGATCAAATTGCTTCTTTAGATGCATTATCTGCCATTTATGATATTGTTAATATAGCTGGTAATTGTGATGTGGATTATAAAGATGTTGCTAAGACTTATTTTAAAATAGGTACCGAGTTGCATTTGAAATGGTTGTCTGACAAAGTTTTGCAAATTCCTGTGAATACTCATTGGGATGATATTTCTATTAAAACAATTATTGATGAGATTTCGGATTATCAATCACTAATAACGCAAAAGATTATTAGCCTTAATATCAAAAATAATAAACAGGATATATCAAATATTGATAATTGGCTGGAAGAGAATATTTTGAATATTAATAAATATGAAAAATTTATTGCAGAATTAAAATCTAATATAGTTGTTGATTCTTCTATTGCTGTTGTGGCAATTAATAATATCAAGAATTTAATGCTTTAATTTTTTAACAAATTTACAATTAAAATTTGCCTTGTAACATTAGAAATGATAGCTCACATCTTTAAGGCAATTGTTATTGTAGTTGGCCATAATTAATATTAATAAATTTCAATATGAGTGATACCGGTTTTATTTTGGAAAATATAAGGGATAAAATTCAGAGGATTAAAAATGATGATAATATCAAGACTGATTCTAATTCGGAGTTTATACCTGATGATCAGGTACAAAATAATCTTGAAGAAAATAATGAATCTAATATGTCTGGTGATATAAATCAGAATAATATTGATCAAAATATTGCAGAATCAAAGCCTGATTTACCTGTTGAAAATACTGATAATATAACATCAGGTGATAATGTTGATAATAATAATTCTAATACTGAGGAATTATTGGCTTCTGATGAAATTGAAGATGATGATATTTTTGATCAAATTGATGAGCTAGATGTTGATTTGAGTTCTGAAAAGGTTAATAATGAGGATTTATCAAATTTAGAGGTTACTACTGATCAGCCTGCTGAAGATTTTGTTGATTCGGAAAATAATCAAATTGACGAATTGGATGTTAATCCTGAAGTATCAGGAGTTAATATAGATAATTCTGAATCTGAAGTTGAATTAAATATTCAAGATGAGCCAAAAGAACCATCTTCAACGGAGTATAATAATGATTTTATAGCAAGTGATGACAATCTTTCTCAGAATAATGTTTCTGATGAACAAGATTCTGCCCAATATTTTAGTGTTTCTAGTGATGATTCTCATTTTCAGTCTGAAAAAAAATCTCCTGATCAATTGCCAGAATCAGATATTTCAGACCTAGGTCAGATTGAGGAATCAGCCGATGAGTTAATTAGCAATAATATAGAAGAAAATCAAACTTTAGAATCTGCAGAAGATGTTAATCCAGAGAGTGAATCTAGTGATGATTTAAGTTTTTCCAATGAGCAGTCGCAAGATGAAGATATTTTGTCAAATTTTTCTAATAATAATGATCAGCTGGATCTAGAGTTGGATGAAAAAGGCGATATCGCACTTGATAATCTTGATTTAGAGGTTAGTGATGATGAATTATCAGAGTTGGATTTAGATGATAAAGAGAGTTTGGAATTAAATGACTTGGATGAAAAAGATGATGCTACACTTGATAACCCTGATTTAGAAGCTAGTAGTGATGAATTATCAGAGTTGGATCTAAATGATAAAAAGGATTTAGAATTAAATGATTCTTCAGATGTTAGTTCTGATTTAGATAAATCTATTATGGATCAGGATGATAATTCTCAAGATAATAAGGATAAAGATCTTGATATTTTAGATGATCAGGATTTTGGTTTAAATCAAGATGTTGATAATTTGCTTGATCAAAAGGATGATATTTTAATTTCTGAAGATGTGGAAGAAAAAGTTTCTTCTAAAATTAATGATTTGAGAGAGTTAATTGGTAGTCAGGATAATTCAGATTTGATTGCATCACAAGTTAATGACGTTATTAGAGGTGAGATTAAAATTTGGTTTGATAATAATTTACCTGATATTGTGGATAAAATTGTTAAAGAAGAAATATCTAAGTTAATTAATAAATCTTAGATTGTGGGACTATCCACAATTTATGTTGAAAATACTTTTTCTTTTGATTTTTTAAGTAATTTTTTCTAAATTCAATGATTTTTTGGCCCAATATGGGTATATTGCACCAAAAATCATCAAATTTTGTCTAAAAATTACTTAAAAAATCAAAAGAAAAAGACTTAGGACAGTCCCATAATAAAATAAAACTTGATTTTTGTTTTCAAATATTATGAAATTCGATGTTTTCCTTAGAATTTATAATATAGAAACCATTTTAGTTTTTTAGATGTTTCTATGGCCAATTAAACTTAACTTAGTTGGCTATATATTTTACAAGTTTTAGGAATTGGTATGAGTTAATTTTAATAAAATGACAGAAGAAATTATTATAAAGGCAAATGTTAGAAATTTAGGGAGCGCTGAATCTAGAAGATTAAGAAAGTCTGGTTTTTTGCCTGCAACAGTTAGAAATGGTAAAGATATTTCTTATGTTGCAATTGATCAGAAAGAATTTGATAAGAAATATTTTGACGGTAGCGTCTTTATAACTCCACTTTCTTTAGAGATCGATGGTAAAAAAGTTACTATTATTGCTAATGATGTAGATATTCATCCTGTTAGTGATAGGCCAATTCATGTTGATTTTAATCAAATCAATAAAGGGCAAGAAGTTCGGGCAAGAGTGAAAATTGAGTTTACTGGGCAGGATAGATCTACTGCTTTAAAAAGAGGTGGTTTCTTACATATCAATGAAAGGATGGTTGATGTAATTTGCAAAAATATTGATTTTATACCGGAGAAAATTGATGTTGATATATCAGAATTTGTAGTTGGAGATAAAATAAGAAGTAATAATATTTCTCTTCAAGAAAATGTTCAATTAAAAAGAAAAGGTGAATTTCTTATAGCTAGTATTCTAGGTAGAGGCGCTTCCAAAACTGAGGAAGATGAGTCTTCTGATTCTGAAGATCAAGAGGCTGAATCCACTGAAGAATCTGATAAGAAGGAATAGCCATCTTAGGTGAATTGGTATAAATTCATCTCAATAAATTCTTATTATAATGGTTTCTAAAAAGCAAAAATCTTCAACCATTATTCCTGAGGAAGTAGAAAAATTTTCTAATATTGCATCTGAATGGTGGGATAAAAATGGAAAATTTAAACCTTTACATAAGATCAATCCGGTTAGATCAATTTTTGTTAGAGATCTTGCTTGTAAATATTTAAATTTAGATATCAAAGCAAAATATCCTTTAAAAAATCTTAAAATTCCTGATATTGGTTGCGGAGGTGGTTTAATGTCTGAATCTATGGCTAAGCTCGGTGCTGATGTTGTTGGATTAGACCCTTCTGCAAAAAATATTCAAATTGCCAAATCTCACGCTAAAGAGTCAAAATTAAATATAGAATATGTCAATCATGATATTGAAGAATTTTCTAAAAATAATAAGAATATTTTTGACATAATATTGAATTTAGAGGCTGTAGAACATGTTGATCATCCTGATCAATTTATTAATTTATCTAGTCTTTGTCTAAAAGATTCTGGTCTTATGTATATTTCAACTATTAATCGCAACCCAAAATCTTTTTTAATGGCTATAATTGGCGCTGAATATATTTTAAGGTGGCTTCCAATTGGTACTCACGATTGGAAGAAGTTTTTTAAACCATCTGAAATTCTAGAATTTGCTGAAAAAAATAATTTAACTTTATTAAAATCTAAAGGTTTTGAGTTTAATATTTTTAAAAATCAGTGGTTTTTGAGTGATAATTTAGATGTTAATTACATATCAGCTTTCCAAAAAATAACTTCTTAACCCTTGTCATTTTTTAAAAAATTATTATATAGATATTGCACCATTTCCAATCTTTAAAGTAACTTTTGCTGTAAGTAAATTTACTTACAGCAAAAGTTACTTTAAAGTTGGGAAATGGTATTATGTTGGTTGGTCATTATGATTTTAAGCTGTTTTTGCTTTAGAATATGAATGATAATTTTAATTTATTTAAATTTTTAAAATGGGAAAAATAATAGGTATTGATTTAGGAACTACCAATTCTTGTGTAGCAATTATGGAAGGTTCTGAGGCAAAAGTTATTGAAAATATTGAGGGCAAAAGAACTACCCCTTCAATTGTTGGTTTTGTTAAAGATTCTGATGAAAGAATTGTTGGTGATCCAGCAAAAAGACAGGCTGTTACTAATCCAGAAAATACAGTTTTTGGTATTAAGAGATTAATTGGTCGTCGTTTCGATGATCCTTTAACAAAGCAAGATCAAGAATTGGTACCATATAAAATTGTTAAATCTAGTAATGGTGATGCTTGGGTTGAAGTAAAAGGAGAAAAATTTTCTCCAAGTCAAATTTCAGCCATTACTTTGACTAAAATGAAGGAATCTGCTGAAAAATATCTTGGTGAAAAAGTAACAGAAGCTGTAATTACAGTTCCTGCTTATTTTAATGATTCTCAAAGACAGGCAACCAAAGATGCTGGTAAAATTGCTGGTTTAGATGTTAAAAGAATTATTAATGAGCCAACTGTCAGCCGCTCTTGCTTATGGTTTAGATAAGAAGGAAGGTCAAACTATTGCAGTTTATGATCTTGGTGGCGGTACATTTGATGTTTCAATTCTTGAAATTGGTGATGGTGTATTTGAGGTGAAGGCTACTAATGGCGATACTTTCCTTGGTGGTGAGGATTTTGATATGAGAATTTTAGAGCATTTACAAGCAGAATTTAAGAAAGATTGTGATGTTGATTTATCAAAAGATCCTTCAGCTTTACAAAGACTTAAGGAAGTCTGCTGAAAAGGCTAAAATTGAACTTTCTTCAACTACAGAAACTGAAATTAATTTACCTTACATTACTGCTGATGCTTCTGGACCAAAACATTTAAATGTTAAATTAACTAGAGCTAAATTAGAGCAATTAGTTGATGATCTTTTATCAAGAACAATTGATCCTTGTAAAAAAGCATTAAAAGATGCTGATTTAGAGGCGAAAGAAATTGATGAGGTAGTTTTAGTTGGCGGTATGACTAGAATGCCAAAAGTTATAGAAACTGTTGAAAAATTCTTTGGTAAAAAACCAAATAGTGGAGTTAATCCAGATGAGGTTGTTGCTCTTGGTGCTGCAACTCAAGCTGGTGTTTTACAGGGTGATGTTAAGGATGTTCTTCTTCTTGATGTAACGCCTTTATCTCTTGGCATTGAAACTGCTGGTGGGGTATTTACCAGATTAATTGATAGAAATACAACTATTCCAACTAATAAGAGTCAAACTTTCTCAACTTACGCTGATAATCAAACTGCAGTAACTATTAAAGTTGCCCAAGGCGAGAGAGAGTTAGCTGCTCATAATAAATTATTAGGAGAATTTAATTTAGAAGGTATTGCGCCTGCTCCAAGAGGTGTACCACAAATTGAGGTAACTTTTGATATTGATGCTAATGGTGTGGTTAATGTATCTGCTAAAGATAAGGCGACTGGTAAAGAGCATAGTGTTAAAATTCAATCTTCTGGCGGTCTTTCTGATGAGGAAGTAGAAAAAATGGTTAAAGATGCCGAAGCTAATAGCGAGGCTGATAAGGAGAAAAAGGAGTTAATTGAAGCTAAAAATAACGCTGATAGTTTAGTCTATTCTACTGAAAAAAGCCTTGAAGATCATAAGGATAAAATTGATGATGCTACAAAATCTGATATTGAAGCTAAAATCAAAGAACTTAAAGATCTAATTGCTAAAGAAGATGCTAAAGCTGAGGAAATTAAATCCAAAACTGACGAATTAACTCAATCTTCTATGAAGTTAGGTGAAGCTATTTACAAGGAACAGCAAGAAGCAACTGGTGCTCAACCTTCTGGATCTGACTCAGGTGAAGAAGCAAAAACAGCAAATGATGATGTTGTTGATGCTGAATATGAAGAAGTGAAAGAGGATGAGGATAAGAAGGCTAATGGTAGTTAGTAATACCGAATTTCATCTTAAAATAGATAATATAGCAATATATTTTTAGATAAAATATTTTTTAGGGAGATAGAAAATAATGTAGGAGCCTCTGAAAAACTAAAATATGTATTTAGCAAAATTGATCTTTTTTTTGCCCCTTTTTTAGCATAAATTTAGTTTTTGGCACAATATGAGCATATTGTGCCAAAAAGAAACACAATTTCTGCTAAAAAATGATCTAAAAATTCCATTTTTAGTTTTTCAGAGGTTCCTATATTTTCTATCTCTTTTTATTTTCTTGTCTTGATAGATATGTCGTCACGATATTTATTCTAAAATGAAGTGAGACCACTAAAATTAATCTGCAACCTATCTAGTGACGATATTAATCTATAACTTTCCTCAAATTTAATAGCTCGACAAATCAATAATGACATTAGCAACAATAAAAAAAAAGGGAGGATTTTGTTAGAGCGTCAAATAGCAATCTTAAATATTTTTCAAAAAATGTCATAGTCATTGTCCAAAAAATAGAGGAGCAGGATTCAATTATTGATAATGAAACTTATCATATTGGATATGTTGTAACAAAAAGGGTTGGTAATGCTGTTATTAGAAATAAAATCAAAAGAAGATTGCGTCACATTATTAGAGATAATTACAAAACTTTAATGGAAAACGGTTTTCATTATGTTATTATTGCAAAATCTAATATTAAAAATAGCAAATTTGGTGATATCGAAAGAGATGTTAAATTTTGTTTAAAAAATTTAAGTAAAAAAATAAAAAATGATAATTAATAGAATTTTATTTATATTTATAATATTATTTTCTATTAACTCCAAAGCTAATTCTATTGAAAATAATCATTATAAATATTGCAATTATCATGATTTTACTTATTTTTTTCTTGATGTTTATGATATTTATCTTTGCTTTAATGATAAAAATCTTTTAGATCCAAAAACAATTTATCAAGATAATTTTTCTATTTTTATTAAATATAATATGAATTTTACTAGAGAAGAATTATCTAAATCATCAATTGAAGAAATAAATCGCTATTATGATATTTCTAAGCAAGATCAACAAAAATATTATCAAAAATTATTTACTATTTTTCCAAATGTTGCAAAAAAAGATATTATTGAAGCTAGATATAATAATGCTGGCTTAACAGAATTATATCATAATGATAATTTTACTGGAAATATAAAAGATGGTAAATTTAGTAAAATTTTTCTGGATATTTGGTTACATCAAGATAATAAATACCAAAATATGGTAAAAAATCTATTTAAAAGAAATGCAAATCAGTAACAAGAATTTAATATCTTATTCCCTACTTGCTTTTTGCTTATCTTTTATGGGTTTGCCATTATATATTTACTTACCTAATTATTACGCTGATAATTTTGGTGTTACCTTACAAAATATTGCCATAATTTTGTTTGTAACTAGATTAATTGATGCAGTGCAAGATCCAATTTTTGGTATATTTAGTGATAAATATTCATATTTAAAAAGAAAAATAATTTGCTACCTTTCTCCCTTTATGGGTCTTTCTTTTTTATTATTATTTTACCCTTTAGATATTATTAATATTCATCTTTGGCTTATTATTTTTTTAGTAATAAGTTTTAGTTTGTTCAGTGCAGTCTATATCAATTATCAATCATATTCAGTAGCTTTTAGTGAAGATTATCATACTAAAACTAAAATCATTGCTTATCGTGAATTTGCTTTTATTTCTGGAATTATTTTTCTTCGCTTTAATTCCAGCGATCTTATTCAAAATTTTTGATGAAGTTACAAGTTTTTTGATAGTTGGTATAAGTTATTTTATTTTAGCGACTATTTTTTCTATTATTTTTTATTTTTTTGCACCAAAAAATCTTTATCAGAATAATCAAGAATCTGATTTTAAAGAACTTTTTTCAAATAAGATTTTAAAAAAAGTTCTCAATAATTTTTTTATTTAATGCTGTTTCTTCAGCAATTCCAGCTGTATTACTTATATTTTTTGTTGAAAAAGTTTTAGTAGCTAAAGATTTACTTGGAATATTTTTACTACTTTATTTTGTTGGATTAATGATAGGAGCAATTTTTTGGACAAAATTATCAAAAATACTTGATAATAAATCCAGAACTTGGTTAATTTCAATGTTTCTAACCTTATTTGTCTTTGGTTTTTGTTATTTTTTGGAAGAGGGTGATATTCTTTTTTATGGTTTAATTTGTATTTTTTCTGGAATTGGCTTTGGAGGTGATTTTGCTTTAGCTTACTCTATTTTAACTGATATTATTCAAAAATATAAATTACAAGATGAACAGACAATAATTTTTGGTATTTGTAATTTTATTGTTAAAATTTCTTTAACTTTAGCCTCTTCTATTTTAATATATTTTGTAGGTTTTTTTGAAAATGATACAATTTTACAAACGGAATTTATTTCATTTTCCTACGCTCTTTTACCAATATTTTTCCGCGCATTTGCCGGGTTAACATTATTCAGAAATTTTAAAAAATGAAAAATTTATTTCTAAAATTAACCTTAATCATTTCAATTATGTCTTTATTTTCTTGTTCTAATATTACACCAAAAACCTATGAAAATAATAATCCAAAATTGGATATTAGAGATTTTTTAAGTGGCAAAGTAAAGGCCTGGGGCATGTTAGAGGATAGGTCTGGAAAAGTAACTAGAAGATTTGTAGTTGATATGGAAGGAAGATGGAATGGTAATGAAGGAGTTTTAGAGGAATATTTTACTTTTGATGATGGAGAAAAAAGTGAAAGAATTTGGACCATTAAATTTAGCGATGATCATAATTTTACTGCAAAATTTGCCGATGTAATTGGTATGGCTAAGGGTTCGCAATATGGTAATGCGATGCAGATGGAATATATTTTGGATTTAGAAATTGATAGAGAGAAGAAGACCAGATATAATGTAAAATTAGATGATTGGATGTATCTTTTGGATGAAAAAATCCTAGTTAATAAGTCAGATATTAAAAAATTTGGAATTACTTGGGCTAGATTGACTATATTTTTCCAGAAAATTAATTAATAGTGTCTAATAATTATAAAAATAAAAATATTCTAATTATTGGCGGTAGCTTTGGAATTGGTGAAGCTCTTTGCTGTGAATTATCCGAATTGGGAGCAAATTTAGCAATTTCTGCCAGATCAAAAGATAAGATTAATAATTTATGTTTTAAGTTATCAGGAGATCATTTGGCAATTCCGTGTGATATTTTAAAAAGAACTGATCTGCAAAATCTTCAGAAAGAAATTTTTCAAAAATGGCAAAAAATTGATTTAATAATTTTTTGCGCCGGCGCCTATCAGCCAATGAATTTAGAAAATTTTAATATTAAAGAAGCTAAAAATATTTTAGATATTAATTTTGTTAGTTTTTTTGATTTTATCGATGTTTTTCTACCAGATTTTAAAAAAGAAAAAATTAAACATTTAGCAGTAATTTCTTCAGTTGCTGGATATTTTGGTATGCCCAACTCTCTTTCCTATGGTGCATCAAAGGCGGGCCTTTCACATCTTACGGAAAGTTTATATTATGAATTAAAAAAATATCAAACCAAAGTACAATTAATTAATCCTGCTTTTGTCAAAACTCGTCTTACGGATAAAAATGATTTTAAAATGCCAGGAATAATTTCTAGCCAAAAAGCAGCGAAAATTATTATTAAAAAATTACCTAAAAAACAATTTGAAATTGCTTTTCCTTGGGTTTTTATTTTTGCTATTAAGATGTTATGCCATTTCTCCTTTTTAAGGAGGTTTTTGCTATATAAGTAAATTTCCATAGCCCTACAGTTTTGCTATCAATAATACTATAGGAACCTCTGAAAAACTAAAAAGGTCAAAAAGATCAATTTTGCTAAATACATATTTTAGTTTTTCAGAGGTTCCTATAAAATCCTTTTTGAACATTTGTTAATTGCAATTATATTTTAATAAATTATATTCTCTCATCTGCAATTTATCTTTATGATATGAATAAGAAATGGTATAAATTCAATTTAAATGAAAAGATTAATTAAAAATTTCTTTAAGTCCGAATCTTCCAGTGGTATTATTTTATTATTATTTGCCATTTTGGCAATGGTCTGTGTCAATTCATCGCTTAGACCTTATTATGACTCATTTTTTACCTCTAATTTAAATCTCGATCTTTCTTTCATTGGTATTTTTAAGGAAATGACTATAAAATTATGGGTTGATGATGCTTTAATGGCTATATTTTTCTTTTTAATTGGTATTGAATTAAAGCATGAAATTGTTAATGGTGAATTATCTCATAAGCCAGCAATTATCAAACCCCTTGCGGCAGCAATTGGTGGTATTATTGTTCCTGCTTTAATTTTTGCTCATATTAATGAGGGTGTTGATCAAAATATGAGAGGCTGGGCTATTCCAACTGCAACGGATATTGCTTTTGCCGTTGGTGTTTTAAATCTATTTGGTAGCAGAGTACCAAAATCTTTGAAAGTATTTTTAGTAGCTTTAGCAGTAATAGATGATTTAGTGGCAATTTTGATCATTGCTTTTTTCTATAGTGATAACATTTCAATTAAATATATTGAGATGGCATTTATTGTTTTTTTACTTTTATTTATTTTAAATCGTAAACAAATTACAGCTATCAGTCCCTATTTAATTTTAGGTGCTATGTTATGGATTTTTGTTTTAAAATCTGGTGTTCATGCAACTATTGCTGGTGTGACATTGGCTATGTTTTTACCATGTAAAATTAAACATAGAAGAAGAAATATTGCGCCACTTTATTTTATGGAAAAAATCCTTCATAAGCCAGTTAATTACATTATCTTGCCAATTTTTGCTTTTGCCAGTGCTGGTATTGTTTTTGAGGGTATGAAATTAAGTATTTTACTTGATCCTTTAGTTGCTGGCATCATATTTGGTCTTTTTGTTGGTAAACAAGTTGGTGTAATTGTGGCTGTAATATTAATTAATAAATTAAAAATTGTTTATTTCTTTAGGGGCGCCAATGTTTTACAATTTTATGGCGTTGCTCTTTTAACTGGTATTGGCTTTACTATGAGTTTATTTATTGGTAATTTAGCTTTCAGCGATCCTGAAATATTAAATAAGGTAAGAATTGGTGTTATGGTTGGTTCAGCTATTTCGGCGATTATTGGCTCTATTTTGATTTATATTGGTACTAAAAAGATGCAAAAATTACAAGCCAGTAAACATCATAATATAGTTGCAAAATAAAAATATGTTAAATTTTATTCTAAAGAAATTTTTTGGTTCGGTAAATGACCGTATAGTCAAATCCTTTGATCCAATTATTAAAAAAATCAATTCTCTTGAAGACGAAATATCAAAATTATCAGATGAAGATCTGAAAAATAAAACTGAGTTTTTTAAAGGTGAATTAAAAAATGGTAAGACTCTTGATGATATTTTACCAGAAGCCTTTGCTGTAGTTCGTGAGGCGGCTAAAAGGGTTCTGAATATGCGTCATTTTGATGTGCAGCTAGTTGGAGGTATTATTTTACATCAAGGAAAAATTGCTGAGATGAAAACGGGTGAAGGTAAAACTCTGGTTTCAACTCTGCCATCATATCTTAACGCCCTTTCTGGTAAATCGGTCCATATTGTAACAGTTAATGATTATCTTGCTAAAAGAGATTCCGCCTGGATGGGCCAAATTCACGAATTTTTAGGTTTAAAAGTTGCTTGTATTACCAATGATGTAGACGATGAAGAGCGCAAAAAAATCTATCAGTCTGATATTGTTTATGCTACTAATAATGAATTGGGATTTGATTTTTTAAGAGATAATATGAAATTTTCTCTTGATGATATGGTAACTCGTGGTCGTCACTTTGCCATTATTGATGAGGTTGACTCAATTTTAATTGATGAATCACGAAGCCCATTAATTATTTCTGGTCCAACTAATGATAATTCAACTCTTTATGAACAGGTTAATAAATTAATCCCAAAATTATCACAAGAAGACTATGAGATTGAAGAAAAATCACGCCATATTTTTCTAACAGAAACAGGGTCGGAGCATGCAGAATCAATTTTAAAAGAGCAGGGCCTGATTGAGAAGGAATCTTCTTTATTTGATATGGATAATATGACCATTATGCATCACTTTAACCAAGCTCTTAAGGCTCATAAATTATTTAAAAATAATAGTGATTATATTGTTAAAAATGGCAATTTGGTAATTATTGATGAATTTACTGGAAGGATGCAGGAAGGTAGAAGATTTTCAGATGGTTTACATCAAGCTCTTGAGTCTAAGGAAGGTTTGAGGGTAAAAAATGAAAATCAAACTCTGTCATCGATTACTTTTCAAAATTATTTTCGTCTTTATGATAAATTATCGGGTATGACCGGTACTGCCATTACTGAGGCTTCTGAATTTGAAGAAATTTATAATCTAAAAGTTGTTCAAGTGCCAACTCACAGAAAAATTAACAGAATTGATGAAGATGATGAGATTTATAAAAGCAAAGCTGAAAAATATAAGGCAATAGTTAAAGAAATTAAAGAATGTTATGAAAAGAAGCGACCAATTTTGGTTGGTACGGTGACTATTGAAAATTCTGAATCCTTATCCAAATTACTAAAAAAAGAAAAATTACCGCATCAAGTTTTAAATGCAAAATTTCATAGAGAAGAATCGAAAATTATTTCTCAAGCTGGTATTCCAGGGGCAATTACCATTGCTACTAATATGTCAGGGCGTGGAACTGATATTATGCTTGGTGGTAATAGGGAGGCTTTTATTGAAGATTTAAAACAAAAAAAATTAACCAAGGCAAAATTACAAGAAAGAATTGATTTAATTGATAAAAAGATCAAGGAAGATAAAAAAATTGCCATTGAAGCTGGAGGGCTTTATGTTTTAGGAACGGAAAGACATGAAAGTAGAAGAATTGATAATCAATTGCGTGGCAGGTCAGGAAGGCAGGGAGATATTGGTAAATCTAAATTTTATCTATCATTGGAAGATGATCTTATGCGTATCTTTGGTTCTGATAAATTAAAAGTTATTTTGTCAAGACTTGGGCTCAAAGATGATGAGGCGATTTTTCATCCATTAATTACAAAAACTTTGATCAGAGCGCAAAGAAAAGTTGAGGCTCATCATTTTGAAATTAGAAAAAATCTTTTGAAATATGATGATATAGTTAATGATCAGAGGAAAGAGATATTTAAAAGGAGAATGGATTTAATTAAATCAGAAGATTTAACTGATAATTTAAAAAAGGTTATTGATGATGTTAATCAGGATATAATTGGTAAGGCTATTCCAAAAAAATCTTATTTGGATAAATGGGATTTAGAATCGGTTGAGAAGGAGGCCTTAAGAATATATGGTTTACAATTAGATATAAAATCATTTTCTAAAAAGGAAGGGGTTACAGATGTTGAAATTTTGGATTATCTGAATGAGGAATCAGAAAAACTTATTGAGGCCAAGAAAAAAGAACATGGTGAGGAGATAGAAAAGCAATTAAGGCGTCAGGTTTTTTTAATGACTTTAGATTATCAATGGAAAAATCATCTTTTAGCTCTTGATAAAATTAGAAATAATATTAATCTCAGAGCTTATGCGGGAAAAGATCCTTTTATTGAATATAAGAGGGAGTCAGCTGAGTTATTCCAAAATATGATATATGATATTGAGGAGCAATCCTTAATTAGGATATCTCATGCCAAACTGCAGGAGAAAGCTAGTGAAGAAGAAATCTTAGATAAATTTACACAATCATCAAGATTAGGAAAAAGAATCATAAATATTCTAGTGAATCTGTCGCATCTAGTAACCATCAAAAACCAAAAAATATTAAAAATAGTGACAAAGGCAAGTGGGCTAATATTGGTAGAAATGAAAAATGCCCTTGCGGTAGCGGTTTAAAATATAAACATTGTTGTGGAAAAATTACCTAAATAAAATATGACTGACAAAAAAAGTAAAAAAGTGAGTAAAAATAAAAATTCTAAAAAAGAAATAGAAAAAAATTTAGATATTAAAGATCAATATAAAGAGGATTTAAAGGCCTTAAATCCATCAACAAAAGAGCCAGATCCAGAACATAATGTTGAATCTCTTCGCCATTAAATTAAAAAAATTAATTGCTAGTGTTAAGTCAAAAGGCTATATCACTTTTGATAAAATTAATAAATATATTGAAAGTGAGGCCATAGATCCTGATAAGATTGAAAAGATTTTTGATATTTTATCAGAATTTAAAATTCAAATTGGAAAAAGAGTCAGATTATGATTCTAGATCTGAAGATGATGAAAAATCTCAAAAAAGGACCGAAGATTCAGTAAAAAATTATCTCAAATCAATGAGTAATCTCAAATTATTAACTCGTGAGAATGAGGTTGAGATTGCCATGAGAATCGAAACCAGTAGGAATAAAGTTATAGCAACGCTTTGTTCGACACCAGTTGTAATGAAATATTTTATTGATTGGTATGATGGCTTATCTGGTGGTAATTTGCTTCTTAGAGATATTATCAGAATTGATGAAACTTATAATTCTGAATTGGAAGAAATGTTAAAAACCAGCGATCAAAATGCTAATAATAATGATATTATTATTGATAGTGATCTTGGTATTTTAGAAGATGAAGAACAAGAGGATGAGGGTTTATATGGTGAAGATGATGATTTTGACTCAATTACCTCCTTCGTTTCTATGGAAAGGATCTTGATGCCAAAAATGTTAGATCTTTTAAAGAAAATTTCTGATTTTTCAGAAACTATTTTAAAAAAATTAGAATCAGAAGGTTATGATAAATTATATAATGAGAAAAAAAATAAAAAATTAATTGACAACCTTGATGAATTAACAAAAGAAATTAATTTTAATGATGATTTAATTAAGTCTTTATTTGATCAATTATCAGAAATTGATGATGAAATTAGAGGTAATGAAATTACTCTATTAAGATTATTTACATCATATGGTATTGAAAGAACATATTTCTTAAAAAAATATAAAACTTTTGAAGAAGATAAATGGTTAAAACAAATAAAATCTTTGAAAGATAAGAAGATTGAAAAATGTTTTGATGAGAAGGAGGATGAAATTATTAAGGTTAGAAACAAAATTCTAGAATTAATTAAATTAACTGGTTTACCATTAGTTAAATTCCGTCAAGTTATTTCTACTATTAGACAAGGTCAAAGAGAAGAGAGTAAAGCTAAAAAGGAGATGATAAAAGCCAATTTAAGATTGGTTGTTTCAATTGCTAAAAAATATACTAATAGAGGTTTGCAATTTTTGGATTTAATTCAGGAGGGTAATATTGGCCTGATGAAAGCGGTTGATAAATTTGAATATAAAAGGGGTTATAAATTCTCTACTTACGCTACCTGGTGGATTAGACAAGCTATTACTAGAGCAATTTCTGATCAATCTAAAATGATTAGATCACCAATTCATATTAATGAAGGTTTGAATCAAATTCTTAAAACTCAAAAGAAAATGATTCAAAAAAACCAAAGGGAACCAACCGTAGAAGAGATTGCCAAGGAGCTTTATATGTCTGTTGATAGGGTTAGAAAAATTCTTAAAACTTCAAAAGATCCTGTTAGTTTAGAAACTCCTCTTTCTGGTGATGATGAAAGTATTTTGGGTGATTTTATTGAAGATAAGGTCGCAATTTCTCCGAATGATCCGCAACTTATGGTAAATTAAAAGAGGCTGCAACTCAAATTTTATCAACCTTAACTCCAAGAGAGGAGAGGGTAATTAGAATGAGATTTGGTATTGGTATGGTTACAGATCATACTTTGGAAGAGGTTGGAAGACAATTTTCAGTTACTAGAGAAAGGATTAGGCAGATTGAGGCCAAGGCTTTATTAAAATTAAAGCATCCAACTAGGTCTAGGACCCTAAAAACCTTCTTCGATAACTAGTACCAATTATCATTAAAAAATAAACAATATAACAAGATATTTTTTCTTGTTATTTGTAAAAAATGAGATCAATATACCCATATTGCGTCATAGCTTTTTGCTAATAATAAGGAAAAAGATAAAGCTAGATTATTTATTTTGTTGCGCTCTTATGTAGATTTGACTATATTACAGTTGCAAAAAAATAAAATGCCTAAAGTTTGTTTGTAAAAGCGTTTTACGTGATATCGATTATTAAGATTGGAAATGATTTTAAGATAGAAAATGGCGTAATATCATTTATCAATTTGTAAAAATTTCTTAATAAAGATTTGGTTATGTTTAGATCTGCAGAAAGATTATATAATATTTATAGAAAAAAGGGAGGTGATCATAATATTGATGATATCGAAATTATAGAAGATAAAATTAATTATAATGCTCTATTTTTTGGTTTTTTCTGGTTATTATATAACAAAATTTGGATCAAGGGTGCAATAATTACTGCAATATCAATTATATTGATGATATTTAACCTTCCATTTCTTAGTATTATACTTTCTTTCTTTATTGCTATTAATGCTAATATTTGGATGGAAGAAAAATTGCAAAAAGATGGATATATTCAAGAAGTTGCAATTATTGAAGCTAGTGAATTACATGCTCTTAAAATATATAATAGCCAATTCTAGGCTTTAAAGCACGGTATTAGACCTTTTGGTGAGTGGTCAGATGTTTGTTTATAAATTTATCCTATTACTATGACTGAGTTAATATTATCCTCAAATCACATATCAAGTAATTTTGAATTAAATTTTTCAAGATATTTACAAGAAATACAAAAATTTCCAATTTTGGAAAAAGATCAAGAATATGATCTTGCTTTGAAGGTTGTAAAAGAAAATGATAAAGAAGTTGCTAAGATATTAATTCAAAGTCATTTACGATTAGTAGCTAAAATGGCTTTTCAATTTAAAAAATACGGTCTGACAATTTCTGATTTAGTGTCCGAAGGGAATTTAGGTTTAATACAAGCTGTTAAAAAATTTGATCCTTTGAAGGGTTTTAGATTTTCAACTTATGCTATGCTTTGGATTAAGGCCTATATTCAAGATTTTATTTTAAGATCTTGGTCTTTGGTTAAGATTGGTACTAATGTTGCTCAAAAAAAACTTTTCTTTAATTTACATAAGATAAAAAAAACTCTTGGCATTGAGAATGATGATTCTATTTCAGTTGATGATGTTAAACTTATTTCTAATGATTTAAATGTGTCTGAGAAGGAGGTTGTTAATATGAATAACCGTCTTTATAATAATGATTCTTCTTTAAATAATATTATTTCGGAAGATGGGGCAGAAATAGGTGAATTTATCGAGTCAGGCGATATATTGCCCGAGGAACAGGCTATAAATAATCAAGAAATTAAGAGGAGAAATAATTTGGTTAATGAAGCGATTAAATTATTAAATGAAAGAGAGAGAGATATTTTTGTGAAGAGAAATTTGTTAGAAAAAGCAGTTACTTTATCAAAATTGAGTGATATTTATAATATTTCAAGAGAAAGGGTTAGGCAGATAGAGTCTGGTGCTATCAAGAAAATCAAAAAACATATTTTTGGGAATTAAATTAGGCTTATACCACATCTTTAAAGTAATTCTTTACTTAAAAAAATAAATATTTTGAAGTAAAATATTTCTTCTTGTTATTTGTAAAAAATGAGGGCAATATATCCATATTATCCAAGGCTTTTTACTTAAATATATTTTTCTAAGTAAGGGGTTGCAATTCAAAGAATTGTATAATTTTTATCTCAATATTAATATTTGTTCCAAATTTATATTTATAATGACTGAAGAAAATAATTTAGGTTATGATTTAACATTACAACAATTAGATAGCGATTCTGATTGGTTGTCGAGAGCTGAAATATTATGCCAAGCCTTACCTTTTTTAAGAAAATTTTCCGACCAAACATTTGTTATTAAAATTGGCGGTGCAGCTATGGCTAATGATGCAAATATTAAAAAATTTGCCGAAGATGTTGTTTTGCTGAAAAAATCTGGAATTAATATTGTTATTGTTCACGGTGGCGGACCTCAAATAGGTAAGATGCTAGAAAAATTAAAAGTTAAAACTAGCTTTGTTAATGGCTTAAGAGTTACTTGTAAGGATTCTGTGGAGATTGTTGAGATGGTTCTTTCGGGATCAATTAACAAGATGATTGTTAGTCATATTAATTCAGTTGGAGGTTTGGCTTTTGGTATTTCAGGTAAAGATGCTAATTTAATTAAGGTAAAAAAATTGATAAAGGTAGAGAAAGATAATGATTCTAATATCGATAAAATTCTTAATTTAGGTTATGTTGGTAGTCCGGAATATATTAATACTGATATTTTGGAATTTTTTGATAATTCCGATATTATTCCGGTCATTGCACCGATTGGCGTCGATGAGGAAGGTAATACCTATAATATCAATGCTGATACTGTAGCTGGAGCAATTGCTAGTACATTATCTGCAACCAAATTGGTGATGCTAAGTGATGTTGATGGTATTAAATTGCCAAATGGTGAATTGGTTAGTCATTTAACAGCAGATGTGGCTGAAAAATTAATAGAAGATGGCATTATTAATAAGGGTATGATTCCCAAGGTTAGAACTTGTATTGATGCCTTGGAGAATTCTGTAGAATATGTTCATATTCTTAATGGCTCAAAAGACCATATCTTATTAATGGAGATATTTACTGAAAGTGGTGCTGGTACCATGATATTTAGAGAATAGAATATAATAATCTAGATGAATTTCTTATTTAAAATAATTATATTATTGCTATCAATATTGATGGCTATATTGATTATTTTACCTTCTCTTATTGAATCAAAATCAGTTCAGATAGAAATACAAAATAAGTTAACTGCAAAATTCCAAACAAATATCGATATAAAATCTGATATTGATATATCTTTTTTCCCTAGGCCAAAAATTACTATAAAAGATGTTGATGCTAATAATTTAACTACAGAAGATGGTTATATAGATATTAATTTTAGCTCTATTGATTTTATACCTTCAATATTTTTCTTTTTGATTCTTTTGAAATTAAGGAGGTAAGATTTAACGGAGTTAATGCTAATTATATTATTTCTTATGAGGAAAAATTACCAACTAAAGAAGAGTTAACTTATATACCTAGTGTTAAGAAAGATTCTATTGCCAGTAAAATCTTTAATTTTAATTCTTTGGATCGGGATATTTTTGATTTAAGAAATATTGGAGATGTAATATTTACTAATTCCAAATTATCCATAACCGATATTAATGGTTCTACATATTCAAATTATAAGAATTTATATATTAAATTGGACTCCGATCTTGATAATGGTAAAATTTATGCTAATGGTTCATTTATTTCCGATGATATACCAACATTCTTTAATTTAGATATTTCAACTGATGCTAATGATGTATCAACTTTAGAGGTTGGTTCACCAATTTTACAAGCTAATATTTCTGGTAAATTTTTTGATACAAAAGATTTAAGTATTACAAAATCCAATTTTGATGGTACGATTAACTTATCAATATCAAATCTGAAATTATTATTAGATAAATATTTTTCTCAAAAAAGTTTAATATTTAGAAATATCAATAATACAGAAGATATCAAAATTTCTTCTAATCTTTTTATTAAGGATGGCATAATAAATATTGAAAATATCAATATAGATTCAAAAATTATCAATGGTTCTGGTGAGATAATTGCCAATCCAAATGATGAAAATAAATTAATTGAAGCTAAATTATTGATAGGTTATTTAAATTTTGATGATTTATGGCTTGGAAAATTTCAGCCAATTAAAGATGATTATTTAAAAGAGGCAATTATATCTATTAGCAATAATTTTAATAATTTGTCAAATATTGATTATCAAAAATTTCCAAAATTAGATATGTCGATTTTTGGTTTATTGCCTAAGTCCCATATTAATATTAAGGAGTTAAAATATCAGGATCAACTATTACAAGATGTCATAATATCTCTATCAGCAAAAAATAAAAATCAGATTGAATTAGAAAATTTTGAATTGAATTTGCAAAATGATTCAAAGTTACAAATTACTGGTCTCATAGAAAATATTGGATCTTTGGTGAAGTTAGATGGGAATTTAAATTTAGATAGTAGTAATTTACGTAATGTTGTAGATTTGTCAAATATTTCAATAGATGATGTCAAAGAAGATTCGTTAAAATCTTTAAAAGCAAACTCAAAAATTTTAATATTACCAAATACAGTAATTTTAAAAGAAATTAGGGCAGTTTTAGATAATAATTCTATCATTTCCGGTGATTTATCGGTTAAGGAAGGTACTGATATATTAAATGCTAATTATAATCTAAATTTCAATCAATTGAAGTTAGAGGATTATTTTTCTAATAATTATTTTAATAAATTTATTAAGGGTAATAGTTTTTTAAAGAATTTTATTGGCTTAAATAATATTGATGTAAATCATAAAATAGCATTAAAATTTGGTAATTTATCATATAATGATTTTTATCTTAGTAACCAATCTTTTGATATCAATATAGGTCGAGGTACAATTAATATTCCATTATTACTAATTAAACATAAGGAAAATAATAATATTATAAAATTTTATTTAGATGTTTATTCCCCGATTCCAGTTTTAAATTTTACTTTAAACTCTAATTATCTATCAATTAATAATATTAATAACAATTTTTCATCTGATAAATTTAATTCAAATTTTCTGAATTATTTTTTCGATTTTCCATCTCTTGGTGGTTTTGATGGTAATATTAATATTGATATAAAAAATTTAAATTTAGAAGGTTTAAAGATGCAAAAGTTTGATCTCAGAGCTCCTTTTAAGGAGGGGATAATTAATATAGAGAAAGCAACGGCAGAGATATTTGGTGGAAAAATTAATGTTTTGGGGGATATAGTTTTAGGTAAACAAAAAAGATTGAATAACTCATTTCAATTAACAGAAATTTCAAATTCAGCTTTATTAAAGAGTTTATTTAATATTAATAATATTGATTCAAAATCTAACATTAGCGGTGTTATTACTAGCTATGCTAAAAATAGGGAAGAATTTTATGATAATCTTAGCTTGAAGGTTAATTTTATTTCTTCGGGAGTAACTATTGCAAAATATGGTATTGGAAATTTATTAAGAAAAATTAATAAAAATATAAAAATAAAAAATGCCGAAGATGTTGTTTTATCTGATTCTTCAAAGACCTATTTTAAGAAAATTACAGGTAATTTAGATATTAAATCTAGTAAAAAGAAAAGAGATGTTTATATTTCTACAAAATCCCTTGGTTTAAATACCATTACTAATGGTTTTATTGATTTAAAAAGTAATAAATTGAATTTAAATCATAATGCGGTATTAATGGTTGTCAAAAGAGGTAGGAAACCTTTGCCATTAAGATTCGCACTTAATGCATCAGGTTCAGCTGATAATTTAAGATTGTCGCCAAATTTTGGTCAAATTAACCAATATTTAAAAATTCAGTGAAGATAGAAAATTTACTAAAAAAGAAAAAAGATCATGCAGCTTTGGTATGTATTTCTGCCCATAGTTACCCAATGGCTAAGATAATTGATAAATTTTGTGATATCATATTAGTTGGAGATTCGGTTGCAACTACCATATATGGTATGGAAGATACTTTGTCAGTTTCAATGGATATGATGATTAATCATGGCAAGGCAGTAAAAAGAGCTGTTAAAGATTCTTTTTTAGTCGTAGATATGCCTTTTGGCTCTTATGAATCATCAAAAGATCAGGCGCTTGAAAATGCTGAAAAAATTCTTCTTGAGACAAATTGTGATGCTATTAAGATTGAAACTGATGCGAAGATGATAGAAACAGTAGAATATTTAACAAAAAATGATATTAATGTTATGGGTCACATTGGATTAATGCCGCAACATATAAAAAAATATGGTGGTTATAAATATCAGGGCCTTAATCAAGATTCTGCCGATCAGATTCTGGAAAATGCTCGGGCTTTAGAGGATTCTGGAGCTTTTTCATTTGTGATAGAGGCAGTTCCAGCCAGTCTTGCTGATTTAATTACTCAAAATTCCAAATTAATTACCATAGGAATAGGCGCTTCAAAATCTTGTGATGGTCAAATTTTGGTTATCGATGATCTTTTAGGTTTAAATGATGGATTTTCACCAAAATTTCTTAAAAAATATCATAATTTGTCTAAGGAGGTTGAAAATTCAGTTCAAAAATTCCAAAATGAAGTTAGGGAAAGGAAATTCCCTTTTGACAATAATATCATTTAAGCTGATGAAAAAATTAATAATTCAAGGAGAGTCAAAATTGGATGGTCAAATTGATATTTATGGTGCAAAAAATGCTGCTCTTCCCATAATAATTTCCTCCATTTTAACCAAAGAAGAGGTTGTTTTTAGCAATATTCCTCATGTTTCTGATATTTCAATTCTTATTAGTATTTTGCGAGATATTGGAGTTAAAGTTAAAATGTTAACCAGCAAAGTTGAAGGATATTCCGGTAGAGTTATCTCCTTTGAGGCAGATGAAGTCAGGGATTTTGTAGGATCTTATGATTTGGTTTCAAAAATGCGTGCTTCGATTTTGATTTTAGGTCCGCTAGTCGCAAGATTTGGTTATGCTAAAGTATCCTTACCTGGAGGTTGTGCTATTGGTGCTCGTCCAGTAGATTTACATATTTTGGCTTTGGAACAAATGGGAGCAAAAATTATTATTGAAGATGGCTATGTTATTGCTGAGGGAAAGTTAAAAGGAGCAAATATTAAGTTTAAAAAAATCTCTGTTGGTGCTACGCAAAATATTATGATGGCAGCAACTTTAGCAGATGGCATTACAATTCTTGAAAATGCGACTATGGAGCCAGAAATTACTGATTTGGCTAATTCTTTAGTTAAAATGGGTGCTAAGATTGAGGGTATAGGAACTTCAAAATTAGTAATTACTGGAAAAAAGAGTCGCACTCAGTCAGGCATCATATTATGCCAGATAGGATTGAGGCTGGTAGCTATGCTATTATGGCCGCAATTACCAATGGATCAATTAGAATGAAGGGAGTTACTTTGGATCTTTTTAATCATAAATTATTAGAGAAGTTAAATCAGGCTGGTGTTGAAATTAAGGATATTGATGAAAATATTGTTGAAGCCAAAAGGCTCGGAGATAAAATTAATGCTATTGATATTACAACAGGTCCATTTCCTGGAATTGCTACAGATATGCAGGCCCAATTTATGGCCCTAATGACAATTGCCAATCAAACATCCAAAATTAAAGAAGCAATATTTGAAAATAGATTAATGCATGTATCTGAGCTGAATCGCATGGGTGCAAAAATATCAATAGAAGGCAATATTGCTAATATTGAGCCGGTAAATCAATTATCTGGCGCGAGGGTTATGGCCACAGATCTTAGAGCTTCTGTCTCACTTGTCATAGCTGCTTTGGTTGCAAAGGGAGAAACAGTAATTGACAGAATTTATCATCTAGAGAGAGGTTATGAAAGACTGGAAGATAAATTGGTCAGCTGTGGCGCTTCAATCTCTCATATCATAGAGTGATTTGATATCAAAATGAATTTTGGTGTTATGTTATGGTACATATTAATATAGAATATCACAAGACCAAAATTGGAGAATTAATATTGGAATCTTTTGACAATAAATTATGTCTGCTTGATTTTAGATATAGAAAAATGAGATCTTCTGTTGATAAGAGGATAAAAAATGCCTTAAAAGCAGAGTTTATTGAAAGAAATAATCGGTTATTAGAAAAAACAAAGCGGCAAATTGATGAATATTTGGATGGTGAAAGAACTGATTTTACTATCCCTATTTTAACAATTGGCAGTAAATTTCAAAATAAAGTTTGGCAAGCATTGGAAAAAATTCCATATGGCAAAACTGCTTCATATTTAGATATTGCCAAAATGATAGAACGTGAAAAATCTGTTAAGGCTGTTGCTAATGCTAATGGAGCAAACTCTCTTGCCTTGATAATAACCCTGCCATCGTATCATTGGTAGTGATAGTAGTCTTACTGGTTATGGAGTAGGGCTTGCTGTCAAAAAACGATTATTAAAATTGGAGAATTAATTCCACCAAAAATTTTGTGCTCCTAGGAGCACAAAATTTTTCTATTAGCAGATTTCAACAAATTGTTTCATGATCAATTTTGTTCCAGTTTTTTGAAAATTTATCTCAAATTTTTTTTCATCTTGAGAAATAATATGACCATAACCAAATTTTTGATGAAAAACCTTCTTACCTTTAAGATTTTGATCTAAAAATCCTGCCTTTTTATTAGAATTAGAAAAATTTTGATTATGTTTGGTAAAATTTTCTGAATTTTGTTTCAAAAAATCCTTATTTTCAAAAGAATCATCATGAAATTCACAAATATCTCCTGGCAATTCATTAAGAAATCTGGAGATTAGGGAATTTTGATAGGAGCCAAAAACAAAGCGACTTTTAGCATAGCTCATAAAAACTCTTTCCTTAGCTCTGGTGATTGCCACATAAAATAATCTTCTTTCTTCTTCTAAACCCCCTTCTTCCATAGATTTTGAGCTAGGGAAAATACCATCTTCTAAGCCAGGAATAAAAATATTTTTAAATTCTAAACCCTTAGCGGCATGAATGGTCATAATATTGATTTTATCAGAAAAATTATCAGCATTATCACTATCTGCAATCAAACTAATATGATCTAAAAATTGTTGTAAATTCTTAAATTCAGCAATTGATTTTTGAAATTCTTTAATATTTTCAATTCTGCCCTTAGCCTCATAACTCTTATCATTTTGCCACATTTGTAAATATCCCGATTCATCACAAATTTTATTTAAAAGGGCTGATAAATCCTGATTTTCTTCATAAAATTTGGTCCAAAAGGAAATTTTTTGACCAAAATCGAGTAATTTTTGATTAATTTTAGTGCTAAAAACTTGATCAATATCGCATTTAAAAATTGCCTCAAAAATTGAGGAATTAGAATCAAAGGCTTTATTAGATAATTTGTCAATTGTTGCTTTGCCAATCCCTCTTTTTGGTAAATTAATAATTCTTTCAAGAGCTAAATTATTATTTTTATTGGCAATTAATTGTAGATAGGAAATTAAATCCTTAATTTCACGCCTTTCAAAGAATTTTAAACCGCCAATAATTTGATAGGGTAAAGATAGTTGCATAAAAATATCTTCAAAAGAACGAGTTTGATAGCCAGCCCGAACTAAAATGGCCATTTCTTTGTAAGAATCTCCTTTTTTGACTAATTTTTTGATTTGATGAGCCACGGCAGATGCTTCTTCACGATCATTGTAAAAGCTAGCAATGGCAATTTTTTGGCCAGATTCTTGATCACTAAAAAGAGTTTTTTTATGACGCTTGGAATTGAAAGAAATTACATGAGAGGCCGCTTTGAGAATATTATTTTTTGAGCGGTAATTTTGTTCAAGACGAATAATTTTAGCATCTGGATAATCTTTTTCAAAATTCAAAATATTAGAAATTTCAGCGCCACGCCAAGAATAAATTGATTGATCATCATCGCCAACACAACAAATATTTTTATATTTTGCTGCTAGATTTTTTAGCCAAATATATTGAATATTATTACTATCTTGATATTCATCGACCAGAATATATTTAAATTTATTTTGATAATATTCTAAAATTTCAGGTTTTTTTTGAAAAATAATAAGATTTGAAAGTAGCAAATCTCCAAAATCGGCAAAATTAAGATTTTTTAATTGTCTTTGATAATTTTCATAGATTTTAGCAAAATTTGGTAGATTAAAATTCTGATTCTGGCAATTTTTTGGCAAAATATTACGATCTTTACATAAAGAAATTTGCCAAAGATAATTTTTTGCCGGAAATTCCTTTTGATCAATATGTAATTCATCAAGATTTTTTTTGATAATTCTCATAGAATCGGCTGTATCAATTATGGTAAAATTTTCATCCAAATCATAATATTCTGGATATCTTTTGAGAATTCTGCTGGCAATTCTATGAAAGGTACCAAGCCAAAGATTATTCGTTTCTTCACCAATTTTTTCTGAAATACGATATTTCATTTCACTTGCCGCCTTATTGGTAAAGGTTACAGCTAAAATTTCATCAGCTCTGGCAGCATAAGAATCTAAAATATAGATAATTCTTTCAGTGATAATTTTGGTTTTACCAGTTCCGGCTCCGGCTAAAACCAGTAATGCACCATCAATATTTTTTACGGCCTGCTCTTGTTGTTCATTAAGATTTGTCATCAGGTTTTTTATCAGAAAATTTATTATGACTAAATAGATTCATAATAATTACAAAAATTACAATAAAAAAGCTGATAATTAAAAAAAGCCCAATGAAACTCATTATTTAATATTGATTTTTCATATTAAAAATTTATACAATCTAATGGTGAAATAACTATGGTAGGAATTTCGTAAAGATGTCTACTATTTTCTAAAATAGTATCAATATAATATTGTCAATATGACCAAAATTAAGCAAGCAGAATATTTATGGATTGATGGTGCTAAGCCAGTTCAAAAGATCAGATCAAAAACTAGAATCACTGTTTTTAAAAATCCAAATGATGTAAAATTATCTGATTTTCCTGAATGGAGTTTTGATGGATCCTCTACTAATCAATCTCAGGGTGGTAATTCTGACCTATTGCTTAAACCGGTTAATTTTGTTAAAGATCCAATCAGGGGTGAAGGTAATTATTTAGTTTTATGTGAGGTTGAAAATTCGGATGGTACAGCACACTATAGTAATACTCGTGCTGGTTTGAGAAGGGTTTTAGATGCTGGTGGTGCATCTCACAATCCTTGGGTTGGTTTTGAACAAGAATATACCTTATATAAGGATGGTATTCCTCTTGGTTGGCCAACTAGGGGTTTTCCTGCTCCACAAGGTCCTTATTATTGCGGTGTTGGTAATGATGCCGTTTATGGCAGGCAGTTAGTTGAAGAACATACAGAAGCTTGTATTGAGGCTGGTATTTTAATTTATGGTACTAACGCTGAAGTTATGCCTGGTCAGTGGGAATTCCAAATTGGCTATAGAGGTAGTGATGAAGATGATAATTCTATTCTTAATGTTTGTGATCATCTTTGGTTTGCTAGATGGTTAATTTATCGTCTTGGTGAAGATTATGATCTTGATGCTTCAATTAGCAATAAGCCAATGAAAGGTGATTGGAATGGCGCTGGTATGCATACTAATTTTTCAATTAATGAATTTAGAGATCCTGCAACTGGTAAAAAAGCTATCAATAAAGCAATTGAGAATCTTTCTAAAAAACATAAAGAACATATTTCAGTTTATGGTTTTGGTTTAGACCAGAGACTTACTGGCGATCATGAAACTTGTGATATTAATGAATTTAAGGCTGGAGTTGCTGATAGAGGTTGTTCTATTAGAATTCCTCGTCAAGTTGACACTCAAGGTCATGGATATCTAGAAGATAGAAGGCCAGGTGCTAATTCTTGCCCTTATCAAGTTGCTGAAAAACTGGTCGGCACAATTTTAGAGATTGACTAACATATCTGTAATATTTATAATCTTTCAAGCAATTTTAACCAATTTCAAACTTCATTAAGTGAAGTTTAAGATAATTTTATTACCGACCTAATAGCTGATGAAAATAACTGCTGATGAAAATTTAAATGCTGTCATTTGTCTTTCTGATGGTAGTTTTTTTTTCGGGAAAGGAGCGGGAAATTATGGTGAGACTATTGGTGAAATTTGCTTTAATACCTCAATTACAGGTTATCAAGAAATTCTGACTGATCCATCCTATGCTGGTCAAATTATCACTTTTACCTTTCCCCATATTGGCAATGTTGGTTGCAATGATATTGATAATGAATCTGATAAGCCTTATTGCAAAGGTTTAGTTATTCGAGATGAAATAACCGAAGAATCAAATTTTAGAAGTAATATCAATCTTAATGATTGGCTTTGTCAAAATAACCTGACAGCAATTTGTAATATTGATACTCGTAATCTAACTAAAAATATTCGTAATAAGGGCGCCAGAAATTCTATTATATTTTTTGCAAAAGATGGTCAAGAAATTGATACTGACAAATTAATTACTAAAATCACTGATCTTCCAACTTTAAAGGGAGTAGATTTATCTTCCAAAGTCACAACTGACAAAAAATATTCTTGGGATGAAAAATTATATGATTTATCAGAGTTAAAATATTCTAAAATTACTTCTGATCAAAAAAAACATAAAGTTACCATCATTGATTATGGTATTAAGAAAAATATCTTAAGATGCTTGGCCCAGCAAAATTTTGATTTAACTATTTTACCAGCAACTTCTTCTTATGAAGAAATTATGGCCACTAATTGTGATGGTATTTTTCTTTCAAATGGTCCTGCCGATCCTCTTGCAACTGCTAAATATGCAGTTCCGATAATTAAAAAATTATTAGAAAGTGATTTACCGATTTTTGGTATTTGCATGGGTCACCAATTACTTTCTTTAGCTTCTGGTTTAAAGACTATTAAAATGCATCAGGGTCATAGGGGCGCAAACCACCCAGTTAAAAATTTAGAAAATAATCTTGTTGAAATTACTAGCCAAAATCATGGTTTTTTGCCTTCGCTAAAGAAAATATTCCAGAAAATGTAGAAATTACTCATATTTCACTTTTTGATCAAACAATTCAGGGTATAAAGTTAAAAAATAAACCCGTATTTTCAGTGCAATATCATCCAGAAAGTTCTCCTGGACCTCATGATAGTAGATATCTTTTCGACAAGTTCAGTAATAATATAAAGAATGCCAAAAAATAGTGAAATCAAATCAATTTTAATCATTGGAGCTGGGCCAATTATCATTGGTCAGGCTTGTGAATTTGACTATTCTGGAACTCAGGCTTGTAAGGCTTTAAAAAATGAAGGTTACAAAACTATTCTAATTAATTCTAATCCAGCAACTATCATGACAGATCAGCAAACAGCTGATCGCACTTATATTGAGCCAATTACGCCAGAAGTTGTTGAAAAAATCATCATCAAAGAAAAACCAGATGCAATTTTGCCAACTGTTGGTGGTCAAACCGCCCTTAATTGTGCTTTATCTTTAGAAAAAAACGGAGTTTTAGAAAAATATAGCGTAAAAATGATTGGTGCAGATTCCAAGGCTATTAAAAAGGCCGAAGATCGTGAATTATTCAATAAGGCTATGGCTAAAATTGGACTGGAAGTGCCAAAAAATGCTGTGATTAATTCCATGACTCAAGCTTTAGAGGCTCTTAAAGAAATTGGCTTACCAGCAATTATTCGTCCTTCTTTTACTCTTGGTGGTAGTGGAGGGGGAATTGCTGAAACTATGGCAGAATTTAAACAAATTGTTAAAAATGGCCTGAATTTATCGCCAGTTGGAGAAGTGCAAATTGATGAGTCAATCATTGGCTGGAAGGAATATGAGATGGAGGTAATTCGTGATAGTAAGGATAATGCTATTATTATTTGTTCTATTGAAAATATTGATCCCATGGGAATTCATACTGGCGATTCCATCACGGTTGCACCAGCGCTTACTTTGACAGATAAGGAATATCAAAAAATGCGTAATGCTTCAATTGCTGTTATTAGAGAAATTGGCGTTGAAACTGGTGGCTCAAATGTACAATTTGCAGTTAATCCAAAGGATGGTCGTTTGGTAGTTATTGAGATGAATCCTAGAGTTTCAAGATCTTCGGCCTTAGCGTCAAAAGCAACTGGCTTTCCAATTGCTAAAGTTGCAGCCCTATTGGCTATTGGTTATAGTTTGGATGAAATTCAAAATGATATAACAAAAGTTACCCCAGCTTCTTTTGAGCCAACAATTGATTATATTGTCACTAAAGTTCCAAGATTTACCTTCGAAAAATTCCAAGATACTAATCCAATTCTTTCAAGCGCTATGAGATCAGTTGGTGAGGCTATGGCTATTGGTAGAAATTTTGCTGAATCTATTCAAAAAGCCCTTTGTTCGATGGAAATTGGTTTAGATGGTTTTACTGAAGTTAAGATAGATGGTGTTACTGGCACAAATTCCCTGGCAGAAAATCAAAATATTATCAAAGAAAAACTTAAAATTTTTACACCAAATAGAATTTTATTAATTGCCCAAGCTCTGAGATATCAAATTTCTATAGCAGAGATTTGTCAAATTACTCATTATGATAAATGGTTTGTTAATCAAATTGCTAAAATTATTGATGAAGAGGAGAAGATTAAAATAAAAGGCATTAAATCCGAAAAAGTAGAATTATTAAGATTAAAGAAATTAGGTTTTTCAGATGCTAGACTTGCTAAATTAACTGGCAAAGATGAATTTAAAATTGCCACTCTTCGTGAAGAATTGCAAGTTAAGCCAGTTTATAAAAGAATTGACACCTGTTCGGCCGAATTTCAATCCTCTACTAAATATATGTATTCTTGCTATGAGGGAGATCATATTCAAAATCCAGAATGTGAAGCAGAAATTTCTGACAAAAAGAAAGTTATTATTCTAGGTGGCGGTCCTAATAGAATTGGCCAGGGTATTGAATTTGATTATGCTTGTGTTCATGCTTGTTTTACCTTATCAGAAGCTGGATATGAAACTATTATGATCAATTGCAATCCAGAAACTGTTTCAACTGATTACGACACTTCAGACAGGCTTTATTTTGAGCCAATGACAGCGGAATATGTACTTGAAATTGTCAGGAAAGAACAGGAAAAAGGTAGTTTGATTGGGGTTATTGTACAATTTGGTGGCCAAACAGCTTTGAAACTTGCTAAATATCTCAGTAAATTTAATTTACCAATCATTGGAACTCCCTTTGATAAAATTGATCTAGCTGAAGATCGTGAAAGATTCCAAAAACTGCTTCATAAGATCAATCTTATTCAGCCAGAAAATGACATTTGTCATAAATTAGAAGATATTGAGATTTCGGTTAATAAAATTGGTTATCCAATAGTTATTCGTCCAAGTAATGTTCTTGGCGGAAGGGCTATGGAAATTATCTATAATAAAGAATCTTTAGATAAATATATCAAACAAAATAAATCTGTTATTTTAGATGGGCCAATTTTAATCGATAAATTTTTAGAAAATGCTATTGAAATTGATGTTGATGCTTTAAGTGATGGTAAGGATGTAGAAATTGTTGGAATCATGCAGCATATTGAAGAGGCTGGAATTCATTCTGGTGATTCTGCTTGCTCTTTACCGCCATTTTCTTTAACTCAAGATCAAATTCAGCAAATCAAGAAAAGTGCCATAAAATTGGCTAAAGAAATTGGAGTTTGTGGTCTGATGAATGTGCAATATGCTATTAAGGATAACCAGCTTTATATTATTGAGGTTAATCCAAGGGCGTCTCGTACTGCACCCTTTGTAGCGAAAGCAACTGGCATTAATATTATTAAAATTGCCTCACTTTTAATGACGGGCTGTAAATTATCAGAATTTAATTTATCAAAAGCAGTTAATTATAGTGAGAAATATTATTCAGTAAAAGAAGTTGTTTTCCCTTTTGTAAGATTTTCTAACACTGATATTCTTCTCGGTCCAGAAATGAAATCAACTGGTGAAGTAATGGGTGTGGATGAAGATTTTGAGATTGCTTTTTTCAAAGCACAATTAGGAGTAAGTCCTAAGATTCTTGAAAAGGGGGGAGCTTTGATTTCTGTTAAAGAGAAGGATAAAACTCTAGAAATGTTTGAAATTGTTAAAAATTTACAAGAATGTGGTTATAAAATTTATGCCACTATAAATACTGAAAAATTTCTAACATTAGAAGGTCTAAAAAATGTAACCAGAGTTAAAAAAGAAAATGAAAATGGTTATAATGTAGTTGATTTAGCTAATGATGGCAAGATTAGTTTATCGATCAATACTTCATCTGATTCTATTTCAATTGCCAGATCATTTGGGCTGAGAAGAGCAATGCTTATGAATCAGGTTTTTTGTTTTACAACTATTAATGCTGCTAGATATATTTCTAAATCAATTAAAAAAATTCACCAAAATGATGGTAAATTTGATGTAATTTGTTTACAAGATATGTCAAAAAATTTAAAATGATTAATTCAATTACTAATATTTTAGATAAACATTTTGATAATATTCTGCCAATTTATAGTGAGATAAAATCTTGGGAAAAAATTGATCAAAATATTTTTGAAGATTGGCATAAAAGATCAATGATTGATTCTTTTATTTTTAATTTTATCAAAATTCAAGATCTAATGGGTGATAAATTATTTAAAATCACTCTAAATATTATTGGAGAGTATAGAGATAACATGTCATTTATTGATGTGGTTAATAAAATGGAAAAGTTAGAATTGATTAAAGATTCCCATAATTGGAGGAATTACCGATTGCTACGAAATAATCTTACTCATGAATATCCTGATGATTATGAAGATATCATCAATAATTTAAATCAAGCAATTTTAGCATATGATAATATGGTAAATATTTATCAAAATATTAAAAATTATTTGATAAAATATGAGGTTGAGTGATTTAGAAAAAAAATCAATTGTAAAAACTGCCAAAATCTTTTTTGGTGATGATGTAAAAATTTTTCTTTTTGGTAGTAGGGTTGATGACAATAAAAAGGGCGGTGATATTGATTTATATGTTAAAACTAAAATTAAAAATGATTTAAATCACAAAAAATTAGATTTTATAATAGCGCTTGAAGATGAAATTGGTAGGCAAAAAATTGATGTTGTAATAGCAAAAGATTCCACTAGAGAAATTGAAAAAGAAGCCATAAAATATGGAATATTATTATGAAAAAAATCTCTTTCCAAGATCTAATTAGCGCTAATCAAATTAATCAAAATGATATTGATTTGATATTTGATTTAGCAACAAATTACCAAAGAGATTTACAAAAAAATAAAATTAAAAAATATTCTGATCTTGAAGGGGTAATTTTAGCTACTTTATTTTTTGAACCAAGCAACAGAACAAGATTTTCTTTCGAAGGGGCGATGATGCGTCTTGGTGGAAATCTTATTTCTTTAGAAAGCGGTCTTTCTTCTTCGGTAAAAAAAGGGGAATCGCTTTCTGATATGGGAAGAATTATTGGTAATTACGCTGATTTGGTTATTATTCGTCATTCTCAAAATGATAGCGCTTTAGAATTTTCTATAAATTGCCATATTCCAGTAATTAATGGTGGCGATGGTTCAAATGAGCATCCGACTCAATCATTGACCGATCTTTTTACCATCAAGCAGGATAAGAAAAAATTAGATAATCTTAAAATTGGTTTTGTCGGTGATCTGAAATATGGTAGAACTATATATTCTTTGGTAAAATTACTTAATCTTTATCCTAATAATAAATTTTATCTTATATCTCATAAATTATCTCAAATTTCTGATGAAAGGAGAGGGGCGATTGAAAAAATAAATGCTCATATTATTGAAACAGAAGATTTAGAAGATACTATTAAAGATCTGGATATTTTATATGTAACTAGAATTCAAAAAGAGAGATTTCAAGATGAAAAAGAATATGAGATTGTTAGAGATAAATATCAAATTAATAAAAATTTATTAAAAAACGCTAAAGAAGATTTGTCAATTATGCATCCGCTTCCCAGAATTGATGAGATTGACATTGAAGTCGATTCTTTCCCTCAGGCAAAATATTTTACCCAAGCACAAAATTCTCTTTTTATTAGAATGGCTTTATTAAAACTTTTAACTGATAAAAAATATGGCTAAAAGATGGTATTAATTTTGTAAGTTCAGGAGCTTATAGGAAACTCTGAAAAACTAAAAAATGATCTAAAAGATCAATTTTGCTAAATACAATTTTAGTTTTTCAGAGGTTCCTATATTGTACAATATCCTTGATTTGTAAAATATCAGGAGTAAAATCCTAACTCCTTGTTGATTTGTTCCTTTTGCAAAAAACAGGGATGCGTGGGCATTTTATGAGTTAAAATTTTAAATAAATTTTAATTTCATTTTATAATTAATTTAACTAAATCATCATAATTTGATGATTAATATTTGATAAGATATACAGGCTCCTAAAGCCCATTAGGTCTTTGTAAAAGGTGAATATTAAAAATAATAAATTCTTATGAATCAAGAAATAACAGAAAATTTTGAAGAACTTTTTAATGAATATAAAAAGGATAGCCAAAGATTAGAAGAGGGCTCGGTTGTAAAAGCAGTTATCGTTGAAATTACTAGTAAAAATATTGTTGTTGATGTAGGTACTAAATCTGTTGGATATATCACTAAGAGCGAATTCCAAGAAGATTTTGAAGAGGGTGATGTAATTGATGTTTATCTAGATAAAATTGAAGATAGAAAAGGTGAATTAGTTGTTAGTTATCAAAAAGGTCAAAGATTAAAAACTTGGGAATATCTAAATAATTGTCTAGAAAATGATGAAGAATTTGAAGGTAAAATTATTGGTCGAGTAAAAGGTGGTTATGCTGTTGATGTTGGTTATATTACAGTGTTTTTACCAAAAAGTCAGGTTGATGTTGTTATGCCAACCGAGGATGATTTTCTTATTGATGAGAATCATAAATTAAAGGTTCTTAAAATTGATGATATTAGAGGTAATATTGTTGTTTCAAGAAGGTTGGTTATTGAAGGTAAGAGAAGAAAAGCTAGAGAAGAAGTTCTTTCTAAAATTAAAGTTAATGACATTTTGGATGGTGTGGTAAAAAATATTACCGATTATGGTGCCTTCATTGATTCTGGTGATTTTGATGGTTTGTTACATTTGACTGATATATCTTGGCAGAAAGTTAGACATCCGTCAGAATTTTTAACCATTGGTCAAGAAGTTAAGGTAAAAGTTATTAAATGTGATGAGAAAAATAAAAGGATTTCTCTGGGCATGAAGCAGTTGCAACAAAATCCTTGGGAGTCAATTGAAGAGAGATTTCCAGTTGGCAGAATTGTTAAAGGAACTGTTACCAATGTTACTAATTATGGTGCCTTTGTTGAAATTGAAAGTGGTATTGAAGGTTTGGTTCATGTTTCTGAAATTAGCTGGACTAAAAATTCTAATAATCCAAATAAGGATTTAGCACCTAATCAAGAAATTGATGTGATGATTTTAGATATCAATTCTAAGAATCATAGAATTTCTCTTGGTATTAAACAATGTATTAAAAATCCTTGGGAAGATTTTGCCAGCAAGCATGTGGTTGGTGATATAGTTGAAGGTGAAGTTAGAAATTACACTAATTTTGGTCTATTTGTTGGTCTTGAAGGTAATGTTGATGGTTTAATCTATATGTCTGATTTAGCTCATGGTGATAATCCAGAAGAAAAACTAAAAGACTACAAGGAAGGCGATAAAATAAAAGTTGTTGTTTTGGGCAGTTCTCCAGAAAAACAAAAAATTGCCCTTGGTATTAAGCAACTGGATAATAAGAACTTCAAAAAAGAGATATCTGAAATTAAAGAAGGAGCAATAATATCAAGTGTCATTCTTGTTGTTAAAAAAGACCTTCTTGAGATTGAAACTGATATTGGTTTGAAAGGTACAATTAAAAGATTGGAGCTTGGTAAGGATAAAAATTCTCAAAAGACAGAAAATTTTATGGTTGGCGATAGAATTGATGCTAAGGTTATTTTATTTGATCCAAAAACTGGTAAATTATCTCTTTCAATTAGAGAGATGGAGGCTGATCAAGAAAATAACTATGTTTATTCTAGTGAAACTAGTGGCGAGTCTATTGGTAATATTGTTGGAGATTTATTTGATAACAAGGAAGATTCTTCTGAAGATAAAAAAGAAGGTTAATAAATTTCTAATATTTCTTATTGGATTGTCTGGAATCAAAATATCCACAGATAGATTCCAGATGATACCATTATATTGAAGCTCTTTTTGGATCTTTGATAGATATGCGTTTTTCATTTAATATATTATGAATTTCGATTCTGAGCATTTAACTACAATATCAATTTTAAGAAAAAAAATTAATAATTGGCGCAATATTTGCCTTTTTATTATTTTAATTTTTTTATCTGTTATATTTTTTTCCGTCAATAATCAAGATATCAATAAAATTTTAATTAAGCCCAATTCTATAGTAAGAATTACTGTAGAAGATGTTCTTATTAAAGATAAATATCGCGATCAGGTTTTAGAAAATATTAAAGATAATAAAAATATTGCAGCAATATTGCTAAAAATAAATAGTCCAGGGGGAGATATTGTCGTTAGTGAAGAGTTACTTTATAAATTTAAGGAAATTGCTAAATCTAAACCCTTAGTTGTTGCTATGGAGTCGGTTGCGACTTCTGGTGGTTATTTAGTTTCATTGGCTGCAGATCATATTATTGCCAGAAGTGGTACAATTACAGGATCGATTGGAGTTATTATGCAAGCTCAGGAAGTTGTTGATCTTGCTGATAAATTGGGTATCAATTTTTTAACTTATAAATCAGCGCCCTTAAAATCTTCACCATCATTTTTCGAAAAAGAAACTCGCGAAGCAAAGCAAGCAATGCAGGAAGTTATTGATGATAGTCATGATTTTTTTGCTGATATTGTTAAAAGTCACCGAAAGAGCAAAATTAAAGAAGAAAATTTTGATAAGATATTTGATGGTCGTATTTTTAATGGTAGACAGGCCTTAAAAATGGGATTAATTGATGAAATTGGTGGCGAAGAAGAGGCTATATCATATTTATTGAAAAGAATGAAAATTAAAGATTCTAAAATTATTGATATTGATTTGAAGGAAAAGAAGAAGAATTTTTTTCCTAATATCGATGTTGGTAATTTATTTAATGGCAATAGTAATAATAGCCTAAAAATAAGGACAATATTACAATAATTGAATCATAAGCCCAACTTGGTATAGCTTTATTGTTCTAAAATTTTTCTAACAAAACTCTTTCTGTGATATTTGCAAATTCCAATTTTTTGAATTTGTTCTCGATGAAATTTAGTCCCATATCCCATATTTTTCTCCCAATCATATTGATCAAATTCTTTGGACAATTTTATCATTAAATCATCTCGAAATTCCTTAGCAATAATAGATGCCGCCATAATTTCTGGAATTTTCTGATCTCCTTTAATTATTGCCTCTATTTTAATATTTTGGTCAATATTTAAATCTGGAATAAAATTTCCATCAATTAAAATTTGATCAATTTTATCATTATTATTTTTAATTAAATTTTCTATAGCATTCTTCATGGCTAATTTTGTGGCATTTAAAATATTAATTTCATCAATTTTATCTTGCCAAATTATCCCAATTTTATATTTTATTCCCCCTTCTATTTCTTGAAGAATTTCTTTTCTTTTTTTGGAAGTAAGTTTTTTTGAATCATTAAGGATATTAGTTTGAATATTTTTAGTAAAAAAAGCAAATTGCAGGCTACAACTGGCCCAGCTAATGGACCGCGCCCAACTTCATCTACTCCTATAATGATATTATTCATATATTTTCAACAACCTTCTCTCCAATTCCTTCATATCACTAGGCAATTTAATTTCAAATTTCATTAATTTACCACTTCTTGGATGTTCAAAAACAATTTTATAAGAATGTAAGGCCTGCCTATTAAAAGCGGAAATAAATTTTTGTAAATCAGAATCAATTCCGCTAATTGTTCTATTTTTATTGCCATAATCATGATCTCCAATTAAAGAGTGACCAATAGCAGTCATATGAACCCTAATTTGATGAGTTCTGCCACTTTCCAATTTACATTCAACTAAACTAGCAATATTATTGTAATTTTGAATAATTTTATAATTAGTAACCGCCTTTTTACCGCCTTTTTGTACCACGCACATCCTTAGGCGATGTTTTTTACTGCGATCAATATTTTTGTCAATTTTACCAAAATTTGGTGTTGGTAGACCAAAACAAAATGCTAAATATTTTCTTTCAATTTCGCGATTGGCAATCGCCTGAGATAATTTTTGATGAGCAAAATCATTTTTGGCCACTAACATCAATCCAGGAGTGTCCTTATCTAAACGATGAACAATACCAGGTCGAAAATCACCACCAATTTGCGACAGATTATTTTGATAAAAATAAAGCAAAGCATTAACCAGAGTATGATCCTTATTTCCGGCACCTGGATGAGTCGTTAGCCCTGCAGGCTTATTGACCACCACCAAATCTTCATCTTCAAAAATAACTTCAATAGGAATATTTTTTGGCTCTAAATGACTTGGTTCTGGATCAGGAATTGTTACATAAAATTCATCTTTTTCTTGTACTTTTTTATTAATTTGCGTGATTGGATTATTATTTTTGTCCAAAACATTGCCATTTTTAATGAGAGATTGTATCTTTGATCTGGTAATTTCTGGGTAAGATTTTTGTAATTCCTCTGCTAGGAATTTATCTAGACGGATATTATTATTTTTCTCATTGATATTAATTTTAATCATCTAGCTATTGGATATTATATTAATATAGTAATGTTAAATTTTTTTTTAAAATAAACAATAATGCATAAATTTCTAAATTCTGAGAAATTATTAGAATCCGCAAGATTATCTATTCCACTTGGATCCCAAACTTTTTCAAAATCCATTACTCAACTTCCCTTTGGGGTTTCACCTTATTTTGCTAAAAGTGCTAAAGGATCCAAATTAATTGATGTTGATGATAATCAATATATTGATTTTATATCAGCACTTGCCGCTGTAAATATTGGCTATCTGGATGAGGATATTACAAAGGCAGTTATAGAGCAAGTACAAAAAGGTAGTATATTTTCTTTATCATCTGAATTGGAAATTGCCTTAGCGCAAAAACTAAATGAAATAATACCTTGTTCTGAAATGGTTAGATTTGGTAAGAATGGTTCAGATGTAACATCTCGCAATTAGAATTGCCAGAGCTTATACCAAAAAAGATTTAGTGGTAGTGTGCGGATATCATGGTTGGCAAGATTGGTATATTTCATCCACTACTAGAAATAAAGGAATCCCAAAAGATATATGTAAATTAACTAAAAAATTTAATTATAATGATATTGATTCATTAAAGAAAATTTTTAAGGAAAATAAGGATAATATAGCCTGTGTTATATTGGAGCCAATGAATATAAAATATCCGGAAAATAATTTTCTAGAAAAGGTAAAGGAAATTACTCATCAAAATAATGCATTATTAATTTTTGATGAAATGATAACAGGTTTTAGATTTGGGTTGGGAGGTGCTAGTGAGTATTTTGAAATTACTCCTGACCTGGCAACATTTGGTAAGGCCATGGCAAATGGTTATCCAATTTCTGCAATTTGTGGTAAAAAAGAATATATGAGAATGTTTGAAGAAGTATTTTTTTCTTTCACTTTTGGTGGTGAGTTGACATCAATTGCAACTTCTTTGGCAACAATAGAAAAAATCCAAAAATTCAATATAATAGAAGATTTTGTTAAAAAAGGTAATAAAATAATAAATGGATTGCAGGACATAATTGATTGTAATGGTTTGAGAAGTTATTTTGCTATTTCTGGTCATCCATCTTGGTCCTTTTTAACTTTTAAACCCAATGATATTTATAGTGATTATGATATAAAAACTCTATTTTTACAGGAAGCTTTTCAAAATGGCATAATGACACTTGGAACTCATAATTTGATGTTTGCTCATAATGATCAAGATATAGATAATTTACTTAAAATTTATCAAAAACTTTTACCAAAAATAGCTGATATTATTAAAAATAAAGAGCTGGATAAATATTTAAAATGTCAGCCATTAGTACCATTATTTAAAGTTAGGTGATGAATTTAATTGTAGGAACTGCAAATTTTGGCAATAATTATGGTTTAACTAAGGGTAAAATTGATATTACAAAGGCCCAGAATATTATAAATTATGCCAAACAAAATCATATTAATATAATTGATACCGCATATTTATATCCTAATTCATATGAGATATTATCAGATATCGAGATTGGCGATTTTCAAATTATAACCAAGACCCCTAAATTTTCCCATTGCAAAAACAAGGATGAAGTTTTGGATTTATTACAAAAATTCATTAAAAAAACTGATATCATTTTTAAATTAGATAATATTAAAGCGATTTTATTTCATGATGCGTCAGATCTATTGTCACAATATGGAGATGTAATATATCAAGAATTAAAAAAAGTTACAATTTTACAGAATATTAAAATTGGTATTTCTATTTATGATATTGATGAATTAATAATATTGGATAAATATGATTTAGAAATAGTTCAAGCACCTGTAAATATTTTTGATCAAAGATTTATTTCTTATGATGTAGTAAATTTTTTACAAAGGAAAAATATTGAGTTACATGTAAGATCAATATTTTTACAGGGATTATTATTGATGAATTTAGAGAAAATTAAAAATTATAGACCAGAAGCTATTGAATATATTAAGAAACTTGATAAGGTATGCTTAGATAAAAATATTTATAGGTTGGAAATTTGTTTATTATTTATCAAAAAAATAAAATCTATATCCTCATGTTTAGTAGGGATTAATGATTTGAATGAATTGCAAGAAATTATTAATTATTGGGCAAATAATGATATTTATGATATAAATTTTGATAATTTAAAAATAAATGATACCAATATAATAGATCCTAGAAAGTGGAAAAATAAATAAGTAAATATGAATGTTGTTATATATGGATTAGATAAATTTCCTAGCTTTGTTAGATATCTTTCCGATTCTTTAAAAATTAAGATCTCTTTTTGTGAAAATGTAAATGAAAAATTAATAGATGGTTGCAAAAATTATTCTTATAATTTTCACTCTATAGAAAATGATGAATTTATACCTAAAGCTCCAACACAAATTATAGAAGAATTAAAAAATAATCATTTTTTATTTTTTCTAATTATGAATTCTAGACATAGTAAGGCAATATTAAGAAATTGCCTTTTTGATTTTAGAAGTATCGATTATGACGTCAATGCATTTTATAATTTAGTTGACTTTGCTTATCATATATTAACAACAAATAAAATAGAATTAATAATTTTTCATAATATTCCACATGAGGGAGGAGATTATCTTTTATATAAAGTGGCAAAATTATTAAATATTAGAACAATAATACATTATCAATCTATGATGTATAATAGATATTGTATTTTAGAAAATATTGATGATTTTAAAAAAAATTATCCACCTAAAAGAAATATAAGCGCAGAAGAGGAGAAATATCAAAAAGATATAACAACAAAATTAGAGCATGTCAATAAGTTGGTTTTTATAGAGGAAGTAAAAAAGACTCTAGACAAAAAATCAAGAATCCAAAAATTTAATAAGAATTGGTTTAAATTGCTATTAGCTTTATTTTCTTTCAAGAGACAAACTATTTATAAAAGATTAATTAGAATATCATTATATTTACGTAAATCAAAAGAGATATCTAAATATATTAATTTACGCAATAAAGCAGTTTCTCATGATTTTGATTTAGAAAAAAAATTTGTATATTTTGCTTTACATGTCACACCCGAATTATCTGTTATCCCCTTAGGTGGCGATATATTTTATGATCAAATTATTTCTTTAGAAAAATTGTCATCAATATTGCCCGATGATTTTTATATTTATGTTAAAGATCATCCTTTTCAAGATAATATAGGAAGAGATGGGGATTTTTTTACTAGACTAAAAAAGATTAAAAATCTTAAATTGATAGCAACTAATTTTAGTAGTTCAAAATTAGTTGAAAAATCGCAATTTGTATCAACTATTTGTGGTACCGTTGGTTTTGAGGCTTTGCAATTACAAAAGCCGGTTCTAACTTTTGGTCTTGCTTGGTATAGTGGTTTTTCCGGAGTTTTTCAATATAAAGACGATCTTAATATCGAAAAATTGTTGGAATATAATGTTAGTCAAGATATTTTTAATAAGGAATTAGTTGATATTTCAAATAGATTATATGTTGGAATAGTTGACCGCGATTATGAGCAAAAAGTATCGGATGATTATTGTCCAGAGCAGAACCAGAAACTTCTTTATTCCAATCTTATGTCTGTAATAAATGACAAAAAATAGACTTGCAATTATAACTGCTAGAGGTGGCAAGAAAAGAATTCCTAAAAAAAATGTAAAATCCTTTTTCGGGAAGCCGGCTATTGCTTATGCTATAGAAACTGCTATTAAGTCTAATTTATTCGATAAAGTAATGGTTTCCACTGATGCAAAATATATTGCAGATGTGGCAATAAAATATGGTGCTGAGGTGCCATTTTTACGTAGTAAAGAAAATTCAGATGATTTTTCTACTACTGCTGATGTATTATTTGAGGTTGTAAAAGAATATGAAAAGAAAGGCAGGCATTATGATGAGTTATGTTGTATATATCCCTGTTCTATGCTTATTAATGAATCTGATCTTATTAAATCACATTCTTTATTAACTGATAATATTGATGCCGTTATTCCTGTTTGCAAATATAATGTACCAACTTATTTCCAATTTAAAATAACTGATAATAAATTAAAATATTTTAAAGAGAGTGGCAATTCTTCTAATAGAACTCAAGATATAGAAGATACTTACTATGATGCTGGACAATTTTATTGGCTTAAAACTAATAATTTTATCAAAACAAAAAATATGATGCCAAATAATACTGCACCATATTTAATTAGTGAATTACATTGTCAGGATATTGATGATTTGGATGATTGGAAAATGGCAGAAATAAAATATCAAATTATAAATGGAAAATAAAATAATTTTCCGAGTTGACTCTTCATTTCAAATTGCAACAGGTCATGTAATGCGCTGTCTAACTTTGGCAAAAATATTGCAAGAAAAGGGTGGTAGTGTAATTTTTATTTGCCGAGATCTCAGGGGTAATATTATAGAAAGAATAAAAGAAGAAGGTTTTAAAGTTGAGATTTTATCGAAGCCAAATAAAAAATTAGAATATAATGATCTAGATGATTATCTTAAATGGTTGGAAGTGGATTTAATCCAAGATGCAATTGAAACAAAAAATATTTTACAAAAATCAGGAAAAAATAATATTTTAATCATAGATCATTACGCCATTGATTATTCTTGGGAAGATGAGGTTAAAAATTATACTAATAAGATTATAATAATTGATGATTTGGCTAATAGAAAACATAATTGTGATATTCTTATTGATCATAATTTATATCAGAATTATCAAAATCGTTATGATAATCTTGTTAGCAAAGATTGTCAAAAATTGCTAGGTCCAGATTATGCAATTTTACGTAAAGAATTTTATGAATTGCAACCAAGAATAAGAACAGAAGTTAAAAATATTCTAATTTTCTTTGGAGGAATTGATAATGATAATTTAACCTTAAGAGCTATTAATTCTATCATTAGGTTGGAAAGTAATTTTAATGTTAAGGTAATTGGTGCAAAAAATCATCATCAAGAATTTATTAAAAATATTTGTCAGAAAAATAATTTTGAATATATTGCTTATAGCGATAAAATGGCACAAATTATGAATTGGGCTGATATATCAATAGGAGCTGGAGGCACAACATCATGGGAAAGATGCTGTTTAAAATTACCAGCTATTGTAATATCTGCAGCTGACAATCAGATTGAAATTTGTAATATTTTACATAAAAATAAGGTAATAAAATATATAGGTAGAGGAGATTGTGTTACAGAAAGTGATATATTATCAGTCTTATATAATGTAATGAAAAATTTTGATTTTAACTATTTAGAGGTAGGTACAAAATTAAATGACTTAATAAATAATATTGCCTCATGAAAATTTCTTTTATAGATCTGGATGAAAATTACATAGAACAAGTTAGATTGTGGCGCAATTCAAAACATGTTGCAAAATATATGATTAATGATCAAAAAATTACATTTGATCAGCAAAAATTATGGTTTGATAAAATTAAAAATGATCCAACAAAGAAATATCTTATCGTAATATTTGATAACCATCCCATAGGTTTAGTAAATTTTATCAACATAAATAATCATAAATCCGCAGATTGGGGTTTTTATATTGGAGAAGTTGATTATTTATCAAAAGGTCTTGGTAAAGAAATTATGAAGATGGCCATTAAATACGCATTTAATAATTTAAATCTAAAATCCATCAATGCTGAAATTATTTCAAATAATCTTGCAAGTATATATTTGCATAAGAAATTGGGATTCATAGAGTATGATTTATTAAAAAATGCAATTAAAAAAGATGATAACTTTTATGATCTTATTAAGATGATATATGTGGCCAAGTGAATCATATGATGCTATCATTTGTAATATTTCACTCCAGAATATATTGGGTATAAATCTCTAGTAAATTGTTTTTTATATTCCCCCGTGGTATATTCCTTCATATCTTCTTTGCTGTAGTTTGTATTATCTGGTTTTGAAGGATAGACCACTCCAACATTGAATTTTTTATATCCTTGTTTTTTTGCATATTTTATTCCTTCCCATAAAGCAAGATTATTAACCCTATATTTAAAATATTCTTCTCTATTACCAGCTCTAAAATAAATTGCCCAATCTTTATAAAATTGTAACGCAATTCCAGATATATCCTTATCCTTATCTTTTATTATAATAAAGACGATAGTTTTTTTATCATTTTCTTTTGTACAGAAATATTTTTTAAAGATTTCAAATGGAATCGAATATTTTTCACCTTTCAATCTAGTCTGAGTATTTACAAATAAATCAAAAAACCTTTTTGATATTTCATCAGAATCTCCTATTTCAATTTCAAAATTTTCTCTTTTGGCTTTTCTAATTGCACTTCTACAATCTTCTTCCAAATCCATCAATATATTATTTTCATCCTTTGTTAAATCTATAATTGTTGCAAGACGTGGCATAAAAAAAGGAAATTTAAAGAATCCATAATTCCAAAGAGGATTGTAATTATTTGTTATGTTCTGGGTGATATCAAGATTAACTTCAAGTCTTGTGGCTTTTTTATTTTTTGCTATAGTTTCTAAATATTGAAATAAGAATTTTTCTATTTTTTTCTTTCTTTTTAAAGTTGTGTTAATTATGGATGGACCATAATTATCTGTGGTAATATAGTAACTTTTATATTTATTTGTTAATTTTAAAAAAGTCTTAATAAATGGTCGAATAAAAATATTTGATATTACTTTTTTCTCATGAAAGATAAAGAGAGGACATATTGCTAATATTTCTCCTTTTTGACTAGGATCAATTATAGCAAAGGAGATATTAGTCTTTTTTTCATATCTATTAATAAAAGAGGCTCTGTGATATAGCCAAGAATTAGAAGATTTGTCAACAAATTCATTCCATTTTTCACTCGATATATCCTGAAAAGAAATAATTTTCATAAATAATTATTATTGGTAATATTTTATTAAATTAATTTCTACCATAATTATCATCAAATCTTTTTATATCACTCTCATCAATTTTTTCACCCATTTGCACTTCTATAATTTCAAGATCCTTACTTGTATTATTGATCAGACGATGTTTATGTTTTAAAGGAATAAAAGTTGATTCTCCTTTTGGTAGTTCAAATATTTTACCATTATTTTCAACAGTTGCAATACCATTAATAACCACCCAATGTTCACTGCGAAAATCATGGCTCTGTAAAGATAAAGAAGAGTTGGGATTAACTAGAATTCTTTTTACTTTAAAATTATTTCCACTTTGGATTACTTCATAATATCCCCACGGCCTATAAACTCTATTATGAAATTTTACTTCATCTCTATTTTTTTGTAATAATTCTTGAGCTACTATTTTAATATCCTGACTTTTATTTTTATCCGCAATTAAGATTGCATCACTAGTTGCAATGGCCAAAATATTATCAAGACCAAGACAGGTTATTAAGCTATTTTCTGATTTTATAAAAGAATTTTTAGTGTTATATAAAATAACATCTCCTTCAGCTACATTATTATTTTGATCTTTTTTCTTCTGATCATATATTGAGTTGAAATCCCCAACATCACTCCAGCTAGCTTTCATTGTAGTAACGGCAATATTTTTTGTTTTTTCTAATATTGCATAATCTATTGAGATATCTTCAGCCTTTTCATAATCTAATTTTTGAATATTACAAAATATATCATTTTCTATAGAGTTTTTAATAGCATTATCTGCCAATTCTAATTGTTTTGGTAAATATTTTTTTGCTTCAGATAATAAAATATCAGCTTGTAACAAAAAAATACCAGCATTCCATAAATAATTATTATCCTTGATAAAATCTTTTGCAGTTTGTTGATTTGGTTTTTCAATAAATCTTTCAATAGCAAAACAATTATTACTTATATTATTAGATTTTTTAATATAACCATATCCGGTGGAAGGAAAATGAGGTTTAACACCAAAAGTAACAATATTATTTTCTATAACTTCTAGAGCGTTAATAATTGATTCTTCAAATAATTCTTTTGGTAAAATTAAATGATCACATGGTAAAAATAATAATTTAATTTTTTCATTTTTAGTAATGTCAATTGCTTTTATAGACGAGCAAATAATAGCCATAGCAGTATTTTTGGCTATTGGTTCTAATATTATAGATTTAGGTTCTAAAGATAAATTAAGATATTGTTGTAATGCTAAGAATTTATGGTCTTGATGTGTAATACAAATAGGGGGCAGGAAGATATTTTCATTAGATACTAATTTTAAGGTTTTAGTAAATAGGGTCTCCTTATCAATTAGATTATTTAAAAATTGTTTTGGCATTTTTTGACGTGACAATGGCCAAATTCTTGTACCAAAACCACCAGACAAGATTACAGGGAGTATTTTTGTTGAATTCATTGTTTGATTGTTTATACTAGATTCCTTTAGTTTGTTGTAGTCATACCATTTCCCATTTTAAGTCAAACTAAACCTGAATATTAATATCATAAGATGAAAATACTATTTGATGCAGATATATTTGCAAGATGCTATGAAAATAAAAAAATCAAATCAGGTATATTTTATTCCTACAAAGCAATATTAAATAATAATTTACAAGTAAAGGATGTAGAAGTTACTTTAGTATCTTTTTTAAGTGACCCAAGTCATGCAAAGATTATATTAGAAGAATATGGCATAAATGCTGATATTATTAATTGTCGGAGTAAAATATCAATAGCAATTAACACGACTAAACAGATCTGTAAAGATTTTAGAGTTTTAAAAAAACAAAAATCAGGAATTAATAGTTTAATTTTAATTATAGTACGAATATTTTTATTACAATTAATATCGATTTTAAAAATTATAAATTTATTTGGTAATAATAATATTCATAATCAAATATCAAAATATGATTATTTTATTTCACCTAATGAAACAATTCCCAACATTATTAAAAATAATAATAATATAAAAAAAGCCATTATTCTTCATGATATGATACCATATTTATTTCCTGAAGAGACATCTGTAATAAAAAGTAAGAGTAAAATCATTAAAACCAAAAATAATTTTTTAAAAAAATTAAAATCTCTGAATCAAGAGGTGGCAATAATTTGTAACTCTAATAATACAGCAAAAGATCTTATCCATATAGAAAAAAAATTTCAGAATTATAATATAATAATTGCTCCATTTGCTTATGATAAACAACAATTTTTTTCATTATCAAAAGACAGTAAAAATAAAATAACAAAAGTTCAAAAAAAATATCAAATTCCAACTGATAAATCATATATATTAAGTTTATGTTCCTTAAGCCCGCGTAAAAATATAGATTTTTTAATTAAAGCTTTCGATATTTTTGTTAGTAAGTTTGATCTTCATGGTAAAATTAATTTAGTTCTTGCGGGATCAAAAGCTTGGCAAACAGAAAATATTTTTGGAGAGTATGAATCCAGTAAAGTAAAAGATAATATTATATTTACTGGATTTATAGATGATGAAGATATAAATTATTTATATAATGGTGCCAATTGTTTTGTTTATTCTTCAAAATATGAAGGTTTTGGTTTGCCAATATTAGAAGCAATGGCTTGTAATTTACCAGTGATTACATCAAATACTTCTTCAATGAAAGAGGTTGCAGGTAATGGTGCATTATTAATTGATCCTAATAATATAGATAGTTTAGTTGCAGCTTTTGAGAAATATTTTTTTGAAAAGGGTTACAGAGAGAAATTGATTGAACATAGTAAGAATAATGTTAAAAGATTCTCATGGCAAAAAACATGTGATATAATATTAAAATCCTTAAAAAATACCTAATATGATCTTTTCTAAAGATAAATTATTTACCATTGCAGAGTTATCTGGTAACCATGATGGATTTCTAGACCAAGCTTTAAAAATTATAGATTCTTTGTCAGAAAGTGGCGTTAAAGCAATTAAATTGCAGACCTATAAAGCTGACACCATTACATTAGATTGTAATAATAAGGATTTTATGATTACTGATAAAGATAGTCTTTGGCATGGTTATAATTTATATCAATTATATCATAAAGCTCATACACCTTGGGAATGGCATAAAGAAATATTTAATAAATGTAAAAAATTGGGTATATTATGCTTTTCTAGCCCATTTGATGAAACAGCTGTTGATTTTTTGGAAACATTAAATTGCCCATGTTATAAAATAGCCTCTTTTGAAATTACTCACTTACCATTAATCAAAAAAGTTGCTTCCACAGGTAAGCCAATGATAATTTCAACCGGTATGGCAAATCTTACAGAAATATCAGAAGCTTATGAAACAGCTAAAAAATATGGTGCTAAGCAAATTGCTCTATTAAAATGTACTAGCTCTTATCCTGCTGATGCAAGCGATGCTAATATAACAACTATAGAAGATCTAAAAGAAAAATTTCCAGATGCTATTATTGGCTTATCAGATCATACTTTAGGAATTGGAGTTGCAATTGCCGCTATTGCAAAAGGTGCCAGAATAATTGAAAAACATGTTACTTTAAATAGAGATGATGGAGCTGTAGATAGTGCTTTTTCGCTTGAACCTAACGAATTTAAATTATTATGCACAGAAGGAGATAGGGCTTTAAAATCAATAGGTAAAGTTAGATATGGCTCTAGCGATAATGAAAAAAATTCTCTAAAATTTAGAAGATCAATTTATATTTCTAAAGATGTTAAAAAGGGTGAAAAAATAACAGATAATAATATTAAAATTATTCGCCCTTCATATGGCTTAGAACCAAAATTATATGATAATATAATTGGTAAAAAATTTAATAATAATTTTTCGAAGGGAACAGCGTTAAAAAAACAATATATTTCAAATGATTAATACTATTATTTGGAATTTTTTTGGTAATAACAATAATGTAACCGAGCAATGTAATTTATTGCATAAAAATAATATAATAAATATTAAATATAGCTTTGGTATTAAAGAATATAAACATTCTAATAACAATATTAAACATCTAACATTTGATAGTCTTTTTCACTGGGACACAATTAAGACTCAATATAATTACAATCAGGAAGAAAATAAACTTTTAAATAATATTGCTGATAAATATTGGGCATATTTTTCTTTAATAAATCATAGAAATATCATCAGCTCTAAAACGTTAGATCTTGTTGGTAAATTAGATGTTAATTATAATTATCACTTTTTTCGTTTATTAATTAGTTTTTATTATAATCTAATTAAAAAAAATGATATAAAATTTATCTTATTTGCTGAATTTCCTCATATTGCCATAGATTTTGCTTTATATATCCTTGCTAAAGAATTAGGTATTAAAACCTTATTTTTTTATCAATTAATATTAGAAAATAAATTTATTTGGGGAGAAGATGTTGAAGATATATCAAATATTGCGCAAAAAAATCTTGATTTAAATCCTGATAATGTAGAGCCAATTAAATATAAGGTAAAAACTCCCTTATATATGAAAAATATTAGGGATATTTGTACTGAAGGGGTTAGAAAAAACAATATTACAATATTAAAATTTATTAAAGTTTTAATAGCGCTGATTTTGGGTAAAGGTAAGCTTATAGAATATGTTACAAAAAAATGTTCCCATTTTTATATTAGAAAAAATTCTTATATAAATTATTTGTCAAATAGAAATAAATTAATGCTTCATGATATTGATTTGTCGCAGAAATATGTTTATTTCCCTTTGCATTTACAGCCAGAGCTTACAACAATTACAATGGGTGGTTATATATATCATGATCAATTAAGAGCAATTGTAGATCTAAGATCAAAATTACCAAAGGATATAAAGATATATGTTTAAGAAAATCCAAAACAAACTTACGTTCAAAGGTCAGATGAGTTTTTTTGGCGTTTATCAATGATAGAGGGAGTAAAATTGGTTGATATAAAATTTGATACTTTTAAATTATTACAAAATTGTTTATTTTGCGCCTCTATTACTGGTACTGCAGGATTTGAAGCAATTCATATTGGCAAACCAGCATTGATATTTGGTCATGCTTTTTACAATAATCTTGAAGGAGTATTTAAATTTGACAATAATTTTGATATTAATCAAATAATGAATTATAAAATAGATTCTGATAAATTAAAAAATGATCTAAATAATTTAAATAAAAAATTGGGTAGAGGCATAATTACTTTGGAAATTTATTCAGATATATATTCAAAATTTGATAAGGAACAAAATATAAAAAATTTAACAGAAAATTTTACTAAAATCATCAATCATATTTTCAAAAAAAATGCTTAATAATAAAAATATATTAATAACGGGAGGTACAGGATCTTTCGGTAAAAAATTTACCGAAACTATTTTAAATAAATATAATCCAAATAAAATAATTATTTATTCTCGTGATGAATTAAAACAATATGAGATGTCTCAAAAATTCAATCAGGATTGTATGAGGTATTTTATTGGTGATGTTAGAGATTTAGATCGTTTAGATACGGCAATGCAAAATGTTGATTATGTCATACATGCCGCTGCTTTAAAACATGTTCCCGTTGCAGAATATAATCCATTTGAATGCGTTAAAACCAACATTCATGGAGCAGAAAATGTTGTTAAATCTGCTATTAAAAATAATGTTGATAAAGTAATTGCTCTTTCAACAGATAAGGCGGCGAATCCTATTAATTTATATGGTGCAACAAAATTAGCTTCTGATAAAATTTTTGTTGCTGGCAATAATATAACTGGCAAAAGTAAAACAAAATTTGCCGTTGTTAGATATGGTAATGTTGTTGGTTCAAGAGGTTCGGTAGTACCATTTTTTCAAAAATTGATAGATGAAAATATTGATTATATTCCAATTACTGATGAAAAAATGACTAGATTCTGGATCAATCTTCAAGGAGGTGTTGATCTTGTAATTAATGGTTTTCAAAGAATGTTTGGTGGAGAGATTTTTATACCCAAAATTCCATCAATTAAAATTACAGATTTGGCAAAGGCAATGGCTCCAAATATACCAACTAAAATTATTGGTATTAGACCTGGTGAAAAAATACATGAAGTCATGTGTCCAGCGGATGATAGTCATTTAACTATTGAATTTAAAGATCATTTTGTAATTACACCAACTATTAAATTTAATGATATTGAAATAGATTATAGAATAAATAATCTGGATGAAAAAGGTGAATATGTTCCAACTGATTTTAATCATCATTCTGGTAATAATCCCACATTTTTGACAGTAGAAGAAATCAGAGAATTTAATAAATATATCTAATGGATAAAATCATACCCTATGGTAGGCAAGATATAGATCAAGATGATATTGATGCTGTTAGCAGGGTTTTAAAGTCAGATTTTTTAACTCAAGGTCCAAAAATAGTAGAATTTGAAGAAAATATTGCTAAATATTGTAATGTAAATTATGCTACTTCCTTTAACAGCGCCACTTCTGCATTACATATTGCTTGTAAATCTTTAGATGTCAAAAAAAATGCTTTAATTTGGACTTCTCCCAATAGCTTTGTTGCTTCAGCGAACTGTGCTCTTTATGAAAATTTTGAAATTGATTTTGTTGACATAGATTCAGAAAGTTACAATATCTGTCCTAATAAAATAGAAGAAAAAATCAAAAAATATAATAAATCACCAGATATATTAATTATAGTTGATTATGCTGGTCAGCCATGCGATTTAAAAGAAATCAAAGAACTATCTAATAAATATGGTTTTAAAATAATAGAAGATGCCTCTCATGCAGTTGGAGCGACTTATGATAATAGAAAAATAGGTTCTTGCAATTATTCTGATATTACAATATTTAGTTTTCATCCGGTAAAAATTATGACTACAGGAGAAGGTGGAATAGCAACAACAAACAATAAAAAAATAGATCAAAAATTAAAACTTTTTAGATCCCACGGCGTTACCAGAGATAAAGATTTAATGGTAAATCAAGAATATAAAAATGATCCTTGGTATTATGAACAAATAGATTTGGGCTATAATTATCGCATGACAGATATGGCGGCAGCTCTTGGAATCTCTCAATTAAAAAAATTAGATAAATTTATCAAAAAAAGAAATGAAATTACTAATATTTACAATAAAAAATTAAGGGATCTGCCACTGCAATTGCGAAAAATCAAAGATAATAGGATGAGTTCTTATCATCTATATCCTATTTTATGTCAGAATAATAAAGAAAAAAGAAATCTGTATAATTATCTAATAGATAATATTTTTTTGGTTAATTGTCATTATAAACCAATACATACTCAACCATTTTATAAAAATCTTGGTTTTCATTGGGGACAATTTCCAATAGCAGAAGATTTTTATTTAAGAGAAATTAGTATTCCTATATTTTCTAAATTAAAAATAGAAGAAATTGAATTTGTGATATCTAAAATTAAGGAGTTTTATGATCAACAGAAAATTTAAATTTTTAAAATAACAAAATATTTTAAGGGAGATTTATATTCTAAATTTAATAAATAATATTTTAACAAGGGTAGTTTTTTTGCCATTTTTAATAATATCTTTAATATAAAATAATTTTATTAATCCAATGTGATATTTTAAATATTTTATTTTTGAAGAGAAAATATCAGAATTTTTAAGTCCAAGGCCAATCCTATTGCAATGAGTTTTAATTTCCTTCAAAGCCATAGAATTTGCTTTTTTTAGAATTTCTTGCCAGAAAAACAATAAAATTGATTTTGGTAAAAAGCCAGATTCAATGATTCTTCTTTTTAATAGAGGAAAATTATTTCTAATAAAAAAATAAAATTTATCAGAATGTATGTAATTTGTACTATTATTTGCTTCAACAATACCAAAAACCTTTCTAACTATTTTAATAATTTTTCGTTTTGTAAAAAAAGAATTCTTAATTAAAAGATTTTCTATTTCAGCAGAGATATTAAGAAAATTATCTGCCAAAAAATGAATTATTTCAGATGAGCCAAATATAGCAAAAAGCTTTTTATTATTATTAATTAAAAATTCTGACAATCCAAATTCATATTTAATAATCACATCATCCTTGTCTTGATTATTGATATTATTAATAAAATTTTGAAAATTTTTATCTAAAAAAACGGCTCTTCTAAAAGATAAAAAATAACTAGCTAAATAATATTTTCCACGATCAACATAATCATCACTTAAACCCCAACAATCAATTTCTAACTTTTGTTCCATTTGGATAAAAACTTTGTCAAATGGTCCAATTAAATAACAAGAATCATTAACAAATAAAACTTAATCTAATTTATTAAATTTATCGGAATATTTATTTTGTAGAAGTTGAAAACCAAATTTATAACTACCAAAATCATATTCTCCATGTTTTTTGTAGATATTATCAAAACATAGATTTTCAATTTTTTTAATTTCTTGTTCTTTTAAATTGCAATCGGAAACAAAAATAATTTCAGAATATTTTTTTAATTCTGTAAGATAGGTAATGACATAAGGATCTACAATATTTTGTTTGTCATAGTGGGCAAAAATAGTCACTCTTTTCATTTATATAATATTTTGTAATTTTATTTTAGGATTTTTATTATTTTTATTAAAGCAATCAATTCCAAATAAGTTTGATAATCCACCTATTGATCTTGCCAATCTTTCAATAAATTTATTTAATTTTAATAATGGTAAATATAAAAAAGATGAAAAAAATTGTCTAATTAAATGAGACCATATTTGACTTTTTTTTATCCTATTTCTTTTTAAATAAGTTCTAGACCAACCCATATAATAATATCTTTGATATAGTAATTTATATTTGCCAATGATGTTATTAGTTTTTGTTGAGCTATGATCATTATGCCATACTGTAGAATTTTTTACCAAAATATTTTTATAGCCATTTTTTATTACCCTATCACATAATTCTTCATCTTCTCCATATAAAAATAGATCTTTATTAAAAAATCCAATTTTTCTAAAAATTTCTGTTTTTAATAATAAATATCCACCACATAGAAATTTTGTTTCAAGGTAGTTTTTATTTTCTGAGATAATTTCTATGTTTTTTTTATAATTTATTATGGCTTTTTCAATATCGTCTTTTTTTGTTTTTTGTTTTTTAACATCTGTTGCTCCAGCAAGAGCAATTCTTTGATCCCTATCTGTTTCTATCACTAAATTATCAATTGATTTTTCAGTAATAATTGCATCAGGATTTAGTAAAAATGCATATCTAGTATTAATCTTTTCTAAAGCTAAATTATTTGCCCTACCAAAACCAATATTATTTTCTAAAGATATTAATCTAATGCCAGAACCTTTAAAATTATTTTTTAGATATTTTTCTATATTGTCATTGTCGCCATTATCAATAATAATAATTCTATAACCTTTATTAATTATATTTTGCAGTGCATTACCAATAATATGAGAGCTATTATAGCTAACTATAATTATGGTAACATCCTTATAATTATTTTGAATTTCAATGCCAAAATCTTTTTTTATTTTATTGCAATTTAATGCACCATTTAATGGTCTTTTAGCTTTTGTAGGAAAGTGATCGCTGGAAACCGGAATGATTTTTAGATTTTTAATGTCACTGGTAATTTTTTTGGCAAAATCATAATAGGAAAGAGGTTTTTTACTAACGAGATGATAAATTTCTTTGAATTTTGGTTTTTTTTGTAATTTTTTAATAATTTTAATGGTATTTTTAGCAATATCATAGCTATTTATAGGGTTACAAATTTGATCATTAACTATTTTTAGTTCCTTATTTGTTTCGGCTAATTTTTTAATTTTATTAACAAAATTATTCTCAATATTTAAATTATAGACGGTTGCAACACGAAATATTAAGTAATCGCAATTAGATTTTATTATTGCTTTTTCACCATTTAATTTACTTTTACCATAAATTCCAAGAGGTTTAAGATTCTCTATATTATCTTCTTTATAAGGCTTTTGACCTTTACCATCAAAAATATAATTGGTTGAATAATGGATAAATTTTATATTATTTTTTTGACAATAATGGGCAATTAAGGCAACTGCTTTGTGATTAATATTTTCTGCCAATTCTTTTTCATCTTCAGCCTTATCAACTGCATTATAGGAGGTGGCATTAATTATTAAATCTGATTTTGGTAATTTAGTAAGAAATTTTTTTGTAGCTTCCAGTTTGCCAAAATCAATATCTTTACTAGAGAAATTGATAATATTAAATTCTTTTTTTCAGAGAATATTTTTAATAAATCACTTGCAACCTGACCATTTTTACCAAAAATAATAATATTTTTTATCGTCATAATTTACTCTCCTTTTTTATTTTTGGTATTTTATTATTTTTTTTAAAACAATTAATTCCAATTAAATTGGAGATAGATCCACTAAAAATAGCAAAACGATTAATTGCTTTATTTAGGTCAAATTTTAATAGATAAAATATGGCTAAAAATAATCTATGAAAAATTTTTAACCATATTTTAACTACATTTTTATTTTTTCTTTTTAAATAAGTTTTGCCCCAGCCCTGATGCCAAGATCTAAAATAGAGCATTTTATATTTTTGCCACTTATTTTCAATTTTAACTGATGCTTGATTAATATGAGAGCAAGTAGATTTTGTTGCTGTTATATTTTTATAATTATTAGATATTACTCTGTGAGAAATTTCGTCATCTTCGCCATATAAAAATATATTTTCATCTAAAAAACCTATTTTCTTAAAAATTTCCATTCTCATTAGGGAAGCGCCGCAACATATGAAATTAGCATATTCAACATCCTTTAAATTTTTTCTTTTTTGTAATATTTCATTTTTAGTGGGAATATCTTCTCCAAAAAACAATGGATTAACCATTGCAATATCCATATCTTTTTCTGCCTCTATTACCATATTATCAATTGACTCTTCATCAATAATGGCATCAGGATTGAGCAATAAAGCATATTTAGTTTTTACCTTTCTAAGAGCAATATTATTACCTTTGCTAAAACCGACATTATTTTGTAATAAAATTAGTTCAATTCCAGAATTTTGATAATTTGGCTTTAAAATATCCTCTAAATTATCTTCACTACCATTATCCACAATGACAATTTTGTACCCTTTATTAATGATATTTTTTAGACAATTCTTAATAATATGAGAGCTTTTATAGGCTAAAATAATTATTGTTACCTCTTTATTTGGCATTTTTCTCAATTAATCTTTGTAAACCTTCTTCAAAAGAAATTTGATTTTTAAATCCTAATTCATTTTCAATTTTTCTGCCATCAATAGCATATCTTCTATCATGACCAGCTCTATCTTTAATATAGTTAATTTGATTTTTATAAGAAGATTTATCTGATTTGGGGTTGATTTTATCTAAAATTTCACAAATTTTATTAACTACCTGATTATTATCTAACTCATTATTGCCGCCAATACAATAAGTTTCGCCAATTTTACCTTTTTCTAAAATTAAATCTACTGCCTGATTATGATCATCGACATGGATCCAGTCACGAACATTTTTTCCATCACCATAAATTCCAATATCTTCTCCTTTAATTGCTTTTCTAATAATTGTAGGAATTAATTTCTCACCATGCTGTCTTGGGCCATAATTATTACTACAATTACTGATAGTAATTGGTAAATTATAAGTTTTATGATAAGCTCTAACCAAATGATCACTAGCGACTTTAGAAGCGGAATAGGGTGAAGATGGATTATAAGGAGTTTCTTCAGTAAATCTTTCATTGCCTTCAAGTGGTAAATCGCCAAATACCTCGTCAGTTGAAATATGATGAAAATGAAAATCAGGCTTCTTTTTATATTGCGCTAAAGCAACTTTTAATAAGGAATGTGTGCCATTAATATTGGTCTGAATAAAAGCATCGGGATTTTTAATAGAATTATCAACATGGCTTTCAGCGGCAAAATGAATAATTTTATCAATATTATATTCAGTGACAATTTTTTCTACTAATGTTTCATCCAATATATCTCCAACTATTAATTTATATTTATCTTCTCCAATCCAGGTAAGATTTTCCTTTTTTCCTGCATAGGTTAATTTATCTAAAATAATTACTTTATTACCTTTTTTTACTTGCTGTCCTACAAATGAGCTACCAATAAAACCCGCACCTCCTGTTACTAATAAATTTGTCATTGTTTTTTGTAAAAAATTATTCCTACTTTTTTTATATGATCAATAAGATCGTTATTATTTATATCAGAAAATATAGAAATATCAAATTTATATGGAAGTAAAAGATCATCTAGATCGCTAATTATTCCTTGTAACTCTTCAAATTTTATATTGCCTATAATTGTTAAATCAATATCTGACCCCTCTCTATAATTGCCAATTGCTCTTGATCCATATAATAAAACTTCTTCTATTTGGCTATATTTAACAAAAACTTTGTTGATTTTGTCTATAGTTTTAATTGTTAAACCAAATTTCATAATAATTTTAGAAATTTTTTTTCTAATTTTTGGAACTCTTGATAATAATCATTTTTAATTGCTGAAATAATTTTAATAGTTGTCTCCTCATTATAACTATGAGAAGTCATATTTCTACTAATGATCATATTCATCCAAACTGCTCCATTGGATATCAAGCCCAAATTAAAAGCCTCTCTGGTAGCATCTTTTGAGCCATAAATTTCAACATTACCACTATTTTTGATAAAATCAGCTAATGTTTTCCATGCTAATTCATGAGTATATTCAAAAGATTGTATCAATCCTTGCTCTTCCAATTCATTTAAATTTTTAGTTTGGATAAATTTAGATAATTGAGATAAAGCTTTTTGATAATTATTAAATCTTTGTTGCCACCTAATATTTTCTACCATAAGAATTTTATATAATTTGTGATTTCCTCCTTTATCTTTTTATTATATTTTAAAAACTAAAATAAACCAAGTCGGGGCAAAAACTTAAAGGTTTTTTTTAAGGGTGAATTGTTAAAATTTTGGATTTTGTAAATATTCCTTAAAACTTTGTTGATTTTTATCCCTGTTGGAAATTATTGGATTTTCAATCCCCCAATTAATATTTAAATCAGGATCATTCCACATTATTCCACCTTCGCCACTAGCATTATATTCGCCGCCAGTAATTTTATAATATAAATCAGCAGTTTCACTTCCCATTGCACAAAAACCATGAGCAAAACCAGCTGGAATCCAAAATAATGTCGCTTGATCTAAAATAACTCCAAATGATTTTCCAAGAGTTGCTGAATTTTTTCTAATATCAACCGCTACATCAAATATTTTTCCAGAAGTGCAACCAACCAATTTTTCTTGCTTAGGATTGAATTGATAATGTAAACCACGAATAACATTTGGAGAGGATTTTGAATGATTTTCCTGGACAAAATCAGTTGGTAAGCCAAATTCTTTAAATTTTGATAATTTAAATTTTTCTACAAAAAATCCCCTATCATCACCATGCAAATCTAACTTAATAATTTTCAAACCCTCAATTGGAGTATTTTCAATTTGCATATTAATTAAATTTAATGATTTTTCTTAAATAATCACCATAACTATTGCCAATTTTAAATTTATTAGCAATTTTTTGTAAATCATCTTTACTAATATAATTTCTGTTAAAAGCTGTTTCTTCAATGCGACCAATTTTAATTGCCTGCCTATTTTCAACAACTTCAATAAATTGCGCTGATTTATGTAAAGAATCATGAGTTCCTGCATCAAGCCAGGCAAAACCACGATTCATTCTTAGGACAGACAATTCTTTTCTTTTGAGATATTCATTATTTACATCAGTAATTTCTAATTCACCGCGATCTGAAGGCTTAATGTTTTTGGCAATTTGCACTACATCATTATCATAAAAATACCAACCAGTAACCGCAAAATTTGATTTAGGATCTTTTGGTTTTTCTTCAATTGCTAAAGCTTTATTATTTTGATCTAGCTCTACAACGCCATATCTCTCAGGATCACTAACGCGATAGGCTATAACATAAGCACCTTTGGTTAATTTTGTAGCATTTTTAAAATCATCAGAAATTTCAATACCGCTAATTTCGCTACCATAGAATATATTATCTCCTAAAATTAAACTAACCGAGTCATTTCCTATAAAATCTTCTGCCAAAATAAAAGCCTGAGCAATTCCATCAGGTGATGGTTGAATTTTATATGAAAGATTAATGCCAAGATTTGTACCATCTCCAAGTAGATTTTCTATTCTTGGTAAATCCTCTGAAGTGCTAATAATCATAATATCCTTGATACCAATATTCATGAGATTAGATAAAGGATAATAGATCATTGGTTTATCATAAACAGGTAAAAGCTGTTTGCTAATTGAATTGGTTATTGGCGCTAATCTGGTGCCGCTACCACCTGCTAATATAATTCCTTTCATATATATAATTTGAATTTTTTAAAATACCCCACCAAACTTACTAACCCAATATCTCTTTAGCAAAGATTTTTCCTTCTTCAACTGCAGGTTGATCAAAAGGGTTAATTTTTAATATTTTTGCATAGAATATTGTTTCTAACATAAAGTGCATCATAATTTCTCCAAATCCAGCTTCGTTTAAATTATCAAAATTAAATCTTCTAATGGGATGATTTTTATTTTTGATAGTCTTAATAGTTGCTTCTTGATTAGCATATATTACATCACCTAATTTATTATTAGATAAATATTTTAAATCATTTTCTAAATAATCCGGCACTATAATTTCATTACCTTTATTTTGATTATTACCTGTTAAGAAGGTAAAAAATTTATCATTTGGACCATCAAGAAATAATTGCAAAACACTATGTTGATCAACGCTACCAAGTGCCTTTAAAGGAGTTATTCCCAAACCATTTTTACCAATAGATTCTGCCAAGAGCTGATTATACCAATAATTAAAATGATATAAACGACTTAAATAAGGCATAGAAACTTGAATATTTAGGCCATTTTTTTGACAATTTTGTAAAAAATATACACCTTTGGCAATCAAATCAGTCTTTTTATGTAAAAAAGATTCTATCAAATTAACTGCTCCTGATAAATATTTTTTGATATCAATATCGTAAAAGGCAGCAGGAATTAAAGCTACAGGAGTAAAGCATGAATATCTGCCGCCAATATCTTGATCATGTTCTATTATTTTTCTTTGATGTTTTTTGGCAATTTTATATAGAGGATTATTTTCTTCTTGATCTTCAGTTAAAAAATAAAGATTTTCTGATTCATTATATTTGAGGCGATTTTGATAATAATCAGTAATAAATAATGTTTGGCAAATAGTTTCAATGGTTCTGCCAGATTTGGAAATAAATAAAAAAGCCGTTTTATCAAAATCTAATATTTTTAAAAATTCACAAAGATTATGATAATGAATATTATCAATAAAATAGATTTTATTTTGGGATTTATGATGATGAGCATCATAAAAATTATTACCACATAAAGCTTTGGCACCAAGTGAAGAGCCGCCCATACCGCAAATTACTAAATTTTTATATTTGCTTTTAATTTCATCGGAAATATCTAAAGATTTAGCTAAATAGGATTGATAGCGATTTGGCAAATCAAAAATACCTTTATTTTGATTTTCAGCGATAATTTCTTGTTGTAAATTATTAAAATAATCTTCCTTAAAATCAGAAAAATCTATATTATAAAATGTCTGGTCAAAAGTAAAATTAGGCATTTTGTTCTTCTTCCATTATTTCAAATTGCTTATTATATAAATTAGCATATTCACCATCTAATTTTAACAATTCCTTATGGCTACCTTCTTCAACTATTTTACCATCCATTACTACGCAAATTTTATCGGCATGCATAATGGTTGATAGGCGATGAGCAATTACTATAGTAGTTTTACCCTTCATTAATTTATTTAAAGCATTTTTAATAAGATTTTCTGAGATAGGATCGAGGGCTGAAGTTGCTTCATCAAGCAGTAAAATTGGCGCATTATATAAAATTGCTCTGGCAATGGCAATTCTTTGTCTCTGACCTCCTGATAAAACTACACCATTTTGACCAATTTCTGTTTCATATTTTTTTGGTAATTCAGAAATAAATTCATCAGCTTCTGCCATTTTTGCTGCTTCTATGATTTCTTCTTCGGTAGCATCTTCTTTACCATAGCGAATATTTTCAATAACCGTATCATCAAAAAGCATAACTTCTTGATTAACAACGGACATTGAAGATCTAAGAGAATCTAAGGTTAAATCTTTTAAATTATGTTCATCAAGGGTAATCGTACCTTTTTTGGGTCATAAAATCTAAGAATCATATTCATAATTGTTGATTTTCCTCCTCCAGATGGGCCAACTAAAGCCACAACTTTTCCTGATTCGATATTTAGATTTAAGCCATTTAGTGCAGATTTTTCTTCAATATAATTAAAATAAACATCTTTAAATTCTATTTTACCTTTGATCATATTAATTTCTTTGGCACTTTTTTTATTTTTCATTTTTGGTTTTTGATCAATAGTTTCAAAATATCTTTCAGTAGCGCCAAGACCTAGCTGAATACCAGAATTCATCCCTGAAACTGATTTTAGTGGTTTATAAGCCATCATCATGGCAGTAAAAAAAGAAAAAAATGCGCCTGGTGTCGTAGTGCCATTCATCACCTGAAAACCGCCATACCATATAACGGCAAAGAATTCCAATACCTCCTAACATTTCAACAAAAGGTGAAGAAATTAATGATAATCTAGATATTTTTTTAGCCAATTTAGTCATATGATCTATAATTTTACCCATCCTTTTTACTTCAAATTTTTCACAATTATAAGATTTAACTAATTTGCCATATTGTAAAGAATCATCCATTTGTGAGAGGAATTTTTGAGCAGCAGCTTGATCACCAAAAGATAAATGTCGTAATTTTTTACCAATTTTATATACAGGATAAATTGCCAAAGGAAAACCAATAAAAGCAATTAAAGCAAGTTCTAAGCTTTGATAAAACATTACTCCAATTAAAACAATTAAAGTAACCAACTGCTTGAAAAAACCATTAACAGCAACCGATATACCACCTGTAATTCTGGCAATATCCATCATAATTCTTGCAATCATATTACCTGATGAAGTGCTATTGAGAGCTGAAATGTCGGAATAAATATAATGTTGATATAATTCTTTTCTAAGATCTGCCGTAATAAAAATATTAATATAATTCATTAATAACATCTGAAAATAGGTTGCCATTGCCTTAATAACAGTAATTCCCATAATAATCACAGGAATTATTACTAAAACCCCAGTATTTTTATTGACAAAAACCTCGTCAAGAGCTGGTTTGACCAAATAAGCATGAGCACCAGTTGTTCCAGCAACTACAAACATCAGAAGGATAGATAGGAAAAATTTAAATTTATAAGGAAAGACATATGTTTTAAATAATCTTTTAGTTAGATATAAATTATCCTTATAATTTAGTTTTTGAGATGTTTTATTATTACTTTTTGATGATTTTGTCATTTATATAGCTGAATTTTTTAAATCAAGGCTTGATGATATTGTTTATTCTAAATTTTTCAAATTATTTTTGGGAAATGGCATAGTAGTCAATTAAGGAACCTCTGAAAAACTAAAAATTCCAATTTTTAGTTTTTCAGAGGTTCCTTAAGTTAAGCTTACATTTACTTGGCTATATATGCTTTGTTTAATATTCTATATTATTTCTATATTATATAGGCTGCTCGGTTCTAGGAATAATTGTGAAAACATTTTAAAACAAACTAATAAGATCATGATGGCTAATAATAATTTTAAACTATCACTATCCATATTCTGGGCTTTTCTAATGCCAAATTGAACACCAATTACTGACCCTATAATCATTATAGATGCTAATATTACATCAACAGTGTTATTAACAATCGATTGCATCATAGTTACTCCAATTGCAATAAATACAATTTGAAATAATGAGGTTCCAGTTATAACCCTATGAGGCATTTTTAGGATATAAATCATGGCGGGTATGATAATAAAACCTCCGCCAATACCCATTAATGATACTAAAGATCCAGCAAATATACCGATAATAATTGGTATTATTATACTTATCTCAACATTTGATTTAGGAAAATAGACTTTAAATGGTAGTTGATTTAGTTTTTTACTAAATTTTATGAATGATTTGGTCTTTTTTCGTTTATTTCTGGTTTCTATTTCATATTTTTCTTTGAGGATGGTTTTTATATTGTCAATTGCCATGGCAAAACCAATAAAACCAAGAAAAATAACATAAATTATTGAGATGAAGACATCAGATTGTCCTAAACTTTGCAAGAATCTAAAGATAACAATCCCAATGATCGAGCCAAAAATACCACCAAATATCAACACTGACCCCATTTTAAAATCAACATTTCTTTGTTTAGCGTGTGACATTAGTCCAGCAATAGATGAGGCTGTAATTTGATTTGCAGAAGTGGAAACGGCAACTAAGGGAGGAATTCCCATAAATATTAGAAGGGGAGTCGCAATAAAACCCCCGCCAATGCCAAACATTCCAGATAATATACCAGTAATAAAACCAAGAGATAATATTAATAATATATTAATTGGAATTTCAGCAATAGGGAGATATATCTGCAATGCTATTTTTCTAGTGTGATTTTAAGAGAATTTTCAAATTTATATTCTTGAGAAAATTCTTTAGAAAAATCTTTTTTAATTTCTTCTGTTAATAATAAAATATTGTCCATCAAATCAATGAATTTTTGATATGAACCAGTATTATTTTTTTTGTTATTTTCCATTTATAAATTAATTATAAAATAAGCTATTGTTAATAAATCCAATATATTTTATTATTAGATTAACAAATAATATCTTATTTTAAGTTAAAAATACTAACACTCTAATTCTAAGGGATAATTTTTGTAAGTCAATGGTAAAATCATGTCATATCAGGTATTAGCGAGGAAATATAGACCAAATATTCTATCAGAATTAGTGGGTCAGGAAGTATTGGTACAAACATTATTATCATCTATTAAACAGGGCAAAATAGCTCATGCTTTTATTTTGAGTGGTATTCGTGGTGTTGGTAAAACAACAACTGCTAGAATTATTGCTAAAGCTCTAAATTGTATTGGTGAGGATGGTAAATTACAGGAAGCTTCCAATCCCTGTGGAAAATGTCATAATTGTCTTGCTATTGCTGATTCTAAATTTCCTGATGTTATTGAAATGGATCGGCTTCAAAGACGGGCGTTGACGATATTAGGGAAATAATTGATAATATTTCATATGCAACATCTATTGGTCGTTATAAGGTATATATTATTGATGAAGTCCATATGCTCAGTAATAATGCTTTCAATGCTCTTCTTAAAACCTTAGAAGAGCCACCTGCTCATGTAAAATTTATTTTTGCAACAACAGAAATAAAAAAAATTCCTATTACTATTATTTCTCGTTGTCAAAGATTTGATCTAAAAAGACTGACAATTGATGATATAACATCCCATCTCAAAAAAATTTTACAAAAAGAATCTTTTGAAGTTGAAGAAAAGGCTTTAAATTTAATGGCAAATTTATCTGAAGGATCTATGCGAGATTCCCTTTCTCTTCTAGATCAAGCCTTGTCATATAATAATTATCAAAAATTACTTACTACTGAGAAATTTGAGGAAATGGTTGGGTTGGTTGATAAAATTGAGCTGATCGATTTTGTTGAAATCCTTCTCAAGGGTGAAGTAGAAAATGTAATTAATATTTTTAATGATTTTTATGATAAATCTATTGATATTACCTCCTTTGCTAATGAGTTATTAGAAGTAATTCATGATATAACCTTAATCAAAACCATTAAAGATTATAAAATTTCTAACATATCTGATATTTGTTATAATAAAATGCAAGATATTGCCAATAATGTCTCTGTAGCTTCTTTGGCTAGGATTTGGCAAATGCTTTTAAAAGGTATAAATGAGTTGAAAAATTCACCAAATTATAAAATATCTTTTGAGATGATTTTAATTAGAATTTGTTACATGTCTAATATTCCTAATTTTGAACAAATACTTGTTGATAATAACAAAAATAACGCTCAAAATAGCAACATAGGATCTACTCTTGCTGGAGAGGTTCTAAGAAATTTTCCTGAATCCAAAATTATAGACTAAAATGACTGATAAAAAAACAAAAATTCTTTGTGCAGAAGATGAAGTTGATATTAGAGAAAATATAGTTGAGATCTTGCAAGATGAAGGTTTTGACGTGATAGCGACTTCTGATGGCGCTGAAGCTCTTGAAATTTTAGAGAAAAGTCAAGATATAGATTTGGTTGTTTCAGACATTATGATGCCGAATCTCAGTGGTTTGGAATTATTGTCTAAATTTAGGAAAAGTGAATCTAAATGTAGAAATGTACCATTTATTTTATTAACGGCCCTTTCAACAAAAGATGATCTTATTAAAGGTAGTAAAATGGGTGCCAATGATTATATCGTTAAGCCAATAGATTTTGATATTTTAATTGCTAAAATTAATGAAAAAATATCTAATGCTAATATAGTTCAAAATCAATTTGATCACAAGATCAAAAATATTACTGACCAAATTTCTAATATTCTACCAAATAATATCATAGAAAATGTTAAGATTATTAACCATCTTTCTGAGATTTTAAAAACTGAACCATATGGCCCCCTTCCTCATAATAAATATTTAACTGATATCAATAGAATACATAGTTCATCTTTAAAATTAACCGCTTTAATTAATAATTATTTAGAAACTGGACATATTGTTAATATCATAGATGAAAATGAAGAGATACATGACCCCGTCGCATTGTTAAACAATATTATTTCTGGATTAAGTCCAAAATTAAAAGAATATATAGATATTAATATAGATGATAAGACTGTAATTCCTAAAGTAAAAATTAACCCTAATATTATAGTTGAATCTATCAAAAAGACCCTTTCTGTTTTTTTAAAAACTCACTTAGTTAATATTGATATTAATATTATATTTGATTATTTGGATAGGGTAGTCTTTGTTTTAACAATCAGAGATTATATAGAAAAAGATGATATTAGCAAAATTATAGAGGAAAAAGGAATTCCTCAGAAATTGAGAGATTCTGAATATGATTTTGATGTTATATTTAATAATGGTGAATTTTCTGCATTAATTTTTATCCCAGCATTTAAAATTGTAGAATAAACATAATCTTGAAGGCAAAACCAATTATATCATTTATCATTAAAATTTTCTTTTTGCTTTTTCTGTTATTTTTTATTTCTGCTTCCTATTTCATTCTATTAATTACTACTGAGCAAAAATCCTTTCCATTTTTAACAAATAAAGTCGAATCTGAGATAAAACAATATCTCGAGCAACATGATGATATTAGAATAAAAAATATTCGAATTAAGCAAAAAAACTTTAATATCATTGCTCATTTTGATCAAATTAATTTAACTTATTCTAAAATATTTGTTGATATACCGACAGCTAAATTATCTTTTTCAATTTTTGATTTAATTTTATTTCAGACTTCTATAAAGGAAATGGATATTGATTTGGCAAATGTTAAATATCATTCCTACTTATCTGATAAAAGTGATGATAATTTTAATTTTAAGCTAAATGATATTTTGCCAGAAATTCTCAGTAGTAATTTAAAAAAGGCAAAAATAAATAGATTAAATCTAAAATTACTAAATGAGGGGAAAATTTATCATGATATAAAAATTAATGATGCAGCATTAAAAATTAGTAATGAGAGATCTTTTTTGTCCGCTAAAATAAAATTTAAAAATAAGAATCTTACTTTAAAAAATAGATGCTATATTGATCTTCTTTGCAATTTGTAATATTAATATCTCTAAATTTGACCCCTCTTTAATTTCCAATTTCTATTCTATTCCGCTTGATATATCTGGCATAAGGGCAAAAATATCTAGCAATATTACTATTATTTCTAATGATAAATCGGATAATATTTCTTTTATTTTTAATAGCGATAAAGGAGTGATAAATGATCGTAGGATTTTCTCAGATAGGGTGCAATTTGATGATTTAAGAATTTATGGTGATTATAATTTAGATCAAAAATCTTTAAAAATCACAGATTTTAATCTAAAATTTGATAATGATATTACTTTCTCCGGCAATCTAAATATTCAAAATGTTTTTAAACCTAAATTTAATGTTAATTTATCTTTAGATAATTTAACTAGAAAAGATACGTCAAAATTATGGCCAATAATTATTCCAGAAGATGATAATATCAAAAAATGGGTTTTAAAACATATGAAATCTTTTGATATAGAAAAGTCGAATATATTTATGCAATTTGATCAAGGGAATATGGTCGATATTGATGCGAAATTTAATTTTAAAAAATGCGGCAATTTTATATGATAGATATTTTCCTACAATTTATGATGCTTCTGGAAGGGCGCATTTTGACAATAAGTCAATGAAGATTGAGATAGATAAGGGAAATGTTTTAAAAAGTAAAATTAAAAATGCTACAATCATCATTGCAGATTTTTTTAAAAAAACACTTATATTAGAAATTAAAAGTAAAGTTATCGGCAGGGCTGAAGATTTGTTAAAACATATAAATTATAAATCAGATTTTGCTCGAAATATTGGTAATTATGTTAATGGCTTTTCCAATAGCTACATTGATTTAGCAATACCAATTGAGCAAAAATTAAATTTAAAAGATATTTATCTACAAATTCATTCAAGAGTTAGAAATATTAATAATAATTATTTAGGTAAAAATTCTGATTTACATATTGATGTTACCAAGGATGTTAATTCAGATGTATTTTCTAGTAAAATTAACCTTACTGGTTCTAATATTAATTTTGCGCCATTATCAATAGCAAAAAACAAAAATATTAAGTCCCAATTATCTTTTGATATAGAGTCTAAAAATAATTTATTAAAATTTGATAATTTAAAATTTAATTTATTACAAGATAATTTAATTACAGGATCCTTCTTATTTAATTTAGACTATAAGAGTGTTCAAAATATCAATCTTAAACATCTAGATTTCGGGTTATCTTATAATTCTGATTACAAAAATTCTACTAGAGAATTAATTCTAAATGCTAAAAAAATTGATTTGAATAAACTTAAATCAATTATTACTTCTAGTAATAGCGATCATAAAAAATATGATATCAATAATGTAGAAATTATTTTGGATGATTTAATATTGGTCAATGATATTAAATTTCATGATGTTGATATTAATCTTCATTGTAATAAATCATTATGTATTAATAGCTTTATTGAGGTAAAAAAAGATAATAAGGAAATTGTAAATATTGATTTTAAACCTTATCCCATTAAACAGATAACCAAAATTTCTGGCAAAATATCAGATATATCCTCTGTAGTTAGGGGTTTTGATATTTATGATAAAATATTAGAGGGGGATTTAGCTATTGAAGCTGAAATAAAAATGGATGATCAGGATGCAATAATATCTGGTGAAGCTTATAATAAAAAGGAATATCAGATATTGAAGGGCGAGATGGTAGAAAAAATATCAAAAGATGATTTTTTTTCTAAGATTAGAGATAAATTAGCACTTGAAGATAAAGTTAGATTTGACGATTTGCATTCTGAATTTAATATTAGGGATGGCGTGTTAGAGTTAGAGAAATTTATTATTAGCAATAATTATTTAGGTATTACTGCTAAAGGAGATATTAATATTATTGCTGGTAAGGTTGATATTAAAGGTTTGGTTGTTCCAGGATATTTAATTAATAGATTATTTGGTATAGGAGATTTACCGATTATTAAATATTTTTCTCCTCTATTGGTTGGAGAAGAAGGTGGTGGCATATTTGCTGGAAGTTATAAATTAGAAAAAAACCCAGATATTGATAATAAATTAAGATTTCAACTAAATAAAAGTTCAATTTTTGCACCGGGTGCTATTCGTAATTTTTTTAATTGACCCAGAAAAATATTTTTAATTTGATTATAATTTGAATTATATTATATTTAGTAATGCCAAGTTTCGTCTTAAAATAGAAAATATAGCAAGATATTTTTAGATAAAAATGGTAAAAAATGAGAGATAATAAAGTAAAATAAATGAAAACAGCAATTATAATTTTTCCAGGTTCTAACTGTGATAAGGACGGTATTGATGGGCTGAAGAAAATTAGTAATAATATACAGCAAATTTGGCATAAGGAAACAAAATTAGATGATGATTTGGATTTAATTTTAGTGCCGGGTGGTTTTTCTTACGGTGATTATCTTAGAAGTGGTGGAATTGCTGCTAATTCTAATATTATGCCTGAAATTATTCGTTTGGCAAATAAGGGTGTAAAAGTAATTGGTATTTGTAATGGTTTTCAGATTCTAACTGAAGCTGGATTATTAGATGGTGCTTTAATGAGAAATATCAAGGCAAAATTTATCTGTCAAAAGGTTTATCTATCTTGTCAAAATAAGAATACTATTTTTACTAATCAAATTAATAAAATTATTCAAATTCCAATTGCCCATATGGATGGTAATTATTATTGCTCTGATGATATTTTAAAAAATCTTCAGGATAATAATCAAATTGCTTTTAAATATTGTGGTAAAAATGCTGAAATTGAAGAAGATTTCAATCCTAATGGTTCAAAAGAAAATATTGCCGGAATTTTTAATAAAAATAAAAATGTGCTTGGTATGATGCCTCATCCTGAAAGAGCGATTGATAAGGATGTTAATGGTCTTGATGGTCTTTTATTATTTAATTCTTTACTAAATTAGATGATCAATAAAAAGACAAAATTTATTTTTATTACTGGTGGAGTTGTATCATCTCTTGGTAAGGGTTTGGCTTCGGCTTCTATTTTTGCTCTTTTGCAATCTCGCGGTTATAAGGTTCGTTTGCGTAAATTAGATCCATATTTAAATATTGATCCTGGTACTATGAGTCCAACTCAACATGGCGAGGTTTTTGTCACTGAAGATGGTGCTGAAACGGATCTTGATTTAGGACATTATGAAAGATTTACCGGAGTTGATGCTAAAAAATCCGATAATGTAACTGCTGGGCAAATCTATCAAAAATTACTAAATAGAGAAAGAAAGGGAGATTATTTAGGTAGAACTGTTCAAGTTATTCCTCATGTTACCGATTTAATCAAGGAATTTATTCTTAATGATCTTGAAGATATTGATTTTGGTCTTTTTGAAATTGGGGGTACTGTTGGGGATATCGAAGCCTTGCCATTTTTTGAAGCTATTAGGCAAATTGGTTTTGAATATGGTGATTCTAGATGTGCCTTTGTTCATTTAACATTACTGCCTTATATCGAATCTGCTCATGAATTAAAAACCAAACCAACTCAACATTCTGTTAAAGAGCTTAGGTCAATTGGTATTAATCCTAGTATTTTATTATGTCGCGCAGAAAGGCCCGTTGATGATGCTATTATTGATAAAATTGCCAAAATGTGTTCGGTCAATAAGGATTATGTTTTATTGGCACCAAATGTTGATAATATTTATAAGGTACCAATGGTTTATCATGATCAGGGTTTGGATGAACAAATTTTAAAATATTTTGGACTTGATATTAAAGAACCTAATTTACAAAAATGGCAAGATATTTTTACTTCCATTGATAATAAAAAAGGTCAGGTAACTATCGCTATTGCTGGTAAATATACTGAATATAGTGATTCTTATAAATCATTATTAGAAGCAATTGATCACGCTTCAACCTATCATAAGATTAAGGTTAAAATTAAATGGGTTAATATTAGAAATTCTAACAAAAATAAATTAAAGGATTTAGAAAATGTTAATGCGATTTTGGTTCCTGGTGGTTTTGGTGATGATGGCATGGAAGGGAAGATAACCATAATTAATTATGCTCGTAAAAATAAGGTCCCTTATTTTGGAATTTGTCTTGGTATGCAGATGGCTCTCTTAGAATTTGCTAGAAATAAGGCTGAAATTCATGATGCAATTTCTAGTGAAAGTGAAAGTGAGGGGCAAAAATTAATTTCCATGATGCATGAATGGGAAAAACAAGGTGGAGAAAAACAAAAGCAGGGGAAAGATCTTGGTGGCACAATGAGGCTTGGATCATATCCTTGTCATATTTCTAAAAATAGCCTAGCTTATGAAATTTATGGAGAAGAAAAAATTTCTGAGAGACATCGCCACCGTTATGAGGTTAATATTAATTATAAAAAGAATTTAGAAGATGCTGGGTTAATATTTTCTGGTATGTCGCCAGATGGCAATTTGACAGAAATTATCGAACTTAAAGATCATCCATTTTTTATTGGGGTACAATTTCATCCTGAATTAAAATCCAAACCATTTTCACCTCATCCAATTTTCTTAAAATTTATTGAAGCAGCTAAGAAATGCCCCCTAAAATTCAGACCATTAATTTTTTAATTTCTTTTGACATAATTTATTAAATTAAATTTTTAATTAACAGATGAAAAAATATTAGCATATTTTTCCATCTTCCAAATCGAAATTTAAAGAAATTATAGTCTATGAAATTTAAAAATTAATGGTCTGAATTTTAGGGGGCATTTCTCTAAGCCTTAAATTAACTTTAATAAAAATATTTTTTTATTTTACTAATTGTTTTTTCTTGATAAGAAGATTTGTTTTTATCGAGCCAGACTGGATTGGGAAAGCTAGGATCATCTTTAAAGCGAGCGATAATATGAATATGAAGTTGAGAGACTATATTACCAAGATTAGCTATATTTAATTTATCTGGCTGGTAATTATTTTGAATTATTTTAGATATTTGATTGATTTCTTCTAATAAAATTTCTTGATCAGAGGCGCTTAAATCAATAATTTCTGTCATATTTTTTCTTCTGGGAACAAGAATAAACCAAGGATAAAGAGCGTTATTCATTAAAAGTAATTTTGATAATTTTAAATCCTTAATAAAAAAACAATCATTTTCTAATCTTTGATCTAAAATAAATCCTTTTTCTAAATTACTCATAAAAAGCTAATTCTTTGCAAATTTCTAGTAATAAATCAGCTTTATTTAAACTGTAAAAATGAAAATCTCTAATATCATGATCATAAAGATCCTGACATTGTTTGATGGCAATATTTTTTGAAATTTCAAATTGATCTGTACCAGTTTGATATTGATTAATAATTTTTTTTGGTACATCAGTGCCACATTTTTGAGCAAAATGCTGTACTTGATTAATATCATGAATTGGCAAAATACCAGGAATTATTGGGATGTTAATATTTTTTGCTCTGGCTTTATTTAAAAATTCATAAAAATAAGAATTATCAAAGAAAAATTGCGTAATGATTTGATTAGCGCCAGCATCGATTTTCTTTTTAAGATTATCAATATCTTGATCTAAATTCTTTGATTCTGGATGTTTTTCAGGATAGGCTGCAACCGAAATTTCAAAATCTGCGATATTTTTTAGAGCAGCAACTAACTCATTAGCATATTTGTAATGACCAAGATTTTCTCCATCAGGTAAATCACCACGCAGAGCCACAATATGTTTGATATTAGAGTTCCAATAATTTTGAGCAATTTCTGTAATTTCTTGCTTTGTTGAGCCAACACAAGTTAGGTGAGCTGCAACTTCAAAATTATTTTCTTTAGCAATTTTTAGAACAATATCATGCGTTCTTTTGCGGGTACTGCCGCCAGCGCCATAGGTTACAGAAACAAATTTTGGTTCTAATATTTTTAATTTTTCTATTTCTTGATGTAATTTTTTTTCCAACCCAGCAGTTTTTGGAGGGAAAAATTCTAAAGAAATATTAACATTTTTTTTATTCATGAAATAATAAACTAACTTCTCACAGCGCAATCTGACGATACAATATATTTATAAGTAGTCAATTGCTCCAACCCAACTGGCCCTCTAGCATGTAATTTGCCAGTAGCAATTCCAACTTCTGCCCCAAGGCCAAATTCCCCACCATCAGCAAATTGTGTAGAAGTATTATGCATGACAATTGATGAATCAATCTTAGCAAAAAATTCTTCTTTAGCAGATTCATCTTCACAAATAATGGCTTCCGTATGAGAAGAGCTGTATTTATTGATATGTACAATTGCCTGATTGATATTTTTAACAATTTTTACAGAAAGAATTTTATCTAAATATTCAGTGTAAAAATCTTGATTTGTTGCTTTTTTAATTCTTGGATCAATTTTAATAGATGCAAACATCGCCCCTAATCTCACAGCCCTCATTAATTAATTTATCGGTTATTAATTTTAGAGCTTTTTTAGCTATTTTAGCATCAATTAATAATGATTCTGTGGCACCACAAATTCCAACTCTTCTAAGTTTAGCATTGGCAATAATTTTGACTGCCTTTTCAAGATCAGCAGAAGAATGAATGTAGCTATGGCAATTGCCAGTTAAATGACGAAAGACAGGAATTTTACTGTTTTTTTCAATAGCCATGATTAAATTTTGACCACCCCTTGGCACAACAACATCAATATATTCTGGCATTTTTAGTAAATATTTTACATATTCACGATCGCTATTTAAGACATAATTCACAATATTTGGATCTAAATTAAATTTAGCCAAAATCTTGCGATAAATATCAGCAATTATTTTTGAAGAATTAAAACTTTCCGAACCACTACGCAAAATAACAGCATTGCCAGATTTAATAGAAAGAGCAGCAACATCGGAAGTGACATTGGGTCTTGCTTCATAAATTGTTAATAATACACCAATTGGAGTTGAAATTCTTCTAATATGAAGATTATTTTCTCTTTTAACATCATAAGTAATTTTACCAACTGGATCAGGCAGAGATGCTACATCTTTCACAGCATCTGCAATGGCAAAAATTCTTTCTTTTGTTAGGGTAAGACGGTCAATTTTAGCATTTGGTAAATTGTTTTTTTTAGCTAAATCAAGATCAATCTTATTTTGAGAAATAATTTCCTGATATTGATTTTTTATTTCATCAGAAATTTCTAAGAGAATTTTATTTTTGATATTAGTTTCTAGAGTAGCAATGTCGGTAACTGATTTTTTACTATTTTCACAGATTTTTTTAACTTCTTGTTTTATGGTCATAATTTTTAGTTTTTCAGAGGTTCCTATTCATAGGATTAATGGTTTATTAGGGCTGCAACATTTAGCGAATGCAGGTTTTGAATCTGGTGGCCCCCATTCATCATTATCAATTATTACTCTTTGTTCACTGTTTCCAGGGAATAACATCTTCAAAACCACCTTCAACAAAATCTTCAAATTCTCCTCCTTCTATTTCAGAATTTGTTTTTAATTCTTCTTGTTTTGCTTCTGTTTTTAAGGTTTTTTCTTCTTCTGAAGATTCTTTTATCCGACCCTCATCATTTTTTTCAGACTGATTTTTTGATGAGTTAGAACATAATGTTGGCATTATTATTTAATTAAGTGTTTGGTAACTAATTGTTATTGACCCTGCCCCTCTTCACCTTTACCAAAGGCCGTTTTAAGTCCGCCAACAGCAATATGAGGTGGTTGCAATCCTCCTAAAAGAAAATTTTTCTGAGGAATTACAGCTAATTTAGACCTGATCGCAATTGGCATAAATTTTTCGATAAAGTCAAATGTCACATATTCCAAATTTGGCATTTTAATTTTTACTAAATCATCTAAAGAAACAGATGGAGATAAAGCATCTTCCAAACCCTTAATTCTATCACCCATACCAAAACTTTGACCATCGGAAGATAAATATTCCAAATTAGTGATGGCACTACTAGCACCTTCAGCGGCGTGGAAGCCTTCAGCTCTGCCACCACCACCAGATCCGCCACTACTATCTGTACTATCTTTCATCGAGGCCAGTCTGGCCATTAATTCAGCTATGTCTGACATAATCTTTAATAAAAGTAATTACTAATTTTATGAAAAATGCTTTTACAAACAAATTCTAGGCATTTTATTTTTTTCAAGCAATTGTGTAATAAAACCTACATGAGAGCAGAAAAAAATAAAATAAGGCATAATTTGGCAGCAAAAGGCTAGTCAATTGCAGCTAGGGCAGTCATATTTAGGATCTCATCAATTGATGATCTCATAGTTACAATTTGTACCGGTTTTTCAAAGCCAGTTAAAATTGGGCCAATTACCGAACATTCACTAAATTCTTCCAATAATTTAGTAGCAATATTGGCAGAATGTAAACCAGGGCAAATTAAAATATTAGCTGCATCAGTCAAGCGACAGAAAGGATATTTCTCTCTTTTTTCCTTATTTAAAGCAACATCCGCTGTCATTTCACCATCATATTCAAAATTAACTTTTTGACCATCCAAAATTGACACAGCTTCTTTAATTCTTGAGGATTCTGTATTTAAAGCACTACCAAAATTAGAATATGAAAGAAAGGCAACTCTTGGTTTAAAGCCCATATCTTCTACTTTTTTAGCAGTTTGAATAGCAATTTGCGCCAATCTTTCAGAAGAGGATAATTCTGAGCAAGCAGTGTCAGAAACAAAAACTGTTCTATTTTTAGAAATTAAAATTGACATACCAAGTGAAACCTCACCCTCTTTATGTTTAATAACTTTAGAAATATCATGCAGATTTTTACGATAGCCGCGAGTTAGACCAGTTACCAAACAATCACCATGATTTAGGCTAAGCATTGCTGAGGCAAAAATATTACGATCAGTTTTAACCATTCTTTCACAATCAGAATGTAATACACCTTCTCTTTGCAATTTTTCATAAATGTAATCTGAATATTTGTCATTTTCAGAGCAAATAGCAAACATTATGAATTTCAATTCCCTCTCTTTTAATACCAAAATCAGTCATTTTTTCGGAAATAACTTTATCTTTACCAATTAAAATTGGAGTACCATAGCCACTATCACGCCATTTGGCAAACAACTTTAATGATTTCATTTTGCTCACCTTCAGCAAAAATGACTCTTTTTGGTTTTTCTTTTAAACGATCAAAGATCATGCTCATAGAATTGGCGGTAGGATCTCTTCTGGCCTGTAATGATTTAGCATATTCATCCCATCTGGTAATTGGTTTTTTAGCAACACCACTTTTAACTGCCGCTTTAGCAACTGCAACTGGAATTCTACTAATAAGACGAGCATCAAAAGGAGTTGGGATGATGTAATTTGGTCCAAATTTTAATTTTTTACCACCATAGGCTTTAATCACCTCATCTGGAACATCTTCCTTAGCTAGGTCAGCCAAAGCATAGGTCTGCATGACTAATTTCATTTCCTCATTAATTTGGGTAGCTCTAACATCCAAAGCACCACGGAAAATGTAAGGGAAACCCATAACATTATTGACCTGATTGGGATAGTCACTTCTACCAGTGGCTACAATAGCATCTGGCACAGCTTCTAAAACTTCTTCAGGACGAATTTCAGGATCTGGATTGGCCATAGCAAAAATAATTGGCTGTTTGCCCATTAATTTCACCATATCTTGACTAACAGCACCTTTAACTGAAAGACCCATAAAAATATCCGCCCCTTTCATGGCATCTTCCAATGTTCTGCAGTCAGTTTCTACAGCATGCTTTTCATTCCACTCATTCATGCATTTTTCACGGCCTTTGTAAATAACGCCAGTTCTGTCACAAAGAAGAATATTTTCTGCGGGCATACCAGCTTCTTTGATCAGTTCTAAACAGGCAATTCCGGCAAAGACCAGCACCATTAATAACCAAGCGAGATTTTTTGATATCTTTACCAGCAATTTCCAAAGCATTAATCATACCAGCAACAGAAATAATTGCTGTACCATGTTGATCATCATGGAAAACTGGAATATCCATTAATTCACGAAGTCTTTTTTCAATGATAAAGCAAGATGGGGAGCCAATATCCTCAAGATTGATCCCGCCCCAACTTGGAGAAAGATATTTGACTGAATTAATAAATTCTTCAATATCATCAGTATCGACCTCAATATCAACTGAATCAATATCGGCAAATTTTTTGAATAGAACTGATTTACCTTCCATAACTGGCTTGGAAGCTGCCGCACCAAGATTACCCAAACCTAAAACTGCAGTACCATTAGAAATAACCGCCACATAATTAGCCTTAGCTGTGTAATCATAGACTTTCTCAGGGTCGGCAGCAATTTCTTCACATGGAATGGCAACGCCAGGAGAATAGGCTAGGGCCAAATCTCTTTGAGTATTAAGATTTTTAGTAGCATGCATGCCGACCTTACCTGGCTTAGGATTCTTATGAAAATCTAAAGCTTCTAAATCTTTTTGAGTTCTTTTTTGAGTCATTATGAATTTTGTTAATTGATTTGAATTACACCAACTCCCATCTTTAAATTAAGCCTCTTTAAAGATGGGAGTTGGTATTAAAGGGATCTTAGAGATAAATTTGTAAAAAATCCAGATAAAATTTATGAGTTTAAAATAGGTTGAAAAATTTTGTGCTCCTAGGAGCACATTTTTTTTAGAGGTTACTTAAGAAGAATATGGAGTAGTCCCAATATGAGACCTTTGCATAATTGAAGTAGTTTGATTTTTAGAAAATCAATTGTGCAAAGGTCTCATATTATTTGCTTTTACAACAAAAACCGCTATGCAAAGGTATTATTTAAAGATAATTGAGGATATTTCTAAGAAAGAAATTGGAGGAAATTTAGTTTTAGACAGCCCCTCAAAAATTGAAAAACTGCCTAAATACCATTTTCTATCTTTAAAGAGTCCCACTTTAAAGTTGGGAAATGGTATGACTAAAGTGCTGATATCAGTATATCATAAAATTAAGCCTAGATCAAGTTATTAAGGAGCCTCTGAAAAACTAAAAATTCCAATTTTTAGTTTTTCAGAGGTTTCTTAAATCTCTATTTACATTAAGAATCGCTCAGATAAAATAAAATTTCCAAGACAAATTTTACATAAAATACATGAACATAATAGCAAATAATAATAAAGAAATTGTATCTGTCGCTATTGGCAGTGAAATGAAAAAATCCTATCTGGATTATGCCATGTCGGTTATTGTATCGCGTGCCATTCCTGATGTTTGTGATGGTTTTAAACCCGTCCATAGGAGAATTCTTTATGTTATGTATGAGGGTGGTTATGACTTTAATAAACCATTCAAAAAATCTGCTAGAATTGTCGGTGAAGTAATGGGTAAATATCACCCTCATGGTGATTCTGCTATTTATCAATCATTGGTTCGTATGGCTCAGGATTTTTCCATGGGTGTTATGCTAATTGATGGTCAAGGTAATTTTGGTTCAATTGATGATGATCCGCCAGCTGCAATGAGATATACTGAATCTCGTTTACAGAAGATCTCCCATATTATGTTGGAAGATTTGGATAAAAACACGGTTGATTTCATGCCAAATTATGATGGCTCCGAGAATGAACCTATGGTTTTGCCAGCCCGTTTTCCAAATTTACTTGTTAATGGTAGTAGCGGTATTGCTGTTGGTATGGCAACTAATATTCCACCTCACAATCTTGGTGAAGTAATTGACGCTCTTTTAGCCTATATTGACAATAATGATTTAACTATTCCTGAACTTCTGCAAATTATTCCTGGTCCTGATTTTCCAACTGGTGGTATTATTTATGGTAAATCTGGCTTCACCAATGTTTGCAAATACTGGTCGTGGTTCTGTTATTATTCGTGGTAAATGTGATGTGGAGGAAAAAGGTAAAAAATTCTCAATTGTCATTAGCGAAGTTCCTTATCAGGTTAATAAGGCCAAATTAGTTGAGAAAATTGCCGAATTAGTTAAGGAGAAAAAAATTGAAGGTATTTCTGACTTGCGTGACGAATCTAACCGTGATGGTGTTAGGATTGTTATTGATTTAAAAAGAGATGCCATTTCTGAAGTTATTATTAATCAGCTTTACAATTTTACTGAATTGCAAAAAAGCTTTAGTGTTAATATGTTGGCACTTAATTATGGTAAGCCAGAACTTCTAAATCTTTTAGATGTCATTAAAATCTTCACTAAATTTAGAGAAGATGTTGTTATTAGAAGAACAAATTTCTTACTTAATAAAGCTAGGGATAAAACTCATATTTTAATTGGTCTGGCTGTTGCAGTGGCCAATATTGATGAGGTTGTGGCTCTTATTAGATCTTCTAAAGATGTGGCGGAAGCTAGGGAAAAATTACTTGCTAGAAATTGGCCAGTTGGTACAGTTCAGACAATTATTGATCTAATTCAAGATAAGGGTAATGTGGTTGAGGATGGCAAATTCTATTTTACCGAAATTCAGGCTATAGCAATTTTAGATATGAGACTTGCTAAATTAACTGGTCTTGAAATGGATAAGATTGATGGAGAAATTCAAGAATTAGCCAAGAAAATTGCTGGATATATTGAAATTCTTTCTAATCGTGATAAATTAATAGCAATTGTTAAGCAAGAATTAATTGAGGTTAAAGAACAATTTGCCGTACCAAGAAGATCTCAAATTGAAGAATCGGAATTAGAATCCAACATTGAAGATCTTATTCCAAAAGAAGATATGGTGGTAGTTGCAACCATGAATGGTTACATTAAGAGAGTTCCACTTTCAACTTACAAATCTCAAAGAAGAGGCGGAAAAGGAAGGAGTGGTATGGATGTTAAGGATGAAGATATTGCGGTTAATATTTTTGTCGCTAACACCCATATTCCAATTTTATTCTTTTCTGATAAAGGTAAGGTTTATCGCATGAAAACTTACAAATTACCATTAACTTCACCACAAGCAAAGGGTAGGGCGTTGGTTAATTTACTTCCTATTGAACAGGATGAAAAAATTACTACAATTTTACCATTACCTGAAGATCAAGAATCTTGGAAAGATTTAAATATCGCTTTTGCTACTGCTTCGGGCAAGATTCGTAAAAATTCTATGGATCAATTTGCTGATATTAGATCTAGCGGTAAAATTGCCATGAAATTAGAAAATGGTGAAGCTTTAATTGGTGTAAATATCTGCTCAGATGATGATGATATTATGCTTTCTACCAAAAATGGTAAATCAATTCGTTTCTCATCAGAATCATTAAGAATTTTCCAAAGTAGAAATTCAACTGGTGTTAGAGGTATTAAGCTAGAGAAGGGTAATGAGGTAATTGATATGTCAATTTTAAAACATTCTGAAGCTGATATGTTGACTAAGGAAAAATATCTAAAAATTTCAACTGATAAGAGGATTGAGCTCAGAGATGCTTTAATTTTTAATGCTGAAATTGAAAATAATAAGGAGATTGATTTAATTGATGCTATTTCAAAAAAATTACCAAAAATTACATCTGATTTGTCAGAAGAGCAAATTTATCAAATGGCTTTAGATGAAGAATTTATCTTAACTATTACTGAAAATGGCTTTGGTAAAAGAACTTCTGCCTATGAATATCGCATTACTAATCGAGGTGGTGTTGGTATTACTAATATTGTTACTTCTAAGAGAAATGGCAAAGTTGTGGCTAGCTTCCCTATTGATCATAAGGATCAAGTGATGTTAATTACCGATAATGGCACATTAATTAGAACCAAAATTGACACAGTTAGAGTTTCTGGTAGAAATACCCAAGGTGTCACCTTAATTAAAACAACTTCTGAGAAGGTTTCTTCAGTTGCTAGGATTGCTGGTAGTGAAGAGGAGGAGATTGTTGATGAGGAAGGAAATGAATAATTTTCCGAAAAAATAAATGTCAGCCATTGAGGTCAAAAAATTTAATCATAATGATCAAGAATTAGCAATTCGTTTTGGTTTGGGCGCTATTAAGGCGGTTGGAATTAAAATGATTGATGAAATTTGCCAAAAAAGGGCAAAAGAAGGTAAATTTAATGATATTTATGATTTTGCATCTCGTGCTGGCGGTAAATTTGTTAATAAAAAATCAATTGAGGCTTTGGCAAAATCTGGCGCTTTTGATAATATTCACCCTAATGCCATCAAATATTAGAATCACAAGAAATTCTATCAAGATTTGCCTCACAAAAAGAAGAAGAAAAATCCAATCCTCAAATGAGTCTTTTTGGCGATGAAATTGGTTTGGAAGATACAAGACCAGATTTAATAAATTGTCAAGATTGGGAAAAGAAAGAAAAATTAGAAAAGGAATTTGAGGCTTTTGGTTTCTTTCCAAATGAACATCCAACCGAAGATCACATTGATGATTTACAAAAAAGAGGTGTTGTAACTTCAGAATTTTTGGAATCTGAAGCAAAGAATGATCAAATCATTAAATTATTTGGTTCAGTTGCTTATAGCAGACATAAATCTAGTGCTAAGGGTAGATATTCTTATTTAACCATGTCTGATCCTTATGGTATTTATGAAGCTTCAATTTTTGATGATGATTTAATCACCAGATCAAGAGACATAATGGCTGATGGCACTAATTTAGTCTTGGAGGTTTTGATTAGAAAAGATGATGGTGGTATTAGAATTTTGGTTAAAAATATTACAGAATTAGTTGAGTTTATTAAACATATTCCTGCTCGAAAAGAAATTTTTCAAGATATTAGAGCTAATCCAAAAAAGTCTTATGGTCAGGGTGATTATAAACAAAAGGATAAAAATGCTATAGATCCATTAGAAGCACAAAGAAAGGGAGATGAAGAGTTACAAAAATTAAAAAATAAAGATATTTTAGAAGAAGCTCAGATAGAAATTACTAAAAGAGAAGATATTTTTAATATTAAGAGTTTTTTGGCTAATAAAATTCCAAAAGTTGAATTTGATAAAAAAACCAAAATTTATTTATTAATTAAGGATAATGATCAAATAAATAAAATTTTATTAGATAATTTATATATTTTGGATGACAAAGATTTATCTGATTTAAAATTGATAATTAAAAATTAATTCCTATTAGATTGAATTTTAAAGTGAAATATTTAGAATGATCCTGGCTTTGTAATTAATTAATAAATTATCTCATGATTAAAAAAATAATAATTTTATCATCACTTGTAATGCTATCTGCTTGCATCGATATTCCTTTTGTTCCATTCATTTAAGATTGTAATGAAATTGCTATTTTTTGCTATTATTATTATTGCAAAAGTTACATTAGCAAATGAAGTTAATGACCCAGATCTTGAGTCTCTGGGTCTCGACGATGTTAGGTCTTTTATCGTCGATAATATAGGTGAAAAAGATAGTAACTCTGCGAATGATCAAAAAACAGCCACAAAAAACTCTGTTACTAATAGTAATTATTACGAAGATTTTTCTAAAAAAACCAGGGAGGAGGGGAGTAAATTTAAGGAATTTTTCTCTAACAAATCTAAAGATATCAAAAAAAATATCAATAAGGTTACAAATAAAATATCTAATAGTTTAAATAATTTATCTAAAGAAGGCGATAATAATGAAAATGATGATATTATTAAAAATGCAAGTAACATAATAACATCAAAAAATAATCAAATTCAAAATGAAAATTTACCATCTGAAAAAGAAGTCGCAATTTTAGATGATAATCACAAATATCAGTTTAATAAATTATATCCAAAACCAATATCCAAAATTCCACCAGATTTTCTAACCACAGATATTCCACCACCATTATTATCTAGATCTTTTAGTGATGAAAATATTCATCATCCAATTTTAAATACATATTCTGATAAGGTAGATTTATTATTTACTGAAATTGGCGCTAATGATATTAATGATTTTAATGCTATTTTAAGAGATGTTCTTAATGTTAATATCTATAATGATTTTGGTGATACGCCCCTAATTTTTGCAGTTTCTTTAAAAAGGCGTTCAATAGCTTCCAGCTTAGTTTCTGCCGGTGCCAATCCAGATTTAAAAAATGGCTTAGGATTAACAGCAGTAAATATTGCTATCAAAATGGGTGACTATGAAATGGTTAAATTGCTGATTGAATCAGGTGCTAATTTGAATGTTAGAAATAATTTTGGGGAAACATATTTAATGCAAGCTGTTAGGATGGGTTATTTACCAGTAATTGATTATTTGGTAGCTAAAGATATTGATCTAGATGCCACCAATAAGCAAAATTTGACTGCTTTTGATATCGCAATACAATCCAAAAATAATGTTGTAGTACAATTATTATTGAAATATGGTACTAAAAGAAGGTCGCTTGTTAACAGGTCAATTATTGATGAATTAGATGGAAAATGGGGTTATCGCAAGGAACCTCTGAAAAACTAAAAATTGGAATTTTTAGATCATTTTTTAGCAGAAATTGTGTTTCTTTTTGGCGCAATATGAACATATTGTGCCATAAAAAACTAAATTTATGCAAAAAAGGGTCAAAAAGATCAATTTTGCTAAATACATATTTTAGTTTTTCAGAGGTTCCGCAATTACCAAAGATAATATCAGCTCCCATCTTTAAAGTAATATTTTATTAAAAAAGTTACTTTAAAGCCCAAAATTAATACCATTTAGGAATTATGAAAATTTTATTACATTTATTATTAATAATATTTATTGCATCATGTTCAGATTTAGATCAAGAATATGTTAAAAATAATCATCAAAAAGCTAAGAATATTATTATTTTAATTGGCGATGGTATGGGAAATACTCAAATTACTTATCATCTTGATAATCTCAAAGATCAAGAATCTAACTTTACCAAATTTAAATATTCTGGCTTAGTCAGAACTTATTCAAAAAATAGTTTAATTACAGAATCCGCTTCTTCTGCTACTTCAATTGCTACTGGTTACAAAGTGCCAAATCGCGCTTTATCTATTCTTGATGGTAGAAAATTACCAACTCTTTTTGAAATTGCCAAGAAGAGTGGAAAAAAGACTGGCTTTGTAGTTACCAGCTCTGTTTTACATGCAACTCCTGCCACTTTCTATGCTCACCAAGAAACTCGCTATATGAAAGAAGGAATTGCTGATGATCTTCTAAATTCTGATATAGATTTTATTAGTGGTGCTGATTTAGATTTTTTCCAAAAACATGATTATCTCAAGAAATTTCAAAATAAGGATTATAAATTATTTCATGAACAGAAAGATTTTAATATTGATGCTAAAAAAATATTTTATTTAGAAAATAACAAACATTTAGATCCAAAAAATCAAAATAGAAATGAATATTTAATTAATAATAGTTTGAAGGCTTTAGAATTCTTATCAAAAGGTGAAAAAGGTTTTATTTTATTAATTGAATCTTCACAAATTGATTTTGCTGGTCATAATAATGATCCTGAATATTTACTTGCTGAAATAAAAGAATTTGATAAATTAATTGGTAAAATTATCAATTTTGCTGATAATAATCAAGGCACTTTGGTTGTTTTAACTTCTGATCACGAAACTGGTGGTTTGACATTAATTACTGACGAAAAAGATTATATTACTGATTCTTATGATATTAATTTTTCTACTTCTGGCCACTCTGCTTCTATGGTGCCAATATTTGCCTATGGTACTGCTGCCGAGAAATTTACTGGAATAATTGATAATATTGATATTTTTCAGAAAATTTCCAGCCATATTAAATGATAATGTCATTTCCTAGCTTTAAAGCCTAAAATTGTCATTAATTCAATAAAAATGAAACTAACAAATGATCCTATTTATTAAATCTTTATTCAATATAGTTAAATTATTTTTATTTTTTGTAATTTTTCTGATATTTTTTCCTTTTTATGAGGAAAGAGCAATTTATTTTTTTCTAAAATTTTCTGGTCCTGTTTTTATTAAATTAGGACAGTTTTTATCTGTGAGGCCAGATTTAGTTGGTAAAGAATTATCTGAATTATTATCTAAATTTCAAGATAATTTAACACCTTTTTCAGAGAAGAATGCAATTAATTATATAGAAAAAATATATCAAAAGGATATAAATGATATTTTTAAAAAATTTAAAAAAGAACCTATAGCCTCGGCATCCATTGCTCAAACTCATAAGGCTGTTCTAAAAGGTGGTGAAGTTGTCGCTGTTAAAATTCTTAGGCCAAATATTGCCAAAATTATTAAAAGAGACTTATTAACCATTAAAATTATCACTTTTATTTTAGCAATATTTTCTAAAAATATTAGATCCATCCGTAAAGATATCCTACCTTCTTTAAAAAATATGTTAGAAAAAGAAGTTAATTTATTACTTGAAGCAAGATCATCTTCTAAAATTAAAGATATTCTATTGGATTTTAATGATTTCATAATACCAAAAATTTATTGGAATTTAACCAATAAGGATATTTTGGTAATGGAGTGGATTGACGGTATTAGATTTTCCAATAAAAAGGCCATTGCCGCCACTAAATTTAATAAGAAAAAATTGGTAAAAATATTAGTGCTTGGATTTTTTCACCAAGCATATGATCGGGGTTTTTTTCATGCTGATATGCATCCAGGTAATTTAATTCTAACTAAAGATGGTAAAATTGCTTTGATAGATTTCGGCATTATTGGCATTTTAGATAGAAAAATCAGAATTGCCATTACACAGATCTTTATTAATTTTTTAAAGAGAGATTATAGAAGAGTTGCCGAGCTTCATTTGGAAGCTGGTTTGGTTCCAGAAGACACTGATCTTGATGAATTTTCCTTATATTCTCGTATTTTGGGAGAATCTATTACGGATAAAAAAGTTTCAGAAGTGCCGCTCATTTTGATTTTTACAAAATTAATTGAGATGATCCAAAAATATAATATGAAAACTAATGAAAATTTATTATTATTGCAAAAAACAATCACATTGATTGAAGGAATTGCTTTTTCACTTGATGAGGATGTTAATATTTGGGCAATTGCTAAACCTTGGATGGAAGATTGGTCAAAGAAAAATATTGGTTTTGATGCTAAAATTAGGGATAATTTTCTAGAAATTATGGATGATATTAAGATAATCGCAAAGAAAATATCAAATACTTAAAAATATTTAGAAGAAGCTAAGAATTTAATTATCTTCCCTTATAATCATATTCTCTATGATGATCTAAATGAATATTTTTTGGAATTTGGCCAGTCTGAAAAAATATATCTATAGGAATGCCGCCTCTTGGATACCAATAGCCAGAAATTCTAAGCCATTTTGGCTTCATTAAAAAGATTAAATCCTTGGCAATTTTAATAGTACAATCTTCATGAAAGGCGCCATGATTTCTAAAAGAAGTAAGATATAATTTTAAAGATTTACTTTCGACCATTTTTTGATTTGGCACATATTCAATGATAATATTAGCAAAATCTGGTTGTGAAGTAACTGGGCAGATGGAGGTAAATTCTGGGCAAGAAAATTTAATCAAATAATCAAGATCAGGATGGGGATTATTCACCGCATCTAAGATTTTAATATCTGGATTATCATATTGATAATTTGTATTTTCTCCTAATTTTATTTTTGTCATATTTGTAATATTTCTTCTATTTTGTCACCAATCTCTATTATTTCCTGATTAATCATGTCTTTTTCAATTAATGGAAATTTACCTAAAACATAATCAGAAATTTCAAAGCGATCATCTTCTGGTCTGCCAACACCAATTCTAATGCGGTGATAATTTTTACCAATTTTATTATCAATATCTTTTAGGCCATTATGACCAGCATTACCTCCAGCAAATTTAATTTTATGAGTACCAATTTTCAAATCAATTTCATCATGAAAGACAAAAATCCTATCAGTTGGAATTTTATAAAATGTAGAAAATTTTTGCACCGCACTACCAGAAAGATTCATGAAACTTTGTGGTTTAATGGCGATAATTTTTTGTCCAGAAATTTCTCCAGTAAAAACTTTACTATCAAATTTATCTGGTTTTTTATCAAAAGAAAATTTATCAATCAGATAATCAATTGCCAAAAATCCAGCATTATGGCGAGTATTTTCATATTTTGTACCGGGATTTCCAAGACCGACCAATAATATCATAAAATTTTTACTTTATTAGAATTAAGCTCTAATTCTATGTCAAAATTTTCATCAATTACGGCATTTTTTAATAAAGCTAAAGCTAAAATTTTATTGTCATATTTAATATGAGATAGAATATGGCCAATTTTTCTATCATTAAAAGTAATTTCCTCTCCTTTTTCAAAAGAATTATTTCCTAAAATTTCAACTAGATAGATTTTTTTGCGAATTACACCCTTATATTTAATGCGGGCCATAACTTCTTGCCCAATATAGCAACCCTTATTAAAATCAACAGCACCTAAATCAAAAAAGCCATATTCAGCTGGAATAGATTTTTTAATTATCAAATCATTATGGTCAGGAATTTTAAGATCGAATCTGATTTTATTGTAAAAATCAAAATCTTGTTTTTTAAAATCTGGACTATTTTGAATTTTCTCCAAATTATTTTGATCTAAAATTGCTCTGAAAGAAATTTCTTTTGATCTTGGATCTTGATAAGAATTAATTTCAGTAATTTTTTGATCTAAAAAGACAATTTTTAAATCATCAATAATTTCTAATTCAATATCAGCTGATAATTTATAAAGGGAAAGTTTTTTAAAAATTTCTGCAATTCGCGCCTCTTCTACATCTAAATAAATATCTCCTTTTTTTTGGCTAATGAAAAAATCACAGAAAAAAGTGCCAGTGGCGCTTAGCATCAAACTATAAATCAGAGGATTTTCTGTAGTTAGAGAATTAATATCATTAGTAGTAAGTCCCTGAAGAAATTCTTTAGCATCAGGGCCCGAGATTTTAATAATTTTCCTATCTAAAATAGAATAATTAGGCATTTATTGTAATATTTTTATCTTTAAGAAATTTCTCTAATTCACCGTTAGAAAACATCTCGCGAATAATATCACAACCACCTATAAATTCACCTTTAATATATAGTTGAGGAATGGTTGGCCAGTCAGAGAATATTTTAATTCCTTCTCTAAGTTCTGGATCTTCCAAAACATTAATATCAAGATAGTCGACTTTGATTTTATTATTTAAAATATTGCAAACAGCACTAGAAAAACCGCAATTTGGAAAATCCTTATTGCCCTTCATAAATAGAACTACATCATTTTCAGTAATTAATTCTTGTATTTTTTGATTTATATTTGTCATTTTTAGTTTAATTTAAATTGCAATGGTTTTTAGTTGCAAAGCATGTAATTCGCCACTATCTAAATATTCTCTTAAGGCCGAATTAACAATTTTATGTTGTGCCACCATTGTTTGACCATTGAAAATTTTATCCTCTATAGTTAAAGAATAGTGATTTTGATCACCAACTAAATCTTTTAAGATAATTTTAGCATCAGGAAAATTCTCTTCCAGAATTTTTTGTAATTTATTTTGCTCCATCATAAGTTATTGAATTAAATATTTTAATATATATCATCGAAATCTTAGTGGAACTGTCCGAAATATTTTTCCTTAACATAGATTCGAGACGGCCCCTTAACTGGCTATTTTAAAATAATATATTTCTTAAGACAAGATAAATGAGTGATAAAGTTGTAATTGGTATTGTTCCTGATTTTTTCCGCCATTCTATTAACTTCTCTTCTATTAAGGATCATTTTGGTATTGCTTGTAACTATATTGAAAATCTTGAAAAATGTGGCGCTGTAGCTATTATTTTGCCCTATCAATATTCCTCCATTGCAGAATATATTGATCTAATTGATGGTATTATCATTGCAGGTGGTGGTTTTATCGATCCTGCCCGTTATGGTAAACCAGATGCTAAAATTAAAGTTAATAAGGAAAGAGATGAGTTTGAATTTACCATATTACAAAAAGTAATTGATAAAACAACAATGCCTGTTTTGGGTATTTGTAACGGCATGCAGGCAATTAATATAATTTATGGTGGTGATTTAAAGCATCATGTAAAGGATCATGAGCAAAAATATCACGAAAATTTTGCCGATTATACTATTCCATTTCATGATATCAATATTGCAAAAGATAGTAAATTACATAAGATTATTGATGTCGATGAAACTAAGACTAATTCCTCTCATGCTTTAGCAGTTGATAATTTAGGCAAAGATATCAAAGTTTCAGCAACAGCCGCAAAAGATAATATCATTGAAGCAATTGAACATAAAAGCCATCCATTTTGCCTTGGTTTGCAATGGCATCCAGAATTTCAAAGTAGTGAAATTGATGAAAAGATTTTTAAAAATTTCGTTTCTCATTGTCAAAATTATAAAATAAATAAATGTTAAATTTCTTTAATATTTCAAAGGCAAAAATTTCTTTAATACCCGTTTTAATAGCCTTAGGAATTGTTTATGGCGATATTGGTACTTCGCCACTTTATGGGATGAGAGCCATTATGTCTGGCAAGATGATTTCCCAGGAATTAATTTATGGTGCTGTTTCTTGTGTTTTTTGGACTTTGACCTTACAAACTAGTTTAAAATATATCACCATAGTTTTAAGTGCAGATGGTCAGGGGCAGGGTGGTATGTTAGCTCTATATTCATTGATTAAAAAAGGTCGTAAATGGTGGATTGTAATTTTTGCTATGATTGGCGCTTCTCTTTTATTATCTGAAGGTATTATTACGCCAGCAATTTCGGTGTCGGCAGCAATTGAAGGTTTGAGGATTTTTAACCCAGAATTAAATACGATGCCAATTGTAATGACAATTTTGGCAGCTTTATTTGCTATACAAAGATTTGGCACAACCATAGTTGGTACATTATTTGGACCGATAATGCTTTGTTGGTTTTCAATGATTGGTTTTTTTGGATTTGTTAATATTTTAGATCATCCTGAAATATTTAATGCAATTAATCCAATATATGCTATTAATTTATTAATTAATTCACCTTCAGGAATTTTAATTTTAGGAGCGGTATTTTTATGTACTACAGGTGCTGAAGCCCTATATTCTGACATGGGTCACTGTGATCGTAAAAGTATTAGAAGAGGTTGGGCCTTTGTCAAAATATGTCTTTTAATGAATTATTTTGGTCAAGGGGCTTGGTTGATTGAAATGGAAGGTAGTATTTTGGAAAAGGGTCATAATCCATTTTTTGCTATTATTCCAGAAGGTTTTCTTTTAGTAGCAATTATTATTGCAACTATGGCAACAATTATTGCTAGTCAGGCTTTAATTACCGGTTCATTTAGTTTGATTAATGAAGCAAGTCGACTCAATATATTTCCTAAATTAAAAACTAAATATCCAACAAGAAAACAAGCTCAAATTTATATTACATTTATCAATAATTTTCTATTTGTTGGTTGTATTGGAATTGTTTATTATTTTAAGGAGTCTCATTATATGGAGGTGCCTATGGCTTGTCAGTAGTTAGTGGCATGATGTGTACTACAATTTTGTTTTTTTGTTATTTACTATCTCGTAATTTTTCAAAGATTATTTGCTATGCATTTTTAGCTGTCTTTCTAACTATAGAATTACATTTCTTTTTGTCTGCTAGTATTTATAAATTCTTCCATGGCGGTTGGATAGTTATGATGATTGTCGCTTTGGTATTTTGCTCTATGTGGTTTTGGATGCAGGCTAAAAGTTTTAGAAGAAAAAGTGTTAAATTTATTGATGTTGATGATATTATTCCAGATCTTATAGATTTAAGTAATGATAGAAATATTGATAAGGTTGCCAATCATATTGTTTATTTAACTTCTTCAAAAAATCCTAAAAAAATCGAAAATAAAATTACCTATTCTCTTTTTGAAAATAGGCCAAAAAGGGCTAATATTTATTGGGTTATTCATGTTAATATTGTTAGTCAGCCATTTACTTGCACCTATAAAACAACTATTTATTCAGCAAAAGATGTTGCTAGGATAGATTTTGATATTGGTTTTAAAATGCAGCCAAGAGTTGGATTATTTTTCAATGAGGTTTTGCAAGAATTAATCAATAATCATGAGATTGAATTAGAATCTAATGATGAATATGATAAAAAAGTAAATATTAATGGCGATGTTAGATTTATTATTTGGAAAAAATTCATATCAAATCATCATTATTTAGATCTTTATACTAGATTCATTAATTCTTGTTATAATATGATTGGTAAAATTAGTGTTAGAGAGGATGAGTTTTATGGTTTAGATGATAAACCTAGTGAAGTTGAGATAGAGAAGGTGCCAATAAATTTGGAGAGTGACTATAAGACCAACTTAACCCGCATCTACTAAACTGTCTATAGGAACCTCTGTGGATATTTTGATTCTAGACAGTTTTTCAGAGGTTCCTTAACTACCTTGCTACACTGGTCGATTATAGGTAAATGGATATATTAAAAAAGAAAAAAATCATTATTAAAATTGGATCGGCCTTATTATTAAAAGATAATGAGATTAGAACTTCCTGGCTTGAGAAATTAGCTCAAGATATCAAAATCCTGCAAGATAATAATATTGGAGTTATTATAGTTTCTTCTGGCTCTGTGACTATTGGCAAGAAATATATTTTTGCTGATAAAATGACCGCATCTAAAAGAAGGGCTTTATCTTCCATTGGTCAGGCAGAATTGACTTCCTCATTTTATCAAGCTTTTAAAAAGCAAAATATTGATATTGCTCAAATCTTACATACTGGTGGAGAATATCTTAATCGCCAAAATTATCTTAATGCTATCGATACTTTTAAAATTTTATTAGATAATAAAGCGGTGGCCATAATTAATGAAAATGACACTATTTTAACCGAAGATATTAAAATTGGTAATAATGATAAAATTGCCGCCCGAATTGCTCAAATGTCTGATGCTGATTTGATGATATTACTTTCAGATATTGATGGTCTATATGATAAAAATCCAAAATTACATTCAGATGCTAAATTAATACATCAAATTGATAAAATCACTAAGGAGATAGAAGATATGGCTGGTGATACAGTAACAAAATTTGGTACTGGTGGCATGAAAACCAAAATTGAGGCAGTCAAAATGGCCTTTAATGCTGGCTCGGATGTTATTATTGCTAATGGCCTAATTAATCATCCTATTAAAAATATTTTAGAAACCAAAAATTATAGCCTATTTAGATCGCATAGTAAAAAAATTAATGCTAAAAAAAGATGGATTTCAGATTCTTTAAATTTTAAAGGTAAAATTATTATCAATGAAAAAGCGACAAAGGCTTTAATTGAAACTGGTTCTAGTCTTTTACCAGTTGGAGTTGTTGCAATTGAGGGTGAATTTCATAAGGGTGATATGGTTTTAATCAATGACGAAAAGGATAAAAAAATTGCAACTGGTGTAACTTCTTATAATTCAACTATTGCTAGATCGATAATTGGCAAAAATAGTGGTGAAATTAGGAAAATAATAAAGAAAGATTTTCATGAAGAATTAATTCATCGTGATAATTTAGCCTTAACTTACCTCATCTAGATTTACAAAATCAAAGGTCATTTTGACCGCCCTATAGGAACCTCTGAAAAACTAAAAAAGGGTCAAAAAGATCAATTTTGCTAAATACATATTTTAGTTTTTCAGAGGTTCCTATATTCTAATTTTTGGGAATATACTATCAGCCCTTCCCGATTCAATTTTAGTATTACAAATAATATCTGGAACGGATTTTTTGCTTTTCAGAAAAATTGGTATATTAATCCATAAAAACATTATAATAGATATCAATATGTTAAAATAATTAGCATTAAAGATATTTAAAAAATCACCTATATTATTTGTGATATATTTATGATTATTGATGACTATAAATATAATAAAATAAATTGTTATAAATAATGGAATGGTAGATACAATATGATGTATTATTGCTCTTGTTAAAGTTAAATATTGACCATTTTCCTGAACCATAACTATACCACAAATTCTTTGGCCAATTGTGGCGCACCAACTTGACGAGTGAAAATAAACATAATAGAAAGATCCAAGTAAAGCAAAGATTATGATAAATATTAAAAGTATTTTAAATGCTTCATGTCTTAGAAAAATTTTTATCGCATCACCTAATTTTTCTATATTTTCTGTTTTTACCAATAAATCTTCAATTACTAGCAATAGATCTTCTCTATAAAAACTAATTATTAATGATAAAATTATTAATCTAATAAAAAGAGAGGCAAATATATCTATAAAACCAGCCAACATCTTTTGAAATAAAATGGTCATTATTATAAATAATTTATATAGCTAATTAAATTGGCTATAGGTTAAATCATAAAGATATTTGTTAGATGTAGCAATTATTGTGCCATCTGAATTAATATCAAGTTTCTTACCATTCCAATCAGTGATTACACCTCCCGCTGCTTCAATGATTGGAACAAGAGCTAAAAAGTCAAAATTATTTAAACCATGTTCAATAATAATATCAACAAAACCATGGGCCAATAAAGCAAAATGATAACAATCGCCAGAATATATTGCACCACCTTGATGTTGATATTTGGTTTGGCTGGTAATTTTTTCTATTTTTTCTTTAATTTCACCTGTAAAAAAGAATGGTGATTGAGTGCAAAAAACTGCCTCAGAAATTGATTTACAATTTCTAGTTTTAATAATTTGATCATTAAAATAGCTATTTTTTCCTGAAATTCCCCACCATCTTTCATTATTAATTGGTTGATTAATAATTCCTAAAATTGGTTTATTTTTATAAGTAAGAGCAATTAAAGTGCCAAAAATTGGCTTACCAATTGCAAAGGATATCGTTCCATCAATAGGATCTATCACCCATTTATAATCTGATGCAATATTATTATCACCTAATTCTTCACCAACTATGCCGTGATTTGGATATTTTTTGGTAATTTCCTCTCTAATAATAGTTTCAATTTCTCTATCGGCGTGAGTCACTGGAGAATGATCATCTTTTTTTACCTCTCCTAAATTACAGCGAAAATATTTTTTGGCAATTATTTCCGAAATATCAGCTAAATGATGAGAAAAATCTATTAATTCTTGATTTATCATAATTCTCTCAGGCAATTAGTAATTAATGTTTCAAGAGTGATATCTGGATTTTCTTTCACTTTATTATTAGCAATTTTATAGATAGCAGATCTTTTATAGCCAAGATTTTCAAGAGCAGAAATGGTATCAGTAATAATCTGACTATTATTGATATTATTATTGGAATTATTATCGTCAGAAATTTCAAAATTATAATCTAATTTTTTAATAGAATCTTTTAAATCAATTAAAATTTTTGATGCTAATTTTGGCCCAATTCCAGAAATAGCAGTAAAAACCGCTTTATCATCGCTATTAATGGCAACAATAATTTCTTCTATAGTGGCGAAGCTAAGAATTTTGATGGCAATTTTGCTACTTACGCCATTAATTTTACAAAATATATTAAAAAGACTCTGTTCTTCAATTGAAGCAAAGCCATAAAGATGGATATAATCTTCTCTAACAACAGTTTCAATATAAAAACTTTGATTATTTTCATTAGAACTTCTCAGCTGATCAAGATTTTTTTTTTGAGGTAAATATTTTATAGCCTACAAAATTAACATCTAAAATTATAGAATCTTCAAAAATATCATCAATTTTACCAGTTAATTTTGCAAACATTTAGTTATTTTATTGCGATTCCACCAAAATCTTTGATTTTGGCGGGGACTCTTCAGAGGTTCCTCAAAAGAGAATCAAAATTGCAAATATCAATCTAAGCAACAGCTGCCCCCTTCTTCTCTATTTTTTTCCTAAGATTTTTAGTAGCTTTAACCATATTTTCAAGAGCAGGCTTAACCTCATCCCAATTTCTAGTTTTTAAACCGCAATCTGGATTACTCCAAATCTGATCCTTATCAAGAACATCTAAAGCTTTTTCTAATAAATGCTCCATTTCCTCAGTTTTTGGAATTCTAGGACTATGAATATCATAAACACCAGGTCCAACTTCATTTGGATATTTAAATTCTACAAAAGCATCTAATAATTCCATCGCTGATCTTGAAGTTTCAATTGAAATAACGTCAGCGTCCATATTAGCAATAGCATCAATAATATCATTAAATTCAGAATAGCACATATGAGTGTGAATCTGAGTTGTATCCTTAATACCAGAAGAAGAAATTTTAAAGCAATCAACCGCCCATTTTAAATAAGCGACATGATCTTCTTGGCGAAGTGGCATAGCTTCTCTAAAGGCCGGCTCATCAATTTGAATAATATCAATTCCAGCTTTTTCAAGATCTCTCACCTCATCACGAATGGCCAGTGAAATTTGTTTACAAGTCTCACTAACTGCTTGATCATCTCTAACAAAAGACCATTTTAACATAGTCACTGGACCAGTTAACATAGCCTTAACCTTCTTGTCAGTTAAATCTTGAGCAAAAGAAGACCATCTAACAGTCATTGGCTCTGGTCTTGAAACATCACCAAAAATAACTGGTGGTTTAACACATCTGGAACCATAGCTTTGCACCCAACCATTTTTGGTAAAGGCGTAACCATTTAATTGCTCACCAAAATATTCTACCATGTCATTTCTTTCATACTCACCATGAACTAAAACATCGATATCAATATCTTCTTGCCATTTAATAGCTTGTTTAGTTTCTTCTTCCAAGAATTTTTCATATTCTTCTAAAGAAATTTCATGTTTTTTGAATTTTGAACGATATTGCCTAACTTCTGTAGTTTGAGGGAATGAACCAATAGTAGTTGTTGGAAAAAGTGGGAAATTATAATATTGTTTCTGAATTTTATTTCTAGTAGTAAAATCAGAATCTCTATCAGCATTTTTCAGGTCAAAATTCTTTACTCTTTCCTTAACTTCAACATTATGGATTAATTTTGAACCATCTCTTGAAGTGATTGCATCGCAATTTTCTTCAATTTCTGCCTTATATTTATCTTCACCTTCATTAGCAATTTTAGTTAAAAGACTAACTTCATGTAATTTTTGTTTACCAAAAGCTAACCAAGATTTTAATTCTGGACGCAAATTATCTTCAACATCCAAATCAACTGGCACATGAAGTAAAGAACATGAAGGGGCGATAATAATATTATCTGAAGCAATATTTTTTTGAGTTTTATGAATTTGAGAAATCAATTTTTTAATGTCAGATTTCCAAATGTTACAACCATTAACCAAACCTAAAGATATAGTTTTATCTTTAGGGAAATTATGTAAAATTTGATCCAAAGCAAGCTCTGATTTAGTCAGGTCAAAATGTAAACCAGCAACTGGCAATTCCAAAGCAAATTTTAAATTATCTCTAAGGTCAGAAAAATAAGTTGTAGCCATTAATTTAGCATCAGAGATTTTTGCCAAATATTCATAAGATTTTTTATAAATATTTTTTAATTCATCAGTTAAATTTTCAGTAGCTAAAAATGGTTCATCAATTTGAATCCACTCAGCACCATTTTCAACTAATTTAGTAATAATTTCTTGATAAGTCGTAAGTAAATTATCCAAAAGGTCAAATTGATTAACACCATCATAAGATTTACCAAGTAAAAGGAAAGAAACGGGCCCAATAATTACTGGACGAGTATCAATCCCAAGATTTTTAGCTTCTAAATATTGATCAATAATTTTACTAAAAGAAAATTGAAATTTAGTGTCCTTAGTAAATTCTGGAACGATATAATGATAATTTGTGTCAAACCATTTAGTCATTTCCATGGCCACAACATCTTTTACACCATCTTGGCGACCACGAGCCATAGAAAAATATAAATCCAAATCAATCTCTTCTCCAGCCTTATGATCATATCTTTTTGGTACAGCGCCAACAGTTGCAATCATATCTAGAATTTGATCATAAAAAGAAAAATCATTAGATGGGATAAAATCAATATTTGCCTCCTTTTGTAATTCCCAATGAGTTTTTCTTAATGTTTTTGCTACTTTTTGCAATTCATCTTCTGTAATTGCTTTTTTCCAATATTTTTCAACTGCTTTTTTTAATTCACGATTTAATCCAACTCTTGAAAAACCCAAATTTGCTGATTTTACCATTATTTAATTAATTTTAATTGCTATAGAATCCGAACAATCAATTCTATTTTACCTTATTAAAAAAACAAGAATATTCGCCAGTATGACAAGCGCCATTTTTTTGATCGACTAAAACTAAAATTGCATCTTCATCGCAATCATAGCGAAATTCAATTAATTTTTGGAAATTTCCTGAAGTTTCACCTTTAAGCCAAATTTCTTTTCGTGATCTTGACCAATTATGAACTAGTTTTTTCTCTAAATTTAATTTAATAGCCTCCTCATTCATCCAAGCCAGCATCAAAACTGTTTTATTGTCAAATTGTTGGGTAATGACCGGAATTAAACCTTGATCATTGAATTTTAGGTTGTGTAACATGATATAAAAATAAATTAATATGAAACATAATATGAATTATATTTTCAATAAAATAATCATCATAGGTTTAGGACTAATTGGCGGGTCATTAGCCATGGCTATTCGTCAAAAAAACCTAGCTAAAGAAATTTTGGCCTATAATAGAAGTAAAAGCCCCATAAATTTTGCCATTAAAAATCAAATCATTGATGGGGAATTTAATTTTGATCAAGATTTAAATAAGGATGATTTAATTATTATTGCCACGCCACTTCTGGCCTATGAAGAGATTTTTCAAAAAATTAGGGAAAATAATTATCAAACATTAATCACCGATATTGGTTCAATAAAATTATATCCTGAAGAATTATATCAAAAAATTTTCCATGACAATAATAATTTTATTCCAGCACACCCAATTGCTGGCAAAGAATCTTCCGGAATAGAAAATGCAGCAGCAGATCTATTTTTTGATAAAAAGCTAATTTTAACAAAATTTTGTCAGAATCACAAAAATATCCAAAAAATTACTAATTTTTGGCAGGAAATTGGCTCAGAAATCACCATTTTAGATGCTAAAACTCATGATAAAATATTCTGTTTAGTTTCGCATTTACCGCAATATATTTCTTTTAAATTTAAGGCAAAAAGGCAGAAAAATTTACCAGAAATTTTACAAAAGCATCTAAGGATTGAAAATTCTAATTCAGAAATTTGGCAAGAGATTTTTGCTTTAAATCAAGAAAATCTTGATCAATATTATCAAATTTTCCAGAAAAATTATCAAAAATTAAATTCAAACCCCTCTAAAAGGGAGCAAAAATTGCTAGAGCAATTTTGGCAGAAATTAAATTTATCAAAAGAATATCGGGATTTAGCCATTCAAAGATTAAAAATTGTTATGGCTTTTTTACAAATAAAAGATCTATCAGATTATCAGGAATTTGCCGGTAGTGGCTTTAAGGATTTTACAGAAATTTTAAATTAGCTGGCTATCAAGCCACTTTTATAAAATTTCTTGCAATTGGCCAAAAAATATGCTAGAATGGGGTTTGGTGGCAATAATTGCCTGAGATTTATTAATTATATATTTTAAGATTATTATGTGGTTGGGAGGACGAAAAGATTTAAAAGAGGCTTTAAAGGTCTGACAATGGCGAAGATTACATGCAGTAATAGCATTAAAGGTTAAAATTAAGCAAAGGCTTTAAAGGTTTATAGTCGAAGATTACTCTGCAAAAGATTTAGCAGAGGCTTTAAAGGTCTATAGGAAAGATTACTCTGCAAAAGATTTAGCAGGCGTATTAGTAGTAGAATGTTTAACAAAGGCTTTAAAGGCCTGTGAGGCAGATCACTCTGCAAAAAATTTAGCAGGCGAATTAGTAGGGGAATTACCAGAATTAGATCCACAATTAGATGGAATAGGTTTAGCAGAGGCTTCAAAGGCCTATGATGCAGATTATTTAGCACGCTTATTAGTAGAGAAATTTCCAAAACTAGATCCAAGATTAAATGGAATAGCTTTAGCAGAGGCTTTAAAGGCCTATGATGCAGATTATTCTGCAAAAGATTTAGCACGCTTATTAGTAGAGAAATTTCCAAAATTAGATCCAAGATTAAAAGGAGAAGGTTTAGCAGAGGCTTTAAAGGCCTATAATCCATATTATTCTGCAGAAGATTTAGCAGGCGCATTATTAGGGAAATTTCCAGAATCACGTTTATCAATATTGGGACTTCAAAAATTAAAAGGAGAAGATTTAGCAAAGGCTTTCAAGGTCTATAGGGAAAATTATTCTGCAAAAGATTTAGCACACGCATTAGTAGGGAAATTTCCAGAATTAAAAGGAGAAGGTTTAGCAGAGGCTTTAAAGGTCTATAAGAAAGATTATTCTGCAGAAGATTTAGCACACGCATTAGTAAGGGGACTTCCAGAATTAGATGGAGAAAGGTTTAGCAAAGGCTTTAAAGAAATATAATCCAGATTATTCTGCAAAAGATTTAGCACACGCATTATTAGAGGAATTTCCAGAATCACCTTTACTAATATCGGGACTTCCCAAAGAATTAGATGGAGAAGCTTTAGCAGAGGCTTTAAAGGTCTATAAGAAAGATTATTCTGCAGAAGATTTAGCAGACGCATTAGTATGGGGATTTCTAGAATTAGATGGAGAAGGTTTAGCAAAGGATTTATTAGCAGAGGCTTTAAAGGTCTATAAGAAAGATTATTCTGCAGAAGATTTAGCGGAAGGTTTAGCAAAGGCTTTAAAGGTCTATAGGGAAGATTATTCTGCAAAAGATTTAGCACACGTATTAGTAGAGAAATTTGAAGAATTAGATGGAGAAGGTTTAGCAAAGGCTTTAAAGGTCTATAAGAAAGATTATTCTGCAGAAGATTTAGCAGAGGCTTTAAAGGTCTATAAGAAAGATTATTCTGCAGAAGATTTAGCACACGCATTAGTAGGGCAATTTCCAGAATTAAAAGGAGAAGGTTTAGCAGAGGTTTTAAAGTTCTATAATCCAAATTATTCTGCAGAAGATTTAGCACACGTATTAGTAGAGAAATTTGAAGAATTAGATGGAGAAGGTTTAGCAAAGGCTTTAAAGGTCTATAGGGAAGATTATTCTGCAAAAGATTTAGCACACGTATTAGTAGAGAAATTTGAAGAATTAGATGGAGAAGGTTTAGCAGAGGTTTTAAAGTTCTATAATCCAAATTATTCTGCAGAAGATTTAGCACACGTATTAGTAGAGAAATTTGAAGAATTAGATGGAGAAGGTTTAGCAGAGGTTTTAAAGTTCTATAATCCAAATTATTCTGCAGAAGATTTAGCACACGCATTAGTAGGGCAATTTCCAGGATTAGATCCACAATTAGATCCAAAAATAGATGACAAAGGTTTATTAGCAGGCGCTTTAAATGTCTATAATCCAGGTTATTCTGCAAAAGATTTAGCACACGCATTAGTAGGGCAATTTCCAGAATTAAAAGGAGAAGATTTAGCAAATGTTTTAAAGGTCTATAAGGAAGATTACTCTGCAAAAGATTTAGCAGAAGGTTTAGCAAAGGCTTTAAAGGCCCATAAGGCAGATTCTGCAAAAGATTTAGCAGAAGGTTTAGCAAAGGTTTTAAAGGCCTATAAGGCAGATCACCCTGTAAAAGATTTAGCAGACGTATTAGTAGTAGAATTTCCAGAATTAAAAGGAAAAGATTTAGCAAAGGTTTTAAAAGCTTATGGTAAAGGTAATATAAGTGATTTTAAAGACTATGAAAATGCTTTAGCACTAGAGTTCGGCAAAATGGGTGTTCAGGATCGTATATCTATGTTACAATCTGCTTTTCCAGATAAATTAAGGGAAATATTGGAAGATTTAATGAAGCCGAAATTATCACCTTTATCAAGAGCTGAAATGATAAAAAATGTTGATATAGATGATCAAGATCTGTATCAATTAGTAAAGGTAATAATAAACAAACAAAGTGACCAATTAGAATTAGTTGCAGAGGCAATTGCAACAGTTAAACCACATTTAGAAACAAACACATTGTTAGAAGCAATATTCAGAAGTTTTTCAAAAAACCCAGAAGACACATCTGTTAAAACTTATGAGAAACAAGAGAGTAAAATTATAATATGTGCAATAGCTATAGAAAAAGCTAAAGCAAAAGCAGTAGAAGAAGAACCACCAACCAAAGAATATTTAACAAAAGTAGCATTGCAATTTTTCAAACATAAAAAATTATATATGGATGATGATTTTATAAATAAAAAAAAATTAACATCTATAATTAAGTCATTACAATCAAATATTGATATTGGACGTGATTTGTCATCAAGTAAAAGTTATGAATCAGTTAGACGTGAGGCAGATAGTTTAATTTCTTTTAGAAAGAATGAAGGGTGTGAAGTTACTGACATTCTGACAGCTGAAATAATGAAAGATATGAGTACTCATACTCCAAAAACAGAAAAAATAGTTAGAGAGGAATTAGAGAAGGCACAAAAAGGGGAACAGGAACAAACAAAAAAAGAGGAACAGGAACAAACAAACGAAGAGGAACAGGAACAAACAAACGAAGGGGAACAGGAACAAACAAACGAAGGGGAACAGGAAGGGCAACAAAGCAAACCTAGCGCCAGTGTTAAACACCCTCAATGTATGACACATCGTATTAATAATCAATGTGAGTTGGCACGACTAATGATGAGATGTAAGTAATGGTGGGTGATGACGGGTTCGAACCGCCGACCTCCTCCTTGTAAGGGAGATGCTCTACCAGCTGAGCTAATCACCCGAGCAAGGAAATATGTTATTATTAATATTTAAAAAAACAAGTTAAATGCTGTTTTGCAGATAAAGATAATAAGTTTAGTTAGTTTTAATAATTTATAAATATTAAAAATTATGATAATTCATCAAAGAAAAGGCAGTAATCTTGTCGATAAGGAAAGTTTTGATTCTGATGCAGATTTTACTGTTGTTAGATGTAATAACGGTGATACTGATATAAAAAAATTACAGCGGTTAGCAATTGATCATAGAAAACTTTTTGTTATAGTAGGAGAAGGTGTAGATAAAAATGCATTAGAAGAATTAAGAGATAAAGGTGTTACAATTTTTGTTGCTAATGACGATTTTCTTGAAGGAGCTTCAGATGGAGTATATAAAGGAGTATATAAAGGAGAAGACTATAGTGCTAGTGGACCTGATATAATTAATATCATATGTTCCCAAGCTCTTCTTCATGCAGCTAATAAATCTTATACTGTTGATAATAAGACATTAGATAATGAGTTTTTTTATTATCAGGAGCCTAAAGATATTGATTTGCGGCGATTTCGGGAATCTCTTGAGGCTTTTAGAAGATATATTTGCTTTTCTTCTGACAATTTCAATCCTAATAATTCATCTATTTCAAGCTTTATAGATAATTTGAAAGCTATGAAGAATCCTGAAGGTGATTTAAGCGAATTGATAGTTTTTAATGCTAATAAAATTGATGTAGATCAGACAAGGAAAAAGTTTAAGAAATCACTGGGTAATACAGAACAAGAGCAAGAAGAAGCTTATAAGAAAGAAAAAAAGGAATCAATCTATAGTGGTAAAAATAGTTTTGTAGGTTATATAGGTAAAGATGGTTTTTTATATATTAAATCTATTGAAGAAAAACTTGAACTTGATTCAGAGAATAATTTTTGTAAAGATATAGGTGTAAAAACTCGTTTCGGTGGTTTTGATAATCAGGGTGATAAGGATACTCAAATCGATTTAGGTAATATTCTTCAATTTAGCGATCCAAATTTATTACCAGCTATAGAGGAATCATTTAAGCAATTAAGAGGTTTAACAGTAAAAAATGGTCAAATAGACCCAGATGAGATTAAAAAAAAACCTGACTTTTATAATGTTTTTCATTGTGAGAGAGTTGAAGGGAGAGAAAAAAGATCAGATGAGCAACTTAATTATACTATTACTCCATCTTTTTCTCCTGAATGTCCAAGTGCAGAGACGGTTGCAACACAACCAAGTACAAAGGGAGCCTATGATTTTCCTATTTAATTTTTGTCTATTTTTTCATTTTTCAGAAAAAATTTTTATAATTTGGATAAAGATTGCTAATTTTGTTAAAAATTAACAATCTTTATCCAAATTTAGGCATTATTTGTGGTAATTTCTCTAGTTTCTTGTCTAATTTTACCATTTTTGGCTAAATTAGACACATTTATCCCTTGTTACGCTGTATTTGGTAGTATTTTTCTAACCATATAGAGATTAGCAAGGGATGATAGCATTTGTAATTGATTAGTATTCTTTTGTAAACCATTATATCTAACCTTTCTATAGCCCCAAAGATGCTTTATAATTTGAAATGGATGTTCAACTTTAGCTCGAACTGATGAAAATTGTTTATTCCTCTTTTTTTGCTTATTTGAAAGTTTTTTGTTAGATTTAGCTCTATTGGTTATACCATAAAATATATTGTGATTCCTACAAAATCTTTTTATTGCCTTATCATCATAGGCCTTGTCACCAAATAAAGAAGTTTCATCACCATGTAATAATTCCTCTGTTTTAGTAGAATCATGATCTTTAGCTGTCGTCGTGACAATAGAATGAATAATTGGCTTACCCTTAGTTTGCACACCAATATGAGACTTCATGCCAAAATAATAATTCTTCCCTTTCTTGGTAGAAGACATCTCTTGGTCCCTTTTCCTCTTCTTGTTTTTTGTACTAGTTGGAGCAGATATTAATGTCGCATCAGTTATCGTACCCTCCTTCAACAAAAGATCATTCTCTTCAAGATATGAATTTACCTCGTTAAATATAATCGACGATAAATTATGCTTTTCCAATAAATGACGGAATCTCAATATCACAGTCTCATCCGGAACATTATCAATACCAATATCAATATTTAAGAATTTTTGAAAACTTATTCTATCATATATAGCATCCTCCATAGCTGGATCACTAAGACCAAACCACTGCTGTAACAAATGAATCTTAAATATTAATAATAAATCTGTCACCTTCCTGCCACCGTAATCACTAGTACCATTAGGATAAAAAGGCTCTATCTTATCAATCAATCTTTGCCATGGAATAATATCCGTCATTTGATTAAGAAACTTCTCCGCTCTTAATTTTCTACCAGAAATTGCTAATGAAAAAAATGATTGCTGGGTTGCCATAATTATATATTTTATTTGAATTTAATATATCAATAATAAGCAAAAAAGCTAGATAAATCAAGCTTTTGTGGCTATTTTTATCAAATAAATTCAAACAAAATTTTATAAAATAACTTTGCTAAACTTTGGCAAAAATAACAAAATTAAACAGTTTCAAATCTATAAATTAGATAATTGGTTTTTCAGAGGTTCCAAAGATAAGCTTATAATCTCTTGATACAAAGATAAAGGCAATTTTGTAGTAAATAAGCAATGGTCATTGGGCCAACACCACCTGGAACTGGAGTAATGGCCTTTACTTTGGGGTAACAACCATCAAAATCAACATCACCAACTAATTTTGTTGTACCATCTTTTTTGGTTATACGATTAATACCAACATCAATAATAATACTATTTTCATGGACCATATCGGCTGTGACTAAATTTGCAACACCAGTGGCCGAAATAATAATATCGGCATTTTGACAAAGAAATTTAAGATTGCGAGTTTTGCTATTAGCAATAGTTACAGTGGCTTTTTTATGCATTAATAATCTTGATAATGGCATACCCACAATATTGGATGAGCCAATGACCAGGATATTTTTACCAGTAATATCTGGTTCAATTTCATTAATTAAATGTAAAGAGCCAATGGCAGTGCAGGGAATTGTGGCTTCATCAATTTTACCAATAGTTAATTTACCAACATTAATGAGATGAAAACCATCAACATCTTTATTTGGATCAATAGTTTCAATAACTTTGTCACTATTAATATGTTTTGGTAAGGGTAATTGTACCAAAATTGCATGAATTTTTGGATCCGAATTGAGTTTTTTAATTTTATCTAATAATTCTATTTCAGAAATATTATCTGCAAGATTAATTTGCAGGGAATTCATGCCAACTTCTTTGGCTTGTCTTTCTTTAGCACCAACATAAACTTTGCTTGCTGGGTCATCACCAACCAAAATCACGGCAATTGCTGGCGTGATATGATGTTTTTCTTGAAGATTTTTTACTTCCTTGGCAATCTTTATTTTAAGATCTTGCGCTATTTTTTTACCATCTATTATTTGTGCTGTCATGATTTGTTATTTAAACTTTTATCCTTCCTCCATTTTCTAATTTTTCCATGATCTCCAGATAATAAGATTTCTGGAACTTCTCTATTTTTCCACTTTCTTGGACGAGTATATTGAGGATATTCTAAAAAATCATCATTAAATGTTTCCTCATTTAAAGATTCTTGATTACCAAGAACATTAGGAATATTTCTTAAAATAGCATCAATCATGGTTAGGGCGGGGAGCTCACCACCTGAAAGAATATAATCACCAACTGAAATTTCTTCCATCTCATATTCTGCAATTACCCTTTGATCAATTCCCTCATAGCGGCCACAAAGAATGGCAATTTCTGACTCCTTGCTAAAATCTATAGCCATTTTTTGATTAAATGTCTTTCCTCTTGGTGAAGTGCAAATGAATTTAGTTTTTTTGAGATTTAATTTTTGGGCATCAATGGCCTTAGCAATAATATCTGGTTTTAGTATCATGCCAGCCCCACCACCAAAAGGATAATCATCAACATTTTGTCGTTTATCTATGGCAAAATCACGAATATTGACTAAATTTAAGGTAGAAATTTCTTTTTCAAAAGCGCGAGCAATTACACCAAAAGAGAGATAGGATTGAAATATTTCTGGAAATAGGGTAAAGATATTAATTTTCAAATTATTTTCTAATTAAATATTTAAACACTCTCTCCAAATCAGCTCTCTTAGTTTCAAAATCAGTTATTTTTAAATCAGATTGATGTAAAATATTTAAAATATCAGAAAATCCCGCCTCATGTGATTTATAATGAATAATAATTTTATTTTCAGATAATAGTTTTGCCTGTAATTTTGATGATATAATTTTTGGAATTTCTTTTATTTGATCTTCAATTTCAATTATCAATTTTCTTTCATCAAGTAAATTCATTAAATTAGTTTTCTTGTCACATTTGATGACAGAGCCATTATTAATAATAGCAATTTCATCGCATAATTCTTCAGCCTCTTCCAAATAATGGGTTGTTAAAATGACGGTAGTTTTTTGCTCGGAATTTAATTTTTTAATATAAGACCATAAATTATCACGAAGCTCAACATCAACTCCGGCAGTTGGCTCATCTAAAACAACAATCTTAGGATTATGAACTAAAGATTTTGCAACTAATAAGCGTCTTTTCATACCGCCAGAAAGTGACCTTGGTGCAGCATTGATTTTATCTTTTAATCCAAGAGCCTCAATGATTTCTAAGGTTCGTCTATCCTTTTTTTAATTCCATAATAGCCAGCGTAAATTTCTAAAGTTTCAAAAACATTAAAGAAAGGATCGATAAAAATTTCTTGCGGTACAATTCCTATCTCTTGTTTGGCTTCATTTGATTCTTTTTCAATATCAAAGCCAAAAATTTTAACAGATCCTGAGGTTTTTTTAACTAAACCAGCCATAATATTGATAATTGTTGATTTACCAGCACCATTAGGACCTAAAAGACCAAAAAATGAACCCTTTTTAATTTCAAGATTGATATTTTTCAGAGCTTTTTTTCAGATTTTTTGCCAATATTATAGGTTTTTTGTAAATCTTTAATTTCAATTGCTAATGTCATAATTTAAAATTTTTTATTAATCAGTTTTGCGGGTTTTGATCTATTATGTTTTTATCAATTAAATCTTGTAAATAATGCTCCATAGTTGTCATACCAATTTGTGATCCAGTTTCAATTGCTGAATTGAGATTGTGAATATTATCGGTTCTAATAAGATTTTTTACTGCTGCATTGGCAATCATTATTTCAAAAGCAGCACATCTAGAATTTTGTTTTGTTTTGACTAATTGTTGACAAATTATTGCTCTCAGTGACATTGATAACATTGATCTAATAGTATTTTTATCATTTTGTGGGAAGACATCAATAATTCTATTTATGGCATGATAGGCAGAATTAGTATGAAGTGTTGTTAAAACCAAATGACCAGTTTCTGCTGCTGTTAGAGCAAGACGCATAGTTTCTAAATCTCTAATTTCTCCAACTAATATAATATCTGGATCTTGTCTTAAACATGATCTCAGGGAATCGCTAAAAGATTTGGTATTTTTACCAATTTCAATTTGATTGATCAGGCTTTTATTGCTTTTATGGATATATTCAATTGGATCTTCAATAGAAATAATATGTTTTGAATAATTATGATTAATATAATTTATCATCATTTGCAAGGGTGGTTGATTTGCCCGAGCCAGTTGCGCCTGAAATTATAATTAATCCCTTTTTTAATTGACATAAATCATAAAATATTTTTGGGGCCATAATCTCCTCCAAAGTTAATATTTTACTTGTTACAGATCTAAAAGTAACAGCAGGACCTTTGATATTGTGAAAACAGTTGATTCTGAAGCGATAATTATCATTATAATGAAAAGAATGATCTATTTCCGCCCCTTCTTGGAATGATTGAGATTTTTCTTTGGGTAAAATTTCTTTGATAATATTATTGATAAAATCAGGTGAAGATGCTTCTCGACCTATTTTAACTAAATCTCCAGATATTCTAATTGCAGGAATATTATTTGATGATAAATGTAAATCCGATGCGCCCTTTTCGATTACTAAATCTAGAAATTTATTTATCATTGATTTCAATCATTGATTCTGCATTTTCTAAAACTTCTTCAGGAATTTCAACTGCTGGACATTTTTCTTCCTGAGATAATAAGGAATCAAGAAAATTATCTTCACCAAGTAAAGCATCAAAAGTAACCTCAATAATTTTGAACATTACATCAATAAAATAACCAATAAATCCCATTCCAGCATCGATAAATTGGAAAGTGATTTTATAATATACTGAGTCATTTTTATCAAATAATAAATCTAATATGGTAATGGGACAAATAACGCCAATATGTAACATAATAAAAACCACAGTTAAAACCAAAAAAATACTTGGTATAAAACCATAGAATAATATTAGGGCAGTAAAGGGAACTCTTTTAAATAAGTCGATTATGGAGCTAAACATTTATCTGGTCTTTTAAAATTGCCAAAATTATGATTTGGCATTAAATCATGTAACATATATTTAAAAAAGTTAATTATTTGATCTATTAAATAATAGATAAAATCTTTGATAGTATTAATAAATTTTTCCATTGCCAAATATCTTTTGCTAGGTTCGATAATCCTCCCCTACATTGAATAAGATGTTTAATATTTCAGTTGGGCAAATCATTTCTGTTGCCAGGACAATGAAAGATAAGACAAAAATAACTGCCAAGATTGGTATTAGGATTTTTAGCAGGGCTAGCGCTAAACGAGGAAAATTATTTAGTAGATCGCTGAATTTATTATTTATCATTGAGATAATTTAAAGCTTTTTTTGTTAAAATCCTACCTCTAGGTGTTTTATCAATAAAACCTATTTGTATTAAATATGGTTCAATTGTATCGCAAATTGAATCTTTTTCATCGCTAATACCAGAAGATATAGTGTCAATACCAACTGGACCTCCATCATAATTAGTAAGAATGAAATTTAAGTATAAATGATCAGATATATCAAGGCCTATATTATCTATTTCCAGTTTTTTTAAAGAATCATCAGCTATATCTTTATCTATGATATCTTTTTTAATGAATGAGGCGAAATCTCTTACTCTTTTTAAAAGTCTGATGGCAATTCTTGGCGTGCCCCTTGATCTTTTAGCAATTTCGGTGGCGCCATCATGATTAATATGAAGATCTAATATTTTAGCATCTCTAAGAATTATTTCTGTTAGCTCCCCTATGTCATAAAAGTTTAATCTTAGAGGAATACCAAATCTGTCTCTCATTGGGTTACTCAAAAGACCAATTCTAGTAGTTGCTGCAACTAAGGTAAATTTTGGTAGATCAATCTTGATAGCTCTAGCTGCTGGACCTTCACCAATGATGATATCAAGTTTAAAATCTTCCATTGCAGAATATAAAACTTCTTCAATTGCAATATGAAGTCGATGTATTTCATCAATAAATAAGATATCTCCTTCTTGTAAATTGGTTAGAATTGCTGACTAAATCACCTGATTTTGTAATCATTGGGCCAGAAGTTGATTTGAATCCAACTCCCATTTCATGAGCTATAATTTGCGCTAAAGTAGTTTTTCCAAGTCCTGGCGGTCCATAAAATAGAGTATGATCCAATGAATCTGATCTATTTTTTGCGGCTTTGATAAAAATAGAAAGATTCTCTTTAATTTTTTTTTGACCTAGAAAATCATCTAAATAAAGTGGTCTAAGAATATTTTCTCCCGTTTTATCTTCTGTTTTTAATTCTGCTGATAATGTTTGATGATTTTGATCTTTCATTTAAAACTTCATTGATGGTGCAGTGCTTTTCATTGGGTCATTATTCATAATCATCCTATTATTATAAACACAAACTATGTCATTACCACTTCGAAGTGTAAATTGCGAGGTGACGATTTCGGCAATAATATATGATCCAGATACACGATAATTAACTAAGGTTTCATATCCAGAAGAATCGACAGCGTAAATAGCTGGAACTTCACCATTTTTTTTACTAAATTGAAAATAAGTAAATTCACCATTATCAAATATTTTAATTGGTGCAATGATTCTTGCGCCAGTAAATTCATAATCAAAATTATAATTGGCAACTTTGCGCATATCAGGTTCATCTGATGGTCTAGATTTAGGGAAATTAACTATATTTTTACTAGCACCATCTGGATAGATAAATTGCACCACAAAAACCAGATCTTGATCATTAATACCAGTTGCTTCTCTACCAACTAATTCAAAGTGATATACTTTACCACTGGAAGTAAAAACCGTCATATTAGTTTCGGCGTTATTTTCAATAGGTTTAAGGAATAATCTATTGCCTGAGGCTTCATGCATCCAAAGATTAGAATTACCAAGTGTTACTAATGAAATTGTCTCATCTTCTGCAAATTCTATAAAACCAAGATAGGTATAATGGCCAGTATAGCGATAGATCTCATTAGGATTATAGATAAAGGATCTAAATTTTTTTTCGCTACCTAAGAATCTTGGTTCTTGAGTCGCATATAATTGGCTAATATGGTAAAAAAATACCATAATGGTAGTTAATATTTTTAGCATTTTAATTAACTTTTAAATTTACAAAATTATTTACTGTAAAATCCAGTCTCTTTTTTATATTACCAGATTTTTCATTAATACCAGAAAAGGCAAAAGATATTTTGACTCTTTTTCTGATAACAGATTTTTTATTACCTACATATCTTGTTATTTTGTAATTGACGATAGCATCTTTGGCGAAATTAATATAGAGAAAATCTTGGGCAAGTTTTATAAAATTTTTATTTTTTTCCTTGATAAAGGCTACTGATGCGATATCCACTTTGCTATAGGAATTTTTACCAAAGAATCTTACAGGGCTTGATTTATTAGAGCGGTCAAATGATCTCTTAAAGTTTCTATATTCTTTAGATGAGGAATTATTACGAATAAAATATAGCTTATTATTTATGTCATTAATATCTCCATCTCTAAAATCATAGGATTCTCTTTCGATGATATAATTTTCTATCAAATATCGAGAGACCATTTCATTGATAGATATTACATCTGTGTCATAGTCTTTTCTAAGAGTTTTAACTAATGGGTAATATGTTGTTGTATCTTTTGATTTAACTAATATTGGTAATGGCTGTTTGATTGGTAATAATTTTGATATTTCGGAAGTTAATATATATAATATTGTGCTAGTTAATAGCAGGGCTATTATTAATGATGTTTTTTGGGATTTTGGCAAGATAAAAGATGCTAAATAATAATTTAGCGAATCTTTAAAATATGATTTATCATCGACTTTTGCTGTGACATAAGTATTATATAGTTTTTTTTGTTCTTGATCAAAATTATTGCTCATATTTTTTATCAGATATTATATCATAACATTTGTCTAAATCTTCCTTAGAAAATGAACGAAAAACTATGGATGTACCACCAATAAAAGGGTAGCTACCAATGGTAACATCTGGAAATTTATTTTGTAAATCAGAAAGATCTTTAGCAATTATACTTTCTGTTACATTTAGTTTTAATTCCTTGGAGAGAATTTTATCGCCAAAATCTAAAAACTCCAATGAAGAATTAAACATGAGTTTCATCATTTTTGGAATTCCGGCCATAACAATAATATTTTCTACCATAAAACTTGGTGCAAAGACCTATTGGATTTTCAAGTAATTTTACTTTTTGTGGCATCATAGCCATTTTTAAAAGAGCTTCATTAATGTTATCTTTGCCATAGTGATTAATTAAAATTTCTTTTGCTTTTTGATTAATAACCAGCTTTTTATTCAGTGCTTTAGCAATGGAATCGGCAGTTATATCATCATGTGTTGGTCCAATACCTCCAGTTGTAAAAATATAATTATATTTATTTTTAAGATTTTGTATAGCTTCTATAATTTGCTGCTCATCATCAGGGACTATTCTAACCTCTTTAAGATTAATACCAATTTTCGTTAAATTTTCTGCCAAAAAATTAAGATTTTCGTCTTTTGTTCTGCCAGATAGAATTTCATCCCCTATCATGATATAAGCAAACTGTAATTATTTTAACCATTTTATTCTTCAAACATATTTTTAATTTTTTCAACTACCCTTTTACCTTCACTCTCACTTTCGGCTTCTAATCTAGCTTTAATATCTGTTTTGGCATTTTTATTAGCATCTAATGACGCTTCTTTAATTTCTTGTTCATCCAAATTATTGCCCCAATTAATTTCAACTGTTTTTTCTTGACCAGATTCTTGTTCAAAAGCAGAAATTGTTAATAAACCGTCAGCATCAATAGTAAAATCAACTCTTACTTTTATTTGTCCCGATTCTTTTTTTGGTAAATTTTTAATTTCAAAATGAACTAATGAAATGCAATCTTTGGCAAATTCTCTTTCACCTTGAACTATATGAAATTTCATACCGGTTTGACCATCGGCATAGGTAGTAAATTCCTTTGATTTAGAAATTGGAATAGGGCTATTACGATGAATAATTTTTTCAACAATTCCGCCCATAGTTTCAAGTCCAATTGATAATGGCACCACATCAAGAAGTAAATTTTTTGAGCCAAATGTTAAAGAATGAGCTTGAATTGCCGCTCCCATAGCTACAATTTCATCAGGATTGAGATTGGTAAATATTTTTTCCTGACCATAAATTTCGGATAATTTTTGAAAAATTAAAGGTAATTTTGTTGAGCCACCAACTAAAATAATACCATCTATTTCTGATTGAGATAATTTTAATTCTTTTATTAGATTCGTTGTTAAAGAAAGTGTTTTATTGACTAAATTTGCTGATAATTTTTTAAATTCATTGATATTTAATGAAAATTGCTGTTCTTTGCCAGAAATTGTAATATTTTTAGTTATCTTTTCTGAGGTTAAAAATTCTTCTTTAATTTTTTTAGCAATTTCTATTAATTTTAATTTTTCATTTCGTTTTAAATTTTCTAATTTTAAATCGGAAATAATTTGATTATAAATTAATTTATCAAAATCATCACCTCCAAGATCACTATCGCCACTAACACCCAAAACTCTAAAAACACCATTAGTTAATTTTAAGATAGAAATATCAAAAGTTCCTCCACCTAAATCATAAACTAAAAATATACCGTGCGATTGATTATCAAGACCATAAGCTAATGTCATGACTGTTGGCTCATTTATTAATCTTAGAACATTTAAACCAGCAATTTTTTTTCGCTTTTTTAATTTCTGATTTTGATTTTTCATTAAAATAGGCTGGAACGGTGATTACTGCTTCTGTAATTTCTTCTTTGAAATAATTTTGGGCAATTATTTTTAATTTATGGATAATTTTGGCGGCAATTTTCAGTTCTTTGCCAGATATTGCTGGCCGAATTTTACTTTGACTAAGTCATTTTCTGTAATAATTTCAAAAGGTAACTGTTCTTTATTTTCAATTTCTTCTAATTTTTTACCAATAATTCTTTTAATAGAAGAGATAATATTTTGACCATTTTTAGCTTCATTACCAATGAGAATATTACCATCTTGATCTAGAGAGATAATTGAAGGGGTAATTTTATGACCATTTTTATCAGAAATTATTTGAACTTTTTCATTTTCATTAAAATAAGAGACCAGAGAATTGCTGGTTCCAAAATCAATACCGATTGCTTTTTTTGATATTTCTTGAGTCTCTTCTGTAGGATCTGTTATTTGTAATAAAGGCATTATTTATTTGTATTTCTTGAGGTTTTGATATTAATAATTTCAACAATTAGGGCAAAGAATAATGAGAAATATAAATAATTTTTACTAATATGAATTGACAAACCATCTAAAACTAAAATTACTCCTATCATGAAAATGAAGGCTAAGGCTAGGATTTTTAAGCTTGGATATTTATCAATAAAATGTGAAATTTTCCCTGATAAAAATAACATGGCTATCATGGATATGGTGACTGCTATAATAATAATCCAGATTTTTTCAGTTATACCAATGGCAGTGATGATGGAATCTAAAGAAAAAACAATATCAATCATCATAATTTGAGAAATTGCTCCTGTCATTGTTGATTTGATTTGAAATTCTACCTCTTTTTTTGTATCGCTTTTTAAGTCAGATATTATTTCGACAAAGGAGGTGTAAATTAAAAATAATCCTCCAAAAAATAAAATAAGATTTTTATAGGAAAAATCAGTTGCAAATAAAGTGAAGGCTGGCTTGGTTAAAGACATAACCCATCCCAAAGCAAAAAGCATGGCACAACGCATTATAAGAGCTAAGGAAATACCAAAATATCTGGCTTTTTTGCGTAATTTGGCTGGTAATTTTTGAACGGCAATGGAGATAAAAATAATATTATCAATACCAAGGATAATTTCTAGGAAGGTTAAAGTTACTAAAATTAATAATGTTTCAAATCCAAATAGTTCCATATTTTAAATTGCTGATATTTTCCCTAATATGATCTATTTTTGTTTTAAATTAATCATATCATGATTATTTTCGATAATATCTGCAAGTTCCAATTGAATCAAGATAATATTTGCAATATTGGTTGGAATTTGACTAAGAGATAGTAAGTCTTCAAAAGCAATTGGGCTGTGACTAAGATTTTGTAAAATTTCCTTTCTAGCAGAATTTAATTCATTTTCACTAGGTATTTTAGGTTTAAATCCATGGAAATCCTTATCTTCACTATCAAGAAATTCTAATTTTTGATCTTTATTTATTAAGTCACTAATTTCACCCATAACATCTTCGGCATTTTCAATCAATTTAGCTCCCTCCTTTATTAGACGATTGGCACCATGACATCTGGGGTCAAAAGGTGACCCTGGAACTGCTAAAATTTCTCGATTTTGTTCTGCAAAAGATATCTAGCTGTAATTAATGTGCCAGAACGTAAACCAGCTTCAACTACAATAAGGCCAAGTGCTATACCAGAGATTATTCTATTTCTTTTAGGAAAATTAATTGATTTTGGTAAGCTATGAATTGGATTTTCTGAAATTATAAGACCATTCTTAAGAATTTTTTCATATAATTCCTTATTTTCTGGCGGGTAAATATTGTTAATTCCTCCAGCAAGGACTGCAATTGTGCCTTTTTCAAGTGCACCTTCATGAGCATATTTATCAATTCCTCTAGCCATACCTGATCCAATAATAATATTATATTTTCCAAGATCAAAGGCAATCTTTTGGGCAAATTTTTTGCCATTAAAGGAAGCATTTCTTGGTCCAACAACTGATAGAATATTTTGATTAAGAAGTTTTACATTTCCCCTGCAAGTTAAAATGGGTGGTGGGTCATAAATTTCTCTGAGTAATTTTGGATAGGATTCATTACAAAAATAGATGATTTTAGCACCAATTTTTTCTGATTCTTTAATTTCTTTTTCAGCTAAATTTTTATTAAATGCAGTGAGTGGTTTTTTTGCTCCCCCTTGTCTCGAAAAATCTGATAAATTTTCAAGGGCCAATTCCAAGGAATCAAAAATCTTTAATAATTTAAAAAAAGTCTTGGGTCCAATATTTTTTGTTCTGGATAATCTTAGCCAATTTATTTGATCTTTTTCGTTAAGATCTTGGATTTTATTATAATTCATAAATTTGTGGTAAAATTGTGGTAAAATTTTTTTGAGGCTCTTGGTAATATGGCTTAATCATATGTTCTATTATTTTGAATAGGAAAAATTGCCTTTACTACTTCTATTATTTTTTGTCTTAAATTATGATCTTTAACGCGATTAAAATGTTTTATTAATTCAATCATTTCCTTATTTCTGGTTTGATCTATTTCCATCAATTCCTCCTCTTCTCGACCTTTAAAATTGTAATAATATTCATCAATTTCATAATCTTTAAAAAATTCACTTACTGGTTTTTTAAAAATTTGGGAAAATTAATATAATCTACTAGCACTGATGCGATTATATCCTGCTTCATATTTTTGAATTTGTTGGCTAGCGACTCCAACTAAAGAGCCTAATTCATCTTGAGAAACGCCAAGTGATTTGCGAATAGTGCGGAGCCTCTTGCCGACATAAACATCAACAGGGCTGTCACATAATTTTTTAATATATTTTTTATTATTTTTGGAAAAAATTTGATTTAAAATTTTAAATTTTTCCTCTTGGCTATAGATTTTATCGGCTTCGGTCATTGTGGTATTATAATTATGTTATTTTAATAATTTTTCCTTCACTGGAAGTTTTGCTAGGAAAAATTTTATATTTGTGATTTTTGATTATAGTTTGGGCTTTTTTAATTTCATTTTCAAGGCTTTTACCTTTCAAAAGCAAATAACTGCCATTTTGAGTCAATAAATTTTTAGAAATATTAATTAATTTATCAAGGGGTGCAAAAGCCCTAGAAGTTATTAAATTAAATTTTAAATTTTTAATTTCACTGATATTGTTTTCTAAAATAGTTATATTATTTGGTGATATTTCACTGACTTTTCTTAAAAATTGACATTTTTTTGGTGATTTTTCAATTAGAGTAATATTTTTTATTCCTAAAATTGAAAGGATAATTCCTGGAAAGCCAGCTCCAGTTCCAAGATCGGCAATGGCAATATTTTGATCAGGAATAAATTGTAATAATTGAGCGGAGTCAAGAATATGTCTGCACCAAATATCTTCAATGGTTGAGGCGCCAATTAAATTTAATCTTTGATTATAATCTAATAAAGATTCGATAAATTTTTCTAAATGATCAATTTCTTCTTTGGTAATATTATGAAATTTAGATATTCCGCTAATTACGTTATTTTTTTGCATTTTTGACAATGTTTTTGATATTTTTTGTTTATTTTTATAAAAAATTCTTTTATTTTTTGCAAAATAAATAATTTTTTAATATTCAAATGAAAATTTCAAATAAAGTAAAAAAAATACTATCCTATTATGAAAGTGATTGTGCAGGTACGAAGGCAAATTTAGCTAGAATTTTATCTCATGGTAAATTGGGTGGCACAGGTAAATTAGTTATTTTACCAGTTGATCAAGGTTTTGAACATGGTCCAGCAAGATCATTTGCTGTAAATCCAGATGCTTATGATCCACATTATCATTTTCAATTGGCTATTGATGCTGGTTTAAATGCTTATCTTTGCTCCACTTGGTATGATTGAAGCGGGTGCTGATAGTTTTGCTGGTCAAATTCCATTGATTTTAAAAGTTAATAGTTCGAATTATTTATTTAATGCTGGTTCCGCTCCTTATCAGGCTATTACTGGTTCTGTTTCTGAGGCTATTCGTCTTGGTTGTAGTGCTATTGGTTTTACTATCTATCCAGGAAGTGACGCTTCAATTGAAATGTTTGAAGAGATTAAGGAGTTAGCTGAAGAGGCTAAAAGTTATGGTTTGGCTGTTGTTATTTGGTCTTATCCAAGAGGTGGTAATATTTCTAAAATTGGTGAAACTGCAGTTGATATTTGTGCTTATGCGGCTCATATGGCGGCATTATTAGGTGCTCATATTATTAAAGTTAAGCCACCAACGGCAACATTAGAAAATCTTGATGATATTAAGGTTTATGATAAGGAGAAAATTCCAGTTGATAATTTGGCAAATAGAGTTTCTCATATTATGCAATCTAGTTTTAATGGCAAAAGAATTGTAGTATTTTCTGGCGGTGGAGCAAAGGGTGAGAAGGAGCTTTGTGATGAAATTAGAGATTTATATCAAGGTGGAGCTCATGGTTCGATTGTTGGTAGGAATGTTTTCCAAAGACCAAGAAAAGAAGCTTTAGCCTTATTAGATAATATTATTAATATTTATAAGGGCAAATAATAACTCTATATAGGTAATTAACAATTCAAATTAAAAAATTATGGATATGAAATCATTAATGCGTCAAGCTCAAGAGATGCAGAAGAAAATGCAAGAATCACAAGAAAAATTAGCAAATACTGATTTTGAAGGAAATTCTGGCGGTGGTTTAGTCAAGGCTGTTGTTAACGGAACTGGAACTGCTAAAAAAATTGAAATTGATGATTCATTAATCAAAATTGATGAAAAAGATATTTTAGAAGATTTAATTATTGCAGCTATTAATGATGCCAAGAAAAAGGCTGATGAATCTTCTGCTAATTCAATGGGTGATTTAACTGGCGGTATGAATCTTCCTTCTGGATTTAAATTATAGATAGTGAAATATCTAACTATTATTCCAGCTCGCCTTGCCTCAACTCGTTTGCCTAATAAACCTTTGGCTGATATTTGTGGTAAAAAAATGATTCAAAGAGTTTATGAACAGGGGGTTCAAAGTGATTTGGGGGAAGTTTACATTGCTTGTGATAGTCAGGAGGTTAAAAATTTAATAGAAAAGATTGGCGGTAAAGCAATTTTAACGGATCCAGATTTACCTTCTGGTACTGATAGAATTTATCAGGCTTTGCAAAAAATTCCAAATAAGGATGAGTTTGATTTTATCATTAATTTACAAGGTGATTTACCAATAATTGATCCAGAAATTATCAAAAAAACTGCAAATTTAATTGCCAATTCTTCATTTGACATAGCTACTATTGCAGTTAAAATCGAAAATGAGTCCGATATTAAAGATCCAAATATTGTCAAAGTAGCAATTGCTAATCTTACTAAGGATGGTGGTAAGGCATTATATTTTTCAAGAAGTGCAATTCCTTATGGTGAGAATAGTGATTTTTATGAACATATTGGAATTTATGTTTATAAAAAATCTGCTCTTGAAAAATTTGTACAATTAGAGCCTTCTAATTTAGAAAGATTGGAAAAGTTGGAACAGCTTAGAGCTCTTGAAAATAACATGACAATTGCTGTGGCAATTGCAGATTCTAAACCAATTTCTATTGATACCGAATCTGATTTACAAAAAGCAAAAAAATTTTTAGAAAATAATGAAAGTTAAAATTCACATAAAATTAAAAGAGGGTGTATTAGATACTGAGGGCAAAACTATTGAAAATTTTTTAAATCATAATTTAGGTTTTAATGAAATCTCTAATGTCAGAAAAGGTAAATTAATTGAGATGGATATTGATGAAACTGATCAAGCTAAAATTGATCAGACTGTAAAGGAAATTTGCGACAAGATGTTGGTTAATCAAGTTATTGAGGATTACGAATTATTATAAAATTATAAAATTTATTATGACAAATTTACAAAATATTATTGAAACAGCTTTTGAAAATAGGGCGGAAATTAATTCTAAAACTACGGGTGAAATTAAAGACGCTGTTTTAGAGGTTTTAAATTTGTTAGATTTTGGTCAAGCTAGAATTTGTGAAAAAAATGATGCTTCTTGGGTGGTTAATGATTGGTTAAAGAAAGCAATTTTACTTTCATTTCGTCTGCAAGATAATTTTATCAGTAAATGTAGTAATGGTTTAAATTATTATGATAAGGTTAATTTAAAATTTGCCAATTGGTCTGAAGAAGATTTTAAAGAAGCAGGATTTAGAGCTGTTCCTGGAGCTGTAGTTCGTCATTCAGCTTTTATAGCGAAAAATGTGGTTCTCATGCCTTCTTTTGTTAATATTGGTGCTTATGTTGATGAAGCTACTATGGTTGACACTTGGGCAACTGTTGGATCTTGCGCTCAGATTGGTAAAAATTGTCATATTTCTGGTGGCGCTGGAATTGGTGGTGTTTTAGAGCCGCTACAAGCAAATCCAGTGATTATTGAAGATAATTGTTTTATTGGTGCTAGAAGTGAAGTTGCTGAGGGCGTGATTATTGAAGAAGGTTCTGTTCTTTCTATGGGTGTTTATATTGGCGCTTCAACAAAAATTATTGATCGCTCAACAGGCGAGATATTTACTGGCCGCGTTCCTGCTTATAGTGTTGTAGTTCCTGGCACTGTGCCAGCAAAAAATGCTGGAGATCCTAATCTTTATCTTTGCAGTAATTGTTAAGAGAGTTGATGAAAAAACGAGATCAAAAACTTCAATTAATGAATTATTGAGGGAAGATGCGGTCAGCAAATCAGCAATTGCATAATTATATATTTAAAAGGGGTGATTAGCTCAGTTGGTTAGAGCGTTACGTTGACATCGTAGAGGTCGGAAGTTCGAATCTTCTATCACCCACCATTTTATAGGAATCTCTGAAAAACTAAAAAAGGTTAATTTTACTAAATACATATTTTAGTTTTTCAGAGATTCCTATAGCGGTATAGATGATCTGTTTAATAATATCATTAACTTATGCAAATATCCCTACCAGAAAAATCAATAGAATATCAATCCATAATAGAAAAGATAAAAGATATCATAATTAGCAAGGGTGGCAATAAATTATCTTCTGTTATTTTATTTGGTTCCTTTGCTAGAGGTGATTTTGTTTATGATAATTATGTTAAAAATGGCACTAGCTATAATTATTCTAGTGATATTGATATTTTAATTATTTTTAAAAATTCAAGATATAGTTCTAGCATTAATTTAAAAAATGCTATTGAAAATGAAGTAGAAAGACAAAATCTTAATAAAAGACACGCTTTAAGCATAATAATAGAACCTCTAAAAAATGTTAATAAATTGTCATAAGAGGGACATTTTTTCTTTAGTGACATTAAAAAAGAGGGTATTTTGCTTTATCAAGATCAAGATCAAAAATATCAATTGGCACAGTCAAAAGAATTAAGCAATTTGGAAAAAAGAGCAGTAATGCAAAAGCATTTTGATATTTGGTTTAAAAATGGCGATGATTTTTTATTTAATGCCCTTAATTGTTTTGATTCTCAAAAAAATAAAAATGCGGCTTTTCAACTGCATCAGGCGGTAGAGCATTTTTTGGGATGTATTTTGTTGGTTTTTACCGATTATAAGCCAAAAACTCATAAATTAGACATTTTAATCAAACTTTGCGCTAGTCAAAATCATCAATTTCTAAATATCTTTCCAAGAGCTACAAAAGAAGAAATCAATTGTTTTAATCTTTTAAATTCAGCCTATATTGACGCCAGATATGAAGAAGATTATCAAATAAATAAAGAACAATTAGAATATTTAATGGAGCAAGTTAAGGAATTAAAAATAATTACACAAAAGATTTGTGAAGATAAAATAAATTCTTTCAAAAAATAAACAATATCGCCAAATATCTTCCCGCTTTGCCAATTGTGACTAATATTAAAAATAACCAAATATTAGTTCTAAATATTCCAGAAATGACAGTTAGAGGGTCGCCAATTATTGGAAGCCAAGAAAATAATAATGACCAAATTCCCCATTTTTGATAAATATTTGAATATTTTTTGATTTTATTTTTCTTAATTGGAAACCATTTTTTATCTTGAAATTTTATTACATAATAGCCGATAAACCAATTAATAACAGCGCCTAAGACATTTCCTGTTGTTGCTGTAATTAACAATAAAATTTTACTATAATTTTCAGTAGAACTTAATGTTGCTAAAATAATTTCTGATCCTGCTGGAAAAATTGTGGCAAACAATTAGGGAGGAGAAAAATAAAAATATTAGATCCATTTGAAATTTACTTGAATTTTATTTATAAAAACTACAGAATTATTGGTGGTCGGGAATGAGGCTTAATAAAATAGCTATTTAGTTAGTGAATATGTCTCTATGTAGGCTTTGCATAGTGGTAGCTCCCGGTTTTTTCTCCTCCTTTTCTTACTATAAATCTTCTGATAGAAATAATAAAATTGCTTTTTGAATGTGAAGTCTATTTTCAGCTTCTTGAAATATAATAGAATTCTTGCCATCTATAACTTTTGCTGTAACCTCCATTTCTCTAAAAGCTGGTAGACAATGAGTAAAAATGGCATTTTTATTAGCAATATTCATTAAATCTTCATTAATTTGAAAAGGTTTAAATAATTCCTTTTTTTTCTGATCATCTTCACATTCTTGACCCATTGAAAACCAGCAATCAGTAATTAAGACATCTGCATGTTTTGCGGCATCTTGGGCATTTTCAAAAATATTAATTTTTGCTCCTTCTTTTTTAGCTTTTGCTATTTCATTATTGCTAAAATCAAATTCTTTGGGGATGGCGATATTTAATTGATATTTTAATTTTAAAGCTCCATGAATATAGGAATTAAGGACATTATTAGCATCTCCAAACCATGATAATGTTTTTGTTGCAATATCCTTCTTAAATCTTTCCTCAATTGCCATAATACTAGCCATTATTTGACAAGGATGGCTAAAATCTGTTAAAGCATTAATTATTGGCTTTGAGGAATATTGGCACATTTTGGTTAGAAGATCATGTTCATGGCGCTGAATCATAATAAAATTAACATAATTGGATAAAACGCGCGCTGTATCAGAGACTTCCTCCCCTTTTCCAAGCTGCATATCATTATGATTCATAACAATAGCATTGCCTCCCAATTGATTTATGGCCACCTCAAAAGAAACTCTTGTTCTGGTTGAGTTTTTTGCAAAAATCATGGCTAAATTTTTGCCATGTAATTTATTTTGATATTTGGCAGGATTATTTTTAACATCCTTTGCTAAATTTAGAATTGATCTTAATTCTTCTGTTGAAAATAGGTCTAAATCGATAAAATGTTTCATTTTAATTTTAGTTTTTTGATTATGTCATCTATTGTTTTTTTACAATCATTGATATTAGTGTCAATTTTAATATCTGCTTCTTCATAGATTTTTTTTCTTTCTGATAGTAATTCTGATAAAAATTTTCTCTTATTTTTATTTTTTAAAGCTGGTCTGTGAGTAGAATTTTTGGTTCTAGCAATTAATGTTTCAATATTGGCATCTAGCCAAATTATGATAGAATTTTGATGTAGAATTTTTCTGGTATCTTTATCCATAAAAGCCCCGCCACCAAGAGAAATAACCATTTTTTCTTTCCTTTGGATTAAATTTGCGATAATGTTTTTTTCTATTTTACGAAAATATTTTTCACCATCTTGAGTAAAAATTTCGACAATTGATTTTTTAGTAAAATCAATTATTTCTGCATCTGAGTCAAAATAATAATAATCTAAGATTTCTGCTAATTTTTTGCCTATAGTCGTTTTGCCAACTCCCATCATTCCTATGAGACAAATAATTCTTTTATTTTGAAAAATATTATTATTATTTTCGAAATTCACTTGAAAATATTAAAATTTACATTACAATACAGCGAATATAGTACCTATATTTTATTAATTAATCAACTTTGAATTTATGTCTAGTAATTACAAAACATCTTCATTTTCCAAAGTCAATAATTTAAGTTTTGATGTCGGGCTGAGATCTTATATGCAAAGAGTTTATGCTTTTATGTCCATGGCTTTATTTCTTACTGCTGCCGTGTCTTTTTTTGCATCACAAAGTTCCGAATTAATGAGGACAATACATTTTACGCCTTTAAGATGGCTAGTAATGTTTGCACCACTTGGTTTTGTTATATTTTTTGGTGTTAAAATTAATTCCATGTCATCAAATGCTGCAAAAAATTGTTTGTGGGGCTTTTCCGCTCTTATGGGTCTTAGTTTGTCTTATATATTTCTTGCTTATACTGGCATTTCTATTATTAGAATCTTTTTGATTTCTGCCTGTATGTTTGGTGCAACTAGCTTTTATGGCTATGTTACTAAAAAGGATTTAACTAGTTTTGGTTCTTTTTTAATTATGGGTTTGATTGGTATTATTATTGCTTCAATTGTTAATATTTTTATGCAAAGTAGTGCTTTGGAATTTGCCATTTCAGTTATTGGTGTATTTGTTTTTCTTGGTCTTGTCGCTTATGATACGCAGAGAGCTAAAAATATGTATTATCAAGTAGCTTCAGCTGATTCTGCAACTATCCAGAAGTCAGCAATTATGAATGCTTTGAGCTTATATATGGATTTCATTAATTTATTTTTAATGTTATTAAGGCTTTTTGGTGAAAGAAGATAGTCTGTCAGTTTAAATTTGGCTGAGTAGCAAAGTGGTAATGCAGGGGCCTGCAAAGCCTTCATCGTCGGTTCGATTCCGACCTCGGCCTCCAATTTTGTTTTTAAATGAAAAAATATAGTTCGCTGAAATCAGCAAAAAATAGAGATAAAAATTGTAAGTTAGTTCGTAGAAAGGGTAAATTATACGTAATTAACAAATTGAAGCCTAGATTTAAGGCTTATCAAGGTTAGTATTTGTAAGATTGCCGATGGAGAGATTGAAGAAGATTACAATCGGTAGTCGATCTAGTAAGTTGTCACTCATTCAGTCTGATATTGTCAGAGATCTGATTTTGAATCACAATTCCGATTATAGGGATAATTCCTCTTTTATAGAAGTTAGAAGCTTTACTACTAAGGCTGATAAGGTAATTGATAGGGCCTTATCTGAAATTGGTGGAAAAGGTCTTTTTACGAGTGAAATTGAAAATTCTTTAATTAATTCCAAAATTGATATTGCTGTTCACTCTATGAAAGATATGGCTACTATTTCTGATGAAAATCTTTCAATAGAAGCTATTTTAAAAAGAGAAGATGTTAGAGATGTTTTTATTTCTAATAAATATTCTTCATTAGAGGATTTACCTAAAAATGCCATTATTGGAACCTCTTCCCTTCGTAGAAAAGCCTTATTATTAAGGATTAGACCTGATCTTCAAATTGTTAATTTTCGTGGTAATCTTTTAACTCGATTATCGAAATTGGATCGTGGTGATGTTGATGCCACTATTTTATCTTATGCTGGCTTAAAAAGACTTGGTTTAGAAAATAGAGTGACTCAGATTTTTTCAATTGAGGAATTTTTACCAGCACCAGCGCAAGGAGTCATTGCTATTCAAACAAGGAAAGAAGATAATTTTGTTAAATTATTACTAACAAAATTTAATGATCAAAAAGCCAGAATGGAAGTTGATGCTGAAAGGCTGTTTTTAAGGCTTTTGGATGGTTCTTGTAAAACACCAATTGCCGCTCTTTGTAGAATTAATAATGAGAAAGTAGATTTTAAGGGCTTGATTGCAACTCTTGATGGTAGCAAAATATTTGAATTAAATTTTTCTAGTAAAATTGATGATTATTTGGATATTATTACTAAAAAAACTTTAGCTATTAAAGAAGAATATGACAATTATCATAGGAATTAGCGGAGGCGTTGCTTCTGGAAAAAATTTTGTTTCTGATTGTTTCTTAGAATTTGGCGCTAAAATTTTTGATGCTGATGCACAGGTGGCAAAATTATTTTCTGATGATCAAAATTTTCAAGAAATTATTAAAAAAACTTTCCCTTTCTGTATTTCAAATAATAAAATTGATAAGGATTTAATTGCTAAAAAAGTTTTTAATAATAAATCTAATTTAGTCTTATTAGAGGAAATTATTCACCCCATTATCAATAAAAAAATGGATGAATTTATTGAAAATTGCAAATCTAATAATATTGAGATAGCTTTACTCAATGTTCCTTTATTATTTGATAAAAAATCTTATAAAAAGTGTGATATTGCAATTTTAATTATCTCCAATATAAATTTTAGAAAAGAGAGATTTATTAAAAGACAGCAAGATAAAAATTCTAAAATTTCTGAATCTATTTTGTTAGAAAGATTTGATGAAATTATCTCAAATCAAAAATCTGATCAAGAAAAAGAAAAACTTGCAGATGCTGTAATTTATAATAATTCTGATCAAGAAAATATTATTTCACAAATAAAATTAATTTTAAAAAAATATGAAGATAATAATTGCTAATTGGAAGATGAATAATTCCTTTGAATATGCTGAATATTGGATCGAGAAAGTTAGTAATCATATTAGTAATAAATATAAAATTATTTTAGCTCCTCCTGCCATTATGATTGACCATATTGATGAATCTTTACTTAATATGGAGTTAGAAAAAATGGAGAAAATGAACCAAAATATTGAAGATTTAACCGAAGCAGAGATTGAGAAAATGGCTTCTAATATGCGTGATATTTCAATTGCTGGTCAAGATTGTCATTATCAGGAAAATGGTGCCTTTACTGGCGATATTAGTGCTAAAATTTCGCTTGAGGCTGGCTGTGAATATGTTATTATTGGTCATTCTGAAAGAAGATCTTATCATTTTGAAAGTGATAAGGTGATATTGGCTAAGTTAAAATCGGCATTATCATCTGGTTTAAAACCTATTTTATGTATTGGTGAAAATGAGGAGGTTAGGGAAAATGTGGCCCATATTGAATTTGTTAAGAATCAATTAGAAAATAATATTCCAAAAAATTTAGAAATTGAGAATCTAATAATTGCTTATGAGCCAATTTGGTCAATTGGCACTGGTAAGGTTCCAACTTCTGATGAAATTGCTGAAATTGCTAGATATATCAAAAATCACATGGATGATAATTTTTCCAATGTAAAAAAATATCAAATTCTTTATGGTGGTTCAGTTAAAGCTGAGAATACTAAGATTGCTGATATTGAAAATATTGCTGGATTTTTGGTTGGTGGCGCTAGTATTAAAGCTGAAGATTTTATTGAGATTTTAGAGAAGATATAGAAATTTTAACATAGTGAGACAACTAAATTAACAATTTTATTGCCCTCTATCATGTTCTCCTTCAGCTTGACATCCACTTGCTTGGGCTTTGGTTGTAGATGGCTTAGGAGGAAGAGCTAAGTTTTCTTGTAATATAACTAGATCCTGGCCTATATATAGCCTGGATCTAATATCAGTTAGTGGGTTATTAGTCAAATCTAAATGCATTAAAGACACAAGACCTTCAATTGATCCTGGCAGACTTTTTAGTTGGTTATTAGTCAAATCTAAATGCATTAAATACACAAGACCTTCAATTGATCCTGGCAGACTTTTTAGTTGGTTATGAGCCAAACTTAAATACCCTAAATTCCTAAGATTTTCAATTTCTTCTGGCAGACTTTTTAGTTGGTTCCTAGCTAAATTTAAATACCCTAAATTCCTAAGTTTTCCAATTGATTTTGGTAGCTCTTTAATGCCAAGACCATTTAAGTCAAGTACATTGATAGTTTCTAGATCTTTTTCTTCATCCCCTGGCAATAATCTCCGTCTAATAATATTCTTTTGCTCTTCAGTTAAATGAGGATTGTTATATATTATGTCATTTGCTATTTTTTTTGGAGATGGGGACTTTTTAACTATGGTCAAAGATACATCTTCTGCTATTAGATTGTCAGGGATGTCGTCGTTAATATCGTAATATGTGTCATCTTTTACAATCCATGAATTATTATGATACATATATTCTTTTAATTGTCCTATGTCATCTATATTCTCAGTTATTGCTCCTCCCGAAATTGTTGTTAGTGTAATATTTGGCATGTTTTAATATTTTTCATTTTCTAAAGAAATTGATATTCTTCTTCTATAAATATGTTAATGTTTTTTATTAAATTAGTCTATTTTAAGAAATCTATTACCCCTTTCATAAATTAGTAGACTTTTAGAATTTAAGCTCTTATAATATTGTGTATGGAAATACAAAATATTAGGAATTTATCTCAGGAGTCAAAAATGTTAATCAGAAAACAAGCCGTTGCTTGTATTGTTGAAAAGAAAATGAGTTGGAAGGAAGTAATGGAAATATTTTCTATTGGCAGGTCATCCCTTGGAAAGTGGTTAAAAGAATATAGATTACATGGTGAAGATGGATTAAACATTAAAAATAAAGTTGGCAGACCTCCTCAAACCATCTCCAAGCTCAAGCCATGTCAATGTGCTAATATTGTTAGAATAATAACTGATAATAATCCTCAACAGTTAAAATTTCCTTTTGCTTTATGGACTATAAATGCTGTTAAAGAATTAATTAGAACTAAATTTGATATTAACCTATCAGTTCCAACAATAAGCCGTTATTTAAAGAAATGGGGATTCACTCCACAAAGACCATTAACCAAAGCGTTTAACAAAGACCCAAAAAGAGTAACTAAATTTTTACAAGAAGATTACCCTTTAATTAAAAATAAATGTAAAAAAGAAAAAGGAGAAATTCATTTTCTTGATGAGATGGGAATAAATAACAATAGCCACTCTTTTCTTAGAGGATATGGAATAAAAGGAAATAAAGAATATCAGCCAGTCTTAACAAAATCAGTTAAAAGAGTAAGTACAAATATGGTTTCAACAATCAATAATAATGGTCATTTCAGATTTATGGTCTATGAAGAAAATATGAATATTGAAATATTTCTTAAATTTCTTAGACAATTAATTAAAAACCAAGATAAGAAAATATTCTTAATATTAGATAATCTAAGAGTTCATCATGCTAAAAAAGTAAAAGAATGGCAACAAAAACATAAAGATAAAATAGAGTTCTATTTTCTTCCAGCATATTTCACCTGAATTAAATCCAGATGAATTGGTTAATCAAGATGTTAAGGCAAATGCAGTAAAACATAGGTTAATTCATACAAAAGAAGAATTAAATAAAATAGTCAGATCATATTTATATTCTCTACAGAGAGATAAGCAAAAAATAAGAAATTTTTTCAAAAAGAAAAGTGTTAGATATGCCAAAATTAGCCTAAAAGTCTACTAATTTATGAAAGGGGTAATAGGTTGAAATACTTTTACCATTGCTTTTCTGTTAATTTTTGCCTAAATTCAATGATTTTTTAGCCAAATATAGACATATTGCACCAAAAAATCAAAAGAAAAAGATTTCGGACAGTACCTTTAAAATGAATTTTGGCATAACTCATTGAACTTAATTAATTATTAATTAAAATTTTACGATAATAAGGAACTCCCTGAGAAACCAAGATACTCACTAAAATAATTAAAAACCTAATGTTAATCGATTCTATCTTTGGACCAAAATTTAAAAAATATCAAATAGGTAATATTGTTAAACTTGCCAAAGATAATGATTTGTTTCTTGATTGTGGTAAAAAGATTTCAAATTTCAATATTGCTTATCAAACTTATGGTAAATTAAATAAGGATAAATCTAACGCTATTCTTATTTGTCATGCTTTTACTGGTGATCAATATGTGGCGTCGGATAATCCCATAACTGGTAAAAAAGGCTGGTGGCATGAGTTAGTTGCTGAGGGTAAATCTATTGATACAAGTAAATATTTTGTTATTTGCTCGAATGTTATTGGTGGTTGTATGGGATCTTTTGGGCCGAAGGATATCAATCCTGAAGATGGCAAAATTTATGGTGCTAATTTTCCAATTATCACTATTGCTGATATGGTTAAAGCGCAAAAATTATTAATTGAGCATTTTGGAATTGAAAAATTATTCTCAGTAATTGGCGGTTCCATGGGCGGTTTTCAAGCACTTGAGTGGGCAGCATCTTTTCCCGAAATGGTCAGATCTATTATTGCTCTTGCTACTTCTTTTCGTCATAATGTAGAAAATATTGCCTTTAATGAAATTGGTCGTAAGGCAATTATGGCTGATTCTAACTGGCAAGCTGGTGGTTATTTGGAGAAAAAAACTTTTCCTGAAAAAGGTTTGGCAGTTGCTCGAATGGCTGCACATATTACTTACATGTCAAAGGAATCTTTACAGAGAAAATTTGGTAGAAATTTGCAGGAGAAAAGGGAGCTTTCTTACCAATTTGATATTGATTTTCAAATTGAAAGCTATTTAGATCATCAGGGTAGTTCTTTTATTTCTCGCTATGATCCAAATTCTTATCTTTTTATTTCAAAAGCTATGGATTATTTTGATTTGGAAGAGGATAGGGGGCAGGATTTAACGGAAATTTTTGCAAATTCTAAGATCAAATTTTGTCTTATTAGCTTTTCTGATGATTGGCTTTTTCCGCCGTCAGAATTGCAAATCCTATCGCAAAAATTAAATATTGCTGGGCTTAATGTTAGCTATGTTAATATTGCAAGTTGTCATGGTCATGACTCATTTTTAGTAGAAAATGAAGCCATGGAAAGGACGATAAAAGGGTTTTTAGAAAATAATTAATTTATTAGATATGCCAGAACAGATAAGTTTTAAAGTAATAAAAGAAGGAGGGCAAAATCGATTTTTAAAGGTGAAGCATGGTGAGGAAGAGAAAGAGATAGATCTTAAAGGAAAAGAAATGGATGCTCTAAAAGGTGAAATTGTAGGAATCTTTAGGTTAGAAAAAGATAAAGTATTATTTAAAGATGTTAATGGTGAATTTTGCTATGACATCCCTTGTCAGGAAGTTGCCTTTGAAGGTTTGGATGTTGTTTTCGATCAGCCAGAAAATGATAATTTTCCTAGACAAACCTCCAAAGCTGATTCCTCTTATAGAGTAATGCCAGCGGATGTTTCTACTCCTAGTTCGAGCCTTCAAGGAGAGGTTTCAGCTGAACATGTTGAATCAAGCCTTGAAGTAGAGTTTTCGCCTAAACATGCTGCATCTTCTGCTGGTAATAAATCTAAATCATGTGGTATATCATGAATATTCGTTCTGATTTTAGACTCATTGCTAATCTTATTGAAAATGATTCAAAGGTTCTTGATATTGGTTGCGGTGATGGGGAATTGTTGCAATATTTAAAGAAGGAAAAAAATATTGATGTTAGGGGTTAGAAATTTCACAGGAATCGGTTTCCAAGGCAATCTCTCGGGGTATTTCTGCTATTCAGGGTGATTGTGAGAAGGATTTACATAATTATCCTGATAATCATTTTGATTATGTTATTTTAAGTCAGACTTTGCAGGCCCTAAAAGATCCAAAATCATCAATAGAAGAGATGCTTAGAATTGCTAAATTTGCTATTATTTCTTTTCCAAATTTCGCTCATTTTCAAAATAGGTTTCAGCTATTTTTTGGCGGTAAAATGCCAGTTAGAAAGTCCATTCCTTATCAATGGTATGATACGCCAAATATTCATTTTTGCACTATTAAGGATTTTGAGAATTTATGTCACCAGATGAATATTGCCATTAAAAGAAGGACCTATCTTAGTAGTAAGAATCGAGTAATTTACAGTATGATTAAAAGAATTTTTGCTAATTTTTTTGCTGAATATGGTATTTTTCTCATTTCTAAAGATTTAGCGCCACAAAACTCTAATGAAATTGTGATGAAAAAGAAGAAAGTGGCTACAAATTTATCTTTAGCTCCTTCTTTTATGAGTAATAGAAATTCCCGCTCATAAGGCACCTAGAAAATAAATAATGGAAATCCCAGACATCATCAAAGAAATTACAAAATATTTAGAAATTATTACTAAAGTTTTTAATTTAGAAAAATCGCAAGAGGAATTAACAAAGTTGGAAAAAATAACTTTAGAAGAAAATTTTTGGAATAAAGATGATGCTAATAAAATTATGCGAGAAAAAGACTGAAATTTCTGATAAAATTTCTAATTTTAAAAATTTACTACAAGAATTTACTGATAATAAGGAGCTATTTGAGATGGCTCAATCTGAAAATGATAGGGATTTACTAAAAGATGTAGAAAAATCTTTGACAGAGCTTAGTCAAAAATTAGCTAAATTGAAAATTGAATATCTTTTTTCTGGTGAAAATGATGCTAATGATTGTTTTTTGGAAATTAATACTGGGGTTGGTGGTAATGATGCGGCGGATTTTTCAGATATCTTTGCTTCGAATGTATCTTAGATGGGCGGAAACTCATGATTTTAAAGCTAATATTGTTAGCTATTTAGAGGGTGAAGAGGCGGGCATAAAATCGGCCTGTATTAAAATTTCTGGTAAAAATGCTTTCGGTTGGTGTCGCGGTGAGGCTGGAATTCATCGTTTAGTTCGAATTTCTCCATTTAATGCTAGTGGCAAAAGACAAACAAGTTTTTCTTCTATTTGGGTTTATCCTGTTGCTGATGAAAAAATAGAGATTGAAATAGATGATAAGGATCTTCGCATTGATACTTACCGAGCCAGTGGTGCTGGTGGTCAACATGTAAATAAGACGGATTCGGCAGTAAGAATTACACATTTACCAAGCAATATTGTGGTGCAATGTCAAAATGATCGTTCGCAATTAAAAAATAGGGCAGAAGCCATGAAAATGCTAAAATCTCGTCTTTTTGAGTTGGAAATGCGTAAAAAACAAGAAGAGAAAGACCGGATGAATCAAACCAAAACGGATAATAGTTGGGGTCATCAAATTCGTTCCTATGTTATGCACCCCTATCAAATGGTTAAGGATCTTAGAACTGGCTATGAAATTAAAAATTGTCAAAAGGTTTTAGATGGTGAATTGGATAGATTTATCGAAGCCTTTTTGTTATTATCCCTTGATAATTAAGGGATTTGGAGTGTTGTGGGAGAAAACAAAAATTTTGTGCTCCTAGGAGCACATTTTTTTTAATTAATAAATGACAGATCTACATCTTTACATTCATTACCCGTTTTGCCTATCAAAATGCCCATATTGCGACTTTAATTCTCACACTAAGAATAATATTGCAGAGGAAAGATTTTTGAGTGGATATTTTACTGAAATGGATTTTTTTGCTCAAAAAATTGGTCAGAGAAAAATAAAAACTATTTTTTTTGGTGGTGGTACGCCATCTCTTATGAATCCTTATTTTTTAGAAAAAATTATTGCTAAAATTTCCAATTTATGGCAAATTGACAAGAATTGTGAAATTACTTTAGAGGCCAATCCTACATCATTTGAAGCTCAAAAATTTCAAGATTTTAAAAGATCTGGAATTAATCGTATTTCCCTTGGAATTCAATCTTTAAATGATGCTGATTTAAAATTTTTGGGGCGAAATCATAGTGCTTCTGAGGCCATAAAAACCATAAAAACTACTGCCAAAATTTTTGATAATTTTTCTTTTGATTTATTTATTGTCGCCCCGATCAAACAATAAAAGATTGGCAAATTGAGTTACAACAGGCCTTGGATTTTCAAACTAAACATCTTTCTCTTTATCAATTAACCATTGAAAAAGGTACAAAATTTTACAAACAGCATCAAGAGGGTAATTTTATCATGCCAAAAGATGATCTTGCCGCTAAATTTTATGAAAAGACTGGTGAAATTATGGCTAAAAATGCTTTTATTGCTTATGAAATTTCAAATTATGCTAAAAAGGGCTATGAATCAAAGCATAATTTGGCTTATTGGCAATCAAAGGAATATCTTGGTATTGGTGCTGGCGCTCATAGTAGGATAAATTTTGACAATGCTCGAAATGCTTTACAGATGCTTTCTTTACCTGAAAAATGGCTTGAAAAGGTTGAAAAGACTGGCTTCGGAATACAAAAACAGGAAGAAATAAGGGGTCAGGAATTTTTTGAAGAATTTTTATTGATGGGTTTAAGGCTAAAAGAGGGAATAAAAAATCAGGAATTTTTAAGAAATTTTGGCAAAAATATTCTTGATTTGCTTAAAATTAATGATTTAAAACCCTTAATTAAGGAAAATCTATTGCTTTGTGATGCAGATCATATCAAAATTACCAAAAAGGGCAGATTATTAACTAATCAAGTGATATTTGAGATTCTTAAAAATTTATGATTTTAGAAAATGGTAAAATCTGGCTTATGGATCTAACTTTTTTGCAGTTAGAAGATGAGATGGTTAGATTTGGAGAAAAAAAATTTCGGGCAGGGCAAATTTGGAATTGGCTTTATGTTAAGGGCGTTAAATCTTTTGATCAAATGTCTAATATTTCTAAAGATGTTCGGCAAAAATTGCATGAGGCTTATGATATTTCTCGTCTAAAAATTTCTTCCGATAATCTTTCAAAAGATGGTACCAGAAAATGGTTGGTAAAACTTTATGATAATCGTGAAATTGAAATGGTTTTCATACCAGAGGGGGATCGTGGTACTTTATGCATTTCTTCTCAGGTTGGTTGTATTTTGACTTGTAAATTTTGTCATACTGGTACGCAAAAATTTACTCGAAATTTAACAATTGGCGAAATTACCGGGCAATATTTATTAGCTAAGGATTTGCTTGATGATTGGTCTGGCGATAATGAAAAACGCAATATTCTTCCATTGTCTATATGGGAATGGGAGAGCCCTTTTTAATTATGAAAATGTTAAAAAATCGGTAGAAATTCTTAATTCCAAAGCTGGGCTGAATTTTTCTAAAAGGAAAATTACTATTTCAACTTCTGGTATTGTGCCGCAAATTAAAGATTTTGCTCATGATATTAAAACTGTTCTGGCAATTTCTTTACATGCGACGGATGATGCTACTCGTAGTAAAATTATGCCACTTAATAATAAATATCCTCTTATTGAATTAATGGTCGCTTGCCGTTATTATGTTCAGGAAAATCCTACAGCCAGAATTACTTTTGAATATGTTATGCTTGATGGTATTAATGATTCTGAAGATCAGGCTTTAGGTTTGGTAAAATTAGTCAAAAAATATCGATTGCCAGTTTTGATTAATATTATTCCTTTTAATCCTTGGAAAAATTCGCCCTATCTGCCATCTAGCCGTAATAAAATTATGAAATTTGGCAATATTATTAAAAAATCTGGTATTAAAGTGACCATTCGCAAAACCAAAGGGCAAGATGTTATGGTGCTTGCGGTCAGTTGAAGTCAGAGATGGGAAATAATTGATTTCAGAGGTTCCTTTTAAATTAAGTAACATAAAGTTAACTTTCATTTATGGAACCTCTGAAAAACTAAAAATTGGAATTTTTAGAGCATTTTTTAGCAGAAATTCTGTTTCTTTTTGGTGCAATATGGACATATTGTGCCATAAAAAACTAAATTTATGCTAAAAAAGGGTCAAAAAGATCAATTTTGCTAAATTGTAAAAACCACTACTTGATCTGACAGAAAGCGTAATTTCAAGAAGTAATTTTTCTTTTATTAAAGTAAGAATATTTGGCTCATACAAAATTCAAAAATTAAGAATAAGGGGGCTTGGTATATTCTTCAAGATGCGCCGTTCTTAAGGAACCTCTGATTTTCCTATTTAATTTTGTCTATTTTTTCATTTTTCAGAAAAAATTTTTATAATTTGGATAAAGATTGCTAATTTTGTTAAAAATTAACAATCTTTATCCAAATTTAGGCATTATTTGTGGTAATTTCTCTAGTTTCTTGTCTAATTTTACCATTTTTGGCTAAATTAGACACATTTATCCCTTGTTACGCTGTATTTGGTAGTATTTTTCTAACCATATAGAGATTAGCAAGGGATGATAGCATTTGTAATTGATTAGTATTCTTTTGTAAACCATTATATCTAACCTTTCTATAGCCCCAAAGATGCTTTATAATTTGAAATGGATGTTCAACTTTAGCTCGAACTGATGAAAATTGTTTATTCCTCTTTTTTTGCTTATTTGAAAGTTTTTTGTTAGATTTAGCTCTATTGGTTATACCATAAACTTAAATTCCCATATCTTTACCCACGATAGTCCTTAAAAAAACATTAATCTAAGCAAATAAAAGCTTGCAACCGACTTTTTAGTTCTATATACTCGTGCCTATTATTAATTCTTTACTCACGATTATGAGCTATATCAGATACAAAAAAGTTGGAGACAGGGAATATGCATATGAAATAACGGCCTATTGGGATAAAAAGAAACAACATTCCAAAAAGACAGCAAATATCTTGGAATTGTCCTAGATAAAGAAGCTGGAATATTTCAGGAGGTAAAAAGAAGAAAGAGAGATTTAAATGGAAAAGTTATTTCCAATCCAAAAAGGGTTATGGCACAACCATTTAAGGAGAGGGAAATTGTATCTTTTGGTAGTGGCTACTTAACCAAGAAACTAATTGATGAAGATGATGTTGGAAAAATCTTTGCAGACTTACTGCCTCATGTAAAGCTTAAAACATTAAAAAGCTTACTATCCTATCGTCTCATCAATGGATCTGCAATGTATTTAGCTAATGATTGGTATGAAGGCGATATATCTAAACATTTATTTCCAGGCTCTTCTATGAGCTCACAAGCTATCAGTAATTTCCTAAAAGAACTGGGAAGTGAAAAGCTTCAAAAAGACTTTTTTAGAAAATATCTTCCTATCGCAACAAAAGACAGCAAAGAAGGTCTAATAGTAGATGGAAGTAGCATGCCAAATGAAATCAATACTCCAATTAATGAGTTTGGCTATAATAGTGGCTCTATTGATAGGCAGATAAAATTTATGTCAGTTGTTTCTGCCGATAACAATCTACCTCTGTACTTTCGCTACAATGCAGGCAGTATAGCGGACATCTCAACACTCACAAATACTATCAAAGAACTTAAGGCTCATAACACTACAGCTAAAGCGGTACTGCTAGATGCGGGCTTTTATTCTAATGATAATATTGAATTATTACAAAAAAATAAGATCAATTTTATAATTAGACTTCCGTCTGGCAGAAAATTATTCAAAGAAGTAATTGATAATGAAAAAATAGATCTGGCATCTAATGCAGTAAAAGTATCCAAAAAGAGAGTGGTATTTATTAAAGAAAAGGAGATTAAGCTAAACAAGAAGAAGACCTATGCCTATATTGTGCTTGATCAAAAGGCTGATTTAGTAAATAATTATTTATCTGAAAAAATAGATGATAAGCAAGATATTGATAACGAGAAAATAGCTAAGGTCATAAATCAAAAGGGCCTGTTTGTAATAATATCTTCAAAGAAGCAGGAAACAGAAAATATCCTAAATTTATACTACACCAGACAGAAATGCCCCCTAAAATTCAGACCATTAATTTTTAAATTTCATAGACTATAATTTCTTTAAATTTTGATTTGGAAGATGGAAAAATATGCTAATATTTTTTCATCTGTTAATTAAAAATTTAATTTAATAAATTATGTCAAAAGAAATTAAAAAATATAATTCTGATTTTAAGTTTAAAGTTGTAATGAAATATTTATCCGAAAATTATACAATTTATCAGATTTGTAGCGAATATGATATTGCTAAATCAACATTACATAAATGGGTTAAGCAGTTTAAAGCTAGCGGTAATGATATATTTTCTGATTCTAAGTTATCTAAAGAAGAAAAATTAAGTAAAAAAGAACAAAAAAAGAAGGATAAAGAAATTGATAAATTATATAAGAAAATAGGTCAATTAACAATGGAAAGAGATTTCTTAAAAAAGTTTCTGGACAGTTAGATTATTCTAAGAAAATCAAATTTCTAAAATTATCATCAGATATGTATAATTTAGCTGTCAGAAATAGATGTAGATTGTTAGATATTAATAGATCTAATTTTTATTATAAATCTAGGATTGATATTTCTAAGATTAATAGTTTATGCAAAGATATTCATAATATCTGGAGTAAATATCAATTTTTCGGATATAGAAGAATTACAGAAATAATCAATCAAGATAGAAATCATAATAATAAAATTAATCGCAAGAAGATTCTTAGATTAATGAGAGTTCTAAAGATTAAAGCTCTTTATCCAAAGAAAAAGACAACAATCATCAATAAAAAAGATTACAAATATCCTTATTTATTAGAAGATAAATCTAAAATAGATAAGCCAAATCACACTTGGGCAATTGATATAACTTACATCAAAACACCAGTAGGATTTGTTTATTTAATGTCGCTAATTGATTGGAGTTCTAGATTTGTTGTTGCATCAAAATTATCAATTTCTATGGAAACTAATAATTGTGTTGAAATATTAAAAAAGGGAATAAAAAATCATAAAATTATTCCAACAATTATTAATACTGATCAAGGATCTCAATTTACCAGCGGTAATTGGATAAATGAATTAAAAAAACGAAATATTCAAATATCAATGGATGGAAAAGGTAGGTGGGTAGACAATGTAATTATTGAAAGATTCTGGAGAACTGTAAAATATGAAAATTTTTTTTTCTCAATCCTCCTGATAATATAGAAGAATTAAAGAGGCAAATAACAAGATTTATCCATTTTTATAATTATCAAAGACCTCATCAATCTTTGAATTACAAAACTCCTAGTCAAATTTACTATAATGATGACAGTAAGAGAAAAAGAATTAGATTTTAAAATAAAAAATAATTAAAATCTAAAATATGAAATACGAAATTTTATAATTTTCCAGAAATTTCTACGAATTTGGCTATTTAGGGCCATTCTAAAATTTCAGAAAATTCAAAAATTTCTACACCGAATTTAAAGAAAAAAGTCTATGACTTTTAAAGAGGTAATGGTCTAACAAATGGGTGCAGTTCTGACAAAAGGTTGAGAGAATGTTCGCTTTCTCGAAGTCAGATCTAAACCTGCTACCACTAAGAGTTCATAGCGAGGAAACTCTCAGAGGACATTTATTTTTACTATTTTTATTATCTTACTTTTTTATGAAAATTCATCAGAAATTAAACAAAGAATTTACTGTGGATCAAGCATTTATTATACTTTCGGCACAAAAGGCAAAAATATATGAAAAGCAGATATTTGTACAAGAGGCTACAAAAAAGCAAAAACAAATTTTTGAGCTTTTTGGTTATGATATTCCTGAGGAGATGGGTAAAGATATGGGAATTTAAGATAAAATATATTGTGATTCCTACAAAATCTTTTTATTGCCTTATCATCATAGGCCTTGTCACCAAATAAAGAAGTTTCATCACCATGTAATAACTCCTCTGTTTTAGTAGAATCATGATCTTTAGCTGTCGTCGTGACAATAGAATGAATAATTGGCTTACCCTTAGTTTGCACACCAATATGAGACTTCATCTTAAATTCCCATATCTTTACCCACGAGCCATCTCCTCAGGAATATCATAAAAAAAAGCTCAAAAATTTGTTTTTGCTTTTTTGTAGCCTTTGTACAAATATCTGCTTTTCATATATTTTTGCCTTTTGTGCCGAAAGTATAATAAATGCTTGATCCACAGTAAATTCTTTGTTTAATTTCTGATGAATTTTCATAAAAAAGTAAGATAATAAAAATAGTAAAAATAAATGTCCTCTGAGAGTTTCCTCGCTATGCACTCTTAGTGGTAGCAGGTTTAGATCTGACTTCGAGAAAGCGAACATTCTCTCAACCTTTTGTCTGGTGTAGTATAAATTTAGGATATTTTCTGTTTCCTGCTTCTTTGAAGATATTATTACAAACAGGCCCTTTTGATTTATGACCTTAGCTATTTTCTCGTTATCAATATCTTGCTTATCATCTATTTTTTCAGATAAATAATTATTTACTAAATCAGCCTTTTTCTTTGGATCAAGCACAATATAGGCATAGGTCTTCTTCTTGTTTAGCTTAATCTCCTTTTCTTTAATAAATACCACTCTCTTTTTGGATACTTTTACTGCATTAGATGCCAGATCTATTTTTTCATTATCAATTACTTCTTTGAATAATTTTCTGCCAGACGGAAGTCTAATTATAAAATTGATCTTATTTTTTTGTAATAATTCAATATTATCAGAACTGCACCCATTTGTTAGACCATTGCCTCTTTAAAAGTCATAGACTTTTTTCTTTAAATTCGGTGTAGAAATTTTTGAATTTTCTGAAATTTTAGAATGGCCCTAAATAGCCAAATTCGTAGAAATTTCTGGAAAATTATAAAATTTCGTATTTCATATTTTAGAATTTAATTATTTTTTATTTTAAAATCTAATTCTTTTTTCTCTTACTGTCATCATTATAGTAAATTTGACTAGGAGTTTTGTAATTCAAAGATTGATGAGGTCTTTGATAATTATAAAAATGGATAAATCTTGTTATTTGCCTCTTTAATTCTTCTATATTATCAGGAGGATTGAGAAAAATTTGTTCATATTTTACAGTTCTCCAGAATCTTTCAATAATTACATTGTCTACCCACCTACCTTTTCCATCCATTGATATTTGAATATTGGTTTTTCTGAAAATCCAATTATCTAATTTATAGATTTGAAACTATTTAATTTTGGAATAATTTTTGCCAATTTTTTAGCAAAGTTAATTTTCATAAAATTTTGTTTGAATTTATTTGATAAAAATAGCCAAAAAACTCCAATCAATTTATCTAAACAAATCCTACTGGCTTTTTTGCTTATTATTGATATATTAAATTCAAATAAAATATATAATTATGGCAACCCAGCAATCTATTTTTTTTCATTAGCAATTTCTGGATAGAAAATTAAGAGCGGAGAAGTTTCTTAATCAAATGACGGATATTATTCCATGGCAAAGATTGATTGATAAGATAGAGCCTTTATATCCTAATGGTACTAGTGATTACGGTCGCAGCAAGCTGACAGATTTATTAATAATATTTAAGATTCATTTGTTACAGCAGTGGTTTGGTCTTAGTGATCCAGCTATGGAGGATGCTATATATGATAGAATAAGTTTTCAAAAATTCTTAAATATTGATATTCGTAGTGAAAATGTTCCGGATGAGACTGTGATATTGAGATTCCGTCATTTATTGGAAAAGCATAATTTATCGTCGATTATATTTAACGAGGTAAATTCATATCTTGAAGAGAATGATCTTTTTGTTGAAGGAGGGTACGATAACTGATGCGACATTAATATCTGCTCCAACTATTACAAAAAACAAGAATAGCAAAAGGGACCAAGAGATGTCTTCTACCAAGAAAGGGAAGAATTATTATTTTGGCATGAAGTCTCATATTGGTGTGCAAACTAAGGGTAAGCCAATTATTCATTCTATTGTCACGACGACAGCTAAAGATTATGATTCTACTAAAACAGAGGAGTTATTACATGGTGATGAAACATTTCTTTATTTGGTGACAAGGCCTATGATGATAAGGCAATAAAAGATTTTGTAGGAATCACAATATATTTTATGGTATAACCAATAGAGCTAAATCTAACAAAAAACTTTCAAATAAGCAAAAAAAGAGGAATAAACAATTTTCATCAGTTCGAGCAGAAAAGTTGAACATCCATTTCAAATTATAAAGCATCTTTGGGGCTATAGAAAGGTTAGATATAATGATTTCAAAAGAATACTAATCAATTACAAATGCTATCATCCTTTGCTAATCTCTATATGGTTAGAAAAATACTACCAAATACAGCGTAACAAGGGATAAATTGTCTAATTTAGCTCAAAAATGGTGGAAATAAATGTTTAGATAAGAAACTTCATACCAATCATTAGCTAAATACATTGCAGATCCATTGATGAGACGATAGGATAAAGCTTTTTAATTTTTAACAAAATTAGCAATCTTTTTCCAAAATCTTCAAAAATTTTTTCTTGAAAAATGCCACTAAAAAATTTCCCAAAATTAAATGGAAAATCAGAGGTAACCCTTTTTGGATTGGAAATAACTTTTCCATTTAAATCTCTCTTTCTTCTTTTTACCTCCTGAAATATTCCAGCTTCTTTATCTAGGACAATTCCAAGATATTTGCTGTCTTGCTTGGAATGTTGTTTCTTTTTATCCCAATAGGCCGTTATTTCATATGCATATTCCCTGTCTCCAACTTTTTTGTATCTGATATAGCTCATAATCGTGAGTAAAGAATTAATAATAGGCATTGAGTATATAGAACTAAAAAGTCGGTTGCAAGCTTTTATTTGCTTAGATTAATGTTTTTTTAAGGACTATCGTGGGTAAAGATATGGGAATTTAAGTTCATGCCAAAATAATAATTCTTCCCTTTCTTGGTAGAAGACATCTCTTGGTCCCTTTTCCTCTTCTTGTTTTTTGTGCTAGTTGGAGCAGATATTAATGTCGCATCAGTTATCGTACCCTCCTTCAACAAAAGATCATTCTCTTCAAGATATGAATTTACCTCGTTAAATATAATCGACGATAAATTATGCTTTTCCAATAAATGACGGAATCTCAATATCACAGTCTCATCCGGAACATTATCAATACCAATATCAATATTTAAGAATTTTTGAAAACTTATTCTATCATATATAGCATCCTCCATAGCTGGATCACTAAGACCAAACCACTGCTGTAACAAATGAATCTTAAATATTAATAATAAATCTGTCACCTTCCTGCCACCGTAATCACTAGTACCATTAGGATAAAAAGGCTCTATCTTATCAATCAATCTTTGCCATGGAATAATATCCGTCATTTGATTAAGAAACTTCTCCGCTCTTAATTTTCTACCAGAAATTGCTAATGAAAAAAATGATTGCTGGGTTGCCATAATTATATATTTTATTTGAATTTAATATATCAATAATAAGCAAAAAAGCTAGATAAATCAAGCTTTTCTGGCTATTTTTATCAAATAAATTCAAACAAAATTTTATAAAATAACTTTGCTAAACTTTGGCAAAAATAACAAAATTAAACAGTTTCAAATCTATAAATTAGATAATTGGTTTTTCAGAGGTTCCTTAAGGTTATTTAGTTGGTAGTAATAAATAAATTATGGTAATTATCCCCCAACGCACAAAATCAGTTGCCTTTTCTAATAGGAAGGTTAAATTATGAGTAGTAATATTCAATTTAACTTTCTTGAAAAAATGGAAAAACCATCAAAGACTCAAGTAAAAAAAGCTGGTGATAAAATTAGGAAAGATCCAAATGATGAAAGCCTTAGATAGATACTCTTAATAAATGGAGGGCTTTTCATATCTACCCTTTGAATACATTTCAAACTGCACTAAAAGCAAGACTCAAGAGAAAGGCTATTAATTTTGAAGTAACCGCCCAAAGAGTTAAAAGAGCCTCAACTATCATTGATAAACTTTCAAGAGAGCCTAAAATGTCTTTAGATAGAATGCAGGATATAGGAGGTTTAAGAGCTGTTCTAAAAGACATTAAAGCTGTAAAGCAACTTGAAGAAATTTATCTAAAAAATTCAAGGATAGATGCTCCAGATAATGCTAGGGGTATTTTTAGACATGAATTAAAAAACAAATTTGATTATATTGAGAATCCAAAAAAATCAGGATATAGAGGGGTTCACCTGATTTATAGAACTCAATACCCCTCCGACAAGAAAGAGTTTGCTAATTTATTAATAGAGTTACAACTAAGATCAAAATTACAGCATATATGGGCTACGGCAGTAGAAACCATAGGCACTTTCCTTGGTCAGGGATTAAAATTTAATAGAGGGGATGATGATTGGAAGGATTTTTTTGCATTGGTTAGCTCTGCCTTTGCGATAATGGAAGAATCAGAAATATTAGATATACATAAAAATTTAACCAAAGAACAAATTTACGCTAAAGTTAAAGAAGAATATAATAGATTAAAAGTTGATGATATAATGCAGGGCTTTGCAATTACCGCCCATAATATTATTAAAAACCAAAAAGGGAAAGCTAGTTACTATTGCTTGATTACCTTAAACGCAAAAGAAAAGACTGTAAATTTATCTAGATTTCCAAAAGCACAATTAGAAACCGCAAATACAGCATTATTGGAAAGTGAAAAAAACCCAGATAATCAATCGGTTCTTGTGTCGATTAGTGATATAAAAAAATTAAACAAAGCTTATCCTAATTACTTTTTAGATGCTGTGGACTTTTTGAGCGTTTTAAAAAAGCGTTTTAAAAAAGGGAGCGTTTTTTTAACTGTGTCAATTTAAGTTAAAATGAGAATAAAATTTAATTTATTAAATTTTATTCTCATAAATAATTATAAATTTTAACATTAACTTAAATTGATAATATCATGAATCACAAATTAAAATCTTTAAATAATTTTCGAAATAACTCTGACAATCAAGATCTTGAAGAGGATTTTGATTATCAAAAGTTCAAGAAAGAAGCTATAGACAAATTGTATGCTGGAAAAGGATTTTCTGGCAAAGATGGTATATTTACCAGTATGTTAAAAGATTTTCTTGAAACTGCCATGCAATCCGAATTGGATAATCATTTAAATTCTAAAAAAAGAAGATGATGTTACCAATAGGAAAAATGGATTTTCTTCTAAAATAGTCAAAACCGATAGAGGTCAATTTGAGTTAAATACTCCAAGGGATAGAAATTCATCTTTTGATCCTAAAATAGTTAAGAAAGGTCAAACTATTTTAACTCCAGAATTAGATGATAAAATTATAACTCTATATTCTTATGGTATGAGTTATAGAGATATATCATCTCATATTGAAGAGATATATGACATTGAGATATCTAAATCTACAATTACAGCTATTACAGACAAAATATTACCTAAAATAACAGAATTTAAAGAAAGGCAGTTAGAAGAGATTTATCCTATAATATTTCTTGATGCTATGTTTTTTAAGGTTAAAGAAAATGGAAAAATAATTAGTAAAGCTTTTTATTCAGTTCTTGGAGTTGACAAGGATGGTAAAAAAGATATTTTAGGAATTTATCTTCAAGAGTCAGAGGGAGCTAATTTTTGGCTTAATATTTTAACTGATTTACAAAATAGAGGTATAAAAGACGTATTGATTGCTTGTGTCGATGGCTTAAAGGGCTTTCCTGAGGCTATTAATTCAATATTTCCAAAAACTGAGATTCAGCTTTGCATCATTCATCAAATTAGGAATTCTATCAAATATGTTGCATCAAAAAATCAAAAAGAATTTATATCTGACTTAAAGACTGTTTATACTGCAACAAGCAAAGAAGTAGCCGAAGAAAAACTGCTTCTAATTGAAGAAAAATGGGGCAAAAAATATCCAATAATATTCAAATCTTGGAATAATAACTGGGATAATTTATCTAATTATTTTAAATATCCAAAAGAGATAAGAAAGCTAATTTATACTACTAATTCTGTTGAAGGGTTTCATAGGCAAGTCAGAAAAATTACCAAAACTAAAGGCTCTTTTCCATCTGATCAATCATTAGAAAAGTTACTCTATCTTGCTATACAAAACATTAAGAAAAAATGGACTATGCCAATACCAAATTGGAGCTTGATAATTAGCCAATTTGCTATAAAATTTGAGGATAGAATCAAATTAGATTTAGCTTAAATATAACAAAATATTAATCTAAATCTAAAAAAAATGGAAAACAAATTTTTGCCAAAAATTATCTTAAAAATTGGATTTATATTTTTACAAGATACGCTACGCTTAAAATCTTGTAAAAATAAAATCTCAATTCTTAATAAAATTATTAAGGCAAAATTTGAAAAAAATTAAATTGACACAGGGGATTGGACATTCCCTTAAAAAAGCAGATTATAGAACAGACTGCTTAAGAACCAAATCAAACATTCCTTCATTTCCTCTATTATTATATCTAAAAGCAAATTCATCTACATATTTTTGTAAATGTTGTTTACTAACATGATGATAAATACCATAAACTCCACGCTTTAAAGTAGCCCAAAAACCTTCAATAGTATTAGTATGGTTGCCTTTACCATTAACATATTGCCCTTGGGAGTGATTAACAACTTTATGATTAAAGCGAGTGTAAAGCCAATAATAAGCTTTGTGTTCGTCAGTAATAATTTTGCTACCATCTTTGATATTCTCTAAAATCTTAGCAAAAATATCATCTCTTCTAGCTCCATTTTCTAAAACAAAAGCCCTTAGCTTTTTATTTCTTTCAAGCATACCCAAAACAGTTTCTTTCTTGAATTTGCCTTTTGCAGCCACTCTTTCACTCATATGCTTATTTGTAGCTTTACCGCCTATGTATGTTTCGTCCATTTCAATAACTGTATTCATAAAATCATCGTCATCATCATCTTTATCATTACCCATAGCTTTACGGATTTGTTGAAGCATACGCCAAGCTGTTTTGTAAGTTGTGCCAGTTTCTCTTTGAAGCTGTAAAGCACTAATACCTTTCTTGCCGTTTAAGAATAAATGAATTGCATAAAACCATTTTTTAAGGTCGGTGCGTGATTTCTCAAAAATAGTATCTTTGAAGATTGAAAAAGAATTATTGCAAACTCTACACTCAAATAATTTAGGACTGTCTTTTCTGTGATATACTTTGCCATTACCACAATGTTGGCACTTAATACCGTTTTGATGCCTGATATTAGCAAAGTGTAAGATTATTGCTTTTTTACTAGGGAATTTCTTTTTAAATTCTTGAAAATTCATATGAATAGCTATTAAGTTAGTAATAGCCTTATTGTAGAGCAGTTATTTTGTGTGTCAAGGGATAATTACCTAAATTATTTATAAATTTAACTTGCAAAAACCGATGACATTAAATAAAAAAGATTTTGCTGTGTTCAGGAATATTGTCTTTTATATATTCGTTATTAATATACTATATGCTAGATATCTTTCTCAAGAACCAAATTATAATGGTTTTAGATGAATCTTCCTAAAATTGGAAAATATTGTAAGAAAAAATTATGAAAGCATTTGATCAAAAAAATTACCTTATTTTTGCAGGAACATCAACAATTGCTAAAGATCTAATTAGGAAATTAAAAATCTTTAATTGTAATGTTTTATTCACTTCAAGAGACGAGCAAAAGGCGGAGGAAATTAAAGATGAGTTTGGTTATGATTTTGAAATCTGTCCAGATTTGTCAGATTTTGATTCAGTGGAAAATATCTTTAAAATTGCTAAAGAAAAATTTGGTTCAATTGATGGGGTGGTTAATTTTTCTGGTTCAATTTTATTGAAAGTCATAAACTCATCAAACCAAATTTGAAGAATATTTAGATGTTATTCATAAAAACCTTACTACAAGTTTTGCTATTACTAGAGGAGCAGGAAAATATATGAATAATGGCGGATCTGTGGTTCTAATTTCTTCTGTGGCTGCATCAATTGGTATTTCCAATCATGAAGCGATATTCTCTGACAAAATCAGCAATTGAAGGCTTAACTCGCTCAGCAGCTTGCACCTATGCTGCAAAAAATATTAGATTTAATGCAGTTGCACCAAGCTTGACCGATACTAATTTAAGTAAAATGATTACCCAGAATGAAATGATGCTGCAAGCATCTAATAAAATGCACGCTTTGGGTAAAATTGGTAATGTCGGTGATATTGCAAGGGCTTGTTCATTTTTACTTAATCCAGAAAATGATTGGATTACTGGACAGGTGATAAAAATAGAAGGTGGGTTCTCTTTAAAATCAAAAGTAACATTATAATTGTTGATCTACGTTAAGAGGGGAATATTTCTTTCTCTACACTCGACCCTTATTTAAAACTTTACATTGTTAATGGAAATACGAAAACTTTTTTTGCTAGATGAAAAATATTCAACTCATACAAAATTCAAAAATTAAGAACAAGGAGATTTGATGCAATCTCTGAGATGTCTGGTTCTTAGGAACCTTTTGAAACCTGATATTATCTAATAAGATTATTGCTTTTTGAAACTGAATTTAATTTTTAATTTTTTGAAAAGTTTATGAATAGCTATTAAGTTAGTAATAGCCTTTTATTTAGAGCAGTTATTTTGTGTGTCAAGGGATAATTACCTAAATTATTTATAAATTTAACTTGCAAAAACCGATGACATTAAATAAAAAAGATTTTGCTGTGTTCAGGAATATTGTCTTTTATATATTCGTTATTAATATACTATATGCTAGATATCTTTCTCAAGAACCAAATTATAATGGTTTTAGATGAATCTTCCTAAAATTGGAAAATATTGTAAGAAAAAATTATGAAAGCATTTGATCAAAAAAATTACCTTATTTTTGCAGGAACATCAACAATTGCTAAAGATCTAATTAGGAAATTAAAAATCTTTAATTGTAATGTTTTATTCACTTCAAGAGACGAGCAAAAGGCGGAGGAAATTAAAGATGAGTTTGGTTATGATTTTGAAATCTGTCCAGATTTGTCAGATTTTGATTCAGTGGAAAATATCTTTAAAATTGCTAAAGAAAAATTTGGTTCAATTGATGGGGTGGTTAATTTTTCTGGTTCAATTTTATTGAAAGCTGCTCATCAAACCAAATTTGAAGAATATTTAGATGTTATTCATAAAAACCTTACTACAAGTTTTGCTATTACTAGAGGAGCAGGAAAATATATGAATAATGGCGGATCTGTGGTTCTAATTTCTTCTGTGGTCACGATCAATTGGTATTTCCAATCATGAAGCGATATTACATGGTGATGAAAATCAGCAATTGAAGGCTTAACTCGCTCAGCTATGATGACTTGCACCTATTTGTAGGAAAAATATATTAGATTTAATGCAGTTGCACCAAGCTTGACCGATACTAATTTAAGTAAAATGATTACCCAGAATGAAATGATGTTGAACAAGCATCTAATAAAATGCACGCTTTGGGTAAAATTGGTAATGTCGGTGATATTGCAAGGGCTTGTTCATTTTTACTTAATCCAGAAAATGATTGGATTACTGGACAGGTGATAAAAATAGAAGGTGGGTTCTCTTTAAAATCAAAAGTAACATTATAATTGTTGATCTACGTTAAGAGGGGAATATTTCTTTCTCTACACTCGACCCTTATTTAAAACTTTACATTGTTAATGGAAATACGAAAACTTTTTTTGCTAGATGAAAAATATTCAACTCATACAAAATTCAAAAATTAAGAACAAGGAGATTTGATGCAATCTCTGAGATGTCTGGTTCTTAAAGGGAAATTAATAAACATATAAATGGTGGTTAAAAAAATCTCTCTTACAGTTTATCGTTATAGTAACACTTATGACAATATCTAGCAATGTACAAGCAAAATTTATGAATAAATTTAAAGAAGGATTTTATTTTGTTAACAGATCCTAAAATCAAACAAATAATTGGTTGAATTAAATAATATTTAGAATATATTTTATCGGTATTAACCCAGTCACAAACTAGTTGCTTATTTTAATAATACACAACTAGTTTGTAACTGGGTTAATAACGCCTAAATAAATAAAAGTTTTTTGATGGAAGATATCTATTTAACCTATTTAACAAATTCTTTAGAAATTATTGGTAAAGTTCTTTTGATTATTTTACCACTTCTTGGTGCCGTTGCTTATTTGACCTTGATGGAAAGGAAGGTTATTGCTGCTATGCAACTCAGAAAAGGGCCTAATGTTAATGGGCCATTTGGCTTGCTTCAACCTCTTTGTGACGGTGTTAAATTGATGTTTAAGGAGGTTATTATCCCCGCTAATGCTAATAAATTTCTCTTTTTATTGGCACCAGTAATTACCTTTGTTTTGGCCTTAATTGGCTGGGCTGTGATACCTTTTTCAGAAAATTTTGTTGTTGCTGATATTAATGTTGGCGTGATTTACATTTTAGCCGCTTCTTCCCTTGGTGTTTACGGTATTATTATTGCTGGCTGGGCCTCTAATTCTAAATATGCTTTTCTTGGTGCAATCCGCTCTTCTGCTCAGATGATTTCTTATGAAGTTTCAATTGGTTTAATTATTATCAATGTTATTTTGCTTAGTGGTTCTTTAAATCTATCTGAAATTATTTTGTCTCAAAAGGATATGTGGTATGTTATTCCATTATTTCCTGTTTTTATTTTATTTTTTATCTCCATTTTAGCTGAAACAAATCGCCTGCCTTTCGATTTACCAGAGGCTGAATCTGAGTTGGTTGCAGGTTATAATGTAGAATATAGCTCAATGCCCTTTGCTATGTTTTTCCTTGGTGAATATGCTAATATGATTCTTATGTCAGCAATGGCAACAATTTTATTTCTCGGCGGTTGGCTTCCTCCAATTGACTCTTTATCATTCATTCCTGGCGTTATTTGGTTTTTATTAAAAATCTTTATTTTATTATTTTGTTTTATTTGGGTTAGGGCATCACTTCCTAGATATCGTTATGATCAATTGATGAGATTAGGCTGGAAAATATTCCTACCATTATCATTATTATCAGTTATTTTAACTTCTTCTTATATTGTTTTTCTTTCTTAGATTATGACAAGATTTATTACAGCATTTGCTATTAAGGAAATTATTAAGGGTATGGCTCTGACCTTTTTTTATATGTTTAAAAAAAGAGTCACTATTAATTATCCTTATCAAAAAGGCCCAATTAGTTCAAGATTTAGAGGGGAGCACGCGCTTCGTCGTTATCCAAATGGTGAGGAGAGATGCATCGCTTGTAAATTATGCGAAGCAATTTGTCCGGCAAGCGCTATTACTATTGAAGCTGAAGAAAGGGAAGATGGTAGTAGAAAAACCACTGCCTATGGTATTGATATGATTAAATGTATTTATTGTGGTCTTTGCGAGGAGGCTTGTCCAGTTGATGCTATTGTTGAGGGGCCAAATTTTGAATATGCTACTGAAACTCGTGAAGAATTATATTATGATAAACAAAAATTATTAGATAATGGTGATCGCTGGGAGGCGGTATTACAAAAAAATATTGAAATAAATTCCTCTAATTAATGTTATTTTCAACTTTTCTATTTTATCAATTTGCAATTTTTCTGATTATATCGGCATTTTTTGTCGTTCTTTCAAGAAATACTGTTACTTCTGCCATGTTTTTGATATTTGCTTTTGTCAATGCTTCGGCTTTATTTTTAATGATAGGGGCTGAATTTTTGGCAATGCTTTTTATTATTGTTTATGTTGGAGCAATTGCTATATTATTCTTATTTGTGGTAATGATGCTGGATGTAGATAAGAAGAGGCAATATAATGTTAGGAAATATCTTCCTATTCTTTCATTAATATCTGCTATTTTTATCACTCAAATTTATATTATTGCTGTCAGCTCTCTTGAGCCAACCAAATATTTAAAGAAGGGTTATTTTTTCTTAAGTCATTATAAAATAAATAATGAAATTTCTAATAGTAAGGCCATTGGTGATATTTTATATACAGATTTCTTTTTACAATTTCAGCTTGTGGGATTGATTTTATTTGTTGCTATGATTGGCGCTATTGTTTTAACTTTAAAGGAAAAAGATAAATTTAAAAAAGTTCAAATTATATCAGATCAAGTCGCCAGAAAGAAAAAAGATTCTGTTGAAATTGTTCAGGTTGGATCGGGCAAGGGAGTAGATGTATAATTTAATTTAATCATGATACCAAATATTGACATAATTCATTTTATTATTTTAGCTACGATTATTTTTACCATTGGTGTTTCTGGTATTTTTATGAATAGAAAAATTCTTTTAAATATGTTAATGTCTATAGAATTAGTTTTCTTGGCTGTTAATATTAATATGGTTGCTTTTTCTGCTTATAATCAGGATTTATTGGGTCAAATTTTTGCAATTTTTATTTTGGTTATTACCGGAGCTGAAGTCTGCTATTGGAATTGCCATATTAATTGTTTATTACAATCTAAGATCCAAACTAGATATTAATCTTAAACCTAAAATGCAGGGATGATCTTTTTTAGGAAGATATTATTGATAGCTCCATTAATTGTTTCCTTCTTTATTTTTCCTAAGATCTCATATTCTAATCCTCCTATTTGTCAAATTTCTACACAGAAAATAGCTGATATTTTTATTGAAGTAAAAAATAATCTTAAATCTGTTAAGAATCTCAATCAATGTCAAAAAAATAATAAAACCTTATTTTCAATATTAATTAATAAGATTGATCCACATTATATTAAATATGCTGATATTTCTTTGCGCTCCACATCTTCTTTTTTTCTTAAATTCCTACCTTTAGATTATAAAATTATGCAATATGCTTCTGCTTCTTTAAAAGAAGATCGCAGATTTATCATAGATGCGGTCAGATCAAATGTGCGTATTTTAGATTATATTAATCCAAAATTACTTAATGATAAGGAATTTGCTAAAAAACTCATCAATATCAATTCTTCATCCTACTTCTATTTATCTCATAAATTGCAAAAAGATCATAATTTGATTGAAATGGCGTTAAAATATAATCCCACTATTTTCCCTAATATTCCTAAAAAAATAAGAAGTAATAATAAAATTATTAAACAGGCTTTAATTTCTCATCCCTATAATTTTAATTTGCTAAACAAAGATGATAAAAAGAAAAAAATAGTACAAGAATTGAAAATATCCTATGATCCAGATGAAATATTATTTTTTAAGAAATATTTAAAAGATCAATATGCTAATTCAGAGATAGGAATTAGCGCACTCAAAGGTTATAAAATTACCAATCAGGCCAAAAATTTCTTAGATAATAGAATATTTTATCAAAAATATCCTATCCAATGGCAAAAATATAATTTTATTAAGAATGAAATTAGATATAAATTAGTCATTAATAATAAATTGCAAAATAATTGGGAAAAGAAATTTGATAAATATCCAAAATTAGCAGATAAAATAAAGGAATTTTTATCAAAGAAAATTGATGATAGCGCTATTACTTCCTTGAATCCAATTTCTATTTGGCAGATTTCTGATAAGGAATTGGCATTTAATTTATATTCAATAAGAAAAATAATTGATGAGAGAGTTAATGAGGAAATTATTAATGTTAATTCTTTGACGGCAATTGCAATTTTAGGAAATGATGGTAATTGGCAATTGGATATTGTTGATGCTATTTATGATAGAAATATCAAAACTAGCCCTTCTTATAAAAAAGGTCATAAAAGATTTTATATTTGGGATTTATATAAAAAAGATAATGATCTGGCAATAATTTTTAAAATTGAGGATGAATATTCTGAATATTTTGAAATTTACCAAAAAACTAAATCAGATAATTATCGCCAATTTTATCGATTAGGTGGTTATTATGAGCATATTATCATTGATCCAAATAGTGAATAAAATTTATCCAACAAATTGAACGTAGTTTAACCGCCGCCAATAAAATGGATCATTTCAATTTCATCACCTGCATTAATAATTTCATTTTGATATTGATCTGGAAAGATAATTTCTAGATTTTTTTCAACAGCAATTTTTTTAATATCAAATCCCAGATTGTCTATTAGATCAGATATAGAAGATTTTTCTGCAATCTCGGTTATTTTTCCATTGAGATTTATTTTAATTTTTGTCATTATTTCTTTTTTTAAGTAAAGGAACCTCTGAAAAACTAAAAATTCCAATTTTTAGTTTTTCAGAGGTTTCTGAATTCGATAGCTTTTGAAATTATATTATCAATATATTCTAAAAAACAATATTAAGCAATTTATTTTTGTGACCTTAACTTTAGTCTCAGTAATTTTGCTTACCAGATCTTCATCTTTTTTGGTATTTATTACTGAAAAGGGTATTGGTTTATTAGATTTCCTTTCCTTATTTATCTTACTTATTCCTTGGCTTTTAACTATCATTATTCCAGCCTCTTTATTTATTTCTCTTTTGATTTGTTTTAATAAAATGATCTATAGTAATGAGATTGCTATTTTAAAAAATGCTGGATTAAGTAAATTTAATATAATTAAACCAGTTATTTTACTGGCCATTATTTCCTCGATAATTTGTTATATTATTGCACTTTATCTTATGCCTATGGCTAGTAAAGTCTTAAAAATGAAAAAATATAATTTTCAGCTAAATTATAGTAATATTATGATTTCTGAAAGGGTGTTTGAGCATTTAAATGATCGGACCATTATCGTTGAAGAGAGGGAGGGTAATATTTTGTCTGGTATTTTAATTTATGATAATAGTAATCCAGATTATTCAATCACTATTACGGCTATTGATGGTATGATTGAAAAAAAAATAAATTCTCTATTAATACATCTTTATAAAGGCACGATACAGAGATTTAATAATGAAACTGAGATAACAGAAATTTTAAAATTTGATAGTTATGTTGTTGATTTAAATCAAGAAGAAAAAACTAGCGATGTAACTTGGAAAGCTAGAGAAAGATATTTTGGCGAATTATTAGATTATGATCCTAATTTACATCCTAAACATATTGCTCAATATAAGGTTGAGGTTCATAAGAGGATAACTATGCCTTTATTTTCCATTATTTTAACTCTCATTGCTACTTCATCATTATTCAGCAGTTCTTTTAATAGAAGGGGTAATTTAAAAAATATTTTAAAAGCAATATTTTTGGCCATCTTATTTATTATTTTGTCAGTATTAATTTATAATATGATGGAAAAATCAATGATTTTTACTCCATTAATTTATTTAAATTTTCTGATATTTTTTATATTCTGCTCTTTTTTAATAGCAAAAAACAAGATTTAATCATATGTTTTCAATAATAAATCTTTATCTCATAAAGCAATTTTTACAGAGATTTTTCATTATAACTTGTGGCATCTCAATATTGATTATAACTTTTAATTTATTTGATTTATTGGATCTTGCTGGTGGCGTTCCTCTTTCCACATCTTTCTTTTTAGCAATATTGCAATTACCCAATTTTATCAGGGAAATGTTTATATTTTTCATTATGATATCGGTAATGACCGTTTTTTATTCATTATCATTAACTAATGAAATTACCATCATGCGTTCTTCTGGCCGATCTTTATTTAAAATTGTAGCACCTATCTCCTTATCTATTTTTATTATTGGTATTTTATTGGTTACTATTTTTAATGAAATTGTTATTATTTCAGATAAAAAATATCAAAAAATTGAAAATTCTATTAAAAAAGATAAGAAAAAAAAATTTATATATAATCCGCAAGATGGCATTTGGTTTAAGCAGAAAAATTTTGATAAAAATGAGGGTAAAATCATATTTCGTTCAAAATCGGCCAACAGTCAAGATGTTATTTTTTATGATGTAAAAATTTGGTTTTTTGATGAACATAATAAATTCTACCAAAAAATTGATGCTGCAGAACTAAAATTAGAAGATAATTATTTTATTGCTCAAACTGCTAATATTAATAATGATAAATTAATTAATAAATCTCTGAAAGATTTTCGCATGAAAACGGATTTAACTTCCGATTTCATTAAGCAGAAAATCAGCAATAATTTTACTGAAGTTAAGTCATTTTCAATATTTGAATTACCCAATTTAACAGAAGATATGAAGGATTCTGGATATTCTACTAGAAAATTTCAGATCCATTATCACTTTTTATTATCAACTCCTTTTATGTTAGTTGCATTATCCTTTATTTCTCTCTATTTTTCGATAGCAAATGCTAGAAATAAAAATAATATTGTTAATTTTATTATCGGTATTTTGGTTAGTTTTTTACTTTATATTTCAATCTCCGTATCTTATGCTTTTGGGGCTTCAGGCTTTATTCCATTTTTTGTTTCTACCTGGATATTTACGGTAATTATCCTTGCTATTTCTATTTTATTATTAATAATAAGGGATTATTATTATCTGCATAAAAATAATTAAAAACTCATGAAAAAATTATTATTAATCAAATTAATTGCTGTTATTTTTTTAGTCACATCATGTGCTACTGATAAAGATATTCCTGAAGAAAAGCCAAAAACTGCGGGTAAAAATCTTGATCTACCGGCATGGATTCTTGATCCAAAAATTGAAGATGGTATTCTTGCAGTTGGTATTTCTGGACCAAGTCGTGGCGGCTTAAGATTCCAAATTCCAAAAGCTGAATCTGATGCTAGAGCTAATATTGCTGAGATTTTACAATCTGAAATTTCTCGTGTAACTAAAAATGCTCTTAGGGAATCTAAATTAAATGATGTTAATGATGTTGAAGAATTCTTTTCTCAGGCAACAAAGAATGTTGTAAAAGATGTTAAATTATCTGGAGCTGAAAGAGTTGACATATATAAAGCAGATGACGGTTCTTTATTTATTAGAATGGCAATTAGAAAAAATAATTATGCTAAAGTTTTAAAGGATAGTCAGGCCTTATTTAAGCAATTAGCTACTAATTCTGATATGAGTCAAGCAAATATCGATAAATCTCAAGAAGCAGTTCAGGATATGTTTGAAGAATTAGAGGCAGAAAGGAAAAAATGAAGATATTTATAACAATAATATCTATATTATTTTTTTGCACTTCCTGCATTAAAGAAATTAAATCTGGTTCTGCATCTAAAAGAATTTCCAATTCTGAGGCTAATACCGATCAATTATTCAATGAATTAAATAACTAAATCATGTCTAAACAAATTATATTTTTTTCCATCATATTTTCATCATTGCCATCTTTTGCAACTGAAGAGGTAGCTAAGCCAACTATGCTTGGTAGCCTTATGCCATTAATTCTTATTTTTGGTATTTTATATTTCTTTATGATTAGACCTCAACAAAAGAAAATGAAGGAAAGAGAGCAAATGGTTAATTCTTTAAAAATTGGTAATTCTGTAATTACTGATTCTGGTATTTATGGTACTGTTTCAAAAATTAATGATAAGGAAGGCTTGATTTTATTAGAAATTTCCAAAAATAATATTATTAAAATTAAGAAGCAAAATATCATTGATCTTGAGGGAAAAAAGAAGGTTTTAAATTCAAATTCAAATTCAAAATCAAAAAATTCTCCCAAAATTGTTAAGAAACAGCCTAAGAAGAGTAATAATAAGAAATAATGTTATATTTTTCTAAGTGGAAGATTGCTAGCATCATATCAATATGTTTAATTTCTATATATTTTGCTATTCCATCTTTTATTCCAGAATCTCATAAGGACTCTATCACTACAAAAATTTTCTCTGGGGAAAAAATATCTTTAGGTTTAGATTTAAGAGGCGGATCTCACCTATTATTAGAAATTGATACTGATTATTATATTAAGGAGCAGTTAGAAAATTTCCGTTTAGAATTAAAAGATAAATTTAGAGAAAAGAAGATCAGAGCCTTACCGAGATTATCTAGCAATAAAATCATTATCATTGCCAAAAATGACCAATATTTTAATGATATCAAGAAGATTGCTTATAAAATAAATAATAATATTGAAATTGACGATCTGGATAAAAGATTAGTAATAAAATTTACTGAGACAGAAATTCTTGAAATCAAGAAAAGATTAATGTCGCAATCAATTGAGATAGTTAGAAGAAGAATAGATGAAACTGGCACTAAAGAGCCAATTATCCAGTCACAAAATATTGATAGAATATTAGTTCAAGTTCCTGGAGTTAATAATCCTGAGCAAATCAAAAATATTCTTGGTAAAACTGCCAAAATGACTTTCCATTTGGTTGAAGGTGGCATGCAAATTGATGAATCTGCTGAATTATCATCTAACACTAGTAGAATTTATGATAGGACTGGTAGATCATATATTATATATGATGAGGTAATATTAAGTGGTGATATGTTAGTTGATGCTAATGCTACATATTATGAAGGCGAGCCAGCAGTATCATTTAAATTCAATTCTATTGGTGCCAAAAAATTTGGCAAAATAACTAGAGAAAATATTGGCAGATTATTTGCTATTGTTTTAGATGAGCAAATAGTCACTGCACCTAGAATCAATACTGTGATTAATCAGGGGAATGGTGTAATTTCGGGTAATTTTACTATTGAGGAAGCAAAGGAGACTGCTATCATTTTAAGGGCTGGTGCTTTGCCAGCACCCTTATCAATTATTGAAGAAAGAAGTGTTGGTCCCTCACTTGGTTTGGATTCAATTAAGTCTGGTGTCATTTCAATTATTATTGGTTTTATTTTAGTAATATTTTTGATGCTATTTATCTATAAAATTTATGGTTTGATGGCCATAATTGCTCTGATAGTAAATATTGCAATTATTATCTCTTTACTTGCCTTTATTAATTCTGCACTGACCTTACCTGGTATTGCTGGTATTGTTTTAACCATTGGTATGGCTGTTGATGCTAATGTTTTAATTTTTGAAAGAATAAAGGAAGAAATGTCTAAAAATAACAAAAAGATGGTTGCTATTGATAATGGTTTTTCTGAGGCTTTTAGAACAATTATTGATTCTAATATTACAACATTAATTGTTGCTTTATTTTTATATCTTCTTGGTACGGGATCAGTAAAAGGTTTTGCCATTACCTTATCAATTGGTATATTGGCTTCTATGTTCTCATCTATTATGTTAACCAGAATGTTGATAACTTTTTGGACTAAAAGGAGCATTTCTCGTTAAAAGTAAAAATTATTATTGTGGTTTTTTCCCATATAATAATTCTATCGCTCTATCTTTAAAAACAGGTTTTCTCCTGACTAATTTATTTAAAACTTTTTCAGCTTTTTTAAATTTATTTTGAGCCAATAAGGATTTTGCCAGCATAAAATGACCTTCATGATGATCTGGCCAAAACATGGTTAAGATGGTAAAGCGAAAGACAGCCTCACTAAAATTACCTCTTCTATAATATTTCTTCCCTAATTTTAAATTTGAATTAGGTAAATCCTTCAGTTTTTTGGCCATTAACCTTAGATTTAATATAAATCTATTAAATGATGATTCAATGAATTTGGCAATATTTGGTAAGGGGTTTTTTAATTTTTCATCTTTACTTGATCCATAGCCAAGAATTTTTCTAATTTTATTAAAATTCATAAATCTTTAAAGTTGGGAACTGGTATTAATCTCTAAAAGAAACGACTCTAGAATAATATTCATGACAATTTTATCAATTGTTTTTTTTCTACTATGTTTCTTTTTTAATGATAAATTATCATCGATAAATATTCTAGCAGAAGAGCTGCTATATCTTTCATCCTGCAGAATAATTTTAATTTTACCTGATAAAAATAGATCAAGATTATTGGCAAATCTTCTAACAAAATTACTAATATCGCTTTCACTACCATCAAGATGAATTGGTAAGCCAATAACTAAAAGTTCTACTTCATTTTGATCGATATATTCTTTTATTTTTGGAAAATCTTTTTTATTACCAAAGCGATCAATGCTAGCAATTGGATTACATATAGTTCTTGAAGGATCAGAAATTGCCAAACCAATTACTTTGGTTCCAACATCTAATCCTAAAAATCTACTTTCTGGTTGTAAATCTCTTTTTAAATTTGCTATATTGGTATAAATCACAATTGAAATTATGATAAATTATAAGTTATTTAGAAATAAACAATATTTTGTAACAGCAATTGGTACCGATATTGGCAAAACCCATTTTGTTACAAATTTATACCAAACTTTATTAAATAATAGTCAAAAAGCAAATATTATTAAACCAGTAATTAGCGGTTTTGACTCTGATAATAATGACACTCTTGAGATTTTAGATATCTTAAAATTAGAAAATAATAGTGAAAATATTGATAAAATATCTCCCTTTAGATTAAAATTTCCATTATCTCGAGATATTGCAGCCAAAAGAGAAGAAGAAGAGTTTAATTTTAATGAAATCAAAGATTTTTGCTTAAAAAATATTAAAAAATCAAAAGAAAGTGATGAATTTTTATTGATAGAAGGGGCGGGTGGAGTTATGAGCCCCATTACTTCTAATAAAAACTTTCTTGATCTAATGCAGGAATTACAAATTCCTGTTCTTTTAGTTATTAGTAATTATTTAGGATCAATTAGCCACACTCTTACAGCAATAAAATCTTTAGAACAATATAACATAAATTTAGAATATATTATTTTTAATTTTAGGGAAGACAGCAATTCTGGCTCGGCCTTAGAAATGTTAGAATCTTTAAATAATTTTACCGATCAGAAAATTATATTATTATGAAATTTAGTGATGAGGGTATTATTATTTCCGCTAAAAAATATGGGGAAAATTCATTGATAATTAAGATACTTTCCAAAAATCATGGTATTTGTAATGCTTTTATAAAAAATGCTATAAGCTCTAAAAGTTACTCAAAATATCAAATTGGCAATTTAATATTTTTTGATCTCTATGCTAAAAATAATGATAGTTTAGCCTATGTTAAAATTGAGAATTTACAATCTTTTGCTTCAAAATATATTTTAGATTTTACTAATTTAAATATAATTAATTTATTTTGTTTAATATTTTCTAAAAATTTTATGGAGCAAGATCCAAATCAAAGTCTATTTTCTTCCTTTCTGTCATTTCTTGAATCTTTAGAGCAGGACCAAAAATCAACCCTATCTAATATCATTAAATTTGAATTAAAATTACTTGAAATATTTGGTTATGGTTTAGATTTATCTGTTTGCGTGGTAAATGGTAAAAATAATAATTTATATTTTATTTCACCAAAATCTGGTAAGGCTGTTTCCTATGAAGAGGGTCGGAAATATCAAGATAAATTATTTTTATTAAGCAATTTTTTTAAAAATGATCTGATATTAAATAAAGACATAACAATAGAAGATTTATTGCAAAGCAGTGACATTGTTAAATTTTTTATGAAAAAATATGGATTATTGGATATGAAATCAGTTAGCTTAAGAAGTAAGGTCATTTCCCATTTTTAAAGATTAGAAGTGATGCAATATATAAATAATTCAAAAATAATTAAAATAGAGAAATGCCAAATATTTAGCAGGCGATTAATAATATTGATATTAAGGAAGGTGTTGCTGTTATGGAAATAGATGAGATGTTCTTGGATTAAAAAAACCTCTCTGTGAGTATGCTGTTTACAAGAAATACAAAATCTCTCAACATTATATTGCATCAAAGAGTGAAACTTGTTTGGCAGAAAGTAATAACTCCGTTATTAGAAGATGTTTAGCTAGGCTCAACAGAAGAACATACAGATTTAGCAAAACAATTGATATGATTGAGGCTAGTTTGATATTGTTGTTTAATAAAGATTTATCAGAATCTATATTTAGTTAGCAGTTCCGAAAATTACTTAATAAAAAGTTGTTGACACATCATAGGGTTTGTAGTACAATTTCGGCATATTATTTATATTAATACCAATTCTGGGTTTTAAGGTAAATATTTTATTGAAAAAAGTCTCTTTAAAGATGAGAAGTGGCATAAAATATTATGTATAGAAATAATTTAGAAAATAATTAAAAGGGAGAGATGTCAAATATTCGGGAGGCGATTATAAGTAATGATGTTATGATGTTAATGATGTTAAGCAAGCTTTTTCTCAAGGAGATCAAGTAATAAATAATGCCACTAATAATCTCGGTAATCGTAGTTATAAAGATGATACATTAGCTTTTGCAATTGAGCGTGGTGCCTCACAAGAAGTTATTAATTTGCTTTTGGAAAAGGGGGACGAATGATAACCTTGACAATCATAGTTATAGAGATGAGGCACTAGCTCTTGCAGTTCAGCAGACACGTCCCACCGGAAGTTATTGATATTTTTCTTATCGATGGAGTAATTTGATATTATTTTTGCTAGTAAATTTTCTAGAAATTTTTAGCAAAATGGAATTTAATTATATATTATTGTAATCTATTTGATGATCCTTTATATAAATCATTTTTTCCTTTGCATCATAGACTTTGGTTAATATTTTATCTATTGCAACCAGGGCTTTAGTTTTAATTTTTTCTGATTTTGGCTCTTTGATATAATTAATGAATTCTATTGCCATTTCATCAGCGCATTCTTCTAAGGTTTTAATTACAGATTCTACAAGTTTAAATTCTCTATTTTGTTTCAATTCTATATGATTATGTGGTAAATCTATTAATTGATCAATAAAATTATAATATTTCATAATTTTATTATAGATATTTTCTTGTTTGTGAGTAGCCATAGTTTTTGATTATCTATTTATTATCGCTGAAGTCATCATCATCTTCCTCCTCATCTTCATCTTCTAACATATCGCCATCCGTAACCTCTTCATCTTCGCCGTCAAAATCATCATCAAAATCATCATCAATATCAGATGACCTTAGGGAGATCATTTTATTTTTAGCCTTTGAGATAATTTCCTCTTTTGCTTCATCAAATGAGATATTTTTGATTAAAGAATATTCTGTTGATAATCTTTCCAGAGCACTTTCATAAATTAGTCTTTCACTATAAGAACGATCAGCGTTAGATATGTCCCTAGTTAAATCACGCAAAACTTCTGCCAATAATCTTATGTCACCAGAATTAACTTTATTCTCATATTCTTGAGCTCTCCTGCTCCACATACCCTTTTGTTTTTTGGTACCGCTTTGTAATATAGAAAATATTTCTTCCATATCATCTAAATTAATAAGATGACGTAAACTAACCTTTGTAGCTTTTTGATATGGAATAGTTAATTTCATATTTTCTTTTTCAAAGAAAACTTCAATGGTTTGTAATTTTTTTCCAAGGATATTTTCCTCCTTAATTTTAAGAATTTTACCAACACCATGACTTGGATAAATAACATAATTACCAGCCTTAAATGTTGTTTTTTTTGTATTTGTAGTAGCTTTTTTTGCTCCACTATCATTTTGCAATTTAAAATAAAATAAAATAAAATATCCGATATTTCCGAGCAACAAAAGTTACTCTAGAGATGTGATCAATATGATATTAACATCAGGTTTTAAGAGTTGCAATTTAAAAATCATGAACAAATATCCTTTTTTTAAGGTTAAAATTAAAAATTACATAGAAAAATTACTAGATTGCAAATCTTTTGATCTTATTGTCTTATTTTTCATAGTTTCGTTAGTAATATTACAGTTCTTTTTGCATTTTAACAATGAAGATGAAACTAATATCAAATCTGATGAATATGAAAATATAAAAGTTGATCTATCGGGGGATTTTAACTTCTTTTTGAGCACTAATTATGTTATTGATTATAAGATAAAAAAGAAGGATACATTCATTAAAATTTTATCTGATATAGGAATTTCTGATAATGCTACTTTTAATATATTAAAGGCAATGAAGGTAAAAATTAATCCTAAATCAATTATTGCTGGGCAAGATTTAACCTTAAAATATCATATCAAAAAAAGTTATAAGGATGTTATAAATGCTAATCAGGAAATAGAAGAAAAGTCTATTTTAGATGAATTGATTATCAAAATTGATCCAGAGAAACAAATAGTTATTGTTAGGCAAGATGATGGATCATATACATCTTTTGAATCAAAAAAAGAATTAACTAAAAGAATTATCAAACATGATTTTGTAATTAATAATAGTCTTTTTGTTGATGGTCAAAAATCTGGAATTTCAGCAAATAGCATGATTAATATCATTAATCTTTATAGTTTTGATGTTGATTTTCAGCGTGATATTAGAAAAGGCGATAAGGTTGAATTATTATTAGAAGGTTTTTATGACAATGATGATGAATTTATTAAAGATGGTGATATTTTATTTGCCTCACTCACCTTGCGTAAAAGACCAATTGATATTTATCTTTTTAAAAATGATAAATTTAACCAATATTTCAATAAGGATGGTCGTAGTATTAAAAAATCACTTTTAAAAACGCCAATTAATGGCGCCCGACTTTCTTCTGGTTTTGGTCTTAGGCGTCACCCAATTTTAGGCTATAATAAAATGCATCGCGGCTTTGATTTTGCCGCACCTCGTGGTACGCCAATTTTTTTGCTGGAAATGGTACTATAAAATATCGTGGTAGAAAAGGTGCTTATGGTAATTTTATTACTATTCAACATAATAATGGCTTTAAAACGGCCTATGCTCATATGAGTCGATTTAATAGAAAATTTAGAAAGGGATCGAGAGTGCAGCAGGGTGATGTTATTGGTTATGTTGGCACTACTGGCCGTTCAACTGGGCCACATTTACATTATGAGGTTAGGAAAAATAATAAAAGAATTGATCCTCGAAAAATGAAAACCATTATTAGTAAAAAATTACCGAAAAAGGATTTAAAAAGATTCTTTGAAAGAAGGGATTATATAGACTCACTAAGGGCAATAACTATGAGTCAGAATTTATTTTGATCTAAAATTTCTTTGAGATTTTTCTATTTTCCCTACAAAGCCTAATTCCTTACAATAATCTGCAATATTTTGACTTAAACAGAGGATTTTTTTTCTAGAGAGATCTATATTTTCTTGCTGACATAAATTGAAAAAAATCTCTGCACCATTTTTTGAAAATAGGGCTATATCATTTATTTCATTATTTTGTAGATCCTGTTTGATATTTTCTGCTAAGCTAGAAGAGTGAATTTTATAGACTATTTTACGAGTAGCATCATAGCCAATTTCTCTTAATTTTTGGGCGATATCAATAGTAATTTTTTCTCCAGAAAGATAGAGAATTTTTTGATTTTTAGCAATTTGTTTTTTGGTGATAATTTGATCTAACAGGGATTGAGCCGAATTTTTCCCAAAAATAATATTTTTATATCCCAAATCTGCTAGAATTTTCGCCGAGACTTTTCCAACAGTAAAAATCTGATTATCTTTAGAAATATTAAGTTTTTCTAAGGCAAAAATAGCATTCATACTAGTGATAATAATAGTCTGATTATCATCGCTTAATTTTTCTAATGGCAATTCTTCTATTTCTAAAATATTGGCATTTATTATTTCATAGTCCAGATCCTCAAAATTAATTGAATCTCTGCCGTATTTGCTATTAGATTTAACCAATAGAAGTTTTTTTAAGCCCATCTAAAATTCGATTTCATATTTGAGATATAATATTGTCGCTTCTGTTTCTTGATTAGTGATTTTTTCATCAATTTTCTCTCTTGCATAAACAATATATGTTGAAAAACCATCCAGAATATGATTTTTATTAAATTGATAGCCAAGGAAAATTTTATTTACAGATTCATCAAGGCCATTATTAGCCAATTCTAAATATTTTACATTATATATAGTATATGTTAGGGAGTAATTTTGGTAGAGATTTAAAGCAATATATCTAGTTAATAGATGAGCATCTGTAAGGTTATTACCTCTAAAATTATCAAGAAAAGCATATTCTATAAAGATTTTTGGGATAATATTATCAGTAATTGGAATTTGGTATTTTATATTGGCATTATAGGATTTTTGATCAGAAATTTGTGATCTTTCAAGATTTGATCGGCGTTCATTAATGGCTGATTTAACATAGGCAAAATGATATGATAATAATTCCTTACTACCAAAATCATAATTAATATCTAAAGAGGTGTAATATGACGCTAAAAGAGATTTATCATTACCACTATCAAGGGTATAATTATTGATATAATCTCTTTTAGTAATAATTGAATTATCAAGATATTTATCATCATTAAAGTAAGTTCCAAAAGTTAGGATATATTTGCCATTACCAGTTGCCTTTCCGCCTTTTAAAGCTGTAGCTAGGGCAAATTTTTCATCAAAACGGTAATATTGTAAGGGTTTATTAAAGATCCAGCTATAATTATCTCTTTGCCAAGCCTGACCAAAATTTAAGGTTTTTTTACCAGCAAAAAGATTAAAATTATTTTTTTGATATTTGAAATATAATCGATCAAGGAAAACACCATGATTTTCAAAAGATCTAGTGCCAGAGCCATTTTCAGAAGAAGAACGCTTAATATCCTCTGAATTTTGCCTCATTTCAGAAATTCTGGTAATATTATTTAAAGATAGATTTTCTGTAAGATGAGCTTTTAAGCTTAATTTAGTTCGGTTGTAATATGTTTTAAATTCTTCTTGCCTATTATTTGAGTTATAATTATCGACAGCAGAAAATTCAGTTCTCAATTTACCTGAAATGGATTTATTTTCTGAAGCTAAAATATTTGGGCTAATGCTAATCAGTAAAATTATGATATATAGTTTTTCTCTCATTGTTTAATTTTAAAATCATTTGATTTTTATTGTAAAACTTATTTTTTTTGTTGCAATGAAATGGTATTATGCCATTTCCCTACAGCAAAAATTGCTTTAAAGATGAGAAGTGGTATAATACCCAACTAAAATACTTGACTATTATAAATATATAGTGCCATAATATTTTTTAATATTAATTCAAATTAGTAAATTATGTTACGAAAATTCTCTACCATTCTTTTTCTATCTTCATTATTATTTTCAGGAAATATCATTGCTAAAGAAATTTGTAAAGATGCTGGGCCGCAAACACCAAGAGATATTTCAAAAAAATATGGTAAAAATAAGGTGAAATTTAAAATGGCACCAGATTATCAAAAAATGAATCTTTGCAATATTCACACCCATACCAATGCTGAACATAAGGGGCCGGATTTTAATGTTTTTGTAAATAATACTGATTTTGGTGGTTATGCTTGCAATGAAACAACATCTCTAACTCCTGCTCAATTAAGAGATCCATATAATGGTAAGGGGGCTTTTAAAAATATCAAACCTGGCGATACCATAGAAGTTCATTGGGTTCATACTTCTTGCGATGTTAAGCCTGGCGAAGGTTTAGGCTCTTGCCTCTCAGATGATTGTAAAAATCCTTTATTAAGAGTTGAAGCGCAAGTATTTTTATTAGTCAATGATGATTCTGCTTTGGATTTTAATGATTATGCCTATGATAACAATATTGTAAATGGCTTACATCAAGCTAAGAGAATCCCTTCCGATACAGGAACTCCGGTAGTTTTTAGAGGTTCTACAACTGGTCCAAAATATACTGAAACTGAATGTTCTCCTTTAAAAGTTACTTGGAGCGTAAGACCACAATGTGCAAAATTAAATATTAAATCTTTACATAGATGGGCTAAAAAGGATAATATTTTTAATGAGAAAAAATCTCATGGCGTAAGGCAATTAGTTACTTCTCCAAAATTATTATCAAAAATTAAGTAATATTTTATATGTTTAATTCAAAATTTTATTTTTATTTGGTAATTTCTCTATTTATATCAGGGAAATTATTGGCACAAAATACCAGTAGTGTTTTTAGCCCAACTTTTAAAAAAGATCACAGATCTGTGGAATATAGGATGGCTCACGATCGTAAGAGTCATGCTCTTGGTACCAGGTTACATTATCAAGAGGCGCTAAATGAAAAATATCGCGCTAGAATCCAATTGAAAACTAAAAAAACTTCTGATCATAATTTTGATCTTTATTATGGTCGTTTGCAATTATTTGCGTTGTTTGACATTGGGTGATGATAAATATCAATCGGCCCTTCGTTATGAAGCAACTTTTGCTACCAATAATAATCCTAGTGAATTTGCTATAGGATTTACCAACCAATATCAATTTAATGATAAATTATCATCTCGATTGATCTTAATGACAGCTAGAGAATTTGGCGAAAATCAAAATCCTTATTTTGCATTGGAGAGTAGAGCTAGTGTAAAATATAAATTTAATTCTAGATTTTCAACCGGCCTTGAAATGTTTAATGAATATGGTTCAACTAAGGAAGTTCCAACTTTTGCTGATCAAGATCACCAGATTGGACCTTTTATTTCTAGCAAAATTAATAAGAATTTTAATATAGTTACTGGATTTTTATTGGGCATGACTAACGCCTCACCTGATCAAGAGGTTAGAGTTTTTATCAAAAATAGTTTTTAGATTTTAATATTTAAATTTAATATTCATATTTTTCCAAATATCATATTTATCTTTTGGTAAGTTCCGAAGGGGGCTACAATCTTGTAAAGTTTTGGCGATAGAAATTGTAATTTTTTTCAATATTTTAGGGTCAATTTTGCTTAATTCTATCTGATTGGTGAAGATCATATTTTTGTAATCAATCACGCCATTCCTAGCCACTCTTATATTGATACTAACATCAAGATTTAATTTCTGGAAATTCTTTTTCGATTCCTGATAACATCTAGTAATTTGAATTTTCAAATTTGCCTTTTCCCTGCCCGAAATACCAAAATCATCCACCCCTTGATATTCTTTAATATCATGAATGAGTTTTTGAGGTTTTTCTATTTTTTTTGTAGCTTTCTTAATCTCCTTTAGCTCTTTTTTTGGTGGTTCTTTCTTTTTTTTGACTTTATTAATAATAGTTTTTTTTGGTATTTGCTTTTTGATTTCTTTTTTCTTTATTTTTTTTGGTTTGGTTTTTGGCTTAGGTTTCTTTTTTACTTTTGATTTGGCTCTAGTTTTTTTGCTTTTTGATGTAACTTTTCTTACCCTCTTCTTTTTGATTTTCTGTTCAATAATATTAACTTTAATTTCTTTAGTTTTTGCTGGCTGTTTACGATCAGGATTTCCCATACTAAAAATGATAATCAAAATGATCAAAATATGAAATATTGATGAGAAAATAATGCTTTTAATCATAATTTATTTTTCTTACAAAGATTCTCTATCAAACATTCATGACATTTTGCCTTCCTAGCAGTGCAAATATAGCGACCATGTAAAATAAGCCAATGATGAGCATGTAATTGCCATTTTATGGGAACTTTCTTTAGAATTTTTTTAGCAGTTTTGTCAATTGTCTTTTCATTAACTAAACCAATTCTGTTACTAACTCTAAAAACATGAGTATCAACTGCAATAGTTTTTTTGCCAAAGGCGCAATTGAGAACGACATTTGCTGTTTTTTCACCAACCCCTGGCAATTCTACTAAATCTTGAAATTTAACTGGCACTATTCCTTGATATTTTTCTTCTAATATTTTGGATAAAGCCATAATATTTTTGGCCTTAGAATTAAAAAGACCAATAGTTTTGACATAATTTTTAAGTTTTTCTTGACCTAAATCTAAAATATCTTTTGGCGTTTTAACTATTTTAAATAGAGATTTTGTGGCTTTATTAACACCAATATCAGTTGCTTGGGCAGAAAGTACTACAGCGACTAATAGGGTAAAATTATTATGAAAATTTAATTCTGTTTCGGGCTTTGGATTTTTTGCAGAAAAAATTTCAAAAATTTTATTAATTTCTTTTCTTTTCAATAGCACTATTTAGAATATTTTATTGACTCCTTCACAATGATAATCGGCACAATAGTGATTAATATATTAAAAATTATCTCCACCATCCTATTATTTTGCAATATAAATAATGCTTTAGCTAGTGATGTTTTTTTGTTAAATCCTGATTCAATAGAGCGACAAATTGCTCAAGATCCAGCCAGAATTAATGAGATAGAAAATTATTTTATTAATAGCAAAATTAATGAAAATACAATTTTAGAAGAATTTCAACCAAAATTAACTGGCGCCTATTCTTATGAGGAGACCAATCAATCATTTCAGAATTTTTTCCCCGTTATTTCGCCTTTTACTAATTTTACAACATCTATTGATAAATCTTTCCAAAGTGGTATCGACACTTCTATTGGTAATGTTTCCTATCGTCGTAAATATGCAAATAATCGCCCAGAAACTAGAAATGCTTTATTTTTTAGCACCTCTATTGATCTTTATAAGAATTTTTTTGGTAGAACTTCTAAATCAAAAGTAAAAAATGCTAAATTACAAAAAGAAATTTCATCTTTACAAAAACAAATTGATAGTAAAATTTTTAAATTTGCTATTCTTAGAATTTATTATCATTTAGTTCTTAATCAGGAATCAATTAATGTTTCTAAAAAATTATTAAAATTATCTGAAAAACAATTAGCTGATTTAAGAAAAAAATATCAAAATAAAATTGCCAATATTGATGATGTTGAAAGACAAAAGATGGAGGTTATGACTCGTCGTAGCAGAATTTTATCTTTAGAAAAAACAAAAGAATTTTATCTCAAACAATTAAGGCAGTTATTACCAAATTTATCAAAGAAAGAAATTCAATTATCAAAATATGATTATGATAAAATTGAAAAAAGATTTTTAAAATTATTCTCTTACATTAGTTCAAAAGATTTAGCTCCCAAAGAATATAGCCTTTATGATGAGATTTTAGCTAAGGAAAAATCTTCCTACAAGATGCAAAAAAAGATCAATTCCACTCATAGTGATATTGATGTAAAATTAAATGCCGAAATACAAAGATTTGATGGTAATAATAGCCTGTCAGATTCTTATGATAATATTCCAGCTAATAAGGATGATGAATATTATGCCATTGGTGCAGAAATTACCATACCCTTTGGTAAAGTTAGAAGGGATAATGAAAAATTAAAAATCAGATCTAATTATTTATCCTATTTGGTGAAAAAAGAAAAATTATTATCTGAGCTAAATTCTTATCATCTAGAATTTATTAAAAATAGTAATTTATTACAAAAATCTCTAAAAAATCAAAAGATTAGCACCAAAAGTTCAGCGATTATTTTGAAGGAATCTCGTAGAAAATACAAACAGGCCAGAATTTCCTTACAAAGATTAATTGATGATCAAAATGTCGATCTGGAAAACTCCCTTTCTAGAATTTCTATTTCTGAACAATTTGTTGATTTAATCTTCAATTATTTAACAATCTTCACACTTTTAGATGTATAAAATTACAGAGTTCTTTATTGGAAATAGTAAATTTACGGCAGTGATGACGGTGACCATTTTATTAATTGGTTTTTACTCTATTAAAAATATTCAGTCAGAAACTAGGCCGCCAGTTGATTTTGCTACTGCTGTTATTTTAACTAATTATGCTGGTGCTAGTCGCTGATATTGAGACCAAAATTACCAAACCAATTGAGGATGAAATTTCTACCATTAGCGATGTCAAAGATATTAAATCTGTGAGTCAGCCTGGTAAAAGCACAATCACCATTCGTCTTGATATTGACAAAAGAGGCTTAGATATTGATAAGACTATGTCGGATTTACAAAAGGCGGTGGATCGGACACCAAATTTACCATTGGATCTGGAAGAAAATCCAACTTTTACTGAAATTAAATCGGAAGAAATATTGGTTTTGCAATTAGCAATTACTGGTTCAAATGAAAATAGGGCCAGAGATATTATTGCTAAAATTATCAAGGAAGATTTAGAAAAAATTAAAAATATTAAAAGAGTATCATTTAAGGGCTACAAGGAGAGAAGGTTTAATATTGATCTTGATCCTCAAAAAATGTCGCAAAATAATATTAGTATTTTAGAAGTAGCTGCCAAAATTAGATCGCGTAATATTTCCGTTCCAAGTGGTAATATTGAGTCAGATTCTATTCAGGCTCTTACTAGAATTGAGGCTAAGGTACAAAATGTTGCTGATTTAGAAAATATTATTATTAGATCAAATTTTAATGATCAAATTATTAGGCTGAAAGATCTGGCGGATATTTCAGATGATGAGGAGGAGATTGATGTAATCACTAGCTTTAATGGTCAGGATACAACGCTTTTAGATATTTACAAAAAATCTGGCGCTGATATTTTAAAATTAATAGAAAAGATCCAGAAAAAAATTACCATCTATCGTGATCAATATCCAGAAATTGGCCTAGAAATTGTCTATAATGAATCGGTTGAGGTCAAAAATCGTCTGAAAATTCTAACCTCCAATGCCATTATTGGTTTGATTATTGTACTTTGTTCTCTTTTTGTCTTTTTACCTTTTCGGGTGGCTATTTATTCCTCAATGTCTTTGCCGATTATTATTTCGGCTATTATTGCTTTTATGGTATTTTTTGGCCTGACCTTAAATACTATTACCATTCTTTCACTAGTTATTGTGCTTGGGATGTTGGTTGATGATAGTGTGATTATTAGTGAAAATTTTTCTAAATATTACCGTCGCGGTCTGGATGTTAAGGAGGCGGCAATTTTACCCATTAAAAATCTGGCCTTTCCAATTTCTATCACTATTTTTACAACCATTGTCGCCTTTATGCCAATGCTTATTACCAAAGGGATTATGGGGCAATTTATTAAATGGATTCCGGTTGTGGTATCTTTGGCGCTTTTCTTATCTTTAATTGAATCTTTTTGGCTTTTACCAGCTCGCTTAGCTTCGATTAAAAATAAAATAAATCATAAAGTGAAGGCAACAGATTGGTTTACTAAATTTGAACTTGGCTTTGAGAGAATGATTTTTATTTTGGTCAAAAAAAGATATTTTATGCTGCTTGGTTTTTGTGCAGTAATTTTTATTTCCTTCTTTTTTCTTGGTAAAAATAAATTTATCCTCTTTCCCAATGAGCAGGTTAAAAATTACACCATTAGGGTAAAATTGGATAAAAATAGTAAAATTGAAAATACTAATAAATTACTCAAAGAGGCAAAGACAATTAAAATTTCTGAAAAATTACAAGATAATATTGAGTCAATAACTGGCTTTGCTGGAATTTCTGATTTTAAAGAACATTTACCAAAATATTCCCGTGGAGAAAATGTGGCCTATCTTTCAATTGAAGTCAATGACTATACGGAATATAATGTGCCAGCATCAGAAATTATTTCTAAATTGAAAAAAATTGATTTTAGTGAATTTGCTGAAATTACTTTTGAGGCCGCGGTTAATGGCCCGCCAATTGGTAATGATATTGAGGCGGTAATTCAATCAAATAGTTTGACAGATATTGATCAAATGATCTCGATGATTATTGCTGATGTTAAGGGGGTTGAGGGTATTTCTAATCTATCTAATGATGATGTAATTGGTGAGGATGAGATTTTTATTAATTTTGATTATGAGAAAATTAATCGACTTAATTTAGATATTTCAGATATTTCTAATGTTGTTAGAACCGCAATTGCTGGGCAGATTATTTCTGATGTTACTTTAGATAATGAGGAGGTGAATCTTTTTATTAGATTTAAAGATCAAAAAAGAAGTTCGTCAAGATTTGGAAAATATCATTATTTTTGACCAAAATCAAAATCTGATTTTATTAAAAGATTTAGCTCTATTTGAGAAAAAATCAGGCAGTTCTTTTGTAAAAAGATTTGATAATCAAAGATCAAAAACCCTAATTGGCGATGTTGATGAGAATATCATTACTCCAACAGTTGCTAATCAATTGGTTAGAGAGGCCTTTGTAAAATATCAAAGTCAATTTCCGGGCATTTCGGTAAAATTTGCTGGTGTTGAAGAAAGCACTAATGAATCTTTGCAAAGTCTTTTTGCCGCTTTTGAATTATCTCTGATTTTAATTTTTGCTATGTTGGTTTTATTATTTAGAAGCTATTTTAAGCCCTTAATTATTCTAACTACAATTCCGCTAGGCTTTTTTGGTTTTTCCATTGCTTTTTATTTACATGGTAAGCCGCTTTCCTTTATGGCTATGATTGGAATTATTGGTCTTGGCGGAATTATTGTTAATTCTGGTATCATTTTAATTAGCTATATTGGTCAATTGCGTAAGGAATTAGAGGGGCAAAAAACTTTGGTAGAAATTCTTGCCCATGCTTCAGCCATGAGGTGCGTTCGGTTACAGTTACTTCCTTTACAACAATTGCTGGTCTTTTCCCCACTGCCTATGGGCTTGGTGGCTATGATCCAATTTTGTCACCAATGACACTTTCTATGCTTTGGGGTTTGAGTGCTGGAACGATTTTAACAATAATTTGGGTACCTTGTGCTTACGCTATTTTAAATGATGTTAGAGGAATCTTTCATAATCGAAAATTTCCCGTGATATTTTGATTCTAAAGTAATTCTAGGAATTTTTCAGAGTTTTCTTTAATATTAAAAATATTGCAATTAAATTATGAGCGGCTGTATTGGTAAATTATCAAAAAATCAGGATTGTAGGAGTACCTCAAATATTATCAACAGAAGAGTCTGATGCAAGTTTTCTTGCTGGAACCCCAGATAACTCTCCTAAAATTACTCAAGGATCTCCAATTTTTCAGAGGTTCCCTAGATCACGATCTACTATTTCTGAAAGATAAAATTAACAATTAATTTATTATTCTATGGGAAGTTGCATAAGTAAAGAAAAGCCGCCAGTAGCAAATTATCCGTTTATTTCTAGGTCTCCGGCAGTAAATTACTCAGTTATTTTTGTTAAAACCCCATCTGAAAATAATAATAATTATTATTACCATGATCCTGTTGTAAATCAAATGCCAAAAGATATTGCTGGTGTGGCTCTTGGAACTCCTATTACGAAAAGAAATGCTTCATATGCTTATGTAATTGGAAAGCCGATTGCTAAAGATTCTCCTAAACCTAGCCCTTCAAATCCTTTATTGTCTAGGGGAAATGAGGGAAATTTACGTTAATAATTTTGATAGAAAAAAAATGTGCCCCACGGGCACATTTTTTTTTCTAAAATCTTATTTTTACTTTCACAATAAAAAACTGGATAATTTGTTTAATTTATGATACAATAAAACATGATAGTAATTTAAGGAATCTTTGAAAAGCTAAAAATTCTAATTTTAGCTTTTCAAAGATTCCTTAAATGAATTATTTGCAATTTAAAAAATTTTTGTGGATATTTTGATTCAGAATAATTTTTGTAGAATTTAATAATTATGGTTAATCAAGAGGCAGTGGCAGATATAGATGATATGGGAATTGTATTTTTTTTTTCCCAACAGACGATGTCCGAGAGCAAGGATAAGAAGCAAGATCAATATAAAGAGTTACTTGATAAATTACTTAAGAATGAGCCAGCAATAATTGCTGTTACCAATGAGGATGATTTTAATGATTTTGTTAAGTTTTTTAAGGAATTAAATAGAAAATTAAATAAAGAAATCCTAGATGACGAAGAAGAGCAAAGAAAAAAACGGCAAAATAGCTTAAAATTAATTTTTACAGGAAAGCTAGAAAAAAAACTTGAAGAAACTCCATTTCACATAAATAATGAGTTATTACAGATAGATGTTATTGTTGATAAGGATGATTATCCAAGTCAGAGTTTAGAAGATGTAATAAGAACAAAGGTTAGAAGAGGTCAATTTTATCAAAAAAATTTTACATTTGCAGTTGGTTTCGAGATTTTAAGCAATTCTGATGTTGATGATGAGCAAAAAAAACAGGCAATAGCAAGAATCAAAGAAATACCAGGAGGAGAGGCTTTATTTAAAGAATCTGGTGCAAAAGGTGTAGAAAAAGGTGTAGAAAAAGGTGCAGGAGATGTAAAAAGATTTAATGAATTTGCACAATTTTTAGGAGGTCAATCTGATCTTAGCAGTGATAAGGAAAAACTGCTTAAATCTTTATGGTATAATTTTTCTTTGAGACAGCGGGGTCCAATAGATGAAAAGCAAGTAAGTTTTTATCTAAGAGGAGGTCATGACGAACTACTCGCTTCAGTTCTTAAACAAGAAATAGATGATACAAGTTTTTATGCTTTAAAGAAAAAAGATGAGACGAGAGAAAATGAAAACTATGCTGGTTTGCATATGAATGTTTCAATTGCAGAAGAAGGAGGGAAATTATCATTAACAGTTGAAAAAGTTGGAGAATTTGGTCTAGCCCAATTAGTTGAATTTCAAAAGGGTGATATTTTGGAATTTACTGCTCCAGAAGGTAAGTTTGATGAATTTGCTAAATATAGAATTATTACTGAACTTAGAAAAGGCAATTTACAAAATTGCCAAATAATAAGAGGTGGAAGCATTTTACAAACGGCTAAGATGCAGGAGGAGATTGATAAAACTTATGAGATAGCAGACAAGGAGCATTCTCCTTCTCATCTGGCTATAGCTATTATTAGAGGGAGAAAAGAAGGATCTTTACAGCAATTTCGTAAAATACTTGATGAGTATAACGGTGGTCAAGGGAAAAAAGAGCAGTTCTGCCACCGCCTGGTGATGTAAAGTCGGTTGGAGTAGGATTGCCATCGCCCGCACCTAGGTCAGATGCTGGTCAGCATAAGAAACAAGAAACAACTAATTCAGACCTAAAAGCAATAGACCCAGAAGAAATAGGCCTAGACCTAGACCTAGACCCAGGGGGTTTAGAAAGTGTAATACCAATTGAATCTCGGGTAGATGAACAGCCGCCACCTCCGCCAAAAGGAAGACTGCCTTTGCAACCTACACCGCCAATAGGAAGCCCAAAAAAATTATCTGCACTTGATGAAGTACCATCCTCACCTAGGTCAGATGCTGGTCAGCATCAGGAACAAGGAAAAACAACCCCCAGTACCGCCAGTGTGGGTTCAGAGGAACCCCAACCCCCAGTAGTGCCAGGGTACTGGGGTTGGTCAGACCACCCTCCAGGCTTGATACTAGACCTGATGATGGAGTGGTGGGTTCAGAGAAATCCCAACCCCCAGCAGTCGCCTCAGTTGGACGACCAGCATCGGCAGAAGTTAGAAAACGCCTTTGCAAGACATCGGCAGAAGGTAGACAACGACCAGAGTCCACGCAACCTACACCGCCAATAGGAAGCCCAAAAAAATTATCTGCACTTGATGAAGTACCATCCTCACCTAGGTCAGATGCTGGTCAGCATCAGGAACAAGGAAAAACAACCCCCAGTACCGCCAGTGTGGGTTCAGAGGAACCCCAACCCCCAGTAGTGCCAGGGTACTGGGGGTTGGTCAGACCACCCTCCAGGCTTGATACTAGACCTGATGATGGAGTGGTGGGTTCAGAGAAATCCCAACCCCCAGCAGTCGCCTCAGTTGGACGACCAGCATCGGCAGAAGTTAGAAAACAAAGACATCGGCAGAAGGTAGACAACGACCAGAGTCCACGCAACCTACACCGCCAATAGGAAGCCCAAAAAAATTATCTGCACTTGATGAAGTACCATCCTCACCTAGGTCAGATGCTGGTCAGCATCAGGAACAAGGAAAAACAACCCCCAGTACCGCCAGTGTGGGTTCAGAGGAACCCCAACCCCCAGTAGTGCCAGGGTACTGGGGGTTGGTCAGACCACCCTCCAGGCTTGATACTAGACCTGATGATGGAGTGGTGGGTTCAGAGAAATCCCAACCCCCAGCAGTCGCCTCAGTTGGACGACCAGCATCGGCAGAAGTTAGAAAAAGCAACATCGGCAGAAGGTAGACAACGACCAGAGTCCACGCAACCTACACCGCCAATAGGAAGCCCAAAAAAATTATCTGCACTTGATGAAGTACCATCCTCACCTAGGTCAGATGCTGGTCAGCATCAGGAACAAGGAAAAACAACCCCCAGTACCGCCAGTGTGGGTTCAGAGGAACCCCAACCCCCAGTAGTGCCAGGGTACTGGGGGTTGGTCAGACCACCCTCCAGGCTTGATACTAGACCTGATGATGGAGTGGTGGGTTCAGAGAAATCCCAACCCCCAGCAGTCGCCTCAGTTGGACGACCAGCATCGGCAGAAGTTAGAAAACGAGCAGCATCGGCAGAAGGTAGACAACGACCAGAGTCCACGCAACCTACACCGCCAATAGGAAGCCCAAAAAAATTATCTGCACTTGATGAAGTACCATCCTCACCTAGGTCAGATGCTGGTCAGCATCAGGAACAAGGAAAAACAACCCCCAGTACCGCCAGTGTGGGTTCAGAGGAACCCCAACCCCCAGTAGTGCCAGGGTACTGGGGGTTGGTCAGACCACCCTCCAGGCTTGATACTAGACCTGATGATGGAGTGGTGGGTTCAGAGAAATCCCAACCCCCAGCAGTCGCCTCAGTTGGACGACCAGCATCGGCAGAAGTTAGAAAACGAGCAGCATCGGCAGAAGGTAGACAACGACCAGAGTCCACGCAACCTACACCGCCAATAGGAAGCCCAAAAAAATTATCTGCACTTGATGAAGTACCATCCTCACCTAGGTCAGATGCTGGTCAGCATCAGGAACAAGGAAAAACAACCCCCAGTACCGCCAGTGTGGGTTCAGAGGAACCCCAACCCCCAGTAGTGCCAGGGTACTGGGGGTTGGTCAGACCACCCTCCAGGCTTGATACTAGACCTGATGATGGAGTGGTGGGTTCAGAGAAATCCCAACCCCCAGCAGTCGCCTCAGTTGGACGACCAGCATCGGCAGAAGTTAGAAAACGAGCAGCATCGGCAGAAGGTAGACAACGACCAGAGTCCACGCAACCTACACCGCCAATAGGAAGCCCAAAAAAATTATCTGCACTTGATGAAGTACCATCCTCACCTAGGTCAGATGCTGGTCAGCATCAGGAACAAGGAAAAACAACCCCCAGTACCGCCAGTGTGGGTTCAGAGGAACCCCAACCCCCAGTAGTGCCAGGGTACTGGGGGTTGGTCAGACCTCCAGGCTTGATCCAGGCTTGATACTAGACCTGATGATGGAGTGGTGGGTTCAGAGAAATCCCAAACCAGGCTTGTCGCAGCAGTCGCCTCAGTTGGACGACCAGCATCGGCAGAAGTTAGAAAACGAGCAGCATCGGCAGAAGGTAGACAACGACCAGAGTCCACGCAACCTACACCGCCAATAGGAAGCCCAAAAAAATTATCTGCACTTGATGAAGTACCATCCTCACCTAGGTCAGATGCTGGTCAGCATCAGGAACAAGGAAAAACAACCCCCAGTACCGCCAGTGTGGGTTCAGAGGAACCCCAACCCCCAGTAGTGCCAGGGTACTGGGGGTTGGTCAGACCACCCTCCAGGCTTGATACTAGACCTGATGATGGAGTGGTGGGTTCAGAGAAATCCCAACCCCCAGCAGTCGCCTCAGTTGGACGACCAGCATCGGCCAGCATCGGCAGAAGGTAGACAACGACCAGAGTCCACAGTACAATTTCCATCTGTTGGTTCTTCTAGGGATAGTTCTCCCCAGAAGTAATCCTTTTAACTTAAAATAAATAATCTATCTTTATCTTTTTGGCTAAAAATTACACTTTAATATCATGACAAATAAGGATTATCTAGAAATAGCGGGTAAAAAATTTACCTCCAGATTATTAGTTGGAACGGGTAAATATCAGGATCTGCCAGAAACAAAAGCAGCCATTGAAGCCAGCGGTGCCGAGATTGTAACGGTTGCTGTGAGAAGGGTTAATATTGAAAAAAAAGATGAACCAATGCTTCAGGATGTTATCGATCCTGCCAAATTTACCTATTTACCCAATACTGCAGGTTGTTTTACGGCTAAGGATGCTATTAGAACTCTCAAATTAGCCAAAATTATTGGTGGTTGGAATTTGGTAAAATTAGAAGTTTTATCCAATGATGATATTCTTTATCCCAAAATTACTGAAACATTGCAAGCGGCAGAATTGCTGGTTAGTGAAGGTTTTGATGTTATGGTTTACACTAATGATGATCCAATTGTGGCTAAGGAATTGGAAGATATTGGCTGTGTGGCGGTCATGCCACTTGGTGCGCCGATTGGTTCTGGGCTTGGAATTCAAAATCCTTTAAATATTGAGATTATTCTTTCCAATGCCAAAGTGCCAATTTTGGTTGATGCTGGTGTTGGCACGGCGTCCGATGCTTCTCTTGCTATGGAGATGGGTTGCGATGGTGTTTTAATGAATAGTGCCATTGCTCACGCTAAAAATCCTATCCTTATGGCTCAGGCTATGAAATTAGCGGTTGAATCTGGCCGTCATGCCTTCCTTGCTGGCGGAATGACTAGGAAGAAATATGGGGAAAGATCCAGCCCAATAGATAATAGAATTTCTGTTAAACCAGTCACAAGCTAATTGCCTATTTTATGTCTGTTTTTTTAAGATGAATTTGGATGTGATATTTCTAATTTTAATATCTTTCACAATATTCACTCCTATAAATTATGGATGTTATTTGCAACGTTGGTCCGGACCCATATGACTTGAAGCACTAGCTCCTCCTACAGCAGTTTGTGGCGGCGTTGATGTAGCTTGTATAGTCTCTAGTCTTTTATAGCCAATTAAATTAAGCTTGCATTTCTTGCGCCAGGAGAATAAAATTCTGGCAAAAACTATGCCAGTTCCATATTCTAATGATTTAAGAAAAAAGTTATTGATTTACTTGAGATCAACAAGAAGAGTCCAAAGGAGGTATCGTTATTGTTGAATATACATCCAACGACTATAACTCGTTGGCACAAGAGATATAGAGAGGAAGGTCTTTATGAGTTTCGAGGCTATAACGATAATAAGGATAAGATTAAGATTAAAGATCCTACGAAGATAAAGAAGATTATAGAAGAGAGTCCATTTATCAATTGTTACGAGATTGCAGAGATGATTGATGAGGATGTAACTGATGTAACAATATTGAATTATATTAGAAGACTAGGATTGACCTTTAAAAAAACTCCAAGATATACAAAGAAAGGAATGAAAAACTTAGATCTGAATTCATAAAATCAATTGCCAATCTCGATCAAAAAAAGCTATATGATTTTGATGAGTCTGGTATCGATCTTGAGATTAACTGTGAATATGGATTTGCCAAAAAAGGAAAGAGGCTTGAAGTTCCAAGATCTGGTAGAAGAGGCAAAAGACTGAATATACTGGTGACAAGAAATCATAATAATGATTTAATATGTTCAAAAATATATGAATCATCAATTGATAAACAAATATTTAAGGACTATCTTAAGAACGATCTATTTCCAAATATTGAGTCAGGATCTTATCTGGTACTTGATAACGCCAAATTTCATCATGACTCAAAGGCAGAAATTGCTGATAAAAATATTGAAAACATTGCAGACATAGCAAAGAAATTCAATATCACATTACTTTATCTTCCAGCTTATTCACCAGATCTTAACCCAATTGAAAAGAAATGGTCTCAAATCAAGTATTGGTACAGGAAGTGGAGAAATAAATACAGCGATAAAAGAGAGTTACTCGAAATGTTGCTTGGAATAAGAGAAAATGCAAGCTTAATTTAGTTGTCTATATATCATAATTTTAGACCTCATGCAAGTAATTTATTATTTTTACAATCATCCTTTAATTTAAAAGGGTAATTTAAATTGTAAATATTGATTTTGAGATTTTTATTGCCCGCTAATTAAAATTGTTTTATTTACTTTAAAATCACACTTGTTTTTAATAATCATTAGAATTATTATTTTCTCTTGCTCGTTTTGGTATTATACTTTTGGGGGTGTAGCTCAGTTGGTTAGAGCGCCTGCCTGTCACGCAGGAGGCCGCGGGTTCGAGTCCCGTCACTCCCGCCACTTAAATTTGTTGATGATTAATAATAGTTTGATTGATAATTATGCTAATTCGGCATTTAATTTTGCCAAAGCAAATGATACTGTTAGTATTTTTGCATCTGAATTAAATGAAGTTTCACAAAATTTATCTCAAGATTTAATCAAGGAATTATCCAATCCAACAATTTCTAAAGATGTTTTATCTGATATTGCTCTAGAAATTGGCAAAAAGCTGAAATTATCAGCAGATGTTCTGAATTTTTTGAAGATTATCATTACTAATCGAAGAATCTCTTTAATAGCAGCAATTTCCAAAAAATTTACCGAAATCTTTAAAAAGGATCAAAATATTATCACAGCAAAAATTTATGTGGTAAATAAAATTTCTGATCACTATCTTGGGCAGATCAAAGATGTTCTTGCTAAAAGATATAAGGATAAAATTATTGAAACTGAGCAAATTATTAAAAAAGATATTTTAGGTGGTGTGGTGATTAAAATTGGTTCTGAATTAATTGATTCAAGCCTGACAAATTCCCTACATCAATTACAAGCTGAGTTACAGCAAGAATGTTATTAATTTATTAAAACTTATATTATGCAATTAAATATAGATGAATTTTCTAGTATTTTAGAAAAAAAAATCAGTGATTTTAAATCATCTGCCGAGTTAAAAGAAGTTGGTGAGGTAATCTCTGTTGGTGATGGCATTGCTAAGATATATGGTTTGGATAATGTTCAAATTGGTGAGATGGTTGATTTTGAGTCTGGCGTTCGTGGCATGGCTTTAAATTTAGAAAAAGATAATGTTGGTGCTGTAATTTTTGGTGATAGTGATAAAATTAAGGAGGGCGATAATGTTAAAAGAGTTGGTAAAATTGTTGAAGTTCCAGTTGGTAAAGGTCTTTTAGGTCGTGTTGTTGATTCTCTTGGTAATCCAATTGATGGTAAGGGTCCATTAAAAGATGTAGAATATAAAAGAATTGAGGTCAAGGCACCTGGTATTATTGATAGGCAATCGGTTGGGGAGCCAATGCAAACTGGTATTAAGGCGGTTGATAGTTTGATTCCTGTTGGTCGTGGTCAAAGAGAATTAATCATTGGTGATAGACAAACTGGTAAAACCGCTATCATTATCGATACATTCTTAAATCAGGCACCAAATAATAAATTGGATGATGAATCAAAAAAATTATATTGTATTTATGTCGCAATTGGTCAAAAAAGATCAACCATTGCCAATATCGTTAAAACTTTAGAAGAATCTGGCGCTATGGAATATTCTACTATTGTTTCGGCTACCGCTTCTGAAGTCGCTTCCATGCAATTTTTTGCACCTTATACAGGCTGTACTATTGGGGAATATTTCCGTGATAATGGCATGCATGCTTTAATTGCTTATGATGATCTTTCCAAACATGCTGTAGCTTATCGTGAAATGTCATTACTTTTAAAAAGACCTCCAGGGCGTGAAGCTTATCCTGGTGATGTATTCTACGCTCATTCTCGTTTATTGGAGCGTGCCGCAAAAATGTCTGACGCAAGAGGTGGCGGTTCATTAACGGCACTTCCTGTGATTGAAACTCAGGCTGGTGATGTTTCGGCCTATATTCCAACTAATGTAATTTCAATTACTGATGGTCAGATCTTTTTGGAAACTGAATTATTCTACAAAGGTGTTAAACCGGCAATTAATGTTGGTCTTTCAGTATCTAGGGTTGGTTCTGCCGCTCAAACTAAGGCTATGAAACAAGTTTCTGGTACTATTAAATTAGATCTCGCACAATTTAGGGAATTGGAAGCTTTTGCTCAATTTGGTTCTGATCTTGATGTTGCAACACAAAAATTGCTTGATAAGGGACAAAAATTAACTGAACTTTTAAAACAAAATCAATATAGCCCATTACCTTTTGAGGAGCAGGCTGTTTCAATTTATGTTGGTGTTAAAGATTATCTTAAAGATATTGAAACTGCTGAAATTACTCGCTTTGAAGAAGAGTTTTTAAGAGTAATGAGAGATAAAAATCAAAAACTTCTTGATGCAATTCGCGAAGAGAAAAAAATCACTGATAAAATTGAAAAAGATCTAAAAAAAGCAATTGAGGATTTTTTGAAAAAATTTAAATAGGGATAAAGATTCATGTCAAATTTAAAGACTCTTAAAAATAGAATCAAATCAGTAAAATCTACTCAAAAGATTACTAAAGCCATGAAGATGGTTCTTACTTCTAAGTTAAGAAAGGCCAAATTAGCAGTTGAAAATGCTCGCCCTTATGGTGAAAAAATCTCTGAGATGGTTATAGATATTGCTGGTGATTTACCAAAAGATGTTTTGGAGGAGAAAAAATCTATTTTAACGGGTGATGGCAAGGAAAAAACTCATCTTTTAGTTGTTTTATCATCTGATCGTGGTCTTTGTGGTGGCCTGAATAGTAATAATGTTAAGCAGGTTAAAGCCATAATTGCTGATCTGAAATCTCAGGGAAAAGAAGTTAAATTATTTTGTGTTGGAAAAAAAGCCTATGATCAATTAGTAATTAAATATAGTGATTTAATTATTGAAACAGAATTTGGCATTTTTAAAAATAATATTTCTTATGATATTTCTTTGGAATTATCAAAAAAAATTATTAAATTATATGATGAAGAGCAATTTGATATTTGCCAAATTTGTTATAGTGAGTTTAAATCAGCAATTAGTCAAAAACCAAGTCAGCGACAATTAATCCCTTCTCCAATTGAAATTAAAAGTGGTAAAAAACAAGAATTAAATTCTCCAATTACTTTTGAGCCGAGTCAAAAAGAAATTTTGGAAGATTTATTACCAAAAAATCTAGCTATTCAGATCTTTAATAAATTATTAGAAAATAGCGCTTCCGAGCAAGGTGCCAGAATGGCCGCTATGGAATCAGCAACTAATAATGCTGGTAAGATGATTAAGGATCTTACTCTTTTCTACAATAGAAGCCGTCAGGCCAATATTACTCGTGAATTAATAGACATTATATCTGGCGACTCCATGCCTCTTAATTTGCTATATTGTCTTTTTAAGATGAGCTTTGATATGTGAGTATGGAAATTTGAACCTACCATAAAAACTGTGTAAATAATCAATTTACAATCTAAAGATTTTTAAATTTTGCCTTAATGATCTCATTAAGAATTGAGATTTTATTTTTACAAAATTTTAAGCAAAGCCTGTCTTGTAAAAATATAAATCCAATTTTTAAGATAATTTTTAGCAAAAATTTGTTTTTCATTTAGGTCAATATTCTATTTTTTTAAGCTAAATCCAATTTTAATTCTCCCTTCAAATTTTATGGAAAATTGACCAATAATCAAGCTCCAATTTGGGAGTGTCCAAAATTCCGTGTCAAATTTATATTTTGATTTTTTTATCTGATTCATTTAAATATCTTGTATATTTAATTATTTATTTTAAAAATATTTCTGTTGCAATTGTTTTGCAACTTTATTTAATTATGCCATTTTAACCACTATGAAAAAAATAATTTCCATTCCTTTAGTAGTGATAGCTACGACTCTTTCAATTTCTGCAGCAGAAGCAAATTTACCAAAATATGGCAAATGGTGCGGTAATTCTGATATTAAACTTAAAGCAAAAGCAATTAACAAAATTGACAATTCTTGTAAAAAGAATTTTAAATGTAGGCAAAAGGCTAAAACAGGTTTTGAGAGATTAAATTGCGATATTGCTTTAATTAGATATTTAGATGGTAGGGGTAAAAAATCTGCCGAAACTTCTGATGCTAAAAAAGCTAGAGTTAAAATTTTATCTCATTTTGAAAATAAGGCTAAAAATTGGAAGTAATTACCTAAAAAATCAAAGGAAAAAGATTTCGGACAGTTTTATAAATATCTATAGCAAAATTTTAAAAATAACTTAAATTCATAGAGTATTAACTCGGTCACAAACTAGCTGATTGTTATAAAATAAGCAACTAGTTTGTGATTGCCTTAATATAGCCAATTTAAGCAATTTATATTCTATGAAATTTATTTTTATCTATCAAAAAACTACCTTACTTATTTTGGGTTTATTATCCGCTCTTTTATTTGGGCCGATAAATTTCTTTCCCATTGGTTTTTTCGCTTTTCCCATTTTATTAATTTTAATTGATCAAAACACGGCCAAAAAAGCCTTTTATTTGGGTTGGTTTTTTGCTTTTGGGCATTTTTTGCCGGTCTTTATTGGATTTCAATCTCGCTTTTTGTTGATATTGCCCATTTTTGGTGGTTATTACCATTTTCTCTATCATTAATTCCGGCAAAGATTGGCTATTTATATGGCATTATGCTGCTATTTTTACCGTAAAATTACTATTAAGTTTCAGATAGAAGATAAGATTATTAAGATTTTATTATTTTCTATTATTTGGGTAATTTTTGAGATTTTGCGTTCTATTTTATTTAGTGGTTTGCCATGGAATTTGCTTGGATATAGCCTATTTTTTTGGGATTTAATACCGCAAATTGGCTCAAAAATCGGTATTTATGGCCTTAGTTTTATTGCTTTAATATTTTTGACTATTCCTTATTTTTTCTATCAAAATTCATTAAAAAAGACTAAAAATATTCTCTATTTACTATTTTCTATTATTTTGCTGATTTTTATGATTATTTTTGGTCATTTTCAGATTAATTCTGATCACAAAGAAAAAAAATCTGTTAAAATCAGATTGGTTCAGCCCAATATCAAGCAAGAAGATAAATGGAGTTTAGAGGAGAGGTTTAATTCTTTTTTAAAAAATATTACCTATTCCAAAGGAGATTTTATGGGAAAATCAGGAGAAAAAGCTGATTATATTATTTGGTCAGAGGCTTCGGTACCCTATATTTTAGGAAATGGTAGTAAGTTATTAAATAAAATTGCAGAAATAATTCCAGAAAATTCGCTTTTAGTTACAGGTGCTTTAAGAGCTGATTTTAATAAAAATAATGATTTGAAAAAGGTTTGGAACTCAATTTTTGTCATAAATTCTAAGGCTAAGATCACTAATTTTTATGATAAATCACATCTAGTTCCTTTTGGAGAATATATTCCATTTTCAAAATTTTTACCATTTTTATCAAAAATTACCTATGGTTCATTGGATTTTAGTTCTGGTCAGGGCAATAAAACAATTATGTTGAATAATAATTTATCTTTTAGCCCGTTAATTTGTTATGAAATTATTTTTCCTTGGAAGGTAATTAATCAAAATAATAGACCAGATTTTATGATTAATATTACTAATGATGCTTGGTTTGGTAATAGCTCTGGCCCTTATCAGCATCTAGATATGGCAAGGATGCGAGCAATTGAAAATCAAATGCCAGTCATCAGGGTTGCTAATACCGGAATTACAGCAATTATTGATAGAAAAGGCAGAATTGCTAAAAAGATAGATTTAAATGACGAGGGTAGGCTGGATTTTATACTGAAATTTTAAGGGGCGGATCATAGCCAGCTAAAGCTGGCTATATTATATTTGCGCTGGAATTAAAGAATCCTAGCTACATCAAGCATTCTTACTGAAAAGCCCCATTCATTATCATACCAAGAGCAGATTTTAACCAAATTATCAATGACCTTAGTTTGGGTAGAGTCAAAGCATGAACTATATTGATTATGGTTAAAATCAATAGAAACCAAAGGTTCATCAACATATTGTAAAACCTGTTTCATTTTACCCTCCTGAGATTTTTTTAGTATTAAGTCATTAATTTCCTCAATAGAAACTTTCCTTTTGGCAATAAAATTAAAATCAGTCATTGAAACATTTGGAGTTGGCACTCTAATTGCGCCACCATCTAATTTGCCCTTTAATTCCGGTAAAACAAGACCAATAGCCGAAGCTGCACCAGTTGAGGTTGGTATCATGGAAACAGCGGCAGATCTTGCTCTTCTTGGGTCATTATGATTGCCATCAACAATATTTTGATCATTAGTATAGGCATGGATGGTAGTCATGAAGCCTTTTTCAATACCAATTTCATCATTAAGAATTTTTACCACTGGCGCTAGGCAATTGGTAGTACAAGAGCCAATAGAGATAATTTTGTCATTTTGGTCTAAAATTTCATCATTTACACCATAAATTACAGTTTTAATTTCCTTATCCTTAGCTGGAGCTGAGATAATAACTTTTTTAGCTCCACCTTTAAGATGTTTATTATTGTCAGAAATAGTTTTAAAAGCACCAGTACATTCAAAAACAATATCAACTTTTAGCTTATCCCAAGGTAATTCTTCAGGATTTCGACCTCTAACAATGGCAATTTCATTGCCATTTATGCTAATAATATCTTCAGATTTTTTACTGATTTCGCCATTAAAAATTCCATGAATTGAATCATATTTAATTTGATGAATGATTCTGTCAGTTGTTGCTGAAGAATTGATGGCTACAATATTAATGTCATTGTAATTTTCTTCAAATTTTGCTCTTAAAATTGCCTTTCCAATTCTACCAAGACCGTTAATTGCTGTGTTTTTTGTCATTATTAATTTATGTATTTATTGATAATCCCCGCCATAATTGCTTTACAACTTTGGTAGGGGTTACTTAAGGAACCTCTGAAAAACTAAAATTGTATTTAGCAAAATTGATCTTTTTGACCCTTTTTAGCATAACATTTAGTTTTTTTATGGCACAATATGTCCATATTGCACCAAAAAGAAACAGAATTTCTGCTAAAAAATGATCTAAAAATTCCAATTTTTAGTTTTTCAGAGGTTCCTTAAGATTTGATGGTAAAAATCATTTTAAGAAAAATCAAAGAAAATATCTAATAATTTTGACAATTATGGCAAAATATGTTACAATCAAGCATTATTAATAATAAGTTTCAAGATGGCACCTGATTCCGATAAAATTGAAGACCAAAAACCTGATTTTTGCATAGAATCAGTTCCAATTAGTCAAGATAAAAAATCTGATAATGCAAATGTAAAAAGGGTAGAATTTAATGTTGAGTGGAAAGAGAGATCCTCACCTGATTGGTCTAGAATTTTGGTTTTAAAAACAAAAGAAAGGGAAGAGAGAATAGAATTGGAAAAATCTAGTGATTTAGATGAAATAATAGGTTCTATTAAGGATAATGTTAAGAGTGTTTTTCAATCTGCTAAAGGTAATGAAAAAATAGCTTTATCTTTTGATAATAAAACTGCTGATCGTTCTTTTGATTTGGGTAGAGCAGGACATTACGATTTATCTAGCAGTATAGCTGGAGATATGGTTGCTAGAATAGCGAGCAATTGCCGTTTCAGAGGCTTTTGATGAGTTGGATCAAGATGATAATGATTGGAGAAAGAAGTTTGACAGCTTCACCATGTCCAAAAAATATCTGGATTTGGATAAATATTTTGATCCAGAATATGCAGTAGGAGAGATTAAAAGGAAGGTGGAAAAAGCCGACACCTTGTCACAAAAACCTTATTGGTTAAAAAAGATAGATTATGATATTAATGTTGAGTTTAAGAATTCAGATGGAGTAACAATTAAGGAAAAGGAAGAGTTTGGTAAATTTTTAAATCCTGAAAAATATCAGGGTATTGGTATTAATTTTGATATTGTTAAAAATAAAAATGGTGAAACTATTTTAAAAGTTAGACATGTTGCTCATGGTAGTTTTGCCGAGTCGCAGGAATTAGAAAATTCTAGCATTAATTTAGGAAAAATAGATAATGCTCAAGAATTTGTTACAAAAATAACTCAGATTAGAAATTTTAATTTTAGCGGTATAGAGGAAATTACTAAAAATGATCAAATTATAAATAAAGAATCATTGCAAGAAGAAGCCAATAATTTGGAAAAGAAGGATAAACAAGATATTACTCATAATAAAGTCGAAGGATTATTTTATGCTGGACAGATAGATTCTTTCACTAGAGATAGACTTAATCCTACCCTTGGTTATCCTCCTCCCACTGATTCTAGTGAAAGAGATGCTCAATCTCGTCCCGCTGGTAAGCTTAATCCTAACCTTGGTTCTTCTGATGCTCAATCTCCTGCCAAGCCTTCCACTTCTCCTACCAATTCTATTGCTACACCTTCTGATCCTAGTAAAAGAGGTAATGGTAGAGTATTTTAATTAATCTATCGCTTTTAGAGATCTAGTTTAATTTATCAGTTGATCTTAAATTCATTTGATGATTAAATTTCCCTTGATTGTTCAAAATTTAATTCCTTTTAGATGATAAAAAATATTACTATTGGTCCATTACCTTCTTCAGAAAAAACCTATATTAAAAGTGAAAGATTTGATGATGTGCAAGTTGCTATGAGAAAAATCAATCTTTCCAAAGAATCAGAAAAAAAATCCTTTATCGTTTACGACACTTCTGGAATTTATACTGACTCAAAATTAGCTGATAATATTGATCTTAATTCTGGTCTGCCAAAGTTAAGGCAAAAATGGATTGAGGAGAGGGGTGATGTTGAAAAATACCAAGGTAGAAATATCAAACCAGAAGATAATGGAATTTTTGTAGAAAATGCCAAATCTTCAGTTCCAGAATTTGATCTGACAAATTTTCAGCCAATTCGTGCTAAGAAGGGTAAAAGACCAACGCAATTGGCCTACGCTAGAGCTGGTATTGTGACTAAGGAGATGGAATATATTGCTCTGAGGGAAAATATGGCGCAAAGAAATTAACTCAAAATATTCTGGCAATAATTTTGGAGCTAATTTACCTGGTATTGTAACTGGTGAATTTGTTCGTGACGAAATTGTCGCAGGTCGTGCCATCATTCCAAATAATATCAATCATCCAGAAAGTGAGCCAATGATTATTGGGCGGAATTTTCTTGTTAAAATTAATACTAATATTGGTAATTCAGCAATTTTTTCTGGAGTTGAAGAGGAGGTTGAGAAAATGATTTGGTCAATTCGTTTTGGTGGTGATACTTTAATGGATTTATCAACTGGTAAAAATATTCATAATATTCGTGAATGGATTATTAGAAATTGTCCAGTACCAGTCGGAACTGTGCCAATTTATCAGGCTTTGGAAAAGGTTGCTGGTGTTGCAGAAGAGCTAACTTGGGAGGTTTATCGCGATACTTTAATTGAACAATGTGAGCAAGGTGTGGATTATTTTACTATCCATGCGGGTGTGCGTTTGCCTTTTGTGCCAATGACTGCAAATAGGGTGACAGGAATTGTTAGTCGTGGCGGATCAATCATGGCTAAATGGTGTTTGTCGCATCATAAGGAAAATTTTCTTTACACAAATTTTGAAGAAATCTGTGATATTATGGCTTCTTATGATGTATCATTTTCACTTGGTGATGGTTTAAGACCAGGCTCAATTGCCGATGCTAATGATGAAGCACAATTTGCAGAATTAAAAACTTTGGGAGAATTAACTAAAATTGCTTTAGAATATGATTGCCAAACTATGATTGAAGGGCCTGGCCATGTGCCAATGCATTTGATTAAGGAAAATATGGAAAAGCAATTAAAATGGTGTCATGAAGTGCCATTTTACACTTTAGGCCCTCTTACTACAGATATTGCTCCGGCCTATGATCATATCACTTCAGCCATTGGTGCAGCTATGATTGGTTGGTATGGTACGGCAATGCTTTGTTATGTTACTCCAAAGGAGCATTTGGGACTACCCAATAAGGATGATGTGAGGACTGGTGTAATTACTTATAAAATTAAAACTCATCTTTGCCGCTGATCTTGCTAAGGGTAATCCGATTGCTAAGGAATGGGATGATGAATTATCTAAGGCCCGTTTTGAATTTAGATGGGAAGATCAATTTAATTTAGCGCTCGATCCTGAAATGGCTAGATCTTATCATGATGAAACTTTGCCTGCTGATGGCGCTAAAAAGGCACATTTTTGTTCAATGTGTGGACCAAAATTTTGTTCAATGAAAATTTCTCAAGATGTTAGAGATTATGCTAATGATAAAGAAAATCAGAAAAAAATGGATGAGATGAGTAAAAAATTTAAAGAATCTGGTAGCAATATTTATATTAACCCGGTCACAAACTAATTTTATTTCATGAATTTTTTTCAAAAATTCAAAAATTTAATCCTTTCATCTTTGCTGCTTCTGGTTTCTGCTTGTGGTAGTGGCTGTATTGATCCAGAAGATTATGGTGGTTATTATACTGAAATTCTAACAATTTCTGCCGATGGCATTTCTTCAAATGACTGTGTTTGGAATCCAAATAAATTATCAACGGATGATGTAACAAATGGTCTTTCTTATGGGGCTGATATTTCTGATATTTTAAGAGCTGGATCTCCAGGTTTTTTAAAATCCTTAGGTTGTTCTTTTGGCTCGGTTCGATATGATTCTAATAATTTTCCAGAGAGTGATAGATCGAATTGTTTTGAAGAGGCTGCCAGACTTTGTAGAAATAGAAAATTAATAGAACCTTCCAGTAATGTTTTTTGGAAAACTACGACATTAAAAGATGACAGATCTGATTTAGGATTAAAATTACATCGTGGCGCCAAAATTTTTATTAGCGCTAAGGGCGATATCTCTTTTACTTTAGGGGCTAAGGAGGTTACAGCATTTTTTGGTACTAATTATAACTATGATTCTTCTATAGGACATAATTATAAACAATCTTCTGGAAAGCTAGTGCCAGGTTTTTATGATGTAAAAGATGGCGATATATCTTCTTTTTTTATCAGTGGTCAGATTGATAATAGCCAGGGTAGTCCAGCTGATATTAGTTCAAATTGGTCAAATAATGCTCATACTGGCTTTTCTCGTCTTTATGCTTATCTTCAGGAATTTCCAACAGGCTATTTATCTGGATCTGGTGATAGTGAGCAGGTTAGAGCTATTGGTGATTATCCCATAGAACCAGATCCAAGATTATGGAATTGTTTTCCTGTTATTAACGCAAATTTTACAGCTCGCAATGATGCTGGTTCTGGATCAGTAACAAATTGTTTTGCTCAAAATTATAAATATTTTTACGGCAATCTTCAAAAGAGAAATATTGTAAATGATGATGTAAAAAATCCAGATCAGTCATTAATTTTAAAAATTCAAGATAATGTTTATGTGGAAAAATATGGAACTGAATATGACATTACCAATCCTCAAAATTTAGCAAAATATGGTGGCGCTATTTTAAATAATGAAGATGGCACTAAAGATGGAGAAATATTATCTAAAAATTCACTAAATGTTGAAAGTGGCATAGCTGCACCTGATGATCAATATAGATTTGTAACTTATAAGAATAATTGCACTATATCTATTACTGAAGAAGTTGTGGGGACAAAACCTGTTTCAGTAGCTTCTCCAGAATATAATGGAAGTTCTGAGAAGGCTATTTTATATCCTGGTCAATCTGCAAAAATTACTGTTACTGATACCAATTGTGATGTTAAAATTCGTGATTTAAAACATCTTGAAATAAAAGAATCTGGATATGTTAGATTTTTTAATAATTCATTACAAAATGGTAAAACCTGTAATCTAAAAATTTCCATTAGTAATAAAGATACAATAGAAGAGGGTGCTAATTCTGTCATCCAATATTATCATGAAAAATTTCAAGATAATGGTGATATTACTGATTTTGAAAAAACGATAAATGTTAAATCAAAGCCTTCTGGTAGCAATAATATTAAAGATTTTCTTAAGAATATCAGTGATCCAATTTATTTGAGAAAAGGGCAAACATTTATTATTTTTGCCAGATAGCTGGAAATGGAATAATAATGGAGGTCGCGATATTAATACATTAATGCATATTGAGCATCGTCCGGCAGTAATTTGCAAGATGGTTAAAGAATATGATCTTGCAAATATAGCTTGTTCTCATATTATAGAGAATTGTCAAGATGATGATCCCGATTGTGTTAATAATAAGAAAAAAGTCTGCGCTAATAGCTCTCAATCTCCAACAATTAAATCAGATTATAAATGCTTTAATGTTACTAATTACAAAAATAAATTAGGTGATATTGATTTATTAAATAGCTTGCCAATAGGTGTGGCTGAGATTCCATTTTTTGATGGCGTAAAAGGAAATTTTACTGAAATATATAATGCAAACTCTATTAATAATAATCGTTTGAGTTTAGTAGGCAATCAATCTGAATTTAATCTATATAAATTAAAAAGTGATAATAATATTCAATTTACAAAAGATGGTCGATTAAAATTTTTATTTTTAAGCAATGAGAATCATCTAGAATTAGGAAGAAATGCTTCTGACTTGGGTAGTAATTATTTTTCTCCACAAATAGATGGTAATACTAATTATAATGGTTTGAATGGTTTTCAGATTAATTTTGGCTATTCTAAAACTCATTCAAATGGAGAAAATTTACAAATTGTTTTATGTGATGATAATTCAGCTTCTGGTAATTGTAGAAGTAGCAATCCTCTGGAAAAAATAATTATTAAAGATGATCTTAATCATAGTAATAATTATGTTTTTAAAAAGTCAGGAACATTAATTGATGTAAGAAGTAATAAATATAAGGATCATTATACGCATCAGGGATTTGGTAATAATGATGATAAATTACGTTTTGCTTTTAATATTCACAATTCTAACCAAGATATAGATGGCAATAATTGTATTATTGGTAGGGCTAATAATACTGCTAAATCATGTAGTAGTAATAAGAATTGCGGTACTGAAAATAATCAGCCTTGTTGTAATGGTAAATTAATTGATAACCCATATTATACTCCTAGCTATTGTCTTGATGGAACTTTATTGGTAGCGGGTAAATGTTGTCCAATTGGTAATGTAAATAATAATTCGTCAGTTTGCAATCCTATCAGTAGTGCTCAAAATGCAATAAAATCTAATTCTAATAATGTTTGTCAATTTCTATCGCCAGATTGTCAAGATGGTAAGATTTGTGTTGGGCCAAATTATGGCAATTTTGGATTTTATAAAGTAACAGTTAATGTCGCTAATATTGATGGTCCAGATACTCTTGGTATAATATCTGGCATTATATCGCCAATTTTAGATTTTTTTGATGGCTCAGGAGAGGATGAAGGTTTTATTAAGAGGGTTTATGAGCACACAGTTCAAAATAGTATTTTTGTGGCATTAGTACGATTATTTTCAGTATTTATGCTGATATTTTTCGGTGTTAGTTATTTTATGGGGTTGTCCGACATGAAGCAGCAACAATGGATGATGATGACTATTAAATTAGGAATCATCTATTTATTAATTAGTCCCGATAGTTGGTATTGGTATAAGGTATTTTTTGTTGATACTCTGAAGGATGGAATAAATTATATTACATTTTTGATGGCTAATACTTTTGATAGAGATCCTGCAATATTAGGTGCAATAAATAATTATGATTTTAGTGATAAAACCCTTTTATTTAAATCTAGTGATAGAATGTTCAGGCTACTTTTTGAAAGTACTATTCATAAGAAAATATTGGCTCTGATATTTAATAATTTTTTTGGCATTATTTATGTTATATTTATTTATTGGGGAATTTTTCATTATCTTAAGGCTTTCTTTGCCTCATTAGCTTTTTTCCTCATAGCTCAATCACTTATTTCTATTCTTTTATTATATGGGCCGATTTTTATCATATTAATATTTTTTAAACGCACAGAAAATATCTTTAAGACTTGGTATGAACAATTATTAGGTATAGCATTACAACAAATTCTAATTGTATTATTTTTAAGTTTCTTTAATGGTATAATTTATGAATTAATTAAGATGAATTTTAATTATAGAATTTGTTGGGGAACTGTTTGGGATATACCTATTATCAATGTTCCTGCTATATTTAAATTTTGGTCTTTGCCAGCAACAGGAGTTGGCCTTAGTTCTGATCCAGCACTTATTAATGGCGCTCCCAATTTAATCGCTATTATTTTTATTTTTTTTATGTGCAAATTAATGTATGATTTTATTGGCTTAGCATCAAAACTCAGCACTACAATTATAGGTAATTTACAGCTTGGTAGTAATGCTATAGCGATGACTAGTAAGGCTATTAAATCCATGAAAATATCATTAGAGGCTACTAAAAATTACTTTAAAAAGACTGCCGCTAATTATTTGGTTAGTAGAAAAAACCAGTTTCTTGATAAACATTTTGATATTGGTAAGGATGCTGATGAAAGACATTCAAATCAGCAAAAGCAAATAAATTGGCTAGATCAAAAGAATTAGCACTTAGGGTGACAGGTGATCAGTCTGATAAAAAATACCTTAAAGATCGCAATATTACAGATACCAGAAAATTAACGACAGAGCAAAAGCAGGATATGCAGAAAAAAAGAGAAGAGGCCTTGGAAAAAAAAAGCTGGTGACTTGGGAATAGATATTGATAGCGAAGAGGGTAAAAAAGAGTTTAAAGATTTAAAAGAAGCTAGAGGTAGTAAATTTACAGATAGGGATCTTAATAATCCTTTATATGCCGCCCTTAATAAGATGCGACAATATGATAAAAATTTTGCTCGATCCAGAAGGGCAGATCAATCAAAATATCATGATGAGGAGGTTGCAGAAGGTAAGAAAAAGTCAGAATTAAAGCCAAAATTAGCAGACCCAAATCGCCCCCTCTTGACGCTGATAAGAATGAAGATGCTAAAGATGATAAAACTAAGGCTGGTACAGAAAAGACTAAGTCATCTCACCTGGAAGGTGAAGCTGATAAACGTAAAGCTTCTAAGGCTGCATCTGGCGTAAAAGAATCAGCAAATTATGGAAGAAGAGGAGGCGATCATCATTCTGAGACTAGTTCAGAGACTAGTAGCGATTTTTCAGACATTGATTCTGAATTTAGTGATGGTGATTAGGTAAAATATTAAACAATATTTAAAATATTAATTTATGACAAAAATTTCCAATATTCGTAATTTTTCAATTATTGCTCATATTGATCATGGCAAATCAACCTTGTCAGATCGTTTGATTCAAGATTGTGGAGCTGTTGAAGATCGTAATATCACTGAGCAAATGCTAGATTCGATGGATATTGAAAAAGAAAGAGGTATTACTATTAAATCTCAAACAGTTCGCCTTAAATATCAGGCTAATGATGGGCAAGAATATATTCTCAATCTTATGGATACTCCTGGTCATGTAGATTTTTCTTATGAGGTTAGTCGCTCTTTATCGGCTTGTGAAGGTTCTATTTTGGTAGTTGATGCTAGTCAAGGTGTGGAGGCGCAAACTCTAGCTAATGCCTATAAAGCGATTGATGAAGATCATGAGATGATTCCAGTTTTAAATAAGGTCGATTTACCAGCTTCTGATCCAGAAAGAGTTAAAGAGCAAATTGAAGAAGTAATTGGTATTGATGCTAGTGAAGCAATTTCTGTTTCGGCCAAAACTGGTATTGGAATTAAAGAAGTTTTGGAGGCTATAGTGCAAAAATTACCAGCACCTGAGCGTGACCAAAAAGTAATAAATTACAAGCATTACTGGTTGATAGCTGGTATGATCCTTATCTTGGCGTGATTATTTTGGCTAGAGTTATTTCTGGCTCGGTTAAAAAGGGTCAAAAAATTACTATGATGCAAACCGGTGCCAGCTATTTGGTTGATGATGTTGGTTATTTTTTACCATATAAGCAAAATTCTGATCAATTACATGCTGGTGAAATTGGTTTTATCAATGCTCAAATCAAAAAATTATCAGATTGTAAAGTTGGTGATACAATTATTTTAGATGGTGATGAAGAAACTAAGCCATTAGCAGGTTTTAAACAAAATAAACCAGTAGTTTTTTGTGGAATTTACCCAATTGACGCTTCTGATTATGATAAATTTCGTGATTCTTTAGAAAAATTACATCTCAATGATGCTAGTTTTGAATTTGAGGCTGAAAGCTCAACCGCTTTAGGTCTTGGTTTTCGCTGTGGATTTTTAGGTCTTTTACATTTGGAAATTATTCAAGAAAGGCTGGATCGTGAATTTGGATTGGATTTAATTACAACTGCTCCATCGGTAATTTACAAAATTTATCATATCAAATCTCGTAATTTGCCAAAAGAAGAAAGGCAAGATACTATGTTGGTTCATAGCCCGTCACAAATGCCAGATCCAGTTCATATTGACTTTATGGAAGAGCCTTGGATTCGAGCAACTATTATGACGCCGGATGAGTATTTGGGCGATATTTTAGAATTATGTACTAATAAAAGAGGTATTCAGGAAGAATTAACCTATGTTGGCACTAGGGCCATGTTAACTTACAAATTACCACTCAATGAAATTGTCTATGATTTTTATGATAAATTAAAATCCTATTCCAAAGGTTATGCTAGTTTTGATTTTGAAGAATGTGGCTATGAAGAAAGCCAGCTGGTAAAATTAGCAATTTTAGTCAATAGTGACCCGGTAGATGCTTTATCAATTATTGTTCATAAATCAAAGGCCGAATTTAGGGGTAGGGCACTTTGTGCAAAATTAAAAGAATTAATTCCAAAACAAATGTTTGCAGTTGCTATTCAGGCAGCAATTGGTGGTAAAATTATTGCTAGGGAAACAGTTTCAGCCATGAGAAAAGATGTCACAGCTAAATGTTATGGTGGAGATGTTTCGCGAAAAAGAAAATTACTTGAAAAACAGAAAAAAGGTAAGAAGAAAATGCGTGAAATTGGCAATATTTCTATTCCCAATAATGCTTTTATTTCAGCACTTAAAATTGATGATTAAAAAATATACTATATATCACTTCCCTAGAAAAGGTCTTATATTTCTTGAGTTGTAAAAAAAATTATTTACCATCATAATATCAAATTTATTTCAATTAATTAACATATGTTCAGTTATTTCTTAATAATTTTATTATTATTTCGCATTAGCCTTTATTTTATTTAGATTTCATAAATATAAAAAAATTGTTAATGAAGAATTGCAATTTTATGAAGATAGATTGGAAAATGAGATTGCCACTAGAAAGGAGGTTGTTTTGGAATATGATAGTAAAAAACATTTATTAGAAAATCCTCATCCAGAAGATTTTTCTAAGGTTGAAAATAAAGATATCAAAAAGGATTTAGATCGAAGAACAGACAAGATTTATGATTATTTAACTAAAATATCTAATCAAATTGATTATTTGCATTATCATCAATTAAATATTCCACAAATTGAATCTAAAAGGTCAAAATCTGAGATTTTAAATATTGTAGAGCATCATAATTATATAGAATATATTCTACAATCTCACAATATTAAATCAGAAATTGATTATTTTAGCCATTCATTAATAGCTCCAGAAATTAAAATTCTGCCCTTTGCTTTTTTTGTTATAAGAAAAGATTTTAACATTATTATTGATACTAGATTATTACAATTTATTAGAGAATTTAAAATAAATATAGAAAAAAAAGGAGAGGATGAGGCAAATGAAATTTTTTCTGAGAAAGTAAAAAAATATTTTAATTATCTCACTAATCCTAAATATTTAGAAAATATCCAATCTTATTTCATTAAAAGAAGAATTATTAATTCTGACCAAAAGATTAAAATAATTGCTATTTTGCCAACTGTTAAAGAATTAGAAATGGTAAGCAATTTTACTCCGGATAATTATAATCAATATTTTGAACTTATTGATTCCGGCGATCTATATCAATTTTTATCTTAGATGGAACTATCTTTTGATTCCAAAATTTTTACTCTTGATCAAAATCAGATATCTGTTTATAAAGAGTTACAAAAATTAGCAGAATTATCTAACAAAAAACAAAATTTTTTAAGTAAAATATTTAATCCTCATAGACCTAAAAGTCTTTATGTTTATGGTAAGGTGGGTCGGGGAAAATCAATGCTCATGAATTATTTTTTTAATTTAATTGAGCAAGAAAAAAAATATTTTCACTTCAATAATTTTATGCAAAAAATACATGATGAATTGCATAAAATTAGATCAAATAATAATAAAGATCATATATTACAAAATGTTATCGATAATATTATGGGTGATGCTAAAATTTTATGTTTAGATGAATTTCAAATTCATGATATTGTTGATGCTATGATTCTTAGTGATGTTTTTGAATATATTTTTGAGAAAAATATTATAATAATTTTTACCTCTAATTCATATCCGCTGGATTTATATAAGGATGGATTACAAAGAGAATATTTTTTAAAATTTGTTAAAAATACTCTCTTTAGAAAATGTAAAATATTAAATTTAGATGGTCAGCAAGATTATCGCTCTTCTAATCTTGATCTTGATAGTAATTTTCTTTATCCAATAAATGATTTTAATAAAAAATTATTCGATCAAATTTTGGATAATTATCTTGGTGGAAAAAAAATGACTATTTGGACAAAAGATGTTTTGGGTAGAAAAATTAAGATTAAAAATAGTTTTAAGGATATTGCCCTAATTGATTTTATGGAAATATTTTCTGATAATTTAGGAGTTAAAGATTATATGGAAATCTGCAAATATTTTAATATTATTTTTATTAAAAACATACCTTCTTTAGATAATAATTATAATAATGAGGCAAAAAGATTTATTCTTTTTATTGATGAGGCTTATGAAAATAATGTGAAATTAATTATTTTATCACAAAATTCGATTGATAAAATATATCAAGATGGTTTATTATATGACCTCTTCCAAAGAGCTGCTTCCAGATTGAAACAGCTTACAAATAATAAGTAAAATGAAATATTTATTTTTAATCTTTTTTCTTTTTTTATTTTCTTGTAAAACTAGCTATATTATTGAAATTCCAGATGACCAAGATCTTTTAGATAAGAAATTGGCGACAGAATTCGAGGTGGGTGATGAAAGTAATTTTTTGGATATGATCTTCAAAAAAAAGACAAAAATTGCCTTATTATTACCTCTTACTGGAAAATATAGTAATATAGGTAATGAATTATTAAATTCTGCTCATTTATCCTTACAAGAAAATGATAATAAGAAAAAAATTGAATTAGTAATTTTTGACAGTAAGGGCACGGAATTTGGCGCTAGAAAGGCGATTAGAGAGATTATTAATCAAGATATAAAGATTGTTATCGGTCCTTTATTTAGCACCGCTACAGAGTCGATAATAGATATAGTTGCTGAGAAAGATATTATATTATTATCATTATCTAATAATGACAATCTTAGGGGTAAAAAGAATATTTTTGTAACGGGTATTGCCATTGATCAGCAGATTGAAAGATTGTTGGAATATAGCATGGAGAAAGGCCTAAGTAGCTTTTCTGTTTTGGCGCCAAATAATTCTTATGGTTTAAAAGTTGCTAATTCTTTAAGAGATACTACTCAAAGAAAGGATGGTTATTTTATTGCTAGTAGTTTTTATAAAGATAAAGGTCAAATTGATAAATCTGTCAAGAAGGTCCTGAATTCTTATTCTATTTCTCAAAGTGCTTATGATGATTTGACCGAAGAAGATAAGGAAAAATCTTTAGCAGAGATTCCTATTTCTGATGAGGATAAAATATATTCCGATACTATTTTAATAGCAGATTCTGGTGATAATTTAGGCTTAATTCTAGAATCTATTGAGAAAAATAATCTTGACAAAAAGAAGATTCAGATTCTTGGTTTGAAGGAATGGGATAAAGCTTCCACGATTTATGATCCAAATACTGAGGGGGCTTGGATTACATCTTCCAATCCTAAAATTTATAAGAAATATGAATATTTATATTATGATAATTTTAAAAAAGTTCCAAATAGGATAACGAGTATTGTTTATGATATGGTTTGGTCAGTAATTGATTTGACTTATGATAATGGTGATTTGGAATTGGAGGATTTTGTTTTGGAGAAATCTGGATTTGAAGCGATTGATGGTAGTTTTAGATTTTTAGAAAATGGTATTGTGCAACGAAATTTTTCTATTTTAGAAGTTGGTGATAATGATTTTAAAATTATTGATTCAGATAGTAGATATTTTCTAAAATATTAAAATACCATTCATCATTAAAAAATAAACAATATAACAAGAGAAAAGATGAAGCTAGATTGTTTATCTTTATAATAGTTTTTTTAATGATAAATGCTATATACTTATGTTTTATAAAATTCTATCTTCCTATATAGAAAAAAATTCAAATCCTAAAATTACCTTTTTATCAGGTTGGGGTCAAAGATCAGATATTATTAATTTAGATAAATTTTCTAAAAAAGTAGAATATTTAGATTATTTGTTTCATACATCTGTAGATCCTGTGTTTGATGATCTAAAATCTCAAAATCCAGATATCATAATTGGCTGGAGTCTTGGTGGTATAATTGCCATTAATTCTATTGTTAAACAAATAACAAAGCCAAAATTATTAATTTTATTAGCAACGCCATTTCAATTTTTATCTCAAGATTCATATAAGATAGGGGTGGGCCCCGAAATTTATCAATCTTTTAATAATCATTTGTCAAAAAATCCAGAAAAATTACTAAGAAAATTTCATTTAATGATGCTACAAGATGATAAAAGATTTTTGGAATTAAAAAATAAATTTACCTATAGTCAAAACTTTGACAATCTCCAATATTGGTTAGATTATTTAATAAATTTTTCTGCCTTAAATTTAAATTTTAATAATTTTTGTCAAACAGAGTTAATTTATGGAGAAAATGATAAGATAGTAAATTTGGAGCAGGGTAAATTATTTAATCAAAAAATTCTCAATTCTCAATTTCATCTAGTAAAAAAATCCTCCCATATTCCATTCTTATAACAATTATCAATTTAAAGTTAAAAAATGAAGCTAGATTGTCTATTTTATATATAATTTTTAAATTGATAATTGCTATAACACCCTTTTTGATATAGCATTAATAAGCTTTAAAAAAATTAAAAAATATAGTTGACATAGCTAAAATAAGATCCTACAATCGACTCCTTGCTATTGCAATATTTCTTTAATTTAACAATTAATGCAAATGTTGTTTGCTGTTTTAAAATCGTGAATAATTGACACATATGAATAATATATCGGCTCTAACACCGATATATCAAATTCAATTTTAAATTGTTGTTTAATTTTTAGTAAATTAATAGACAGTTCTTAAAATAATTAATTTTGTTCTGCATGTAAATTATACAAAGTGTTAAAGAGCATTCGATGGATGCCTTGGCGTTAGCAGGCGATGAAGGACGTAACAGGCTGCGATAAGCCTCGGGTAGCTGCCAATAAGCTTTGATCCGAGGATTTCCGAATGGGGAAACCCACCTCTTTTGAGGTATCTCTAACTGAATTCATAGGTTAGAGAAGCGAACCTGGTGAACTGAAATATCTAAGTAGCCAGAGGAAAGGACATCAACAGAGACTCCGTTAGTAGTGACGAGCGAACGCGGATTAGGCCAGTTTTATTAATGTAAAAACTAGAATAACCTGGAAAAGTTAGCCATAGTGGGTGATAGCCCCGTATAGGTAAAAAGCATTAGTAAACACGAGTAAGACGGGACACGTGAAATCTTGTCTGAATATGGGAGGACCATCTTCCAAGCCTAAGTACTCGCTAGCGACCGATAGTGAACAAGTACCGTGAGGGAAAGGTGAAAAGAACCCCGATAAGGGGAGTGAAATAGACACTGAAATCGAATGCTTACAAGCAGTCAGAGCAAAAATACTCTTTTAAATTTATGTTTAAGTAATTTTTAGGCAAAAAAACTTTTTGGGATTTTAGTGTAGTTTTCTACATAAATTTGATAATTGTTTTAGTAAAAATTGCTAAGAGGTCAGGTTTTTAATTTGAGTAAAATACTCATTTAAAGCTATGATTTTTTAGGAATTTTTAGGCAAAAAAACTTTTTGGGATTTTAGTGTAGTTTTCTACATGAGTTTCAAAAAGTTTTTTTAACGAAAAAATTACAAAATAGCATAGCTTTAAATGAGTATTTTTGTGATGGCGTACCTTTTGTATAATGGGTCAGCGACTTAATCTATCATGCAAGCTTAAGCCAGTATAGGTGTAGGCGTAGCGAAAGCGAGTCTTAACAGGGCGTTTAGTATGGTGGATTAGACCCGAAACCGGATGATCTAGTTATGGCCAGGTTGAAGGTGAGGTAACACTCACTGGAGGACCGAACACACTAATGTTGAAAAATTAGGTGATGAGCTGTGACTAGGGGTGAAAGGCCAATCAAATCCGGATATAGCTGGTTCTCCACGAAATCTATTTAGGTAGAGCGTCATATGTTTACCTTCGGGGGTAGAGCACTGTATAGGCTAGGGGGTCCAAAAGACTTACCAAACCTTAACAAACTCCGAATACCGAAGAGTATAGTATGGCAGACAGACAGCGGGTGCTAAGGTCCGTTGTCGAGAGGGAAACAGCCCAGATCGTCGTCTAAGGTCCCCAAATTATTGCTAAGTGGTAAAGGAAGTGATTAGACCAAAACAACCAGGAGGTTGGCTTAGAAGCAGCCATCCTTTAAAGAAAGCGTAATAGCTCACTGGTCTAAATAAGTCTTTTTGCGCCGAAAATGTAACGGGGCTCAAGCAATATACCGAAGACACGAATTTGCAATTTATTGCAAGTGGTAGTGGAGCGTTGTGTAAGTCTGTGAAGGTGAATCGTGAGGTTTGCTGAAGATATCACAAGTGAGAATGCTGACATGAGTAACGATAAAGCGGGTGAGAAACCCGCTCGCCGAAAATCTAAGGTTTCCTTCGTTAAGCTAATCTTCGAAGGGTTAGTCGGTACCTAAGGCGAGGCCGAAAGGCGTAGTCGATGGAAATCAGGTTAATATTCCTGAACCAGTGGGTGAGTGACGAATTCCATTATCTTGTGTTCCCTTATTGGATTGGGAATGCAGGGTTTGGGGTTCCAGGAAATAGCCCCCACATTAGGCCGTACCAAAACCAACACAGGTAGATGGGTTGAGAATACTAAGGCGCTTGAGAGAACTGTACTGAAGGAACTAGGCAAATTGCATCCGTAACTTTGGAAGAAGGATGACCTATTATTGGGCAACCAGTGATAGGTGGCACAGAAATGGGGGTAGCGACTGTTTAACTAAAACATAGGGCTCTGCTAAATCGTAAAGATGATGTATAGGGTCTGACGCCTGCCCGGTGCTGGAAGGTTAATTGATGGAGTGCAAGCTCCTGATCGAAGCCCCAGTAAACGGCGGCCGTAACTATGACGGTCCTAAGGTAGCGAAATTCCTTGTCGGGTAAGTTCCGACCCGCACGAATGGCGTAACGACTTCCCCACTGTCTCCAGTACAGACTCAGTGAAATTGAATTTGCCGTTAAGATGCGGTATTCCTACGGTTAGACGGAAAGACCCCGTGCACCTTTACTATAGCTTTACATTGAATTTAGGATTAAAATATGTAGGATAGGTGGGAGACTTTGAAGCTGGTTCGTCAGGATCGGTGGAGTCACCCTTGAAATACCACCTTTTTTACTTTTAAATTCTAACCAGAACATCTTAACGATGTTTGGGACATTGTATGGTGGGTAGTTTGACTGGGGCGGTCGCCTCCTAAAGAGTAACGGAGGCGCGCAATGGTAAGCTCAGACTGGTCGGAAATCAGTTGTAGAGTGTAATGGCACAAGCTTGCCTGACTGCGAGACATACAAGTCGAGCAGAGACGAAAGTCGGTCATAGTGATCCGGTGGTTCTGCATGGAAGGGCCATCGCTCAACGGATAAAAGGTACGCCGGGGATAACAGGCTGATGATTCCCAAGAGTTCATATCGACGGAATCGTTTGGCACCTCGATGTCGACTCATCACATCCTGGGGCTGAAGAAGGTCCCAAGGGTTCGGCTGTTCGCCGATTAAAGTGGTACGTGAGTTGGGTTCAGAACGTCGTGAGACAGTTCGGTCCCTATCTGCCGTAGGTGTTTGGAAAATTGAGAGGAGCTGACCCTAGTACGAGAGGACCGGGTTGGACGTACCAATGGTGTTCCAGTTGTTCCGCCAGGGGCATTGCTGGGTAGCTAAGTACGGACGGGATAACCGCTGAAAGCATCTAAGCGGGAAGCCTCCCTCAAAACTAGTTCTTCCCCTTTAGGGTCGTGGTAGACTACCACGTTGATAGGCTGGGTGTGTAAGCATAGCAATATGTTCAGCTAACCAGTACTAATAACCCGATCGACTTTGTATGCATGATTTACATGCAGTATAAAATTAATTATAGTATAGTGTCAATTATTCCGATGATCTCATCTTTTGATGAGTAATATTTTTTGGCTTGATGATCATAGCGTCATGGAACCACTCGATACATTCCGAACTCGCCAGTGAAACATGAGTTGCGCCGATGGTACTTGGTTTTTTAGCCTGGGAGAGTAGGTTATCATCAAGCTTAAAAATATTACTCATTTAAAATATTTTATTTTTTAGTAATCACCAACTTAATTTCTTAATCCTCAGTTCCTTAGTTTTAATTTAAATATATTTTTGTCTAGAGCTATTAAACTTAAGAAAGGTTATGGATTAATATAGTGTTTAATTATGCCTCCTTCTGATCCTAGACCAAGCACAACATCTGATCATAGAACAAGTACAGCATCTACTGATTTTGGTCCAAGAAAAAGTCAGAAACAGCTAGAAGAAGATTTTATAAAAGCAATTGAAGAAGTTAATGCGGATTTTATAAGAAAAATAACAGAGCAGACAGATACTACAGGTCGTGCAGTGACAAACCATCAAATTGTTGAAAAATTTCTTGAGGACAAACAATCATCATTCTTTAAATTATTGGAAAAAATAAGACCTTTGCATAAATCATTGATTTTTCTCTAATTTTCCTTCAGAATATTTTTTTGAAGGAAATTTTTGGAAAAAACTGTATTTTTTGATATTTTTGACAATTTATTGGCAAAAATATTGGTTATTTCGGTGTTTTTGTGGTATTCTTTGTTGTTTTGTGGATTTTGGACACAATTATCCTAATTCCAGTTGTTTTGGTGGCACCAATGCTTTTATTTTATTAACTGCTTTGAGTAGATTTAAACAAATAGCTTTTAGAGTAAATTGAGCATTTACTTTTTTTGTTGTAAAATAAGAAGCTTTATTGAATTTAAATCTTCTTTTTAGAGTTCCAAAAGATTGTTCAACAATAAATCTTCTTTTTGATACAGCTTTATTAAATCTTTTTTGCCATTTGGTCATGGGTTTTCCTTTTGGCTTTTTATACATCAATCTGGTTTTGATGCCTTTTTTTCGTAAGATATCTCTATTTCCTTTAGAATCATAACCCTTATCTCCAGAAAATTTATCACAATCCGTTACCATATCCTCCATTTGATTAATCTCAGATTGATTGGCTGGAATTGTTTTGGTTTTATTGATAAATCCTTCTTCATCTGTTGTGGCAAATGATTTAAATCCAAAATGATATTTATTTCCCTTCTTTAGCCAAGTGGCATCTGGATCTGCCGATTCTGATTGCTCAATAGTTAAGTTTCCTATTTTATTATTAGAAATTTGATCTTCATTCCTGTCTTTAGTAATATTATCTTCTATTGTCTTTGTCCTATTTGGTCTAGAATTAGACTCAATCAATGTAGCATCTATTACTGCAAGATTAGCTTTTTTAACTTTGAGATTATTCTCTGATAATTGATTATTAATCTCAGATAATAATTTATCTAACAAATCTCTTTCAATTAATTTATTTCTGAATCTACAGATAGTTGAATGATCTGGCACCTTATCACTAATATCAAAGCCACAAAATGATATAAAATCAAGCCTTACCTTTACAGCATATTCTAATTCTTCATCGCTTAAACTATTCCATTGACCAAGTAGAACAAGCTTTAACATAGATATTTTATCATAAGATTTTCTACCTCTGTCGCTATTTTCATTAAAGTCTTTTTTGTGAATCTTGACCAAATAAGATCTCAACCTCTCCCAATTTATTAATTTATCTAACTTTAACAATTTACTGTCATTTTTTAATCTCTCTTGAATGGAAATAGAAGCAAAAGTAACCATAATTTATTAATATTTCATTATAATAAACAGCAATAAAGCTAGATAAATACTAGCTTTATTGCTGTTTTATTCAAGAAAAAATTGATGAAATTAAGAAAAAACCAAGAGAAAGTTAGGGAAATTTTAATGATCTATGCAAAGGTCTTAAAATAGTAAAATTTGGACCTCCTACTGCGGGTCTTTCAAGAGTTTCTGGCGCCTTCATAGATTTTTTATCGAAGGATGAGGATTCAAAAAATGGTTTTATAGGAGATCTTAATGATAATAAATCATGGCGTTTATCCCCTCCCCATACGGAAAAGGTTGCTTATTGATTTAAAGGAGTCTAGTTTATATTTCTTTGGAAATCAATTTAATAAAACGGAATTATCACTTAATAGGTTGACAACCTAAATCAAGCTAGTTAAAATAAGCAAATAGCAATATTTAACTAAATCTTAACTAGCCATGAACTGATGTGGCTACCTTTTTCCGGACACCCAATTTAAGCAGATGCTGAATATTTTTTCAAGTATCTGTTTCTTTTTTCGAATTCAACTGGTGCTAGGTAATTATTAGCAGAATGAATTCTTATTCTATTATAGAAAACTTCAATATATTCAAATATTATATTTTTTGCTTCCTTTCTATTTTTAAAATTATGATGATGTGTTAATTCAGTTTTCAGGGTATGAAAAAATGATTCTGCAACAGCATTATCCCAGCAATTACCTTTTCTACTCATACTTTGGATAATATCATGATCTTTTAAAATATCTCTGTGAGATTCAGAAGCATATTGGCTACCTTGATCATAAATGAATGGTCTCCAAATATCAAACAAAAATATCTTGATATATTGTCTATTTTAAAATGAACTTTGATATTAAATCCTAATTTCAATATCTTTCTTTGCTAAATAATCTTTTGCTTCCTTGATGGAATATTGTTTAAAGTGAAAAATGGAGGCGGCTAGGATAGCGTCAGCTCCAGCTTTGACACCTTCTGCCAAATGCTCCAAATTTCCAACTCCGCCAGAAGCAATTACTGGAATATTTAGATTTGATGAGATAAGATTGACGAGTTCTAGATCATAACCAGATTTTGTACCATCACGATCCATTGATGTTAGTAAAATTTCTCCAGCACCAAGATATTGCATTTTTTTGGCCCAATCTAAAGCATCTATACCAGTTGCAACGCGCCCACCATTGATAAAAATTTCATAATTTTTACCATTTTTTTTAGCATCAATGGCCACTACAATACATTGATTGCCAAATTTTTTGCTGGCTTCTTGAACTAATTCTGGATTTTTGACTGCTGCTGAATTAATGGTAACCTTATCTGCTCCTGATAATAATAAATTTCTGACATCTTCAGTTTTTTTTACTCCACCTCCAACAGTAAATGGTATGAAACAAACTTTTGCTACTTTTTGCACCATATCATAAATTGTATCACGATTTTCATGAGAAGCGTTGATATCTAAAAAACATAATTCATCAGCACCTTCTTCAAAATAAAATTTAGCTTGTTCAACCGGATCGCCAGCATCTATTAGATCTTCAAAATTTATCCCTTTTACTACTCGACCTTCATTTACATCTAAACATGGAATGATTCTTTTTTTTAACATTTACATCTATTTAATTAGCAATAAAAATTGCAATATATTTTTAATAATAGAAAATAATTATCTAATATCAAAGTTCATTTTAAAATGAACTTTGATATAATGATTAAATAATTTATTATGGATATCAAGGAGGCAATAAAAAATATTATACATAAGCATAATCAGCTTGAAAAGCCTGTAGATGATTCTGAGTCAGATTACATTAAAAAAGAGGAGGGTGAGCTAGTTTTAGATCGAGAATTTGAAGAAGATGTTCATCATATCGTTGATGATTTACCTCCAGATTATTGGAGAAATAATTTTAGTAAAGGTGGTAAAAAAACTAATTTAGATACTAATATTGTTGGAAAAAAGGGTAGATTTTATCTTTATCATGGAATGAGGATTGATTTAGGAAAAGAAACCCCGGAATCTTTGCCAATTATTGAATTAATGCGAATTATTAGAGAAAATCATGATAAAAATGATATTTTTGATAAAATGGCTGATATAAAAATCAAAGAGGATAAGGTTAAAAAAAATCAAAAAACGGGCCTTATTTCTATGATTAAAGATATTTCTTCTTCTGATTCTGATGGTGGTTCTGCCAATCAAGAATTAGAAATGGAGTTACAACCGGAAAAACAAGAAGATGTCAGAAGTAATACAGAGCATCTTAGGCTGGAAGAGCTTTAAATTCAATCAGTTGCTGTTTCACTGCTTGCTGAAAGTGATGGAAATTCTAGCGTTGCTAAAGAAATTCTTTTTAATGGCGGTATGGAAGCTATTAAAAAGATGGATGTTGCATCTTTAAAAACTATTTTAGATCAGTTAAATGATGTCGTCATAGAAGATATCATAGAACATTAATTAATTATGAAAGCATATATTTTACATAAATCTGGCCCAGTTGCAAATTTAAAATTAGAAAATATTGAAGATCCTGATCCAAGAAGTGATGAAGTTGTTATTAGGCATACAGCAATTGGTATTAATTTTTTTGATGTTAGTCTTAGAAAGGGTGATTATAAAATAGATAAATTTCCACTCATTCTTGGTATGGAAGGTGTTGGTATTATTGAAACTATTGATAATGGAGTAAAGGATTTTAAAGTTGGTGAAAGGGTCTGTTATGCTACTGGCGGTCTTGGGGCTTATGCTGAGAAAAGGGTTATTAATCAAAATTGTTTAATTTCTCCACCAGCAAATCTTTCTGATGATCAAATTGTCGCTTCTTTATTAAAAGGTCTTTTGGCTCATACTTTAATTACCAGAGTTTATAATATTAATCACGCTAAGAGGGTTTTGGTACATTCGGTCGCTGGTGGTGTTGGGCAGTTTTTATGTAATTGGATTAGCCATTATAAAAAGGAAGTTATTGGTACGGTAGGATCTGATGAAAAAATATCTATTGCTAAATCTGCTGGCTGTCACTATGTGATTAATTATCGTAGAGAGGATTTGGTTAAAAGAATGTCGGAAATTACTAATAATTTTGGGGCAAATATTGTTTATGATGGTGTTGGTAAGGATACTATTCATCAATCTCTCTCTTGTCTTTATCCAATGGGAATTTGTGTTAATCATGGTGATGCTTCAGGTATTACTACAGATTTAGATCTTAATGAGTTATTTTTTAGTTCATTATATTTTACTAAGCCAACATTGGCACTTTATAAATCCGTTAGATCAGAATTGATTTTATCTGCTATGGAAGTTTTTAAGGCTTTATCAAACAATATTTTAAAGCCGAATATTAAAATTTCCTCTTTTACTGATATTCCAAAAATCCATCAATTAATGGAAAGTAAAAAAAATACTGGCCATTATGTGGTAAAGTTTTGAAGTGGTATAATTTTAATAATTTCTAATTATGTTAAAAAATCAACAAAGTGAGATAATGTTACCAAGTAAAAATATTCTATTAGTTGATGATAATCCGGTAATTTTAAAAATACTTTCTAAATGGCTAGGAGATAAATGTCCCAATTTTAATTTAACTATGATTACTAATTCAATTAAGGCTATGGAATTGGTAAAAAATAAACATAAGGCTTATTTTGATCTGATTTTAACTGATATTGAGATGCCAGAAGTTACTGGAATAGAATTGACAAGATATATTAGGGAAGATTTGGATATTTCTAAAAATGATTTACCTATTTTGGTTTATAGTGCTAGGGAAGATTTGGAAACAATAAAAAGAGCAAAATTGGCAGGGTGTAATGATTATTATGCTAATCCAAAGAATAATGATTCTTTGGTTAGGAATATATCTAAATGGGTTTTAAATGACTATATTCCAAGTAAAGATAGTAAACAAAATGATCTAATTATTAATGATAAGATTTTAAAGGGCTGTAATATTGTTATAGCCGATGATCAATTGATAAATATGGCATTTATTGCTAAAAAATTGCGTAACTCAGGTGCTAATATTGTAAAATGTTCTAAAGGAAATGATATAACTGATCTAATACAAAAAGACTCAACCAAATATCATCTTATTATTACTGATATTAATATGAGTGAAATTGGAGGGATTGAGGCAGTAAAAGAAGTAAGAAAAATTCAAGAGAAATATAATAGGGAGCATGGTTTAAACCAGAGAGTTCCAATTATTTCTTTGTCTGATAGCAATAAAAAAGAGTTCATTATGGAATTGCTTAATAATGATATTGATGATTATTTGACAAAAAATTGTAGCGGAGAAGATGTGATAAGACTTGTAAAATTTTGGATAGATTATTAACTAAAATTGCTGTAATACCATTTACCATCTTTAAAGAGGTTTTTGCTATAGGTAAATGGTATTAGAGTAAGTAATTTGGATTAGAGTCTTTTTAAAAGAAGGAATCGAAGTCAGAGAATTTTTTATTTTTCTCGCCGCTTGATTCAATTTTTACTGTCTTATCTTCTTTCCAAGCAACATGTTTAAATGGATCTGTATCAAGAGTAAGCCAATCACCTTCTTTTCCCCAATTTGTTAAAATCTCCATAGTTTCGCCATTAGTTAGCTTGATATTAACTTTATGTTGTTTTGGGTGTATATTTTTTTTAGTTAGCTTGATATTAACTTTATGTTGTTTTGGGTGTATATTTTTTTGTGACATCTTTAAATTATTTTATTAATGAATTTTAGCAGAAAAATTGTCTATAGAGTCGACCACCAGCTCTTCTTCTGCATCTCCTTTAAGCTTTAAATTATCATCTTCAATTACATTAACGGCTGAGGTGATAATTTTGTTTTTAAGTTCTCTGATCAATTTTTCCTCTTCTTTTTTAATTCTATTTCTAACGGCTAATATTTTTTTGTCTATTTCGGCCTGAACTAATTTTTTAGATCTGATAATTAACGCTTCTGATTCTTTATTAGCGTCTTGAATTAAGTTTTGTGAAGATTTTACAGCATTTTTATATAATCTCTCAGCATCAGCAAGTAAAATTTCAGATTCTTTTAAAGATTTTTCAGCTAACTTAACAGAATCTAAAACTTCTTTTAATCTTGAATCAATTTTAGCAATAATAAAAGGCAAAGCAAGTTTTATTAATAAGGCTAAAAAACTTAAAAAAGAAACTGATAGCCAAAATTTTGGATCTAAAAATAAATTCATATTTTAATTAATTTTTTTTGATACTAATTTATCAGATATTTGCCTTACCAAATTTTCAATAATTACCTCAGAATTTTCAGAATAATCCTGTAAAATATTTTGAGTTAATGAGTTTGACTCATTTTGTAAGACGGAAATTTGTTCCTGATTTTTCTTAATAAAATTAATCCTATTCTCATTAGATTTTGATTTAGCATCAGCTATGATATTGGAATATTTGATTATAGAATCTTTTCTAACTGATTCTATTTTTTCATTAATATCAGATAATTTTTGATTTAATTTTTCAGTTTCCAACCTTAAATGTTCTATTTTATCAGCTCTATTACCTATTATTTTTTCCATCTTTGGCATGAATAATTTTTTTGCCAAAAGATAAATAACAGAAAAGCAGATTAATAACCAAAATATCTGAGATGAAAACTGAGATATATCAAATTGATGCATAAATTAAATTTATGAAAATAATATTAAGAATGCTAATAATACAGCAAATATACCCATTGCTTCAGCTAAACCAACAGCGATATAAATATATTTCTCCATTTTAGGAGTCGCTGACGGGTTGCGCGAGATAGCATTAAAAAATCCAGAGAAAATATTACCAATTGCAATCGCACCAAACATAGCAATTGAACATAGACCAACACCAATATATTTTAAAACTTCTAATTCCATTTCCATTATGTTACTAAATTTTAGGTTATTTAAAGATTGATATAGCAATAAAACTCTAAAAAGATCTTTAATCTAGGTAATTATTTGATTGCAGATTTAGATATTTATTAAGATATCAATATGTACTGAATAAAAAAATATATCTTGTAACTGTAATTTACAAGATGAAAAAATAACTTTTTTACAATTTATTAAATCTCTCTCTGATTTTCGCTAATTTTAAAAAGCGTGAGAAGCTAAAAATTGCACTGTAATAAATACCGCTAAAGCCATAAATAAAGTATCTTCTAATAAAATATGCTTTAAAAAAAGCTATAAATATAGTGACCATTATTTTAAAATTGGATGGATATTTTTTACGTTCAAAATTATCTATTGCTTGCAATTCGGAATAAAAGTTAATTTTCTCAATCCAATGAAAAACAGACTTAAAAGATTTATGTTCTATGATATTTTTTAATTGGCTGATTTTTCCATCAACTCCCTCCTTAACAATTACAGAGTCATGAATAGAGCTATTTTTAAAGCCAGCATAATCTGAATTATAAAGTCTCAATTGATTATAATAATATGCTAATTTTTTAGGTTTTTTTTCGCCAAAAAATTTATTAACTATTTTAATTTTAAAACCAACAAAATCCTTTTCTTTATTAGATTGAAATATTTCTTTTATTTCATTAGCTAATTCGGTAGTAATTTCTTCATCAGCATCAATATTTAAAATCCATTTATTTTTACATTTACTTTCGCCAAAGATTTTTTGTTGGCCATATCCTTGCCATTTATTAAATAAAACTTTGGCACCAAGATTTTCTGCCAACTGTACTGTTTTATCAGAGCTGCCAGAATCGATTACCAAAATATCATTGGTAATTTGTTGAGCTTTTTTGATAATATTAGCAATCCTGTCCTCTTCATTTTTTGTAATTATGAAGATAGAAATTGGTAAAATTGACATAATATTTTGGTTGTAAATTAATTTTAAATCTTAGAGACTTTTAATTTCTAGTTCTAATTCCAATTTTATTTTATATGAGAGAGAAGAATAATAAAAACAAAGTAACTATAATCGCAATAATCTTAATTACAATAATAGTTGCCACCTTCTTCATAATTAATAACCAAGAAGAAAAAGAATTGGACCAAGATCAGTCTCAAATAGAAAAAGAGATTAGTAGGGAATCTGAAAATAGAATAATTAATGAATCGAATAAATTTTTAAAAATTTTAGATGATGATTATATTTTAGGACAAAAAGATGCGCCAGTGAAAGTCATAGAATATGCTTCATTATCATGTCCTCACTGTGCCGAATTTTACATTAATGGCTTTGAAAATTTAAAAAATTATGTTGATAGGGGAGAGGTAGTTTTTATTTATCGTGATTTCCCTCTTAATGGCCCAGCTCTTGCGGGTTCTGTAGCGGCCCTGTGTTATTTTAATAAGGTTAATCAAGGCTACAAATATCACAATTTTATTAAAAATCTTTTCAAAAATCAGGAAAAATGGGTTTTTTCCCCAGAATTTATTGAAAAATTAAAGGAAATTTCACAAATATATGGAATTTCTGATGCAGAATTGACTAAATGTATTGAAGATAAAAATATGCAAAAAGCTATTATTACTAAGGCTAAGGAGGCTAGCGAATCTCTTGAGATTAAATCAACTCCAACTTTTATTATTAATGGCGAGGTTGTTAATGGCTATTCAGGTTGGGATGCATTGGAAGGAGTTATTAGAAGAAAATTAGGTAATTAAAACTAACTTTTCCAATAAAGATCAATAATATGACAAATTTACTAATTGTAGAATCCCCAGCAAAGGCCAAAACTATTGGCAAATATCTTGGTTCAAATTATGTCGTTCTGGCATCTTTTGGTCATGTGCGTGATTTGCCAAGCAAAAATGGTTCTGTTGATCCAGAGCAAAATTTTGCTATGAATTACCAAATTGCCGATTCTGCTAAAAAACATATCAATGAAATTGCCAAAATTGCTAAAAAATGTGACAAGATCATTCTAGCTCCCGATCCTGATCGTGAAGGGGAGTCAATCGCTTGGCATGTTTTGGAGGTGTTAAAAGAGAAAAAATCTCTAAAAAAAGACACCCAAATTCAAAGAGTTGTTTTTAATACTATTACCAAAAATTCTATTCTGAGCGCTATTAAAAGTCCTAGAAATATTGATGATGATCTGGTCAATGCTCAGCAAGCCAGAAGGGCGCTGGATTATCTTTTTGGCTTTACCCTCTCTCCTGTTTTATGGCGTAAATTGCCTGGTAGTCGTTCTGCTGGCCGTGTGCAATCTGTGGCACTGCGTGTTATTTGTGATCGAGAAACTGAAATTGAATTATTCAAATCAAGGGAATATTGGGATGTAAAGGTTGATTTGGGTAAGGAAAAAGAGAGTTTTTTAGCTAGCCTAACTCATATTGGCGATCAAAAGCTGGATAAATTTTTTATTGAAAATGAAAAATCAGCTTTAGAAATTGCCGAAAATCTGAAAAATAAAAATTATCAAGTTCAGTCAATTATTAGAAAAAATACTAGGAGGCGCCCATATCCGCCTTTTATTACTTCTTCTTTACAGCAGGAGGCTTCTCGTAAATTAGGCTTTTCAACCAAAAGAACTATGCAAGTTGCACAAAAGCTCTATGAGGGTGTGGCTATTAATGGCGAAGTGCAGGGTTTAATTACCTATATGAGAACTGATGGGGTTTATGTTGATCCGGAGGCAATTGGTAAAGCTAGAAATTACATTAAATCTAATTATGGCGCTAAATATCTGCCAGAAAAGCCAATTAATTATCAGCAAAAAGCTAAAAATACTCAGGAAGCTCACGAGGCCATTCGCCCAGTAAATCCTGAATATGCACCAAAAGATATTGAAAGATTTTTGGATTCTGATCAATTTAAATTATATAGTCTTATTTGGAAGAGAATGGTAGCGAGTCAAATGGCCGATGTGATTATGGACCAATTGACAGCAATTATTATTACTGACCCTGATTATGGTAAATTAAAAACCACTGGCTCGGTCATTAAATTTGATGGTTTTTATGTGCTTTACAATGAGGGTAAGGATGAGGAAGAAGAGGAAGAAAGTAATAAAAAATTACCAAATTTGGTTGAAAATGATCAGCTGAAATTTTTAAAAGTTCTGCCAAAGCAAGATTTTACCGAACCGCCACCAAGATATTCTGAGGCTAGTTTAGTGAAAAAAATGGAGGAATTGGGAATTGGCCGTCCTTCAACCTATTCAGCGATTATTTCGGTTTTACAAGATCGAAATTATGTTAAATTGGAAAAAAGAAGATTTTTTCCAGAACAAAGGGGTAGGGTTGTTACTAATTTTTTAAAGGAATTTTTTCCACAATATGTGGCTTATGATTATACTTCAGATTTGGAAGATGAGCTAGATGTGATTGCTAGTGGAAAATTAAATTGGCAAAAATTTTTAGATAAATTCTGGCAAAAATTCCATAAAAATACTGATTTAGTTTTAGAAAAACCAATTACTGAAATTTTAGATAAATTAACCCTATCAATGGGGCCAACAATTTTTGGTTTTGATAAAAAGGGCGAATTAAAAAATAATTGCCCATCATGTGCTGATGGCAAATTAGGTGTTAAAATTGGTAAATTCGGGGTATTTATTGCTTGTTCTAATTATCCAGATTGTAAACATAATGAACAAATTTCTAAAGATGATTCTGGTTCTGTAATTCTTGAGGTCGCCAATATGTTTGAGCCTAAATCTTTAGGAAAGTCGGAAGAATTTAAGGGAGAGATTTTTATTAAAAAAGGTCCTTATGGCTTTTATATTGAGCTAGTTAAGGATGAATCCTTGATGTCTCATGAAGAGAAATTTACCAAAACAGGTAAGAAGAGGGCAATTAAACCCAAAAGAGTTGCTATTCCAAAGGATGTTATTATTGATGAGGTTGATTTTACTTTGGCCGAAAAGCTACTTTCTCTACCAATAGTTATTGGCAATCATCCAGAAACTAATCTTGAAATTAAGGCTAGTATTGGTCCTTTTGGTCCTTATTTATTCCATGATGGGGTTTATGTCTCGGTCAAGGAGGATAATATTTTGGATATTACTTTGGCAAGATCGGTGGATGTAATTAAGGAAGGTTTGGAGAAAAAGAAAAATAGTAAGAGAAGAGGAGGTAGAAGGAAGATAGTAAAAAAGAAGAAGTGAGTTTGATATAATATTAAAAATATGTCAACTAGCTATGAGTAAAATTCAAAAAACAAAAAAGATTTTAATAGTTGGATCTGGAATTGCAGGGATTACATTATTCCGACTCTTAAAAGATAAAGGTTTTAAAAATATTAAAATTATTGAAAAAAACAAAAAGCTTAGATCAGAAGGTTGTGCCATATGTTTACCTTTTAATGCAGTAGATCAAATAGACCAAATAAGATTAAAAGATAAATTATTAAAATTATCTCATCAGGTCGATAAAATAGAATATGCAAAACATAATGGTAAAAATTTAACAACTGCCAGCTTGTTGCAAAAACCCCTGAATAGTCAGCCTTTTTTATCTTTACTTCGTGAAGATCTGTTGAAATTATTAGCTGATAATTATCAAGAAGAAGTTAGCTATAATTTATTTATTAAAAAAATAAATTTTGATTTAACCTCCAAAAAATCTAAAGTTACTTTTAGTAATAAAAAAAAGGAGGAATTTGATTTAATAATTGGTGCGGATGGCATCAATTCTAGTGTAAGAAAATTAGCTTTTAAAGAAAAAGATTTACTTGATTTAGAAGTTACGAATTGGAGATTTATATCAAAAACCAAACAAGATAATTTACATCCCAAATATTTTGTTGGCAAAGATGAGGGTTTATGATTTATCCAATGTCTAATAAAAAGACATATTGCTATGCACAAATTTCTGACAAGGGCAATAAATATAAAAATTCTGATTTTATAGCCAACTAAATTAAGCTTGCATTTCTTGCGCCAGGAGAATAAAATTCTGGCAAAAACTATGCCAGTTCCATATTCTAATGGAACCTCTGAAAAACCAATTATCTAATTTATAGATTTGAAACTGTTTAATTTTGTTATTTTTGCCAAAGTTTAGCAAAGTTATTTTATAAAATTTTGTTTGAATTTATTTGATAAAAATAGCCAGAAAAGCTTGATTTATCTAGCTTTTTTGCTTATTATTGATATATTAAATTCAAATAAAATATATAATTATGGCAACCCAGCAATCATTTTTTTCATTAGCAATTTCTGGTAGAAAATTAAGAGCGGAGAAGTTTCTTAATCAAATGACGGATATTATTCCATGGCAAAGATTGATTGATAAGATAGAGCCTTTTTATCCTAATGGTACTAGTGATTACGGTGGCAGGAAGGTGACAGATTTATTATTAATATTTAAGATTCATTTGTTACAGCAGTGGTTTGGTCTTAGTGATCCAGCTATGGAGGATGCTATATATGATAGAATAAGTTTTCAAAAATTCTTAAATATTGATATTGGTATTGATAATGTTCCGGATGAGACTGTGATATTGAGATTCCGTCATTTATTGGAAAAGCATAATTTATCGTCGATTATATTTAACGAGGTAAATTCATATCTTGAAGAGAATGATCTTTTGTTGAAGGAGGGTACGATAACTGATGCGACATTAATATCTGCTCCAACTAGTACAAAAAACAAGAAGAGGAAAAGGGACCAAGAGATGTCTTCTACCAAGAAAGGGAAGAATTATTATTTTGGCATGAAGTCTCATATTGGTGTGCAAACTAAGGGTAAGCCAATTATTCATTCTATTGTCACGACGACAGCTAAAGATCATGATTCTACTAAAACAGAGGAGTTATTACATGGTGATGAAACTTCTTTATTTGGTGACAAGGCCTATGATGATAAGGCAATAAAAAGATTTTGTAGGAATCACAATATATTTTATGGTATAACCAATAGAGCTAAATCTAACAAAAAACTTTCAAATAAGCAAAAAAAGAGGAATAAACAATTTTCATCAGTTCGAGCTAAAGTTGAACATCCATTTCAAATTATAAAGCATCTTTGGGGCTATAGAAAGGTTAGATATAATGGTTTACAAAAGAATACTAATCAATTACAAATGCTATCATCCCTTGCTAATCTCTATATGGTTAGAAAAATACTACCAAATACAGCGTAACAAGGGATAAATGTGTCTAATTTAGCCAAAAATGGTAAAATTAGACAAGAAACTAGAGAAATTACCACAAATAATGCCTAAATTTGGATAAAGATTGTTAATTTTTAACAAAATTAGCAATCTTTATCCAAATTATAAAAATTTTTTCTGAAAAATGAAAAAATAGACAAAATTAAATAGGAAAATCAGAGGTTCCTAATGATTTAAGAAAAAAAGTTATTGATTTACTTGAGATCAACAAGAAGAGTCCAAAGGAGGTATCGTTATTGTTGAATAAATCCATAAAAATCTATTTATCCTCTTAAATGGCTATTTAATAAGAATAAAGAGGAAGGTCTTCATGATGAGGAGGGAAAAATAAATTTTAAATAAATATTAATAAATTTTCTCTAATTTTCCTTCAGAAATTTTTAGAAGACTTTGCATAAATCATTGAATAATTTTCCTTCAGAATATTTTTTTGAAGGAAATTTTTGGAAAAAACTGTATTTTTTGATATTTTTGACAATTTATTGGCAAAAATATTGGTTATTTCGGTGTTTTTGTGGTATTCTTTGTTGTTTTAAGACCTTTGCATAGTTGTTTTAAAAAAGACCTTTGCATAGATCATTAAAATTTCCCTAACTTTCTCTTGGTTTTTTCTTAATTTCATCAATTTTTTCTTGAATAAAACAGCAATAAAGCTAGTATTTATCTAGCTTTATTGCTGTTTATTATAATGAAATATTAATAAATTATGGTTACTTTTGCTTCTATTTCCATTCAAGAGAGATTAAAAAATGCCAGTAAATTGTTAAAGTTAGATAAATTAATAAATTGGGAGAGGTTGAGATCTTATTTGGTCAAGATTCACAAAAAAGACTTTAATGAAAATAGCGACAGAGGTAGAAAATCTTATGATAAAATATCTATGTTAAAGCTTGTTCTACTTGGTCAATGGAATAGTTTAAGCGATGAAGAATTAGAATATGCTGTAAAGGTAAGGCTTGATTTTATATCATTTTGTGGCTTTGATATTAGTGATAAGGTGCCAGATCATTCAACTATCTGTAGATTCAGAAATAAATTAATTGAAAGAGATTTGTTAGATAAATTATTATCTGAGATTAATAATCAATTATCAGAGAATAATCTCAAAGTTAAAAAAGCTAATCTTGCAGTAATAGATGCTACATTGATTGAGTCTAATTCTAGACCAAATAGGACAAAGACAATAGAAGATAATATTACTAAAGACAGGAATGAAGATCAAATTTCTAATAATAAAATAGGAAACTTAACTATTGAGCAATCAGAATCGGCAGATCCAGATGCCACTTGGCTAAAGAAGGGAAATAAATATCATTTTGGATTTAAATCATTTGCCACAACAGATGAAGAAGGATTTATCAATAAAACCAAAACAATTCCAGCCAATCAATCTGAGATTAATCAAATGGAGGATATGGTAACGGATTGTGATAAATTTTCTGGAGATAAGGGTTATGATTCTAAAGGAAATAGAGATATCTTACGAAAAAAAGGCATCAAAACCAGATTGATGTATAAAAAGCCAAAAGGAAAACCCATGACCAAATGGCAAAAAAGATTTAATAAAGCTGTATCAAAAAGAAGATTTATTGTTGAACAATCTTTTGGAACTAAAAAGAAGATTTAAATTCAATAAAGCTTCTTATTTTACAACAAAAAAAGTAAATGCTCAATTTACTCTAAAAGCTATTTGTTTAAATCTACTCAAAGCAGTTAATAAAATAAAAGCATTGGTGCCACCAAAACAACTGGAATTAGGATAATTGTGTCCAAAATCCACAAAACAACAAAGAATACCACAAAAACACCGAAATAACCAATATTTTTGCCAATAAATTGTCAAAAATATCAAAAAATACAGTTTTTTCCAAAAATTTCCTTCAAAAAAATATTCTGAAGGAAAATTAGAGAAAAATCAATGATTTATGCAAAGGTCTTGTTTTGTGGATTTTGGACACAATTATCCTAATTCCAGTTGTTTTGATGGCACCAATGCTTTTATTTTAGGAACCTCTGATTTTCCTATTTAATTTTGTCTATTTTTTCATTTTTCAGAAAAAATTTTTATAATTTGGATAAAGATTGCTAATTTTGTTAAAAAAATTAACAATCTTTATCCAAATTTAGGCATTATTTGTGGTAATTTCTCTAGTTTCTTGTCTAATTTTACCATTTTTGGCTAAATTAGACACATTTATCCCTTGTTACGCTGTAATTGGTAGTATTTTTCTAACCATATAGAGATTAGCAAGGGATGATAGCATTTGTAATTGATTAGTATTCTTTTGTAAACCATTATATCTAACCTTTCTATAGCCCCAAAGATGCTTTATAATTTGAAATGGATGTTCAACTTTAGCTCGAACTGATGAAAATTGTTTATTCCTCTTTTTTTGCTTATTTGAAAGTTTTTTGTTAGATTTAGCTCTATTGGTTATACCATAAAATATATTGTGATTCCTACAAAATCTTTTTATTGCCTTATCATCATAGGCCTTGTCACCAAATAAAGAAGTTTCATCACCATGTAATAACTCCTCTGTTTTAGTAGAATCATGATCTTTAGCTGTCGTCGTGACAATAGAATGAATAATTGGCTTACCCTTAGTTTGCACACCAATATGAGACTTCATGCCAAAATAATAATTCTTCCCTTTCTTGGTAGAAGACATCTCTTGGTCCCTTTTCCTCTTCTTGTTTTTTGTACTAGTTGGAGCAGATATTAATGTCGCATCAGTTATCGTACCCTCCTTCAACAAAAGATCATTCTCTTCAAGATATGAATTTACCTCGTTAAATATAATCGACGATAAATTATGCTTTTCCAATAAATGACGGAATCTCAATATCACAGTCTCATCCGGAACATTATCAATACCAATATCAATATTTAAGAATTTTTGAAAACTTATTCTATCATATATAGCATCCTCCATAGCTGGATCACTAAGACCAAACCACTGCTGTAACAAATGAATCTTAAATATTAATAATAAATCTGTCACCTTCCTGCCACCGTAATCACTAGTACCATTAGGATAAAAAGGCTCTATCTTATCAATCAATCTTTGCCATGGAATAATATCCGTCATTTGATTAAGAAACTTCTCCGCTCTTAATTTTCTACCAGAAATTGCTAATGAAAAAAATGATTGCTGGGTTGCCATAATTATATATTTTATTTGAATTTAATATATCAATAATAAGCAAAAAAGCTAGATAAATCAAGCTTTTCTGGCTATTTTTATCAAATAAATTCAAACAAAATTTTATAAAATAACTTTGCTAAACTTTGGCAAAAATAACAAAATTAAACAGTTTCAAATCTATAAATTAGATAATTGGTTTTTCAGAGGTTCCTAAACTGTATTCTATCAAACGATTAATGCAATTATAAATAGAAATTGGTATAATACCCTTACTCCCCTACATAATCAAAACATTCCAATTGATCGATAAAAAAGAGCAATGGATTGTTTAAAGTAAATTGAGACAGCATTATATCCGATCTAAGACCTTTGCATAAATCATTGATTTTTCTCTAATTTTCCTTCAGAATATTTTTTTGAAGGAAATTTTTGGAAAAAACTGTATTTTTTGATGATATTTTTGACAATTTATTGGCAAAAATATTGGTTATTTCGGTGTTTTTGTGGTATTCTTTGTTGTTTTGTGGATTTTGGACACAATTATCCTAATTCCAGTTGTTTTGGTGGCACCAATGCTTTTATTTTATTAACTGCTTTGAGTAGATTTAAACAAATAGCTTTTAGAGTAAATTGAGCATTTACTTTTTTTGTTGTAAAATAAGAAGCTTTATTGAATTTAAATCTTCTTTTTAGAGTTCCAAAAGATTGTTCAACAATAAATCTTCTTTTTGATACAGCTTTATTAAATCTTTTTTGCCATTTGGTCATGGGTTTTCCTTTTGGCTTTTTATACATCAATCTGGTTTTGATGCCTTTTTTTCGTAAGATATCTCTATTTCCTTTAGAATCATAACCCTTATCTCCAGAAAATTTATCACAATCCGTTACCATATCCTCCATTTGATTAATCTCAGATTGATTGGCTGGAATTGTTTTGGTTTTATTGATAAATCCTTCTTCATCTGTTGTGGCAAATGATTTAAATCCAAAATGATATTTATTTCCCTTCTTTAGCCAAGTGGCATCTGGATCTGCCGATTCTGATTGCTCAATAGTTAAGTTTCCTATTTTATTATTAGAAATTTGATCTTCATTCCTGTCTTTAGTAATATTATCTTCTATTGTCTTTGTCCTATTTGGTCTAGAATTAGACTCAATCAATGTAGCATCTATTACTGCAAGATTAGCTTTTTTAACTTTGAGATTATTCTCTGATAATTGATTATTAATCTCAGATAATAATTTATCTAACAAATCTCTTTCAATTAATTTATTTCTGAATCTACAGATAGTTGAATGATCTGGCACCTTATCACTAATATCAAAGCCACAAAATGATATAAAATCAAGCCTTACCTTTACAGCATATTCTAATTCTTCATCGCTTAAACTATTCCATTGACCAAGTAGAACAAGCTTTAACATAGATATTTTATCATAAGATTTTCTACCTCTTCGCTATTTTCATTAAAGTCTTTTTTGTGAATCTTGACCAAATAAGATCTCAACCTCTCCCAATTTATTAATTTATCTAACTTTAACAATTTACTGTCATTTTTTAATCTCTCTTGAATGGAAATAGAAGCAAAAGTAACCATAATTTATTAATATTTCATTATAATAAACAGCAATAAAGCTAGATAAATACTAGCTTTATTGCTGTTTTATTCAAGAAAAAATTGATGAAATTAAGAAAAAACCAAGAGAAAGTTAGGGAAATTTTAATGATCTATGCAAAGGTCTTAAATTATTGATTTTAAAGAGAAATGGCTTATTATCTATTTTGGATTAACAATGCCAATTTATCATACTGATCAAGGTAGCCAATATGCTTCTGAATCTCACAGAGATATTTTAAAAGATCATGATATTATCCAAAGTATGAGTAGAAAAGGTAATTGCTGGGATAATGCTGTTGCAGAATCATTTTTTCATACCCTGAAAACTGAATTAACATCATCATAATTTTAAAAATAGAAAGGAAGCAAAAAATATAATATTTGAATATATTGAAGTTTTCTATAGGAACCTCTGAAAAACCAATTATCTAATTTATAGATTTGAAACTGTTTAATTTTGTTATTTTTGCCAAAGTTTAGCAAAGTTATTTTATAAAATTTTGTTTGAATTTATTTGATAAAAATAGCCAGAAAAGCTTGATTTATCTAGCTTTTTTGCTTATTATTGATATATTAAATTCAAATAAAATATATAATTATGGCAACCCAGCAATCATTTTTTTCATTAGCAATTTCTGGTAGAAAATTAAGAGCGGAGAAGTTTCTTAATCAAATGACGGATATTATTCCATGGCAAAGATTGATTGATAAGATAGAGCCTTTTTATCCTAATGGTACTAGTGATTACGGTGGCAGGAAGGTGACAGATTTATTATTAATATTTAAGATTCATTTGTTACAGCAGTGGTTTGGTCTTAGTGATCCAGCTATGGAGGATGCTATATATGATAGAATAAGTTTTCAAAAATTCTTAAATATTGATATTGGTATTGATAATGTTCCGGATGAGACTGTGATATTGAGATTCCGTCATTTATTGGAAAAGCATAATTTATCGTCGATTATATTTAACGAGGTAAATTCATATCTTGAAGAGAATGATCTTTTGTTGAAGGAGGGTACGATAACTGATGCGACATTAATATCTGCTCCAACTAGTACAAAAAACAAGAAGAGGAAAAGGGACCAAGAGATGTCTTCTACCAAGAAAGGGAAGAATTATTATTTTGGCATGAAGTCTCATATTGGTGTGCAAACTAAGGGTAAGCCAATTATTCATTCTATTGTCACGACGACAGCTAAAGATCATGATTCTACTAAAACAGAGGAGTTATTACATGGTGATGAAACTTCTTTATTTGGTGACAAGGCCTATGATGATAAGGCAATAAAAAGATTTTGTAGGAATCACAATATATTTTATGGAAGACCTTTGCATAGATCATTAAAATTTCCCTAACTTTCTCTTGGTTTTTTCTTAATTTCATCAATTTTTTCTTGAATAAAAGAGCAATAAAGCTAGTATTTATCTAGCTTTATTGCTGTTTATTATAATGAAATATTAATAAATTATGGTTACTTTTGCTTCTATTTCCATTCAAGAGAGATTAAAAAATGACAGTAAATTGTTAAAGTTAGATAAATTAATAAATTGGGAGAGGTTGAGATCTTATTTGGTCAAGATTCACAAAAAAGACTTTAGGAACCTCTGATTTTCCTATTTAATTTTGTCTATTTTTTCATTTTTCAGAAAAAATTTTTATAATTTGGATAAAGATTGCTAATTTTGTTAAAAATTAACAATCTTTATCCAAATTTAGGCATTATTTGTGGTAATTTCTCTAGTTTCTTGTCTAATTTTACCATTTTTGGCTAAATTAGACACATTTATCCCTTGTTACGCTGTATTTGGTAGTATTTTTCTAACCATATAGAGATTAGCAAGGGATGATAGCATTTGTAATTGATTAGTATTCTTTTGTAAACCATTATATCTAACCTTTCTATAGCCCCAAAGATGCTTTATAATTTGAAATGGATGTTCAACTTTAGCTCGAACTGATGAAAATTGTTTATTCCTCTTTTTTTGCTTATTTGAAAGTTTTTTGTTAGATTTAGCTCTATTGGTTATACCATAAAATATATTGTGATTCCTACAAAATCTTTTTATTGCCTTATCATCATAGGCCTTGTCACCAAATAAAGAAGTTTCATCACCATGTAATAACTCCTCTGTTTTAGTAGAATCATGATCTTTAGCTGTCGTCGTGACAATAGAATGAATAATTGGCTTACCCTTAGTTTGCACACCAATATGAGACTTCATGCCAAAATAATAATTCTTCCCTTTCTTGGTAGAAGACATCTCTTGGTCCCTTTTCCTCTTCTTGTTTTTTGTGCTAGTTGGAGCAGATATTAATGTCGCATCAGTTATCGTACCCTCCTTCAACAAAAGATCATTCTCTTCAAGATATGAATTTACCTCGTTAAATATAATCGACGATAAATTATGCTTTTCCAATAAATGACGGAATCTCAATATCACAGTCTCATCCGGAACATTATCAATACCAATATCAATATTTAAGAATTTTTGAAAACTTATTCTATCATATATAGCATCCTCCATAGCTGGATCACTAAGACCAAACCACTGCTGTAACAAATGAATCTTAAATATTAATAATAAATCTGTCACCTTCCTGCCACCGTAATCACTAGTACCATTAGGATAAAAAGGCTCTATCTTATCAATCAATCTTTGCCATGGAATAATATCCGTCATTTGATTAAGAAACTTCTCCGCTCTTAATTTTCTACCAGAAATTGCTAATGAAAAAAATGATTGCTGGGTTGCCATAATTATATATTTTATTTGAATTTAATATATCAATAATAAGCAAAAAAGCTAGATAAATCAAGCTTTTCTGGCTATTTTTATCAAATAAATTCAAACAAAATTTTATAAAATAACTTTGCTAAACTTTGGCAAAAATAACAAAATTAAACAGTTTCAAATCTATAAATTAGATAATTGGTTTTTCAGAGGTTCCTATTAAAGGTAAATATTTATTGTTATTTTTTATCGATGTAAAAAATCTTATTGCTGAAATTAATGCGATGATAGAGCCAGCATGAGAGCCGATTAATAAAAAATGCAGAGCAAAATTACTTCCGGCAATTCCTGCTAAAAATTTTAGCTTAATATCATCTTTGGATAAAAAGGCAAAAATGCCAAATATAAAGGCCAAAATACCTATAAATTGTGCAATTTTGGGAAATTGTTCTAAAATATGCAACATTGAAGAAAATTAATATTTTTTAAAAATTTCTCTTATTTCTTCAATTTTATTTCTAATTTTCTCTTGGTCATTTTCTTGAAAAGTTTTAAGAATTGAGTCATTCAAATGCATTTTTAATATTCTAGATCGAAGAGAGTTGATTGCTGATTTAATTGAGGCTAATTGTTGCAAAATATCAATAGGATATTCTTTATTTTCAATCATTTTTTGAGTAGTCCTAATTTGACTCTCAATCTTTTTTGCCTTTAATAATGCTTTAGCAGATATTTCGTCATTTATATTACTCATCTATTATTTTAAAATAGTTTTTAATTGATCATTGCTATTAGTTGGCCATATCAGCGATGTTGTATGAAATTGCTAAAAAAGTCAAAATTAATTTGTTAATAATTTCTCCAAATCATCAATATTTTTTTTAGCAAACTCTCTTTTTCCAAACCATAATTCAAAACCAGCTAAGCCTTGAAATGTTAACATGCCAATACCAGTAACAATTTTAAGATTTAAATCTTGCGCCTGTTTTAAAAGAGGTGTGATTAATGGCTTATAAACAATGTCACTAATGAGAGCGGTTTTTGGTAAGTTTTTTAAATTAATTTCTAATGGCGGATTATTTTCCATACCAAGAGAGGTGGAATTAATTAATAAATCACAATTTTTAAGATTATCATTAATTTCTGATAATGATTTTGCTTTTAAAATAATATTTTTATTAATTTTGGCTAAATTCTGAATTAAATTTTCTGCTTTTTCTAAATTACGATTAAAAATAGTAATTTGTTTAATATTTTTATTCATTAAAGCATAAGAAATTGCTTTTGCCGAACCTCCTGCTCCAATTAGAATAATTTCCTTTTCTTTAAAATCAAAATCTGGATAAGAATTTTGGATATTTTTAATAAAGCCAAATCCATCAGAATTATGGCCAAATAATTCACCATTCTCCATAACTAAAATAGTATTTACCGCACCAATTTCTTTAGCTGAATTACTTAATTTATGACATATTTTTAAGGCCTTTTCTTTAAAGGGAATAGTAATATTGAAACCTTTAAAACCAATTTGCGATAAATCTTTTAACATTTGTTCAAAATTTTCTTCCTCAATTTTTAAGGGGATATAAAAACCATTAATGTCATATTTTTCTAGGAGGAAATTATGCATTTTTGGCGATAAGGACTGCGATATTGGGTTGCCAATAACTGCGATTTGTGTTAATTTTGTCATGTTTTTTACTTTTATAGCCAACTAGTAGCATATAGCATTTCCCAACTTTAAAGTAACCTTTGGTTACTTTGGTGAGAGTTATCTATATTTAGTTAATGGTTACTTTAATTTTCCCTTGAAAATTACTTTCATATTATAGAATATTAATAGCTCATTGATCAAAATCAAATTTATTATAAATGTCAAATATTGGAGAAATCACCCAAATCATCTCAGCTGTTGTAGATATTGAATTTAAAGATGGCAATCTGCCGAAGATCCTAAATGCTCTTGAATGTGAAAATGATGGTAAAAAATTAGTTTTAGAAACTGCCTTACATTTAGGTGAAAATACTGTCCGCTGTATTGCTATGGATTCAACTGATGGTTTGCAAAGGGGTGTTAAAGTCTCTGATACTGGTCAGGCAATTGCAGTTCCTGTTGGTAAGGAAACTCTTGGTAGAATCATGAATGTTACAGGGGAAGCTATTGATGAAAGAGGTCCGGTTAATGCTAAACAAACTGCTCCAATTCATAATGCTGCTCCAACTTTGGAAGATCAAGCTACTGAAAGTGAAATTTTAGTTACTGGTATTAAGGTAGTCGATTTATTAGCCCCATATGCTAAAGGTGGTAAAATTGGCTTATTTGGTGGCGCCGGTGTTGGTAAGACCGTTTTAATTATGGAGCTTATCAATAATGTCGCTAAAGCCCATGATGGTTATTCTGTTTTTGCAGGTGTTGGTGAAAGAACTAGAGAAGGTAATGATCTTTATCATGAAATGATTGATTCTAAAGTTATTGATCTTGAAAATCAGGAAAATTCTAAAGTGTCATTAGTTTATGGTCAAATGAATGAGCCTCCAGGAGCAAGAGCTAGAGTTGCTCTTTCTGGCTTGACTCAGGCAGAATATTTTAGGGATAATGAAGGTAAGGATGTTTTGTTTTTTGTTGATAATGTTTTTAGATTTACTCAAGCTGGCTCTGAAGTTTCAGTTCTTTTGGGCAGAATGCCATCTGCTGTTGGTTATCAACCAACATTAGCAACTGATATGGGTGCCATGCAGGAAAGAATTACTTCAACTAAAAAAGGTTCAATTACTTCCGTTCAGGCAATTTATGTACCGGCCGATGATTTAACTGATCCAGCTCCCGCTACTTCATTTACCCATCTTGATGCAACTACGGTTCTTTCTCGTCAAATTGCTGAAATGGGTATTTATCCAGCTGTGGATCCACTTGATTCAACTTCTAGAATTTTAGATCCAAGAATTGTTGGTGATGAACATTACGCCGTGGCAAGAGAAGTGCAAAAAATTCTTCAAACTTATAAATCCTTGCAAGATATTATTGCTATTCTTGGTATGGACGAACTTTCTGAAGAGGATAAATTAACAGTTGCTAGAGCTAGAAAAATTCAAAAATTCTTATCACAACCATTTCATGTAGCAGAGGTTTTTACTGGTAGCCCCGGTAAGTTAGTGTCATTAGAAGATACAATTTCTGGCTTTAAGAAAATTTGTTCTGGTGAGTTGGATGAACTTCCGGAAGCGGCATTTTATATGATTGGTTCTATTGATGAGGCAATTGAAAAAGCTAAGAATTTATAGAGGTGCCTGATGGGGGTCGTGATCTTGAAAGGGGTGATTCTAGGCAAAGATCCAACCCTCCTTCTCCTAATCCTGGGCTTCGTTATTCCTCCTCTAATAATAATGATACTAATGCTGCTGAGTTAACTTCTCCAGAACCCCAATTTGTTTCGCAGTTGGATATTAGTAGATTAGAGCGTCAAGCTTCATGTAAAAATGGAAGATAATAAAATATTATGAATAATTTAGAAATTAAAATAGTTTCACCAGAGGGTGTTTTATATGAAGGTCATTCTAACATGGCTTTAGTGCCAACAATTTCTGGCGAAATTGGGGTTATGGCTGATCATGAATCATTAGTTACTTCTCTTGCTAAAGGTCAAATCAAAATTCTTGATGAAGCAGAAGAAATTTTAGAATCTATTAAGGTAGAAGAAGGTTTTGTTGAAGTGAAGGATAAGACCCTATTGATATTAGCTGATTAATGATGGAGAAAGGTAATGGATCTGGAAATTTTAGACATAGATTATATCGTCAATCCGAAAAACCACCTGAGAAAAAACCTGACGCAAAAAAACAGAATCTGAAAAACCTTCAACTAAAGTTACTGTAACAGAATTGCAAGACTTGCAAAATCAGCTAAGAGAGGCTTTGATTAGAAGATGATAATTGGTATAAATCACCTAATATTCCATATTTTATGAGTCTGTAAGGATAATCTCAGACCATGTTTTTTTGCTAATTTTAGAGCTAATTTTCTATTTTCTTGATTCTTTTTTTTATCATATTCATCAATTGGTTGTAGATAAATAGGAATATTATATTTTTCTATTCCAAGATTAGGAATTTGATTATAATCCTTCTGAAAGTTAGAAATCAGAAATTTAAAAAAAGTTATCTTTGGTAATAGATCTGGCCTAATATCGTGATATTTACCATTAGAAATTTTTGGCGAACAACAAATTTCAACATCATCTGGTAGATCTAAAAATAAAGTGCCATTAGTTTCAATTTGAACTAGATGATTTTTCTCAAGTAATTTTTGACAAAGGGGAATAATATTTTGTCTCATAGGTTCACCACCAGTAATTATAACCAATTTATTTTTTACTTTTTTTGTAATATCATTAACATCTAATGTTTGATAATCTTCAAACTCAGTATCGCAAAAATTACATTTTAAATTACATTTTGCAAGACGAATAAAAGTTGCGGGAAATCCGCTATAAAGTGCTTCACCTTGAAAACTATCGAAAATTTCATTAATTTCTAATATTTTTCCATCTGTAATTTTTGGTTTTTCTATTTTATTTTTACCAAACATTTAAACTATTTCTTGATAATTAATACCCTTTATTTAAAATAATGTCTTCAATTCTGACAAAAGAAAGATAAAAGTAAATAATTGAAAAATGAGTAAAAAGGCATCAAAAGCAAATAGAAAATCTACCCAAATCAAATTGGTTAGTACCGCAGATACTGGTTTTTATTACATCGCTAGAAGAAATATGACCCAAAAAAAAGACAAAATGGAGGTTAAAAAATATGATCCAGTAGTTAGAAAACATGTCTTATTTAAAGAAAAGAAAATTTCCAGTTAATGAGTAAAATCTCTGACATTACTTCTGGAGCTCTTAAAACTGCTGAAAATGCGGCTCTTGCTTGCTATGATTGGATTGGCAAGGGTAAGGAAAAATTAGCTGATCTTTGCAGCTGTTGATGCTATGAGAAACTCTCTTAACCAAATGGCAATTAGCGGCACTATTGTCATAGGCGAGGGTGAGAGAGATGAAGCTCCAATGCTTTATATCGGTGAAGAAGTTGGTACTGGCGGGCTGGAATTAGATATTGCTTTAGATCCTTTGGAAGGTACCACAATTTGTGCTACAGCTAATGATAATTCTTTAGCGGTTATTGCTTTTGCTCATAGAAATCATCTATTAAATGCTCCAGATGTTTATATGGATAAAATTACCATCGGTCCAAATTTACCCAAAGATATCATTGATCTCGATAACTCTCCAAAAACTAATCTTATAAATCTAGCTCAAGCCAAAAAATGCGATATTTCTGATCTAACAGCAATGATTTTAGATCGCCCTCGTCATGAAGAATTAATTGCTAAATCAAGAGAAGCTGGCGTTAGGGTTAAATTAATTTCTGATGGTGATATTGTCACGCAATTGCTACAACTGAACCTGATAAAACTGGTATTGATATTTATATGGGTACTGGTGGCGCTCCAGAAGGTGTTTTAGCTGCTGCTGCCTTAAAAGTTTCTAACTCTCAAATGATGGGTCGTTTAATTTTTGGTGATAATCAAAGGCAAATTGATCGTGCTAAAAAAATGGGTATTAATGATCTGAGTAAAAAATACTTAATTGATGAAATGGCTAAAGGCGATACTTTATTTATAGCTTCTGGTGTTACTAATGGATCAATGCTTGGTGGTGTTGTTAGAAATGATAATTTTCATATCGTCAATTCTATGATAATGGATTCATCTCAGAAATCTATTAAAATAATCAATTCAAAATATTTAAAAAATGCCTAATATCAAAGTTAAAGCTCAATATTTAAAAGATTTTTCATTTGAAGTTCCAAATGCCCCAGATGTTTTTAAGCAAAATATTGCTAAATCTGAAATTAAATTAGCAGTTGATATTAATGCTAATAAAATTGTTGACAGTGCTGAGTATGAGGTTGTTTTATCAATTAAGGCTTACGCCGAACTTGCTGAAACAAAAGAGAAGGCCTTTATTTGTGAATCTGCATATTCTGGGGTTTTTGAATTAATTGATATTGAAGAAAATTTACTAGAGCAAACCTTATTGATTTATTGTCCAAATTATTTTTCCTTATATCAGAAGAATTATGACTCAAGCAACTTTAGATGGTGGTTTCCCTCCTTTAATGATTGAGCCAATTGATTTTTATAGCCTATATGAAAATAGAAAGAAGCAAGAACCAGTGCAGAAAATCCAGAAGAAAAAAATCTTAATAAAATAGAAAAATTAATAATTCCAGAGGAGTTTAATTCAAACAACAAACTCCTCCTTCACAGCTGTTGCGCTCCTTGCTCGGCAGATCTTATTCAAAGAATGGTTGATTCCGGTATAGATTTAACCATTTTTTTCTATAATCCCAATATTCATCCTAAAAAGGAATATGAAATTCGTAAAAATGAAAATATTCGTTTTGCAGATAAGTTAGGAATTGATTTTATTGATGCTGATTATGATTTGCATGATTGGTTTAAAAGAGCCAAAGGTTTAGAATATGAACCAGAAAGAGGAGAAAGATGTAGCAAATGTTTTGATATGAGATTTGAAAGAACGGCTCTTTATGCTTATGAGAATGGTTTTAATACAATTTCCAGCTCTCTTGGTATTTCTCGCTGGAAAAATATGGAACAAATTAATGATTCAGGAATAAGAGTCGCTAGCAATTACCAAAATATTAATTATTGGACTTATAATTGGCGCAAGGGTGGTGGCAGTGCTCGTATGTATGAAATTTCTAAGGAAGAAAAATTCTATAAGCAAGAATATTGCGGCTGTATTTACTCTCTTCGTGATACTAATATTTGGCGTAAAAAAAATAATCGAGAAGAAATAGATATAGGTAAGGAATTTTATGACTTCCTGTAATAACAGCAATTATCATTAAAAAACTATATATAAAATAGATCTACAAAATCATCAATACCAGAAATAGCATCGCAAAAATAATATATAAAATTGATTCTACAGCTCTAACCTTTTGCTAATCTATAATTTATACTATCCCTTAATGCTTTAAATGAAGCTTCGACAATATTTTTTGAAACACCAATTGTAATCCATTCTAATCCAGAATTATCTTTTGATCTAATTTCAACCCTAGTTTTGGCCTTTGTACCATCTGAAGAATCTAAAATAGTTACTTTATAATCACTTAAAGATATATGATCCAGCGCTGGGTATTTTTCTGACAATACTGCTCTCAAAGCTTTATCTAAAGCATTAACTGGCCCCATACCATTAGCCTTGGATTTTTTTACTTCACTATCAACAACTACCTCTATCATTGCCTCTGATATAATTTCACTATTCATATGTTCTAACTCATCAAAAACTTTAAAAGACTTTAATTGAAAATAATTTGGTATGATATTAAGAGCTTTTTTAACTAAAATTTCAAAACTAGCATCAGCATTATCATAGGCATATCCTTGACTTTCCAATAATTTTACCTCTTCAACTAAATCATTTATGATTTTATTTTTATCATCAATATCTATCTCAATTTCTTTGATTTTAGAAATTACATTTGATCTGCCAGCTTGATCGGAAATCATAATTTTTCTTTTATTACCAACTAAATCTGGATCTATATGTTCATAAGATTTTGAATTTTTATTAATGGCAGAAACATGCAGCCCACCCTTATGAGCAAAAGCGAATTTACCTACAAAAGGTGCAAAATTATCACGAGATTTATGTAGTAAATCATCTAAAAAATATGAGCTATGACAAAGATTTTTAAGATTTTCTTCTTCTATTCCAACATCAAAATTCATTTTTAGCATTAAATTTGGAATTAGAGTAATTAAATTAGCATTACCACATCTTTCGCCAAGACCATTTAAGGTTCCTTGAACTTGCCTAACTCCCGCCCTAACAGCAGCAATAGAATTGGCAACTGCCAGACCGCCATCATTATGGCAATGAATTCCAAGATTGATATTTGGTATAATTTTTTTGACCTTAAGGATAATATCATAAATTTCATCTGGTAATGTACCGCCATTAGTATCACAAAGCACAATCCATCTGGCACCAGCCTTATAAGCAGATTCTAAACATTTTAAAGAAAAGTTAGGATTTGATTTATAGCCATCAAAAAAATGTTCAGCATCAAATATAGCTTCTTTACCACTTTTTTTAATATGGGTAATTGAATCAAAAATCATAGAAAAATTTTGCTCTTTTGTAATATTGAGAGCATGTTTAAGATGAAAATCCCAAGCTTTACCAACGATGCAAACCGCCTCGACATTACTTGTTATTAATTTATTCAAGGATTTGTCTTCATGGGCTACTACTGAGTGGCGATTGGTCATGCCAAAAGCAGTAAATTTAGATTTATTTAATTTTGGTAAATCAGAAAAAAACTCATCATCTGTTTGATTAGCTCCAGGCCAACCGCCTTCAATATAATCAATTCCTATTTTATCTAACTCAATGGAAATCTTTTTTTTGTCACTAGCGCTAAAATTAATGGTGCTTGTTTGACCACCATCTCTTAATGTAGAATCATAAAGATAAACTCTCTCTTTCATAATTTATACTGATAGAAATCCAATTATAGAGGTAATAAACGATATGAACCAAAAGAGTTTAACGATTTTTTGTTCTGACCAACCCATTTTCTCAAAATGATGATGAATTGGGGTCATCAAAAAAACTCTTTTCTTAAAAATTTTATAAGATCCAACTTGAATTATCACTGATAAAGCCTCTATTATGAATAGTAAAGCAATAATTGCAAAAGCCAATTCTTTTTTGATGATTATAGCTATGATACCAAGAGTAGCCCCAATTGCCAGACTGCCAACATCTCCCATAAATATTTTTGCTGGATATCTATTAAAGATAAAAAATGCTGCAACTGATGCGATAAGAGAATATCCAAATAATATTAATGATTGAAATTCTTTAATTTCAGATTCACTGAGAGTAAAAATAATGGCAATTAAAGCTATAGAGTTAAAAATGATAGGAATTGATACTAAACCATCAAGACCATCAGTTAAATTAGTAGCATTGGCAGATCCGACAACTACAATAGCGGCAAATAAAAAATAAAAAATACCAATATTCAGGCTTATATTACTAAAGGCTATAGCAATTTCTCCTGACCAGAATTTAGAATCATTAAATCCAAGATAGAAAATAACAAATAAAACTAAGATAAATTGTATTATTAATTTAATGCTACCTCTAAAACCAAAACTATTATTTTTGGTAACTTTTATATAATCATCAATAAAGCCAATTATGGCAAATGATATTAGGATAAATAAGGTGGATAAAAGATAAATATTAGTTAAGTCTGAAAATAGAAGATTGGTAATTAAAATGGCGATTATTATAAATAACCCTCCAAATGTCGGAGTTTTTTGTTTATTTTGTAAATGAGATTTTGGTCCAGAATTTCTAATTGGTTGAAAAAGGGATTTTTCTTGGCTAAATTTTATATATTTTGCTATCGATATATAGCATAAAAAGGAAGGTAAGGCAAAAAATACAATATATTGAATAATATAATGACTATTTAATATATTGTTAAACAATGTTTTGCTATTTCAGATTTTGAAAGGATGTAAATATTAGCCTTTTTGAGCAGGAACAACTTCAATTTTTGTTTTATTGGAACTGCCAAATTTTACAAATTTTACAAAACCATCAATTAATGAAAAAATCGTGTGATCTTTACCAATTCCAGTGTTAGAGCCGGGATGCCATTTTGTACCTCTTTGTCTGGCAATAATATTTCCAGCTATGACATGTTGGCCACCAAATTTTTTAATTCCCAGCCTACGACCGGCCGAATCTCTTCCATTCTTCGAACTACCTCCTGCTTTCTTGGTTGACATATCTAATTAAATTTAATATTAGTTATTTTTAACTCTGTTTTAGTCTGACGATGACCATTTTTTCTTCTGGAATTTTGCCTCCTTCTCTTTTTAAAGACAATAACTTTTTTATCTTTATAGTTGCTAACAACTTCACCTTCAACAGTTCCGCCTTCAACAAAAGGACTGCCGAATAAAACTTCACCATCATCTTTTTGGATTAATAAAATATCAGTTAATTTTACTTTATCACCCTCGTTATAATCTAATTTTTCAACTTTTATTGTATCATCTTTGGTAACCTTATATTGTTTACCTCCAGTTTTTAATATTGCAAACATTGTTCAATAATATATTTATGATTAATATCACTTCTAAGTTCATGATTTTAGAAATGCTATAAATTACCTACCTCTATATCAAGCTACTTCACTTATGCAAAGGTTTTTATCAGGCAAAAAGCAATAATAATTTTAAAAAAACTCTTGTCAACTATTAATACCATTTCTCATCTTTAAAGTTAGAAATTGGCATAATGTTAAAACAATTGTGGCGGTAGAATGCTAATTACTAACTGTTTTACAAAGATACTTGTTTTTTTTAGATCTATTTGATTAAATAATTTTGGCCATTTTATTTGAAAATTTAAAAAAAAGACATGAGTGAAACTGTAAATATAAATTTTATTGATAAGGGTAAAGTTGTTAAACTTGATGTTCCCGTTGGAACTACGATCTTAGAAGCGGCACATAATAATGATGTTGATCTGGAGGGTGCCTGCGAGGGTTCTCTTGCTTGTTCAACCTGTCATGTTATTGTTGATGATGCTTATTTTAACAAATTATCTGAACCATCAGAAGATGAAGAAGATATGCTTGATTTAGCTTTTGGTTTGACAAAAACTTCAAGACTCGGTTGCCAAATTGTTTTAAATAAGGATCTGGACGGTATTACAGTTGAAATTCCAGATGAAACCAGAAATTTATCTTAGAAATGAAAATAAATTCAAGATCTAATAAAAAAACCTCCATTAAAAAGGATAATTTTTTTAAAAAAAATCTAAAATTAATAATAGCAATATCCTCAATTATTGTTATTTTTTCATCTTTTTGGATATATAAAATATCTATATTGAAATATTCTTTAAATTATCTTGAAGAAAATTTTGGCTTTGAAATAGAAAATTATAATCATAAAATATCCATTAATCCAACTATAGAAATTGAAGAATTGTTTTTGAAGGATGTAGATTCTAGATATGAATTTAATATTTCCAACATTACTATAGAAACCGGTTTATTTTCTAATAAAATCAATGTAGCAATTAAAGATGATATTGAGTTTAGGTCTGATAATCAATATTTTACATTTAAATTAGATCCAAAAACCAAAATTTTATTGGAATTGTCTGGAGAAGATTTTGAAAAGTTAAGTATTAAATCTCCAAATATCAGAATATTTAATATTGAAGAATTGATAAGCGAAATGAATGATGTAAATCTTTCATATCATAAGGAAGATGTTGCTGATAATGTCATATATCATACTGATTTTTCATCAAATAACCTGTCTAAATTTATATCAGATAAAATGATAGAATCTAAGATTATTGCAAAATATCATAATTCTTATAAAAAATCTGATGATGCATCACAATTCTCTCTAAGTGAACTTCAGATTGATAAGTTTGAGGTTTCTAATCCTGAATTTTCTGTTGCTATTGATGGTAAATATAATGATGGCGCTTTTAATTTTCATGTAGAGTTATTTAACAAAATGTTTTTATTTGACTCTGTTGCAAAATCTATCGAGAAGGAGGCTGGTAAAATAATTGCTGGAGGAAATTCAGCTATTGGCAATGGTTTTGAAAATGAAGAAGATTTTATGATATATATAAATCAATATAAAATTAAATTTGTTAATATTTTGGATAAAATTGCTAAAAATAATCAATTAACAACTTCAGATAAGGATGTTTTTGATATAGTAAGTCATCCAACTAAAATATTTCAGATTAATGCTATAGATGGGAACAATGTTTTTAAAATGTTCCAGGAATCTTTTGCTGATGAATCAAAATAATGATGATTCAGTATTTGTTTTAGGTAAAAATATTGAGAATCTATTTAATAATTCCAATATAAATTTAGCTAGAACTGAATCCATTATATTATTATCTTACTTTTTAAAATTATCTAAAGAAGATATTATTTTAAGGGGAAAAGATATTTATCCAGATCAGCGATCCATAGAAAATATTAATTTAGCAGTAAAAAGAAGGTTGAGAGGTGAGCCGATTTCTCATATTATAGGTAAAAGAGAATTTTACTCTATTGATTTTGATATCAGTTCCGATGCTTTAGATCCAAGGCCGGACTCAGAAATTTTAGTTGAAGAAATTTTAGAATTGGTAAAAAATTTTGATGAATCAAAAACAATAAAAATTCTAGAATTGGGAGTTGGTTCAGGATGTTTAGTTTTAACTCTTTTGAAAAATATTTCAAACTCTAGTGCTATTGCCGTTGATATTAATCAAAAATCAATAGAAATTGCTAAAAATAATGCCAAAAAACTAGATTTAGAAGAGAAAATTGAATTTATTAATTCTAATTGGTATGAGAATTTAGTAGAAGAAAAATTTGATATCATAATATCAAACCCTCCATATATTAAAACTGAGGATATTGCTTTTTTACAAAAAGAAGTGAAAGATTTTGAACCAATTATGCCTAGATGGAGGTGAAGATGGTTTTGATTGTTATAGAGAAATTGCTAAAAATATTAATAATTTTTTATCAAAAAAATCTTTCTTAATTTTAGAAATAGGTCAAAATATGGAGAAAGAAGTGAGTAAAATATTTCAAGATAAAAAACTGAAATTAATAAAATCTGCCAAAGATTTAAATTCAATTATCCGATGTTTAATATTTGTCAAAGAATAAGTGAAATAAAATCTATAATTAATGATATAAAATCTCAGGGGAAAGCTATATCTCTAATTCCAACAATGGGTTCTTTACATGAAGGTCATTTAAAATTAATTGCAGAATCTAAGTTAAAATCAGATTTTATCATTGTTAGTATTTTTATTAATTCAAAACAATTCAATCGAAAAGAAGATTATAATAAATATCCAAGAAATTTGGATGATGATTTAGAAAAATTAAAAAAAATAGGAGTTGATGCGGTTTTTTCTCCTAATCATGACGAGATTTATCCAGAAGATAATTTAATATCAATTAATATTAAAAATATTGGTGAAATATTATGTGGTAAGGACAGAGTAGGGCATTTTAATGGCGTCTCCTTAATAATAGTTAAATTATTTTCGATTATCACTCCTGATTTAGCCTTTTTTGGTCTTAAGGATTTCCAGCAATTTTTTATTATTAAAAGATTAGTTAAAGAATTTAATGTTGATACCAAAATTATTGGGGTAGAAACTGTCAGAGAGAAATCTGGCTTAGCCTTTTCTTCTCGTAATTTAAGATTGAGTAGGAATGGTAAAAAAATAGCTAGTAATATTTTTATTATTTTGAGTTTCATTAAAAATCAGATTTTACAAGATAATAAAATTAATATTGAAGAATTATTGCTTAAGGCATCTGATAAATTATTGTCAAAGGGTTTTGAAAAGATAGTTTATCTGGAAATCAGAGATGAAGAAAATCTAGAATTATATCAGAAATTTGATCCGAATAAAAAATATAGAATTTTTATTTCTGCCATAATTGAAGATGTAAGGTTAATTGATAATTATCCAATTTAGGCCCAATATATTTATCATTTTATAATAATTTTTTTAATGATAATTGGTTTTACTCTTGTAAAATAGCTATTTGTTATTATATTCAATCTCATCATACAATACTGTCAGTTTTACAATATAAACATAATTTTTATGAATTTTTCTAAATTAAGAAGCGATAATCCTTGGGGATCATATGATGATGGTAATAAAAAATCATCAAATGGTAAAAAATCAAATGAGCCGAATGTAGAAGATCTACTCTCCCAATCTCAAGATTTTTTTAAAAAATTATTTGGTAATGGTGGCGGTAAAAAACCTCAAAATGAAAACCCCGTCTCAAAATCCTTATTTGGAATTATTATTTTAGTTATAATATCAATTTGGCTAGCATCTGGCATTTTTAAAATAAATCCTGATCAAAATGGTTTGGTTTTATTATTTGGTAAATATCATAAAATTGCTGAGCCAGGTCTTAATTATCATATTCCATATCCATTGGGAAGAGTAATTAAAAGAAGCGTTTCTAAGATTAATACCGAGAAATTTGAAGCTTCTTCATCTGTTAGTCAAAATAGTCGTAATTCATTTTATTCTAATAGAAGATCTTATCGTGAAGTTGATACCTTAATGCTGACAGGTGATGAAAATATTGTTGATATTGATTTTGAAGTTCAGTGGCAAATTAGTAATATTAAAGATTTTGTCTTTAATTTAGAAGATCCAATTTTGGCCGTTAGAAAAGTTGCGGAAAGTGCTATGAGAGCTGTTATTGCTAAGACTCCAATTGTGAGTGCCCTTTCTGATGGTAAAAAGCAAATTGAATCTGCTGTAAAGACAAGATTGCAAGAGGTTTTGGATTCTTACGGTGCTGGCGTTAGTATTAACTTGGTGCGACTTAGAAGGGTTGATCCTCCAAGTGAGGTAATTGACTCTTTTCGTGATGTTCAAACTGCAAGAGCTGACAAGGAAAAAGAAATTAATAAAGCTGAAGCTTATAGTAACTCTATGATTCCAGATGCTCGTGGAAAGGCTGAAAAGAAAATTCAGGAAGCTGAAGCCTATAAGGCTGAAGTTATTGCAAATGCTGAAGGTCAGGCTAGTCGTTTTAATGCTGTTTATTATCAATATGCCAGGGCAAAAATTGTTACTAGAAAAAGAATATATCTTGAGACGATGGAAAAAATATATAAAAACATTAATAAAATTATTATTGATAAGGATGTTTCAAAATCAGGTATGATTCCTTTTTTACCAATTAATGAATTAAATAAAAAGTAATGAAGAATTTACATAAATATACTATATTTTTAGTAATTGCATTTTTTGTAATTATTAATTCTGTTTTTATTTTAGATCAAAGACAATCGGCAATAATTTTGCAATTTGGTGAAGAAAAAAGAACCATAAAAGAACCTGGCTTGCAATTTAAAATACCTTTTATTCAAAATGTAGTAATTTTTGAAAAAAGAATATTGGATTTAGCTATTGATGAGCAAGAGGTAATTGCTTTTGACCAAAAAAGACTAATCATCGACGCTTTTACTAAATATAAAATAACTGATCCTTTGCAATTTTATATTACCGTACAAAATAAAAATAACGCTGAAAAAAGATTGGGTGCAATTTTTGATTCTTCCCTTCGTCAAATTATTGGTGAATTTCCGTTAAATGACCTTCTTTCTGATAAAAGATCTGTTATTATGTCTAAAATTAAGGATATTTTGGCTGAGGAAAGTAAAACTTTTGGTATTGAAATTATTGACGTTAGGATTGTAAGGGGTAATTTGCCAAAAGAAAATTCAGACGCAATTTATAGAAGAATGCAGACTGATAGGGAAAAAGAAGCAAGAGAAATTAGAGCAGAGGGCTTTGAAAAAGCGACTAGAATTAAGGCTAAGGCTGATAAAGAGGTGGTGGTTATTTTATCTGAAGCAGATAAAAAATCTAATATTTTAAAAGGTCAAGGTGAGGCAATTTCTAATAAGATTTTTGCCAGAGCTTTTTCTAAAGATCCAGAGTTTTTTGATTTTTATCGTTCGATGAAATCTTATGAAGAGGCTGTCCAGCCTGATAATAGTTCTGTTATTATTTCACCCGATAATGAATTTTTTAAATATTTTTCTAAATAATTAAATTATGAAAAGATTACTACCACTAATATTTATTTTATTATTTTCTAACAATATTATAGCTGACAATGATTCTATTGCCGTAAAATCTCAATCAGAAAAAACAACCATTGCTAAATCAAATCTAGTTGATTTTTCAGGAATTGTTCCAAATTTATTGCCAACCGTAGTTAATGTATCCACCACAAAAAAAATTGTTAGTAAATCTTCAGGAGATGTTGAAGAATTATTAAAATCATTACCTGAAGATTCAATATTTGGTGATTTAAGGGATTTGCTTGAAAAAAGGGAGTATCAAACAAAAGAATCCTATTCGTCTGGTTCAGGATTTGTTATATCGGATGATGGATATATCGTAACTAATCAGCATGTTGTTGATGGCGCTGACGAGATTACAGTTTCTTTTCAAAGTGGTGAAAAAATAAAAGCTCGTTTAGTTGGTGTAGATAAAAAAACCGATATTGCTCTTTTGAAAATTAATATTAAAAGAAAGTTAAAATTTGCTGAATTTGGAAATTCAGATAAAATTAAGATAGGTCAGTGGATAGTGGCTGTAGGTAATCCATTTGGTCTTGGGGGTTCAGTTTCTGCTGGTATAATTTCTGCTAGAGGTCGAGATATTAATGCAGGTCAAATTAATGATTTTATTCAGACCGATCTTTGCAATTAATAAGGGTAATTCAGGTGGTCCTTTATTTAATACAGATGGTAAAGTAGTTGGTATTGCAACTGCTATCTATTCTCCTTCTGGTGGTAATATTGGAATTGGTTTTGCTACACCTTCAAATATTGCTAATGATATTGTTCAAGAGTTAAAAAAGGATGGTAAAATTAAACGAGGATATTTGGGTGTTTCTGTTCAAGAGGTAACAAAAGAAATTGCTGAATCAATTAATATAAAAGATGCTTCCGGTGCAATGGTTATTAAGGTTTTTGAAGATAGTCCAGCAGATAAGGGGAAAATTTTGCCTGGTGATATTATTACTAAATTTAATGGTAAAAAAATTACCAAAATGAAGGAATTGCCATCAGTAGTTGCTAAAACAAAAATTGGTAAAAAAGTTAAGGTTGAAATTATTAGGGGTGGTGATAAGAAGGTTTTGAAAGTAAGAATAGAGGAGTTGGATTCTGGAGAGAAGAAGAAAAAAGATCTTAAATCTAAATCCAATATTTTTGGTATGGGTTTGAAGAAAATTGATGATGATGTTAGAAAGAAATATAAAATAAGTGAATCTATATCAGGTTTATTAGTTACTGATATTAAAAATAATTCTATTGCTGGATCTAAAGGTGTTAAACCAGGAGATATATTATTATCTGCTAATCAAATTAGATTGAAGTCTATCAAGACATTAGAAAAAATTATTATAAAATCTAAGAAAAGAAAAGGAGGTGGAATATTTATGATTATCAAAAGAGGGGATGATAATTTTGCCATAATTCTTCCTTTAAAATAAATTTGATATGGAAAAATTCCGCAATTTAACAAATAATATATTTTTTAAAATATTCTTATCATTTGTTGGTCTAAGTTTTATAACTTTTGGTATTAGCGATTTGGTCTTTGAAAGTAATAACTCTTGGGTTGCAAAGGTTAATGGAGCAAAAATAAGTCAAATCAATTTTGCAAGAGAATTAGAAAATAAAAAATCTGATTTATATAGTAAAAATCCTACCCCAGAGCTTTTAGAATATGTTAATTCTGATAATTTTCGTAATATTATTTTACAAAGAGTCGTATCAGAAGAGATTTTGAAGAATCTAATATCAGAGATGGATTTAGATTTAAATAGTGATCTGGCCATTAAGCAAATATTAGATCAGGAAGAATTTAAAGATCCAGATGGTAGTTTTAATAAATTAAAATTTCAGTCATTTTTAAGAATTAATAATCTTAATAGTGACAAATATCTTGATGAATTAAATTTTAAAATTGCATCTAATATTATATTTTCTGCCTTAGATATTCAAAATAATAAAATTGACCCAAATTTATTAATAAAGAAATATCAATTTCAAAATCAAGATAGGGAAATATCATTATTGAGAATTTATCAGTCAAATGTAAAAAATTATCCAAAAATTACGGTTCCAGATTTAAAAAATTTTTATGAAAATAATAAAAATAAATATAAGTCTGATGAGCTAAGAAAAATTTCTTTTATTTCTATTCCCAAAGATTCTTTAATTTCTGATATAGTAGTTTCAAAGGAAGAAATATTATTAGAATATAAAAATAATAGTAAGAAATATCTGATCCCAGAAAAGAGAAAATTATACAATATGTTTGTTACTGACCTCTCTGAAGCAGAGAGTTTTTTAAATAGAATTGATCAAACTAAAGATATAAAATCTCAATTTAAAAAAATTGCTAAAGAATCTTTTGATAAGGAAGAAAGTGAGATTTTAATAAATGTATCGAAAAAACAATTACCAAATAAGATTTCAAATAATGTTTTTCAGCTTAGAGTAAATGAGGTTAGTGATGTTTTGCAAAGTGATTATGGTTATCATATCGTATATTTACATAAAATTACCCCTGAAGATAAGCGACCTATTAAAGATGTTGAAAAACAGATTAAAAATAAGTTATTTAAAGTAAAGTCTGATAAAATTATCAAAGAAAAAATCTCATTTTTAGAAGATGAAATTATGATTTTAGATAATATATCCGATTTTAAGAAGCAATTTCCTTTTTCTAAAGTAGATAATCTTCCTTTAATGAATATAAATTTGCTTAGTGATAAGGGGAAAAAAATTAAAAATAATCAACTACAAAATATCATAGAAGATATATTCTTTTTAGATGAAAATCAGTTTTCAGAAGTAATTTCTGATGATAAAAATTATTATTTGGCCTTTGTCTCTAAAATTATTGATGAAAGGCAAAAGACATTTGAAGAAGCAAAAAATCAAATTAGAAGAGAGTTGTTAGTAATTAAAAAACAAGAGGCATTATCTAAATTAGCACAAAAAATTGCTACTGAAATTAAAAAAATCCAGAAAATATTCATAAAATTGCTAAAAAATATAAGATTAAAATTAGTAAAAACATTAATTTAAAGAGAGAAAATAAAATTTATCCGAAAAAATTTCTTTCAGAAGTTTTTTTCTCTGAAAAAAAAATGAAGTTTCTAATGCAATAAAAACATCTGATGCATATTTTATCGCACAATTAAATGATATTATTTTACCAAAAAAAGATAAGATTAATCAGGACAAGTTAGACAAATTAGAATTGGAATATCGTGATGATATTTATTCAGAAATTTGGTTAAAATTGGAAGGTTATTTACAAAATAAATATCAAGTTGAAGTAAAATCTATCTCTTCAGAATTTTGATGCATATATAGATGAAAAAAACAGCTAGAGAATCAACTAAAATCATTCATTCTTATCGCAATCCTTCGGAGCAATCTGGTGTTGTAAATACCCCTCTTTACCAGAGTTCAACTATTATTTTTGATAAATATCAAGATTTATTAGATAAAGAATCAGAAAATAACAACGCCAATATCGCCAAATTAAAATATGGCAGATATGGTAGTAAAACTAATTTTACTCTAGAAAATTCTTTGGCTGATATTGAGGGTGGTTATGGTGCTATAGTTACTTCCTGCGGTATGTCAGCTATTTCAACTGCCATATTATCTTATATTGAAGGAGGAGATCATATTCTTGTTTCTGATAATTGTTACTATCCAATTCGTCATATTGCTAGTAATTTTTTAAGTAAATTTGGGGTTTCGGTTACTTATTTTGATCCAGATATTGGCTCTGATATTAAAAAATTAATTCAAAAAAATACTAAATTAATATTTTTAGAAAGTCCTGGTTCTTTAACTTTTGAAATTTCTGATGTTAAAGCCATTACTGAAGTTACTAAAAAATATAATATCAAATCAATTTTAGATAATTCATGGTCTAGCGGTATTTATTACAAGTCTTTTGAAAATAATATTGATATTTCCATTATTGCAGCTACTAAATATATTAATGGTCATTCTGATGTGATGATTGGTGCTATAATAGCAAAATCTCAGGAAGATTATAATAAAATTCATGAAACTTATCGTACCATTGGAACGGCTGTGTCACCATTTTCTGCTTATTTAACTCTTCGTGGCATAAGAACTATGAAAGTTAGACTGAAAGAATCCCAAAAATCCGCTACTCAAATTGCCAATTGGTTAGAAAAAAGACCCGAGATTTCAGAGGTTTTTTATCCCGTTCTTCAATCTAATAAATATCATGAAATTTGGAAAAGAGATTTTTCTGGCGCCCCTGGTTTATTTACAATTCAGCTTGATAAAAAATATTCTGTAGAGCAATTATCAAAATTTTATGATAATTTAGATTATTTTGGTATGGGTTATTCTTGGGGAGGGTATGAATCTTTAATTTTACCTTTTAATTTAGCAGGTGCTAGGTCGGTTACCGCTAATAAATATGAAGATAAGTCGCTTGCTAGGATAAATATTGGTCTTGAAGATATTGAGGATCTAAAAGAAGATTTGGAGGAAGGTTTGAAGAGATTGTCTGACTAATTTAATATTTAATTAATGACATATAATTATCCTGATAAGAATGGCAAATTTGGTGAATTTGGAGGTCGATTTGTCTCTGAGATTCTTATGCCAGCCGTTTTGGAGTTAGAAAAATTTTATAAGGAAGCAAAAAATGATCAATCTTTTTGGGATGAGTTTGATTATTATATGAAGCACTATGTTGGTCGACCTTCACCGTTTTATTTTGCTCAAAAATTAACCGATGATCTTGGGGGTGCTAAAATTTATTTTAAAAGGGATGAGTTAAATCATACCGGATCTCACAAAATTAATAATTGCATTGGTCAAGTTCTTATGGCCAAAAGAATGGGTAAAACAAGAATCATTGCTGAAACTGGAGCAGGGCGAAGATGGTGTGGCAACTGCTACTGTTTGTGCTTTATTTAATTTACCATGTGTTGTTTATATGGGCGCTAAAGATATTGAAAGACAAAAACATAATGTCTTTCGTATGAAGTTATTAGGCGCTGAAGTAAAATCAGTTGAATCTGGTTCAGCAAGTCTTAAAAATGCTATTAATGAGGCTTTGAAAGATTGGGCGGCTAATATTAAAGATACTTATTATTTATTAGGTACAGTTGCGGGTCCGCATCCATATCCAGAAATGATTCGTGATTTTCATTCAGTAATTGGCAGGGAAGCAAAAGAGCAAATTTTAGAAGCTGAGGGTAAATTACCAGATTGCCTCATCGCTTGTATTGGTGGTGGTTCCAATTCTATTGGTTTATTTTATCCTTTTATTGACGATAAAGATGTAGAAATTATTGGTGTTGAAGCAGGTGGTAGAGGTCTTGAAACGGGAGAACATTCAGCTTCAATTACTGCTGGTTCAAAGGCTGTTTTACATGGTAATTTAACTTATTTTTTACAAAATGATGAGGGGCAAATTTTAGATGCTCATTCAATTTCTGCTGGCTTAGATTATCCTGGAATTGGACCAGAACATGCTTTTTTGCATTCCATAGGTCGTGTTAATTATGTTTCGTCAACTGATAAGGAGGCCTTAGAGGCTTTTAAAATTTGTAGTAGAATGGAAGGTATTATTCCAGCATTGGAACCGTCTCATGCTTTGGCATACTTATTTAAAAAAGCGCCAAAAATGTCTAAGGATCAAATTATTATTATTAATCTTTGTGGTCGTGGTGACAAAGATATGACAACAATTTTTGGAATGGAGGAGTTTTCTGATTTGAAATAAAGCTATAATATATTAAATTTACCATTTTCTACTGATTTATTTTGATAAGTCTAAAAAAAATCTTGACTGATAAAATAAAGTACTTAAACATTTAGTGATTATAACCCAAATATATTTACTTAATGAAAAATAAAAAGCTTTTTCTGGCTTCTTTGGTCTTAATATCATCTAATGCATTTAGCGCAGGTTATTCAACTCATTCTACATCAACTGCCGCAATTGCAACCTCTTATGCTGGATCAAGTACTGGTGCTCATAATATTAGTAATATGTATTATAATCCTGCCATTTTATCAAAATTTGATAAAAAGCAATTTGTTGCGGGTTTAACTTATTTAGATGTTGATATTGATCCTCAAAATGAAAATGTAAATAGTAATATGAAATAGTGCTGGTGAAGTTGGGGATGCTGGTGTTAATGTTTTTATTCCTTCCTTTTATTTTTCAGCTCCAATTAGCAACAAAACAACTATTGGATTTTTAGCAAATTCACCTTTTGGTCTAGCAACTGAATATAATACCGCTTGGACTGGTTCAAGATTGGATAATGATACTGAAATTAAAACTGTTAATTTAGGAACTAATTTATCTCATAAATTAACTGATCAATTATCACTTGGTTTTGGTGTAAATGCTCAAAAAATGCAATTTACCAAATCCTTCACTTATCTAACTGGAAATACAGTAAAATATAAAAGTTCTGATTGGGGTTATGGTTATAGTTTGGGTTTAAATTATGATTTAACTAAAAAATTATCTTTAGGAGTTGGTTATAATTCTAAAGTACAATATGAGTTAAATGGTACTTTGCAAGTTCCTGAAGATAATATAAGACAAGATGGTGTATTAAAAATGGCAACACCAGAATCAGCCATAATTGGTGCTAAATATGCTGTTAATAATAAACTTAACTTAATGTCTGATATTACTTGGACCAGATGGTCAAGACAGAGAGTCGCAGATGTTTATGAGTCAGGAACAAATATTGCTATTGTGAATCTTACCTATAATTGGCATGATAGCTTTATGTATAGTTTAGGTGGTGATTATCAGTATAATGATGATTTATTAATTAGATTTGGTACTGCCTTTGAAACTGGTGCTACTGATGATCAATATAGAACTGCCGATGTCCCTCTTGGTGATGTATATTGGTTAAATGCTGGTATTAATTATGATTTTGGCAATGATTTATCTTTTGACGCTTCTTATTTACATCAATTTTATGAAAATGTAAAAGTTAATAATGTTGATGACAACTGGTAACCAAAATCTTAGTGCTAGATATAGAACTCAAGTTAATATTTTCTCTATTGGCTTAAAGAAAAATTTCTAATTTAATAATTGTTTCAGGATCTTTTAAAAAAATACAAAATTGCAATCAGTGAAATAATTATTGATTATAATCTGGTTAACAATTTTGCTCAGATTCTTAAAAAATTTAATTTAGATTTGGTAGATATTTTGGTTGTAACTGACCAGAATATCTATCCAAAAATCAAAGATTTACTTCCGTTAAATCTTAATATCCTCATTTTAAAAAATCCTAAACCAGACGAAGATTCCATTGCAAGAATTATTACCAATTCTCATGATAAGAGAGCTATTGTTGGTTTTGGTTCTGGTACCATTAATGATTTATGTAAAATTTCTAGTTATCGCAGGGATATTCCTTATATTATTTTTGCTAGCGCTGTCTCCATGAATGGTTATGCCTCTAAAAATGCTTCTATTATTACTTCTGGGCGTAAAAATTCAGTTTTAGCTCATCTTCCAACAGCAATCTATTTAGATCTAGACCTTTTAATAAATTCTCCAAAAAGAATGATTAAAGCTGGAATAGGTGATAGTATTTGCATTTCAACATGTAAATTTGACTGGCTTTTGTCAAATTTATTATTGGATAGTTATTATAATGAAGAAGCTTTTGATTTGATAAGCGATTTATATCAGAAATTATTAAATTATGATGATAAGATTAATGATAAAAATTTTATCATTTTACTGGCAAAAATTTTGATTAATTCTGGTATTTCTATGACAATTTCTGGCGGTAGTTATCCAGCAAGTCAGTCTGAACATTTAATTGCTCACTATTTAGAAATTAAATATCCAGAAATTATGGAAAACTCTCTTCATGGTGAACAAATTGCTGTTACAACTTTGACTATTGCTAAAATACAGGAAAAATTTCTAAAATTATCAAATTTTCAGGTAAAGATTTCTGATATTGATTTTAATTATTTTGAAAAAATATTTGATCAAGATTTAGCTATTTATTTTTGGGAAGAATTTTCTAATAAAATTATTAATGATAATCATGCTTTGGAGATTAATAAAAAACTGAATGATTTTCATAAATTATCATCAAATCTCATAAAAGATTTTACTCCCTATGATAAAATTAAAAAGATATCAGATCGGTTTAATTTAGTGCAATTACCTATGGACATAGGTTTGAATCAAGAAATATATTCAGAGGCTATTAAAAATGCCAATTTAATTAGAAATAGATTTACAATTTTAGATTTATTTATAATATAAAAATATTATTAAAGGAACCTCTGAAAAACTAAAAAGGGTCAAAAAGATCAATTTTGCTAAATACATATTTTAGTTTTTTCAGAGGTTCCTAAAATATAGAAACCTCTAAAAAATAGTTCAAAAATTTCAGTTTTTAGTTTTTAGAGATTCCTATATTTTTGATATCAATTGAAAAAAGTTACCGATGGATAATAGTCAGCACGATATTTTGGTAAAAGATCTAATTCGGAAGATTGATCAGGATAAAGAATTGTGCCTATTATGTAAAATTGATGAGAGCAACCCTTATTTCATTGAAATTATATCTTCTAACAAGAAATTTAATGAATATTTCGGTTATGATCCTAAGAATATTATTGGTGAGAGTTTTGATAGTATATTATATAATGATGATGATAATTTAGAAACTATTATTGAATATAATAATGTTATAAAAAAAATATCTAGATTATCACAACTGAATTTTACTCTGAAGATTGATAATTCTGATAGTTGTCCCGAAGATTTTTCTATAACTTTTAAATCAACAGTTAAAGATGGTATAAAATATTGCATCTTTGTTTTTTTGCCAAATAGTAATGGTGCTAAAGAATATAATAGAAATACATCTTTTGGGGAAAAGAATCTAGTTCATAATTTAGAAAGAGCTTTAAGGAATGAAAAATTGCTTAGAATTTCTAGTGATCTAATGCTTAAAGACGAGGTTATTAGTGAAATATCCTACAGAGCATTAAAAGTTTTATGTAGCGACTTTAGAATTGATAGGGCTATTTTATGTCAATTTGATAATTATAATATTAATTTAATATGCGAGTTTCATGGTGATGGAATTAAGTCGATGGTCGATAATTATAGCGCAGACAAGAAAGATGACATACTTAAAAGATATTTTGATTTTCACAACTCCTCTTTCTCACAATTTTTTCATTCTAAAGAAACAGAAAATATGATGTTTGAAGATATTGTTCATGATAGGCTTTTTTATGATATAGAGGATATTTATAGTAAATTTCATATTGCTTCACAATTTTGTGTTTCCTCTCCGATTAATGAAGATTCAAATATGGCTTTATTTCTTCATCAGACAAATATTAAAAAATGGAATAATGAAGAGATTGAAATTATAAACACCATATCTAATCAATTGTCAGTTGCGATTCAAAAATCTATATATCTTGACAAAGTTATGGAATCTAACAGGGAATTACTTAAGAAGAGTATTGCTTTAAAAAATTCCTTAAATGAGGAGAAGAAGATGAGGATGATACAAAATGAGTTTATTGCTATGGCTTCTCATGAATTTAAAACTCCATTACAAATTATTGATAGTTCCAGAGAAGTATTAAGTAGAAAATTAATAAATAATAAATTAACTCTTAAAAATGGTGAGGATAATCTTTCTAAAATTAAAAATGCAATTTTAAGGCTTCATAGTTTGATCAGTAGTACTCTTGATCTTTCTCAAATTGCAATGAGCAAAGGTGATCTAGATGTTAATATGAGTATAGTTTCTATTCAAAATATTATTAATGACATAATAAAACAGAATAACGAGATATATACTAAAAAGAATGTTAAGATAGAATTAGATATTAAAAAACTACCTAAGGAATATTCTGCTGATCAAAAAATGTTAGATCATTGCTTTACTAATATTATAGGTAATGCTGTAAAATATTCCCCAGAAAATTCTACTGTTAAGATTTTAGGGGCTATATTAGAAGATAAAATTTTAGTCAAAATACTAGATAATGGCATAGGGATACCAAAGACAGATTTAGATAAAATAGGAGAAAAATTTTATCGAGCAAAAAATACTTTAAAAATATCAGGAACGGGCATAGGGTTATATTTGACAAAATATTTCATTAAATTACATGATGGTGAAGTATTAATCCAAAGTGTTGAAGGTAAGGGTACTGAAGTAACAATTATTTTGCCAATAAAGTCACATGGTGATTAATTTAAATATTTTTTAGAAAAAGAGTTGTGACAAAGTTTATCTTAAGAATCATATTAAAAATGAATTTTAGTATTATTTACAAATTTTTTGTAATATTATGTTTTTTAAGCAGTAGTCAGGCTATTGCTAAATATCCTAAAATATCTGGTGATATTATTATTGATCTGGGTATTGATAGATTATCTGTTAAAAATAATAATGTTAAAAAATATAATTCAATATTAGAGTTTCAATCTGATATTTCTCTCGATCTTAATCGCAATTGGTCAGTTCAAACTCTTTGGCAGTCACGCAAAGTTGCTAAAAATTATTATCTAAATAGGCAATCATATGATCCCATAATATCTTCTAACGATAGGCAGATGTCAATTGATGATGAATCTTTATTTATAGAAGAGTTAAAGCTCAATTTTCAAAATGAAGATTTAGTGTTTTTTGCTGGAAAATATAATCCTCATTTTGGTAATTCTTGGAATAAAAAGAGAAAATCATCTATATTTACAGTATTTTTTGGTAGAGATTATCAATTAAGAGAAAAAATTGGCCTTGGAATTACCGCCTTATTTGAAGAAAGTGAATTGTCATTTTATCCATTTTTTAATGATAATACTGATTTAAGTAATAGCGCTATTAATAGAAGAGGTAGAAATAAAAGAAGTTATCAAGTTTCAGGAAATAATGGCAGCTTATCATCTTATGTTGTAGCATTATCTGGTAAAAACTTTCTTTATGTAGAAGATTTATCATATCATCTGGCACATAAAAAATTAGATGTTAGTAGTGAAAATTTAGCTGAAGAAAATGGTTATGTTATTAATTTTGAATATTTATTCAAAATAGGTAATAATAGCTCTATCATACCTTTTTATGAATTTGTAAAAACTAATAATATGAACGGTACTAGAGGTCAAGATGTAAATCATCAAATTGCTTCTCTTAATTTTAATTATAGTAGCTGGGATTTTGCAGTATCATATTTTACAAAGGATATTAAGAAATATAATAAAATTTCTGATAAATATTTAGAATATAGTCTTGGATATAAAATAAGTGACTCTATGGGTGTAGAGGTTAGTCGGATCAATGGAAAAGAGAATAATATAAATCATAATGCTCTTTACACTATGTTTTCATATATAATGACATTTTAATAAATGTTAAAAATAAGATTAGCTCAATTAAATTTTACTATAGGTGATTTGGATGGAAATTATAAAAAAATCACTGATTTTTATTCAAAATATCAAGATTCTTCTGATTTAATTATATTTTCAGAATTGGCAATTTCAGGCTATACTCCCGAAGATCTTTTATTAAAAGATTATTTTTTAGATGAAGTAGAAAAAAAAATTAAGGATCTGGTAAATTATAGTAAAGGTAAAAAAGTGGCAATGTTGATTGGTTCTCCAGTTAGAATTACTGATCAATATAATAATAAATTATTGTTTAATTCTGCCATTTTAATTGAAGATGGTTATATTAAAAACCTCTTTCATAAAAAGACTTTACCAAATTATGGTATTTTTGATGAGAAAAGATATTTTTCTTCATCTAATAATCTTCATAATATCAAATTTAGAGGTTTCAATATAGCGGTTTTAATTTGTGAAGATATTTGGGATTTAAAAAATTCTTTTTTACTTTTAGACCAAAAAATTGATCTTATTATTTCTATCAATTCTTCTCCTTTTGAACAAAATAAATTATCCAAAAGGATAGATCAGCTTAAAAAATTTAATAAAAATTTACAAAAAAATATTATTTATCTCAATCAGGTTGGCGCTAGTGATTCATTGATATTTGATGGTTCGTCATTTGCTGTTAATAATGACAATAAGTTATTACCAATATTAAAAGAGTTTCAAGAAGATTCTGGTTTGATCGAGATTAATGAGCAGTTAGAAATGATTGCAAATAATTCTGAATTTTTCATGTCAGAAAATGAAAGAATTTATAGCGCCCTAATTTTAGGTCTCAGGGATTATATTTCTAAAAATGGCTTTACAAATGTAGTAATAGGTCTTTCTGGTGGTATTGACTCAGCATTTGTAGCTACAATTGCTAGCGATGCCATTGGGCCACATAACGTTAGATTGATTGCGCCTTCTAAATATAATTCTGATGCTAGCTTCGATGATGCTAATGATTTATCTAATAATTTAGAAATTAATCTTGAGCAAATAGCAATTCAGAATATTTTTAATGAAATGAAGAGAGCTTTAAATCCAGCTTTTACTGACAAGAAAGAAGATATTACTGAACAAAATATTCAATCTAGAATTAGGGGCATATTATTAATGGCTATTTCTAATAAATTTGGTAATTTATTGCTCGCAACTGGTAATAAATCTGAGATGGCAACTGGTTATGCAACTATTTATGGCGATATGAATGGCGCTTATAATCCAGTTAAAGATCTTTATAAAACTGAGGTCTATAAATTATCTAATTGGAGGAATAAAAATATTCCTAGAATTTCTAAATTACCAAAAAAGAACCTCATTCCAAAAAATATTATTAGCAAGGAGCCAACGGCGGAGCTAAAAGAAAATCAAAAAGATTCTGATTCTCTGCCAGATTATAAAGTTCTTGACCAGATTTTATATTTAATTATTGAAGAGCAAATGTCAGAAGATCAGATAATTGCTAAAAATTTTGATAAAAATATGGTTAAAAAAGTGACAAAGCTGTTCTATAATAGCGAATTTAAAAGACAGCAAGCTGTAATTGGTCCAAAAATTTCTAAAATGTCTTTTGATAGAGATAGAAGATATCAGATTGGCAATAAATTTAAGAAATAGATAGTGAAAAAAACACTAATAGAAAAAATTAAAAAATCACCAAAGAAGCCAGGAATTTATCAATTTTTTAGTAAGGAGGATGAAATTATTTATATTGGCAAGGCTAAAAACCTACGAAATCGTCTTAAAAACTATCTCGATATTAAAAATCTAACCACTCGGATTACCAAAATGACCTTAAATGCAGAAAGGTTAGAGGTAATTTTGACGAATAATGAAATTGAGGCTCTACTTTTGGAGTGTAATTTAATCAAAAAATATAAGCCAAAATATAATATTTTACTAAAAGATTCTAAATCTTTTCCCTATATTTCTATTTCTAAAAATGAAGATTTTCCAAAAATTTCTAAATATCGTGGTTTAAAAGATAATAAATCATATTTTTTCGGTCCTTTTGCTAATATTAATGCCGCTAGCCAATCAATTGAATCTCTAAAAAAAGCCTTTTTACTTCGAACTTGCTTAGATAGCGATTTTAAATCTCGCAAGAGACCTTGTCTTGAATATGAGATTAAAAAATGTAGCGCGCCATGCGTTGGTTTAATTTCTAAAGAAGAATATCAAAAATCAATAGATTCTGTAATTAATTTTTTAAAAGGTAAAAATTCAGATTTGCAACAGGAATTATCGGTAAAAATGCAAAAATTTAGTGAAGAATTAGAATTTGAAAAAGCGGCTAAAATTAGAGATAGAATTAAATCATTAAGTTTAATCCAAGCTAAACAAAATATTAATATTGCTGAGACAAGTCAGATGGATATGATTTTATTTTTAAAAAAAGGAGATTTAGCGGCGATTAATATTTCTTTTTATCGTTTTGGTCATAATTATGGTAATAAAACTTATTTTTTTGATGTTAATTCTGATGATTTGGATTTGGATATTATTTTTGCTTTCATCAGTCAATTTTATCAAAATCACGAAATTCCAAAAAACATTATTAGTAATATAGATTTGGAGGATAATGATGATATTAGTAATTTATTAATAAATTTACAAACTTCCCCTAAAATAAAAGATTTTAAAGGGGAATCAAAATCTTTTATTTCAGGAGGAGTTAATATTTCGTACCCTAAGAAAGGTAAAAAATTACAATTAATTAAAGATAGTCTAATATTTTTACAAGATGAGATTGATAAAAAAATAGCCAATCATAGTAAGATCAAAAATTTATTACTACAATTAAAAGAGCTTTTGAAAATAAATCATATTCCAAATAAAATTGAAATTTATGATAATAGTCATATTTCTGGTACTAATATTGTCGGTGCTATGGTTTTTGCTTCAGAAAGTGGTTTTGTAAAAAATAATTATCGTAAATTTAATATTAAATTAGAAGAGTTGTCAAAAAAAGATGATACTAATTTCTTAAAACAGGTTTTTAACAGAAGATTTAGGAATTTTGATCAGCAAAAGCCAGAAAATTTGCCAAATTTGATAATTATTGATGGTGGTAAGGGTCAATTATCAGCTATAAAGGAGATTTTTGAGGAAAAAAATATTAAAATTCCTTTTTTATGCATGTCTAAAGGTAAGGTAAGAAATGCGGGATTAGAAGATTTTCATATTATTGATAATGGTAATTATCGACATTTTAATTTACCAAAAAATTCCTCACTTAGTTTTTATTTACAAAATTTGCGTGATGAAGCTCACAGATTTGCAATTGGTACTCATATTGCTAAAAGAAAGAAATCATTATTTAGGTCAGAACTAGATGATATTGCAGATATTGGCTCTGCTCGTAAAAAATTACTGTTGAATCATTTGGAGATTTGCAATCTATTAAGCAAGCTTCATTGGAGGATTTAAAAAGAGTAAAAAAATTAGGCGATAAGGTTGCGATAAAAATTTTTAATTATTTCCACTAAAATGATATTTAGTATTATCAAAACTTATCAATAATTTCTTTTTTCATTTCCTTTATAGAATCTTTGAATATTCTTTCAATTTTTTGATCAAAATATTCATCTTCAATCTTTTTAACATTTTTAATTAAATTATGTATCTCTGACAAATATTCAAATAATTTTATTGCGCCTATTGATCCCGAAGTTCCCTTCAATTTATGGATTGGTTTCCATAAATTTTCTATATCATGTTTATATTTTTTTATTTCCGAAATTATTTCTTTACTCTCTAATTCAAAAATATCAACGATCTGGGAAGCTTCTTCTTCACTAGAAAATAAAGATGTAAAATCATATTTTAATATTGTTTGACATTTTTCAATGGTTGGGTTTTTATTTATATCCAACCTGTAATCTACCCAAAATTTTGATAATTTAATCAAATCATTTGGATTTCTTTCTTTTGTTATATAATCATCAATTCCATTATTTAAAGCTTTTATAACTATAGATTTATCACTATCGCTAGACATGGCAATGATTGGAATTTTATAATTGGTATTATGTGTCTCATTATATTCGTTCTGTATTTTTCTAATTTCCTTAACTGCTTCAATACCATTTATTTTATTCATATGAATATCAGTAATAATTAAATGATATTTTTTAGGATTTTCTTTTATTAATTCGACAATTCCCTCCCCATCTTTGCATTGATTTATATTAGCCCCTACATCAAAGAATTTTTTAGAAATTAATGACAGATTAAAAGATTGATCATCTGCAATAATTACATTTAAATTTTTAAGAGTTTTACTATTTATGATAATATCTTGATATTTAACATTTTTATTTGGCACATAATCACCTAACATCCATTTAGATATATTTCTAGTTATAAAATGTAAGTCTTTTGGTTTGGTATAGTAGGCATTTACTCCTAATTCCTTCATTTTATTAATCGAATCTATATCTTCAATTGAGGTATATGCTAAAATAGGCAATATATCTTTTGATAGATCAAGATCTTCTCGAATTTTTTTAACCAATTCCTTACCATCCATTGCTGGCATATCAATATCTGTTAGAATTAGGTCAAATTGATCATCATTTTGATGTTTAAATTTAATCAAATTAAAGGCTTTGATGGGGTCATTCATGATTGTAACATCAAAATCCGGACATTTTCCTCTTAATTCTTTAGCAATAATTTCAATATTTAACCTTGAATCATCAACTAATAAAATATTTTTACTATTTTTCTTTTTTAGTGATTTTTCTATTTTTGATATTCCTTCGATGATTTCTATTTTCTTCTTTTTCTCATCCTCTATTTTTGATATTATCTTAGCGACTTTTATATTTTCTGCATCAGTTAATATAGGAAATAATAGACTAAATTTAGTCCATTTACCAAACTCACTTTTACAAATTATAGTACCACCAAAATCTTCCATTGTCCTTTTGCAGAAATTAAGACCCAGACCCATTCTATCAGTATTTATAGAATCCTGGTAAGAATCAAATATTCTTTCGATATCATTTTTACTAATCCCATTACCATTATCAGTTACTGATATAACATTATATCTTTTTATGTCTGAATTTAAGTTAAATTTATTTATAAGGTTTTTTTCTATTTCTACATCTTTTTCAAAAGATATAATAATTTCTAAGTCTGAAACATTTTTAGAATAAATAAAAGAATTTCTGATTAAATTAAATAAAATATATTTAAAAGCATTGTCAATTCCTTTGAAAATGAAATTTTGATTATCAGAAATTTGAAATATTTCATTCTCCATATTTTTTGCACTTATAAAATTTTTATTTCCAAAATCAATTTTTAGTTTATTTTTTTCCTTTTCATTTTGATAGCCATAAATAGTCAGGGCCTCAATCACTGATTCTTGAGCTTTAAAATAAGTAAAATCATCTTTATTAATATTTTTTCCCATCACTTTATTCAGGGACATTTCAATTATATTATCAGCTAGGATAGTTATGTTTTTTATTGAATTTTGGCTATATCTAATATTATTTTCATTTGGTTGTAAATTATCTGATATTAAATTAATAGAATTTATAGGATTTTGCATTTCATTAGCAATTGATGCTGCAAGCAAAGTCAATTTTCTATGTTGACGCGTTAGCCAAGTTTTTCTATTATAATGTACAAAAATAATCGCGGTAATAACAGAAAAGCTAAAAACTAACGTAAATTGCAAATAGCTAATATCGGATCTTAATATTATATTTCCATAAAATATTTTAAATATTAGAAAGGCTAACAACATACCAATGGTCAGATCCATAATATACATAAACCATCCTGGAATAAAAATTGCTAAAATTATTGGCATAAATATCATCCACCATAACCACATATCATGAGAATTATTTATTAAGGTAAGATATGATATCGATAATGGTAAAGCGACTACTAAGGTGATATGCCAATAATATGGAAAATATTTTCTTTTAATTATATTTGATAGCTTTGGATATAATCCTATACTTATGCAAAGAAATGAAGTTATTAACCTAAGAGTTATTGATTCTTGTAAATTAAATATATGCAAAAAAATAAAATGGAAAGAAATATGGCCGATACCACCAATTAAAACTACAACAAAGATATTGTTTTTATCAAAATTCGTTCCTTGCTTGAAATGTCTTTTAAAGGAACCTCTGATTTTCCTATTTAATTTTGTCTATTTTTTCATTTTTCAGAAAAAATTTTTATAATTTGGATAAAGATTGCTAATTTTGTTAAAAATTAACAATCTTTATCCAAATTTAGGCATTATTTGTGGTAATTTCTCTAGTTTCTTGTCTAATTTTACCATTTTTGGCTAAATTAGACACATTTATCCCTTGTTACGCTGTATTTGGTAGTATTTTTCTAACCATATAGAGATTAGCAAGGGATGATAGCATTTGTAATTGATTAGTATTCTTTTGTAAACCATTATATCTAACCTTTCTATAGCCCCAAAGATGCTTTATAATTTGAAATGGATGTTCAACTTTAGCTCGAACTGATGAAAATTGTTTATTCCTCTTTTTTTGCTTATTTGAAAGTTTTTTGTTAGATTTAGCTCTATTGGTTATACCATAAAGGAACCTCTGATTTTCCTATTTAATTTTGTCTATTTTTTCATTTTTCAGAAAAAATTTTTATAATTTGGATAAAGATTGCTAATTTTGTTAAAAATTAACAATCTTTATCCAAATTTAGGCATTATTTGTGGTAATTTCTCTAGTTTCTTGTCTAATTTTACCATTTTTGGCTAAATTAGACACATTTATCCCTTGTTACGCTGTATTTGGTAGTATTTTTCTAACCATATAGAGATTAGCAAGGGATGATAGCATTTGTAATTGATTAGTATTCTTAGGCATTGTTAATCCAAAATAGATAATAAGCCATTTCTCTTTAAAATCAATAATTTTACTGAATATTCAAGCATCTTTATTGATTTAGAGTAGCATTTGCTCTTTCTTCTCATTCTAGCCAAGAAGTGTCTGAACAAGCTATTATAGCCCTCGATAGTATAAGTATGTGCCTTGGATTGAATATGCTTATCCTTAGGAACAAATTTCTCATACGGTTTCCAATAATCCGTTGCTATAATGCCTTTAGCTCTGTCTTTTACTCCTTCCCAAAGTTCTTTTCCAGTTCTTGTAGATCTGTCGCCAACAACGAAGTTGATGAATTCTTTTGCATATCTATCAACAGCAATCCAGATCCAGACAGAGTTTTTTTGAACCAATATAGCTGTGCATTTCATCTATCTCAGTTACGCATATTTCATGGCTATTTTGCAATAAATCAAGATTTTGACCATATTGCTTGATCCAGTTAAAGATACTTACATGACTAACCTTGAGAATTCTTCCTATAGATCTAAATCCTAGACCCTCTAGGTACAACTCCAGGGCAAATCTTTTTATTGATCTATCTTTAGAATTTCTGCCTTTTGTATAATTATAATTGCAATCTTTACACTTATAGCGCCGCATTCCGTACATTTTACCATTTTTGCAAACGTTAGAACTGGAGCATTTTAAACAT
>JAYQKE010000016.1:0-3787 GCA_038142525.1 Rickettsiales bacterium
ATGAGGATTGACTATGTTATTATCATCCAAAACTGACATATCAATGCCATTAATAGTCTGACCATTTAACTCATAGAAAAATATTCCAGATCTAATACCAGAACGAGCAATAGGAGTACCGCCAGAGAGATTCTCATAAGCAGAAAAAAATATTTGATCTGTAGATAGAGTAGCAGAATTATCCCTATCAAAAGTAAAATGTATAGAATAACCCCCATCATTACGACCAGCTATCAGGGAATTAAGATTATTCCTTTTATCACCAATATTACCAATATTAGAATTATTTATAGAGTTACTATACCATCATTAGCTTTATTGGTACAAGATCCAGCCTGTGGCAGAAAATCAATATCATTATCAGAGAGTTTGAGACAAGAAGCAAAGGATGTGGTGGAGAAGGAAAGGGATATTATGAGGATAAATAATATTTTGCTGATTTTTTGAATGTGAGTAGTCATGAGATTGTTGAATTAATAATTAAAACTATTTTATTGTTCCTATGATATTGTACCATAAAATACAATCAAAATCAATAAAAATACCATTATCTATCGACCTCGCCAAATACAATATCTTGTGTAGAAATCACCGAGACAACATCGGAAAGTAAATGTCCTTTAGCCATAAAATCTAATGCTTGTAAATGATAGAATCCAGGCGCTCTTAATCTTGCTCTGACCGGTTTTGATCCGCCATCAGAAATAATGTAAACACCAAATTCACCCTTTGGTGCTTCAACATAACCATAGGCTTCGCCTTTGGGTACTTTGTAACCTTCAGTGTAAATTTTAAAATGATGAATTAAGGCCTCCATTGATTTTTTCATTTCATCACGGCTTGGTGGAGAGATCTTTTTATCCTTAGATTTTACTGGGCCTTCTGGCATCCCTGCAATTGCTTGTTTGATAATTTTTACTGATTGCCTCATTTCCTCAACTCTAATGAGATAACGATCATAGCAATCACCATTTTTACCAATAGCAATATCAAAATCCATTTTATCATAGACTTCATAAGGCTGTGATTTTCTAAGATCCCAAGCCACACCAGATCCTCTTAGCATAGGACCGGTAAAACCAAAACTCAGAGCCTCTTCCTTAGAAACGATAGCAATATCAACCATTCTTTGTTTAAAGATACGATTATTGGTCAGTAAAGTTTCCATATCATCAATATATTTAGGAAATTTTTCAGCAAAGTCCGAAATATCTTCAAGCAAACCTTTTGGTAAATCATAATTAACACCACCTGGTCTAAAATAAGCAGAATGTAAACGAGCGCCAGAAACTCTTTCATAAAATTCCATCAATTTTTCTCTTTCTTCAAAAAGCCACAGGAAGGGAGAAGTGGCGCCAAGATCAAGACCTTGGGTAGTAATGGCCATAATATGATTGAGAATCCTGGTAATTTCACTAAATAAAACACGGATATATTGCGCTCTAATTGGTACATTAAGCTTTAAAAGTTTTTCAATAGCCAGGCAATAAGCATGTTCTTGACACATTGGCGAAACATAATCAAGACGATCAAGATATGGCAAGGCTTGAATATAGCTTTTATGCTCCATTAATTTTTCAGTACCACGATGTAAAAGGCCAATATGAGGATCTGATCTTTTAACAACTTCTCCATCCATTTCAAGAATCAATCTTAATACACCATGAGTGCAGGATGTTGAGGCCCAAAATTAAGGGTAATATTTTTGCTATTTTGATCCTCCGATTCGATATTTAAGTTAATTTGCTTGTCACTCATTTACTGAAAATTATTAGTTATTTTATTATTTAACAATTATCTGTAGATTATTTTTCTTTGTAAAGAAATTATTGTAAAAATATTTCAACTTCCAAAGGAATTGCTAAATTAGTTTTTTCATGACCAATATTTTCTATTCTAAAAATTGGAATATTTAATTTATCAATGAAAGATTCTAAAATTTGTTTGAGATATTTCTCATTATCTATCCCACTAATATCTCCAATAAAAATCGCTTTACAATCATCAAAAATATCAGCATTTTTCAAATGATTTAACATCCTATCAATTCTATAAGATTCTTCATCTATCTCCTCAATTAACATAGAATAAGGGCCATTTTTATTAATTTGCCAATTAGTGCCTATGGAAGTTTGAATTAGACTAAGATTACCGCCAAGCAATTTTGGCAATTGCTTATTTTTAAGATTTTCTGCCAATTTATTAAACGGTCTGATATCATAGGATAATTCTGACTCCTCCTTGGTTAGGATATTATGTAAAAAATCAATGCTTTTTTGATCAATTTTACCGGTCGCCAACTGTTTGAGCATTGGGCAATGCAGGCTAGAAATATTCCAGCAATTATTAAAAGCCAAATGTAAACTGGTAATGTCACTAAATCCTAAAAGTAATTTATTTTTTCGGTTTTGGCAATTGTAATAATTCTGGTAAAATTCTTGCTGAACCATAACCGCCAGAACTGCAAAAAATAATGTCTGATTGGTCACTATTAAGAGCATTTTTTAATTCTTGCAAACGGTCATAATCACTATTTGCTAAAAATTTTAGATCATTTTCTTTTTGTGCTTGAAAAAATATTCCTTCTAATTGCCAATCTGCTAAAAATTCTTTAATTTTAGTAGTTTCTTCCTCAGAAACTCCAAAGGCAGGAGAAATAACATGAATTTTTTTATTATTTTTTAGAATAGGCCAATTTTTTGGTTTATTTATTACTATCTTCATGAGATTTTTTGACAAATTCTTTAAAAATTAGATGATGTGGGTTGTAATTTTTTAAATCCTCCTTTTTAGAACATAACATTTCGGGATGACCTTGCAGACCAATAACAAAATCCCTATCAGCAAGTTCAATTGCTTCAATCACACCATCTATTGCTTTTGCTGATATAACAACATTAGTAGCAATTTCAATAATTGCTTCATTATGGTGAGAATTGGCAATTATTTTCTCTTTCCCAATAATTTGATGTAATTTTGTGTTGGGAGTTATTTCTAATTCATGATCTTTATTTAAATCAAAATGTTCTATTTTTGTGCCAAGATATTTCTTAATATCTGGAATTAATTTACAACCCATAAGGCCAGCAATGACCTGCATTCCGCCACAAATTCCAAATACTGGCTTATTCATTTTGATAGCTCTTAATAATATTTCTGATTCAAATTGAAATCTTGGAGTTATTTCATAGGGAGAGGTATCTTTTTGGTCAAGATACCAATCATTGGGCATAGCATAAAAACCACCTGGTACTAAAAGCCCATCAATTTGCTCTAAATAATCATCAATTAAATTGATGTCAGAATAGGGAATCATCAAAGGTAAGCCACCAGCAAGAGTTACCGCTCTTGAATAATGAGTTCTTAGGGCAAAATGCGGGAAATCAGAAAAAGTTCCCTTCTCTTCCCAATCTAAAATAATGCCAATTACTGCTTTTTGCTTCATATAGGTTAATTTATTTTCAAGTTAAGATGTTATTATTTTGAAAAATTAGGAGTAATTTGCAACTTTTTAAAAATATTATCAATAAAAGACCTTTGCATAGATCATTAAAATTTCCCTAACTTTCTCTTGGTTTTTTCTTAATTTCATCAATTTTTTCTTGAATAAAACAGCAATAAAGCTAGTATTTATCTAGCTTTATTGCTGTTATTATAATGAAATATTAATAAATTATGGTTACTTTTGCTTCTATTTCCATTCAAGAGAGATTAAAAAATGACAGTAAATTGTTAAAGTTAGATAAATTAATAAATTGGGAGAGGTTGAGATCTTATTTGGTCAAGA
>JAYQKE010000017.1:0-3463 GCA_038142525.1 Rickettsiales bacterium
TTATTTATTTGGCGATAATGAGTCGCTTTATAAGGATACTCATTTTAACCATCCTTGTGCAATTTGGGCTAGAAAAAATATTGATAGCTATTCATGGATGGTTCAATATTTTGACGATTTGGCAAAGGAGAAAATTAGAAGAGATGAAACGATAAAAAAGAAATCAGAAATTAAGCCTCATAAATCATGGCGAGATTTATTTGAGCTTTTTAATTCCAAAAAGACCGATGATTACAATGGTAAAATATCAGCAGAGTTTTTTGATTTTAACTGCACTGATTTTAAGGAAGAAAAAGATGTACAAATTGCCTATCAAAAACAGATGATAAAAAAGTGGGAAAGTGATTTAAAGCCACCAAAGTGGACTGGTATAAATAAGCCAGTTTTTGACCTAGCCTAAATATTTCAAATGAGATTTACATCCATTTTTACAATCAGAACTACCAAATCCAACGACAATAATTTCACCAGAAGCCTTTTGATTTAAGGCACATTCCTCAATATCAAACTGCTGTACCTCAGTTATTTTAGCATTTTTATCATTTAGCAAATAATCCACATGCCAGCGAAGTTTTTTATCAGGTGAATTTGATTGATGTCGTTTGATTCTATCATCAATATTTTTCTTAGCCGAACCAGTATAAATATAATTACCCATCGGAAAGGTAAAATTACCTAATTTGCCAATCTCAATTTCTATATTTTTATTTAAATGAATGTGAAGTTGATAGCTCTGCATATTTAACAATCTCGAATAACTTTTGTCACCACTCCCCAGAAATGAAGATTCTGATCTTCATCTTCAATATCAGGATAATCTTTATTTTCTGAAATTAATTTGGTCACTCCATCCTTTTGGCTAAGTCTTTTTACAACTGCTCCATTATTAATAGATGCAACAATAATATCACCATCAAGTGCTTCTCTTTTTCTATTAACTAACAATAAATCTTCAGGCAAAATACCAGCATCTTTCATTGAATAGCCCGATACTTTTACAAGGAAATAATCTTCAGGATTACTGATAATTAAGTTATCATTTAATTTATACATTTCATGATCATCGCTATCTGTTAGCATCGGATTACCAGCTTCAACTGACATGTTGTATAATGGTACAGATATATTTTTGCTCTTAGCATATTTTATGATTTCATCTACCATTCCTATAGGCACTCTGATAGCTTTGGTCTTGACTCCAAACTTTCCTTGGCCTTTTGGCCTTCCTGCTCCTGGCTTTGCTCCACCTCTTGGCATAATTTAAAAAATATAATAAAAATTTCTTTCAAAAAAGAATAGTGTACATTATTCTAAGAAGCAATCCTTTCTTCTATTTTTATTATTTTTAGTGGTGATGAATTCTCAAGATATTAGACAAAAATATTATTATGATCTGGAAAAGTTCTTAGAACCTTGCGACTTTCCAACTGATTCAGAAGATAGGATAGAAAAGGTAAAATTGCTAATGATTAAATTAAAACCCACCAATAATAAAAGCTTGCTTAACCCTTGCTGTCAGCGAAGAATATCAAGATTCTATTTATGAAATAGCTCACGACTGGTTTGATACTCATAATCCTTTTGAAGGTGGCTTTATTGTTTATCAAATAAAGCTGGTTATCAAATTTTATTCGAAGGAAATGATACCCATCATAATATCACATCCTTGTCATTGCAATTTATCTAATTTTACCAAATCAGAGCAACAAATTGTTGTCAAATATTTGAAGAGATGGGGTTTGATTGAGGAATACTAAAGTAGTTAATAATAATTTAAAATATGACGTTAAATGGCAAACATATACCACGAAATAGTTTTAATTTTATCTCAAGAATTTGTGAGCAAAAAGAACCGATAATATCGCATAGCTTAATTCCCTATTTTAGAAAACAGGGTTGCAATAAATTGATGGAGCTGGGCTTTTTTAATCAAATTGAAAATAGCAAAACTTTTTCTAATCAAGATGGTGATGATGTTTTGGTGCATTTCAATAATGATAATTTTGGATATTATCAAAATAATATTTGGAATGAAATTGATTGTAATAGCATCAAGCAATATCGGCTAAATATAAAATTGTTGATCTTGATAATAGCCAGAGATCTTGAGATATTTTCTGAATCAGAAGAAATTGTGAAAAATCATTTTTGGAAGATAGGATCACTCACAACCAAGATTCCAATATTTTTTGCCAGATGAGTTTATCACAGTGATATTTTTAACAGAATTGATCAATCTTTAACAAACAGATCTGGAATTAATCGAGGGCTAATTTTAACGACTTCCAAGAAAGTGCAAAGTGGCTTTTCTTTTGCAGAAAATCACAAGCTGATATCGATAAATGACCTGCTGTCATTTGATAATCAGAATTTTCATATTGATAAAAATATCATCAATTCCTCGCTTGGAATATCAAACGCAAAATCAGGATTTTCTGATAGCTACAGAAGCGCAGTAATTGATGGTATCAAATATACATTTAGCAAAAAACAATCTGCTATTATTGAAATTCTTGATCAGGAAAAAAGACCAATTCATAAGCATGAATTGATGGTTGCAAAGAGAATCAGAGCAAGATGATCCAAAATATGTTTTTCGTCTCAAAGGAAAATATCATCCAGCATGGAACAAAATAATCAAATTTGATAATCAGGGTTATTACTGGCTTGAATATTAACAGCCTAAGAATCTTTTTATTTTGCTAGATATAGAATTTTCTTGGCTAAGAAAATCTTTGATCTCATTTTCATTATAAAGTCTTAGGCGGTCATTATTAAATTCATTAATAACCACTACAGATGAAACATTATCTTTAATCTCACTATACGTATCAAATTTAGGAGTATTTTTGCAGAATGATTTTAGCTCCTGATATGCATCATAAAAATCATAATTGATATCGTGATATTTGACATCAACATCATATAAATATTTTTCCTTAGCTTGCCATAATACAAATTTTGCTATTGCTGTTCTGTGATTGCCATCATCAGAAACATAGAAATCTTTTCCATTTACAGTCGAATAATGCAAATTTTCTGATACTCGTCTTGGCCTTTCTTTAAGGAAATAATATTGAGGATTTTTCTTATAATCCTGCAAAGCGAAATTCATTCTTTTACCAAAGGCTATCATCCATGTCCAAGGCTTCATATGATAATCTCGATGCTCAGTTCCAACGATTGAGTCAATTGCTACCTTTTGATTCTTTTCCTCCCTTTCTGTAACGAAGTCACGATATTTTTCTAATTTTTCTCCTTCCTCATTGCGGAATGATTTTATTGGTTCATGTGCCCAATCACACTTTCTAAGATCAATATTTTTCAAAAATTCTTCAGATAAATTCATTCTAATAAATCGGTCATTTCTATCGCAGATACAGAGTTAAAACATCATCTTATAAGAAAAAACTAAAAATCACACCGATAATCACACCGCACACACACCGATAATCACACACCT
>JAYQKE010000018.1:0-22567 GCA_038142525.1 Rickettsiales bacterium
TAAAGATTGCAATTATAATTATACAAAAGGCAGAAATTCTAAAGATAGATCAATAAAAAGATTTGCCCTGGAGTTGTACCTAGAGGGTCTAGGATTTAGATCTATAGGAAGAATTCTCAAGGTTAGTCATGTAAGTATCTTTAACTGGATCAAGCAATATGGTCAAAATCTTGATTTATTGCAAAATAGCCATGAAATATGCGTAACTGAGATAGATGAAATGCACAGCTATATTGGTTCAAAAAAACTCTGTCTGGATCTGGATTGCTGTTGATAGATATGCAAAAGAATTCATCAACTTCGTTGTTGGCGACAGATCTACAAGAACTGGAAAAGAACTTTGGGAAGGAGTAAAAGACAGAGCTAAAGGCATTATAGCAACGGATTATTGGAAACCGTATGAGAAATTTGTTCCTAAGGATAAGCATATTCAATCCAAGGCACATACTTATACTATCGAGGGCTATAATAGCTTGTTCAGACACTTCTTGGCTAGAATGAGAAGAAAGAGCAAATGCTACTCTAAATCAATAAAGATGCTTGAATATTCAGTAAAATTATTGATTTTAAAGAGAAATGGCTTATTATCTATTTTGGATTAACAATGCCTAAATATTGTACTATATCCATTAATTTTTCTAAAAATTAGAGCCTATAATAGAAGCTATACGTGTCAACTTAAGCAAAATAATAAACTAAATTTAACAAAATAAAGAGTTAAAATAGACTAATAATCAAGTTCCAATTTGGGATAAATATATTCCATTTTCCTTAATATTTTGAATAGCTAGTATAGTAATTCTAGACTTTAAAAAGACTTTTAATTTACTCTAATACAACATAATAAACTTGTTCGGAGCCCTTTCCTCTTTCAATAAAAACACCATTATCTTGTAAATATTCGATTAAATCCATCTCGGCTTTTGGTTTGATAGTAAGTTTTATTAAATCTGCGGATATGGATATAATTTTAAATTCAATCTCTTTTATTTTTTCAAGCTTTCTTCTAAAAATAACCCAATCTTTTAAAGATGAGGGTAAAATATCTACATCAATATTTTTACTATCTTTCTTCTTTTTATATTCCTTGTTATTATTGCTTGATAAATCCTTTTGATCTAAATATTCGATAATTTTTTGAGCAATAATATTATATAATCTATCTTCCTTGATATCATTGATATTAACAAAACTAAGTTTAATTTTTTTCTTAGTGAATTGTTTAACCATAACAATATTAATGGTTGCATTATTTTCTAGATGATCGAGATAAATATCTATAAAAACTGCTATTTTAGAATCATATTTTTTAAAATATCTTTAACATCGGTATATTTGGCTTTGATGGGATTGGTTGATTTTAATATAGATATATCATCTATATCGCCTCTTCGCTATTTTAATATTTTTTAATTCCTTTGCCGACAATAAAGATCTCCAAGCATTAAACCATTTATTATTCTTATGCCATAATTTTGGTTCTTTATTTTTGATTTCGATAGGAAATATTAGATATTTTTTATTTGCTTCAAGATTAATAAAATTTCCACCATCTTTACTCTCCAGTAAATGATCTATATAGTCTTTTGAGAATTCTATATTGAATGAGGCTTTATACCAATTATTGGCAATTTTTTCATTAGATACTGTTTTAGCCTGAATTGATTCTTCTAATTGTTCATCATCAATATTGCTGGCAAAAGATTCATTAACAGATAATTTTTTAAGCGACCTTATAAAGGCTTGTCTATTAGCATTAATATTAGCCAACTCTCTAGCTTTACTTGCAGAGTTTGACTCTTCACTTACAATAATGTCAGTAATTAGATATTTAGAATTATTGGCCAAAGAAGGAAGGGCAATAAAGAAAGTTAGAAAAAGAAAAATTCCAAACTTCAGGATTATTTTTTGTAAAAAAAGGCCCTTATTGATCATGTTTATTATTTTTCTAATTCAAAAGCTTTATGCAACGCTTTTATTATTTTGTCTCCATCGGCCTTTTTAATTAAAATAGATATTTTAATTTCAGAGGTAGAAATTAGGGAGATATTAATTCCTTCATCAGCTAGAGTTTTAAACATAGTGTGTGCTATACCAGCATTGCTAATCATGCCAACACCAATAACAGAAATTTTAGAAATATCATCATCTATCAACATTTTTTGATATCCAAGCAATTCTTTATTTTTTTCTAAAGCAATTTTAGTGCGATTTAAGTCATCAACATTAACGGTAAAGGTAATATTAACATTTGCATTATCCTGACTAATATTTTGTACAATCATATCAGTATTTATGCCTTGGCAAACAATGGCACCAAAAATATTAGCAGATAGGCCTGGACTATCTGGCATTTCGCTTAAAGTAATTCTTGCTTCATTTTTACTTTGACTAATACCCGTTATAAGTCTTTTTTCCATAATATCATTATTGTTAATTAAAATTGTACCAGAAGTTGCAGTTTTTTCTTTGAAAGTTGATAAGACCCTAACTTTTACATTGTGATTCATGGCCATTACCACGCAACGAGTCTGTAATACTTTAGAGCCACTAAAAGCCATTTCAAGCATTTCTTCATAAGAAATTTTATCAATTTTTTGGCATCTCTAGTAATTCTAGGATCGGTGGTAAAAACGCCGTCAACATCGGTGTAAATCTCACAAATTTCAGCCTGAACAGCGTGCGGCAAGTGCAACCGCCGTTGTGTCTGAACCTCCACGACCCAAAGTTGTAACACGGCCCGTTTTGCTGTTAATACCCTGAAACCCTGCAATAACCACTACATCCTTATCCTGCAATTCTTTTAATAAGATATCTTTATTGATAGACTCAATCCTAGCTTTTGAGTGGATATTGTCGGTTTTCATTTCAATCTGCCAACCAGAAAATGATCTAGATTTGTAGCCTAGTTTTTGCAATTCTAAAGCTAAAAGGCCAGAAGTGATTTGTTCGCCACTAGAAATGACGGAATCATATTCGGCAAGTTCCTCATTATTTTTTAGATCAGATACTTCATTACAATAGCCAACCAATTGGTTTGTAACTCCTGACATAGCCGAAACCACGACGATTACTTTATTCTTCTTCTCTATTTCTGCTACAACTTTTTGTGCAACATTTTGAATTTTGGCAATATTACCAACCGAAGTTCCGCCAAATTTTTGAACAATTAAACTCATAGAATATTATTAATATTAACTCCAGTCACAAACTAGTTGCTTGCTTTAACAATAAGATTTTTAATTTAAATTATCCTAAAAAATCTTAGTTTATCAGGATATAAATTAACTTTTTTAGGTTAAAATTAAATTGAAAATATTGCAGTTAAAATAGTGATTAGTTTATGACTGAGTTAATAATTACCTAGTAAACATAAATAATAGGATTTAAAATTCAATATCCAATCAAATATAGGAATCTCTGAAAAACTAAAAATTGGAATTTTTAGATCATTTTTTTAGCAAAAATTGTGTTTCTTTTTTGGCACAATATGCTCATATTGCGCCAAAAAGAAACACATTTTTGCTAAAAAAAGGGGTCAAAAAGGTCAATTTTACTAAATACATATTTTAGTTTTTCAGAGATTCCTATAGAGAGAAGTAACTTTTATTGATATTGTTAAAATGAAAATAGCGCCATTTAAAATAGATGAATTTATCAAAAATATTGATCAAAATAATGATATTTCTGCTGTTCTTATTTACGGTCCAGAATCTGGCCTAATATCTATTAGGGAAAAGGAAATTGCTAAAAAAATTACCTCCGATATTTTTGACCCATTTGCAGTTAGCGATATTTCCATAAAGCAAATTGAAGAAAATGGTAATATTTTATTTGATGAGTTTTTTTCAGTCTCGATGTTTTCTGGGCAAAAATTAATTAAAATTAATCCAGCAAGCAATAAAATTACCAAAAATCTTAAAGCCTTATTTGAAGTTGATTCAAAAAGTGATAATTTTATTTTGATTGTCGCAGGAGAGCTTGACACATCTTCTTCTCTAAGAAAATTTGCCGAAAAACATCCAAAAATTGCCGCAATTGCTTGTTATGAAGATAATATTGCTACAATTTCTAACATAGTTAGGGCGGAATTCGCCAAAAATAATATTAAAATTGAGCCGGGCATAATAGAATTTATTAATAGCAAATTTGGTAAAAATCGTCTAATTATTCTTAATGAAATTAATAAAATAATTACCTATTTGGGTGAAGGAAAAAATTTAACTTTAGAAATTGTTCAAAATTTACTTTCTGATATTTCAGAGGTTTCAATCAATGAATTTGTTAATAATTTTGTCTCTCTAGATCTTAAAAAATCCATGATAATTTTAGAGCAAATTTATTATCAAAAAATTAGCCCAATTGTTATTATTCGTTATTTACAAAATTACTTTTTTAAATTGTACAAGATAGCGACAAGCATTACTAACGGTAGTAATTTAGAGGTGGAAATGAAATCTCAAAGAATATTTTTTAAAGATCAGGCTTTTTTTAGAAAACATCATCAAATTTGGCAGATAAAATCCATTGAACAGATCTTAATGAAATTACAAGAATTAGAAATAAAATGTAAAAAAGATTACGATAATTGCCAAAATATTTTTAATTCTTTTATAAATATGGCCTGCATAATGAAAAAATCTGGTAAAATCTGATTTTCATTAATTAGCTTAAATTTTAAAAAAATTCTCTATTAATTGATGGCCATATTCAGAAGCAATTGATTCTGGGTGAAATTGTACGCCGTGAATATTAAGATTTTTATGCCTAATTCCCATAATTACACCATCGTCACTAGTAGCGGTAATTTCCAATTCTTTAGGTAGGCTTTCCTTTTCAATAATTAAAGAATGATATCGGGTTGCTTTAAAAGGTGAAGGAATATCTTTAAAAACACTTTTATTATTATGGTTAATATTGCTAATTTTGCCATGCATTGGCAAATTTTTAATAATCTTTCCTCCAAAATATTGCCCAATTACTTGATGACCAAGACACACCCCTAAAATTGGTAATTTTTCCTTAAATTTATCAATAACATCTAGGCAAATACCAGCTTCATTGGGACTACAAGGGCCGGGAGAAATCACCAGTGAGCTAAGATTCATTTTTGCAATTTCCTCAATAGTTATTTTATCATTTCTAATAACTTCAATATTCTCACTGGTCACTTTAGCCATATAGTGATAAAGATTGTAAGTGAAGCTGTCATAATTATCGATTAAAAGAATAGTCATAAATAGTAAAAATTCCCCAAGGGAAGTCAAAATTTTCTTGAAAATCTTGATGGGGGTTGTTATTTCATAAATAGATTCAAATTTTCTGCCAGCAATTTTAAATCATCCTTTTTATGGCCAGCGCTTACGGTGATTCTAAGTCTTGATTTTCCAATTGCAACAGTTGGCGGACGAATGGCCGAAATCAAAAAACCTTTTTCTTTTAATTTTTCTGCAATTTTTAAAGTTTTTAAAGCATCGCTAATAATTATGGCAATAATTGCTGATTGTGGATTTTTAATTTGCATCAATTGACAAAAATATTCAATATTTTGCCATAATTTTTTAGTCAAATTACCTGCCTCTATTTTTTCTAAAGCCTTAAAATTACCAGCAAGAATTGCTGGTGGCAGGGCTGTGGAATAAATTGCCGATTTACTAAAATTTCTTAGATAATCAATTATTTCTTGCTTGGCAACAACATAGCCTCCATAGCCAGCGACAGCCTTAGAAAATGTACCAATTTTTAAATGTAAATCATAATCTGAATATTTTTGATTTATCACTCCCAGCCCATGAGCATTGTCGCTTAAAAGAAAAGCGTCATATTTTTTAGCAATAGCAATTATCTGATTTATCTTACCTAAATCACCATCCATGGAAAAAACTGTTTCAGTAATGATCAGACATTTTTGCTGATTTTGTCTATGTTTTTTTAGTAAATTTTCTAAAGATTCTAAATTATTATGAGCAAAGCGAAAGAATTTTGCGCCTGATAATTGTCCGCCTTCAATCAGGCAAGAATGCGATAATTTATCAGCAAGAATCAGATCATTTTTATCGCAAAGAGCGGGAATAACACCAATATTTGCTAAATAACCACTACCAAAAATCATGGCAACATCCTTGTGATTAATTTTAGCAATTTTTTGTTCTAATTTTTGATAAAGATCATTATCTCCATAAATATATCGTGAAGATAGTCCGCCATTTCCATATTCTAAAATTGCCTCTCGCTCCGCCTTAGAAATATCTGGATCAAAGCCCAAAGATAAATAGTCATTAGAGCAAAAAGAAAGATATTTTTTGCCATCAATGGTTACTTTATGATTTGGCAAATTTTGGGAGGATATTAATTTTCTCTTTAGATTTTGTTTTTCTAATTTATCTAATTTTTGGGCTAATTTCTGTAATTGTGTCATAATACCATTTTAAAAACTCGGAAAAACAATAAGGCATTTTGTTGAGGCAAAATATAATTATTTGACTTTTAAATATTTCGCTTTTAATAATTATTTCATCCTATCAATTAGGCTAAATTTAATTTTTTAAAAATGAAAGAGGATATTAATCATTTCAATAAATCGGTTTCTAGCAATATTGCTAATTCTTCAAACCCTTCTGCCTGCACCTCTTTTTTCTGTTGTTGTTGCTGTTGTTGCAACTAGCTCTTGTCCTTTCCGGACTTTTTTCACTTTATTTTTTGAACTTTTCTAAAAAGTTCTAGGTTTTTATTTTACATAATGAGTTTTTTACCAGTCTTTTTTGGACTGGAGCAAAAATCCGTCCTAATTATTGGGGGAGGAAAAATTGCTTTAGCCAAATTAGAAACAATTTTTGAATATACAGATAATATTACTGTAATTTCTGATAATTTTGACCATGAATTATTAGATTTTACTAAGGAAAGCAATATTAACATCATTACAGATAAATATGATAAAAAATATTTATCTAATTTTGATCTTATTATTGCTACAACCAATAATAACAACTTGAATAAGCAAATTTCTCAAGATGCCAGAAATTTACAAAAAATAGTTAATATTGTTGATAATGCTGATATTTCTGATTTTATTTTTGGATCAATTGTTAAACGGGATGATCTTAATATTACTATTGGCAGTGGTGGCTTATCACCAGTTTTAACTAGAATTATTAAACAGAAAATAGAAAAAATCCTACCAGAAAATATCCATGATCTAAATGATTTTATAAGAAAAAATCGTCAAAAAGTTAAAAATAAATTAACAAATATTCAGTCTCGTAGATTATTTTGGCAAGAGGTTTTTGAAGGAAATATAGCGCAAGAGGTTTTGAATGGTAATTTTATCAAGGCACAAGATTTATTTGATCAAAAATTATTTAATAAAAATAATAAGGCAGAATCTGCACTTTACCTTATTGGCGCTGGTGCTGGAGATCCAGAATTATTAACTTTAAAAGCAGTTAAATTATTATCTAAGGCGGATATTGTTCTTTATGATCGTTTGGTTTCTGATGGGGTTTTAGATTTCGCCAGAAAAGATGCCCTTAAAATTCATATTGGCAAAAGAAAGGATTTTCATAAATATTCTCAAACAGAAATAAATCAACTAATAGAAAAATATCTTAAAGGGGGTAATATTGTAGTTCGTCTTAAAGGTGGCGATCCCACAATTTTTGCACATTTATTTGAAGAAATTGATATTGCTAAAAAATTACACACTTCTTACCAAATAGTTCGGGTATTAGCGCTGTTTCTGCCGCCGCTTCTTACAATTCTATTCCCTTAACTGCCAGAAATATTTCCAAGGGAGTTCGGATCTTAACCCTTTATAAAACAGATTTAGAAAATACCAAATATTGGCAAGATTTAGCAAAATCAGATGATACTCTAGCATTTTACATGTCATCACAAAATGCTAAATTTATTGCCGATAGATTGATTGAGCATAATAAAAATCCTGAAACAAAAATAGCAGTTATCGAGCAGGCAAGTACTAAATATCAGCAAATTTACATTTCTGATTTGAAGAATTTTCAGCAAAGGGCATTTAGATCACCATCTTTAATAATCATTGGTGATGTAGTGAAATTTGCTGAAAAATATAGCTATAATGAGCCAAAAGAGGAAAAAAATTATTTTAGAGAAATTTATGCTTAAGAAAAATAATCAAGAATGGCAAGCAATATTAGTTGATTTGTCACAAAAGAAAAATGTGGTTTTTTCGACCAGCTTTAGTTTGGAAGATCAAATTATTACTGATTTTATTGCTAAAAATAATCTTAATATCAAGATTTTTACTATTGATACAGGTAGATTATTTAACAAAACATATCAAATTTGGCAAAAAACTTTAGATCAATATCAAATGAAGATCAAAGCCTATTATCCAGATAAGTTTGATTTAGAAGATTATATAGAAATAAATGGTATTAATGCTTTTTACCAATCAATAGATCTGCGCAAATCTTGCTGTTATGTTAGAAAAATAGCACCTTTGAAGAGAGCTCTAAAAAATAAAGATTTTTGGATTAGCGGCTTAAGAAAAGAACATTCCCAAAATCGCTCTAAAAAAGAAATATCGGAATTTGATGATAATTTAAAAATTACCAAATTTTATCCCCTTTTAAATTTAAAAGAAGATGAGATCTGGCAAATCATAAGACAGGAAAATATTCCTTATAATAAATTATATGATCAGGGCTTTGAATCAATCGGTTGCGCGCCATGCACAAGATCTGGCTTTGCCAGAGATGGTCGATGGTGGTGGGAAAAGAAAGAAGATAACAAAGAATGCGGCTTACATTCCAATTAAAATAATATGCTAAATCAAGAAAAGAGACAAATATTATCAAATTTATTAGAAGATTTGACCAAAGAGCAAATTATTTGGCTTAATGGCTTTATTTCTGCAAAAAGTGATCTGAATATTTCCACACCAATTTTGGATAAAAAAGAATCTAAAATTAAGAAAATTACCATTATTTATGCTACCGAAACTGGCAATGCCAAAAAAATTGCTACAAATTTTAGCAATAAATTAAAAAGGCTTAAAATTAAGATTAAATTAAAAGCTATACAGCAATATAATCCTGCCGATATTGCTAAGGAAAATTATTTGATCTTTATCACTTCAACTCATGGTGAGGGTGAATTTCCTGAAAATGCTAAGGAATTTATTAATTTTTTAGATCGAGATCGACCTGACTTGAGTGATATTAATTATGCTATTATTGGTCTTGGAGATTCTAATTATCCTTTATTTTGTAAAGCTGCAATTGATTTGGAAGAAAAATTTTCTGCCCTTGGAGCAAACAATTGGCAAAAAATTTCTAATTTTGACCTAGATTTTGAAAATCATCTCCAAAATTATTATCAAAATTTAGAAAAAGCACTTTTTGAAGAGAAAAAACAAGAAAAAAGAATTTCATTGGTCAAATTAGTCAAAATATTATTTTAAATGATGAGGGTTCAAATAAAGAAATTCATCATATTGAAATTGCAACAGATGCCAAATATCAATCAGGAGACTCAATTGGTATTAAAATTGCCAATAATGCTCCACGCTTATATTCTATTGCTTCAGCAATTGAGGGGGAAATTCATTTAACAGTAAAAAAAATTACTGACGGATTATGTTCGCCTTTTTTATCCGACTTAAAATCTGGCGATAATTTAGAATTTTACATTGCGCCAAATAATAATTTTCGTCTACCAGATGCAGATAAGGACATAATTATGGTTGGAGCGGGAACTGGTATTGCACCCTTTAGATCTTTCTTGCAAAAAAGAGATGAAATTTCAGCTATAGGTAAAAATTGGCTCTTTTTTGGCGAACAATATGCTAAAAAAGATTTTTTATACCAGACGGAATTACAAGATTATTTGAATTCTTCTCTTTTAACAAAGTTAGATTTGGCCTTTTCTCGTGATCAGAAAGAGAAAATTTATGTTCAAGATAGGATTAAAGAAAATGCATCTGAGTTAAAAGAGTGGTTAGAAAAAGATGCTTATTTTTACATTTGCGGCGATAAACAAAAAATGGCTAAGGATGTAGAAAATATTTTAAAAGAAATTCTTGGGGAAGAATTCTTAGAAAAACTAGAAGAACAAGGAGATATTTAAAAGATATATATTAAAAATGACTGAAGAGATAAAAATAAATAGTAATTATTTGAGAGGTGATCTAAAAGAAGATCTACAAAATCAAATCACAGGAAGTGTAAATCACAATAATCATCAATTGATTAAATTTCATGGAATTTATGAACAAGATGATCGTGATCGTCGTAAAATTCGTGAAGAAAAAAAATTAGAAAAAGATTATTCCTTTATGATTCGTCTTCGTATTGCTGGCAGAATATCAAGCGAGCAATGGTTGGCCGTGAGTAAATTAAGCGAAGATAACTCTAATTCTCAGATTAAAATTACCACACGTCAAACTGTACAATTACATGGAATTATTAAATCAAAATTAAAGCCAGTAATTCAATATTTTGATAAATATAATCTTGATTCAATTCTTTGCTTGTGGCGATGTAAATCGTAATGTTATTGCTTCAATTTTTGGTCAGGATATTGACCAAATTAATAATTTGGCAATAAAAATTAGTGAGGAATTTTTACCAAATAGCAATGCCTATAAAGAAATTTGGCTAGATGGAGAAAAGACAGAAAATGATCATAGAGCCACTTTATGGCAAGACTTATTTACCAAGAAAATTTAAAATTGCTATTGCCAATCCACCTTTTAATGATGTTGATATTTATGCCCATGATGTTGGTTTGGTTAGGGTAGAAAATGGTTATAATGTTATTGTTGGTGGCGGAATGGGCGCAACTCATGGTAACAATAAAACCTATCCTAGAATTGGCAGTCTTATTGGTTTTGGCAAAAATGATCAAATTTTAGAAATCATTAAACAAATTATTTTAATTCAAAGAGATTTTGGTAATAGAGATAATCGTAAACAGGCCAGGTTAAAATACACTATTGATCATAATGGTTTAGATTGGTTTAAAGATGAGCTAACAAAAAGACTGGGATTTAAATTACAAAAAGCCAAAGATTTTAAATTTACCGCTAGATCAGATCAATTTGGCCTGCTTGATGATGGTCGCTATGGTCTTTTTATTGAAAATGGACGAGTTTTTGGTAATATTAAAAATTCTCTTGATGAAATTGCTCAAAGAAAAATCGGCAATTTTAACTTTAGCAATAATCAAAATATTTTAATTACCGATATTAAAGATCAAAAAGCTTTATTAAAGATTTTAGAAAAAAATAATTTAAATCAAAAACAATCCAGAATCAGACAATCAGCAATGGCCTGTGTTGCGCTAAATACTTGCCCTTAGCTTTGGCAGAAGCACAAAGATATTTGCCAGATTTGCTAATAAAAATCGAAGATCTTTTAAAAAAATATAATTTAGAAAATGAGAATATTTCCATTCGCATGACAGGCTGTCCTAATGGTTGTGCACGCCCATATTTGGCAGAAATTGCCCTAATTGGCACTGCAATGGGAAAATATAATTTGCATCTAGGTGCGGATCATTTGGGTCAAAGATTAAATAAATTATATAAAAAATCTTTAAATGAGGCCGAAATTTTAGAAAATCTTGATTATTTGTTTGGTGATTTTGCCAGAAATGTTCACGAGGAAAGTTTTGGCGATTTTACAAATAAATTAATAAATTAAAAATGAATAAATATTTAGAATATCTAGAGGAGGAATCGATTTATATTATCAGAGATTTCATGACTGAATTTGATAATCCAGTTTTTTTATATTCAATCGGCAAGGATTCTTCAGTTTTGTTACATCTTATTTTAAAGGCTTTTTATCCTTTAAAGCCAAATTTTCCATTACTTCATATTGATACGGGGTGGAAATTTAAAGAAATGATTAAATTTCGTGATCAAATTGCTCAAAAATTTGGTCTAAAGTTAATTATTCACCAAAATCAACAAGGTTTAAAAGATAATGTTACTCCTTTTTCTCATTCAAATTATACTGATATTATGAAGACGGAGGCTTTGCGTCAGGCTTTGGAAAAATATAAATTTGATCTTTTTGCCTTTGGTGGTGCACGCCGTGATGAAGAAAAATCTCGATCAAAAGAGAGGATTTTTTCCTTTAGAAATGGTTTTCATAATTGGGACGCAAAGAACCAAAGACCAGAATTATTTAATAATTTTAATAATAAAATTTATTCTGGCGAGTCAATGCGAGTTTTTCCACTTTCAAATTGGACAGAAATTGATGTTTGGCAATATATAAAAGAAGAAAATATTGATATTGTGCCATTATATTTTGCCAAAAAAGGCCAATTATCCAAAAGGATGGCGTCAAAATTATGGTTGATGATGATCGTTTACCAATTAATAGTGAGGTAAAAGAAGAGGTGGTGCGTTTTAGAACTTTGGGCTGTTACCCATTAACTGGAGCTATTGATTCAAAAGCAAATAATTTAGATCAAATAATTCATGAATTACGAGAATCAAAATTTTCCGAAAGACAAGGAAGATTAATTGATAATGATCAAGTGGGATCAATGGAAAAGAAAAAGCAACAAGGATATTTTTAATATGACAAATAATATAATAAAATTTTTAACAGCAGGACATGTCGATGATGGTAAATCAACCCTTATCGGCAAATTGCTTTATGATACAAATTCTCTTTATGAGGATCAGATTGAATCAATCAAAAATCTTAATCAGGGGGAAATTGATTTTTCTCTTTTTGTAGAAGGTTTAGAGTCGGAAAGAAGGCAAAAAATTACAATTGATGTAGCTTATCGCTATTTTGATTATGAGAATAATAAATTTATTATTGCCGATGCTCCGGGTCATGAACAATATACCAAAAAATATGGCAGTAGCTGCTGCTAATTCAGATATTGCGGTAATTTTAATTGATGCTGTGGATGGGGTAAAAACCCAAACAATTCGTCATAGTTATATTTGCCATTTATTTGGAATTAAAAAATTTATTATTGCTATCAATAAGATGGATTTAGTTGATTATAATCAAAATATTTTTGAGAAAATTAAACAGGATTATTTGGCAAAAATTACTGAATTAAAAATAGAAGATATTGATTTTGTACCAATTTCAGCTATTAATTCTGACAATATTATTACAAATAGTTCAAATATTGCTTGGTATGATGGCAAAACTTTATTAGATTTATTGCTTGAATCAACAAGCGAACAAAGACAATCAAATTCTTCCCGATTTTTAGTACAAAATATTCTAAAATCACAAAATGAGCGTTTTTATCAAGGTAAATTATTTGGGAAGAATTTAAAAATTGGTGATGAAATTAACATTTATCCCGCCGAGTCAAAAAGTAAAATTAAAGATATTAATTTTAATTCTAAAACAAATTTAACAATTATTTTGGAAGATGATATTGATATTGATCGTGGAGCAATTTTTGCTAAAGAACAAATAAAGTTTGGCAATAAATTTGGTGCGGATTTGATTTGTTTTCTAATAAAAATTTTAATTTAAAAGATTCAAATTCTTATCACATTAAAATTAATCATAATTACTTAGAAGCTAAAATATCACAAATTAATTATTTAATTGATTTAGATAATTCTTGCTATGTTGAAAATATCCAGATTGAACAAAATCAAATTAATGACGTTGAAATTTTATTATCAGGAAAAGTCGCTTTTGATTATTTTTCGGATAATAAATTTACAGGATCATTTTTATTAATTGATAAAAATGATAATGAAACTCTTGGAGTTGGCTTAATAACCAGATTTTAATAAACTATGACAAAAATATATAATAATTTAATTGAATTAACAGGAAATACACCTTTAGTTAGAATCAATAAATTAAATAAATCAAATGCCGAAATTATTGCCAAATTAGAATATTACAATCCTACAAATTCGGTAAAGGATCGTATTGGTGTTAATATGATTGAAGAGGCGGAAAAACAAGGTAAAATAGAAGCTGGAAAAACAACTCTCATTGAACCAACTTCAGGCAACACCGGAATTGCTTTAGCGTTTGTAGCATTTGCAATTAAAGGTTATAAATTGATTTTAACCATGCCAGAATCAATGTCTTTAGAGAGAAGAAAATTGCTTAAAGCCTATGGTGCCAAATTGGTTTTAACCGAAGGAAAAAAGGTATGAAGGGAGCGATTGAAAAAGCTAATGAATTGGCGCAAAATACTCCAAATTCTTTAATTTTACAGCAATTTGCCAATATAGCTAATGTACAAATTCATCAAAAAACTACAGCAGAAGAAATTTGGCGTGATACGAATGGTAAGATTGATATTTTAATTTCAGGAATTGGAACCGGGGTACAATTACTGGCATTTCATCAACTTTAAAAGAAAAAAATCCTAATTTTAAAGCAATAGCAGTTGAACCAGAAGATAGCCCTGTTTTATCTGGTGGGTCACCGGCGCCACACAAAATTCAAGGAATTGGGGCTGGTTTTGTACCAGAAATTTTAGATATTTCCTTAATTGATGAAATTATTACCGTTTCTAATGATAATGCTGTCAATTCTGCAAGGCAATTAGCCTTAAAAGAAGGTATTTTGGCAGGAATTTCTTCCTTTATGACTTTTTGGCGTACCAATAAAGTTGCAAATCGTCCTGAAAATGCAGGAAAAAGAATAGTTTTTATTTTACCTTCTTTTGGTGAAAGATATTTGAGTTCGATATTATTTGATAATATAGAGGTTTAAAAAATAACATGATCAATTTTTTAAAAAATATCAAAAAACAAGATCCTGCAGCAACAGGATATTTAGAGATTATTCTTTGCTATCCTATTGTACATGTTGTGTTTTTTTATAGAATTGCTAATTTTTTGGCAAAATTAAATATTCCAATTTTACCAAGATTTATATCACATTTGGCCCGATTTTTTACTGGAATTGAAATTCATCCCCAAGCTCAAATCGGTAAAAATTTTTTCATTGATCATGGTATGGGAGTTGTAATTGGCTCAACCGCAATTATCGGAGATAATGTAACTATTTATCAAAATGTTACTTTGGGCGGCAGAAATAATAAAGGGGCAAAAAGACATCCAACAATCGGCAACAATGTTATTATTGGAGCGGGTGCTAAAATTTTAGGTAATATTAAAATTGGTGATAATTCAAAAATTGGCGCAGGTGCTATTGTAATCAATAATTTAGCACAGGAAAAAATTCTTGTGGCAGATATTGCTAAGGAGCTAAAGGAAGTTAAGAAAGGCGTTATTGAATATTATATTTAAGAACTATCCAAAATTTAATTTCAGATTGGAGTCAAAGTTGTTATACCAAAATTCATTCCTTAAAAATGAAAGAGGATATTACGGGCTAGATTTTTATCTTTATGATGGCTTTTAAATTAATTTTGCCAGAATCTATGCGTTTGGTATTTACTGATCTAGGACTTTTAAAATTTAATGTTCAAAATAATAATAGAAAAATTATTTTAAATTGGTGCTAAGATTTTGGGCATTGTTAATTTACAATAGATTTTACTAGCAATTAACATCATTGAGCATAAAATAAGCATTTTAACTCAATAAATCAAACTATGAAATGTTTAAAATGCTCCAGTTCTAACGTTTGCAAAAATGGTAAAATGTACGGAATGCAGCGCTAAAAGTGTAAAGATTGCAATTATAATTATACAAAAGGCAGAAATTCTAAAGGAACCTCTGAAAAACCAATTATCTAATTTATAGATTTGAAACTGTTTAATTTTGTTATTTTTGCCAAAGTTTAGCAAAGCTATTTTATAAAATTTTGTTTGAATTTATTTGATAAAAATAGCCAGAAAAGCTTGATTTATCTAGCTTTTTTGCTTATTATTGATATATTAAATTCGGCATTGTTAATCAAAACAGATAATAAGCCATTTCTCTTTAAAATCAATAATTTTACTGAATATTCAAGCATCTTTATTGATTTAGAGTAGCATTTGCTCTTTCTTCTCATTCTAGCCAAGAAGTGTCTGAACAAGCTATTATAGCCCTCGATAGTATAAGTATGTGCCTTGGATTGAATATGCTTATCCTTAGGAACAAATTTCTCATACGGTTTCCAATAATCCGTTGCTATAATGCCTTTAGCTCTGTCTTTTACTCCTTCCCAAAGTTCTTTTCCAGTTCTTGTAGATCTGTCGCCAACAACGAAGTTGATGAATTCTTTTGCATATCTATCAACAGCAATCCAGATCCAGACAGAGTTTTTTTTGAACCAATATAGCTGTGCATTTCATCTATCTCAGTTACGCATATTTCATGGCTATTTTGCAATAAATCAAGATTTTGACCATATTGCTTGATCCAGTTAAAGATACTTACATGACTAACCTTGAGAATTCTTCCTATAGATCTAAATCCTAGACCCTCTAGGTACAACTCCAGGGCAAATCTTTTTATTGATCTATCTTTAGAATTTCTGCCTTTTGTATAATTATAATTGCAATCTTTACACTTATAGCGCTGCATTCCGTACATTTTACCATTTTTGCAAACGTTAGAACTGGAGCATTTTAAACATTTCATAGTTTGATTTATTGAGTTAAAATGCTTATTTTATGCTCAATGATGTTAATTGCTAGTAAAATCTATTGTAAATTAACAATGCCTTATTTCGAATATCTAATTTCTTCTATTACTTTTTTTATTTGAGGCAAAACAAATTTCTGCCAACGGTCATTTGACATTTTTTTCAAATCTTCATTATCCAATATTTTTAACGTAATTTTGTGATATTCTTTATATTCTAAAAGCATCCATGATGAAGCTATTTGCTCAGTTATACAAATTGAAGCGCCTTCAGTTTCTTTTGATCCAGAAATTGCTCTGATTAATTGCATATATTTTTTATATCTCTCATTTTTTAACTCCCTATTCCTCGAATCAATCCATTTTATAAAAGCAAAAAGACCAGCAAATATAGCGATAATTAAAGTAATGCTGTCAATATTTTGAGAAATAAATTCCATAATTTTCATGATTTATATTTTAATTTGATAAACAACGCCCCTACCTTTACCAACTGACACAATCTTTTTCATCTTAACCAAATCCTTCAACTTGACTTTCAGGGTATTGTAATTAGCGCCAGACAATTTCTGAATATCAGAGACCGAAAGAGAATTGTGATTTTTAAGAATTTCTAAAATCTGCAAATGCAGCTTATCAAAGTTTTCCTGCAGAATTTTTTCAGCTTTAATTTTCTTGTCTAAATTATCTTTTTGTTTTTTTAGGGATTTTTTAAAAAAAATGTGATCCAATTCTCGAATTTAATGTTTTTAGCTTCCAGAGTTTTTTGACAATCTCTTAAATTTTTGTAATAAAGATCCTTATTATCCTCAATAATACTTTCCAAAGAGCTATATTGAATATAATTATAACCCAGTTTTAGCAAAAGTAGATTAGTTAGAATTCTAGATAATCTACCATTCCCATCTTGAAAAGGATGAATGGCCAAAAAGACTACAATAAAAATTCCAGTTATAATTAAAGGGTGAATTTCCTTTGAAGATAGGCTTTGATTTATCCAATTAATTAAATCGATCATTTTCATTGGTGTTTCAAATGGCGTAGCTGTTTTAAAAACAACACCAATTTCTTTTCCATTGGTATCAAAAGCAACCACATGATTATCTAGCTTTTTATATTCACCTCTATGTCGAATATCCTTGGAGCTATATTGCAATAGAATTGTATGAAGTTGCTTAATATGATTTTCAGATATTTGTAAATCTTCAGAAGATTCCAGAATTAAATCCATAGCATCAGAATATCCCGCAACTTCTTCTTCATCTCTATTTTTAAAAAGATGTTTTGTTTATATTGCTAAGAAGAGTTTCAACTTGACCATCACTTAATTTAACCCCCTCAATTCTTGTGCTTGATGCAATTGACTCAATAGTTGCTGATTTCTTTAGCATTTTAAGGCGATCAAACGACAGAGTATTTATTGCTTGCCACTTACCTTTAAAGCCATCAAGTTCGCTGATAATATTTAAAATTTCATTAGTGATTTTAATTTGATATTTGCTCATGACTTTTTATTCTAGTTTTATGAATAAATTTAATATTAAATATTACTTCTTAAATATCCATAAAAATATCTGATTATATCTGATTAGTTTGCATAATGATCTCCTTGCCTTAACAAGCATAAAAGTTCGAAATTTAAAGGACGACCCAAAACATCATTTAGCCCTTGTATTCTCTGCATCGGCAAATTGGGATAATGGTTCGCAAAGTGCACCTTCCGCTCCGCCAGTTTAACTGGTTCTAACTCGTCTCCGCTCTATTTTTAGTTAATCACAATCAACGCTCTAAGCCCAGTAAATCTAAGGCTCTGCGAGTTTTAAAACTCAATTTCAGTCGTCCTTTTTCTTCTCTGATTTTTACAAAATTCTGCCAAAATCACCCCAAAAAATTCTCTCTTTCTCCGTTTGGGTCGTCCTGTTTTGAAAAAAGGACACATTGATAAACACTGGCTTTACAGCTTTTCTGTCGAACTTTTCTGTTTGGGTGTGCGAGTGCAACTTTGATGATTTTTGCGAACTTTTCTATCAGTGAAATTGAAATCTTAATTCATCTTTGCTAATTTTGATCTTTTAAAATTTAAAGAATTCATGGCATCTAAAAATAAGAACATATCAAAATTTATTGCTGTAGAGCGAGCAAGAGAGATTATTGATCATCTATCTGAAAAAGAACTAATGATAATCAACCAACTCGTTGTTGAGAAATTGAAATACATTCAGCGCTCTAACTCTTTAAAGGCAATGTCTAATTCCAGCAATTTCCAATATATAAAGTGTGTTTTGAGAGGAATGGTGATCTGATTGATGAATTATTAAATTTTTTTCAAATAGAAAAAATCAAATTTTAAAAATTGAAACCGATGAAGGAATAGAAGAGATGGAATGTCCATAACCCTAGCTTTTTAAATAGATATATTAATGGTCAGTTTATTACAAAAAACCCCAAAATCTTCAAATTCCTAAAATAAATTTGGAAATTTTTTAGTGATGAAAATCTTGAAATATTGAGTCAATTTAAAAGAAGTGACCATAAAGAAATACCATTTTTAATCTGCTTTGATAGATTTTTGAACAGATCAAAAATTAACAAGGTTAAAACTTTAAAGAACATAATAAAAATAAACATTTTTCTTTTCTTGCAATATATCTGCCAAAGAATCAAATTTACCTTCCTCCATTAAATTTTTCCATTTATGGGCTTTGCCAATCATCTTGATTAATTTATCATCAAAATAAGATTTTTGCTCATCTGTCGGTGTATTTTTAGGGCAAATTACCATCGCAGCACCACCTCGTTTTTTTATTTGGATTGGTACAAAAATATCGATAGTTTCTTCATTTATTTGCTGGCTGGATTTCTTGCATTTCCTAATTTGTTAATTCGGTTGATAATGAGTGAAGACCTTCTTTAAAAATTTTGATATTTAACCCTTCAGGCTTGATATCAATTTGCTTGATTAGAAGGTTAATAATTCTTGCTTGTTCAACTGGGAATAATTCATCCCAAACTTTATCAATTGCTTTAAATGAATTGATGATCTTATTTTCTGATAAATCATCTTTTTTGGCATTGATGGTGTGAATTATAAATTCTGGATTTTTTAGAAAATTTAAAACTTGGTCAGTCACTAAATTTTCAGTTTCACTAGCAGAAACTCTGCCAACTTTGCAAAGATCATTATTCCCCTTATGTTTTGACTGGCAGATGTAATAGCGATATCTCTTGCCTTGCTTGGTCGTATAAGTTGGAGTCATTTTTGAGCCACATATTCCACAATTCATTATTCCTTTTAGAAGTGGAGCTGTCGTAACTCTTGATGATGGTAATTGAATTTTGTTGTTGGTTGATAGTAAATCTCTTGTTTTTTGCCAAATATTCTCATCAATAATTGGCTTATGCATACCATCAAAAAGCTTGTCTTTGTGCTTAACTTTACCGATATAGAGATGATTATTTAAAATTCTTCTGACATTGGATTTGTTAAATCTTTTACCCTTATGAAGTTTTCCATTATTTGAGATCCAAGTTTTGGTGGTAAAACCAAGATTGTTTAATTCTCTAGCTGTTTCAGTAATAGAAGCGGTTTCTGTAAAATTTTGAAATAATATCCTGACAATTTTAGCTTCTTTTTCATTAATAAGAAGTTTTCTATCTTTAGCATCATAACCAAGAGGAATATTGCCTCCCATCCACATACCTCTTTTACAAGAAGCTTCTAATTTATCTTTAATTCTCTCAGATGTTAATTCTCTTTCATATTGAGCAAATGATAATAAAACATTAAGCATTAATCGCCCCATTGAATTGGCAGTATTAAAACTCTGGGTTACTGAGACAAAACTGACATTATGTTCATCAAGAAGCTGGATAATTTTAGAAAAATCCAATAGTGATCTGGTTAATCGGTCAATTTTATAAACAATAATACAGTCAATTTTATCTTCCCTGATATCTTGAAATAATCTTTGTAGGGCTGGTCTTTCCAAATTACCTCCGCTAAATCCACCATCATCATAATGATCATTCACCAAAACCCAGCCCCTCATGAGCTTGAGACGAGATATAATTTTCTGCTGAGGCTCTTTGTGCATCAAGGGAGTTAAATTCTTGTTCTAACCCTTCTTCACAGGATTTTCTGGTATAAATAGCACATCTTATTTTTTGTTTATTTCTTATATTATCAATCATGACTGTAATTTAAAGAATTTAGGCCCATTCCATCTGGTGCCAGTTATTTTTCTGGCAATAGCAGATAGGCTTTTCCACTTCTTGCCGTCATATTCAAAAGAATCCTTTAAAACTTCGACCTGATGCATAACTCCTTGCCATTCTCTGCATATTTTAGTTCCAGGTAATAGATCGGTATGTTTCTTTAAAATTGAGGTTGATGTGCCATTAGCGATTTTATTGAGGTTATCAATTGATTCGTCATCTAAAGCCCCAAATGCCAATTCTTGTAGCCGATAGGCTATTCTTGGTCTTAAAAATTCTTTATTGGCGCTAGCAGCGCATTTTTTTGGCATAATCTCATTATAAATTTGCCGAAGGTCACTTGCCGACTTACTTTCTAATTCAATAATTTGTCTAATAATTGATTTGCTCATAAACGTTCTAAGATTCAGGTTATTACTGGCTCTATGAACGCTTGCGAAAGGTTGCAAGTCAAGTTGTTCGTCTCTTTTTAGCGAAGTTTCTTTGATATCTAAACGACGGATGGCAGTTGCTAATATTTCTCCGATTTCAACCAACCTTTGATGAGGGGATTTTTCTTGTTTTTGTGCCTTAGTTTGTAGTTTCATGTGCTATCAAGTTCATTTTCTAAAATTCTATTATTAGAATATGAAATGATACTTAGAAGCACAATGACACTTGATTACCTATATGCACTCATCTTTACTAACGAAGAAATTAACCAAGATATTTGAGGTGTGATTTACATTTATTCTTACAATCAGAGCTACCAAAACCAAGAACAATAATTTCACCACAAGGTTTCCTGATTTAAGATGCATTCTTCTTTATCAAATTTCTGCACTTCGGTAATTTTAGCATTTTTGTCATTTAGCAGATAATCGATATGCCAGTGAAGTTTTTTATCAGGAGAGTTTGATTGATGCCTTTTAATTCTTTCATCGATATTTTTCTTGGCTGAACCCGTATAAATGTAATGACCTCTCGGAAAGGTAAATTTTCCGAGCTTTCCTATATCTATTTCGATATTATCACTGATATGGATATGAAGTTGATAGCTTTGCATACTTAGCAATCTCGAATAACTTTAGTCACCACTCCCCAGAAATGAAGATTTTGATCTTCATCTTCAATATCAGGATAATCTTTATTTTCTGAAATTAGTTTGGTTATTCCATCTTTCTGGCTAAGTCTTTTTACAACCGCTCCATTATCAACTGAAGCAATAATAATATCGCCATCTCTAGCCTCTTTAGATTTATTAACTAAGAGAATATCATCAGGAAGAATTCCGGCATCTTTCATCGAATAGCCAGATACTTTTACCAAAAAGTGATCATTAGGATTTTGAGCCATAAATTTTTCACCTAGATTATATAATTCATAATTATCTGAATCGGTAAAATTTGGAACACCTGCCTCAACTTTCATATCAAATAAAGGAAGAGCAAAATCTTTCGTCTTACTTTCCATCATATCTTTAACAGTATCCATCATGCTAACAGGCACTCTCATAATTCTTGTTGGTTCACCATACCGACCCTGTCCAGATGGCCTTCCAGCACCTGGTCTTGCACCACCACGTTTCATTTTTTTCATAAGAAATAGTTTTTTATTGTAAGATAATTAAAGTCATCTTAGAATAAGGTACTTAATTCATTTTAAAATTCAATTAAAACTATATTCTCTCATGGAAACAAAGGTAAAAAAATTTATCAGAAATACCCCAGAAGAAGATTTGAAGAACTTTTTAATCAGTAATGATTTTATTGAAGTTCCTGAAGATTTTAAATGGGATGGCAAGAATCGTAAATATCATGCTTCATTATTTGG
>JAYQKE010000019.1:0-40305 GCA_038142525.1 Rickettsiales bacterium
GAAAAAGCTATCAATAATCAAAGATATTTTTGGCACTAGATCAACCGCTGGCGCTTTGCTTTATTTTTAAATCAGTAGAAACTGGCAGATTAGATGAGGTAGAGCAAAAAATTAACAATGCTAATGGTTTGACTAAAGAAATGGCTGATAGACTAAAAAATACTACATCAGGTGCATTTAAAGGAATTTGCCTCAGCTATTGAATCAGTGGGAATTTCTATTGGTTCAGTATTACTTCCTGCTTTTGCGTCAATTGCTAGAACTGTGACTAATATTGCAGGACGAGTAAGTATTTTGCAGAAAAATTTCCAGTTTTAACCAAATATCTTGGTTTGACAATTGCTGGAATGATAAGCTTTAAAGTGGCTTCTATTGGAATGGGATTTGCCTTTACCTTTTTAAAAGGAGGATTTCTCTCGGCCAAAGGAGCATTACTTGCTTATAAAACTGCAATGACCTTGATGAGTTTTTCTATTCCAAAAGTGATTCTTGGCATTAAGGCACTTGGCGTTGCAATAATGAGTAATCCAATTGGATTAATAATTGGTGGTATTGCAATTGCAGCAGGACTTTTGATTAAAAATTGGCAACCAGTTGGAGAGTTTTTTAAGAATTTATTTAGCGGAGTAATTAGTTATGTCAAAAAAGCCTTTGAATGGGTCAGTAAATTATTAAAACCGCTAGCAAAAATTAAAGATGTTGTTGGCAAAGGAATCAGTTCTGTAAAGGGTATATTTTCTGACGATGAGGCAAATAATCAGAGCCAAATTGGTGATACGATTAAAGATCTAGAATCTGATAATTCTGATTTTAGTAAAATGATTGAAACCAGTAATATCTCTAATATTGCTGGTAGTAGCTCAAATTCCAATATCTCAATTTCTGCTCCAATTACTATTAATGCACATACCAATGCAGATGAAAAAACAATCGCAGGTCACGTCAAAATAGCAATTGATGAGGTGATGCATAAATTTGCTGTTAGAAAACAGGCATTAAATTTTGATTAGTTATGGCACTCGATTTTTTTAAAAATATCAGCTCTAAATTAACAGTTAATAATCTGCTCAAAGTTGATATGATGCTACTTTTAGGTGCTTACCGATTTGCCATCAAAAGCTCAGCATATCATACCCTAAAAAGACAAAGCGAATATCGTTGGCAAGAAATTAATCGAATAAATGCCAACCCAACTTTACAATTTACTGGTTTTGGTGTTGAAACCATTGATCTTGAAGGAGTTATTTATCCTCATTTTAAAGGAGGATTAAAACAAATAACTTTGATGAGAGCTCAAGCGGGACTGGGTAAACCTCTCTTTTTAGTATCCGGCAATGGCTTTGCCTTTGGCAGGTGGTGCATTGTTAAAATCACTGAAAATCAAAGTAATTTCTTAAATGATGGAGCTCCAAGGAAAATTGAATTTTCTATTAGCTTGAAGCGATATGGCGAAGATCAAAAAAGGGGAATTAAAGGGAATTATTCAAAATGTTGTAAGTGCACTATGAGTATTATCTATCTTACGAAAGACGGCGATGTTTTGGATCAGATTTGTCAAAATTATTATGGTAAAACTAGCAAAATTGTTGAACAGGTAATTGAGGCAAATCCTCATATTGTAGAGCTTGAGCCAGTATTTGGAGCAGGAATCAAAATTACTCTACCTGATATAATCGAAGAAAAAGAATCTGAAACAGTAAAACTCTGGTCTTAGAAAAAATTCATGAAACCTATATTTTCTATTGTTGCTGATGATAAGGATATCACCGATCTTTTATCTGCCAGACTAATTTCTTTAAATATTAGCGATGAAACTGGTTTAGTTTCTGACAAAGCAGAGATTCTTTTGGATAATAGAGATAATATTTTAGATATTCCACCCAGAGGAACTACGCTAAAAATTTATCTAGGATATGATAAAGCAAATCTATCCTTAATGGGTAGCTTCATCGTTGACAATATCAGCCTTTCATCTCCTCCATCAAAACTTAGAATTGTAGCCAAAGCCAGCTATGGTAATGATAAGAATCTAAGCAATAAAATCAGATCACCAAAAAGCAGATCATGGCATGAATATAGCTTGGTTGGGATAATTTCTAAAATTGCTAAGGAGCATAAATTTGAAAGCTTAATTGATGAGTATTTTAACCAAATCTATATCAACCATATTGATCAGACTAATGAGAGTGATTTATCATTTTTAGTCAGCCTATCTCAAAATTACGATGCTTTAATCAAATTCATCACTGGCAAATTGGTTTTTGCTAGAAAAAGCCAGGGAATATCAATTAGCGGTAAAGAATTACCAACAACTGAAATCTTTGAAAACCAAATTGAGAATTGGCGATTAGATATCCTAGATCGAGGAAAATTTGGTAAAGTAATTGCGCGGTATCACGATTTTGCAATTGGAGAAGAAAAACAGATATCAGCAGGAAATGATGATCCTGCTTACGAGATCAGATTTACTTTTACTGACGAATCAAGAGCTAGTGAAGCTTGACTAAATCCAAATTAGCAGAATTTGAGAGAGGAATTACGAAGCTAGAATTATCAATTGCCGGTAATCCAAATCTCTCCGCTGAAAAGCCAATAATAATCCCAGATATCAGATATCTAAAAGACAAAAACTGGATCATAAATTCAGTAAGTCACGAGTTAAGTGATCAAGGTTATAAATCCACTATCAACGCAATAGAAAAACTTTAAATGCTTAAAAAAGACGAAAAAGAAAAACATATCTCCTTGAGCGAAATTGAGCTTGAGGCTCTTTTAATCAAGGCTTCAAAACAAGGTGCTAAAGTTGCTCTAAAAGAAATTGGTTTAGATGATGATTTAGCCTATATGGATATAGCAAATCTTCGTGAATTACTCAAATCATTTCGCATGGCAAAAAAGCATGCATTCAAGGTTTTTATCAGATGGATGGTTTTTGGATTTATGACCTTAATTACCGCAGGATTCATAGCACTCATTGGTGATAATATTAATTTTAAATAAACAAAGAAATGCCTCAATTCGGAAGAAGATCAAAAGAGCAATTATCAAGCTGTCATGCCGATTTGCAGAAACTCTTCAATGAAGTAATCAAGCATTATGATTGCACAATTCTTGAAGGTCACAGGTCAAATGAAGAGCAAGAAGAGCTTTTTAATCAAGGTAAATCAAAATTAAAAGCTGGCAAGAGTAAGCATAATAACACTCCAAGCCTAGCTGTTGATGTAGCTCCTTACCATATAAAAAAACCAAATATTGATTGGGATTGCGCCGATAATTTTTACCTATTTTCTGGTTATGTTTTGGGAGTTGCAAATCAACTGGGAATTAAAATCAGATGGGGTGGATCTTGGGATAAAACTTTAGATGTTAGAAATAATAAATTTAATGATTTAGTTCATTTTGAATTGGTTATAAAATGATAGGTGAAAATTTCAAAATATGCAGTAAATGTAAACAAAGCAAGCCTATTTCACATTTTCATAAAATGCGTAATACAAGGCGTTATGATTGCAAAGAATGTCGAAATAAATATCTTAGAGAATGGTCTAAAAAAAATCCAGAAAAGAAAAGAGAGCAAAAATATAGAACCAGGTATGGCATAACTCTCAAGCAATATGAAAAATTATTAGCTTTTCAAAACCACTCTTGCGCTATCTGCGGTAAAAAAGAACACGTCAGAAAAACTGATAAATATTTTCTTGTGGATCATTGTCATAAAACTGGCAAGGTAAGAGGCTTATTATGTCATAGATGTAATCAAGCCTTATCCCAGCTTAACGAAGATCCGTCATCTTCCTTGAAATTAATCAAGTATATTTTCCTACATAAAATTAAAGAAGCAAAGTATGCCAACAGCTTTTTTGCAGGCTATATGCAAGGAATTTCAATTATGTTAAATAAAGCAACAAATAATTTGAACCAACAAGAGATTAACAAATATGACAAATAATTTTTTACAAGACTCCAAAGGCAATAAATCCTCCAAAAGATTATGGGGATCAATATTACTAGCGACAGGCATAATATTTTCTACCATATTATTTGCTTACTCACTTTATCGAGGTGCGGCGAGATCACGCAACTGCACTTGGCATTATTAACATGTTTTTAATATCAGGTGGTGGATTGCTTGGCGTTGGCGTGTTTGAGAAAGGAATCAATATTAAAAGAAAATGCTCGAAGGACTAATAATCAAATCAGTGATATCTTTAGCGGGAATTTGCGCCATTTTTGGCTTTGGATTTTTTAAAGGCAAAAAATCAGAAAAAATTAAGCAACTCAAAAATAATGTTAGCGATGCAAAAAAATCTAAAAAGAGGCAAATTAATCGTAGGAATGATAGTGTTTCTACTGTTAAGCGCCGGATGCAAAAATACGTCCGTAAATAATCTCTGCCTTTGGGCAAATCCTATCACAATAACTGAGTCAGAGTTAAATTTATTAAGTGAAGAAACGCTTCGTCAGATTGATAATTTTAATCAGGAATTTGAAGAAAGATGTAGTTAGAAAATCAGCATCTATTTAAGAAAAATAGCACTAATTGACTTGATAGACAAACCTTACAAAGCTAATATATACCTAGCCTTAAAAGGCTTTTTAATAAAAAAATATCAATCAAATTAGCTTATGAAAAATTCTGAAGTTTTAACATTTTTTAATAAATTTTTACCCGCAACAAATCCTAAATTTTGTGAAGATTTTTACAAAATTTTAAAAGAGGAGCAAACCAAAAATAATCAATCCTGGATGAAGGATTTAGTTCTACTGGTTGATGGAATTAACGCCGATAATAAATCAAAAAATTAAAAAATAATGAATAATTTAATTTACCAAGGCATCGTTGAAGATATTAGAAGCGATAAATGCTCTGATAGTGAAATTGAGCAACTGCTAGAAGTTTTTACAAGAGCAATTGGCTATTTGACCAATGATTTATCAGAAAAATATTGGGAAAATTTGAATGTTTTTTTCGATTCAAATAAATCAGAAATTTTCAACTTTAGCCTTAAAATTCAGAAAAAACCTAAAGGCTCAGTTTTTCAATATATTGGTGAATTTAAAGCAAATCATAAAAATCTAAAAATTTATGCTAAATCTAGCAATTAACCATCCCAATCCTCAGCATTTAATTTCTTAATTCTTTTTCTAAAAACCTGATCAAATTTTTCTATATTTTCTTTGAACCACTTATGTTGAGCATTCCAATCTTTCTCATCAGATAAATTTACATTATTTTTGAATAAAATAATTTCTGATTTTGTATTATCAGGAAGCTCTCTCCATTCCAGATTAGTTCCCATTTCAGATTCTATATTATCTTTATCTAGCAATAAAAGGTTGTAAAAATTTTTAGCGTTATTCTTATCTGCTATTTTTAAACCAATACCAAGTTTGCTATCTCGTGTATTTACAGTTGCATCAATATAAAAATGACTACGACCAACAGCAAAAGTTTGCCAATGTCTTGGCCTTGGATCTTGTGGTTTTAGCTTTGACCCTGATTCTTTTATAAAATCAACCAATTGTTGCCAATATTTATATTGCAAAGCCTTGGTTTCCGACTCAATACTTTCGCTGATATTTTTAGCTTCGCTTGTGAAACTGATTTTCCCCAATTATTTGGCATTGATACAATATTGAATTTTGGAGCATATGGAGAATCAGCAATTTGAAATAATTCAATTTCAAGACCAAAAAATTTGAAATTTGTATCCGTTATTTCATTAAGCCAATCTAATGACTTTCTGTGTTCTTCGGTAAATTTAGATGCTATCCATATAATTGTTACCGCTTCTAATCCTGATGCATAGGTTAACAGCTGACCGAGATGCTTATGATCTGTTTTTTCAATTTGATTTTCTATTAAAACATAAGATTCATTTTCTGTGTTTTTACACAAAATATCAGCCCTAAAAGGCCCCACATCTTTTTCTTGAGCAACTAATTCAATCTCAATCCCAATAGCGTCTCCTAATAATTCAAGATTTTCTTCATTTGCAAGCCAAGGAGTAAATTCTTGGTCTTCAGATTTCCAAGCTTTCCTCAAATCAATTTTTTTAAGTCTTTCTAACATAGTTTATTTATATTATATTAATAACGGCTCTTTAAAAAAATTTCATGAAAGCCAACACTTCCACTTTTAAGCAACTTTTCAACTTCAAGTACGCTTTTTTTGTCATAGTGGTATCAGTAATAATTTGAAGCTCTGGAGAGCTCCAGTCTTTCAAATTAACCTTTTTAAAACCATTGTTTAAATCGCCGATTATACAGTTTCTAAATTCTATTAAAAACTGATTAAATATTAATCGCCTATCTAGTGTATAATACTCTGAGGTATAACGCTCTAGCATATATCTGCAAGACCATCCAGTATCTTTGGTTATTTTTGCTAAGCGTAAGTAGCCTTGGTCATGATACCAAGATCGATCAAAATTGGCAAACTTGCCATTATTCATTAAATCATTATGAGCAAATTTAGGCATGATAAGATTCGAACTCAGAGTCGCCAATTCTCTTAATACCCCTTTCAATTTCTTTTTTATAGCTGGTGATAACTTTATGCAGAATATGTTGCGTGTATTTAACCTTTTAAATACAGGAAGGTTCTTTTCTTTTCTAAGCAGTTTTGGAATATACTGATAAATATGATTTTGTGTTAATTCAAAAATTCCTTCTGGATTAATTGATTCAAAAATGAAATCATCATTCTCATTATAAACTATTTCAAAATAGCCTTTTCCATAAGCTAACAGATTGAAGACGAGGCAATTTTTTTCTATAAAATTCAATAGCGCATCACTTGGATTATAACTCTCAGCATCAAGCGCGTAACACACTTTCTTTTTGATTGTTTCATCATCACCTGAAATAGAAATAAATTTTTTATCTCTATAATATGGAAATAAATTTAACTTAATGTCTTCCCAAAACATATGAACTTCGCTCTTTAGAGAGCCATATTCATTATATAGAAAACTTTTACCAAAAATCTTTCTATACCAATTTTCTAATTGCCTCGGCCAATACTCTATTGATTGTCTGGTATTGCTATTGGCGTTGTTATAAAAATCTCTACTTCTTCTCATCATTTTAGCTCCTCCAAATCTTTAGCAAATCTTCTTGCTTTTCTTATCAACTCCGAACCTTGGTCATCCGGCAATTCATCCAAATAGCACGCTATAAAAACAACTTCGGCACCATAATACCACGAAAGGAATGATGTATTATGTCTTGATAAAATCTCTAAAATATTACTCTGATGCTTTCTTTCTGGCTCCCTCCCAAAAAAACTGGTATCACGTTCTTCAATTATCTTTTTCTCAAGAAGGTCACTTTTAACTAAACGCTCCCATTCAAATCGAATTTGATTCGTAGGAGAAGCATAAAAAATATTAGTAGAAGTAATTTGAATCATAGCATGTAGCGCGTCTTTTAAGCTATCGCGCTTGAGTATCACCGGAACATCTTTCCATTGCTTGTCAACTGCTTCCCAAATTTCTTTCTGCCCAATTTCCCGATAAATCAAAGCATATCCTGAAATAATCAAAAGATTCATTATGACATCAGAAATACGAACCATCCAATATTCTTTGTTTGCGTTACCTTCGCTAATTTTACCGCAAAGATAATGATATACTGAAAAACTATGTAAAAAATATGCTGGAAACAGCTTTAAAAAGAGTTCCGCATCATTCTTTACAATTGCTTCAACGCATACTTGCGATAAACGAAAATAGTAATTTCCAAAATAATCTGGTATTGTGGAATCATGTTTTGGTATCAGGGAAGCTATAGCGGATAATTTAGGAAAATATTCCAAAATAGTTCTTCTTCGCTCCATCAGTTTTTTACGAAAATGTTCTACATTCGTTCTGATATGAGGAATATCATTGATCCTGATAAACTTCGCTATCTCGTTTTCGTCCTTCTCTAACTGATTTGCAAAAGAGAATCCCTTATTGATCGCCTCCAATATTCGATCGAATAATGGCGACAACATAAGATAATTTTTTTGTTCTATCATCTTAGCGCTAAATTTTATTACTTCTTCATCCAACAATTTTATTACTTTGTCAGGAATTTTGCTGATAAATTCTAGAGTTGACGGTTGCAACAAGTTGATCAATGTAGTATTTCTGGGTTATAGTTTTCCCTTCTACAGCAATTTCAAATTTTAACCTTTTTGCAGATCTTCTAAACGGACAATAATTTCAGATGGAAAATTTTGAGTATATAATCCTTTTTTTGATGAAAAATCTACATTATCTATCTTCGCACATAGCCCCTCAATACGCTTCCTATACCCCAAAATTACTGAAATAAATATACATCCGTAATAGTCAGAGATAGCTAATGGTTCTAGTATCGAATTGTCTATTAAGTTTTTTTCAATTTCCTGAAATTTTGGCTTTATATCCAAAATAAATCCTTGCAGTTTCGGTGCAAGGCTTTCGAGAATAAATATTGCCGTATTATGATCAGCTCTCTCGATTATGGTCTCCAAATGAATTTGTAGAGCATTCAATGCAATTGCACAAAGTCTATAATTTTTTGTAAGAAAAATATGGTTAAAGATTAGCTCTAAAATTGTAACTATCTTCTTTTCTAGCCACATTAGATCTGGAGTTTCAGTAGCCAACATGGTGGTGTCTAGCTGATGGGTAATATTTATTTCGCTATAATCAGATTCAAAATAGCTTTTATGCTTCGATCTTTTTTTATACCATAAGCTATCGTGCGGGATATTTTGTTTGCATGAAGAGTAATATGTAAGGATTTGAAAAAATTGTTTAAAAAATTCTTCTATTTCCACCCCTGAAGAAGTAGCTTCAGAAACTACTTCTCCCGAATTAGATCTGCTTACAGGAAAAGTATTTCGAATTATGTTTTCCACTAAAGTTAGGTCAAAATCGACATTATTTTGAGAGTGGTTCTGCGACTCTCTGAATTGTCTGCGATCAACAGTAATTTGCTCTATATGGGTTAAGATTCTGGGTATAAAATAAGTCTGCAAGAGAGATATAGGAGAAAAAAATCCAAATAACCTTATAGTAAAAATTACGAATATCACAATCCCCAACAGCGATAAAAAAATCGTGGAGAAAAAAATAATATATCCGGTATCGTAGCCAAAATTGTTTACTCCACAAAGCATTACAGAAAGAATTGCAAGCGTAACAAGATAGTTATATACAAAATTGTTACCTCTTTCTTCCCAAAGAATTGATTTTGTTTTTGTGGGTAGCTTAAGATAAGATGTGCTGGCAATAATACTTATTGAAGCGAAGTAAATTGCGACAGTAGTGATAAATAAAACCGCTATATCAATAAAATTACTATTGTCTGGCTTGTCCCCAAAGCCAATATCTGGAAGAATTGTTTTTAGGAAATTTACTAGCTCGACTTTTGCTTCTAACCATTCAAGAAAAAATATTGCACAAAGAAGTATTATAAATTGTGGAGCATACTTCCATACTTCTCCTCAGGTCCGAAAGACTATTTTTCTTTTTATTTATGTAAGTTTTTGTCGAGTATGAGTTTTTGTTGAACCAAAATTTATAATGAGCAATCTTATTCCACATTCTCCAAAAGAGTCTATGTCCCGCTAAATTGTGAAATAATTTTGTACCATTGAATTTTTTTGGCATTGTCTTACAGTTGGTTAATTAAATTATTATAATTATCTGTAACCAAGTATTTTGTATCCTCTCCAAGAGCTTTAAAATGCTTACGACCGCAATCAATTTTTGCTTTTTCTGAATCACGCAACATTCCTTCAAATGTCTTCGCCTTTTGTTTCTACAACAAAATAAAGTTTATCCTTGCCATCTTGCTCTATTAATACAGCCCAATCTGGATTATATGATCCAAGAGGAGTATCTATTTTAAACCAATCAGGCAATTTTGTATAAACTTTTACCTCTTCATTTCTTTCAAAAGATTCCGCCAACTCAGATTCAACATCCGAATCATAAACCACATGATCATAGGTAGACTTACTGGCCTCAATCATATTCTTATTCAGATAGCCATATAATTCATTTTCTTCAAATAGCTCTTGAGCATAAAAATAATCATTACCAATTTTTTGATATTTTATGCCATCAACAATAAATCTTCTCATCTCACGCCTAATTATTTCCTTGGCTCCATCGATAAATTTTTGAGGATTATTTTTAAAATCTTCTAATCTGTCACTTGTTAGCAGAATCTTAAGGATTGATTCTCGTTTCAAATTAGTTTCATTTTGAAGATAACTAAGAATATCAGGAATTTCATAATCTCTAGCCTCATATAAGTGAGTACTTTCTTTAGTATCAGAAACACTAACACCACCTTTGCTAATCTCAGTTTTTGCTCTCGTATAATTAAACTTAGCCTTTCCAACTATTAAATTTCTTTGAATAGAATTAGCACATTTTTTAATTAATTCTTCAGAATCAAACTCTACATTGTAATAGGTTTTGTACTTTATTTTATCCCACAGCTCTTTAAATTCGGCACTCTCAAACACTGCCTTATTTAGCTTTATAGCTCTTTTATTTTCATTATTTTTAATGTTTAGACCCCCAGCCACTTTCTTTAAAATGGCTAAAATTTGCTCAGAATGCTGGGTATAGTCACTTGGCAAATCAGTGCTCCCCTCTTTAAGAGCTTTTTTTAAGTCATCTTCAATCTTGCCATCATTTTTGATATACTGCTTTGCAAGTAAGTGATTCCAAATATCTTCTGATCCTTTCGCCCCTAAGAATTTATCCTCTCCATTTGAGTCTTGATAGGTAATATTTGCAAATAAATGTTCTTCAACTACCCCAAATCTAATATTTTCGTCTTTTTCTATCTCTTTTTGCAAGCCATCAACAAATGATTCATAGGATTCATTTGCCATAACAGTTAGAGTGTTAACATCAAAACCCGGAACTCTTTGCCCATCTTGATTTACACAAATTCTTAAACCTCTACCAATTTCTTGGCGCTTTTTGATTATTGATCCAGTTTCGTTTAAGGTGCAAATTTGGAAAACATTTGGGTTATCCCATCCTTCTTTTAAAGCAGAGTGAGAAAAAATAAATTTCAGTTTTGAGCTAAAACTTAGTAACTTTTCTTTATCTTTCATGATGAGGTTGTAAGTATCCTCATCTGCTTTTGTATTTCCCTTAGTATCTTTGCATCTGCCTTTATCGGCAGAAAAATAGCCATCATGAACTTCACTTGGCAAGGTGGTAATGTCTAATTCTTTAAAAAGATTATTATATTTTGGCTTTTTAATTGCCCTTGAATATTCCTCTTCAAAAATAATTGCATATTTGCCTTTCTCGTCTCCGATCATAATTGCGATAATTAGCAACCCTATCAATGAAAAATAGACTTAAAACTTTAATTCCAAGGGGAGTTAATTTTAACTCTTTATCCAAATGCTCTTCTATTGTTTTGCGAATTTGCAGTCTTTTATATTCATCCTCATTTACATCGCCAATTATCTGACCCAAACTTATTACTTCCGGTTTGCTAGTAAAATCGATATATTCATTACCTTCTTCGCAATAAATATCATTAATTATATAACCATCATATACCCCTCTACCTCCAGAAATACTTAATAGATCATCGCCTTGCTTCACCCATTTAGTAATTTTTTCTACATTATTTTTTCTTTGAACTGCTATTTCAATTTTAGCTCTGTAACCTTTTTTATTATCAACTTCTAGAAGTTTTATATAAGCCTTGTTGTCAGAATCTTTCACAGAAATTTGCAACAACTTCTATTTGTTTAACAAGTTTTTGCTCATAAGCATCAATTGAATCTAGCTTATAGAGCATATTATGTTTTTTAGTGTGTGTTGCAGAATAACGAAAAGTACAAAGAGGATTTAAGGATTTAATTGCCTCTGAAGATTTATCAGTTGTATCAACGCTTTGTGGTTCATCAATAATGACAATAGGATTGGTTGATTTAATAAAATCAATTGGTACTCCTTGCATTTTGTCATTAAAACGATGAATGATATTTGCACTAGTCTCTTTAGCAGGATCAGTAAAGCTTTTACGAAAAGCATCAATATTAATAACCATAATTTGGATATAGTCATTAGTTGCAAAGCTTCGAACTTGCTCTAGTCGGGAAGAATCATAGGCAAAATAGTCAAAAGGAACATTATCATATAATTCTTTGAAGTGATCTTTGGTAATTTCTAAAGATTTTAAAACCCCTTCTTTTATGGCAATACTTGGCACTACAATGGTGAATTTACTAAAACCATAAAGCTTGTTCATCTCAAAGATAGAGCGCAAATAAACATAGGTTTTTCCCGTTCCGGTTTCCATCTCAATGGTAAAATTAAGATTTTTTAACTCCTCGCTCTGTTTAAGACCATTTTTTAACTGAATTTGCCTTACATTATTTAAAATTTCCTCATCAATTAGCTTTAACTTATTACCATATCCCTTATCTGTTTGGTTTGACCATAACATCTCAAGCATTCCTTCTTTAAATAATGAAGGCATAGAAAAAGCAGATTTGCACAATTCCTGCCCTTCAAAAACTGAGCAAACAGCATCTATTGCTCTTTTTTGAAATGGCTGATTTGGATCAAATTTAATTTTCATAATTTTTTCCTTTATAAACTTTTAATATCTTCAATTCCAGCTCGCTTCAAAGTGGCAATAGCATTCGTTTTTATAACATCGTCTTTAAAGCCATTATCAGAGAACACCACTCGCATAATTTCAGGTGATAATTCAGTTTTTAGGGTACAAATGCCATTTACTACTTCCATAGTAATATTCTTATCAAGGCAAATAACCAAAGCCCCAAAGCCAATGATATAAATCTTTGCCCCTGCAATCTCTCTAATTTCGATTGGCACTGCTAAATCAAGACCATATTTTAAAAGAATTTCATAAACTATGTCATCATTGCTTCTATCTTGCTTAATGTAATCAACCGCATCAATTAAGTTTTGTTTTAGATTATCAAAATTAGCATCCCATCTTTTGATGTTTGAGCTATCGAGTTTAAAAACTTTAAAGCCTAAATCACCTTGGTAGTCAGGGTTTTCAATTGTTAACGCACTTCCAGCTCTTCTAAGTCTCTCTTGAGTTAAAGAAGAGATGGTATTATATCCCTCTTTGAAGGCTTTTGATTTTTCTGAGGTTCTTTCTGGAAGCTGAACTAATATGTATTTTCTGTCACCCCCATCTTCACAATTTAGATCCATAACTGCGTGTCCAGTCGAGCCTGATCCAGCAAAGAAATCTAATACTATGTGATTTTTATTGGGCTCTGTAATAAAAGAAAGCATACGCTTTAACAATCCTAGCGGTTTAGGATTGTCAAATAATGACTTTTTATCAAACAGAGAAGATAACTCTCCTGAGCCACGTGAAGATAAATCTATCCATAAGTCACTTCCCATTTTAGAATCAGTTGGAGGAATATAATGTTCCGGCTTTCCAGACTTTGACAACCTTAATAAATCAAGTTCTTCTCCTTCTTCTACATACTTTGTCCACCATTTATCAATCTCATTTTGGGTTATAGAATCTTCTGTTTTACCAACCTCTTTTAATAGTTTTTGATAATTCTCGATAGCATTTTTACTTCTGTCCTTTCCCCAGCGCCACTGTCCTGAATCTGGAATAATATCAAATATATTATATCTCATAGTAGGACGATCTGTACCTCTCCAATGATTATTCCAAGATCCTTCTTTTGCTTCTTCCAACTCTATTTTAAATTGTTTAAATCTATGGTTAGTGTCCTTTGCATAAAACAATATATACTCATGCCCAATTGTGAGAGAATCAATAGTATCAAATTGGGCTTGTACATTTTTTACCCCTCTCTTAAAAATAATTATATTTTTGTAGCAACCCTCACCAAAAATTTCATTCATCAATCCTACGAGATTATTTAGTTCATTTTTGTCTATAGAGATAAAAATAGCACCCTCGCTACTTAATAAATTCCTTGCCAGCTTCAACCTTGGATACATCATATTTAGCCAATTAGTGTGATACCTGCCGGCACTACTTGAATTTGTGCCAAGTTTTTTGCCTTCTGAATCAATTTGCCCTGTCATTTCAAGGTAGTTTTTAACGCCGTCCCTAAAATCATCTTCATAAACAAAATCGCTTCCAGTATTATAAGGCGGATCGATATAAATCATCTTCACTTTTCTGTGGTAAGATTTTTGCAGGAGCTTTAAAACTTCTAAATTATCACCTTCAATAAAAAGGTTCTGCGTGTTATCAAAATCAACTGACTCATCTTTTGCTGGTCTTAGCGTTCCTGTGCTTGGAGTTTGTGCTAGTCTTGCTGCTTTTTTCTTGCCATGCCAAGTAAAATTATAGTGATCTTCATCTTGGTTTATATAATTTCCTAAAATTTCTTCTAGCTTCTCAAAATTTATTTTATCTTCTGAAAATACTTCAGGAAAAAGCTGTTTTAATTGCTGAATATTTTCTTTTACTATATCACTACTTTGCATATCTTCTTTTTCTAATTTTTTCATTTCTGTCATAATCTTTTAATTAATATTATAAATTTTGTTTTAATTTTTGAATCTCACTAGCCTTGCTTTTAATCTTAATATTTAAATCTACTTGACGATTAAACTGACTCTCTTTTTTGAGTGTTGCTTGTAAGGATGATATCTCTTCTTCTAAGTCGGTAATTTGCTTTAAATATTTTTTGCGATCTAACGCTTCAACAGTTGAGGTTTTATTATAATTTCCACTATAACTCGCAGCATTTAAGGAAATTAATCTTGCTACCAGATCTTGGTAAAATTCATATAAATTTAAGGGGGATAGGTTTTTTATATTGCAGTCGTAAATAAAAGATTTTTGTGCCTGATTTAGATTTTTAGAATCCAACTCATCGGTAAAAAACTCTTCTGCTATTAATAATTTTGATCTATCTACCTTGTTAATTCTTTTATTTGTAAGGTTGATAATAAATTTATTATCAAAGCTAAATAATAAGATTATTGGATAGGGAATTGCTTTATTGATAAAATTAGCAATCTTCCTGAAGCGATCTTTGTTGCTTAAATTGACCTGCAATATTGCTATTTCGTGATATTCAAAATTTTCATCTTCATATTTGGCAATGCCTATATTGTTACTTTTAAGCGAAAATAGCCAAGTTATTTTCTTTATATCATCTTTGAGGGCTTTTTTATCTGTTGCATCTAAGGCAACATTTTCTTGAAACAGTTTTTTAAAAATGGTTTTATTTACTGCACAGGTTTTTGGAATATTTAAATTATCTAGAAAAATTTGGGTCATGATTTTTCCTCTTTAATAATTAAAAAACTCACAACTTCAAAATCTTCAGCTCCTTTAAAACTGCTCTGAGAAATAATAGTTCCACCTCTGTTAAATAAGCTTTCTATGCCTTTTTCATCATCTTTTCCTGAAATAGAAGATATTGCTGATTCTAGCATAAATCTGTAATTAGACATATCTTTACCATTATTGGTTGCTTCATTAAAGCCAGCAATGGCATTTACATCTAAAGATTTTGCATTCACACAAAGTTTCTTAAAGATATCGAGAATTTTTTTACTTTGTAGATGGTTCAAAACTACGCTTCCGTCTTCTGCTACATATATTAGATAATATGGCGCTAGAGAATAATTATCTTTTTGCTGTGAATTTTGATGAATATCTCGCAAACAAAAAATTGCTCCTGATGGAGTTTCTTGATTTAAAATGGCTGAAGTGACTGCATAAAATCCTGTTGGTGATTTTTCTAACAAAGGCAGATTCTCCTTCATAAAGCTGGATAAATCCATGCGAAAATCATTAAGGGTCATATCGGTAATTGAAACACTTCCATCCATGTCTTCTATATCAACAACTGTTTCTTGTAATTTTTTCATCTGGTTGCGGCGATATTCTAAAACATTCATTTGGCGAGTTTCATCATATTCTATAATGTTTTCTTCGCCAGTTGCTGAAATATCTAGTAATACCATTCTGCCACTAACTCTTGCTTCAAGATTAATATATTCATCTAACTCCATATTTGGCCAGAAATTGGCTAGTTGGATTTTATCGTTAGTATATCACAAACGATCAATTCGACCAAATCTTTGTATTATGCGAACAGGGTTCCAATGGATATCATAATTGATTAACATATCACAATCTTGAAGGTTTTGTCCCTCAGAAATACAATCGGTTGCAACCAATATATCTATTTCATTTTTTGCATCTGGATCAATCTTGGCTCTTTCTTTTGAAATTGGTGAGAAATTTGTTAAAATATTATTTAAGTCTTTATTGATGTTTTTGTCAGTGCATTGATTAACACCACTTCCAGTAATAAGAGCAGAATGAATATTATGATTTTCTTTAGCCCAAATAGAAATATTTTTATAAATGTAATCAGCGGTATCCGAAAAGGCTGTGAAGATAATGATTTTTTTATTATTTTTATTTATGGGATTAAGGATTTTATTGCTTATTTCATTCTTCAGATTCTGAAGTTTGGCATCTTTTTTGGCATCAATTTTCTTTGCTTCTTGCAATAAATTATCAAGCAGGTCGTGATCTTCTTCTAAATCTTGCTTCCATCTTACAAGATCAATATCTTGAATCAGAACTTTAATTTTATTGCCAATGAGATATTCCTCAAATTCCGATGAATCTATCTCGATATCTTCTATATTTAACTCTTCAAACTCTGAGTTTTCTTGGTTTTCAATTTGGGATAATAATTTGCCGATCTTATTTTGAAGCCTTTCAACTGTTATGTAAAAAGAATTAATGGAGCTTTCCATTCTTTTTAGCATATTCACTCTCATTAAGTGAATCATATTTCGCTCACGATCAATCTGACGAAATACTGAAGCACCATCTTGAACTTCTTGGTCATATTTGCGCTATATTCCTCTTGCTTATCCATGCGAACATATTCAAGTGGTGCATATCTTCGCTAGATTTAACCTTTTGATTGAGGTGTTTATATCTTTAAGAGGCGGAAATTTACCATCAATATCAATATCAGTTTTTATATTTTTTGGCTTTAATCTTTCAGGAAATTTGCCAATTTCAGTCACATCATAATATTTTTCTATATGCTTTCTTGATCTAGCTATTGTTAGTAGATCAAGTAATTTAAAATAGTCAAAATTCATCCTTTCTAAAAGACTCGCAGTCTTTCTTTGGCTTTCAGGCAAATGCTTAAGCCATTCATTAAATCTAGTTTGTGATTTTCTCAGCGTGTTTTCAATACTTGATATTCCGTATTCAGAAAGAGAGCTATCATTGCCCTCGGTTATGAAGGCTACTTGATTCTTCAAATCATTCATTCTGCTATTTACAGGGGTTGCAGATAACATTAAAATTTTTGTTTTTACCCCAGCACGAATCACCTGATCCATTAATTTCTTGTATCTAGAGGTATCTCCCTTTTTTGTTCCAGCATTTCTAAAGTTATGCGACTCATCAATCACAATTAGATCATAATTGCCCCAATTCAGGGTTTCTAAATTTATCTCTCCTGATTTGCCAGAATTTCTACTGAGGTCTGTGTGATTTAAAACATCATAATTGAATCTATCTGAAGCCAATAAATTTCTTTTGTCATTAATGGTAAAGACAGTCCAATTTTCACATAACTTTTTTGGACACAAAACAAGGATTCTATCATTGCGAAGCTCGTAATATTTGATAATTGCAAGAGCTTCAAAAGTTTTTCCTAGACCAACGCTATCAGCTATTATGCAACCATTATATTTTTCTAATTTATCAATAGCTCCCAGAACTCCATCTCTTTGGAATTTATAAAGTTTATTCCAGACAACCGTGTCTTTAAAGCCAGTTTTTGATCTGATAATACTTTCTTCATCAATATCTTCTAAAAATTCTTTAAATAGGTTAAATAATGTTATGAAATAAATTAGGTTAGCGGTCTTTTTTGATGATAAATAATTTAGCTGTTCAATTAATTCTTTTTTTACATCTAATGCAGATTTTGGGTTGCTCCAAAAATTCTCAAACCATTGCAAGATTTGTTCAGCCGAACTTTTATCTTTTATGGCAGTGTTAATTTCAATTGAATTAGAGCTTACTTCTCCCAATCCTGGTGCTGTTAATCCTGAGTCGCCATGAATACAAAAATTATTATTATTCTGATTTTTTACATGAAAAAGATTTTGGTTAGTGCTAAGCCGACTAATGATTTAATGTGAACATTTCTAGAGATCCAAGAGGAGAATTCTTGTGCAATTTGAGCTTGATTTAAATTATTTTTAAGGGCTATTTCCTCTAAATTTCCAGCTAAATTATGAATAAAATTATCGTTCCAGTTAGATAATAAAATTCTGGCATCCGATAGCGCAGATAGTTCTTTTTTTAAAAATTCAAATCCGTATATAGAAAAAACACTAGATAACACAGACAAAGAGGCTTTTGCACCAATTTCTTTTTTTAGAGTATCTCCAACTTTGCCATGAGTTTTATTATCTAATAGCATATTATTTAGTTTTACTTTCTTTCTCTATCCAGGCATCAATTTCCTTTTTGCTAAATCGCCAAGCATTGCCAATTTGAAAACCTGGTATTTTCTTTTCTGACGCAAAGCGATATGCAGATTTTTCTGCGATTTTTAGATAGTTAGCTAACTCTTTGATTGTCATTATATCGTCTTTTTTTGCCATAATAGGAGACAGTGCCTTGTTAGTTTGATTTAAAAAGTAATAGAATAAGAGAGAATTAGATAGAAAACAAGAGAAAATGAAAATCTGTTTTTTTGCTTTCTATTTTTTGACAAAATTGAATAGCTCTTCGAGAAGCTTTACCATGGCGTAAGTATCCAATTTACAATATTCGAGCAGGTTTTGGATCAAGTTATTTTCAAGACTTGTTTTGCCTTTGATAAAATCAGCATAAATATCCATGGCATCGCCACCACTTTTAATTTCTAGATCTTGGTAATTTAGGTCAGTAAATGCAGGAAGGACTTTTTTGATTGAGTTGGAACTTTGTTGTTTTGGGCTATATATCCACTTTTTTTGGAAAGGGGTCATTAAATCAATGATTCGATCATTTAAGTTTAATAATTGCTCTGAATATTTTGGAAAATCTTCTGCCAGCTCTTTATTTCGAAGTTTTTCAAATGTTTGGTTATAAACGATGATTGAACCATCATTTTGGCAATATTTGATTAAATTTTGAATAAAATCTTCCCTGGGATCTTTTCTGGGATCGCTATTATTTTGGTGTAAAAATTCAAAATGCTTTAATTCACTATTTGGTTTGTCTTGAATATGAAGCGAGAATTGAAAAGGAATTTGTTGATAGGGTCTAGTATTTTGTAAGATTGGAATTGCTAAGCTAAATGATTCATAATCAAGGAAATAGAGCGGATATTTTAGGGTGGATAAAAATTCACTTAATTTTTCTTTATCGATGTGAGTTCTATTTTCTTGATGGCAAATAATGTCTAATTCTTTAATGCCTTTTTCATAATTATTTACATCAATATCATTAACATCATAAGAATTAACTTCATCAGCAATTCTTTCGGCGGTTGTTTTTCTGTGACAAACATTAAAAATTGAATAATCAGGGATATTTTGCCAACAATGTTTTTGATACTGACAATCAAAAGGCTTAAAGCATTTATCACCAATTTTAATATTTGGCTGATTTTGATTATTTAAGATTTTGATTAATTCCTGCTTTTTAGCTTCAACTTCATTTTGCTTTTCTAGAACCTGATCGGTGATATCTTCAAATTTAAAAAATTCTTGAGGGTTTATTTCTCCTTTTAAACGATATTCATTATTGATTAGCATTAGTAGGCATTTATCAATTTTAAATCCCGCTTTAGTGAAAATATGATACTGGAAGGCTAAATCATCAATATGATATTTTTCTGCTTTTGTAGATCCCTTTACTTCTATTAGATTCCAACTCAACCCATCTTCATTTTTTTGCAAAATATCAATTCTTGCATGAGAATTGTCAGATTCATCAATTGCTGTTGCTTCAAATACGATCTGGTGATTTTGAGAGATTAATTCCTTGGTAAATTCAGATGCTTTAAAAATATCAAAATAATCATCAATTGTGGCATTTGCTCCATCTTTAAAATAACTTCTTGCTAATTCGTTTATTTCCTCACCAGTTTCTAAAATATTTTTGGTTTTATCATCAAGGTCAGGCTTTAAGTCTGGCTCGTAATAATTTAGCCACAACGCCTTTGCGCATTGCTTGCCTTTGGTAAAATCTGTTTTTGATAATTTAATTTGCAGCGTCAATTTTTTAAAAAATTCATTAAATAAAATAAGTTAGCTTTTATGTTAGTTAAAAAAATTAAATAACATGTGCATTACTTATTTTTAGGATAATTGTTTTCTTTTAAAAAATCTTCTATTCTGTCGAAAGAATTTATCAGCTCGGAATTGATTAATTTTACCACTACAAAAAATGAGTGCCTTAATTGCTCAATTTTGGCTTTTTCTTTTTCAAATTCAGACTCACAAATTTATAGAGAGATTCATTCACTTCTGCTCTTAAGATTTAAATGATTCAAGGTGGTTTTGTAAAGTGGTTTTATCGTTCATTTTTACCTACTAAAATGGTTAATAATGGCTTGCTAGCCTTACCTTCATGAACGCTATGAAAGGAGTTGAAGTCAACTCGTTTTAAGATAAATTTAACTTGGAAATTTCATTTCGAATTCCGTTCCTTTTTCTAACTCAGATTTACAGATAATTTCCCCATCAAAAGCTCTCATAATTCTTCGACAAAATGGAAGCCCAAGTCCTGTTCCATCTTTTTTGCCAGAGGTAAAAAAGCTTTCAAAAATAAGTTCCAATTTATCCTTCTCAATTCCAGGGCCATAATCTTTAAAATATAGATAATTGCCATCAGATTTTATTTCGGTTCTGATTTCAATTTTAACTCTATAATGAAGAGCATTTTTAAGTAGATTATATATGACAAAAATCATCATATTTTCATCTCCTCTAAAAATAAAATCCTCATTCAGGTTATAGCTAACCAAGTCTCGATCTTGTTGATTTTGATATGAAAATTGTTTCAATGCTTTTTTAATCACTCCAGAAATTGAAAGATTGGTAAAATTACTTTTATCAACCTCGCCATCTCTAATATTAGCTAAAATCATATCGATCATTGCCAAGCCCTGAGTAGAGCTATCAGCAATAAGATCAATATATTCGATTAATTGATTTAAATTATCCTTCATCAACTCACAGCATCCTTTGATGCCTGCAAGTGGATTTCTTGTTTCATGAGCAATTGAGCCAGCCAAACTTTTAACCTGTTCAATTTTAGCGTTACATTCCACGCTATTTTCTTTTATTTTCTTAAACATAATTAGAAAAATTTAAGGTTGTTAAAATAATTACCATATTTATAATAGCTAAATCAACTTTAGAGAAGATATAAACACTATTATTAAACTCTATAATACTATTAAAACACTGACTAATCAAGTTAATTAAGCATGAATATCATAATTAATTACAAGCAATGCAAGGTCGCCAGAGCGCTTCTAGACTGGAATCAAGATATATTATGCGAGAAAGTTGGCGTTGCTAAATCAACTATTGGTGATTTTGAGAGAGGAGTAAGAAATTTAAGGATAGAAACCATGCAAAAACTGGTAGGAGTTTTTGAAGAAAATGGCATTAGATTTGAGAGTGAGGGTAATAGAATTTTGGTTGAGTTGAATCCTAAAAATTAGTAGGATTTGAATGTTAAATTGGGATTCTAATTGAGTCTTTAAAAAGTTCGCATTAGCTGTTGCTTGCCTCAACAAGCATAAAACTTCGAAATTTAAAGGACGACCCAAATTGCCATTTAGCCCTTGTAATCTCTACATCGGCAAATTAGGATAATAGTTCGCAAAGCGTGCTTTGCACACCGCCATACTATTATTTTTCTACATCCAACATAATCCAACAATAGCAATCAAATCAAGGCTTAATCAAGTTTTATAGAACTTAAATTCCCATATCTTTACCCACGAGCCATCTCCTCAGGAATATCATAACCAAAAAGCTCAAAAATTTGTTTTTGCTTTTTTGTAGCCTCTTGTACAAATATCTGCTTTTCATATATTTTTGCCTTTTGTGCCGAAAGTATAATAAATGCTTGATCCACAGTAAATTCTTTGTTTAATTTCTGATGAATTTTCATAAAAAAGTAAGATAATAAAAATAGTAAAAATAAATGTCCTCTGAGAGTTTCCTCGCTATGCACTCTTAGTGGTAGCAGGTTTAGATCTGACTTCGAGAAAGCGAACATTCTCTCAACCTTTTGTCTGGTGTAGTATAAATTTAGGATATTTTCTGTTTCCTGCTTCTTTGAAGATATTATTACAAACAGGCCCTTTTGATTTATGACCTTAGCTATTTTCTCGTTATCAATATCTTGCTTATCATCTATTTTTTCAGATAAATAATTATTTACTAAATCAGCCTTTTTCTTTGGATCAAGCACAATATAGGCATAGGTCTTCTTCTTGTTTAGCTTAATCTCCTTTTCTTTAATAAATACCACTCTCTTTTTGGATACTTTTACTGCATTAGATGCCAGATCTATTTTTTCATTATCAATTACTTCTTTGAATAATTTTCTGCCAGACGGAAGTCTAATTATAAAATTGATCTTATTTTTTTGTAATAATTCAATATTATCATTAGAATAAAAGCCCGCATCTAGCAGTACCGCTTTAGCTGTAGTGTTATGAGCCTTAAGTTCTTTGATAGTATTTGTGAGTGTTGAGATGTCCGCTATACTGCCTGCATTGTAGCGAAAGTACAGAGGTAGATTGTTATCGGCAGAAACAACTGACATAAATTTTATCTGCCTATCAATAGAGCCACTATTATAGCCAAACTCATTAATTGGAGTATTGATTTCATTTGGCATGCTACTTCCATCTACTATTAGACCTTCTTTGCTGTCTTTTGTTGCGATAGGAAGATATTTTCTAAAAAGTCTTTTTGAAGCTTTTCACTTCCCAGTTCTTTTAGGAAATTACTGATAGCTTGTGAGCTCATAGAAGAGCCTGGAAATAAATGTTTAGATATATCGCCTTCATACCAATCATTAGCTAAATACATTGCAGATCCATTGATGAGACGATAGGATAGTAAGCTTTTTAATGTTTTAAGCTTTACATGAGGCAGTAAGTCTGCAAAGATTTTTCCAACATCATCTTCATCAATTAGTTTCTTGGTTAAGTAGCCACTACCAAAAGATACAATTTCCCTCTCCTTAAATGGTTGTGCCATAACCCTTTTTGGATTGGAAATAACTTTTCCATTTAAATCTCTCTTTCTTCTTTTTACCTCCTGAAATATTCCAGCTTCTTTATCTAGGACAATTCCAAGATATTTGCTGTGCTGCTTGGAATGTTGTTTCTTTTTATCCCAATAGGCCGTTATTTCATATGCATATTCCCTGTCTCCAACTTTTTTGTATCTGATATAGCTCATAATCGTGAGTAAAGAATTAATAATAGGCACGAGTATATAGAACTAAAAAGTCGGTTGCAAGCTTTTATTTGCTTAGATTAATGTTTTTTTAAGGACTATCGTGGGTAAAGATATGGGAATTTAAGTTTATGTAAATACATATTTTAAGTTTTTCAGAGTTTCCTATATATAGTTTTTAATAAACTTTGGTAATCATTATTTATGGTAATGTAAATTCTGTTCAATTGCTTTTCTTGCCAATTCATCGGCAATTTCATTATATTTATCTCCATTATGACCTTTAACCCAAAAAAATCTATATCATATTTTTGCACTAAAGAATCTAATTCCTGCCAAAGTTCAGAATTTTTAACCTTTTGCTTTTTAGAATTTTTCCAATCATTTTTTTCCAGGCAAAAATCCATTTAGTTATACCATCTTTAACATAGATACTATCAGTATGAATCTCAATTTTAATATTTTTTTTAATAATTTTAAGAGCTTCAATGACAGCCTTTAGCTCCATTTTATTATTAGTAGTTTCTGGATCAAAACCATTAATTCTCTTTTCTTTATCGCCATAAAGCAAAATAGCCCCCATCCACCCTTTCCAGGATTTCCACTACATGCACCATCAGTATAAATTTTGATCATTTCTTGAGTTGTTATTAGATGCTTTATAGGTAATTTTCTACCCCCTCAATAATTGATTTCACACCAATTCCTGATTCTTCTTGCATTTCTCCCACCTCTTTTTGATCAATAAATTTATCTTTCATATAAAGAGGATAAAATTTTAAGTTTTGTTTTGACAAAATATCATTTTTTAAAAGAAAATCAGCAATAATAGAGCTAAAACCGCCAATAGAACCTTCTTCAATAGTAATTAAAACATCATGATTTTCTGCTAAATCTAAAACCAATTTTTGGTCAAAAGGTTTGGCAAATATAGCGTCGGCAATGGTAATATTAATATTATATTTTTCTTGTAAAATCTTATCGGCTGTAAAAACATTATTGATAATTGAGCCAAGAGATAAAATAGCGATTTTTTGACCTTTTTTAACAATATTACCCTTCCCTATAGGTAATTTCTTTATTTTTTCTAACTCAGTCTCTAATTTTTTAACAGTTAATTTTGAATTAAGAATATGTTGTAATTTATCAGAAATATCAGTATTCCCTCTTGGAAACCTAAAGGCTGAAGGATGATTATCAATTGCTAAAGAAGTTTTAATTGCTCTGGCCAAATCATCACCATCTTTTGGTGCTATTAATATAAAATTTGGTAAATTAATTAAATAAGCAATATCAAAAGATCCAGCATGTGTTGGGCCATCGGCACCTACAAAACCAGCGCGATCAATGGCAAATCTAACTGGTAAATCTTGTATGGCCACATCATGAATTATCTGATCGTAAGCTCTTTGTAAAAAAGTAGAGTAAATTGCTACAAAAGGTTTGATTTCTTCAGCGACGAGTCCGGCGACAAAAGTAACAGCATGTTGTTCTGCTATTCCAACATCAAAAAATCTATTAGGTTTTTTTTCAAACTCTTTAGCAAAAATATCCAATCCAGTACCTGTGGGCATAGCAGCTGTAATTGCCACAATATTTTTATCAATTTTTGCTAATTTGGTTAGAAAATTACCAAAAACTTTGCTAAAAGATGGTTTGTTATTATTGATAATTTGTCTTTCTCCCGTCTCTCGATCAAATTTTGCCACAGCATGAAGAGAATCTGTAGATGACATAATCTCATTATAACCCCTACCCTTTTCAGTTTTAATATGAATTAAAATTGGAGTATTGGATTTGTCATTTTTTATATTTTCAAGAATAGTTAATAAGATGTTTATATTATGGCCATCAACAGGACCAATATAGTAAAAACCCATCTCTTCAAAAATATTTCCTCCCATCCACCATTCTTTGGTTGTTTTTTCTAATTTTTTAGAAAATTTAGCAATTGAATCTGGTAATTTCTTTAGAAATTTCTTGGAAATATCACGAATTTTCAAATATGATTTTGAAGTCAGCAAGGCGAGAAAGATAATTAGACATAGCCCCTACCGGTGGAGAAATTGACATATCATTATCATTTAAAATAACAATTAGCCTATTATGTGCCGATCCAGCATTATTAAGGGCTTCATAAGCCATACCAGCACTAATAGCACCATCACCAATTACTGTTATCACATCTCTTTGTTCTTTTTTAATATCACGAGCCAAAGCAAAGCCAAGAGCGGACGAGATAGAAGTTGAGCTATGACCAGCACCAAAAGGATCAAACTGACTCTCTGACCTTTTAGTAAAGCCACTAATACCATTTTTTTGCCTGAGGCTTAGCATTTTATCTTTTCTACCTGTTAGAATTTTATGAGGATAGGATTGGTGACCAACATCCCAGATAATTTTATCATTTGGTGTATTAAAAACATAATGAAGTGCAACAGTCAATTCAACAACACCAAGACCAGCACCCAAATGACCACCCGTTTTTGAAACTACTTCTATTGTTTTTTGGCGAAGCTCATTTGAAAATTCTTCTAATTCTGACCTTTTTATTTTTCTAAGATCCTCTGGAAATTGAATATGATTTAATAATTTATATTCATTAGAATTAATATCTTTCATAAAAAATATTCAAAAAATGCTACAATAGCAAATAAATCAAGAGCTATAACTATTTTAACAAGATCTCCCTTATCTAAGGGTTTGGGGTTTTTTAATAAAATTACATCTAAAAAAGTTCTCTTATGCTTCTTTCTTTTATCTTTTGGTGGCATAAATTTCCAAAATAGGTAAATATGACGACTATAAAAAAGAATAGCACAAAATGATAATATAGATCTGATAATCTGATTATGAATGGAAGATGTAAATGGAAAAACAATAAAGTAGCAAACTAAAAATGATAAGAAAGCTATGTAGGATAAAGATTTCAAACTTAAATCTTTGTTTAGAATTAAGTTTAATAGCAGGGATATTTTTTCTTTTATTAATTTTAGATAGTTTTTTAAAATATTCATAAATTGATATTGTTAATTTTTTATCTTAACAACCAAATTGTGCTAAAGTTAATTTTTAAGATGATATCTTGCTATAGAAACCTCTGAAAAACTAAAATATGTATTTAGCAAAATTGGAATTTTTAGTTTTTCAGAGGTTTCTATATTATCTATTTTAATGAATTTTGGAAATTCATTTACTAGCTTTTTCATCACCAGGTAACTGATTTTGAATACCACTCCAAGGACTTTCAAAATCAAAATTACGAAATTCTTGGGTTAATTTTACCTTTTCATAAATCACTGCTTTTTTTCTTCATCATATCTAACTTCTTCATAACCAGTCAAAGGGAAATCTTTTCTTAAAGGAAAATCTTTAAAATTATAATCTGTTAAAATTCTTCTTAAATCTGGATGATTATCAAATTTTATACCATACATATCAAAAATCTCTCTTTCTGCCCAATTAGCGGCTTCAAAAAGCTTAGTAGCACTTGCAACGGATTCTACATCTTCCAACGCCACTTTTACAACCAGCCTATTATTATATTTAAAACTTAATAAATTATAAATTACTTCAAATCTTGGCGATCTAATGCCAAGTAAATCAGCACCAAATAAATCAATTAACATTTTAAATTTTAGATTATTATCATCTCTAAGAAATTTTAAAAAATCAATTATAGCATCTTTTTTAACATAGATTATATTATTAAAATCATTTTGTTCTATATTGTCTATTATATCAGATTTTTTATTTTTGATATATTCAATTTGTTTGGAAATATTCATATTAAACCTTTCTTAATTATCTTTTACGAGATTCAGTCCTATTTTGAGGTCTTCTATTTGATCTTTTATCCTTTCTAAATCAGATCTATTGGAACTTTTTCCTTGTCTAAAATCACTTCTATCACTTCTTCTTTCCTGCCTGAATTCTCTTTTATTTCCTCTTCTTTCTTGTTTATAATCCTTTTTATTTTGCCTTGTTCTTTGACTTCCTCTAGGATTTGCATCATTTTGACCATAAGAATTTCTTTGCCCTCTTTCCTGTCTAAACTCTCTTCTATTTTCTCTCCCGTCTTTTTTGAATTCTTGTCTCTTATCTCTTCTTTCTCTTATCTTTGCTTGTCTTGATGATCTTTTATCTTCTAATATAGCCTCCCTTTTTGATTGATATTCCTTCTTTAACTGTTGTAACTGAGAGTCATGATCATTCTGATTATCAGCAAAAACATTAAAAGATAAAAATAATGATAAAGATATGAAGAATATTTTTTTCATAATTTAGGATGATTTAACTTTTCTTGGATCTGTAAAAATTAACAGAGCGGAGGATATATAAATAGATGAATATGTGCCTATCAATATGCCAAAAAATAGACTGACACTAAATGTTTTTAGAATTTCACCACCAAATAATATCAAAGCCAATAAAGCCAATAAAGTCGTTCCAGATGTAATGATTGTTCTTCTAAATGAAGCGTTAATACTTATATTAATAACTTCTGAAATAGACATCTTTTTATATCTTTGCAGATTTTCTCTTACCCTATCGTAAATTACTACAGAATCATTAATGGAATAACCAATAACTGTAAGTAAGGTCGCAATTGATGTTGAGTTAAATTCCAAAGAAGTTAGAGAAATAAAGCCAACAGTTATTATAATATCATGAACCAAAGCAATTATAGACCATATACCAAATTCCAAATCAAAACGATACCAAATATAAATTAATACAAAAAAACATGATAATAATAGAGCTAAAATAGCGGATTTTATTAATTCTTGACCAATTTTTGGTCCAACAAAATCAATTTTACGATATTCAATTTCAGAGCTATAATTATTCAAAATATTTTTGATTTTTATAACTAAGTTCGACTGATCTATTTCACCATCTTTAGGAACGCGAATCATAACATCTTTTTCATCAAAAGACTGAATATTAAATTTTTGTATATTACCTTTTATCAGTAAAGACCTTAAATCAGAAACTTCTATTTTTTCTTTAAAGCGAGCTTCCATTAAAATACCGCCTGTAAAATCAATACCTAAATTAAGAAATTTTGTAGATAGGCTAGCAAAGGAAAGGAGAATCAGCAGGGCCGAAAAAATAATTGCAATTTTATGATATTTAATAAAGTTAATTTTTAACATTATTTGCCAGTCATTATTCTATCAACCAACTGAGCTATTGTTGGAATATTACCATTAGCATAAAAAGGATCCTTTGCAAATCTGTAAGCATTATGACCAGCAAACATCAATTGATTTTCAATATCCTTTCCAAGCCTTACATCTTGCAATGTTTTTTGAATACAAAAACTTCTTGGATCAGCTTTTTTTCCATTTGAATAATCAGCATCAGGATCTTGAGACCAATTACTAAAACGACATTGACTTAAGCATCCCATACAATCAATTTGATCTTGAATAATCTGTTCGGATTTATTTTTAGTGACAAAAATTACAGTATCATCTGGAGTCTTCATTAATTCATTGAAACCCTCGGACTGCCATTTAGCAGCCTTTAATTTGTCAGATTTTTTTACATAAATTAATCTTTTTCTAGGGCCGAATTCTAAAGTATCAGAAAATTCATCTTCAGATTTTGATTTAAATTCAATTTGCCTAGCTTCAATTCCTTTCAACCCTCTTATAAAATCATTCTCTACAGCAGAAGAATAAAAACCAGTAGGACTAAACCTATTAAGATAAACATCACCATCCTTTAAGCTAAGGAATTTTCTCTTCCAAGACTCGGAAACTGGATATTCCTTTGTTAAAATAGGTCTAGTACCAAATTGAAAAACAATGGGACCAACATCGGGATTATCAAGATAATCTTCATATTCTTCAATATTCCAAACGCCGCCAGCTACAACTATAGGAACATTATTTAAGCCGACAGAATCCATAAATTTTCTAATCTCAACAATTCTTGGATATGAATCTTGAGGTACATTTGGATCTTCAGAATTAGATAGGCCATTATGCCCCCTGCCCTCCATGGACATTCATAAACAACACCACCAAGCAATTTTGATACATTCTTATAACTTCTTTTCCAAAGCGCTCTAAAGGCCCTCATAGAAGAAACAATTGGGTAATAATAAACATTATATTTAGCGGCAATTTCAGCCAAACGATAAGGCATACCAGCGCCACAAGTTATACCATGAATTAATTTATTAGCCTTAGAAAGAACGCCATGTAATATTTCTTCAGCACCACCCATTTCCCAAAGTACATTCATATGAATTCTACCTTTTCCAGCAGAAATATCATGAGCTATCTTAGCCTGAGCAATACCACCATTAATGCCATAATCAATTAATTCTTGATGCTTCTCTTTCCTAGTTTTTTCCATTATAAATTACTGGAACTAGATTGCCATTTTCATCATAATAATCAGCATTAACACCAGAAAAAGTTCCAACAGCACCAGCTTTAGCAAAATTACCAGCAGTAATACCATTGGTAATTCCAATTCCTTTGCCACCTTCAATTATAGGCAGGCATTCTTGATTTGATAAGATATAATACTTAATTTGTTTTAACAAAGCTAATGATTTTAATGTTAATTGATCTAAAAAATAAATAGAAGATATAAGAGTTCATCTTAGTTTAATAAATTTGATATGCAATAAAATATTTAGGAATATACTGCCTATTCCAAGGATATCTCGCTCTTAAGAAGGGTTTATTAATTAGTATTTACTACCCCCTGATTCAAAAAATATTTTAACCTAAAACTTTTTGCGCAATGTAAAAATAAAAAGGAATTCCAATAGCAATATTAAATGGAAAAGTTATAGCCAAACTCATTGGTATATAAATGGCTGCCTTAGCCTCAGGAAGTGCCAATCTCATTGCTGCTGTAACTGCAATATAGGATGCGCTAGCAATAAGTACTGTAAATAAAAATCCAGTTCCAAGATCAAGACCTATGATCCAACTTAATCCTAAACCAACAGCAAAACCGATTAAAGGCATATAAATGCCAAACAGAACCAATCTTAAATTAAATTCTTTTAAATGATGCATTTGACGTGTCACAAGCAATCCCATATCAAGCAAGAAGAATGCTAAAATTCCCTGAAATGGCTCTATTAAAAATCCATGCATTTTTTCCATACCAGATTCTCCACTTATCGTCCCAATTATAAAAGATCCGGTAAGAAGTAAAATAGCACCATTAGTAAAAATCTCTTTTGCCAATCTAGGAGTTGCTTTAGAGGTAGATTCTATAGTTTTTGGCTGTGTTTTATGAGCAATAAATAAGCCTGTTAAAATTGCAGGAGCCTCCATTAAAGCAAGTACGGCAACAATATAACCAGCATATAGGATTGCATTTATCTCAAGAGAAAGCTTACAGCAGTAACAAAGGTTACCATACTAATTGGACCGTAATGTGCAGCAACTGCAGAGGCAGTTGGAGAGTCCAGCTTAGTTGTTAATTTCAATAATATAAAGCCAATAAAAGGCTGCGTAAAACCTGTTACAATACCAGCCAGAATAACCAAAATTATTTGCATATCAATTTCTGGGGTTGCGGCAATTGCCACGCCACCCTTAAAACCAATGGCCATCATTAAATAGATAGAAAGATAACGACTAATTTGCTCTGGTATATCAAGATCTGATTTTAAAAATCCAGCAATAATTCCAAGAATGAAGAATAAAATTGGTGGTGAAGTGATATTTTGAATAAAAATTTCTAATATTTCCATCTCATTTTAATTAGTTCTATATTATTTTTTATTACAAGTAATCCTTAGTAAAATATAACCAGAAACCCCTGATAAAAAAGAGCCAGAAATTACACCTAATCTTACAAAAGTTTGGCTATCAATATTATCAAATGCTAATGTTCCAATAAATAAACTCATAGTAAAGCCAATACCGGTAATAAGAGACATAGCATAATATTGAGGCCAATTTACATTTTTTGGTAATTTACATATTTTGGTTAAAACACAAAATGCGGTTATTAACATTATTCCAATTTGTTTACCAAAAAATAATCCCAAGGCAATTCCAAGCGTAATTGGATGTAAAAGCATTTCTAACGATAATCCTTGCAACTGAAACACCAGCATTAGCAAAGGCAAAAATAGGTAATATACTATAAGCAACCCAAGGATGTAAATCATGCTCTAAAGAACGTGCTGGAGATTTTCCCAATTCATTCTTAGCACGAAGAGGGATGAATAAGGCAACCACAACTCCTGCTAAAGTTGCATGAACTCCCGATTTAAGTACGCAGGCCCATAAAAATACCCCAACGACCATATAGGGTGCAATTTTTGTTATTCCTCTACGATTCATTATATAAAGAATAATGATTGCCAATAAGGCAAATCCAAGAGAAATTAGTGACAGGCTTTTAGTGTAAAATAATGCAATAATTACGATTGCCGCCAAATCATCTATAATAGCAATTGCTACTAAACATATTTTTAATGATTCTGGTACCCTCTTTCCAAGCAAGGTTATGACACCAAGAGCAAAAGCTATATCAGTTGCGCTGGGAATAGCCCAGCCCTTTATAGCATTTTCATCCCCCCAATTAAAATATGAATAAATTAATGCAGGCACCGCCAAACCACCAAATGCTGCCATAATGGGTAAAATTACCTGCTCTTTTGAAGATAATTGACCCTCAAGAATTTCACGCTTTATTTCTAATCCAACTAGTAAAAAAAATATCGCCATTAATCCATCATTAATCCAAAGTAATAATGGTTTATCAATTGCAAAACCACCAATTTGGATTGCAACTGGCGTATTTAAAAGATAATCATAAAAATTTCTAAAAGGAGAATTTTCTATTATGATGGCTAAAATTGCCGTAATACCAAGCAATATTCCTGTTGCTGCTTCGAATCTAAAAAATTCTCTAATCATTTTTACTGGTGAATCTATTTTCATTTCTTAAATTTAATTAAATTGGGATTAGACATTGTTAGCTAATAATAAAATAATGTATAAAAATATAAAATGTAAGTTGTTAGAAAAATAAATCCAACTTTTTTGCTAAATTTAATTTCTTTAAGAAGCATATATGAAAGAATTATAGTAGCTACCAAAAATATCCATAAATCAAATTTCAATATGTGATTTGGAATAATAATATCATCAATTAAGGAACCTCTGATTTTCCTATTTAATTTTGTCTATTTTTTCATTTTTCAGAAAAAATAGACAAAATTAAATAGGAAAATCAGAGGTTCCTTAGAAAATTCATCATAATGACAATTTAAATCACTAAATAAAATCTTACCACTATGAGAAGGTCCGTAATTTAAAAATAATCCCTGTTTTCTTGTTAAAAAAGTAATAGTAATATTTGCTTTTACGGCAACTCCTAATATTTCTCCATTATCACAATCAATTCCAGAAGGATTATCGTAACCGCCCTTACGATAGCATCCCCTTCCCATACCTAACCCTACAACATCATTTTCTCTAAAAACACAATTTTTTGTCTCCAAAAAAACTACTCCAAAATCATCACAAAAACCCCTTAATAAAGATATAAAACAAGATCATTTTTTGACAATAAAGCTAGACTTTACAAGGGCTTATGCTATATTTCTCTATGTATAATCACTACATATTTTATAGAAATTTTCATAAAAAATGAAGCGTAAACTAAGCTCATTATCAAAGGAAGAATTACAAGATTTATTACGCAAACAAGATGAAGAAATCCACTCAAAAGAGAAGATTATTCTGAAACAGGAAAGACAAAATCATAAATATAAAGATAAGATTGCAATATTACGCAAAGAGATCAAATCTTTGAATAAAATGATGTTGAATCTTAATTCAAAGATATCAGCTCTGACTAAGAAAATATTTGGTAAATCCAGTGAAAAAATTACCGAGACAAAATCCCAATCAGAAAAAGGGAGGGAAGATACTGATATAAAAATATCCCATGATAAAAAAGGTGAAAAAGAAACATTATCTGTAATAACCAAAAAAAGAAATCGTAATTTTCCTTCTGACCTACCAAGAGACGAAGTACATCATAAATTATCAGATTCTGAATTAAATTGTGAATGCGGAGCTAGACTAAAAGACTTCACAACAGAAGAAAATGAGCTTGTCGATATAATTCCAGAGAAGATCCGGATTAGAAAAAATATCTGCCATAAATATAGCTGCTCCAAATGTAAAAAAAATATAAAGAAAGCAAAAGCCCCAAAACAATTCTTACCATGCAGAGCAACTAATGAATTTGTGGCTCATGTGATCATTCAGAAATTCATGAATCACATTCCTTATAATCGTCAATCTAAAGAATTTGCTTTATCAGGGATTAATATCAGCAGAGATTTAATGTGTAATTATACGATCTATGCTTCTAATGAAGCAATGAGTTCTATAGTTAAATATCTAGCCTCAGATCTTCTAAAATCAGATTATATTCGTAGTGACGAAACTACTTTACAGGTAATAGATGATAGTAATTATAAAAGTTACATCTGGTGCCATATGAGCGGAGAAAGAGAAAATAGAATTGTCATCTATAAATATAGCGACAATAGACGCAAAGAAAATGCTACTGAATTTTTATCAGAATTTAAGGGATATCATCAAACAGATGGCTATTCTGGATATGACGAATTACATAACAAAATATATATTATATATGTAGCCTGCATGGCTCATGTTAGACGCAAATTCTTTGAAGTTTACGAAGAGCAAAATAACAAAAAATCTCCTGCTTATAAAATACTCAAAATAATCAAACTCTTATATGACATAGAACGAAAAATAAAAGAATTTAAACCTGATAAAAAGAAAGAAATCAGAATTAAAAAATCTAAAAAAATACTTCAAGATTTAAAAGAAACTCTAGAAAAACATCAGAAGAAAAACAAAGATAGTACAAGTAAATTTATCAAAGCAGTTAATTATGCTCTCAATAGATTTGATGCACTTATGGTTTATTTAGAAGATGGTAGATTATTCATTGACAATAATGACAATGAACAAGCTATCAGACCATTTGCTATTGGAAGAAAAAATTGGATGTTTTTTAAATCATCTAAGGGCGCAGAAGCTGCTGCTAATTTCTACTCTGTTATTTTAACATGTCTGGAAAATAATATTAATCCTTATCAGTATCTTCTCTATGGGAACCTCTGAAAAACCAATTATCTAATTTATAGATTTGAAACTGTTTAATTTTGTTATTTTTGCCAAAGTTTAGCAAAGTTATTTTATAAAATTTTGTTTGAATTTATTTGATAAAAATAGCCAGAAAAGCTTGATTTATCTAGCTTTTTTGCTTATTATTGATATATTAAATTCAAATAAAATTTTATAAAATAACTTTGCTAAACTTTGGCAAAAATAACAAAATTAAACAGTTTCAAATCTATAAATTAGATAATTGGTTTTTCAGAGGTTCCTTTAATAGAAACTCAAGTTAGGACGCTATCGTAAGGGCGTTTACGGATTATCAATAGCAATAATAAAAGCCTTAGATTTATTAATTTTTTTAATCAATTCAGCCTGCTTTGCCCTTACTTCTCCTTTAATTCCAATTCCTAAAATTCCATCAATAATTATTGCTTTTTTAGGAAAAGTAATATTTTGATCATAAGTGGTAATATTAACAAAATTTTCCTGTGCCAGTTTTTTGGCTTTTTTAGAAACTTCACTTTGCCCAGAAAAGCATCCTATCTCTAAACAACAAACATCATAACCTTTTTTACTGGCCAAAGCTGCCATGATATAAGCATCACCACCATTATTACCCGAACCAGAAATAACAAAAATGGGAGGTTTTTTTTGTCGTAAGTCGCTAATTTTGACTCCAATATGTCAAAAACAGCCTTTCCCGCTTCATACATTAAATCAAATTCTGGAATTTTAGATTCTTGAATTAGATATTCTTCAATTTTTCTAGTCTGTTTAACGGAATAAATTGCTTTTGAATATTTCATAATTTTTAATTTAATTTTAAATATTGAATTTTCTGTTTTTTCAACTAACTTTTGTTAGGAGACCTCTGAAAAACTAAAATAATGCTTTAAAAATTCCAATTTTTAGTTTTTCAGAGGTTCCTTAAAGCTTTAAAAATTCCAATTTTTAGTTTTTCAGAGGTCTCCTTAAAAAATAAATTACAATTTAACTAAATTCTATGAAAAATTTTGATCTTTGCGTTATTGGTGGTGGTCCTGGTGGTTATGTTGCTACAATTCGTCCGCACAGCTTGGTTTAAATGTAGCATTAGTGGAAGCTAGTCATCTTGGTGGAATCTGCCTTAATTGGGGTCATGCATTCCAACTAAGGCTCTTCTTAGAAGTAGTGAAATAAATCATTTATTACATAATTTAGAAGAATTTGGCTTCTCTGCTGACAATATTAAATTTGACTTTCAAAAAGTAATTGCCAGATCAAGATCTGTTTCTAAACAATTAAATTCTGGTGTTAAAGGTCTTTTAAAGAAAAATAAAGCACAGGTTTTTGACAATTTTGCTAAAATTGAAGCAAAAGGCAAAGTTGGCCTTTATGATTCAAATGATAGAAATAAAAAAATTGAAGATATTTCTGCTAAAAATATTATCCTAGCAACTGGTGCTAGAGCTAGAACTATTCCAGGAATTGAAGCCGATAAAGATTACATCTGGACTTATCGTGAAGCTATGACTCCTGAAAAAATGCCAAAATCTTTAGTTATTATTGGATCTGGTGCTATTGGAGTTGAATTTGCCAGCTTTTACAAAAATATGGGTGCAGATGTAACTATTATTGAAATGGCTGATGGAATTTTACCTGTTGAAGATGAAGAAATTTCCAAAATGGCTAAAAAATCCTTTGAAAAACAAGGAATTAAAATTCACACCAAGACAGCATTAAAAGAAATTGTTAAAAATAAAGATAAAAGCATTACTGCTAAGGTTGAAATTAAAGGTAAAATTGAAGAAATTAAAGCCGAAAAAGCCATTTTAGCTGTTGGTATTGTTCCAAATGTTGAAAATATTGGTCTTGAAAAAACCGCCATTAAATTAGAAAAATCATTTGTCAAAACAGATAAATATTTAGAAACTAATGAAAAAACTATTTACGCTATTGGCGATGTAACTTCTGCTCCATGGCTTGCTCACAAGGCTTCTCATGAAGGTGTGATTTTTGCTGAAAAAATTGCTTCTGATCTTGGTAAATATAAATTAAAAGATATTCACACTATTAATGTAGAAAATATACCAGGCTGCACCTATTCCTACCCACAAATTGCTTCAGTTGGCTTAACAGAAAAAAAAGCATTAGAGAAAAATCTTAAAGTTAAAATTGGCCGCTTCCCTTATCTTGCAAATGGTAAAGCCATTGCTATGGGAGAAACTGATGGTTTAATTAAAACTATTTTTGATGAAAAAACTGGTGAATTATTAGGTGCCCATATTATTGGTTCTGAAGCAACTGAAATGATTCAAGGTTATGTTATTGGTAAACAGGCCGAACTTACTGAAATTGATTTTATGCAAACCATCTTTCCTCACCCTACTCAATCAGAAATGATGCATGAATCGGTACTAGATGCTTATGGGCGTGCAATTCATTTTTAGTGACCTACTAGATTCTGTTGATATTTGGTAATTCATAATTATCTATTAGGTTTCTTTATATAATTTTTATCAATCAATAAATTAGCCATGAATTTAGAAAAATATAGCGAAGATCTTAAAAATATTATTAATCAAGCACAAACAATTGCCTTTGCTAAAGGTCATCAAAAATTAGCCGAACAGCATTTATTAGAATCTCTTTTAGAAGATGATAATTTTAATTCACTACTTAAAATTTGTGAGATTAATATTGATTTACTTATTGCTGAAAATGAAAAAACATTAGCAAAAATTCCTTCTATCTCTAATCTTAGCAATATCTCCCTATCGCAAAATTTAGCTCGAATTTTACTTCTTGCCGAAAAATTAGCTAAAAAATCTGGTGATGAATTTGTTAATATTGAATCCTTATTTTTAGCAATTTTAGAAGATGGTCAAAATGAAATATCAGAAATTCTAAAAAAATTAGGTTTAAATAAAGAAAATCTTAAAAATGCTATTAAAAAAATTCATGCAGAAGGTGGGGCAGAAACTTCTGGATCTAAAGCGAGTAAAATTTTAGATAAATATTGCCGAAATTTAACCAAACTGGCTGAAAGTGGTAAAATTGATCCAGTAATTGGTCGTGAGGATGAGGTGCGTCGCGTGATGGAAGTTTTGTCGAGAAGAACCAAAAATAATCCAGTTTTAATTGGTGAAGCTGGCGTTGGTAAAACCGCAATTATTGAAGGCTTGGCTCAAAGAGTTGTTTCTCGTGATGTACCAGAAAATCTTCAAAATAAAAAATTAATGGAACCTCTGAAAAACCAATTATCTAATTTATAGATTTGAAACTGTTTAATTTTGTTATTTTTGCCAAATTTTAGCAAAGTTATTTTATAAAATTTTGTTTGAATTTATTTGATAAAAATAGCCAGAAAAGCTTGATTTATCTAGCTTTTTTGCTTATTATTGATATATTAAATTCAAATAAAATATATAATTATGGCAACCCAGCAATCATTTATTTCATTAGCAATTTCTGGTAGAAAATTAAGAGCGGAGAAGTTTCTTAATCAAATGACGGATATTATTCCATGGCAAAGATTGATTGATAAGATAGAGCCTTTTTATCCTAATGGTACTAGTGATTACGGTGGCAGGAAGGTGACAGATTTATTATTAATATTTAAGATTCATTTGTTACAGCAGTGGTTTGGTCTTAGTGATCCAGCTATGGAGGATGCTATATATGATAGAATAAGTTTTCAAAAATTCTTAAATATTGATATTGGTATTGATAATGTTCCGGATGAGACTGTGATATTGAGATTCCGTCATTTATTGGAAAAGCATAATTTATCGTCGATTATATTTAACGAGGTAAATTCATATCTTGAAGAGAATGATCTTTTGTTGAAGGAGGGTACGATAACTGATGCGACATTAATATCTGCTCCAACTAGCACAAAAAACAAGAAGAGGAAAAGGGACCAAGAGATGTCTTCTACCAAGAAAGGGAAGAATTATTATTTTGGCATGAACTTAAATTCCCATATCTTTACCCACGAGCCATCTCCTCAGGAATATCATAACCAAAAAGCTCAAAAATTTGTTTTTGCTTTTTTGTAGCCTCTTGTACAAATATCTGCTTTTCATATATTTTTGCCTTTTGTGCCGAAAGTATAATAAATGCTTGATCCACAGTAAATTCTTTGTTTAATTTCTGATGAATTTTCATAAAAAAGTAAGATAATAAAAATAGTAAAAATAAATGTCCTCTGAGAGTTTCCTCGCTATGCACTCTTAGTGGTAGCAGGTTTAGATCTGACTTCGAGAAAGCGAACATTCTCTCAACCTTTTGTCTGGTGTATAGCCAATTAAATTAAGCTTGCATTTCTTGCGCCAGGAGAATAAAATTCTGGCAAAAACTATGCCAGTTCCATATTCTAATGATTTAAGAAAAAAGTTATTGATTTACTTGAGATCAACAAGAAGAGTCCAAAGGAGGTATCGTTATTGTTGAATATCCATCCAACGACTATAACTCGTTGGCACAAGAGATATAGAGAGGAAGGTCTTTATGAGTTTCGAGGCTATAACGATAATAAGGATAAGATTAAGATTAAAGATCCTACGAAGATAAAGAAGATTATAGAAGAGAGTCCATTTATCAATTGTTACGAGATTGCAGAGATGATTGATGAGGATGTAACTGATGTAACAATATTGAATTATATTAGAAGACTAGGATTGACCTTTAAAAAAACTCCAAGATATACAAAGAAAGGAATGAAAAACTTAGATCTGAATTCATAAAATCAATTGCCAATCTCGATCAAAAAAGCTATATGATTTTGATGAGTCTGGTATCGATCTTGAGATTAACTGTGAATATGGATTTGCCAAAAAAGGAAAGAGGCTTGAAGTTCCAAGATCTGGTAGAAGAGGCAAAAGACTGAATATACTGGCGAAGAAGAAATCATAATAATGATTTAATATGTTCAAAAATATATGAATCATCAATTGATAAACAAATATTTAAGGACTATCTTAAGAACGATCTATTTCCAAATATTGAGTCAGGATCTTATCTGGTACTTGATAACGCCAAATTTCATCATGACTCAAAGGCAGAAATTGCTGATAAAAATATTGAAAACATTGCAGACATAGCAAAGAAATTCAATATCACATTACTTTATCTTCCAGCTTATTCACCAGATCTTAACCCAATTGAAAAGAAATGGTCTCAAATCAAGTATTGGTACAGGAAGTGGAGAAATAAATACAGCGATAAAAGAGAGTTACTCGAAATGTTGCTTGGAATAAGAGAAAATGCAAGCTTAATTTAGTTGTCTATAATCTAAGCAAATAAAAGCTTGCAACCGACTTTTTAGTTCTATATACTCGTGCCTATTATTAATTCTTTACTCACGATTATGAGCTATATCAGATACAAAAAAGTTGGAGACAGGGAATATGCATATGAAATAACGGCCTATTGGGATAAAAAGAAACAACATTCCAAAAGACAGCAAATATCTTGGAATTGTCCTAGATAAAGAAACTGGAATATTTCAGGAGGTAAAAAGAAGAAAGAGAGATTTAAATGGAAAAGTTATTTCCAATCCAAAAAGGGTTATGGCACAACCATTTAAGGAGAGGGAAATTGTATCTTTTGGTAGTGGCTACTTAACCAAGAAACTAATTGATGAAGATGATGTTGGAAAAATCTTTGCAGACTTA
>JAYQKE010000020.1:0-15598 GCA_038142525.1 Rickettsiales bacterium
TATTCTTTGTCATCATACAAAAAAGATCAAAAAGAAAGATTTAGAAGAAGATCCGTTTCAGGCATTTAGTGGTGCTGGAAGTTTAAGAAGCTTTTATAGTTCTGGGCTTATTTTACATCGCCCTGATGAATTAGATTCCAGAATTCACCTATATTTTGAGCTTCGTAATGGATCATCAATTCCACGCAAAATCATTGAAAAAGAAGATAATAAATGGGTTGAGCTAAATCCATTTTCTGAACGATTAATCAGGCAAGATTATGGCAATAAATTAGACTCTGAAAGAAGCAGAAAATCTGATGTAATCCTACAATTAATTGCCGAAGAAGCACTAAAAGGAAATCTTTATACCAGCAATCAATTTGCCGAGAAATTTGAAAATAAAGCAAGTCTTGGCGGATCAAAGACCATCAATGATCGCATCTCAGTTTTAGCAACTAAGGGCTACATTAAATTTATCAAAGAAACTGCAAAATTAGGATATCCTGAGCATCGCTCCAAATATGGTTTGATGTGTATTCAGGAGATGGAATTTGTCGATCATATTGGAGGTAAATATATAGTCCCACCAACCCATTTTAAATGCCCAAATACTGGCGCTGTTTTACCTGTCGAAAATGGCAATGTATGGATTTTACATGAGGAGGATAGATCATGAAAAATTCATACTTACAAACCAGTTTACATAAGATTACTTACTATTCCTTACTAAGCTATCCCAAAACGACCTCATATTTACTATCTAATCAGATTACTTGCTCAAAAACCAGATTGCAAAGCGTTGCAAACTGGTGGGGACAATTGCACACACATTTACTAACAAGACCTCACATACCAGATGGAAAAGAGGTCAATTTTATCTATAAATTTTTACCAGTTTGCAATGGCTTAAAGCCAGTATTTCTCTTGCTTCATCCTCCCTAATAGCAGTTCGAAACCTTTCACCCTATTACTTACGTAATAGAGAACCAAAGGGTTCTCTTTATTACCGTAATAGGGATTGGGTGATCGTGGATTTCAGATCACATCTCTTTCTAACAACAACGAAATTTTAAAATTATGAAAAACAAAAAAATTCTAGCTCTTGATCTAGGCACAAAAACAGGCTGGGCAGTTTGTCTGGCAGATCAAAAAATCCTCAGCGGCACTGAGAACTTCAAATCAACACGCTTTGAAGGTGGAGGCATGCGTTATCTTCGTTTTAAATCTTGGCTTGATGAGATGGGCAAGCTCTCTGATGGGATAAGCCAAATCTATTTTGAGGAAGTCAGACGCCATATCGGAGTTGACGACCCACGCTTATGGTGGCTTTTTAGCTCATCTCTCATCTTGGTGCGAAGAAAAACAGATTCCATATCTTGGCATTCCAGTTGGCACGATCAAGAAACATATCACTGGCAAAGGCAATGCCTCAAAAAATCAGATAATTCAAGCAATCAAAGAAAAAGGCTTCAATCCATCTGATGATAATGAGGCTGACGCTTTGGCTCTACTTGATTTGGTAATTAAGGATCAAATGAGGTGACGGCTATGCAAAAAGATTATCAAAGCCCATTGGGTAAAAATGCGACCAACCAAAATTGATCTTGAGAAGGTTAAAAAGGAAGGCTGGAACAAGGAAGGAATTCTGGTTGTAAAAATTGATGATGAAAGGCTGAGCTGGCCTGAAAAGGAAATCATCAAACAAATCGGAAATAAAATTTATAACTCAAAAAATGACAAAAATGACAATAAATCAAACTAATAACCAATGGACAAAAGAACTGGTAGCTCAAAGGTTTGAATCAGCTATCACAACCATCAGAAGACTTCCTGCTGTAAGAGTGTCAGGATATGTTTCAACATGGCCAGAGATTTTTTATGATAAACATGAAATTGCCATGATGGATCATAAGCCAAAGAGATGGCCAGCAACTGCTAGACAAATCACTGAAATGGAAGAAACTTGTAAATGGATTAATTTTTTGGATAAGGTTGATGATCGAAAAATCATTTGGTATCGTGCCTCAAGACTTCCTTGGAAGGAAATTTGTGTAATATTGGGTATTGCTAGATCAACAGCCAATCTTAAATGGCAAAATGCTATACTCACAATTACTAACAAACTAAATAGATTTCCTATGTTTACTAATCGCTAAAAAAGTGCTGGACATTTTGGGCTTATTTGCCTTATATTTTAATCATCCTCAAAAAATTGTAACTGCAAGTTAGTTGATGGATTTACCCAATCTTAACGGAGATGTAAAACACCGGCACCTTACCAAAAACTAGGTTAAATTGGAAAAAATTAATATTTTGAAATCTTGGCAATTATCAGCTTACATTTGGAAAATCAGGTAACAAAAGGCCTAAGCCAGATTGAAAGTAGACAAATACCATTCATAGTCGCAAAGAGCCTGACCAATGTGGCACAGAAGTCACAGACGGAAGTTAAAAAACATATCAGGGAAGAATTTCATATTCGCAAAAAATCAGGTGGATTTGAAAGTAGCATAAGAATCAAGCCAGCCAATAAGAAAAACCTAACTTCCCAAGTTTACACCATGGCAAAGATTTGCTAGCCTGCAACAAACTGGAGGCAAGAAGAAAGCTAGAAATGGCAGGCTTGCAATACCAATCTATGATAACATCAAGGATGTTAAGAGAAAGACGGTTAAAAATAGCCCCTCAGCATACCTTGCAGGTGATGCATTCAAGATGAGAACAAAATCAGGTCAGGAAGTAATAGCACAGCGTAAGCGAGGCAGTCTTAAGATCTTATATTTCTTAAGGAAGGAAGCTGATGTTGAGAAGAGATTTGATATGGTTGAAGTGACTGAAAAAACAGTCAGAGATGAATTTGGAATGATTTTTAAGAATAATTTACAAAATGTTTTAAAATAAAGTAGTTACAAATTGTATCCAGTTAAATACAAAAGCATGACAAATCATCATAACCTGAATATCAAATGTAATTAATTTGACTTATTAATCATATAATCTATTATTTATGAGTTATAAATAAAATTATTTAACTCATGAAATGGAATTGGCAACAGAAAGATTGGCCTAATTTTAGCTATCAGCAAACAAAATTACAGAAGTTTGAAGAAAATTTTTTATATAATTCAGGTATTATTTTTGGTGCATATAAGCATCTAAATGATGAAGAAAAAGAAACTTTAAAAATTGAGTTAATAGCTAGCGAAGCACTTAAAACTTCTGAAATTGAAGGGGAAATCCTTAATCGAGATAGTTTACAATCGTCAATTAGACGTAATTTTGGTCTTGCATGTGATTACAGGAAAATTCCACCAGCTGAAAAGGGAATCTCTGATATGATGAGTGACCTTTATAAAAATTTTGATAAAACATTAACTCTGAAACATTATTTAAATGGCATGAGATGATAACATCAGGTAGACGTGATTTACAAAATATTGGCAGTTATCGTAGGAAAAAGCTTGATGAACCAATGCAAATTATTTCTGGTAGATTAGATGAGCCAAAAATTCATTTTGAAGTCCACCATCCAAGTTAGTTAATAAGGAAATGGATCGTTTTATTATTTGGTTTAATGAATCATCTAAAGCAGGTAAAAATAATTTACCTGCAATTATTAAAGCTGCCATCGCTCATCATTATTTTGTTTCGATTCATCCCTTTGAAGATGGTAATGGTAGGATAGCAAGATCTTTGGCAATAAAATCTTTATCTGAATCAATTAAAAAACCTATACTTACGTCTTTTTCAACAGTAATTCAAGATAAGAAAAAAGATTATTATAACATCTTAGAAAGAAGTAACCAAAACAATGAAATTACCAAATCGATTGAATATTTTGCTAAAACATTACTTAAATCACAAGAATATACCCAAAAACTTATAGATTTTTTAATTGCCAAAGCAAAGCTTTATGAGATGTTAAAAGGAAAATTAAATCAGAGGCAAGAGAAGGTGTTGCAAAGAATTTTTAAAGAAGGTTTAAATGGTTTTCAGGGAGGCTTAAGTGCTCAAAATTATATTTCTATCACTAAAACTACAAAACCAACTGCAACTCGTGATTTAAATGATTTAGTAGATAAAAGAGCTTTTATTAAGACAGGAAAACTTAAAGGCTCTCGTTACCATATCAATTTATTAATAAAATAATTTAGCAAATAGTAAACAAAAGTATTTGTTAGTAAACAAAGTATATTTACAACCAAGTAATTACAAGAATAAAATAGGTACTGTCAGCGATCTATCCATCGAGGGTAACGCGCACCGCAGGACTTTTTTAGCGTTAGCCTTTTAAAAGGGGTACGCACAACTTTCAGAAAATTTCATTTAGTACGCAAATTCATTGGTTCTTGCTGGTGCGTACCATTTTATTTTTAGTACGCAGATAACAAAATTAAGCAAAAAACATGAATGAAGATTTTTTGCCAAAAATGGCAGACCATATTGAGATGAAGTCGGTTGAGGAATTAATTCCATATTCCAAAAATGCTAGAACTCACAGTGAAAGCCAAATAGCACAAATTGCTAATAGCATAATTGAATTTGGATTTACTAACCCAGTTTTAATTGATGGGGATAAAGGAATAATAGCTGGCCATGGAAGATTGATGGAAAACCAAAAAACTAAATTTATCTCAAATTCCAGTTGTTATTCTTGATCATCTATCTGAAGCGCAAAAGCGCGCTTATATTATTGCTGATAACAAATTAGCGGAAAATGCTGGATGGGATGAAGAAATTTTAGCAAATGAACTTCATGACCTAAAAGAAGAAAATTTTGATTTAGATTTAATTGGTTTTGAGGATCAGGAGCTAGAAAAACTATTTGCTAATCTTTACGAAGATGGCGAACAAAAAGAAGAAGAAAATTTACCAGAAATTGAAGAAAATCCAATCTCAAAATCAGGTGATATTTGGATTTTAGGAGATCATAAATTAATTTGTGGAGATTCCTGTAAAATAGAAACTTATCAACTCCTTTTAGAAAATGAGCTAGCAGATATGACCTTCACTGATCCACCTTACAATGTGGATTATGGCAACACCATGAAGGATAATTTAATTGGCAAGAAAAACTCTAAAACTGGAAAAGAATATAAAAATGCATCAGGTCAGCGAACTATTTTAAATGATAATCTAGGTAATGATTTCCCTAAATTTCTTTTTGATTGTTGTTCAAATATTTTGGAGCTTACAAAGGGAGCTTGCTATATTTGTATGAGTAGCTCTGAGCTTCATAATTTACAAAAAGCATTCATTGATGCTGGTGGTAAATGGTCAACTTTCATTGTTTGGGCAAAAAATCATTTTACCCTTGGTAGATCTGATTACCAAAGGCAATATGAGCCAATCTTATATGGCTGGAAAGAAAAAACGATCATTATTGGTGTGGCGACAGAAATCAATCAGACGTTTGGTATTTTAATAAACCAAATAAAAGTGATCTTCACCCCACAATGAAGCCAGTTGAACTATGTAAAAAAGCCATTTTAAATTCGAGTAAAACTGATGACATCATTCTTGATCCCTTTGGCGGAAGTGGTTCAACCTTAATTGCGACCAGAACAAACAAAAAGAAGATGCAGAATGATAGAATTAGATCAGAAATATGTGGATGTTATCATTAAAAGGTGGCAAAATTTAACTAATAAAAAAGCTATTCATTCACAAAGTGGAGAAGCTTTTGACGATATTTTAAATAAGGTAAATGCAGGATCATAATTCAATAAAAATCGAGGCGCAAAAATTGGTTGATGAACATGGCAAAAAAGCTATAAATATCGCCAAAAGGAAAGTTGATAATTTAAACAATCAACATAGTCGAGAAAGTGATTTTGCCTTTTTGCTTTTAAGTGAAGTAGAAAAGTTGGTTGAAGAGCTTTAAATATTATCTTTTTAAGAAATAAAGGTATAATTTTAAGAGTTGTTATTAACCTTAAAATTAAAACACCATGAAAAAATTATCTTTAATCTCACTTTTAGCATTAGCTTCTTTAGGTCTTTCTTCTTGTGGATATATCCATAGCCATCACGGACATCATGGCAAAAATTCCATGATAAGCACGCAAAATATATGGAAGAGCATTTTAAGAAAGCTGATAAAAATAAAGACGGCTTTATTTCAAAAAAAGAGCATGAGCAATGTTCAAAAACCAAATTCTCTAAAATGGATTTGAATAAAGATGGTAAAATTTCAAAAGAAGAAATGGATAGTTTTAAGAAAGCTAAATGGAGCAGTCATCACAAAAAAGATTAATTAATAATTAAATAATATTTTGGGGCGGGTTTTATTTGCAAATATTTTGACAAATTTTAAAGTTTTCTTTTATCCCAAGGATTAGTAGCATTTTTAGAGTTTTTTAAGAAATATTCTAATGAGAATTTGACTAAATCTCTAACATCAAGATCGTCACCAAAAACTCTTTGCTCTTCGATTATGGAGTCAAATAAATCATCATCACCTAGCAGATCATAAAGCTTATTTTCTGCATCAAGTGCGATTAGCGGTTTTTTGAGTAAATTTTGTAATTTTTTAGCCTTTTCTAAGCTTTGAGGTAATGCCCATGTTCCCATTTTTAACTAAAATTTGATTAATAAAAAGCCCTTTAAAGCTATGTATAGTATAGCTTGGGTAGTTTTGTCTATCAAGTTAATAAGCGCACTTTTTAATCAGATTATTTAAGAATTTATGAAAGAATATGGAGCTATCAATAAGAGGCTTATGCACGGCATCGAGGCATCACGGATGGAGCCGTTAGAAAGGCAATAAAAGCTGGCAGAATTACCAAGAATAAAAATGATAAAATCGATCCAGAATTAGCAGATAAACAATGGTCAAAAAATACTGATCCAGCCCAAGTTAAAGAAAAAAAAAAGGAAGAGGAAGTCAGGCAAGAAACTGGAAATTATAATCCTGCACCACTCGGGCCAAGTTATCAGCAAAGTCGAGCCATAAAAGAAGCTTATAATGCAAAATTAACCAGGCTTCAATTTGAAAGAGAGTCAAAGAAATTAATCTCAGTAGATGAAGTAAAAATCAGCGCCTTTAATGTTGCAAGAATGACAAGGGACAGAATATTAAATATTCCTGATCGAGTTATTCCTCAGCTTGTGGGCAAAACTGATATTCACGAGATGAAGGAATTATTAAAATTAGAATTAGTTAAAGCTTTAGAAGAATTATCCAATAATGAAAAATTATGATGATCTATATTTTAAAAGCTTCTGCCAAGGTCTAAAGCCAGATCCAAATTTTAATGTTTCCCAGTGGGCTGATAATCACAGAATTTTAACTTCTGTTTCATCAGCAGAGCCTGGACCATGGAGAACAGATAGAACTCCATATTTAAAAGAAATAATGGACTGCTTATCTCCAAGTAACCCTTGTGAAAAGGTGGTTTTTTCATGAAAGGTGCACAAATTGGTGGAACTGAATGTGGTAATAATTGGATGGGTTTTGTAATTCATCATGCACCAGGACCAATGCTAATTGTTAATCCAACAGTTGAGACGGCAAAAAGAACCTCAAAAATGAGGATTGATCCTGCAATTGAAAATTGCCCAGCTCTAAAAGAAAAGGTTCAAGATCCAAGATCTAGAGATTCTGGTAATACAATGCTAATGAAGGAATTTTCAGGTGGGGTTTTGATTTTAACTGGAGCAAATTCTGCGGTTGGGCTTAGATCAATGCCAATAAGTTATTTATTCCTAGATGAAGTTGATGGTTATCCAGATGATGCAAATGCAGAGGGAGATCCAGTAAATTTAGCAATTCAAAGAAACTGCTACATTTTAGCTAATAAAAAATCTTCATGATATCAACCCCGACTATTAAAAATTATAGTCGCATTGAAACTGCTTTTTTAGAGGGAGATCAAAGATATTATTTTGTGCCATGTCCTGATTGTTCTGAGCTACAAATATTAAAATGGAAAAATATTAAATGGCCAAAAGGACAGCCAGAAAATGCTTATTATAAATGCAAAAAATGTGAAAGCAAATGGGAAGATCATCAAAAAGCAGAAATATTAAAAAATGGCAAATGGATTGCACAAAATCCTAATAATGAGAGCAAGACAATATCATTTCATTTATCGTCACTTTACTCACCTCATGGCTGGGTAAGTTTTGGTGATATTGCCAAGGAATTTAGCGAGGTTCATAAAGATCCACCAAGACTTCAAGTTTGGACAAACACCAAATTAGCAGAAACTTGGGAGGATATGAGTGGCGAGGCTATTGATCCAACAGGACTTCTAAAAAGAAGAGAAAACTTCGGCAAACATCTACCAAGAGATGTAGCGATAATTACAGCTGGCGTTGATGTTCAAGATAATAGATTGGAATTAGAAATTGTTGGCTGGGGAAAAGATGAAGAATCATGGTCACTTGATTATCAGGTAATTTATGGTGATCCATCAACTCCTGATTTATGGAATGATTTAGATAAAATTTGAGCAATAATTTTACTCACAGCAGAGATTTAGGAAATTTTGCAATTACTGCAGTAGCAGTTGATTCAGGTGGTCATTATACCGATCATGTCATCAATTACTGCGATGAGCGTAAACATAAAAGATTTTGGGCAATTAAAGGAAGTTCCAATGGAAATGGAGTTCCAATATGGCCAGTAAGAGCTAGTCAAAGTAAAAGACTAAAAAAACCAGTTTATGTAATTGGCGTAAATGATACAAAAGAAACATTAATGCAAAGACTTCGCATTGAAAATTCAGGTGCTGGTTATTGGCATTTTCCAATTGAGCGTGATCAAGAATGGTTCAACCAAATTACATCTGAAGTTATTAAAACCAAATATGTAAAAGGCAGACCAACTAGAACTTGGCAACCTCGAAAAGAAGGAATTGCCACTGAGGGCTTGGATTGCCGAGTTTATGCTTTTGCAAAGCACTTCGAGGCTTAGTTAGAAATTGGAAATTAGATTTAAATAAATTGGCTCACAAATTATCAGAAATTCCACTTCGAAATTCTGATACACCAATTATGAATAATAAATTTGCAGTCAATTCAAGAAGCAGAAGAGTTCGAAGCAAAGGAATAAACTAAAAATCATGAAATCTCTAGAAGAACAATTAAGCGAAGTACAGCAAGCTATATCTGATATTTTAATTGGCGCTCAAGAAGCAAGCTATAATGGGCAAAGAGTTAAAAAAGCAGATTTGGCAATTTTAGAAGTTAAGAGAAAAAAGACTGTTGGTGCAAATTAAACGTAAAAGCCGAGGCGGTATAAGAGTTAGAAATATTATTCCTCAAGATTAAATAATGAGTAGAATTCCTAAAATTGAAGCAACTTGGCTTGATAGAACTATATCCTATTTTAATCCAGAAACTGGGTTAAAAAGATTAGAGGCAAGAACAAGAATTGCCCTTGCTGGTGGCTATACAGGCGCTAGAAGAGATAGAAGACAAACTAAAAGTTGGAATACAGCCGATGGCTCTGCTGACAATGTTACTTTACCTGATTTGCCAGCTCTTCGGGAGCGATCTCGTGATTTACTCAGAAATGCTCCACTTGCTTGTGGTGCTGTAAATACAGTTGTTACGAATGTGGTTGGAACTGGCTTAAAAGTTCAGTCCCATATTGATCGAGAAATTTTAAAGCCATTTTTTAAGGGTGAAGATGAGTTTGATAAATTTGAAAGAAGCGCCGAGCGAATCTTTAGAAATTGGGCAGAAAGTGCTGATTGTGATATTACTAGATCTCAAAGCTTTTTGAAATTCAAAATCTGATTTTAAGATCAGTTCTCGAGAGTGGTGATATTTTTATCCTAAAAAGAAATGTCCCAAGAAATGGAAAAATTATTGATCTATCTTTGCAATTAGTAGAAGCAGATAGAGTCAGCAATCCAAACTACAAAATAGATGATGGCAAATTATCTGCTGGCGTGCAAATGGATAATAATGGAGCACCAATTGCTTATCATATTTGTAACCAACATCCAGATGATTACCAAAGTGAGAAAGCTAAAAAATATGTAAAAATCCCTGCTTTTGATAAATATGATAATAGGCAAGTATTTCATATATTTAATCGAATCAGACCAGGTTTAACAAGAGGTGTTCCATATTTAGCGCCTGTAATTGAAAGCTTAAAACAATTAGATCGTTACACCGAGGCAGAAATTATGGCGGCCTGTAGTATCTTCTATGTTTACAGTTTTTGTAAAATCTGAAGATGAGCAAGGTTTAGCGCCAATGACTCCGCTCGATGAAAGTTATTCTAAGAAAAGTGATGGAGATTATAAATTAGCACCAGGTGCCATTCTTGATCTACAACCTAATGAAAATATTGAGATTGCCGATCCCAAAAGACCAAATCAAGCATTTGATCCTTTTGTGCAAGCAATACTTCGGCAAGTTGGCGTAGCTTTAGAGCTACCTTTTGAAATTCTAATCAAACATTTCACGGCGAGTTATTCAGCGCTCAAGGCAAGCACTTGTTGAAGCGTGGAAATTTTTCTCAAGCAGAAGAAGTTGGTTATCAATTCAACTTTGCCAGCCAATTTATGAAATGGTAATAACTGAGGCTATTGCTAAAGGCTTATTAAAAGCACCAGGATTCTTCAATAATGATCTGATTAAAAATGCTTATTTAGGAGCTCAGTGGATTGGCCCACCTCGTGGTCAAATTGATCAACTAAAAGAAGTTAAAGCAAAGCAGAACTTCGAATAAATGTTGGAATCTCAACCTTAGCCGAAGAAACAGCAATTTTAACTGGTGGTGATTGGGAGAGGAAATATCCACAAATTCTAAAAAGAACATGCTTTGAAGCAAAAGGCTGGAATCATTAATCCTGATTTGAATAAACAAGAAAATATAAAAAAAGAAGATGAATGATCTTTTAAAAATAGCTAAATATTGGGCGATTGAACCTGATTATTTAAGGTCAATTTCTAAAGAAGCTCTGTCAATAAAATCAGAGAAGCATTTGGATAATACTGGGTCAGTTTCAATAAGAGATGGCACTGCAATTATTCCAATTCATGGCCCAATAACAGCAAGAAATACATTTTTTAGTTTATTTGCTGGCGGCACTTCTCTTGAAACTTTAGCAAAGGATTTTCAAGAAGCTCTAAATAATGAAGATGTAAAATCAATATTATTTGATATTGATTCTCCTGGTGGGGTTGCTGTGGGGCCTTTTGAATTTGCTGAGATGATTTATAATGCCAGAGGCAGGAAGCCAATTTATTCCTATATCGGAAGAAATGGATCATCAGCTGCTTATTGGCTCGCTAGTGCTACAGAAAAGATAATCGTTAATCCATCAGCTTTAGTTGGGTCAATTGGAGTTGTTACCACAATTCCAGTTCAGGAACAACCAGATCAGGATGGCTATAAAAATATTGAGATTGTTTCAAGTAATCTTTCGCCTTAAAAAGGCCAGACCCAAAAACAAAGGAAGGTTTAGCAGAAATAAGAAGAGAACTAGATGATCTTGAATCAACCTTCATTGAATCAATCGCAAAATATCGATCAATTACACCAGAAATTATCAAAGCTGATTTTGGTGGAGGTGGCGGTGTAGTTATTGGAAGTCAGGCAATTAATAAAAATATGGCTGACGCTCTTGGTACTTATGAGGAGGTTTTAGCAAATCTTAATCAAAAATTTAATTCAAATAATCAAATTATGTCAAAAGAACAAAATAAAGAAACTAAGGCAGATATTTCCAAAAGGGAAATAACTGCTGATTACATCAAAAAAGAATTTCCTGATGTTACCAATACTATTATACAAGAAGTATCATCAGATATTAAAAAAGAAGCTTTTGCGGATGGCGCTAAACATGAGCGAGATAGAATTTTAGCAATAGAATCTGCCGCTCTTCCTGGTCATGAAGATTTAATAGCAGAAGCTAAAAAGGACAGTTCAATTACTGCTGAGAAATTAGCTCTCAAAATAATTGCAGCAGAAAAACAAAAAGCCTCTGACTATCTGGCAAATTCAAAAATGAGTGAATCTGAAATGCCAAAAATTGAGCCTAATATTGAACCAGAATCAAAGCAAAAAAGAGGAAATTGATGCTAATCTTCCAATCAAGCAAAAGGCGAAAATTCTCTGGGATAAGGATTCAAAATTAAGAACTGAATTTGGTGATGATTTTGAAAGTTACCATGCTTTTGCAAAAGCTGAAGAAAGCAATCAGGTAAGGATTTTATCTAAATAATTTTAACAATTTAAAGAAAAATAAAAATGGTACAATTAACAAAAGATTTAACAAGAACCTATGAATTGGGAGATATTAATGAATATCCAATTCTTGGTGGTGAATTAATTTATCAAGGAGCGACTATTGGGTTTAGAAGTTGCCAGTGGTTATGTTCGCTCTTTACAAGCTGGTGATAAATTTGTCGGTTTTGCTGAAGATAATATTGATGCTTCAAATGCCTCAGATGGTGAAAAAAATATCAGGTAAAAAGAAGAGGAAATGTAACTCTAGAATTAAGCGGAGCTACAATAACTGATGTTGGCAAATCTCTTTATGCCACTGATGATAATACATTCACTTTATCATCTGCAGGAAGTTCAGTTTATATCGGTCAAATTTCTAGGCATCAATATGACAGCGAAATCATCGTAGATTTTGACTCTGCAAATATTCCTCCAGCAGTAGTTTAAGCTGCTGATTCCAAACTAATAATTTAAAAGAAAAATATTATGTCATTAAGCGAATTATCATCAAGGGCTATTATTGGCCGTTATTACAAGAGACTAAATCAAAAATCAGGCATGGCTTGGGTTGAAGCAGTTTCTAATTATTTCACCTCTGATCAGGAAAGTGAAACTTATAAATGGCTAGGCCAAGTTCCAACCATGAGAAATTGGGTTGGTGGCAGACAAGCTAAAGGATTTACTACTAACGGCCTAACTATCGAGAATAATCATTTTGAGGCTACTTTAGAAATTCCTTTAGTTGATTTAAGGCGTGATAAAACTGGGCAAATTGAGGTTAGAATTAATGAACTAGCTGATCGAACCAATTCTCATTGGGCTCAGCTTTTATCAAAATTAATAATTGGTGGAGAAAGCACTGTTTGCTATGATGGTCAATATTATTTTGATACTGATCATGTAGATAATAACAGCGGAGTTCAAAGCAATAAAACTCAAGTTGATTTAACTGCTTTTGCAGGTCAAATTGATGGTGGTGCAGTTGGTGATCCATCTGCTTCCAAGTGAATCTGACTTCGTTTAGCAATTCTTAAAACCATTCAGCAAATCTTATCATTTAAAGATGATCAAGGTGAACCAATGAATGAAAATGCATCTAAAGTTTTTAGTGGTCGTTCCAACATCACTTTGGTATTTAGCAAAATCTGCAGTTTCTGTTCCATTAACTGTTGGTGGTTCAACCAATATGGTTAAGGTTTTAGATGAAGTAGATATTTCAATTAGCCAAAATCCAAGATTAAATTGGAGTGATAAATTTGCCATATTTAGAACTGATAGTTCAGTTAAGCCTTTCATTCGCCAAGAAGAAAAAAATATCCAATTAAAAGCAATTGCTGAAGGTTCAGAATTAGAATTTAAGCATGATAAACATTGGTATGGTGTTGATACTTGGAGAAATGTTGGTTATGGCTTCTGGCAACATGCATGCCTTACTCAAATGATTAAATCTTAATTAAGAAATATTATGAAGAATTATAAAGTAATCAGGGAATATTGCTATAATTGGAGTTGGAATAATTTTAAAATTATCCAGCTCCCAGTTTGAGACCAGAGCATCATCATTAAAGCAAAAAAAGAAGGATATTTATATCGTTTTGAGCCAGTTCAATTTAAGCAAGGTGAAGAAATTATCATCATTTCTGGCAATGTTTCTAAATCAGTGCTTAAAAATTTATCTGATTTATCTGAGCCTGCAAAAAAGCCTGATTCAAAGGATAACAAAACTCCTAAAAAGAATCAAAAAGATAAAACCGATGATAAAGGAGCCAATGATATTCCTGAAAATCAAGAAGTTCAAGATCAGATAATTACTGATGGTAATGATATAAATAATTTGCCAAATGTTTAATTTTGATGATTTTATTAATAAGCCATCAATTGGAATATTTGGTCAAATTGCAACAATAACTCCAGCAAAAATGAATTTGCACCTTTTGAGATTAATGGAGATTTTCACGAAGATTATAAAGAGATTAATCCTGATTCAAGTGATGTCTCCATTACCTCATCGGTGATTGCGATCTTTATCAGAATTCTGATTTGCCTGATTATTATCCAAAAATTAATCAAGGGGATTTAATTGAAATTGATGGCAAAAATTATCAAATCATTGATGTGCAAATTCACATTCCAGGAAGTAAAAAACTAGTTCTTCATGAGTCATCCGAGATCAACAATTAGAAATGCTATTATTAATCAGTTAAATGGAAAAACGGATGCTGAAGACAGAATTTATGGCAATAGAGCTAAGCCTCTTATTTGATCAATTTTTGCCAGCAATTTTGGTTTATGTTAAGGATGAAAATATCATTAGAGGAACGATTTGAAACTGATGGATTTGGTCCATTAAAAAGAGAGTTAGAAATTGCCATTGAAGCAGTGATTTTAGGCGGAGATGATTTTGATCAAAAGCTAGATGATTTATCAAGCCAAATAGAATCAGCACTTGATGGCTTTGAAATTGAAACGAGAAAATCGGATATTTTAAAGCTCAAATCAACTGAAATCGATTCATCCATTGAAGGCAGTAAAATTTATGGAGCAATAAGGCTGACATATTCAGTTACTTATCGCGCGGCAGTAAAACAACCCTTAGATGAAGGGGTGTTACCAACAGAAATCAATACAAACTTATGAAGATAAAAATAATTTCAAATCACACAAAATATAAAAAAGACCAAATTATTGATTTGGCAGAAAAAGAAGCAATCCTCTTTTGACAAATGGTAAAGCAATCAGGGCTCGTAAAACACAAGAAGCCCCAAAAGAAATCAAGAAGGATAAAAAGCAAAATGTTTGATGAGGAGCAAGGCTTCACATTAAATGATCTGGGTCGCAGATTAGCAAATATCATCAGAATTGGCACGATTTTTGAAATAGATTTTCAAACAGCAAAAGCTAGAGTCAAAATTGGTGAATTAGAAACCGATTTTTTGCCTTGGGCAAATGCTAATAGTGGAAGCAATAATAGTTGGAATCCTCCAGAAATTGATGAGCAAGTAATTATTTTATCACCATCAGGAGATCTAAGTCAGGCAGTAATTCTGCCATCACTTTACAAAAATAACGCCAGCGATTCTGACCAAAATATAAAATCGATCACCTATCAGGATGGTTCAAAAATAAGTTTTGATATAGCGTCAGGAACTTTGGATTTAGATCTTAAAGGAGATGTAAAAATTAAGGTTGTGGGAAATGCAGAAATTGAAGCGACTAAAGTTACTTTAAAAGGCGATGTTGATCTTGGTGGATCAGGCGGACAACCAATTGCCAGAATTGGTGATAAAGTTGAAATTACTGCTGGCTCTTCTGCTGGTCAGTGGCCGATAATATCAGGATCAAGTTTAGTGAAATCAGCATGAATATTAATGATGGCAAAGACATATCGGAAATTAATCATCTGAAGCAATCAATCTCAAATAT
>JAYQKE010000021.1:0-19090 GCA_038142525.1 Rickettsiales bacterium
AATCTAATTCCCTCATCTTCGAATACGCCAACCACCTTTTGCATCGTCTCGATTCTTAAATTTCTTACTCCTCTCTCAAAATCACCAATAGTTGATTTAGCAACTCCGACCTTTTCGCATAATATATCTTGATTCCAGTCTAGAAGTGCTCTGGCAGCTTTGCATTGTTTGTAATTAATTATGATATTCATGCTTAATTAACTTGATTAGTCAGTGTTTTAATAGTATTATAGAGTTCAATAGTAGCGTTTATATCTTCTCTAAAGTTGATTTAGCTATTATAAATATGGTAATTATTTTAACAACCTTAAATTTTTCTAGTCATGTTTAAAAAAATAAAAGAAAGTAGTGATCAATGCCACGCTAAAATTGAGCAAGTTAAAAGTTTAGCCGGTTCGATTGCCCATGAAACAAGAAATCCTCTTGCCGGCATTAAAGGATGCTGTGAGTTGATGAAAAACAATTTAAATGAACTTATTGAATATATTGATCTGGTGGCATGATTCCTCAAGTCAAGGATTAGCAATGATTGATATGATTATGGCTAATATTAGAGGTGGTGAAATTGATAAAAGTAATTTTACCAATCTTTCAATGTCTGATGTAGTTAAAAAGGCATTGAAGCAATTCTCATATCAAAACCAACAAAATCGGGATTTGGTTAGCTATAACCTAGATGAAGATTTCATTTTTAAAGGAGATGAAAATATGATGATTTTTGTCATTTATAATCTTCTTAAAAATGCTCTTCATTATAAGGCTAAAATTGAGATCAGAGCAGAAATAAAACCTGATGGAAATTATCTATATTTTAAAGATTATAGCCCTGGAATTGAGAAGGATAAATTGAAGCTGATTTTTGAAAGCTTCTTCACCTCTGGAAAAAAAGATGGAACAGGTTTGGAAATTTGCCATTTTGTAAACGAATAATGACGGCTTTTGATGGCGATATTATTTGCAGATCTGAGATAGGTAAATGGACAGAATTTGAGATAAAATTCCAAACTAGAAAATTTATCTGAAACAAGTTGACTTCAACTTTGTTCAGAGTGTTCATGAAAAGTAAGGCGTAGCCTTGTTTGTTAACCATTTTTAGGTATCACCATGACCGGTAAAACTAATCTTCAAAAACAGCTCGAATTATTCAAATCCCAAATGAAAGAGGTTAATGAATCTCTCTATAAATTTGAATCCCAATTTGAGCAAGAAAAATCTAAAGTTGAGAAGTTGAGGCATTCATTTTTTGTGGTAGTAAAATTAATTAATTCCAACCTAATAAATTCTTTTGACAGAATAGAAGATTTTTTAAAAGAAAACAATTATCCTAAAAATAAGTAATGCGAATGTTATCTAATTGTTTTAACTAACATAAATGCTAACTTATTTTATTTAATGAATTTTTTAAAAAATTGACGCGCAAATTAAATTATCAAAAACAGATTTTACCAAAGGTAAGCAATGCTCAAAAGCATTGTGGCTAAATTATTATGAGCCAGAGTTAAAGCCTGATCTTGATGATAAAACCAGAAATATTCTAGAAACTGGCGAGGAGATAAACGAGTTAGCAAGAAGCTATTTTAAAGATGGAATTAATGCCACAATTGATGATTATTTTGATATTTTAAAAGCCCAAGATTTTACCAAGGAATTAATCTCTCAGAATCACCAAATCATATTTGAAGCAACAGCAATTGATGAATCTGACAATTCTCATGCAAGAATTGATATTTTGCAAAAAAATGAAGATGGGTTGAGTTGGAATCTAATAGAAGTAAAGGGATCTACAAAAGCAGAAAAATATCATATTGATGATTTAGCCTTCCAGTATCATATTTTCACCAAGGCGGGATTTAAAATTGATAAATGCCTACTAATGCTAATCAATAATGAATATCGTTTAAAAGGAGAAATAAGCCCTCAAAAATTTTTTAAATTTGAAGATATCACCGATCAGGTTTTAGAAAAACAAAATGAAGTTGAAGCTAAAAAGCAGGAATTAATAAAAATCTTAAATAATCAAAATCAGCCAAATATTATAATCGGTGATAAATGTTTTAAGCCTTTTGATTGTGAATATCAAAAACATTGCTGGCAAAATATCCCTGATTATTCAATCTTTAATGTTTGTCATAGAAAAACAACCGCCGAGAGAATTGCTGATGAAATTAACTCTTATGATGTTAATGATATTGATGTAAATAATTATGAAAAAGGCATTAAAGAATTAGATATTATTTGCTACCAAGAAAACAAAACTCACATTGATAAAGAAAAATTAAGCGAATTTTTATCCACCCTAAAATATCCGATCTATTTCCTTGATTATGAATCATTTAGCCTAGCAATTCCAATCTTACAAAATACTAGACCCTATCAACAAATTCCTTTTCAATTCTCACTTCATATTCAAGATAAGCCAAATGGAGAATTAAAACATTTTGAATTTTTGCACCAAAACAATAGCGATCCTAGGGAAGATTTTATTCAAAATTTAATCAAATATTGTGAGTGCAAAGATAATGGCTCAATTATTGTTTATCACAAAGATTTCGAGGAAGCTAGAAATAAAGAATTAGCCAAAGATTTTCCAAAATATGCCACGCAATTATTAAATCTTAATGACAGAATAATTGATTTGGAAGTTCCCTTTAAAAAACGACATATCTATAACCCAAAACAACAAGGCAAAAGTTCAATAAAAAAGTCCTTCCTGCATTTACTGACTTAAATTACCAAAATCTAGAAATTAAAAGTGGTGGCGATGCTATGGATATTTATGCCGATTTTATCAAAGGCAAAACAAACCTTGAGAATAACTTGGTTAAAAACCTACTCGAATATTGCAGATTGGATACTTACGCCATGGTTAAGCTACTTGAAGAGCTGTTCAATTTTGTCAAAAAATAGAAAATAAAAAACAGATTTTCATTTTCTCTTGTTTTCTATCTAATTCTTTCTTATTCTATTACTTTTTAAATCAAACTAACAAGGTACTGTCTTCTATTATGGCAAAAAAAGACGATATAATGACAATCAAAGAATTGGCTAACTATCTAAAAATCGCAGAAAAATCTGCCTATCGCTTTGCGTCAGAAAAGAAGATACCAGGTTTTCAAATCGGCAATGCTTGGCGATTTAGCAAAAAGGAAATTGATTCCTGGATAGAAAAGGAGAGTAAAACTAAAGACAAATAATATGGCAAAAAAGAAAACAATAAATCTACTTCAATAGAAAAACAATTATGGCTAGCGACTGATAAGCTTCGTAAAAATATTGATGTCGCTGAATATAAACATATTGTTCTTGGCCTAATATTTCTAAAATATATTTCTGATTCTTTTGAAGAATTGCATAAAAAATTAAAGGCAGGAATCGGTGATTATGCTGGTGCTGATGCAGAAGATAAGGATGAATATAAAGCTGAAAATGTTTTCTTTGTTCCGCAAAATTCAAGATGGTCTTTTTTAGTATCAAAAGCAACCAATCCTGAAATTGGCAAGGATATTGATAATGCCATGGAGCAAATCGAAAAAGAAAATTCGTCATTAAAGGGAGTATTACCAAAAGTTTATGCTAGGGGAAATCTTGATCCAACTTCACTAGGTGAGCTAATAAACTTAATCAACAACATTATAATCGCTGAAACAAAAGCAAGAAGTGCTGATATTTTGGGGCATGTTTTTGAATATTTTTTAGGTGAATTTGCTTTAGCTGAAGGAAAAAAGGGTGGTCAATTCTATACCCCAATATCAGTTGTACAGCTTCTTGTTGAAATGCTAGAACCTTACAAGGGAAGAGTTTTTGACCCATGTTGCGGAAGTGGTGGTATGTTTGTGCAATCAGAAAAATTTGTTGCAGAGCATCAAGGAAAAATCAACGATATTTCAATTTATGGTCAAGAAAGCAACCAAACAACTTGGCGCTTGGCTAAAATGAATTTAGCAATTCGTGCTATAGATTCAAGCCAAGTAAAATGGAATAATGAAGGCTCTTTTTTAAATGATGCCCACAAAGATTTAAAGGCAGATTATATCATTGCCAACCCACCTTTTAATGTTTCTGACTGGAGCGGTGAACTACTTAAAAATGATGGTAGATGGCAATTTGGCACACCTCCAGCAGGAAATGCCAATTATGGCTGGATTCAACATTTTCTTTATCATCTAAAACCAGATGTTGGATTGGCTGGCTTTGTTTTGGCCAAGGGGTCTCTGACTTCTAAATCATCAAATGAAGGTGAAATTAGAAAAAACTTAATTGATGCCGATTTAATGGAATGTGTTGTTAATTTGCCAGCAAAGCTATTTTTAAATACACAAATCCCAGCCTGTCTTTGGTTTATGAGACGAGGCAAAAAAAGAAGAAATAATGAAATATTGTTTATTGATGCCAGAAATTTAGGCCATTTGATAAATAGACGCACTAAGGAACTTAACAACGGTGATATCAAAAAAATCACCGATATTTACCATAATTGGCAAAATAAAACAGAAGGGGAAGATGATTCTTACCAAGATATTGCTGGATTCTGCAAATCTGTTACAAAAGATGAGGTGGCAAAATTAGATTATGTTTTAACTCCAGGCAGATATGTTGGCTTGGAAGAAGTAGAAGATGATTTTGATTTTAAAGAGAGATTTAACCAGCTTCAAAAAGAATTTGAGAGTCAATTAGAAGAAGAAAAAACTCTTAATGATCGCATCACTCAAAATTTAAAGAAAATAAACATTTAAAAAATATGTCCGAAATAAATTACGATAAATTTGAAAATTCTCTTAAAAGATTAGAAGAAAGATATAAATATTATCAGGACAATAAAAACACTATTGCGGTGATATAAATTTTACAGAATCAGTTGAAGAATCTTGTATTCAAAGATTTGAGATATGTTTTGAGATGCTTCATGTACATTTAAAAAAATATTTAGAATCTGAAGGAATTACAGACCTTCCGACAGCTCCAAAAAAATTATTTCGAATTGCTCAACTCAAAATAAAACTATTCACGAAGTTGAGGAATGGATTAATTTTTTAGAAAAAGAAATAATTCAAGTCATGATTATAGCGGAAAAAAAGCAAAAGATTCTTTAGATGTAATTCCAGAATTTATTGAAGATGCAAAAGAATTATTAACATTAATGATAAAAAGCAATGAATCAAAATAACATTGTTGATATTATTGATGTTGAGCAAAGACACTATAAAATAATAAAAGAAATTCTTGCCAAATTTTTACCATATAAAAAAGTTTTAGCTTATGGCTCAAGGGTAAAATGGAATGCATCTGAAACATCTGATCTTGATTTAGTTGTGTTTAATGCCACGCAAAAAGAAATTTATGAAGCCAAAGAAGAATTTGATGAAAGCAATATTCCTTTTATTATTCAAATTTTAAATTGGGAAACTATACCGCAAGATTTTAAGGAAAATATAGAGCAGAAATATCATATTTTACAGGATAAAAGTGATTGGGGGATTTTTAAATTGGGGGATACAATAGAAAAAAACCAATATAGTATATTAAATAATTTAAGAAAACCGCTTTCATCAAATATCAGAAGCAAGATGAAAGATGGTGAACTATATCCATATTATGGAGCGGCTGGAATTATTGATTATATAAATGATTTCAAATTAAACGGTTTTTATCTTTTAATTGCAGAAGATGGAACGGTTACTTCTAATGGAATAAATCCAATGCTTACTTTAGCAATGGGAAAATTTTGGGTTAGTAATCATGCTCATATAATATCAAGTGATGAAGATTGGAAAATAAAGTTTTTATATTACTTATTATCAAGTGTTGATATTAACGAGTATATTACAGGAGCGGTTCAACCAAAACTAAATAAAGCTAACTTATTGAGTATTAAAATCTACCTCCACCCCTACCAGAACAAAAAGCAATTGCTGAAATTCTATCTTCTCTGGATGATAAAATTGATCTTCTTCATCGCCAAAATAAAACGTTGGAAAGCTTGGCTGAAACTATTTTTCGCCATTACTTTATTGATAATGCTAAAGATGATTGGGAGGAAAAACAGCTTGATGAAATTGCAATCGTTCAAAATGGATATTCATTTAAAAGTTCTGATTTTGAAAATGAGTTGCCAAATGGTTACGAAGTTTTAAAAATGGGACATATTGAGAAAGGTGGTGGATTAAGACAAAATCCTAAAAGATCTTTTGTTCCCAGATCTGAAAATTTAAAAAAAAGTTGTTTTGAATAAAAACGATATTGTTATGGCTATGACAGACATGAAAGATAATGTTGTAATACTTGGTGTTCCTGCTTTAGTTGATAAAGAAAATCATTATGCTTTAAATCAAAGGGTGGCAAGAATATATTTAAAGAATACAAATGTGCTCGCAAGTCAATATTTGCTATACTTATATTTAAAAAATCCTATATTTATAAAAGAACTTCAAAGTCAGGCAAATAGTGGTGTCCAAGTTAATTTAACAACACAATCTATAAAAGATTCTGAGTTTTTAATACCACCTATAGAAAAACAAAAGAAGTTTTGCATATGTTTGAGGAAATATTTTGTAAATTAGATGCAAACACAAAACAAATCCAAAACCTGGAAAAACTCCGAGATACGCTTTTACCAAAGCTTATTTCTGGTGAAATTAGAACAAATTATAAAGAAAATGAATAGAGATTTTAGTGATTATATAGTTTTTGCTGATGAATCTGGAGATCATCATTTGGAAAAAATCAATCCAAGATATCCTGTCTTTTGTCTCGCATTATGTATATTTAAAAAATCACATTATATTAAATATGTTGTGCCACAAATTCAGCAATTAAAATTTGATTTTTGGGGACATGATAAAATCATTTTTCACGAAGAGAAATGAGGCAACAAGAAGGAGATTTTGCCTTTTTAAGAACAGATCATATTTTAAGAGAAAAATTTTTTCAAAGAATTGATGAAATTATGAAAAATTCAGAATTTTGGATTACATCTGCTGTTATCAAAAAAGAAGAATTAAAAGATAAATATGAAGAACCTTTTAATCCATATTATATTGCATTAAAAATTTGTATGGAAAGATTATTATCTATTTTAAGAGAGGAGCAACAAATTGGTAAAAAGATATTTTGTATCTTTGAAAAAAAGAGGGAAAAAAGAAGATAAGCAATTAGAGTTAGAATTTTATAGAATTGTTAATAATAACAATGATTGGGGTTACAAAAGACCCGATTTTAGTAAAATTGATTTTGATATAAAATTTGCAAGTAAGCAGCATAATTCAACTGGCTTGCAATTTGCTGATATGGTAGCAAGACCAATTGGATTAAAAATTTTGAGAGAAAATCAAGAAAATAGACCTTGGGATATAATAAAAGAAAAATATTATAATGGATATTGTAATAAGTCCTTTCCATAAACAAAAGGACCCGGGAAAAGCCCGAATCCATTTTGCCGATAGGGAAAAGCCCGATCCATAATTTATTATAAATTTATAAGTTTATAAAATCAATGAACAAACTCAACGAAGAACAAATTGAAAATCTAGCAATAGAACTCCTACAAAATCAAGGGTTTGACTATTGTCACGGCAAAGATATTGCTCCTGACAGCGCCATCCCCTTACGGACAAATTTTGACGAAGTCATTTTAAAGCCTATTTTACAAGATGCGATTAGCAGGCTTAATCCAAATATTCCAAACAGCGCAAAAGATGATGCGCTAAATCAAGTTTTAAGAGTTTTTTCTCCTGATTTAATGGTGGCTAATAAAGAATTTCATAATCTCTTAAGGAACCTCTGATTTTCCTATTTAATTTTGTCTATTTTTTCATTTTTCAGAAAAAATTTTTATAATTTGGATAAAGATTGCTAATTTTGTTAAAAATTAACAATCTTTATCCAAATTTAGGCATTATTTGTGGTAATTTCTCTAGTTTCTTGTCTAATTTTACCATTTTTGGCTAAATTAGACACATTTATCCCTTGTTACGCTGTATTTGGTAGTATTTTTCTAACCATATAGAGATTAGCAAGGGATGATAGCATTTGTAATTGATTAGTATTCTTTTGTAAACCATTATATCTAACCTTTTATAATTTGAAATGGATGTTCAACTTTAGCTCGAACTGATGAAAATTGTTTATTCCTCTTTTTTTGCTTATTTGAAAGTTTTTTGTTAGATTTAGCTCTATTGGTTATACCATAAAATATATTGTGATTCCTACAAAATCTTTTTATTGCCTTATCATCATAGGCCTTGTCACCAAATAAAGAAGTTTCATCACCATGTAATAACTCCTCTGTTTTAGTAGAATCATGAGTCTTTAGCTGTCGTCGTGACAATAGAATGAATAATTGGCTTACCCTTAGTTTGCACACCAATATGAGACTTCATGCCAAAATAATAATTCTTCCCTTTCTTGGTAGAAGACATCTCTTGGTCCTTTTCCTCTTCTTGTTTTTGTACTAGTTGGAGCAGATATTAATGTCGCATCAGTTATCGTACCCTCCTTCAACAAAAGATCATTCTCTTCAAGATATGAATTTACCTCGTTAAATATAATCGACGATAAATTATGCTTTTCCAATAAATGACGGAATCTCAATATCACAGTCTCATCCGGAACATTATCAATACCAATATCAATATTTAAGAATTTTTGAAAACTTATTCTATCATATATAGCATCCTCCATAGCTGGATCACTAAGACCAAACCACTGCTGTAACAAATGAATCTTAAATATTAATAATAAATCTGTCACCTTCCTGCCACCGTAATCACTAGTACCATTAGGATAAAAAAGGCTCTATCTTATCAATCAATCTTTGCCATGGAATAATATCCGTCATTTGATTAAAAAACTTCTCCGCTCTTAATTTTCTAACAGAAATTGCTAATGAAAAAAATGATTCCTGGGTTGCCATAATTATATATTTTATTTGAATTTAATATATCAATAATAAGCAAAAAAGCTAGATAAATCAAGCTTTTCTGGCTATTTTTATCAAATAAATTCAAACAAAATTTTATAAAATAACTTTGCTAAACTTTGGCAAAAATAAACAGTTTCAAATCTATAAATTAGATAATTGGTTTTTCAGAGGTTCCTTAAGTAATGGCGTTAATGTAATTTATCGTAAAGATGGTGAGACCAGAGGCGATTATGTGCGTTTAATTGATTTTGATAATATCCAAAATAACGATTTTAAAGTTGTTAATCAATTTACAATTACGGGTAACGGGCAAAATAAAAGACCTGATGTAATTTTGTTTGTTAATGGCTTACCTTTAGTGGTAATTGAGTTTAAAAATCCAGCAGATGAAAACGCCACTATTAATTCGGCTTTTAGGCAAATAGGCACTTATAAAGAAAGCATCCCAAATTTATTCTTTTATAATAGTTTTATTATTATTTCTGATGGGCTTGAGGCAAAGGCTGGCACAATTTCAAGTGGCTTTTCTCGTTTTATGTCTTGGAAAAGTGCTGATGGCAAAAATCTTGCAAGCAATCTTGATCCAAGATTGGAGACTATGATTTTAGGAATGTTGAATAAAGAAACTTTGCTTGATTTAGTTCGTCATTTTATAACTTTTGAAGAAAGCACTTTTACCCACTCCAAAACAAATATAAAAACAATTACTACTGTAAAAAAGCTGGCTAGTTATCATCAATATTATGCAGTTAATAAAGCAGTTTTGTCTGTTAGAGGGGCTGACTAGCGAAAATGGCGACCAAAAAGGTGGGGTAATTTGGCATACTCAAGGTTCTGGCAAGTCATTATCAATGGTTTTTACAACTGCCAAATTGGTTTTATCGCTTAATAACCCAACAATTTTGGTAATAACTGATAGAAATGATCTAGATGATCAGCTTTTTGATACTTTTTGACCAGCAAACAACTATTAAGGCAAACGCCAGTTCAGGCTGAAAATAGAGAGGATTTAAAAAAATTATTAAAAGTAGCAAGTGGTGGTATTGTCTTTACAACCATTCAAAAATTCAGGCCAGATGAAGGAAATATCTATGAAGAATTATCAAATCGTAAAAACATTGTAGTTATTGCTGATGAGGCGCACCGCACCCAATATGGTTTTAAAGCCAAAATAATAGATGAAAAAGATGATAATGGTAACAAAATTGGTGAAAAAATCGTTTATGGCTTTGCTAAATATATGCGAGATGCATTGCCTAACGCAACTTATCTTGGTTTTACTGGAACACCAATTGAAAAAACTGATGCTAACACGCCAGCAGTTTTTGGCAATTATGTTGATATTTATGACATAGCAAGAGCAGTTGAAGATGGAGCAACTGTTAAAATATTTTATGAAAGCAGACTTGCTAAAATTAATTTAAGCGATGAGGGAAAGCAGTTAATAGCTGATTTAGATGAAAAAATAGAAAAACAAGATTTATCTGACGATCAAAAAGCAAAGGCAAAATGGACACAGCTTGAAGCATTGGTAGGTGACAAAGAAAGAATAAAGGCTATTGCTAAAGATATTGCCCTTCACTTTGAAGAGAGGCAAAAAGCCTTTGATGGTAAAGCAATGATTGTGGCAATGTCTCGAAGAATTGAAAGCTCTTTTTATATCAAGAAATAATTAATTTAAAACCAAACTGGCATCATAAAGATTTAGATAAAGGGGCGATTAAAGTTGTAATGACAGCTAGCTCTAGTGATGGCCCAGAAATTGCAGGGGCATCATACAAGTAAATCGCAAAGAAGAAAATTGGCTGATAGAATGAAAAATCCCGATGATGAATTAAAATTGGTTATTGTGCGCGATATGTGGCTTACTGGCTTTGATGCTCCTGTGATGAATGGAATTTATATTGATAAGCCAATGAAAGGACATAATTTGATGCAGGCTATTGCTAGGGTTAATCGTGTTTATAAAGATAAGGCTGGTGGTTTGGTGGTTGATTATTTAGGAATTGCTTCTGACTTAAAAAAGCACTTTTTTTTTTTTATTCAGACAGTGGAGGAAAAGGTGATCCAGCAATTGAGCAAGAACAGGCTGTAAGCCCTAATGTTAGAAAAGTTAGAAACTATTTCTCAGATGTTTTATGGATTTTCTTATGAAGAATATTTTGATGCGCCCACAAGTAAAAAACTTTCTATAATTTTGGCTAGCGAAAATCATATTTTAGGAATAGAAAATGGCAAAAGAGATTTACCCACGAGGTGTCAGCTCTTTCAAAAGCATTTTCAATTGCCATTCCTCATAAGCAAGCAATGGATGCCAAAGAAGAAATAGCATTTTTCCAAGCAATAAAAGCAAGATTATGCAAATTTGAAACTAATTCTAGTTATAGCAATAATGAAGAAATGGAAACGGCAATTAGACAGATTGTCGATGAATCTATTGTTTCTGATAAAATAGTAGATGTATTTGATGCCGCAGGAATAAAGAAGCCAGATATATCAATTCTTTCTGAAGATTTCTTACTAGAAATAAAAAATATGGAGCATAAAAATTTGGCCATTGAGACCTTAAAAAGATTTTAAATGATGAAATTAAATCTCGCACCAAAACAAACCTTATTCAAAGCAAATCTTTTATGGAAATCTTGCAAAATTCTATTAATAGATATCATAATAAAATCTTAACTGCAAATTGAAGTTATTGATGAGTTAATTAAATTAGCAAAAGATATAAGTTCAAAAGATAAAGAATCTCAAAAAATGGGACTGACAGAATTTGAATATGCTTTTTATAGTGCTGTTGCAGATAATGAAAGTGCTAAAGAACTTATGCAAAAAGATAAATTAAGAGAATTAGCAATTACCTTAACAAAAAAAATTAAACAAAATGCATCGATTGATTGGACTATTAAGGGAAAGTGTTAAAGCAAAATTGAGAAGGCAATTAAAAGAACTTTAAGGAAATATGGATATCCGCCAGATATGAAAAAACTCGCCATTGATAATGTTTTAAAACAAGCTGAAAAACTAATTGCTAATCAAATTAATAATTAATTATGCTAGAAAGACTTAAAAAAATTGATTTGAGGAAAAGCTTGGAAATCTGAAGACCAAGAATTTACTCCTTGGCTTGCAGGTGAAGAAAATCTTGAATTACTTGGAGATACGATTGGAATTGAGCTAGAATTAGTTGGCAGGGAAAAAGATATGGGGCCTTTTAGGGCTGATATTTTGTGCAAAAATGTCAGAGGATGAATCTTGGGTTTTGATAGAAAATCAAATTGAAAAAACAGATCACAAGCACCTTGGTCAATTAATGACTTATGCATCAGGATTAGAGGCGGTAACTATTATATGGATTGCATCAAAATTTACCGAAGAACATAGAAAATCTTTAGATTGGTTAAATGAAATAACTGACAAAAGATTTAAATTTTTTGGTCTTGAAATTGAGTTATTTCAAATTGGGAATTCTCCATATGCTCCAAGATTTAATGTTATCTCAATGCCAAATAATTGGGGAAAATCAGTATCAAGCGACTAAAAATATCAGTGAAAGGATTGAATCAGAAACCAAAATTTTGCAATATAAATATTGGCAACAATTGGTTGATTTTATAAAAGAATCAGGGTCAAAGTTAAAACCACAGGACCCAAGACCAAGGCATTGGCAAACTTTTGCTATTGGTAGGAGTGGTTTTAATCTGTCGGCAACAATTAATACTCAAAACAATAAAGTAGCAGTAGAGCTTTGGATTACCGACAAAAAAAATGCTAAATCATTTTTTAAATTGTTAGAATTAGAAAAGGGAAAAAATAGAAAACGAGATTGGTGACAAACTTGAATGGAGAGAAAATCCTGATAAAACATCTTCGAAAATTATTATAGCTAAAGATTTTAACCCCACAGTCCAAGATAATTGGGGTAATCAGCATGGTTGGTTAAAAGAAAATATAGAGAGGTTTGATAGTATTTTTAGAACAAGAATTAAAGTTCTGAGAGTGGAAAATTAATTGTAAATCATGAACAGCTTTTCGAATAAGACTTTAGAAGAAATTGGTAGCTATGTTTACGCTTTATTTGACCCAATAAAGCACGAAGTTTTTTATATTGGAAAAGGTAAACAAAATAGAGTTTTTTTAATCATGCTAAATTAACCAAAGACATAATTGATAGTGATGATTATGAATTTAAAAAATCTTTAAAAATTGATAGAATTACAAATATCATAAATTCTGGTAACCAAGTTGGTCATTTCATATTAAGGCATGGATTAAGTGATAAAGAAGCTTTTGAAGTTGAAGCTACATTAATTGATTTTATAAATTTTGATAAATTTAAGAATTTTAATTTATCAAATGAAGTTTCTGGTCATTATTCTATAGAAAAAGGCATTGCTACTGCTAGTGAAGTAGAAAATATTTATCATGCAAAACCGATAACAATACAGGATTTTAAACATAATATTTTAATCATTAACATAAATAAGACTTATATTAGGGGTAATGACATTTATGATGCTGTTAGAAAATATTGGAAAATAGATATTAAAAGAGCTAAAAAATGGATTTTGTAGTTGGTGAATATAGAGGTATATTAAGGGCTATTTATAAGCCAGAAAATTGGTTTAAACAGGAATCAACTGGAAGGTATTACTTTGAAGGACAGGAGATTGTAGATAAAAAAATATGTGATATTTATTTAGGAAAATTTTTTGCTAACAAAAAGAAGGGACAAGCAAATCCGGTTAGATATATTGAGATTTAGTTTGTAGATTTAGCATAAATTTTTAGATTTTTATTATCTGCCTTAAATTCGCCAATATATTGAAAAACCAAACCTTTGGTCTTTTTCTGAATTTTAAGACTAAAATTGGAAATTTCTGATTTATCTGAATCGAAAAAATCATTTAAACTTTCCCAATATTTCTCAGATAGGTCACTGGTAAAATAGCCAATTGCTCTTGTAAAAACTTCCAGCAGTTGTTCAATTTCACTATCAGAGCATTTATCGCTTCTAATATCTTCAACGATACCTTGGTAAATTAAATTGCTCATTATTTTTTAATTTTTGATTTATTATCGGCGTTAATTCCATCAACCAGTAGAACTAAATCCTTCATCCAGGATTGATTATTTTTGGTTTGCTCCTCTTTTAAAATTTTGTAAAAATCTTCACAAAATTTAGGATTTGTTGCGGGTAAAAATTTATTAAAAAATGTTAAAACTTCAGAATTTTTCATAAGCTAATTTGATTGATATTTTTTATTAAAAAGCCTTTTAAGGCTAGGTATATATTAGCTTTGTAAGGTTTGTCTATCAAGTCAATTAGTGCTATTTTTCTTAAATAGATGCTGATTTTCTAACTACATCTTTCTTCAAATTCCTGATTAAAATTATCAATCTGACGAAGCGTTTCTTCACTTAATAAATTTAACTCTGACTCAGTTATTGTGATAGGATTTGCCCAAAGGCAGAGATTATTTACGGACGTATTTTTGCATCCGGCGCTTAACAGTAGAAACACTATCATTCCTACGATTAATTTGCCTCTTTTTAGATTTTTTTGCATCGCTAACATTATTTTTGAGTTGCTTAATTTTTTCTGATTTTTTGCCTTTAAAAAATCCAAAGCCAAAAATGGCGCAAATTCCCGCTAAAGATATCACTGATTTGATTATTAGTCCTTCGAGCATTTTCTTTTAATATTGATTCCTTTCTCAAACACGCCAACGCCAAGCAATCCACCACCTGATATTAAAAACATGTTAATAATGCCAAGTGCAGTTCTTGCATCTGCCGCACCTCGATAAAGTGAGTAAGCAAATAATATGGTAGAAAATATTATGCCTGTCGCTAGTAATATTGATCCCCATAATCTTTTGGAGGATTTATTGCCTTTGGAGTCTTGTAAAAAATTATTTGTCATATTTGTTAATCTCTTGTTGGTTCAAATTATTTGTTGCTTTATTTAACATAATTGAAATTCCTTGCATATAGCCTGCAAAAAAGCTGTTGGCATACTTTGCTTCTTTAATTTTATGTAGGAAAATATACTTGATTAATTTCAAGGAAGATGACGGATCTTCGTTAAGCTGGGATAAGGCTTGATTACATCTATGACATAATAAGCCTCTTACCTTGCCAGTTTTATGACAATGATCCACAAGAAAATATTTATCAGTTTTTCTGACGTGTTCTTTTTTACCGCAGATAGCGCAAGAGTGGTTTTGAAAAGCTAATAATTTTTCATATTGCTTGAGAGTTATGCCATACCTGGTTCTATATTTTTGCTCTCTTTTCTTTTCTGGATTTTTTTAGACCATTCTCTAAGATATTTATTTCGACATTCTTTGCAATCATAACGCCTTGTATTACGCATTTTATGAAAATGTGAAATAGGCTTGCTTTGTTTACATTTACTGCATATTTTGAAATTTTCACCTATCATTTTATAACCAATTCAAAATGAACTAAATCATTAAATTTATTATTTCTAACATCTAAAGTTTTATCCCAAGATCCACCCCATCTGATTTTAATTCCCAGTTGATTTGCAACTCCCAAAACATAACCAGAAAATAGGTAAAAATTATCGGCGCAATCCCAATCAATATTTGGTTTTTTTATATGGTAAGGAGCTACATCAACAGCTAGGCTTGGAGTGTTATTATGCTTACTCTTGCCAGCTTTTAATTTTGATTTACCTTGATTAAAAAGCTCTTCTTGCTCTTCATTTGACCTGTGACCTTCAAGAATTGTGCAATCATAATGCTTGATTACTTCATTGAAGAGTTTCTGCAAATCGGCATGACAGCTTGATAATTGCTCTTTTGATCTTCTTCCGAATTGAGGCATTTCTTTGTTTATTTAAAATTAATATTATCACCAATGAGTGCTATGAATCCTGCGGTAATTAAGGTCATAAATCCAAAAACCATCCATCTGATAAAAACCTTGAATGCATGCTTTTTTGCCATGCGAAATGATTTGAGTAATTCACGAAGATTTGCTATATCCATATAGGCTAAATCATCATCTAAACCAATTTCTTTTGAGAGCGACTTTAGCACCTTGTTTTGAAGCCTTGATTAAAAGAGCCTCAAGCTCAATTTCGCTCAAGGAGATATGTTTTTCTTTTTCGTCTTTTTTAAGCATTTAAAGTTTTTCTATTGCGTTGATAGTGGATTTATAACCTTGATCACTTAACTCGTGACTTACTGAATTTATGATCCAGTTTTTGTCTTTTAGATATCTGATATCTGGGATTATTATTGGCTTTTCAGCGGAGAGATTTGGATTACCGGCAATTGATAATTCTAGCTTCGTAATTCCTCTCTCAAATTCTGCTAATTTGGATTTAGCTGCTTCACTAGCTCTTGATTCATCAGTAAAAGTAAATCTGATCTCGTAAGCAGGATCATCATTTCCTGCTGATATCTGTTTTTCTTCTCCAATTGCAAAATCGTGATACCGCGCAATTACTTTACCAAATTTTCCTCGATCTAGGATATCTAATCGCCAATTCTCAATTTGGTTTTCAAAGATTTCAGTTGTTGGTAATTCTTTACCGCTAATTGATATTCCCTGGCTTTTTCTAGCAAAAACCAATTTGCCAGTGATGAATTTGATTAAAGCATCGTAATTTTGAGATAGGCTGACTAAAAATGATAAATCACTCTCATTAGTCTGATCAATATGGTTGATATAGATTTGGTTAAAATACTCATCAATTAAGCTTTCAAATTTATGCTCCTTAGCAATTTTAGAAATTATCCCAACCAAGCTATATTCATGCCATGATCTGCTTTTTGGTGATCTGATTTTATTGCTTAGATTCTTATCATTACCATAGCTGGCTTTGGCTACAATTCTAAGTTTTGATGGAGGAGATGAAAGGCTGATATTGTCAACGATGAAGCTACCCATTAAGGATAGATTTGCTTTATCATATCCTAGATAAATTTTTAGCGTAGTTCCTCTGGGTGGAATATCTAAAATATTATCTCTATTATCCAAAAGAATCTCTGCTTTGTCAGAAACTAAACCAGTTTCATCGCTAATATTTAAAGAAATTAGTCTAGCAGATAAAAGATCAGTGATATCCTTATCATCAGCTTCAATTTTAAATATCGGTTTCATGAATTTTTTCTAAGACCAGAGTTTTACTGTTTCAGATTCTTTTTCTTCGATTATATCAGGTAGAGTAATTTTGATTCCTGCTCCAAATACTGGCTCAAGCTCTACAATATGAGGATTTGCCTCAATTACCTGTTCAACAATTTTGCTAGTTTTACCATAATAATTTTGACAAATCTGATCCAAAACATCGCCGTCTTTCGTAAGATAGATAATACTCATAGTGCACTTACAACATTTTGAATAATTCCCTTAATTCCCCTTTTTTGATCTTCGCCATATCGCTTCAAGCTAATAGAAAATTCAATTTTCCTTGAGCTCCATCATTTAGAAAATTACTTTGATTTTCAGTGATTTTAACAATGCACCACCTGCCAAAGGCAAAGCCATTGCCGGATACTAAAAAGAGAGGTTTACCCAGTCCCGCTTGAGCTCTCATCAAAGTTATTTGTTTTAATCCTCCTTTAAAATGAGGATAAATAACTCCTTCAAGATCAATGGTTTCAACACCAAAACCAGTAAATTGTAAAGTTGGGTTGGCATTAATTCTGTTAATTTCCTGCCAACGATATTCGCTTTGTCTTTTAAGTGTTTGATATGCTGAGCTTTTGATGGCAAATCGGTAAGCACCTAAAAGTAGCATCATATCAACTTTGAGCAGATTATTAACTGTTAATTTAGAGCTGATATTTTTAAAAAAATCGAGTGCCATAACTAATCAAAATTTAATGCCTGTTTTCTAACAGCAAATTTATGCATCACCTCATCAATTGCTATTTTGACGTGACCTGCGATTGTTTTTTCATCTGCATTGGTATGTGCATTAATAGTAATTGGAGCAGAAATTGAGATATTGGAATTTGAGCTACTACCAGCAATATTAGAGATATTACTGGTTTCAATCATTTTACTAAAATCAGAATTATCAGATTCTAGATCTTTAATCGTATCACCAATTTGGCTCTGATTATTTGCCTCATCGTCAGAAAATATACCCTTTACAGAACTGATTCCTTTGCCAACAACATCTTTAATTTTTGCTAGCGGTTTTAATAATTTACTGACCCATTCAAAGGCTTTTTTGACATAACTAATTACTCCGCTAAATAAATTCTTAAAAAACTCTCCAACTGGTTGCCAATTTTTAATCAAAAGTCCTGCTGCAATTGCAATACCACCAATTATTAATCCAATTGGATTACTCATTATTGCAACGCCAAGTGCCTTAATGCCAAGAATCACTTTTGGAATAGAAAAACTCATCAAGGTCATTGCAGTTTTATAAGCAAGTAATGCTCCTTTGGCCGAGAGAAATCCTCCTTTTAAAAAGGTAAAGGCAAATCCCATTCCAATAGAAGCCACTTTAAAGCTTATCATTCCAGCAATTGTCAAACCAAGATATTTGGTTAAAACTGGAAACTTCTCTGCAAAAATACTTACTCGTCCTGCAATATTAGTCGCAGTTCTAGCAATTGACGCAAAAGCAGGAAGTAATACTGAACCAATAGAAATTCCCACTGATTCAATAGCTGAGGCAAATTCCTTAAATGCACCTGATGTAGTATTTTTTAGTCTATCAGCCATTTCTTTAGCGCACCATTAGCATTGTTAATTTTTTTGCTCTACCTCATCTAATCTGCCAGTTTCTACTGATTTAAAAATAGCTAAAGCGCCAGCGGTTGATCTAGTGCCAAAAATATCTTTGATTATTGATAGCTTTTCATCATCGGCTAGATCTTTGGTTGCATGATGCATCTCTTTTAAAATGCTAACCATTGATCTCATTTTACCATTTTCAAAGATTTTAACTCCAAGGCCACTCAATCTTTTTTGAGCAAGTAGAGCCTCTTTAACAACATCTGGCATTTCTTCAGCAGAGATTCCCATTTCATTTCTCATCTGACCCAAAGCTTTTGCTCCAGCCTTTGCAGGAGCCGCTAATCTCAAATAAGTTGATCTAAGCATTGTTCCTGCCATGGTTGCTTGAATACCAGCGTCCCCAAGACACCTGCTAAAGTTGCGGTTTCAGATAAAGTA
>JAYQKE010000022.1:0-28435 GCA_038142525.1 Rickettsiales bacterium
TTTTAATAAATTGCCCTCTCGCATAATTAATGATGGAAAATATTGGAGATTAAATTTATCTGTTAAAACAGCATTTTGATCAAAAAATAACCTGATTTTTTTATCTTTCATTAAATCAACAACATCTCCTCTAACCAAAAATTATTTTTAATTGGTTATTTTGCTCATGAAGATTAATTGCATAATTAACCTGATCCTCATCATCTCCATCAATAAAATCATTGTTGGCTGATAATTAAAAGGTAATTTATCAAAAGGATTAATCTTTGTTCCTTTTTTAGCAAATATTACACCATTATGGTCTTTTAAATCATCGGTAACTGTAATTGATGGGTCATAATATCTGGCGAAAGTCTCGCTTCTTGTTTTTATTATATCGGTTGCATCTTTTGGTCTATTAGCGGATTTGATAGCATTTTCTTGCCATTTTTTTGCAATTTTGATAATTGACCAGACTTTTCCATTACAGATAATTTGTCTTTTATCATCTGTAAAGCATCTGTCTCGGCAATATCATAGAAATTTACAACAGAGCCAAAATCTTTTGCAAAAGTGATATTACAAAAGATAGTCAAGACAAAGATTTGCATTATTTTAAATAGACGCCACAACATATCCGATTATTTGATTTTGATGAACATAGCCAAAATAACGAGAATCATAACTGTCTGGATGAATGCTTCCGACAAAATAATTATTTTTTGGAATAACTTTATTTTCTAATTTAAAATTGTGTAATTTTTGACCTTTTTTACCAAATTCTTTAGGTCTAAATCTAACGATTTCATTGATTACATAACTATTTTTTATGAATTTTATATTATCATGGGAAATTCCAAAAATATATTTGGTAAATTTCTTATTAGCAAAATATGGATCATCTCTCTTTACTTTGAATATAATAAGATCACCTCTTTTTTGGTTTATAAGAATTATCTTTTTATAGATAAAAAAGGTTTTATTAATTGATTTGGATAGATTATAGCCAATTTGATAATTATTAATTTTTAGACCAATAATTATAACTATTGGCAAGAAACATAATATTAATAAGATGTATTTTCTACTTATTATATTTTTCATGATTTTTCATTATTTTTGATATCACCGACTAATATTAAAAGCTGACTAGTTATATCCTCCTTTGATGCGACATTGACATAACGATTATCTAAGATTACTAGATTATTTTGTTTGGTTAATTGTGATAAATAATCCTTAAAAGTAAGTTTTCTTGTGATAGTTTTTTTTACTATATCCTTCTCATTAACAGAAAATGTTAATAATGAATTATCAATTTTAGAAAAATTGGCAGTAACTATTGTTACAGGCTTATATTTAAATGATAATATTGTTAAATTTATGGCAATTATTGATAATATAATTACAATCAAATTATTTTTTATGTCTTTGAGGTTTAATGTTTTCATTAGCCTAATTAATAGATTTTACCATATATAAATTTGTGGATTTTTTTGGTAATAATGATTTTTTATCAAGCATTACGGCAACATATCCATCCTTGTAAAAATCCTGCTCACTAAGATTTTTCAATTCCTTAGACTTATTAATAATTAGATATTTTTCTATTTTATATTCTTTAAAATTAGGTAATTTATGATGATTATTATAAGATGAAGATATTAAGGAATTTTTTGGAATTATTTTTAAATCCTTAACTTTTATTTTAATATTAGGTTTAAATTTACTTTGATATTGATAATTGTCAGGAATTTTTCCATTATAAAAATCCTTTAAAAGCGATATAATATTTTGTTTATAATTATCATTCTTATCAGCCCTTTTTGATGAATTTAAATTAGGATTATTTAAAATTAAGGTCTTGGAGGTAATATATCTTGGTGCTATATTTAATTTATAAGTATAACCATTTTTGGTCACTAAAAAAAGTGAAGTAACTTTTTTAGTTGAAGAATTTACTCTTAAATAAAGGTCTTTTGTTTTGTTATTTTGAGTAATTACAAGATCTCCTTATTAGCTTGAAATGACTCAATTACATCATTTGACAGACTAATTCTATTAATATTATTTTTACTTAATATTACTCTTTTTTCTATATCTGGAAAAATATTTACAATTTCTGCCCCAAATAAATTAAAAGAAAATAATAAAATAAATAGTGATAGATATTTTTTCATAATTTGATGATTTAATTATAATTTTTTATTTATTAGCTCTTTTGATTTTCTGCCGTCGATAAAAGAACCCTTATAGAAAATTACCTCAACATCTAAACCCTGCCCTATTGAAATTACTGGCTCAATTTGTTCCATTTTTTTGATATAATAATCTGATAATCGATCAAGAGCTGATCCAAAACCTGATCCCATACCAGATTTTGCAATATCACTCGTGCTTCTAGTAACCGTTGCAATTGCACCATTAATAGATGTGCCTGGTTGATATCTTTGCTCTATTGATTTACCTAAATTAGCTAAGATTCCAGACATAAATGATTTAGCAACTAAATCACCTTCTTTTTCAATAACGCGACCCCTAATGCCTGCCTTACCAAAAGAGGAAACATAACCATAAATATCAGCTTCTGTCACTTTTTGATCATCTGCATTACAAGTCATTTTAATTAATCTGATATATCCTCGCTCACTTGAAAGGTCGCCACTAGCCTCGCCAGTTAAGGTGCAACCTCTAATATCTGTTTTATTTTTTAAATTAAGATCTTCAGGATTTGCTGATGAAAAAGCATGTGATGTAACTCTTAGTAATACTGGTCTTGGCTCACTTTGACTTGTAACACCAACACCTGCATCAACAGAAGATAATAATTTAGCTGATGCGATAGAACCTGCTGGCAAATATTCATTTACATCAAAATCAGAATTATTATTAAAGACAACCATTTCAATTTCATTATTGGTTATATTGCCTATATTTTGATTATTATAATTTTGAGAATTATTGATGTTATGGTTGTTTACATTTTGATAAAAATTATTTTTTGGAAATTCTGGCTCTTTATTTTCTGTAATTAATGGTTCTTTAGCATATTTATAGATGATATTTTCCTTTACTTTTGTTGCTTCTTTTGGTTTTTCTAACTTTTCTTTATTTTTGATATCCTCTTTTGTAACTATGTTATTATTTTCTAGATCGCTTACTTTTTCCTCTAACGCATCTAAAGAGGGGATTGCTATTTTTCCAGAAGCTATATCTTTTAATAATTGTAAATGAGTTTTGTCTTTTTTCTGGCATCTCTTTCTAATTCTTCTACCCTACCCTCTAAGGCAATTTTTATTGTATTGTCATTATCGCTAAAAGTCTTATCAAGATCGACCTTAATTTGTCCCTTTTTATAAATTGCATCATCGCCATCAGCAAATATATAAACAGACATCATAAAAAAGAATAAAATCATACCCATAATGATAAGATTTTTTCCTTTTATATAATCCTTATATGAACTATTTAGAGGTGTTATTTTAGCCATAATTGAAAAATTCTTTTGTTGCTATTTTGACAGCATCGACAGTGCTATAACCTTGCTTAATTAATTCCTCCTTCCTATCTCTATGCTCCTTTTTTGTACTATAAAGCATTGCAGAAAATGGATCACATATAAATCTAGCAAGAGCAAAAGTACCCTCTCCTTTTATTATTAATTCACTAAAATTCTTACTTTTCTGAATAGATTTAATCACCTCCATCTGATTCTTAGATAAATTTAAAATTTCTTGAGTATCTTGTAATGCTTGAGGATTTTGTCTTAGAAGTAATGTCCAATCAGAAGTATCAAGACAGGCTTTTGCACCTAAATTTTGTGTATAATCGGCAACCTTTTGAGTTCCTGTAATAATTGATCCTGCATATTTACGACATCTTCTGGCAAGACCCTCAATAAATGTTACCATTGATTTACCCCCATTAAGCATTGCCCAAGCCTCATCAATCATAATTAAAGATTTTATTGTACCTTTTTTGACATAAATATATTCGGAAATTAAATACATCACCGACATCAGAACAACAGATAGTAAGTGTTTGTCACTCTTTATATTACTTAATTCGAAAGTCATTAAGATATTATTAATATCAATTACTTCTCCCTTATTAAAATATGATCCATATATTCCTTGATCGGTAAAATTATATAATAATTCACCTAAATTCTTTGATCTGTTACTGGTTTGATTTTTTAAATAATTAGCAATATCGGTAATTGTTGGGGTAATTTTGGTTTTGATATAATTATTTACTATCTGATCTAAGGCTTTTGATATATCTATTTTTTTCTTCTTCGCTACATTCGGTATTAGGACGACACATGAGAGATGTCATATTTAGCAAAAAATCAGAAACCTCCATTCGATATTTAGAAGATTTAGATAAATCATTAAGATTTATAAATCCAAAAGGATTGATATTAATTTGCCTTTCATCAGAAAATTCAATAAATTCTCCATCAGCAATATTGGTTAAATCTCTAAAGGAATATCCATCATCAATAATAAAAACCTTAGTATTTGAAGCGAGATGAGTTGTTACAATTTCTTGCATAAAAAATGATTTTCCAGAACCTATACCCCCAATAATCGCACAATTAAAACCAACTTCTGTTTGAAATGGCGACCAATTAAGTAACCCTCCCCTTCTACCATATAAAATTAATCCCTCTCCTCTTTTTATATTGGTATATTTTGATAAATTACCCTTCCATTCACCAATTAGAGGCACTAAATTTGATGCTGTCCAAGATAATTGCTTCTTGGTCATGCTTAATTTTATATAATCATCTAAAAAATGATTTCCCGCTACAAAAGGCATTTGTATTAGAAAATTATTTAACTGCATTAAGGAATTAATAGATGTTTTAATCTTGGAATCTTCTAAGATATTTTTTAGATCTTGAGTATCACGATCTAATTTTTCTTTTGTTTTAGAAAATATGGTAAAATTTTGAATGGTATCAATCATTTTATTGCCATCGGCAATTTTTGATGCCACAAATTTAGCATCTTGCAATTTTACTTTTACATTTGGTAAGAATTTTGCCATAGAACTTTCAGCTAATTGAGTAGCTCTAAACATTTTTGTGTTAGCTTTTTTTGAAGCTGAGTTTTGTGAAATTACTTTAAAACTATAGCAATTAATAAATGGTGTGCAGATTTGTTTATTTTTTGTAAATAAACCAATCAAATTATCATTACAATTTTGTGACCAATATTCTCGATAATCACTAACAGTTAAGGTTCTGGCAAAAAAATCACCATTTTTATCATCTCCATTATTAATGATTAAATGATCATCCTTTACTTCCATTCTTTTAACTCCATCAGTAATCTCACGATTTATTGATTTATAAGATTATGATTTGCTTTATTTGGTTTTTTATCAAATGATAAAATTAACCTCATTAAATTAATTAAATCATTATTATCTAAATCTCTTGCTGATGAATTAAGAGAAGTCATAACAGATTTTAACTCCGTTCTATATTTTGATAATTTTTGAGACATTTCCAAAAATTCTTCCTCTTTGATATCGAGATCATGTTTTTTAAAATAAGCAAGAAGAAAGACATCTTTTGATTTTCTAAAATCATCAATTGTAATTGATAGGGATAGGATAATTTTAAAATCTCTTCCAACAATTTGAGGAATATCAAAAAGTGGTTTGAATTTTTGCTGTTTTTGATATTTAATTCTCTGCTCTGCTAATTTAGAGAATATTTCTTTTTCATTTTGGGATTTATTTTTTTGCCACAATTCTAAATCCTCATCAATATCAGGAGATGCGTAATTCATCACTGACATTGTAAAAAATTCATCTAAAGATGATATATATGATGAAACTGAATCTATATCATTATCACTAATTCCTGCAATCGGATCTATCTCAAGTAAAAAACCAATTGAATTTTCATTAATGAATAATTTAGTGTCTTTATCATATAGATTATACGGAAACAGCATTGGAACTGTGTAAAAATCCATATCTGGCTTTACAAAATCATTATTCATAAATTCTGTACCAAAAAACTGATCAATATTAATTTTTTCTTTTTTGCTACTTTCTCCATAATTTATTTATTCCAATCAGATTTTTTAATTACCACTTCCACATTTGACGGATGATGCTTATTATTGTCAGAATCTAAGTAACTTGAAAACCAAATATTTCTTACTTCATCATTTGTTCTTTCAAACCTCTTTTCAGCAGGAAGGTCATAATTTTTTATTGCACAAGATGAGCAGATTAATAGTAAAATAATTGATGATGATATATTTGAGATTTTCATAATTAATATTGATCTATTTGCATTATTCTTTTACAACCCTGCCCTTTTGGAGCTGGACATTCAAAATCTGCTGATGAGCAAGATGAAATAAAAATAAGTAAGATTATTATTCTCATTTGATTATTATTAATTATTATTGATATCCTCAATTACCTCCTCTAACTGCGATACATAATATCTGCCCTTATAATAGTTAAATTTCATACGATAAGTTTTATTTTCTTTTTTAGTAATTGTGTTATAAGAAAGCATCTTGAACTTCCCAGAGATTATTAATTCCAAGGAATCTTCATTAAAAAATACCTTTTCCAAATCAACATCAAAGAAGGATGAATATTTATTTTTTATGATTTTTTCCTGCAGCTTCCTTAAATTACTTACAATTTTAGATCTATTCTCAATTTCAGGATGAATATGATTTAACAATCTATTATGAGAATTCTTAATATTATCTGGATTAACATCTAAAAATAGATGCATAATATCTTGCGATAATTCCATAAAATATTTCTTTGAAGCAATATTTGGATTATAATAAATAGCATCATCTGGCTTTAAAGACGGAATTATAACTGTATTATCCTGATGATAGAATATTTTATAAGACAATAAAATATTAGATATGAGTAATATCATGGCGATCAATGCTATGATATTTCTTTGATTTTTTAAGCTATTATTAACTAAAATCTGACTCATTATTGATTATTAGATTATTAAAATATTTTTTTAACAAAAGGCTTTATCAAAGACTTTAAGCCAATAAAATCATATAATTTTTGATATTTAACGGATTGAATGAAATTTTTTTTATCACCCTTATAGGAAAAATACCAAAAAACCAGACCCACACTAATTAACAAAAAAACAAAAGATTCCAAAAATAAGGAAAAAAAGAATAAGGAGAAAATTAAAAAAAATTCTTCTCTTTCAATTCCAAATATTTTGTTCGATTCAATCGTTTTGGGAATGTGATATTTTTCGTTATAATTACTCATCTCTTGCCACTATATTATTCCAGAAAATAAACCTGTAATAATTGCAGGACCATACAAAGCGACCAAAGAAACACCTATTGAAGATATAAAAGCCATTGCATTCATTTTAACTATTGATGCAACTAAACCTATTCCAAAGCTACATAAAGCAATAATTTTTCCCCCTTCTTGATCGTATCTACCATTTTATCATCCATAGTAGAAGATAAGGAGTCTTGCCCTGCCATAGCTAATTCTGGAAATAAAAGAAAAATTGATAATATTGTAAATAAACTAATGTTTGTTTTTGAAATTTTTATTATTTTGTTATTTTTCATATTCATTTGTAAAAATTAAATTTAATTAAAATAATGAAGCAACCAGCTTCATAAAATTATGTAGATTGAAAATTTCAAATATTTCTCTTATCCAAACTTCGTAATTTATTCCATTGATTTTTAGGATAATATTCTTTACTGAATTTTGTTAAATATGGAAAATTTTCTGGAGTAAAACTCCTTATTTTATCTAAAGGGGTAATTTTATTATGTCTTATTCTGTTTTTCTTTCTTCGCATTTTTTTATTACAGGAATGGATTGTTCCTGTAGATAGTCATTTGTGATTAAACCATTATCGTAATCCTTTGTTAATTGATCGAGAAATTGAATTTCTTGAGTTGTGTAAAGAGTGTATTTTTCATTTTTGTAAAAAAAATTAACCTTTATTTAATATCATAATTATTTATTAAATAAGATAAATATATATTATAAATTAAGTTTTATATATGATTTTTAATAAGTCAATAATTATTTTCTTAAAAAACTATCTTTACTTTTGAGAAAGTTAGTTGCAGAAAAAACATAATTTCTTTTATCTTTTTGACAGATAAAAGACCCTTTAAAAATCAAACTTACTTGCTTACTTATATTTATATTTTGCATATTTTGATATTTTAATTATCATATAATTATATATGTGCATAACATAATAAAAGTATGTTTTAGATAATTATAATATGCAAGAAAAAAATATTGTTATTATTAGAAAATTTAGCAAATTAGCAAGATCATGGCTTGATTGGAATCAAGAAGATTTAGCAAAAAGAGTAGGATTGCAAAAATTAGCTATTGTTAAATTTGAGAAGAATCAAACTAAAAACCCTATAACTACAGCTATTGCAATTAGAAGTTTTTTTGAAAAAGAGGGGATATCATTTAAGGAAGAAGGGGGTAAAATTGTTATAATGATTGAAAAATTTAATTGAAAAAATGCAAAAAAGATTGAAGACTCGTATGATAAAATAATGAACGATCTTGAAATAGGATATGACAAGTTGATAAAATTAATTACACATTATAAGAAGAAAAAATTTGGAGATAATAGATTTAATCAATCTACTAAAGATAATAATGATTTTGTATTTTTTAACTTTAATCATGTATATGTGCAAGATATAATCAATGATGTTAGAGACTTAAAATTTTTATCACTAAATATAGTAAAAAATATACATAATTATAATTGTAATAATAACTGGAAACCTGTATTAGAAGATGATAAAGATATTAATTCAATAGAAACTGAAGATGTCTGTTATTTATACTGTATTATAAAATCACTATCCGAACTATGGTATTATAAATCTCACAAAGTTTTAAAAATAATACAAAGTGGATTTCGTGAAATAAAACTTAGAGATGAAAATAAATGTTTTAAAAACATAATTCGTGTTAGAAATAATTTATTAGAACATTCTTATTATACAACAAAGTTAACTAATCCAAAAGAAAATTTTCAGCCTCTCGGCATTCTTTCTGACCGTATTGGAACTTCCGATTATTCATTTCGTTTTGGCAAAAAGGTACAATTAAGCAAAAACGAACAAGTTGAAGATAATGGAACTTTAGACAATGCAAAAAGGGTTTCTAAAGTTATTAAGTGAAAGCTTTGAAAGCTACTAAAAGACACGAATTAGACATTCGCAACATTAACCACGAAAAGAATATTCATCTTCAATGGATATTTTAAGATCATTAATTTGTCCTATATCTTTAAAAACATCCATTTCTAACATTTTATTTATTGTAAGAATTAAATTTTCTTTCTCTCTTAAAAGATTATCTCTATGAAATTTATCCCTACTATTATCATCTGATTTAGAGAATATTAAATACATTACCTTATTTTCAATCAAAGAAAAATTTAATAATTCAAATTTTAACATTTTTCCCCAATCTTCTTGTTTCTTTAAATCTAAATAGTTACAAATAAACTGCCAAAAAGGTTCAGCATTTCTTATCTGATATTTTTTTTTTTTATTATTCTTCTCTTCTTCTTTTTTGTTGTCAGTTTCTGATTTTTTGATTATCTTTGTTAGTGTTTCTTGATTTAAAAATGATCTGTTTTTAATCAAAGTAAAAATATAAGAAGATTGAGATTTTACTTCTTTTTTACCTGAAATTACATTTTTTACATCAGTTTGATTTAAAAAATAATAAAGGAGTTTTTCAATATTATCTTCTGAAAAATCATCTATTTCTTGTGATAATTTAATAAATTCTTTTTCTATATCTTTTTTTGATATTCCAAGATTAATCAACTCATCAATTCTACTTAGATTAAAAGGATAGCTTGTTACAATAGGATTGTCTTTTTTCTTTTCAGATAATAACTCACTATAAGCATTTTCAATTTCTTCTTCAGAGAATTTTTTAGTTTTTACTTTTTGATTATTGGTTTCGTCAATCTCATTAACCATCTTTAAATTTTCTAATGGAATTTTATTTTTTATATCAAAATTATCTTTAATACGAAAAATTAGTTCATCAACTTTTCTTCCAGATTTAACCTCTTCAAAAGTAAAAGATAAATCAGTTTTATCAGCCAATTCCTTTTGTGCCTTAAGAAGAAATCTTCTTTTAAAATCCTTATAAAATTTATACTCACCCTCTTTTATTCCTATCATCAATTTTAATTTACCAAGTTTTATTTTATATTTTTTAATTCCCTTATATTGATTTAATATTTCATATAAACGAATAGAAGCCTTTGATTTTAAATAAAGTATATTTTCAAGATAATAAGAAGAAAAACTACCGCTTAAATCAATTAAATGAGATTTTAAAATATTATTAATTTCAAAAGTAATAGTACTAGGATTATTAGTTTTTATTCTTTTAAAAGGTGGAGCTCTATCCTGCACTTCATACTCCTTAAAACTAGATATATCTGATAATTCCTGAGGCATATCAACAAAAACTTCCATTTTTTTTGCTAAATTCTTAACCTGAGTATAATTCCCCCTCCCCATTCCAAACTCTTCTAAAATATCAGATATATAAACAGTATGAGAATCTTCATTAGGATTTTTTCTGATCAATGATATAACTTTTGAAAAAAGTTTTAACTGTAAACCAGTATCAAAAAGAGAATAAAAGTTTAATTCATTACTTTTTACAACAAGGTCATTTTGCTTCTTACTTTTGACAATCATTTTTTATATAAAGTAATATTTATAAGGGTTTTTTAGCATTAATTTTGTCCCATTTAACATTAAAACTGTCCACCTTTAGCATTAATTTTGTCCCATTTAACATTAAAACTGTCCACCTTTAGCATTAATTTTGTCCCATTTAACATTAAAACTGTCCACCTTTAGCATTAATTTTGCCCCATTTAACATTAAAACTGTCCACCTTTAGCATTAATTTTGTCCTATTTAATACTATATTATTTAAAATAACAAGAAAATAATCCATTTTTTGAACAAAATCATTAAGTTAACAATATAAACATTAATTTTGTCCCATTTAACATTAAAACTGTCCACCTTTAGCATTAATTTTGTCCCATTTAACATTAAAACTGTCCACCTTTAGCATTAATTTTGTCCCATTTACAACTTATTAAGCATTATAAAACAAGGGTTAATCAATACATTAAAAGTATTTAAAAGTTATTAAAAGTATTAAAAACTCCTCCTACCTCCTCATAAGAACCAAAATCTATTTCTTAAACTAATCTATAAGTATTTTTAGAAGAAGAATTTATATATTTTAATAAGTAATAACTTTTGATACCCCTTAATCAATTTTAAAGACCTCCTAAAGCACAAAATATATCTTTTATTAGAAAAAAAGATAGATGAAAAACAGAAACATCACTGTTAGTCGTTATAAATCAATTTAAAATATCACTCATTATTTAAATCATTATTTTAAATTTGTTTTACTAAAATAGGAAGCTATGAGAAATTTGAGAAAAACCAAACTAAAATCCTATAACTACCGCTATTGCAATTAGAAGCGTTTTTGAAAAAAAGAATTATTTTTAAGAAAGAGGAGGGGAAGATTGTTATAACAATTGAAACATGAAAAATTTTTTAAAAGATAATACATTAAAAATATTATAAACCTCGATGTATTCTTTTGTATCTACCGTGTTTTTTTGTCATAATTTAAGAAGTGAGTTAAACTATATATTTATAATAAATATTACTTGTAAACTATAATACTTATATATAAGTATTACTATAAATAAAATTATAGGTAATTTATATTTCTTGTAATATTTAATTAAAAACACCTGTTTGTTGTTCTTTTGTACCTGTACCAAGCATAAAAATCAATTTTAACTATTAACATTAACACATCTATAAAATTAATTATACCAGATTTTTAACCTTATTGGTACTTTATTGGAATACTGTAAAAATGAGTGGAATTGTTGATCAGTTAAGAAAGGGTGGAGAGAAAATAACGGACGAAACTTTATCTCATATTTCTTTACTGCCACATAAGCACGTTATTCCTATGGGAACTTATTTTGTTGATGAGATCAATGAAATAGATGGTTTAGAGAAAGTAGTACTGAAATAATGTAAAAAGGTACGGTTTGGAATTAGAAATTATGGCTGAAACCGTACCTTTTTACACGAATGTTGCTGAAGGTCCTATTGTAACAAATTTTTGATCCTTTCATGATAAGCTTCTCGTTTTTGATGGGGAATGGTTTATTATAAAGTAATATTGTAAACTTGTAATATTAATTTCCTTATTATTTATTTACTTGACTACTTGACTACTTAACTACGAGTAATTATATTTACAGTGACTTGTGTGAAATATTGTAAACTTGTAACAATGTTTCTTTTATTACTTGCTTACTTGTTAATCTAATTACAAATAATATGTTAATATCAGTTTATAGTTCTAAGGGTTCAGCAGGAAAGACTCCAATTTCAGCAAATATTGTTTTTGATAAAGATTTTTGCGTTGGAACAAATGAGGCTTTTCATATATATGATAATTTAATAGGGGATAATAAAATATTATCAATAGAAATGGAGCAGTCTTTTCCTAAGGAGTTAAAGGATGAGGATATTGATATGGTTTTTGATCTAGCAGGATCTATATCAAAATCATCTCATAGTATTACTTCTGCAATTAAGTTGTCAGATGTGGTTCTGGTTCCAGTTTATAATGAATATAAGTCACTTGTTGGTGCTGTTAATACTATTAACCAAATTCATAATTTAAATAACAACATTATTGTTGTAGCAACAAAATTACAAAAACAAAAGTGCGATATGTTTAAACTAGATTGGACAGAAAGCGAAGATTTTAAGAATATAAAAAAAGTCATTGAGTCTAAAACTAATGTAACAGAAATATTACCATTAAAATTTTCTAAGGTTTTTGACAATATATTTGAAGAAAAGAAATCTATTAAACAAATTATGGACAGCAACGCATTAGCTAAATATAGTTATAAAGATGTTGCGGAACAGTTTGAGAGAATCTACAAATCAATTAATATTTAAATTATGGGAAAAAAAGAATCTTGCTGACATCAATATAAAAAATACATCAATACTTCCATCTGAGGATAGGGCAAAACCTATTACAATAAAAAAGAGAGTTGGATAGTGAAATTATAAGTGTAAAAATCAAGCCCTCAGAAATGAAAAAACTTCTTGAAAGAAAGAATAGTGAGGTTGGAGATATGGCTCCTTTAAGTACTTATTTTAAACATTATTTAAGAACCAAGACTGATATTTTTAATTAAATATTACAAGAAATATAAATTACCTATAATTTTATTTATAGTAATACTTATATATAAGTATTATAGTTTACAAGTAATATTTATTATAAATATATAGTTTAACTCACTTCTTAAATTATAACAAAAAAACACGATAGATACAAAAGAATACATCGAGGCAAACGAGTAAATTCAAAGATTAGTACTAATTTTAAAAAAAATACACAACCATAGATTGACAAAAATTTATTATTTTTTATATTTATATTTCTTTATATACAAAAATGAAAAATAATATAAAAATAATTGCTCAAGCAAGGGGGATACAGTTAAAAGAACTAAGAAAATATGTAAATTTGTCTCAATCGACATTTAGCCTATTGGTAAATGGAAAAAGAAATCTTGATATTGTAACATTAGATAAATTGTGTGATATTTTACAATGTTCAAGATCACAAATTTTAGGAGAAGAAAGTGTTGATAATATAATACATAATTCTTACATAGGTAAAATAAAAGAAAATAATGTCTCTTTATTGAGGATGAAAAACGAAATGTCTCAAAAAGATATTGCTCAAGAATTAGGAATAACCGTCGCTATGCTTTCAATGATAGAAAATCGTAAAATCTCTATACCTAAAAAATACAATTACAACTAGCTAGTATATTTGATTGCAATATTAACGATCTATTTATTTCTGAAGTAGAAAAAAACATAGAATCAATAGGTAATGATAATGTTGATGATAATATAGAGTCGAAAGATAATAATGAAAATTATTATATTGACATAGCTTTGGAAATACTAGATGAAATTGAAGAAGAAAAAGGGATTGACATACCTAGAGAAGATAAGGTTGAGATAGTGAAACAAATATATGATTTGATCAAAAAATAAATAATAATAAATATAGCAAGATAGAATTAATTAAGTCTTTTGATCAAAATTCTGAAAAAGTTATTATTGAAGGAGTTAATATTCCTAAATTATTAATATCAAAATTAAAATGAATTTTACAAATGATAATAATAGTTTGAAAGGCCTTGCGAAGAGATCGAGTTTTGATAATAATATTTTTGAAAAAATTATTAAAAAAAGAGAACAGTAATAATATTTTATTTTGTGAGGATGCTGACGTTTCTTTTAGCTTGATAAAAAATATTCTAAGTAAAATTAAATATAAAGTTACCCAAGTAAAAGATGAGATGGATGCCTATAATTTAATTATTAATAATTACAATCCTGAATATATAGATATAGATCGTGATATGTTTTGTTTAATTATTATGGATCTTAATATATCTAGAAATATTAAGTGTTTTGGATATAAAATATTACAGAAGATGAAAGAAGATAATATTTATATTCCGACTATAATATATTCTGGACAAGATGATATAGAAACTATTACCAAATGCATGAGAATAAGCCCTATAGTTAAAGATTTCTTTTCAAAAAATAATCAAGACTCAAAAGAAACAGAAAGATTCTTAACATCCGTTGAAAAAGAAATTACCTTATTCAAGGATGGGAAAATAGAGTGAAAATTTTGTCCAATTTCCCTTTTTATTGCTATTTACCTTAATATCTCCATCGAAAGCAATCATAGATTTTTTACAAAATGACAAGCCTAAAGATATAGTTTCATCAGTATCTGAATAATCATCTTTGAATAAAGTTTTCTTTTTTCGCTATCAATATAGGAGTTTTTATTTTTTATATAAATAACATTAAAATTCTCCTCTTCTGAAAAACCTATATCAATTTGGCTTTTATATTTTAAAGCATTCTGCATGATATTTAATATTACAAAAACTAATAAGTTGTAATCAGCATTTAAATTAAAATCATGATCTGGATTGTAATTAATTAGAAGACGATTATCATAAATAAATTTATAATTATTTATAACATTATTTACTATATCGTTGCTGTTAAAATTTCTAAGATCTAATTCATTTTTGTCGATATTGTGATTACTAATATTATTTAATACAATATTAGTAATATTTTTACCCTTCTCTAAGCTAGAACTCATTATTTCAAGAAATAAAATTGTTTCGTCGTAATTCGTTTTAGGTATAATTATTTTGTTTATCTGTTGTTCGACTTTTTTATCTTTTAATAATTTTAACATCAAAAGAGACATCTTACTTGTTTCAATAAGTGGCTTCTGGGAATCAGACACAACTTTATTTTCTAATTTCTTAATATTATTTATTGTGTTTTTTAGCTTATAATTTGCACAAAATTCTTTAAATCTTAATTTACTATCTAGATACTTTGATGCAATACAAAAGCTTGCTGTTGATATCATGAAGAACAAATTATTTGTCAACATTTTTAAGTCCACATCTTGCCCACTATATATCGTAAATAATAAAATATTTACTAAGTATAATATAACATTCGCTATGCATATAATTGATGTTTGTTTGGCATTCCAAGGCATTATAGTTGATAATGCAACCATAGCTAATATCAGTCCATTATAATATGGTGAACAAGCACCTTTTTCGGTTAAAAATATCAATATATTTATAAATATATAAAACCCTGAAATTGCGATGAAACTTAATTTTTTTATATGGTTTTTTAATTTCTTGTAAATTAATAATAATATAAATATTATTAAGCTTGTTACCAATCTGACCGACCACATTAACGGAGCTTGTTCTTGATATAAAACAGAATCAAGAACCCCAAATAAAACAACAAAAATAAAAGCAATACTAAGAACAATATTGAATCTTTTCAAATACAGATTATCCTCATATTCTTTATAAGATTTTGACAAATTAGAATTTTCTATATTTTTTATTTCTAGACATAAGTTAATTCCAGTTGAGTCTGTAAAAGTTTTATATTGTCCTAAATTATTAGCTATATTAATCATATCATTTTCATTTCTATAAATTAAGTGCCAGTCTAATAACAATTCCATTAAATATTTATCATTATTATCAATATGCATATTTGTTACTAATAATTTTCCATTATCTTTTAGGGAATTATAAAAAATATTAACCAATCTTTGGCATAATTTATCGGATAAATAATCAAACAAGCCACAACAATAAATAAAATCAAACTTTTTGTTTATAACTTTTTGGAAAGCACTGTTACTGGTTAAATCAAATACAGATTTTTCAATTAAATTAATGTTAAAATTTTTATGCTTAACTGAAGATAATATTGTATTTTTGATAAAATCCAAAGTTTCTTTGTTAAAATCTAATAAGTTAAAAGTACAGTTTATTTCAGGATCATTATTGCTTAGATACTTTTTTACACCTAAAGCTGGGCCACATCCTGCTGATAAGATCTCAACATCTTCTAGATTATTGTTTATTGCATTATTAATTGACTCATCAATGTAAGAAGAAATTTTAGATGTTCTGTTTTTAACAGAGTTAGAAATTGGAATATTTGTATAATAAACATTTATAAATTTTGAAAACAAAGAATCTCCCTCATCTTGTAATTCTTGTATCATATACATCATTTTGTAGTCCCCTGCAAAACCTAATGGCTTGTTAAAGGCTCTATTTGGAAATGGAGCTAGCATAAAATATTTACCTAATTTTTCTCGAGTGATTTTTGTATATGATAAAAATTCGTCTTTTGAAATATTGCAGCAAAATCGTGATAAATTATTAGCTAAAAGAGAGAGATGATCAATTAAAGGTGAATAATTATTTAAGATAAATTCTTTATTAATTTGTGAATTTGTTATTTTAAAATTTTCACTATCTAAAAATTCTTTAACATCTTTTAAAAATAATACAATATCATCAAGCGAATCTATAAAATTATTTTTAACATTCTTATTTCTAATTAATTTGCCTATTTGATCTTGATATGAAGAAGAATCCTCTTGAATTAAAGCTTTCATTGATTAGCTAGGTTAAATATATCAGGAAGATGATAAAATGTACTTTAATCTAAATCTACAAATTAGATTCTTGAAATAATTACTCAATTTATTGAATAACAAAATTATAAATATAAACTGTAAATAATCTATAAATATTACAAGAAATAAATATTACAAGAAATATGACCGACAAAATATCAAAACAAGAACTCATAGATCAAATCTCAGAAAAATCAGGATTTAACAAAGCAGATTCCAAAAAAGCTTTAGAGTCAGTACTTGATTCTATTTCTGATAATCTCGAAGAAGGAAAAGAGGTAGCTTTTATTGGATTTGGAAACTTTTCTATTTCTCACAGAAAAGAAAGACAAGGAAGAAATCCTCAAACTGGCGAGGAAATCACTATATCAGCTTCTAATAATGTTTCTTTTAAAGCTGGAAAGGCTCTTAAAGAGAAAGTGAATAAATAAACTGGTACTATTTTACACGTATCTCGGTGCTTGGTGCAACGATTCGTGTAAAATTTGCCTCTAATTTGTTTTTCTATACTTTAAAAAGTACTTTATAGATAAGTAATTTATTATATAGATACAATAAAGCTAGAAATACTTATAAACTCTTAAATTTATAAAGTACTTTAGAAAAATACAAAATAATAGCTAAAGTTCAGTGAGTTTCCTAAACATCAGTCTAACAATATATTTATGCCAAGGTATTATCAGTTTCATATAATATTTTCCTATATGATTATGAGTTTTAACAGACGTTGTTAAGGAAAGAGTTTTTGTAGATTTGTTATTTGGACTCAACTTTAAGACAGCCATTACATCAAGATGTATGTCTTTTATTTTTAGAGTCATTAATGATCTTTCATAAGATTCAACAGTGAAAAAATCAAGCCTCTCTCCTTTGTTTAAATTAGTTGGCATTGTTAATCCAAAATAGATAATAAGCCATTTCTCTTTAAAATCAATAATTTTACTGAATATTCAAGCATCTTTATTGATTTAGAGTAGCATTTGCTCTTTCTTCTCATTCTAGCCAAGAAGTGTCTGAACAAGCTATTATAGCCCTCGATAGTATAAGTATGTGCCTTGGATTGAATATGCTTGTCCTTAGGAACAAATTTCTCATACGGTTTCCAATAATCCGTTGCTATAATGCCTTTAGCTCTGTCTTTTACTCCTTCCCAAAGTTCTTTTCCAGTTCTTGTAGATCTGTCGCCAACAACGAAGTTGATGAATTCTTTTGCATATCTATCAACAGCAATCCAGATCCAGACAGAGTTTTTTTGAACCAATATAGCTGTGCATTTCATCTATCTCAGTTACGCATATTTCATGGCTATTTTGCAATAAATCAAGATTTTGACCATATTGCTTGATCCAGTTAAAGATACTTACATGACTAACCTTGAGAATTCTTCCTATAGATCTAAATCCTAGACCCTCTAGGTACAACTCCAGGGCAAATCTTTTTATTGATCTATCTTTAGAATTTCTGCCTTTTGTATAATTATAATTGCAATCTTTACACTTATAGCGTTGCATTCCGTACATTTTACCATTTTTGCAAACGTTAGAACTGGAGCATTTTAAACATTTCATAGTTTGATTTATTGAGTTAAAATGCTTATTTTATGCTCAATGATGTTAATTGCTAGTAAAATCTATTGTAAATTAACAATGCCGATCTTTTTTATAGATATCTTTATGATCTTTATCAAAGATTATCTTTTGATAACCTGCGATGGTAAATATTTCAATATTGTTGATATAATATCAAGATTACTTTTGAAGCCAAAATTATGATTAAAGATGTTAGAATCGCTATAATTATAAAAGATATTTGGTTCAAAAAATAAATTTTGTTTATATTTGTTTAATAATGTTGTTGATGTTGTTTCAAATTTTGTTCCTATAGCAATCTCTATAGCAAATAAATTTTGAATATTAATTAGTGATGCAATAATTATGACAAAAAGATATTTTTTCATTTACTTATTTTGTTATAGACTTTTCTACATACAGCCTCCAAACAACCCACATTCCCTTAATTATTAATTAAAATATCAGAAATATTGATTAATTTTTTTAAAATAATAAGGAACTTCACATTTTACAAGATAAGTGGGTTGGAATATGATTTTGAAAAATAGATTCTGAAAATGAAATTCATTAAAATTTTAAGCAAAATTCAACGCCCTCACCCTCTTGGGATTTACAAATAATATCTCCATCAAAAGCTTTCATAACTCTTTTACAGAAAGGCAAGCCTAACCCAGTGCCACCATCTTTGTTGGAACTTAAGATGTCATCAAATATTGTGGCAATTTTATCTTGTTTTATACCACTGCCGTTATCTTTAAAATATAAATAACTAATATTGTTACTAATTTTGGTAGTAATAGTAATTTTAAAATTGTCATTAGTGGCTTTAACATATAAGGAATTTTTCAAAAGATTAAATAAAACAAAGATAATTAGAGTTGCATCACCCCTAAAGTTAAAATTATCAATAAAATCAAGTTGAATTAGCTCCTTTTCTTCTTCTTGAAAACTATATTGAGATAGAGCTTTATTAACACAATTAATTATTGAAAGATTTGTAAAATTATTTTTATTAATTTCATTATCTCTGATATTATTTAGAATAATGTCAATTAAATTTAATGAATTTCTGGTTGAATTTTTCAATAAAGATATTATTTCCAATATTTGTTTAATATTTGGCTTTTTATTTTTTATCTCATTTTCAATAAAATCCAACCCTCCATCAATTGCTGATAATGGATTACGCATTTCATGAGCAATTGAACCACTAAGAGATTTAAATTTATTAATGGTAATATTAAGTAAATTATATCTTAAAATGGCATAGCTAATAATTGTTAAACTTATGGCAATAAATATGACTCCAAGAGGGTAAAACTCAAAACCATAATTACATAAATAATCAATTGCTGAAATAAAAAATATAAAAAGAGACAAGATACAATAACGTAGTCTTATTTGTTTTTGTTTAGAAGCTGTTTTTTGAGTGATATAAGCAATATACAATCCTCTTGTAACAATTATTGCAGTTTGTAATATATGTAAAGGATGTAAAATTGATGCTTTTGGATAAAATCCCCAATTATATTGGTATGGGCTAGAGATAAATAAATTTGTGAAAATTAGAAATAAAAATAATATAAAGCTAAATATATAAGAAAAATATACTTTTTTAATTCCTTCTTATTTGCACTAATTAAAGCTAAAAAATGATAAAGTGTGGTTGGTAAAAATAAGATAAAAGACCAACCAATTTTGGTAATTAAAAAAGCCAAATTCTTATCTTTTATTTGAAATAATATTGCCCAAGAAAACTGCCAAGCAAATGTTGTTAAGCATAAAAAGAAAAACATTTTCACTATATAATCCTTTTTATTCCTAATAAGTGTTAGTAAGCCAACGGTAATAAAGATAAATGATGTTATTAATGGCAATAATGAATACATAAGAAAGCTGTTAAGGGCGGTAATTACCGCCCATATTTATATTTGATATTTTTCTATTTTATTTATAATTCCTGATGGAAATCTAATAATTTTTTTATTTTTATTAGCTAATACTATCTGTTGATATCCATTTGCAAATATATTTTTTTCATTATTAACATCACAAAAAATAAATGTGATAAAAAATGAGGTTTTTTTAACATTATCAACATTTACCAAACATCTAATATTTTGAAAAGGAAAAGTCTCTTTAACATATTCAGTATGAGCTTGTTTAGTAATAAGAAAATTAGGTTGTAAAAAATCTTTTGCAATACAATTATAAAACCAAGCCTCTCTACAAACCCCTTGCCACTCAAAATATTTGGCAAAATAATTATTACCATATGAATTTGAATCTTTAAGATATGTAGTAAAATCATAGGCAAAAGTTTTTTGATAGATTGTTTTTACAATTTTTTTTTCTGCTTTATAAAGATATTAGAATTTATTTTAACAATATTATCAGTAAAATTATCTTGCTGATCTAATGTTTGAGATAATATATTTTTCATTTTTATTTAAATTAATACTAATTCTCTATTGAATTGAAAGAGAATTAGTATGGGTTAATAAATACACAAAATGTGTAACAATATCAATCCCACAAAACCAGATTTTGCTTTTATTTTAGTATTTATCTAAAATAGTTAGCAATAAGCCTAGCTATTGTAGAATTAATATTAAATATTAACCATAATTTTTAATTTAAATAACTATTCTTTTAATTTGTGTTATTTTCTTTTCAATAATCTATTTAAAGAAAATATCAAATTTACAGGAATTAAAGGTAATTCAAGCATTATCAGTATTTTTAAAAAACTAATGAAAAAAGAATAAATTGCAATTTCTACAAATTAAAAATAATCTTAAATTATTATAAATTCCGATCAATTTTAATCAAATGACAAAATTTCATCAAAAATTAGAAAATATCTTAAAAAAGAAAGTAAATTTCTTGATCAAAATGGTAATTTATTAAAAGCAAAATTAATTGATTATGCCTTTAATATTGATGAAGATTTAATTAAAATCTTTAAATAATTTTCGAAATAACTCTGACAATCAAGATCTTGAAGAGGATTTTGATTATCAAAAGTTCAAGAAAGAAGCTATAGACAAATTGTATGCTGGAAAAGGATTTTCTGGCAAAGATGGTATATTTACCAGTATGTTAAAAGATTTTCTTGAAACTGCCATGCAATCCGAATTGGATAATCATTTAAATTCTAAAAAAGAAGATGATGTTACCAATAGGAAAAATGGATTTTCTTCTAAAATAGTCAAAACCGATAGAGGTCAATTTGAGTTAAATACTCCAAGGGATAGAAATTCATCTTTTGATCCTAAAATAGTTAAGAAAGGTCAAACTATTTTAACTCCAGAATTAGATGATAAAATTATAACTCTATATTCTTATGGTATGAGTTATAGAGATATATCATCTCATATTGAAGAGATATATGACATTGAGATATCTAAATCTACAATTACAGCTATTACAGACAAAATATTACCTAAAATAACAGAATTTAAAGAAAGGCAGTTAGAAGAGATTTATCCTATAATATTTCTTGATGCTATGTTTTTTAAGGTTAAAGAAAATGGAAAAATAATTAGTAAAGCTTTTTATTCAGTTCTTGGAGTTGACAAGGATGGTAAAAAAGATATTTTAGGAATTTATCTTCAAGAGTCAGAGGGAGCTAATTTTTGGCTTAATATTTTAACTGATTTACAAAATAGAGGTATAAAAGACGTATTGATTGCTTGTGTCGATGGCTTAAAGGGCTTTCCTGAGGCTATTAATTCAATATTTCCAAAAACTGAGATTCAGCTTTGCATCATTCATCAAATTAGGAATTCTATCAAATATGTTGCATCAAAAAATCAAAAAGAATTTATATCTGATTTAAAGACTGTTTATACTGCAACAAGCAAAGAAGTAGCCGAAGAAAAACTGCTTCTAATTGAAGAAAAATGGGGCAAAAAATATCCAATAATATTCAAATCTTGGAATAATAACTGGGATAATTTATCTAATTATTTTAAATATCCAAAAGAGATAAGAAAGCTAATTTATACTACTAATTCTGTTGAAGGGTTTCATAGGCAAGTCAGAAAAATTACCAAAACTAAAGGCTCTTTTCCATCTGATCAATCATTAGAAAAGTTACTCTATCTTGCTATACAAAACATTAAGAAAAAATGGACTATGCCAATACCAAATTGGAGCTTGATAATTAGCCAATTTGCTATAAAATTTGAGGATAGAATCAAATTAGATTTAGCTTAAATATAACAAAATATTAATCTAAATCTAAAAAAAATGGAAAACAAATTTTTGCCAAAAATTATCTTAAAAATTGGATTTATATTTTTACAAGATACGCTACGCTTAAAATCTTGTAAAAATAAAATCTCAATTCTTAATAAAATTATTAAGGCAAAATTTGAAAAAAATTAAATTGACACAGGGGATTGGACATTCCCATTTAAGTCAACAACTTCAAATTCTTCTCAATTTTATTTATCTTATTATAATATTTATTTGCTTCAAATTCTGTGATATTGTGCATTTCTTCTTGTGCATCTTTTGGATTATTAATCCACTTCTTTAATCTTGAAACTTCAATATTTAATTTTTTGATAAATTCTTGATTGAATTTGATATGAATATTACCATTTTTAAATAATTTTACTGTAGCAAAGATTTTCATATTTTCTCCTCTTAATATTCTGGCTTTGCCATTTTCCCAATCTGTTGTTGGAATTGGATCAAATATTATTCCTAGATTTCTGGCACAGACTCTAATATCATTTAAAATTCTGTAAGCTGTGTTGCTAGAATAACTGCAATAATTTAACTCTCCTGATGGGTAGGGCACTCCATTATAATCACATCTGATATTATTACCATGACCCTGTAATATTATTCTATAATCAAGATAATAGTGAGAATGATCTTGTTTAGCACTAATATATCTCCATCCATCACTTTCCCAAGTTTTTTGATTTGATTTATAATTTCTAATATTTTTCTGATCTGTTAGATCATAAAATAAATCCATTAATTGCTTATCAATATATTTATTAGTATTCTTTATTGCCCAAATTACTATTGAGTAAATATTATCAAGATTAAAATCAACAATATTAATGATTTTTGATGATATATATTCCCTGTTTTTAAAGGTTAATCTATTTCTTAATTTATCTAATTTTTCAAATAATTCTCGCCAATAGATAGTTTTTTAAATTCTCTATTTTGAATTTTAATGATTTTTTGATATTTTTTAGATTTATTTCTAATTCTGTAAATATTTGATGATCTAACTGTTCTAGCTGTCTGTAATTATTCAAGAGATTTTGCAAATCAATATTATAACATTCAAACAATGTTTTAATAACATCATCGCCTTTAACTAATGAATTATTGATATTTTCCTTTACTCCTTTTGTAAAATTTGTAAAATCTATTTCTTCATTATCTTTGATATTAAATTTAAATGTTTCTTCAAAAAATAGATCAAAAGGATCTCTATGAGAAGAATATCTATCAAAAGATAATTTTACAATTTCTACCTCTGCTCTTGCCTTTCTTGGTGCATCCAAAAAGTCAAAACACCCCAAAGAATGATCTGATAATTTTCTTTTTTTGATAATGTCATTAATTTCTTGATCATTTCTCCATCTTTTTGGCACTATAAAATAAATATGATCACAATTAGCTTCTTTAATGATTTTAATCATCCATGTTTTAAACTCAGAATAGGGTGGATTACAAAAGATATAATCAACCTTTTTATCGATTAATTGCTGATTATGAAAATCACGACCTAAAACAATAATATCTGGACTGGCACAATCTAATAATATCTGACTCTTTTCTATACCATATTTTGGGGAAGATTTTAGCTTCATCAGAGTTTGCCCATTACCACAGCCAATATCTAATATTGATCCATATTGTAAATCTTGATTGATTTTATCTATCATATGGTCAGTTGTAGGGTAAAATTCAAAATCCTGATCCTCCTCTTTTAACCTTGTTACTATTTTATTGATGTTCATTTTTATTGATTTAAATTAATTGATTATATCTCCTATATACCCAAGCAATCTCTTTTGTGATATTCTTGGCTACATTTATTAATAGCGACCTTTACCGATACTCCTGCAAGAGATAAACTTGCAAAAAATAAGAATGTTATAAATATTGTTGTTTTCATGATTTATTGTTTTAAATATATATATAGGATACCTATTAATTAACTTGTTCTTTAGAAAATAGGTAACAATGACCAAAAAATTCATAACCAGATTCAATTAATTCTTCTTTTGATATTTCTTCTGATCTATTATCTACCTTTATTGGCTTGGTAAAGAATAAATACCCCTTTTCTCCTTTTTTTACAATTTTTCCTTCCTTTTTCCATTGTCTAAATGTTTTTAGTTCAGAGTTAATTTTATAGATTTTTTCTTTCAATATTTCATTTATAGTCATATCCTGACAATTTTGATTTATATCTAATTGAATCTTCTTGGCCTTTTTTGCTAGATTTAGTAATTGTTGTTTATTTTGATTTTTTATTTCTGTCATAAGATTTTGATTAATTTAGTTATAAATATAGGATACCCCATATAAATATAATAATCAAGTAATTAATATCAAAATAATGAACTTTATCTTGACAAAATAGATAAATATAAAATACCCTTATAATTTACAATATCCAATCTTAATTACATGGCAAAATTTCCAATAGAATATATTATGAAAGTTTCTGATGAAGAGTTGGAAAAAATTAATCAATGTAAAATTAACAATAATTGGAGTTTGGCAGAAACAATTAGAAATAATTTATTAATAGGAGGTTTGATGGAAAATAGGGATGGATTATTGGATAATTTAACTATTTTAACAAGATCAGAAACAAGAATTTATAATCATCAGGTAAAATTTAAATATTCTATAGAAATGGAAAATAGGATTAAATATTTTCAAGAAAAAACAGGAGCCTATAAAACCTCTATAATTAGGAATTTCTTAAAAAATGCCAAATTAATATAATAATTCAATAATAAATGAATAAGGAAAATAACAAAAAAATCCAAAGAAATAAATCAAATGAAATTATTAAGAAATTTACAATGGATTTTACTGAAAAAGAATTAGAATCATTAGAAAATTATTCTATCAAAAATGGAGTGCCAAAATCAAGAATCATCAAGAAATTATTACAAGAAAAAAATATTATCAATTCCAATAATTAATTAGATGATATAATTATCTCTGTTGATTCTCTTAAAATATTCAGTTTTTCAATTGGATTATTATCCAATTGGAAAGTACCTAAAACTGCACTGATATCATTTTGATTAATATCATCTTTTGAGACATATTCTTTTATCTTGTGAATATCAGATAACATTCTTTTTGCTATAAATTCCATATTTTCCACATTAGCCAAGATTAATTTTTGTTTTAATTTAATGTCATATTTTATAGTCATAATTAACAAATTTTAGTTAAGCATCCATGATAATTAAGGTCGTCAGATGTAAGAGAAAGAAAGTTTGAATTGCTGACATTAAAAAAGGTAAATCCTCCAGATTCATCACGATTAATTTCCCAATTATTATTTTGATTATCTGTAATATTAATTATCTCAAATTCTTCAAGAGCATTTAATTTTTTAATTAAATCAAGATTTAATGTAATATTGCAATTATCATCAATATAGAGGACTAAAATATTTTGACCTTCTAATTTTAATCTTATTAATTGAACAGGTAATTTTTTCATAATATAATAAATTCTAACTTTTTATTTCTCATAATATTTAAAATAGCATTTAAATATTTAGTCTTTTCAGGTTCGTCATCATACATTTCTAACATAGACTCCAAATCCTCAAGATATATTATTTTATGGCATAAATCATTGCTATCACTAGCAACAACATCGCAGGTAAAAAGATCGCATTCTTTAATATCCATTACATTATGATCAAGGTCAGTAAAATCTTTTAAGTAAGCGTTTTTATTAATTCTCATCGATATATTATTTGATACTTAGCAATCTTTTAATCTCCTGATTTATCTTTTCTTGATAATCCTTGATATTATCAATTATTGGCTCTGATCTTAAACATAGATCATTATAATTTTTTAAATGATCAAGATCAGATAAATTATGAGTTGCTTCATCAGTAATTTTGTCAATCTCTCTATTAAAAAGAGATTGAGCAATTTCAATTTGATATTTATTGAAAATAGAATTTTGATCATTATTATTTGTCATGTTCGTTTTATTGATTTTCATTAATTGATAAATAGGTAATGAAATTTAATTGCAGTTAAATTTCATTACTGAAAAAAGAAATCTATAAATTACCTATTAACCTAGTAATATTATAGCTTCAAGCCTTATAACATACAAGTCTTCTTACAAAAATATCTATCTTTTTTCATTATTTTTTACATCAAAATCCATAAAGAAATCCATCTGTTTTTTAAATTATTTACTCTTTTTTTTACAATATCACAATATTCTTTTTTGACTTCAAATCCAAATGCTTTTCTATTTAGTTTCTGGCAAGCAACAATTGTAGAGCCAGAACCAAGGAAAGGATCAAGAATTATATCATTTTCATTACTGCCAACAGATATTAATTTACTTAACAAGGGTAATGGCTTTTCAGTAGGATGACCAAATTTAGATGGGTTAGTAACAGAACTATAAACCTTGCTACATATTTTGGAATCGTAGCCATTAAAACAAGCTCCATTTTCTCTGATATGGATAATATATTCAATATCAGGTTTCCAAGAATATTTACAAAATGGAATGGCATTTTGTTTTATGCCAGATCAAAACATTATAGATTAAACCTTTATTTCTTGCCCAATTTAAAATATCAGGAATTTGGGAATTAGAACAAAAAGCAAAAATATTAACTTTCTTCAAAACCCTAGAACATAGATCAAAAAATCTATCTACATCATAGCCATTGCAAATTTCTGATAATTTTTTACTACCATATAATTTACACCCAGAAAAGCTACTAGAGCCACTATTTAACACATAGGGAGGGTCAGTCACTATTAAATCAATGCAATTATCTTCTAAACCCTCTAAAAGAGTATAGCAATCACCTTTTACAACCTTATCAGATAAATATGATTTAATTTGATAATTTTCAGGAAAATTATCATTAGCAATTACACCCAATTTGTTAATATCATTATTAATTTTTTCACATTATCATTCATCACCTTTTTGTTAAATTGTTTTTTTCATTAAATTTCATTCTCAAGCCAATATTATCAATTTGATCATTGATCACCTTCCCCAGTGGAATAAAATCATTTTCATATTTTTTCATAAATTAAAAATTAAAAGTTAAATATCAGATCAAACCAAAAATCTGACAATCTCTTCTCATGACTTAAAGGGGGGAAATGAAATCAAATAAAAAAATCTTTTTTGATTTGCGATGAATTGCTTTAGCAAGAAGAAAAAAATATTTTTTTTGTTTTATTTCATTGGGGAATCCCCTCCTAAATAGAACAAAAAAACAGACAAAAAAGACAAAAGAAAAACCCCTCAAAAAAACAAAAATATTCCATCAATGACTTAATGAAATAACATATAAATAATTGACGGCTGAGCCGAAAATAACCCACACACCAGTCGCACCTATGGTGGAAATGGGT
>JAYQKE010000023.1:0-2185 GCA_038142525.1 Rickettsiales bacterium
GATGCTTGAATATTCAGTAAAATTATTGATTTTAAAGAGAAATGGCTTATTATCTATTTTTTTGGATTAATAATGCCCAAATTTGTTACTTTATGCCAAATATTCAAAATATTATTACTAATTTTAGGCCATTTTTGTTTTGTATCTGGATGATATGGTTGATATCTATAACCACCTATTTTATCAGACACCCAGCCAACATTTCCCATATTGCTCATTTTAACAGAAAGCCCTCTACCAGTTTTTGGCATAGTTGGTCTAAATAATGGAGCATTCATGAGAGCAAAATTAATATCCTGCCCTAAATATATCAATTTTCTCCTCAGATAGATAATTTGGAAAGTAATCTAATCCTTGGATGATTTTCATTTACTAAAAATTAGCGATTTTAAGTTTTAAATAATAACAATGAAAATTTACTTTTATAAGTTAAAATTGAGTAAAATTTTATAAAAAATAAATAAATACCAGTGAGCTCAATAATAGCTATATTAGGAGATCAATTAAATCTCAATATATCCTCCCTAAAAAATTGCGACAAAGAGAAAGATATAATTTTAATGTGTGAGGTGTTTGAAGAATGCAACAACCCCAAAACATCATAAAAAGAAAATTGCCTTCATATTATCTTGCATGCGTCACTTTGCTGATGAGTTAAAAAATTCAGGATTTAATATTTCTTATTTAAAGCTTGATGACCAAAAAAATACTCACTCTTTTAAATCTGAAATATTAAGATTTTGTAAAAAGCATAATACTAATAATGTAAAAGTAACTCACCCAGGAGAATATAGGGTTTTGCAAAGTTTAAATTCTTTAGCAAACGAAAACATTAATTTGCAAATCCTTGAAGATGATCGCTTTTTATGCTCCCAAGATGAATTTAAAAATTTTGCAAAAGGCAAAAAGTCTCTTTTGATGGAGTCTTTTTATCGCAAAATGCGAGTAAAATATAGCATCTTAATGGATGGTGATAAACCAATAGGTGGGAAATGGAATTATGATTTAGAAAATAGAAAGCCACCACAAAAAGGATTGAAGATTCCAAGCCACTACCAAAATCAACCTGATGAAATAACTAAAGAAGTTCTAGATTTAGTCAATCAAAAGTTTGGTGATCACTTTGGCGACATTGAGCCTTTTTATTTCGCTATTAATAGAAAACAGGCAGTCTTGGCTCTTCAAAAATTTATTGATGAAAGATTAAAAGATTTTGGCTCTTATCAAGATGCGATGATTGAAGATGAAGATTTTATGTTTCATTCCCATATTGGCTTTTATCTTAATAATGGTCTTTTAGAACCATTGGAGGTAATTAAATTAGTGGAAGAAGAATATAAAAACGGTAAGGTAAATATTAATTCAGCCGAAGGTTTTATCAGGCAAATTTTAGGTTGGAGAGAATATATCAGGGGAATTTATTGGCTTAAAATGCCGCAATATAAGGAATTAAATTTCCTAAACGCAAAAAATAAATTACCAGAATTTTACTGGGGTGGTAATACTAAAATGAACTGCATTAAAGAGTGCGTTAGAAATACTAAGCAAAATTCTTATGCCCACCATATTCAAAGATTGATGGTTTTAGGAAATTTTGCTTTAATTGCAGGGGTAAATCCTGCCTATGTTAATGAATGGTATTTAATTGTTTATGCTGACGCTTATGAATGGGTAGAATTGCCAAATGTTTCAGGAATGGTATTATTTGCTGATGGCGGAATTTTGGCAACAAAGCCATATGCGGCAAGTGGTTCTTACATCAATAAAATGTCAAATTATTGCCAAAACTGCTCTTATAAAGTAAAAGAAAAAAATGGCGAGGATGCTTGTCCATTCAATTATCTTTATTGGAATTTTTTAATAGAAAATGAAGCGGTTTTAAAGAAAAACCATAGAATGGCAATGATTTACCGAGTTTTAGAAAAATTTGATGGAAAGAAGATAAAAAATATTAAAAATGATTCACAAAAGTTTTTAAATCAAATTTATGATAAATGATAAAAATTTATAAAATAATAATAACATTCATATTTCTAGTAACTTTTAACTCTTTTAGCTTGCTAAACAAATATGACAGTTTCAAATGCACATCAATTTTCATTCAAATCAATTGATGGTCAATCAATTAATTTATCTGACCTGAAAGGAAAAGTAGTTTTAGTTGTAAATACTGCTTCAAAATGTG
>JAYQKE010000024.1:0-10612 GCA_038142525.1 Rickettsiales bacterium
GTTGCTGACCATCAATTATAACTTGTTCTGAAATTTCACTACTATCTAATTTTCTTTTGATACGAACAATTGAACCCATGAAGTGATATTCAACTTCATCGTTTTTTGAAATTTCTTTAATATCTTCCCAGAGTTTTAAGCATTGTTTTTGCGTCCAGCTATAAGTTCTTTGATATATAGGAATAGTGAATTGTCGCTTATCTCTTAGAAATTCAATTAATGTCTTTTCTTGTGCTTGCATTTGTTTTTAAAGAAAAATTGCGAAAAGTAGAATGTTATCGCAAATTTCTTAGAAAACAATTTAAAAACCTTTAAATTAATGACATCTCAAGTTTATGTTTTTCTTTCTTTCCAATTTTTGAGCTTACTACCTAACAGCTTATAAAAAGCAGAGCTATGATTATGATTCACTAAATGACAAAGCTCGTGAATAATAACATACTCAATACATTCCCTTGAGGTTTTGATTAAATTTAAGTTTATTGTCATTGTAGCATTTTGCGATAAACTTCCCCATCTTGTTTTCATATCTCTAATTTTCAAAATAGGCTTCGAAAATTGTTGAAAATCACATTTTTCCCAAGCTTCATCAAATATTTTGTTAAAATATTTATTCGCCTTTTCTTTATACCAAATCATCAAAAGATTTTTGATATAATTCGAATCTTCACTTACGCAGTCAATGTAAAAATATCCTTCTTTAAGAAATATTTTATCAGTATTAGATAAGGTAATTTTTAGGCGATAGTTTTTTCCTAAATATAAGTGTGATTCACCAGAAACATATTTTCTGGTCGGAGTTCTTGGTTCAAAATTTTGGAAATATGAGATTTGTTTTTTTATCCATTTTGCTCTTTTAAGGATAATATTTTCAATCTCTTTTATAGCTCTTCCTACTGGCGATTTAACAAAAACAGTCTTATCAGGATGAACTGCAATTTGTAGAGTCTTTCTGCTTTCAAACTGCAATTTATAATCTATATCGCATCTTCCATATTTTATTTTACAAAGACTAACTTTATTCATCTTAACTTTTTCTTGTTTTGGCGATTTTCATTGTTTTATCAATAATTTCATCCATTTGATTTAAGTTAAGGTCAATATTGAACTTTTCCTTAACCTCATCATATAAAAAATCATCAATATCATTTATGGTTTTCTTGATGGCTAAATCATCATTAAAAAAATCGGCATTGTTAATCCAAAATAGATAATAAGCCATTTCTCTTTAAAATCAATAATTTTACTGAATATTCAAGCATCTTTATTGATTTAGAGTAGCATTTGCTCTTTCTTCTCATTCTAGCCAAGAAGTGTCTGAACAAGCTATTATAGCCCTCGATAGTATAAGTATGTGCCTTGGATTGAATATGCTTATCCTTAGGAACAAATTTCTCATACGGTTTCCAATAATCCGTTGCTATAATGCCTTTAGCTCTGTCTTTTACTCCTTCCCAAAGTTCTTTTCCAGTTCTTGTAGATCTGTCGCCAACAACGAAGTTGATGAATTCTTTTGCATATCTATCAACAGCAATCCAGATCCAGACAGAGTTTTTTTTGAACCAATATAGCTGTGCATTTCATCTATCTCAGTTACGCATATTTCATGGCTATTTTGCAATAAATCAAGATTTTGACCATATTGCTTGATCCAGTTAAAGATACTTACATGACTAACCTTGAGAATTCTTCCTATAGATCTAAATCCTAGACCCTCTAGGTACAACTCCAGGGCAAATCTTTTTATTGATCTATCTTTAGAATTTCTGCCTTTTGTATAATTATAATTGCAATCTTTACACTTATAGCGTCGCATTCCGTACATTTTACCATTTTTGCAAACGTTAGAACTGGAGCATTTTAAACATTTCATAGTTTGATTTATTGAGTTAAAATGCTTATTTTATGCTCAATGATGTTAATTGCTAGTAAAATCTATTGTAAATTAACAATGCCGTTTTTTGATCGTCAGATAAATCTTGTTTTTCTATTTTTTCATCTAAATCAGCTATTAACTTTTTTCCCTCATCGCTTAGATTAATTTTAGCAAGTCTGCTTTCATAAAATATTTTAACAGTAGCTCCATCTTCAACCGCTCTTGCTATGTCATAAATATCAACATAATTGCCAAAAACTGCTGGCGTGTTAGCATCGGTTTTTTCAATTGGTGTTCCAGTAAAACCAAGATAAGTTGCGTTAGGCAATGCATCTCGCATATATTTAGCAAAGCCATAAACGATTTTTTCACCAATTTTGTTACCATTATCATCTTTTTCATCTATTATTTTGGCTTTAAAACCATATTGGTGCGGTGCGCCTCATCAGCAATAACTACAATGTTTTTACGATTTGATAATTCTTCATAGATATTTCCTTCATCCGGCCTGAATTTTTGAATGGTTGTAAAGACAATACCACCACTTGCTACTTTTAATAATTTTTTTAAATCCTCTCTATTTTCAGCCTGAACTGGCGTTTGCCTTAGTAGTTGTTTGCTGGTCGCGAAGCAATCAAAAAGCTGATCATCCAAATCATTTCTATCAGTTATTACCAAAATTGTTGGGTTATTAAGCGATAAAACCAATTTGGCAGTTGTAAAAACCATTGATAATGACTTGCCAGAACCTTGAGTATGCCAAATTACCCCACCTTTTTGGTCGCCATTTTCGCTAGTTGCCCCTCTAACAGACAAAACTGCTTTATTAACTGCATAATATTGATGATAACTAGCCAGCTTTTTTATAGTGGTGATTGTTTTAATATTTGTTTTAGAATCAATAAAAGTGCTTTCTTCAAAGGTTATAAAATGACGAACCAAATCAAGCAAAGTTTCTTTATTCAACATTCCCGAAATCATAGTCTCTAATCTTGGATCAAGATTGCTTGCAAGATTTTTGCCATCAGCACTTTTCCAAGACATAAAACGAGAAAAGCCACTTGAAATTGTGCCAGCTTTTGCCTCAAGCCCATCAGAAATAATAATAAAACTATTATAAAAGAATAAATTTGGGATGCTTTCTTTATAAGTGCCTATTTGCCTAAAAGCCGAATTAATAGTGGCGTTTTCATCTGCTGGGTTTTTAAACTCAATTACCACTAAAGGCAGGCCATTAACAAACAAAATTACATCAGGTCTTTTATTTTGTCCGTTATTAGTAATTGTAAATTGATTAACAACTTTAAAATCGTTATTTTGGATATTATCAAAATCAATTAAACGCACATAATCGCCACGATCAAGACCATCTTTTCGATAAATTACATTAACGCCATTACTTAAGAGATTATGAAATTCTTTATTAGCCACCATTAAATCAGGAGAAAAAACTCTTAAAACTTGATTTAGTGCATCATCTTTGGCAGAGTTTGGAATATTAGTGTTAAGCCTGCTAATAGCATCTTGTAAAATAGGTTTTAAAATTACCTCGTCAAAATTACCACGAAGTGGATTGTCGCTATCAAGAGCAATATCTTTGCCGTGACAATAGTCAAACCCTTGATTTTGTAGGAGCTCTATTGCTAGATTTTCAATTTGTTCTTCAGTTAGTTTGTTCATTTTTATTGTTAATATTTATTATTATCGCTCCAAAAAAGTAAAGCTTCTTCTTTGCTCACTATGTCAGGTAATTTATTATATTTTTCTTTATCAAAAATTTTTTCGTCATTAATTCTATATTCTTCTTTTAACCAATCGCAGTTCCAAATTTTTATTTCGTTACCATCGATTAATTTACATATTTTTCTTCATATAAATAATCAAATTCTTGCATTTCATTAAAATTCATTTTTTTTTTGTAATTCTTTGCATCCATATCTCTAAATATCCATGATTTGGAATTTCTCTAAATCTATTGAATATTTTTTGTAAAATTTCTTTTTTCTTTTCAATGTTCTCAATAGAAGAAATTAGAATGCTTAGAATAGATATGCATATCGAGTATGTTCTTGGATTATTATAAGCAACATCAATAACTATACTTATTAATGGCTCTATGTTGGTAATTTTATTTTCTGTTGCGATCTTATCAAAAAATAGAGATAGAGCTTTTTGTAAACTTCCAGAATTTGGATGTCGCAATGCAAAATCATGAATAAAAAGTAATAATTGCTGATTGTTCTGATAATTTGACAAAAAGGACGTTTTTAACCAATCCAGTTTATCTGTCTTTAGAGATTCTTTTATTACATTTTTGGACTCTTTGGTTTTTTCTTTATTTAGACTCATTCCTAAGCCCATTAATGTATTTGATATAAGTTTTAGAATTTCCTCTCCATCTGAAAAATTATTGACAAATATTCTATAATCATCTCTATATCGTAATATTCTATAATCTTTTATTTTCATCTCTTTAATCTTATCACTTAAAACTAAATCTCCATATCCCAAAACAATTTCTGCAATGAAATCCATCAAAACAGATCCTTGCGGTATTCCATTTGTTTGTCCATAGGACATGCATTGAATATCAGAATCGATTTTATTTCCTATAAATTCCTTAGGTTGTTTAGGTTTGTTCTGTAAGTTACTTTTTATATCTTCTTTACCATGAATAGCCCATGGAATGGAATGTGTATATATACTATTATAACAATCTTTAATATCTGTCTGAAAAAGATACTTATAATCCATAGCTAGAATGATTGATTCCTGCTCAATATTATTAAACCAATAACTAACTTGTTCCGCCTTATCCGATTCATTGCTCAAAGATTCTCGTGGATAGCTCAAGCATCTTATATTTTTATTATTTTGAAATTGACTAAATCTATTAACAATTTGTGTCCAATTACTTTTTTTGTTATTTCATTAACAATAAAAACATACAATACTGGGTGTATTAGCTGAAACTTTCTCCAACAATACTTGCCATCTTTATTATTAAGTAATATATGGTTTATGTTATCTGCGTGTTTTGGATTATTCTCTTGTAAATCTTTTAAACTTTTTTTAGAAATTTTACTGCTGGCATCAATTAAAACTTTTGAAAAATTAATATAGCTTGGAAGGTCTAAATTACAGTAATTTTCATTTTTTGTAAAAAATTTTTTAGCCTCATCGTGATTTAAATCTAATATAGATTTCGAATTTTTATTACCCATATTCATCATACTTTATATTTCACCCTAATTTCACCAGAAATAAGTTTTGGTAAGAGTGTGTCTCGGAGTTTTTTTAGGGTTTGGATTTGCAAATAATTAGTTTCCATTTTTTTTACAAATTCGATTATTTGTATATCAAATTCTTTTTGAATCTCTATTTCTGGAATTGGAATTATAATTGATAAAAGATGCGGAACTTTTATACTTGGTTGAACTCCACCAATATCAAGATTCATAACTTCTTCATGCTTATACTTCAAAACTTGATAAAGATAAAATGGTGAAATTTCTTTTGCCTGAAGAGCTATAACATTTTGAGCTATATTTCCTACCTCAAGAATAAACATTGAAAATTCTCCTATACTTCCAACGGTTGAAACTAAGATATCATATTTTTTAGGCTTAGCTCTAAACCAATTTTCAAAAGTGTTCTTGTCTACATATTTTCGAATCAAAGAGTAATCAACTAACCTATCGCCTTTTCCTAAAGCATTTACTTCTATTACTGGGTATGGTGTAATTTCTTTTTGATTTGGAGGTGTTTTTCCTCTATTGTCGACAACAGTAACGTATTTTCCTATCTCTTCCGAATCCCAATCATCCTTAGCATTATCAATAAAGTAATGTCTAAAAAGAGTTTCTGACATCTCCTCTAATGTTTTATTTTGACGGTGGAGAAGGTCAATCTTATCATCAAGAGAAGATAAAATTTCAGCTATTGCTTTTTGTTCTGGTAGGGGAGGAATTTTCCAAGAAGTCTCCTTCATAAAGCTCCAATCAGCACGAGGCATCCTTGTTCCTGAGGAGCCACTATAAGATAAATCAATGAATTCCTCTGTTGAAAACAAGTAGAAAAGATAATTTAAATCATTACCTTCTTTTGATTTAACAACCCATATATCAGTAGAACAAATACCTTGAAACTTAGGTTTTATAAGTTTTCTAAAATAAGGTCTCAGCTTGCCAAATAAAAACGAATCTTGATTAAAATGATATTTATTGCTTGCAACATCATCAGAAAATCCAAAACTATTTAACCTTAGTTTATTTTCGTCTATATGCTCTAGGCCAATATACGGCAAAGCTTCATTGCCCACCTTCCAAGCATTCTTTGAAAGCTGTGCCACATCCCCCAATCTAAAAATCCCCCAATCATCTTTTTTTTGTAAAATATGATATTTCTGCTCTATATTTTCCTTAAAATCTTGCGGTATAGTTTCCCAATTTAAAATTTGAATGATAAAGGGAATATTGCTTTCATCAAAGGCATCTTTGGCTTCGTAAATTTCTTTTTGCGTGGCATTAAATACAGCTAAATCAAGATCGGATGTCTCGCTTGCATTCCACTTTACTCTTGAGCCATAAGCTAAGACTTTTTTATATGGTAAAAATTTGGCAAGAATTTCTTTTATTATTTTATAGTGTCTTTGCTCAACATCAATAATATCAACAATGTTATTTTGATTCATTGCTTTTTATCATTAATGTTAATAATTCTTTTGCATCTTCAATAAATTCTGGAATTACATCTAAAGAATCTTTTGCTTTTTTTCCGCTATAATCATGACTTGAATTATTTCTTTTTTCTGAAAAATTAATCCATTCCTCAACTTCGTGAATAGTTTTATTTTGAGCAGCAATTCGAAATAATTTTTTTGGAGCTGTTGGAAGGTCTGTAATTCCTTCAGATTCTAAATATTTTTTTAAATGCACATGAAGCATCTCAAAGCATATCTCAAATCTTTGAATTCAAGATTCTTCAACTGATTCTATAACATTTATATCATTTGCAATGTTATTTTTATTTTCCTGATAATATTTATATCTTTCTTCTAATCTTTTGAGAGAATTTTCAAATTTATCGTAATTTATTTCAGACATAATTTTAAATTTTTATTTTCTTTAAATTTTGGGTGATACGATCATTAAGGATTTTCTCCTCTTCTAATTGACTCTCAAACTCTTTTTGAAGCTGGTGAAATCTCTCTTTAAAATCAAAATCATCTTCTATTTCTTCCAAGCCAACATATCTTCCTGGAGTTAAAACATAATCAAGCTTTGCTACTTCATCTTTTGTAACAGATTTACAAAATCCGGCAATATCTTGGTAAGAATCATCTTCCCCATCTTTTTTATTTTGCCAATTATGGTAAATATCGGTGATTTTTTTGATATCATCATTGTCAAGTTCCTTAGTGCGTCTATTTATCAAATGGCCTAGATTTCTGGCATCAATAAATAATATTTCATTATTTCTTCTTTTTTTGCCTCGTCTCATAAACCAAAGACAAGCTGGTATTTGCGTATTTAAAAATAGCTTTGCTGGTAAATTAACTACGCATTCAATCAAGTCAGCCTCAATTAGGTTTTTTCTAATTTCACCTTCATTTGATGATTTAGAAGTAAGAGAGCCTTTGGCTAAAACAAAACCAGCCAAGCCACCATCTGGCTTTAAATGATAGAGAAAATGTTGAATCCAACCATAATTGGCATTTCCTGCTGGAGGTGTACCAAATTGCCATCTACCGTCATTTCTAAGAAGTTCACCGCTCCAATCAGAAACATTAAAAGGTGGGTTAGCAATGATATAATCTGCTTTTAGATCTTTATGAGCATCATTTAAAAAAGAGCCTTCATTATTCCATTTTACTTGGCTTGAATCTATACCGCGAATTGCCAAATTCATTTTAGCCAAGCGCCAAGTTGTTTGATTGCTTTCTTGACCATAAATTGAAATATCATTTATTTTTCCTTGATCTTTGCTCAACAAATTTTTCTGATTGCACAAACATACCACCACTTCCACAACATGGGTCAAAAACTCTTCCTTTATATGGTTCTAACATTTCAACAAGAAGTCGCACGACTGATCTTGGGGTATAGAATTGACCACCTTTTTTCCTTCAGCCAAAGCGAATTCACCTAAAAAATATTCAAAAACATGCCCTAAAATATCAGCACTTCTTGCTTTTGTTTCAGCGATTATAATGTTGTTAATTAAATTTATTAGCTCACCTAGTGAGGTTGGATCAAGATTTCCTCTAGCATAAACTTTTGGTAATACGCCCTTTAGTGACGGATTTTCCTTTTCTATTTGCTCCATGGCATTGTCGATATCCTTGCCAATTTCAGGATTGGTTGCTTGTGATACTAAAAAAGACCATCTTGAATTTTGCGGAACAAAGAAAACATTTTCGGCTTTATATTCATCTTTATCTTCTGGATCAGCGCCAGCATAATCACCGACTCCCGCTTCTAATTTTTTATGCAACTCTTCAAAAGAGTCAGAAATATATTTTAGAAATATTAAGCCAAGAACAATGTGCTTATATTCGGCAAGATCAATATTTTTACGAAGCTTATCAGTCGCTAGCCATAATTGTTTTTCTATTGAAGTAGATTTATTGTTTTCTTTTTTTGCCATATTATTTGTCTTTAGTTTTACTTTCCTTCTCTATCCAGGAATCAATTTCCTTTTTGCTAAATCGCCAAGCATTGCCGATTTGAAAACCTGGTATCTTCTTTTCTGACGCAAAGCGATAGGCAGATTTTTCTGCGATTTTTAGATAGTTAGCCAATTCTTTGATTGTCATTATATCGTCTTTTTTTGCCATAATAGAAGACAGTACCTTGTTAGTTTGATTTAAAAAGTAATAGAATAAGAAAGAATTAGATAGAAAACAAGAGAAAATGAAAATCTGTTTTTTATTTTCTATTTTTTGACAAAATTGAACAGCTCTTCAAGTAGCTTAACCATGGCGTAAGTATCCAATCTGCAATATTCGAGTAGGTTTTTAACCAAGTTATTCTCAAGGTTTGTTTTGCCTTTGATAAAATCGGCATAAATATCCATAGCATCGCCACCACTTTTAATTTCTAGATTTTGGTAATTTAAGTCAGTAAATGCAGGAAGGACTTTTTTTATTGAACTTTTGCCTTGTTGTTTTGGGTTATAGATATGTCGTTTTTTAAAGGGAACTTCCAAATCAATTATTCTGTCATTAAGATTTAATAATTGCGTGGCATATTTTGGAAAATCTTTGGCTAATTCTTTATTTCTAGCTTCCTCGAAATCTTTGTGATAAACAATAATTGAGCCATTATCTTTGCACTCACAATATTTGATTAAATTTTGAATAAAATCTTCCCTAGGATCGCTATTGTTTTGGTGCAAAAATTCAAAATGTTTTAATTCTCCATTTGGCTTATCTTGAATATGAAGTGAGAATTGAAAAGGAATTTGTTGATAGGGTCTAGTATTTTGTAAGATTGGAATTGCTAGGCTAAATGATTCATAATCAAGGAAATAGATCGGATATTTTAGGTGGATAAAAATTCACTTAATTTTTCTTTATCGATGTGAGTTCTATTTTCTTGATGGCAAATAATGTCTAATTCTTTAATGCCTTTTTCATAATTATTTACATCAATATCATTAACATCATAAGAATTAACTTCATCAGCAATTCTTTCGGCGGTTGTTTTTCTGTGACAAACATTAAAAATTGAATAATCAGGGATATTTTGCCAACAATGTTTTTGATACTGACAATCAAAAGGCTTAAAGCATTTATCACCAATTTTAATATTTGGCTGATTTTGATTATTTAAGATTTTGATTAATTCCTGCTTTTTAGCTTCAACTTCATTTTGCTTTTCTAGAACCTGATCGGTGATATCTTCAAATTTAAAAAATTCTTGAGGGTTTATTTCTCCTTTTAAACGATATTCATTATTGATTAGCATTAGTAGGCATTTATCAATTTTAAATCCCGCTTTAGTGAAAATATGATACTGGAAGGCTAAATCATCAATATGATATTTTTCTGCTTTTGTAGATCCCTTTACTTCTATTAGATTCCAACTCAACCCATCTTCATTTTTTTGCAAAATATCAATTTTTGCATGAGAATTGTCAGATTCATCAATTGCTGTTGCTTCAAATATGATTTGGTGATTCTGAGAGATTAATTCCTTGGTAAAATCTTGGGCTTTTAAAATATCAAAATAATCATCAATTGTGGCATTAATTCCATCTTTAAAATAGCTTCTTGCTAACTCGTTTATCTCCTCGCCAGTTTCTAGAATATTTCTGGTTTTATCATCAAGATCAGGCTTTAACTCTGGCTCATAATAATTTAGCCACAATGCTTTTGAGCATTGCTTACCTTTTGGTAAAATCTGTTTTTGATAATTTAATTTGCGCTGTCAATTTTTTAAAAATTCATTAAATAAAATAAGTTAGCATTTATGTTAGTTAAAACAATTAGATAACATTCGCATTACTTATTTTTAGGATAATTGTTTTCTTTTAAAAAATCTTCTATTCTGTCAAAAGAATTTATTAGGTTGGAATTAATTAATTTTACTACCACAAAAAATGAATGCCTCAACTTCTCAACTTTAGATTTTTCTTGCTCAAATTGGGATTCAAATTTATAGAGAGATTCATTAACCTCTTTCATTTGGGATTTGAATAATTCGAGCTGTTTTTGAAGATTAGTTTTACCGG
>JAYQKE010000025.1:0-20894 GCA_038142525.1 Rickettsiales bacterium
TACAACATCCTGCATTTTAGCTTCACAACCTTTATTTCCTCCTATGAATATAAGCCTTTTTTCATGATCCATTATCACATCTCCTCCCGACATATATCCTTGAACTTCTATAACTTTAGCACCGTATTTTTCTGCTATTTTTCTAACTGCAATTTTTTGTTGCTCATCATCCATTGCTTTTCCTTTTGTATCATGTACAACAACTACATCATGACTTGGTTGAGACAGTCTTTCACCTCCCTTTGTTAATCTTTCATCGAATCTTTTTAAACGTGTTTCAAAAATTTCTTCCTCTCTTTCATCACCAGGATCTACTTCATTTCTACATGGTGCAAAATCTGGAGCCATATCTTGACCAGAAAAAAACTTACCTTCAGCAAAAAAACCAAAATCTCTTGTGTTTACTACATAAGGACTTTGCGGATGAGAACCTTTTATTCTAAAAGTTTCTAATTTTAACCCAACCTCTTCCAGCTCTCTTTTAAGATGATTATTTGCATATTCACCGCCCTTATCATCAGATATTAAGCTGAAAAATTTCTTTTCAGCATTGACAAACATAAAAGCTGACAATAATGCAACTTTTCCAACTTTTCCTCCCATAGTTATTAAGTAATTTAGTTAAAAGTAATGATTATATCAGAACTTTGGCAAAAATAACAAAATTAAACAGTTTCAAATCTATAAATTAGATAATTGGTTTTTCAGAGGTTCCTTAAAGTAGCTCTAGTAATACCAAATACTGACGACACAACAGATATATTATGATCTTTAGAAGATATAATTGCTTGCAATCTCCTTGCAACCTTTCCAGACTTACCTTGTATTTTAAGAGCAATGTGGCATTTATTTATCAAATTTTCATTGATAATGGCAGATTTTCTGGGCATAATTTATTTAATTTACTTAAATCAATAAATTATAAAAATATTTAATTAATATGTATAGTTATTTTTGATAATTAGTATAACTTATTATTGGCCAGAGAAATATTGTTATATTATTGCTTATTCAGATTTCTAATAAGGTTTTTGAATTTGATGTATCTTTCTTTAAATTCCGATAATCAGTTGAAAGATTATTAATTTTTTTTCAAAGCATCTAATCTAGAATTATTAATCTAATCATTAAATATTCAATATTGTTACATCAGTTACATCCTCATCAATCATCTCAGATATAATCTCTAAATTAATAACTCTATTGATAAATGGACTTTCTTCTATAATCTTCTTGGCATTGTTAATTTACAATAGATTTTACTAGCAATTAACATCATTGAGCATAAAATAAGCATTTTAACTCAATAAATCAAACTATGAAATGTTTAAAATGCTCCAGTTCTAACGTTTGCAAAAATGGTAAAATGTACGGAATGCAACACGCTATAAGTGTAAAGATTGCAATTATAATTATACAAAAGGCAGAAATTCTAAAGATAGATCAATAAAAAGATTTGCCCTGGAGTTGTACCTAGAGGGTCTAGGATTTAGATCTATAGGAAGAATTCTCAAGGTTAGTCATGTAAGTATCTTTAACTGGATCAAGCAATATGGTCAAAATCTTGATTTATTGCAAAATAGCCATGAAATATGCGTAACTGAGATAGATGAAATGCACAGCTATATTGGTTCAAAAAAAACTCTGTCTGGATCTGGATTGCTGTTGATAGATATGCAAAAGAATTCATCAACTTCGTTGTTGGCGACAGATCTACAAGAACTGGAAAAGAACTTTGGGAAGGAGTAAAAGACAGAGCTAAAGGCATTATAGCAACGGATTATTGGAAACCGTATGAGAAATTTGTTCCTAAGGATAAGCATATTCAATCCAAGGCACATACTTATACTATCGAGGGCTATAATAGCTTGTTCAGACACTTCTTGGCTAGAATGAGAAGAAAGAGCAAATGCTACTCTAAATCAATAAAGATGCTTGAATATTCAGTAAAATTATTGATTTTAAAGAGAAATGGCTTATTATCTATTTTGGATTAACAATGCCTAGTAAAGGAACCTCTGAAAAACTAAAATTGTATTTAGCAAAATTGGAATTTTTAGTTTTTCAGAGGTTCCTAAAATACTTGATATTGTGAGCAATTAAAATTACCATGGATTTTTATTAAGGAACCTCTGAAAAATAAAGGAAAATTAATAGTAAATATTGTGAAAGAACAAATTATTAAAAATCTAAAAAAGCAAAAAGCAGCAATTCTTAAAGTTAAAATTGCAGCAGATTTAACCACGCCAGTTTTAACTTTTTTTAAAATTAAAACAACATTTTCCAAAAAACAATTTTCTTTATGAATCGGTTGAAAAAGGTAAAAACAAAGCTAGATTTTCAATAATTGGTCTCAAACCTGATTTAATGTGGAAAATTAAGGATAAAATTGCCTATCTCAATGAAGATTTTGCCTATAATCCTGACAATTTTACTAAAATTAAGGAAAATCCTTTGGAAAATCTTAGAAAATTAATAAATTCTTCTAAAATTGATGATTTAGAATCTGATTTACCCGTTGAATCTGGTCTTTTGGCTATATGTCTTATGATATGATCAAATTCATGGAAAATATTGGCGATAATTGTCAAAAGGACGAAATTAATATTCCTGATTCTATTTTTATCAGGCCAAAAATTTTGGTCATCTTTGATTCTTTATTTGATGTAATTTACATTACTGCAAAGAATTTTTCCAAAAAATAATCAAAATCCAGAAGATCTCTATCAAAAAGCTCAAAATAATATTGAAGAAATTATTGAAATCATCAACTCACCTTTTGAAGGTTCTAAAATTGATTTGGGAGATAAAAAAACTACATTTAAGCATCATTTAACTGAGTCAAAATATCAAAATATGGTACAAAAAGCCAAAGATTACATTAGTGCTGGCGATGCTTTACAAATTTTAATTTCTCAAAGATTTTCAGCTGATTTTAATCAAGAAAAATCCTTTGATTTTTACCGCTCTTTACGCTCCATCAACCCTTCTCCTTTTATGTTTTTTGTTAATTTTGATGATTTTAACATAATTGGCTCAAGCCCAGAAATTCTAAGCTCTCTTAAAAATAACAAAGTTACTATTCGCCCCTTGGCTGGCACCAGAAAAAGAGGAAAGGATGAATTTGAGGATAAAAAAAATGCCAAGGATTTACTTTCTGACAAAAAGGAAATTGCCGAACATTTAATGCTAATTGATCTTGGGCGCAATGATGTTGGAAAAATCTGTAAAGAGCAAACGGTTAAGGTTACTGAAAAAATGCTTATTGAATATTATTCTCATGTTATGCATATCAGCTCCAATGTTGAGGGAGAAATTTTACCTGATAAGGATGGGCTAGATGTTTTAATCAGCTCCTTTCCAGCAGGAACTGTTAGCGGAGCACCAAAAATTCGGGCCATGCAAATTATTGAAGAAATTGAAGGAGAGAAAAGAGGATTTTACGCTGGATCAGTTGGTTATTTTTCCGCTAATGGCGATATGGAACATTGCATTTGCCTACGCACCTGCCTTATTAAAAATAATAAAATCTATCTTCATTCTGGCGCTGGCATTGTTTATGATTCTATTCCTGAGTCAGAATATCAAGAATGTTTAAATAAAGCTGCCGCCTTAATGCAAGCAATCGAGCAGTAAAACTAAACTATTATAAAGAAGCTTCTGCTTAATATTCTTCTAAACTAGTAGCAAGGGCAGAAATTCTAGCTATTATTTCATAAATTTTAATAATTTCTTGTCTTGATGCACCAAGATTAATATCACTATCATTTAAAATATTTAAATCACTAAATTCCATAGTGCCAGAATTAAGATTACTCCTTTCATCACGAGCCTGATTATAGCGAAATAAATTACCAACAACTTCACCACCAACCATATAAATCATTGGTTCAGCATTAAAGCCTTTAATCCTATCAATAGTTGGTACGCCCTCTTGAATAATAACTCGATGATTTTGAATATTACCCTTTAACATATTCATCTTATTGCGATTTTTTTTATTTAAAGAAACCAACTCATCAGACGAACTAACATTCATAATAGCCATGCCATAAGTACCACTATCAGCTTTAATAAAACAATATGGGTCAGATTTTATCTGATATTGCTGATATTTTTCTTTTAACTGATCAAGAATTTTAGCAGTTTTAATAACCAAATTATCCATACCAATTTGCTGTTTAAAATTAAGATTATCTGCTATATCAAATTTGGTCGAAATCAACCATGAATCAATTTCAATTAAATTAGCAAATTCCTTCGCCAATAAATTGTAATTTCTAAAATGCTCTGCTTTTGACCGGATAAACCAACCAAAATCAGGGCTTGGAATAATTTTCTGCTCTATATTTTGTAATATTTCAGTAATTCCATCAGTAAAATCATTATTAGAAATAATTAAATCAGGATTAAAATCATTTTTGGTTAAAATTCGATTATCTTTTTTGATAATTTTATTAATTTTAATCTTTTGATTATTTTCTAGATCAATTTCTAAAATATCAGAAATTTCAGGATTTAAATTAGCAATTTCTACTGCATAATCAGCATCTAAAATAATATTTTTTAGTGATAAAACATTCTCAAGATATCGAAGATTTTTAGTGTGAGATTCGGCAATGATCAGAATTTTTTGAACCTTAGGAAAATTTTTATTCAAATATTCTTTTACTTTTGCACTAGCAATTTTTTTAGATTCTTCAGATAAATGATTAAAACCAGCAGGAAAGCAATTATTATCAATTGGTGCAATCTTATGACCAAAATGACGAATATCCACCGAATTATAAAAATGTAAATTGGTATTTTTTGATTTTTCAGCAAACCAATCAGAGATTTGAGATTTTTTGGAAGATATTTTATTTAGGAGAATTTGATGGATATTATTCATTAATCTAACTTTATATATGAAATATTTCTGCCATCTTCTTTTTTACCATGACAAAAAGAACGATAGCTATGATAGTATTTTGAAGGATAAGTATCAATCAATTCATCATTTATTTTTGTAATTGCTGTTATTTTTAGCTTTTCTTTAACAAAATTGGGTAAATTAAAAAGGAAATACCCCGATTTTGTCGGATCTTCTTTAAAGAATTTTTGGAATTTTTGATCTTGAGCAATAAAATCATCATAAAATTCCTGTGAAATTTGATAAGATTCTTGTCTAATGCAAGGCCCAATAATTGCTTGAATATTTTCTGTTTTAGAACCTAATTTTTGCATTTCTTCAATAGTATTTTTAATAATATCAGATTTAGCGCCACGCCAACCAGCATGAACGGCTCCACAAATAGCATCATTATCTGTTGAAAATAATAAAATTGGTACACAATCAGCTGTTTTTAGGCCGATTTTTAGATTCTTTTGATTGGTAATAATAGCATCAGCTTTTATTTCATCATTTTTTGGAATAATACTCTTTTGATCAATTACTAAGACTTTATTACTATGAACTTGATGAAGTAGGAAAATATCCTCTGGTCTTTTTTGATTATTACCCAAAAATTGATAGGAGAACATGATATTTGGTTAATTAATTGCCAGATTGATAAGCATTAATCCTTTCCTCTATCTCCCCTCTAAAATGTTTGATCAAGCCCTGAATTGGCCAAAAAGAACATCACCAAGAGCGCAAATTGTATGACCTTCAATTTGTTTGGTCAGATCATATAATTTATCAATCTCTTCAATTTTGGCATCACCTCTCACAAAGCGATACATAATACGCTCAAGCCAACCAGTTCCCTCACGACATGGCGTACATTGACCGCAAGATTCATGTTTGTAAAAATGTGAAAGTCTGGCAATCGCTTCAATAATATCAGTTGACTTATTCATAACAATAATACCAGCAGTTCCAAGACCAGAACCAACTTTTTTCAAAGAATCAAAATCAAGATTAATATTATCGCAAACAGATTTTGGAATAAGAGGAACAGAAGATCCGCCAGGAATAACAGCCAAGAGATTATCCCAACCACCAATCACACCGCCACAATATTCATCAATCAAGGTGCGAAGCGGAATACCCATCTCCTCCTCAACATTGCAAGGATTATTGACATGACCAGAAATACAAAAAATCTTTGTACCCTTATTATTTTCAGGACCAATTGAGGCAAACCAATCTGCCCCACGCCTTAAAATTGTTGGTACAACAGCAATTGATTCTACATTATTAATAATAGTTGGACAACCATATAGGCCAATAATTGCAGGGAATGGCGGTTTTAAACGGGGTTGACCTTTATTACCTTCCAAACTTTCCAAAAGAGCAGTTTCTTCACCACAAATATAAGCACCAGCACCACGATGAATATAAATATCTACATCCCAACCAAGAATAGAATTTTTTCCAATTAATTTTGCTTCATAAGCCTCATCAATGGCCCTTTGTAAAGCCACAGCTTCATTGTAATATTCCCCCCTAATATAAACATAACAAATATGAGAATTAATAGCACGACAGCCATAAATAATACCCTCCAGTAATTTATGAGGTTCATAACGCAAAATATCACGATCTTTACAAGTTCCAGGCTCAGATTCATCAGCATTAACCACTAAATAATGTGGTTTTTCAACCTTTTTTGGTGCAAAAGACCATTTAAGACCAGTGGCAAAACCAGCACCACCACGACCCCTAAGACCAGAAGCTTTAATTTGCTCAATTAACCATTCAGAACCTTTTTCTAAAAAATTTATTGTATCTTTCCAATCACCTCTTGATTTTGCAAAGCAGTTAAATCTGGAGAATCATTACCTAAAAGATTAGTAAAAATTCTATTTTCTTCTTTAATCATGAATAAAATTTAGTGTTAATTTTCTGTAATTTTTGCAAGATTATCCTTTTTTAGAGAGATATCAAGAAAAAATTTTAAGGAATTGAAATTTATTTTGAATTAATAGAGAATAGTGATATTAGCAATAAAACCTTCTTACAATATATGACAATTTGCATCATAGCCGGAAAAGGTGATTTACCAAAAATGGCTATTAAAAAATTACAATCCGAAAATAAAAAATTTCATTTAGTTTTAATTGAAGGGCAAGATTATAATGAAGAAATTAAACAATATCCACATCAATTTTTTCCTTTTGGCCATATTGGCAAATTCTTAAAATTTACTAAAAAACATAAAATTTCTAAAATTGTCATGATCGGTGCAGTTAAAAAACCATCACTTGCAGCTTTAAAATTTGACAAAACTGGCATGATTTTACTCTCCAAAATTCTTAAACAAAGATTATTTGGAGATGATAATTTATTATCAACCATCATTGATTTTTTGAAAAAAAAGGGTTAAAAATTATTGGCATTGAAGAAATTATTGATAATTTATTGGTAGAAAAAGGTATTTTAGGAGAAATAAATCCTGATAAATATCATCTTAAAGATATTGAAATTGGCAAAAATTCCTTAAAAATCACATCTAATTTAGATTTAGGACAGTCAATTATTATTGTGCAACAAAAAGTTATTTTAGCAATTGAAGGCTTAGAGGGAACTGATGAATTAATTAAAAGATCCAAAAAACTGCAATTTGATTCAGGCTCCAAAGCTATTTTGATAAAAATGAAAAAATCTGGACAAAATAGAAAAGTTGATCTACCAGCTTTTGGCCTTGAAACTATTAAAAATTTAGTAAAAAATAATTTTGCTGGTCTTTGCTTTAGAAGCAGGATCTTGCATGATTATCAATAAAAAAGAAGTAATAAAATATGCTAATAAATATGGAATTTTTATTTTAGGTGTCGAAAATTAAATTTTATAAATTTGGTCTTTTAGCAGAAATTATTGCAGTTATTTTTCTAAAATTAAAATTCTATAAAATTATCAAGAGAAATTATAGAAATAAATTAGGAGAAATTGACATCATTGCTGTAAAAAATAAGACTTTAATTGCCATTGAAGTCAAAGCTAGAAAAAAAATCAGATCATTTGAAGAAATTTTAACAAAAAATCAAATGAATCGCATTAAAAGATCAATAAATATTTTTTATGCTAAAAAGAAATATTACGGTAAATATGATATCAGATTTGATTTAATTATTATCAAACCCTATAAATTACCATTACATTTAAAAAATTATTGGAGTTGAAGATCAAGATTAATTCTTTGCTGGGGATCACAAATATTGAACCAATAATTTAAAATAAAGATTTTTCTAAAAATAATGTATAAATTATATCATCAAAAATTATGTCCATTTTCTAGAAAAGTTAGAATATGTCTAGCGACTAAAAATGTACAATTTCAATTAATCACCGAAAATTTCTGGGAAAGAAGGAGGGAATTTATTGCTTTAAATCCCGCCTTAACAGTTCCAGTTTTACTAACACCCAATAATCATTCTCTTTCTGGTAGCTATGTTATTACTGAATATTTAGAAGAAAAATATGATCAAAATGATTCACTAATTGGCAGAAATATTGATGAAAAAGCCGAAGCTCGTCAAATTCAATCTTGGTTTGATGAAAAATTCTTTACCGATGTCAGTAAATATCTAATTTATGAGAAATATTTCAAAAAATTTCTTAATAAAAATAATGCCTCACCAGAATCTCATATTTTAAATATTGCTTCTGAAAATCTTATCACTCATCTAAATTATATTGAATTTTTAACTGAAAATAGACAATATTTAGCAAAGAGATAGAATAAGCATCGATTTTGATTTTTGCACGCTACCATATTTCTGTTTTAGATTATTTTGGTTATATTAATTGGCGTAGCCACCCAATGGTTAAATCTTGGTATTCTTTAGTCAAATCACATCAAAGCTTTGGCGGAATATTAAAAGACAGAATCGCCAATATTAATCCACCAGAATATTATAGTAAGTTAGATTTTTAAATTTTATTTTTAAAGAGACTTTTACTGTAGGTAAATTTAAGAAATTTATCGAATCAAACCCACTACTCTTTCAATTGATTCTTCCTCTATTTTTTTGTAAATCTCTAAAATAGCAGAATTTTTTGCCTCTTTCCGGCTAATAACTGAAGAACCGCTAGATTCAATAATATTACTAGCAAGAATTTTACCCTGATTAATTAAAGAAAAATTAACTCTTAATTTAACAATAAAACTACCATAAACCTTATCCGAAATTTGCTCTTTTTCAATTTTTAATAAAATCAGATTTTTTGATTTAGAATTTCTGGTAGTGATTTTAATTTTTTGATCAGAAAACCCTTTTCTAATAATTCTAGTAATATCTTTATCCGATTTTAGATCAATTTTAAAAAGCATTTTTTCGATCAAATTATCAAAAGAATTTTGGTAAGAATTATAATTTTGGTAATTTTTTTGATAATTAATTCCCCTATATTTAATCGAATCTAAAATAATATTAAGAATTCTAGCTTCATTGATCTTTCTTTGAATTTTGGTTAAATTACGATATTGATCAATGATATTTTTTTGTTCTAAATTTTTTGAAAGATTTTTAAATCTTTGATTAAGATTATTTAATTTTTGAGAATTTTGTTTAATAAAGTTTTGCCTATCAATAGCAATTTCGACATAAATTTGATTATTAAAATTAGCAGAATTAGAAATTTGATAATTATTAAAGGTAATTTTTTCTAATTTTTCATTAATTTGTTCACGATATTGTTCACTAACATTATCATTATAGGATTTGGCCAACATTTTTGTATTTGCCGAAATATTGGTCATTAATTTTGAAGAAGCATTACTCAAAGCTGATTTTGTTGCCGAATGTAAATTATAACCCGCACCAAGACCATAAAGATTAACGGAGTCATTTTGTTTTGGGGAAATATAAAATCCTGGTAAAGATTGTAATGTTTGGATTTTGTTTTGATTAAAACTCAAACAGGATGATAAAAATAGTAAGATTAATAATTTTTTCATATATCGATATTAATTAACTTTTTTAAAAAAATATCAGAGAAAATTGACAGTTTAGCAAAATTGATTAATTCTAAAATTTTCAAAGAGATTTTTTTATTCTTTAATTTTTATTGAGCGCAGTGTGGTCAAACCCACATAAGCAAAAATAAAAATTAAAAATAGAAAAATATCAAAGAAAATTGACGAATTAATCAATTTTTATTTATTAAATAGGACAGAAACCTCCACCACAGGTTTTTTCCCTGTTAATTGCATCATATTTTTAAATAATTTTGACTTAATAGATTTAGCAATTGATTTTGATATTTTATTCGAAGATTCACTCTTTTTAAAAAAGGATTTTTTAATTTTCTTAATTTCTCTATTAGAATTTCTAACAGCAACTTCAATATCTTCTTCAATATCATTAAGTGAATGCGGGTCACTTTCAAAATCATAAGAACCGACTGATCTAATATCAATATCAACAATATCACCCTTAGTTGAAATTAAAATAGAAGCAAAAATAGCGCCAGCATCTTGTAATTTTTTCCTTTGAGCAATTACTTTACCGTCAGTTGCAACTAAATTTTTACCATCAACAGCCAAATAGCCAGTTTCAACAGTGGCGATTTTTTGACAATTATCTTCAGAAATTTCAATAACACAGCCATTTTCTGTCAAATTAGCATTTTTACAGCCCCACTCTTCCTTGGCAAGCCTTCTATGTTCTAAAATATGATAATATTCACCATGAACTGGAATAGAAAATTTTGGCTTAGCAATTTTATACATTTCAGCGACTTCATCACGATTTGGATGACCAGAAACATGAATCATCTCATGTTTTTCAGTAACTACCTTGATTTTTCTTTTAGCAAAAAGATTGAAAATATCAAAAATTTGCTTCTCATTACCAGGAATAATTTTAGAAGAGAAAATCATTTTATCACCAGCTTTAAATTTAATCACACGATGATTATTAGTAGCAATTTTCATTGTTGAAGCATTAACCTCGCCCTGGCAACCAGTACATAAAATTAAAATTTCATTTCTGGGATAAGATTTGATTTCATTTTCAGAAATTACACATTGCTGTAAATCTTGCAAATAGCCAGATTTTTTCCCAACTTCATATAATCTCCTAATGGAAAATCCTGCTAAAACTACCTTACGATTGGACTCAATTGTCGCTTTAGCAGTTGACATTCTGGCAATATTGGAGGCAAATGTAGCCACACCAACCATACCCTGAGATTCTTTAATAACCCTTGCTAAATTTGCTAATAATTCTCCTTCTGAGCCTGATCTTCCTTTGCTTAAAATATTAGTTGAATCAGAAACCATCGCTAAAAATCCTTCTTCTTTAGAAATTTTTGCAATTTTTTCCTTTTCAGAGACATTTCCGACAACCGGGTCAGGATCAAATTTCCAATCTCCCGTATGCAAAATATTACCAAATTTAGTCCTCAGACAAATAGCATTCATCTCAGGAACAGAGTGAGTTAAGCCGATAAATTCAAGATCAAATGACCCTAATTTTAAATTTTGAGAACCGTCAATGACATTTATCTTCACCTTTTTCTTAAAAGGATATTCTTCCAATTTAGCTTCAAGGAAATTTTTAGCTAAATTTGTAGCATAGATGGGAACTTTTAATTCCTGCCATAAATGTTGCACTGCACCAATATGATCCTCATGAATATGGGTAATAACAATCCCCAAAAGATCTTTTTTATGTTTTTTTATAAAAGTAAGATCTGGGGCAATCATATTAACACCAGGAATATCATGAGCAAATCCTAGACCAAGATCAATCATAATAAATTTACCATCAAGATGATAAAGATTGACATTCATGCCAATTTCACCAGAACCACCAAGCGGAATAAATAATAGGTTATTTTTATGATTTTTTATATCGAAATTCATTATATTTTATTGGCAATAAATTCCTTAACTTTTGCAAGGTCTTTATCAATTATAGTCATCTCCTCTTTTTTATCCATCAAATCAGACAAAAATAAGGGTAATTTTGGCTCGGGAGCGCCGGATTTTTTAACAGAGTCAGGGAATTTTGCCGGATGAGCAGTTGCCAAAATTACTACATATTCATCCTTATAATCCTTAGATTTTTGATAAAGATCAGTAGCTCCAATACCAGTTGCTGTATGCGGATCAAGAATTTCTTCATTTTCCTGATAAATACGATTAATAATTTTACAAGTTTCTTCATCATTAATCGAATAGGAATCAAAATCTTTTCTAATATCATCTAAAATTTCTTTAGATACTTGCAATTTGCCCGTTTTTTTAAATTCTGCCATTTTATCAAAAATCTTATCTTCTTGACCAAATTTTCTATGATAATCAAAAATCATTCTTTCAAAATTACTAGAGACTTGAATATTCATACTTGGTGAGAGAGTTTCAATTAATTCCTGACGAGAATAATCATTATCATTAAAAAATCTGGTTAAAATATCATTTTGGTTAGTAGCAACAATTAATTTATTAATTGGAAGGCCCATTCTTTTTGCCAAATGTCCAGCATAAATATCACCAAAATTACCAGTCGGCACACAAAATGAAATTGGATTTTTTGCAGAAATATCAACTCTTAGAGCGCAATAAAAATAATAAACTATTTGCGCCATAATCCTAACCCAATTGATAGAATTAACTGCCGCCATTCTTCTGCCACCTAAAAATGACTGATCAGCAAACATTTCTTTCACATATTCTTGACAATCATCAAAATTACCTTTTAAAGAAATATTATGAACATTATTACTAATGACTGTTGTCATTTGTTTTCTTTGCACATCAGAAACCCTTTTGTAAGGATGTAGAATAAAAATATCAACATTTTCACAATCACGACAACCCATAATAGCAAGAGATCCAGTATCACCAGAAGTTGCGCCAATAATTACTACTTTTTCTTTTCTACGCTCAAGAATAAAATCAAAAATATTACCTAAAAATTGTAGAGCAAAATCTTTGAAAGCAAGAGTCGGGCCGTGAAAAAGCTCAAGCAAAAATTGATTATTGGAAAGTTGCTTGGTTGGCGCGATAGCTTTATTAGAAAATTTTGAGTAGGATTTTTCTATGATTTTTTTTAAACCATTGTCAGAAATTTCGCCAGCAACAAATGGCTGAACGATTTTAAAAGTTAAATCCTGATAATTTAACTTTTTCATATTCTCAATTTCCTCTTTAGAAAATTTTGGTAAAGTTTCTGGAATATATAAACCTCCATCCTCTGCCAGCCCTTGCAAAACTACTTCCTCGAAACTTAGTTTTGGTGCCTTTCCTCTTGTACTAATATATTTCATATCATTATTTATTTTATATAGCCAATTAAGCTAAGATCGAATATTTAAACTCAACTTAATTGGGTATATCTGATTATCAAATCATCCCCAATTTTTCTAACTTTATCAAGCTGAGATTTATTCTCAATATCTGATATAAAATTAATTCCTAAATCAGAAATAGCAGAAATTCCATCTCCACCCATGATAAAATTACCCTGAACTAAAATTAATTCATCAATTAAATTTTCTTTGAAAAAACTAGCAAAAATCTGACTACCACCTTCAATTAAAAGATTATTAATACCTAATTTAACAATTTTTGGCATTAAATCCTCTAGATTAATATTATTTTTCTTATCTAAAGAAGATTTTATGAAATTAAGATTTTTATATTTGATCTGATCTTTATTAAAATCTTCTCCCACTATAAAAAATGTAGGAATTTTTTGACAAGAATCCAAAAAATCTTCAGTTAGATCTAGATCAAAATTTTTACTTAAAATAATTCTTTTAGGCGATCTATCTTCAAGACCCGAGATTCGACAATTTAATGATGGCAAATCCTTCCTAAAACTATTAGCCCCAATTAAAATAGCGTCATTTTTTGCTCTGAGGAAATTAGTATATTTTCGTGAATCCTCATTACTAATCCATTTACTATCAAAAGATTTTGTAGCAATCTTACCATCAATAGTGGTGGCAATTTTGGCTGTAATAAATGGTCTATTTTTTAATTTTACCTGCAAAAAACCCTTAATAACATCAATGGCCTCCCCTTCCATAACTCCAAAAACTACCTCTATTCCAGATTCTTGCAATTTTTGAATTGACTGACCATTGGTTCTGGGGTCGGGATATTTTATACCAAAAACCACCCTTTTAATTTTTGATTTTAATATTAAATCAAGACAGGACATTTCCGACCTACCCTTATGACAACAAGGCTCAAGAGAAATATAAATTGTTGAATTTTTAAGTAAGTCAAAAGAGAGTTTAGAAATTGCCAACTCTTCAGCATGAGGCCTGCCGTCAAATCCAGTAACACCAGTTGCCAAAATTATATCATTTTTAGTAATAACAGCGCCAACAGAAGGATTGGGAGAAGTAATTCCAATATTATTTTTGGCTAAATTAATAGCCAGAGACATAAATTTTAAATCCTTATTTTTTATTTGAGAAATCAAGATTTTTATATAAATTAATACCTCTTATTAAATCAATCGCCCTCGTTAATTGATAATCATTATCATATAAGATGCCGGTCTCTTCTTTTTTAACTTCCTCATCCTTATTTTTTGCCGCGATTTCTTTGATTTGACCTTGTAAATGACCATCAAGATCAGACTCAGATTTTAAATTATTATTAACAGTTTGTAATTTGGCCTCTTTTACCATAATATCTGGTTCAATACCATCAGCCTGTATCGATCTTCCAGAAGGGGTATAATAAAGAGCGATAGTTAGCTTCATAGCAGAATTACCTTTATTTAAAGGTATTAATGATTGAACGGAGCCCTTACCAAATGTTTTAGTACCAAGAACAATACCCCTTTTATTATCTTGAATTGCTCCAGCAACAATTTCAGAAGCGGAGGCAGAGCCAAGATTAACTAACACAACTATAGGTAATTTTTTTAATAATATTTTATGATCCTTATCTTTAAATTTATATTTTTTACCAAAAATGCCATTATTATTACATGTCAAAGCATCTTTAGATTTATAAATATTCTCATCACTATCTCTTCCCTTGATAGAAACTACTTTTTTTCCTTATCTAAAAATAAACTACTAACATTAACAGATGCATCCAGAGCACCACCAGGATTATTTCTTACATCAAGAATAATTCCTTCAATTTTATCTTTACCAATTTTTTTAATATTTTTTTCTATCTCTTTAGCAATATCAAAACTCACACATTTAGAAAAATTACTGAGTCTAATATAAGCAACCTTATCGTAAATTTTTGATTTAACTGATTCAATTCTAATAACATCCCTAATCAATGTGAATTTTAAAGGCTCTCTCTCTCCTTCTCTAAGAACTGTAATTTTTACACTAGTTTTTGGCTTTCCTCTTAATAATTTAACCACTTCCATGACAGATTTACCATAAATAGAATCATCATTAACTTCAGAAATATAATCACCAGCTTTAATTCCAACTTTTGCAGCAGGCGTGTCATCAATTGGTGTAATAACTTTTATTAATTTATTTTCTGAAGTGATTCTAATGCCCAAACCGCCAAATTCACCACTGAGTTGGACTTTTACTTCGCTAAATACATCCTTTTTTAAATAGGTAGAATGTGGATCAAGGGAGGACAACATACCTTCTCAGCTGCTTCTAAAATTTCCTTACGAGTCTTTTCATGAACATATTTTTTTCAATATGATTAATGACATTATCAAGAAAATCTTTTTCATCAAAATATTCATCAGATTTTTGTTTTGTTAACTTTTTTTGCTTAATAAACTCATTTGATAGTTTTTGATTATCTGCAATTTCGGTTGAAAAATATTTTTTAATAACTCTATCAACTATATCATTATCAGATTTAGAAATAGCAGATTTGAAAACTATAATAGATAATAGGATAGATAATATTGTTATTTTCAGCTTATGTCTCATTAAAAATAATTTAACTTTTTGATATAATTGCATTAGAGAATTTTAGGTTTTGGATGCAGGCAAAATTCATCGAATAAAGATAGGCAGAAATAAAGAAAAAGCGCATTATCTTCAATTTATAATAATGTCAATTTGTTAGTTATAAATGAATACTTCTAACCTTCAGAAATACCAAATTCTTCTCTTACTTTTCTTTTTATTTCTTCAGGTGGATCCTCACCATAAGCAGAATACAAAATTTTACCATATTCTTCTAAATGAATAATATTATCATTAAGAGCTCTTTTAAACATGGGTAATTTTAACCTTTCAACCAATACATAATACCAAGCAGGACGATTATCATCAATACCCTTTACCAAAAATAATAAATCAGCATCTGCCCTTTTGGCTTGAGTTTCTGGATTAGAATCGGCAACGATATTATTTGCTGTCATATTATTTTTTTTGGCATATTTGTCAGCAAAACTACCTGATGATTTACGATCTTCTGGATTCACAGAACTAGAAGAATTTTTGTATTTGTCAGTAAAAGATCCCGCTTCTGATGCACTCATAATAATTATTTTATTTAAGATTCAATATTATACTCCTTAAGCCACCAATTATTAACAGGAATTTTTGGCCCACAGGGACCGCCCTCACTTGAAACACAAGGACTTTTTATATCAACATATTTCTTACCAAAACAAGAAGATATAAAAAATAACGATATAAATATAAAAATTCTTATCATAGTATTATGTAACAACTAAATGATGGTGGGTCTGGGTGGACTTGAACCACCGACCTCGCGCTTATCAGGCGCGCACTCTAACCAGCTGAGCTACAAACCCCAATTCTGAGAATTTAGTGTAATTAGAAATTTTAATAAAATCAATAATAAATCTTTAAAGTTAGAAAAAATACTGGTAGAATTTGGCGAAAAGAAGTGGTAACAATTCTCATCAAAATCAAATAACTTTGACAGAGAATAAATAACATAATATGTTCACAGGACTTATAACTCACATTGCCAAAATTACCAATATTACAAAAAAAGATAATCGAGATCTAGTTTTGACAATTAGAATTACTAAAGAAGATCTAAAAAATAGTAAATATCAAATTGGCTCATCGATCGCCTGCTCTGGAATTTGCCTAACTCTAACAAAATTAGAAGAAAGAGATTATTTTAATTTATTTTCCTTTGAGGTTTCACCCGAGACAATTAATAAAACAACGATTTCTAATTGGAAAATTGGCAATTTTATCAATGTTGAATTTTCTCTAAAAATTGGTGATGAAATTGGCGGACATTTAGTTAGCGGCCATATTGATGGAATTGGAAATATTCATGAAATTACTAAGGCGAATAATGATTCTTGGATTTTTACCTTTAAAATTTCCAATAATTTTAGAAAATTTATTTGTCAAAAAGGATCAATTACAATTAATGGAATTTCTTTAACGATTAATGATGTAATAGATTTTGATGAAAATAATTTTCTTTTTCAAATCAATATTATCAATCACACATTTACCAAAACAAATTTACAATTTTTAAAGATTGGTAATCAAGTAAATATTGAAATTGATATGATCGCTAGATATGTGGTAAATAATGGGATTTTTGATAATTGATTTTAGAAGCTAAACATCAAAAGAGGAGCCACAACCACAATTTGCCGTACTATTTGGATTGTTAACTTTAAAAAATGAACCGCCAAGCTCTTCAACAAAATCTATTTCAGAATCTTTAATGAATTCAAGTGAATTTTTATCCGTAGCTAAATAAATTTTATCATCTTCTTTTATAATAATATCTTCTTCTAAGATTTTATTATCCAAACTAAATTGATACTGAAAACCGCTACAACCACCACCAATAATCTTAATTCTTAGAAATTTTTCTGACTGGCCTTTTTTTACAGTAATATCTATTATTCTTTTTTTAGCATTATCTGTTAAAGTTATTTCAGTCATTTGTTCCTATTTTTTAACTCATCAAAAACATTATTAATATCAACATCTCTACTACTAAGCAAGACCAATAAATGATAAATTAAATCTGCTGATTCTAATATTATTTGCTCCTTGCCATTTTTATGACCATCTCCCTCAATTGATGCCAAACAAACTTCAAAAGCTTCCTCCATTACTTTTTTAGCAATTTTTTCAGAACCAGAATTAATTAAAGATTTGGTATATGAATTTTTTGAGAATTATCTTTAATAATATTTTCTAATTTTTGTTGTAAATCTGCTAAAAAATTACTCATTATTTGGATATAAAAATTCTATTTTAATTTTTTTGTTAGAAATATTGTGAGAAACATTAATTTTTTTATGATACTCATTAACCATGCAAATGGAATTTTTCAAGTCCCTACAATAATATATTATGGCTTTAATGTAATAAGTGAAATCTTTTTTTAACTTTGGTAATTTTATTTTGTTTTTTTTAATATCCTGCCAATTATATATTTGAATTAATTTAGCTTTTTTATTTTCATCAATTTCTACAAGATTAATAAAGCTTGGTGCTTCTTGATTTATTTTCCAACTTTTTTTTAGTTTCATTTCAACTTCAACTTCACTATCCGACTTAATAAAAATTTCATCGGTAAAATTAAAATTTGGTAAATATTTAATTACTTTATCCTCCGTGACTTCTAATTTTGGCAAAATATCAAAGATTTTGATATTAGTGTTTTTTTTATTAATTTTAATAATTTTATCATTATCAGATTCAACTAAATATATAAAATTATTAATATTAAGTAAATCTGATGATTTATTATGTGCTATCTTGATCTCACTTATTTCTTTTTGCTTTAAATCTATTTTTTGTATCAATTGCTTTTGGCTATTTGCACTAAACAATATATCACCCTCTATATAAAAACTATCTGATTCAATTATATCATCAGCAATTTTTAAACTATATATCTGATTATTTTTATCTAAATATTTTATGATATCCTCATCAAGAAAATATAATTTATTTTGATATTTTTGTATAGTTTTAGGCTTTATCGCCAATTTATTATTATCATCTATTTTGGTTAAAGAAGATAAAGTTTTATTTTCAAAATTATATGATAAAATTTGCCCAGCTTTCATAATTGGCAATTATCAGATTTTTCCTATCTTTGGACAACTCCAAATCTGTTGGAAACCATAAATTTGCTTTTCTAGCGACGATAGTTCCCTTTAAATAAGAGCCTTTTTTCTTTCCCGAACCAATTATTGTTGAAACTTCTTGCTTGGTAAGATTAATTTTTCTAATAGCGTGATTTCCTGAATCTGCAACATAGATTATATCCTTATCAATTACAAAACCTTGAGGATAATTAAATTTTACATTTTGAAAATTACCATCTTGATATCCTCTTATTCGAGAACCAATTTTGTTAATAATTCTGCCATCTAAAGATGAAATGATAATATTATTATAACCAGAATTAGAAATTGCCACTGCCGAATTGTCAAAATTATCTATTTTAATTTTCTTAATATAATCTAAAAATGTTGGTTTGGATAAAATATATGAAGGTAGAATTTGTTGATAAGGTATTTTAAAATTCTCTTCTTTTAAATTTTTTGATATTTTAACTAATTTTGATATATCTTGATTTAATTGATTAAAATCTGTTATTTGATATATTTTATGAATATCGCCATTAAGCTCTAATAATGTGAATTGCTCATTTTTAGATTTAAAATATTGAAAAATACTTTGATCCTTATCAAATATAATGGGAAAATTTAAGTTAAATCTCTCCGATAACCTTTCTATATCTTCTTCTGATTTTTTACCCTTATAAATAGCAATGATTGATAAATTACGCCCAAATTTATTTTTTAAATTTTCACTATCTAATAATCTTTCTATAAGATTTTGATCTGTAAAAAAGAGAGTAAAATTAATCTAGATTTTAAATTTCTTTTTCTGGCTTTTCATTGACATTAATCCAATATTTTTCTTGAATCAAAATTTTATGATTCTGATGATGGTAAGATGATTTAATAAGAGAGGCAAGCGGGGAAATAGAGTAAATAATTAAGATGAAAGATATGATTAATAAAATAAAAGATCTATCTTTTTTAGTGATTAACATTTTATTATCTTAACTATCTAAATGTTTAATATTAATAGCATTTTAATTTGGTGGTATTATTCATTTTTAAATTAAAATGGTAAAGTTAGGAGTTATAAATTAAAAAGGATTTAGACATTGCCAGATACAATGTCTAACAAATTAGTACTAATATTGAGCTTTAGATTGCATTCTTCTTCTAATTCTCTCCTCCGTTTTTCTTTTTGTTCTGCGACGATTATTTTCGTGATACATTCTATTCCTCGCTTCAATAACAATACCATTTTTCTTGGTCTCTTTTTTAAATTGAGCAATAGCACTATTAATACCACTTCTGCTATTTATTTTAATTTCCATTAATTTTTAAAGTAAATTAAGTTTATAGATATTGGTGAGCACGGTGGGAATCGAACCCACGACAACCTGATTAAAAGTCAGGTGCTCTACCAACTGAGCTACGTGCTCTTGTGCTTCAATATCTTTATAAATGATCCCTAACAAAAATGGGAAACATCGATGGTAAATTTTAATTACTTATAAGTCAACAATTATCAAGAAATCAAGTAATAAGACCTTTGCATAGATCATTAAAATTTCCCTAACTTTCTCTTGGTTTTTTCTTAATTTCATCAATTTTTTCTTGAATAAAACAGCAATAAAGCTAGTATTTATCTAGCTTTATTGCTGTTTATTATAATGAAATATTAATAAATTATGGTTACTTTTGCTTCTATTTCCATTCAAGAGAGATTAAAAAATGACAGTAAATTGTTAAAGTTAGATAAATTAATAAATTGGGAGAGGTTGAGATCTTATTTGGTCAAGATTCACAAAAAAGACTTTAATGAAAATAGCGACAGAGGTAGAAAATCTTATGATAAAATATCTATGTTAAAGCTTGTTCTACTTGGTCAATGGAATAGTTTAAGCGATGAAGAATTAGAATATGCTGTAAAGGTAAGGCTTGATTTTATATCATTTTGTGGCTTTGATATT
>JAYQKE010000026.1:0-33720 GCA_038142525.1 Rickettsiales bacterium
GATATATTGTGTTCATATCAAGAAAAAAAAACTTATATGGCATAATAGAATTAAAGAAAGATGAGCTAAAAGAAGAGCATCTGGATCAGCTAACGGATTATTTAGAAGCTATAAAAAGCGACCCAAATAATAATGTAATAAAAATAATAAAAGATCAGGATGACTCTGATTCGACCCCAAATTTGTGGGAGTTTTAATTGGGTCATCAATTGATGAAGAGCTTGCTAGAAAAATTAAAAAAGGTAATAAGTTCAATGATATCCCAATTGCCGCAATTACAATTCAAAGATTTAGGGGTGATGATGGCCAGATATATGTGTGGAGTGATTCATATGTATCTAAATGTATATCCAGCGAAAAAGACACTACTAAATATATTTTAAATGATAATCAAAAACTAAAACTTGGCAAAAATAGACTAGTTTTAGAGGTTCTAAGATTATACATAAAATCAAATCCCAACACTTCTATTTCTGAATTAGAAGGTAAATTTCCTAAAACAGGGAAGCATCGGGGTTTTAAAATCTTATGAAGATATCAAGGATATGAGTAGATTCTTTACCAAAAAAGATGAGATATTAAAAATCAAAGATACTAATATTGCTGTTTGCAACCAATGGGGCAAAAGTACCAATATTGATAAATTTATCAATCATGCCAGAGGTCTTGGTTTTAAAATTAAGGAAGTACGTTGATAAATATTTAATTTTAGCATCTATGCAAAGATATCAACTTCACATTCATCTCAATAAAAATATAGAAATTAAGATCGGAAAATTAGGAATATTTACCTTTCCGAGAGGTCACTATATCTATACAGGATCAGCCAAGAAAAATATCGATGAAAGAATAAAAAGGCATCAGTCAAACTCTCCTGGTAAAAAACTTCATTGGCATATTGACTTATTTGCTCAATGACAAAAACGCCAAAATTATTGAGGTTCATAAATTCGATAAGGAAGAATGCACCTTAAATCAGGAAACTTGTGGTGAAATTATTGTTGCTGGTTTTGGTAGTTCTGATTGTAAGAATAAATGTAAATCCCACCTCAAATATCTTGGTTGATTTATCCGTTAGTAAAGATGAGTGCATATAGGTAATCAAGTGTCATTGTGCTTTTAAGGCCAATTCATATTCTAATAATAGAATTTTAGAAAATGAACTTGATAGCACATGAAACTGCAAACTAACACACAAAAACAGAAAAATCCCCTCATCAAAGATTGACTGAGATCGGAGAAATATTAGCAACAGCCATTCGTCGCCTTGAGATCAAAGAAACTTCTAAAATAAGAGACGAACAACTTGACTTACAACCTTTCGCAAGCGTTCATAGACCCAGTGATAACCTGAATCTTTAAGCGTTTATGAGCAAATCAATTATTAGACAAATTATTGAATTAGAAAATAAATCTGCCGCTGATTTGAGGCATATTTATAATGAAGTTATGCCCAAAAAATGTGCCGCTAACACTAATAAGGAATATTTAAAGCCAAGAATCGCTTTTAGGCTCCAAGAATTAGCATTTGGAGGGCTTGATGATGAGTCAAAAGAGAATCTGGCAAAAATAGCAAATGGCATTTCTACCAATATTTTACGAAGACCAACCGATCTTTTGCCAGGAACTAAAATTTGCAGAGAATGGCAAGGAACAATGCATCAGGTCGAAGTTTTAAAGGATTCTTTTGAATATGATGGTCAGAAATGGAAAAGTCTCTCTGCAATCGCTAGAAAAATAACCGGCACTCGCTGGAATGGCCCTAAATTCTTTAAATTACAATCATGATAGAAAAGATAAAAAATAAACAAAAAGTTAGATGCGCTATTTATACCAGAAAATCTTGTGAAGAAGGTTTGGAACAAGAATTTAATTCGCTTGATGCCCAGAGGCTCTCTGCAGAAAACTATATTGCCAGCCAAGAGCATGAAGGCTGGGTTCTTGATCCTACTTTTTATGATGATGGTGGATTTAGTGGCGGAACTCTTGAGCGACCAGCTTTACAAAGATTATTTCAAGATATAAGAGAAGATAAAATTGACTGCATTATTGTTTATAAGATTGATCGCTTGACCAGATCACTTTTAGACTTCTCAAGAATCATTGAATTATTTGATGAGCATAATGTCAGCTTTGTATCAGTAACCCAGAGCTTTAACACCTCAAATTCAATGGGACGCTTAATGCTCAATGTCCTATTATCATTTGCTCAATATGAAAGAGAATTAACGTCCGAGAGAATTAAAGATAAATTAGAAGCTTCTTGTAAAAGAGGTATGTGGATGGGAGGCAATATTCCTCTTGGTTATGATGCTAAAGATAGAAAACTCCTTATTAATGAAAAAGAGGCAAAAATTGTCAGAATATTATTCCAAAATTTTGCAGAAACTGCCTCAATTACTGAAACAGCTAGAGAATTAAATAATCTTGGATTTAGCACCAAAACCTGGATTTCAAATAATGGTAAGCTTCATAAGGGGCAAAGATTTAATAAATCCAATGTCAGAAGAATTTTAAATAATCACCTCTATATTGGCAAAGTTAAGCACAAAGACAAATTATTTGATGGCATGCATAAGCCAATTATTGATGATCAGATTTGGCAAAAAACAAGAGATTTACTATCAACCAATAATAAAATTCAATTACCATCATCAAGAGTTACGACAGCACCACTTCTTAAAGGAATTATGAATTGTGGTATATGTGGCTCAAAAATGACACCAACTTATACCACCAAGCAAGGTAAAAGATATCGCTATTATATTTGCCAGTCAAAGCATAAGGGAAATAATGATCTTTGCAAAGTTGGCAGAATATCTGCTAATGAAACTGAAAGTTTAGTGACTGACCAAGTTTTAAATTTTCTAAAAAAACCAGAATTTATTATTCATACCATCAATGCCAAAAAAGATGATTTGTCAGAAAATAAGATCATCAATTCATTTAAAACAATTGATAAAGTTTGGGATGAATTATTCCCAGTTGAACAAGCAAGAATTATTAACCTTCTAATCAAGCAAATTGATATCAAGCCTGAAGGGTTAAATATCAAAATCTTTAAAGAAGGTCTTCACTCATTATCAACTGAATTAACGAATTAGTATGCAGGAAATCCAACAAAATATAAATGAAGAAACTATCGATATTTTTGTTCCAATCCAAATAAAAAAACGAGGTGGCACAGCAATGGTAATTTGTCCTAAAAATACCCCAGTAGATGAACAAAAATCTTATTTTGATGACAAATTAATCAAGATGATTGGCAAAGCCCATAAATGGAAAAATTTAATGGAGGAAGGTAAATTTGAATCTCTAGCAGATATTGCCAGAAAAGAAAAAGTTGGAACTTCTTATGTCAGCAAGGTTTTTAATCTTAATTTTTTATCACCAAAAATTGTCAAAGCAGTTTTAACTGGCACTCAGCCAAGGACTTTAAAATTACAGGATATTATTGCCAAGCAGATGCCTGATTTATGGCAGGAGCAAGAAGAAAGTGTTGGGGTTTTAGTTCCAAATCAAAAAACTAATGGATACATATCATCAATAAGCATTTTTTTATACAGCCACTCTTCAAGGGTACAGGGATTTCTTCCTGGAAGCTCGTAATCATATATTTTAAAAGCTTTTCTGATAAAGGTTTCTGCTAAACTAGAAAAAAAAAGATTCCGTTTTTTTTGTGATATTTTTTTATATAATGTTTTGTTTCTTTATCCAAAGAATCAAGATCATTTTTTTCTTTGTTTATATATTTATCAAGCTTATTATTTATAGAGCAATACTTACATTTACAATCATCTAGCATTGGTTTTCTTGGTTTGGCAACATGTATAATATCATGACCAGATTTATATTTTTCTATCCATTTATTAAATCTAGTTCGTATGACTCCATATTTGGGAACTGATTCAAAAATAAAAAAATCTTTTTCATGTTTTGCAACAATTGCGACATGATTATATTTTCCATTTAAAGCAAATTGAATAACTTTGCAAAAATTTACTACAAACTTCATCAATCAGACTTTTATATTCTTTGGTGGGTAAATCTATATTTCTTAAATATTGGAATATTGCTGGATTTTAAGATATCTTCTTTTGACAAGAGAAATGAAAGATTAATTACATGCTCTAAGCATATCACGTAATGTTTAATTAAATTTTTCCATACAACATTATCACCTTGCCACACAATATCCATATAACCTTCCATTGGGTCATTAAGCAGATGTAGAGGGAATGATATACTTCTTGAGCTCTAAGTTCATCATAAGACTTTTTATTATTTAGATTTTCACCTTTTAGGTCTTCTTCGGATAGGATGCTGTTAATGGGACGAAATCTATATATTGTCATATTCTTTTTTTATTACTTTGCATTAAGATTAATTCAGTAAGCATGAATAAATGCAATAAAAGTTCGCAAAAACCATCAAAAATCTGTTCGCACACCCAAACAGAAAAGTTCGATAGAAAAGCTGTGAAGCCAGTGTTTATCGAAGCGTCCTAAAATTCAAACAGGACGACCCAAACGGAGAAAGAGAGAAAATTTACCCTGATTTTGGTGAAAATTTGGGAAAAACGGAGAAGGAAAAGGACGACTGAAATTGAGTTTTAAAGCTCGCAAAGTCTTAGATTTACTGGGGTTAGAGCGTTGATTGTGATTGGAGAAAAATACAGCGGAGACGAGGTTAGAACCAGTTAAACTGGCGGTGTGCAAAGCTCACTTTACGAACTATTATCCTAATTTGCCAATGCAGAGAATACAAGGGTTAAATGACAATTTGGGTCGTCCTGAAGATTTCGAACTTTTACGCCTGTTGAGGCAAACAACATCAATTACGAACTTTTTAAAGACTCAATTCGAATCCCAATTTTACATTCAAACCCACAGCTAATTTTTAGGATTTAATTCCACCAAAATTCTACTTCCCTCTCCCTCAAATCTAATACCCTCATTTTCAAGCACAGCCACAACCTTCTGCATTGTCTCAATTCTTAGATTTCTAGCGCCTCTTTCAAAATCACCGATGGTTGCCTTGGCAACTTCTGCCTTTTGACTCAAATCTTCCTGACTCCAGTCCAGAAGTGCTCTGGCGACTTTGCACTGTTTGTAATTAATTATGATATTCATGCTCTATTAACTTGATAAGTCAGTCTTTTAATATTACTATTAAGTTGTTTAGTATTAATACTAATGTTTTTGGATATGATTATTTTATCAATAATCATTTTATTTCACAATCTTAATTTTTCTTATCATGTTTAACAAAATAGATAAAAATAATGATAAAATTGAGCAGGTTAAAAGTTTGGCTGGTTCAATTGCTCATGAAACAAGAAATCCGCTTGCAGGCATCAAAGGATGTCATGAGTTAATGAAAGATAATTTAAATCAATTAATAGAATATGTTGATCTTATTGCTGATAGCTCAACTCAGGGCTTGGCAATGATCGATATGATTTTAGCTAATATTAGAGATGGCGAGGTTGATAAAAGTAATTTTACCGATATTTCAATTTCTGGTGTGATCAAAAAAGCATTGAAACAATTTTCATATCAAAACCAACAAGATCGAGATTTGCTTAGTTATGACTTGAATGAGGATTTTATTTTTAAAGGCAATGAAAATATGATGATTTTTGTCATTTATAATCTGCTTAAAAATGCCCTTCATTATAAGGTCAAAATTGAAATCAGAACAGAAATAAAACCTGATGGCAATTATCTATATTTTAAAGATTATGGCCCTGGAATTGAATCTGATAAATTGGAATTAATTTTTGAGAGTTTTTTTACCTCTGGTAAAAAAGATGGAACTGGGTTGGGTTTACCATTCTGTCGCAGAATTATGAGAGCATTTGAAGGAGAAATTATTTGCAGATCTGAGATAAAAAAAGGAACAGAATTTGAAATGAAATTTCCAAATTAACCTTATTCATTTAAACAAAATCTAAAAATATTGGGTAATGACCAATTTTTTACATTTGACTCATCGAATTGAGATAAGCTTACTTCGTGTATGCTGAATGTAGCGATATTATTTTTGTTAATATTTTTAATATTTAATCCCGGAGTCTTATTTTTTGCACTTCTAAGAATTAATATTTTGTTGCAATTATTTATATTATTTATATCGGTTTCAAATTGTACTTTATTCTCATGTTTATTTAAAAAAGAATATCCCAATATCATATCTTTTGCAAAAGAATCTGATTCATTATAGTAAAGAAATATATTTATCATTTTATTTTGATTGCGTTGGTTGATCTATGCTTATCCCTTCTGCTGACTGTACTGATATACCATCAGGTTTAGGGTCTTGGGATCGTCTCTCTGGATCAGATCGCATTGTTTGTGGCCTAAGTAAATGTCTATTATTAGTTGGATCATTTGGATTGCTATCTTGGGGATGAATCGGAGCCCTAGAATGCGCTTGCACCAGTTACGTTATCTATTCTTAGAAAGTCTCCATATTGTAAAACAACCTCTTCTTTTAAAGACTCTAGGACTTCTGCAACTTTTACAATAACCTCTCCCGCCTCTTTATCTTTTGGATCTGCGGGAGATACTTTGTCTAGATTTGCATTCATTCTCCATCTAACTATATTACCTCTGTCGTCAGTATATATCATTGGCTCTATAACTCCTGAATCACTATTAGTATTATAGCCAACTAAATTAAGCTTGCATTTCTTGCGCCAGGAGAATAAAATTCTGGCAAAAACTATGCCAGTTCCATATTCTAATGATTTAAGAAAAAAAGTTATTGATTTACTTGAGATCAACAAGAAGAGTCCAAAGGAGGTATCGTTATTGTTGAATATCAGAAATGCCCCCAAAATTCAGACCTCTCTATTTAATTTTTCATAGACTATATTTTCTTTAAATTTTGATTTGGAAGATGGAAAAATATGCTAATATTTTTTCATCTGTTAATTAAAAATTTAATTTAATAAATTATGTCAAAAGAAATTAAAAAATATAATTCTGATTTTAAGTTTAAAGTTGTAATGAAATATTTATCCGAAAATTATACAATTTATCAGATTTGTAGCGAATATGATATTGCTAAATCAACATTACATAAATGGGTTAAGCAGTTTAAAGCTAGCGGTAATGATATATTTTCTGATTCTAAGTTATCTAAAGAAGAAAAATTAAGTAAAAAAGAACAAAAAAAGAAGGATAAAGAAATTGATAAATTATATAAGAAAATAGGTCAATTAACAATGGAAAGAGATTTCTTAAAAAAGTTTCTGGACAGTTAGATTATTCTAAGAAAATCAAATTTCTAAAATTATCATCAGATATGTATAATTTAGCTGTCAGAAATAGATGTAGATTGTTAGATATTAATAGATCTAATTTTTATTATAAATCTAGGATTGATATTTCTAAGATTAATAGTTTATGCAAAGATATTCATAATATCTGGAGTAAATATCAATTTTTCGGATATAGAAGAATTACAGAAATAATCAATCAAGATAGAAATCATAATAATAAAATTAATCGCAAGAAGATTCTTAGATTAATGAGAGTTCTAAAGATTAAAGCTCTTTATCCAAAGAAAAAGACAACAATCATCAATAAAAAAGATTACAAATATCCTTATTTATTAGAAGATAAATCTAAAATAGATAAGCCAAATCACACTTGGGCAATTGATATAACTTACATCAAAACACCAGTAGGATTTGTTTATTTAATGTCGCTAATTGATTGGAGTTCTAGATTTGTTGTTGCATCAAAATTATCAATTTCTATGGAAACTAATAATTGTGTTGAAATATTAAAAAAGGGAATAAAAAATCATAAAATTATTCCAACAATTATTAATACTGATCAAGGATCTCAATTTACCAGCGGTAATTGGATAAATGAATTAAAAAAACGAAATATTCAAATATCAATGGATGGAAAAGGTAGGTGGGTAGACAATGTAATTATTGAAAGATTCTGGAGAACTGTAAAATATGAACAAATTTTTCTCAATCCTCCTGATAATATAGAAGAATTAAAGAGGCAAATAACAAGATTTATCCATTTTTATAATTATCAAAGACCTCATCAATCTTTGAATTACAAAACTCCTAGTCAAATTTACTATAATGATGACAGTAAGAGAAAAAGAATTAGATTTTAAAATAAAAAATAATTAAAATCTAAAATATGAAATACGAAATTTTATAATTTTCCAGAAATTTCTACGAATTTGGCTATTTAGGGCCATTCTAAAATTTCAGAAAATTCAAAAATTTCTACACCGAATTTAAAAGAAAAAGTCTATGACTTTTAAAAGAGGTAATGGTCTAACAAATGGGTGCAGTTCTATCCATCCAACGACTATAACTCGTTGGCACAAGAGATATAGAGAGGAAGGTCTTTATGAGTTTCGAGGCTATAACGATAATAAGGATAAGATTAAGATTAAAGATCCTACGAAGATAAAGAAGATTATAGAAGAGAGTCCATTTATCAATTGTTACGAGATTGCAGAGATGATTGATGAGGATGTAACTGATGTAACAATATTGAATTATATTAGAAGACTAGGATTGACCTTTAAAAAAACTCCAAGATATACAAAGAAAGGAATGAAAAACTTAGATCTGAATTCATAAAATCAATTGCCAATCTCGATCAAAAAAAGCTATATGATTTTGATGAGTCTGGTATCGATCTTGAGATTAACTGTGAATATGGATTTGCCAAAAAAGGAAAGAGGCTTGAAGTTCCAAGATCTGGTAGAAGAGGCAAAAGACTGAATATACTGGTGACAAGAAATCATAATAATGATTTAATATGTTCAAAAATATATGAATCATCAATTGATAAACAAATATTTAAGGACTATCTTAAGAACGATCTATTTCCAAATATTGAGTCAGGATCTTATCTGGTACTTGATAACGCCAAATTTCATCATGACTCAAAGGCAGAAATTGCTGATAAAAATATTGAAAACATTGCAGACATAGCAAAGAAATTCAATATCACATTACTTTATCTTCCAGCTTATTCACCAGATCTTAACCCAATTGAAAAGAAATGGTCTCAAATCAAGTATTGGTACAGGAAGTGGAGAAATAAATACAGCGATAAAAGAGAGTTACTCGAAATGTTGCTTGGAATAAGAGAAAATGCAAGCTTAATTTAGTTGTCTATATATGCCACGCCAGCAACAAATTTAAATCTAGGCTCCAATAACATATCAAATCTTTCTCCCAGTTCTTCTCTTAACTTTTTCTCAATCATCATTATTGGAACATATATAGTTGGAGATTGAGAATTTTTAAGAGCAGTCAATGTCAGTCCATCCACCATTTCTTCCGTTGGTAAATGAGTTCCTTCAATATGAACAGGAAAAAATCCTGCGCCAGCATTAGATGCAACTCCACTCATACCTTTTCGTGGAGATAAATGATGTGTAAACAAACCTCCTTGTACATTAGGGTTTGTAACAACATCTTGATGGATTGCTGTATTAAAGGCAAGCATAGCACATTCTGTTACAAACCCCTCTTTTCCTCTATCCTCTTTTTTATCTGGATCGTAACCTGTTGGATCACTTGGTGTTGATAATAGGCTTTCTTTGGAATCAACGGGAAAACCATTTATAATAAGAACTGCTGGCTCTTCTAATCCATCCCTCATTCTCTCCATAGTTTGCAAAAGATACCTTGCATCATCCCTTTCTTGCGTTGAAACTTCTGATCCTCTTAACACTGTATCAAGACTTTGATTCATTTTATAGGCAAGTGCAAATTTCATATCTTGGTGATGATGATATGGATTCCTATCTCTTGATAAATCGTCGGCATATTTTGCAAATTCTACCATTGCTGGTTCTGGAAATCTCAATTGTAGAATACTGAATCTTCCAAGCATTCTCGGTACAGCTCCTGCTATTCTAGGCATAATAAATTAATTTAATTATCATTATATTTGTGATTTGATAAATCCAAATCAGACCAAGGGTTATTTTGAAAATGATTTTTCTCAAAAATTTCTATTTTTTTCTTTTGATCTAAGACTAAGTGTTATCATGTCAATATTTTCAATTATCATTTGTTTATGGCGTTTTTGCATTTTAAAATGATAATCTTTTTTACTTGTTTTAACTACAAGGTTTTTAACATCAATTTCAATATTATTATCACCATTTTCTACTAAATCCATTAATTCATCAACTTCATTAGATAGTAATATTATGGTCAATAATCTGTTATTAATACTATTTCCAAAAAATATCTCGCCATAACTTGGGGCAATAATTGCCTTAACACCAAGCTGCTGTAATCCCCAAACTGCATGTTCTCTACTTGATCCGCAACCAAAATTTTTTCCCGCAATTATTATTCCTGCATTTTTAAATTTATCCTGATTTAATGAAAAATCTGATCTTTTTGCACCATTTTCATCAAATCTAAGATCATATAAACAACCTTTGTCCAAACCTTCTTTGGTGATTGTTCTTAAAAATTGTTTTGGCATAATTTGGTCAGTATCCAAGTTATCAATAGCAATTGCGTCGCTGCTATCTCATTAATTATATAATTACTCATAATTTTATATTTGATCTGTTATAAATCCTTTAATTGCGGTGCAAGTTTGCAACAGCAGGGCTAATTAAATGCGTTCTTCCTCCTCTTCCTTGTCTTCCTTCAAAATTACGATTAGTAGTTGAGGCGCATCTTTCGCCTGAACCTAAAATATCATCATTCATAGCAAGGCACATTGAACAGCCAGGTTGCCTCCATTCAAAACCAGCATCTAAGAATATTTTTGCAAGACCCTCGATTTCAGCTCTGTTTCTAACAGCACCAGAGCCCGGAACTATCATTGCTCTTATATCTTTTGCTACTTTTTTACCTTTAACAATATTGGCAATTATTCTTAAATCTTCAATCCTACTATTAGTGCATGATCCAATAAAAACCCTATCAATCTTTAATCCTTTTATTTTTTCTCCTGCTTTGAGACCCATATAATTAAGAGCTCTTATCGCTGTATTTCTTTCTCTATCATCTTCTATATTATTTGGATCTGGAATATTGTCATCAAGGGCTATTGCTTGATCTGGACTTGTACCCCAAGTAACAAAGCTAGAAATATTATAAGCATCAAATTGATACTCCTTATCAAACTTCGCTTTATTATCAGACTTTAGCTTACTCCAATTTTTTACGGCTTCTTTTTTAACTTTTTCATTAAGATTTGTTATTTTAGGAATAACATAATCTAAGGTTTTTTGATCTGGCGCAATTAATGCGGCTCTTGCACCAGCTTCAACAGCCATATTGCAAAGAGTCATTCTGGCTTCAATTGATAAATCCTCAATTGCAGATCCCGAGAATTCAACTGCATAGCCACGAGCTCCTTGTGCTCCAATTTGTGATATAATATAAATAATTAAATCTTTTGATGAAATTCCATCTTTTAATTTACCATTTATTTTAATTCTCATTTCTTTGGCAAGGCGATAAACTAAAGTCTGAGTTGCTAAAATATGACCAACTTCTGAAGTACCAATACCAAACCCAAGAGCACCTAACGCCCCATAGGTTGTGGTATGGCTATCACCACATAAAATTACCATTCCGGGACGAACTAAACCTTGTTCAGGAGCGATAATATGTTCAATACCTTGATTAACATCATTAGTTCCATAACATAAAATATTATGTTTTGTACAATTCTTTTCTAAATTATCAGCAAGGGTTTCGCATGTTTTATCAGGAATAGTTCTGTCTTTTACAGCAACATCATGAGTTGGAATTATATGAGATACTGTTGCTAGTTGCTTTCCTGACCTTAAAACATTTCTATTTTTTTCATCTAATGATGTAAAAGCCTGAGGGCTAGTATATTCATTCATAATATGAAGATCGACATAAAGTAAAATATTTTCCTCATCTATAGTTTCTACCTTGTGTGAATCTACCAATTTTTGATATAAAGTTTTCGTCATATTTTAATTATTTTAAAAAATCATTAATTTCAGCGAGCAAAATATTTGGTATTTCTTCTGCGATATAATGACCACTATTTAATGCTTTACCTTGAATATTTGTAGCAAATTTTTGCCACTCCTTTATTGCATCAAAATATTTTTCAATTGCGCCATTTTTACCCCATAAGGCAAGCATAGGACATTCAATTTTATTGCCTTTTTCTAAATCTTCCAGATCATGATAAAAATCAATCAATTTACTTGCTCGATAATCTTCACATATTCCATGCGCAGTATCTGGATTTTGTAAAGAGCGAATATATTCATCTTTCGCCTCTTTGCTAAATGGTGACTTACCATTATTTCTACCTTTTGAAACTTGATCAAGATAGATTTCTGGATCATTATTAATAGCATTCTCTGGAAATGGAAAAGGACGAATAAGAAAAAACCAATGCCAATAGCTAGTAGCAAAATCGAGATTAGTATTTTGATACATTATATAAGTTGGTAAAATATCGAGAGTAATTAAGTTTTCTATTTTGTCTTTATGATCTAGTGCCATTCTATAAGAAACCCTTCCTCCACGATCGTGACCTATGAGGTTAAATTTTTTAAAACCAAGATTTTCAATTAAATAAATCATATCTAGAGCCATTATCCTCTTGGAATAATTACTATGATCATCATTTCCTTTTGGTTTATCGCTATCGCCATAGCCTCTTAGATCAGCGAGAATAACTGTATATTTTTTAGAAAGATCTGGCGCTATTTTATGCCACATAGCAGAATTCTGAGGATGTCCATGTAAAAGCAAAATAGGAGGACCATCACCTGCCATAAGATAATTGATATTAATATTATCAGGAGTTTTGAATTTATTTTGGATAAAATTATCTGGAAATATCATTGAAAATATTATTTTAGAGAATCACTTAAATATTTTAATAAAATTTGCGTCCCCATTTCACCTATATCTGAATTTTTTGTTAATTCTTCAAAATCCTCAAAAATTTTGTTAGTTATTTTAATTTGATTTGAGTCAATCTCCTCTAATAATAATCTTAAATCTTTGGTTAAATGACGAGCTTTAAATCCTGGATTAAAATTATCTTTAACAATTTCAGATCCAACATCTGTAAGTTGCTTACTTCCGCCATGCCACTACCACAAATTTCAATTATTAAATTTGGATCAATATTCATTTTTTTAGCTACGATAAAGGCTTCGCATGTTCCAGCCAAATTAACAGCGCAAAGTAATTGATTAATTGATTTTACGGCCTGACCAGAACCGATATTACCACAATATTTTATTAATGAGCCAAATGACCCAAATAATGGTAATAGATAGTCAAAATATTCTTTATCACCACCAACCATTACAGTTAAATTGCCAGCTTTAGCACCTTTCTCACCACCTGTAATTGGTGCATCTAAAAATATGCAGTTCTTTGCTTGTAAAATATTGCCAATTTTAATAGCTGATTTTTTACCAATTGTAGTTGTATCTATTATTATTGAATCTTCTTTTAAATGAGGCAATATCTCATTTACTGAATTAATAACTGAAATCTCATCATCAAGACAAGTAAAAATTATATCACATTTTTTTGCCAGATGAGAAATTGTGTTTGCTTCATAAATGCCTTTTTTAAGTAATTGTTGGTAAATTTCTTTGTCTTTTGTGCGATTATAAATTGTTAGATTAAATCCTTTATTATGGATATGCTCCGACATTGCTGATCCCATAATACCAATTCCGGCAAAGCCAATCTCTAAAGATTTAATATCTTTTGTTTTGATATGCATATTTTAAACATAAAATAATTAATATTCTTATGCGTTAGAGAGTAAGAAAGTCTCAGATTATGTCAATGTTAATTTGCAAATTGTAAATAATTTTAATTAAAAATCATTACCTCTCTTGCGTTCTATTATTTTCTATCCTATTCTATATAGAAAGTTTTTTAATTCAACAAAACATATTGCTTAACTTTTATGAGTATCATTGAAAAGAACGACATAATGACGATGAAGGAACTGGCTGATTACCTAAAAATAGCCGAAAAAACAGCATATCGTTTTGCGTCAGAAAAGAAGATACCAGGTTTTCAAATCGGCAATGCTTGGCGATTTAGTAAAAAGGAAATTGATGCCTGGATAGAGAAAGAAAGTAAAACTAAAGACAAATAATATGGATAACAAGAAAAGCTTATCAGAGCAAGATATCTCAACTAAATATATTGTTCCATCCATTCAAAATTCTGGTTGGGATGTGATGACGCAAGTAAGTGAGCAAAAATTTATCACAGATGGAAGAATTATTTTAAATGGCAAAAATACCAAAAGAGGAGAAAGAAAGAGACCAGATTTTGTCTTATCCTATCGCAAAAACTTCCCACTAGCAATAATTGAAGTTAAAGATAATAACCACTCTATTGAAAATGGCATTCAGCAAGCCATTAATTATGCGGAAATTTTGGATGCTCCATTTGCATATTCTACAAATGGAGATGGTTTTCTTGAGCATGATTTTTTAACTGGAAAACAAAGAAGTTTATCAATTAATCAACTTCCTTCTCCAGAAGAGCTTTATAATCGATACAAGCAGAATAAAAACATCGGAGAAGATGCTGAAAAAGTTCTTCAAACTCCATATTATCAAGGACATTCAAAGAAAACCCCAAGATATTATCAACAAGTTGCAATCAACAGAACAATAAAAGCCGTTGCAGAAGGTCAAAAAAGAATCTTGTTAGTGATGGCAACTGGAACAGGTAAAACTTTTACTGCTGGTCAAATTATTTGGCGTCTCTGGAAATCTGGAAGTAAAAAAAGAATCCTTTTTCTAGCTGATCGCAATATTCTTGTTGATCAAACAATGACCAACGATTTTAAACATTTTGGCGACAAAATGACAAAAATACAAAATCGTAAAATTGATAAAGCTTATGAAGTTTACCTTGGGCTTTATCAGGCGTTAACAGGTAACGAAGATGAAAAAAATATTTATAAGCAATTCTCCAAAGACTTTTTTGATTTGATAATAATTGACGAATGTCACAGAGGAAGTGCTAGAGAAAATTCCAATTGGCGTGAAATTTTAGAATATTTTTCATCTGCAACTCAAGTTGGCTTAACCGCAACTCCAAAAGAAACTAAAGATGTTTCTAATGTCGATTATTTCGGTGCGCCAATTTATACTTATTCTTTAAAGCAAGGTATTGATGATGGATTCTTAGCACCATACAAGGTTGTTAGAATAATGCTTGATAAAGATGTCGGTGGATATCGTCCTTCAATTCAAGATCGTGATCGTCAAGGAAATGAAATTGAAGATAAGGTTTATGAAAGTAAGGACTTTGATCGAAATATTGTTCTGACAAAAAGAACCAAGGCTGTAGCTTCTGAAATTAGCAGATTCTTAAAGAAAACCGATCGCTTTGCCAAAACAATTGTTTTTTGTGTGGATATTGAGCACGCAGAGAGAATGAGAAAAGCCTTAATTGATGAAAATGCTGATTTAGTAAAGCAAAATTCAAAATATATTATGCAAATTACAGGTGATAATCTTGAAGGAAAGATGGAGCTTGATAATTTTATTCACCCAGAAGAAGCATATCCAACAATCGTTACAACCAGTAAATTGCTAACCACAGGAGTTGATGCTCAAACATGTAAACTAATTGTTCTTGATGCTAATATTGCATCATCAACAGAGTTTAAGCAAATTATTGGCCGTGGCACTAGAATTAGACAAGATTTAGGAAAAACCCATTTTACAATTTTAGACTTTAGAAGAGCAACCGATCAATTCTCTGATCCAAATTTTGATGGCGACCCAGTTCAGATAAAAGAAATTAATCAAGGTGAAGAAATAGAAGATAAGGATTTTTTTGAGGAAGAAAGAGCTGTTGATAAATCTGAAGATACTTTAAATAAAAAAGAAAATCAGCTCGCTCAAATTTCAACTCAAGAAATAGAGACGGAAGGTACAAAAGAAAAAATCTATATTGATAGTGTTGAAGTAGATATTGTTTACAAGCAAAAGCAATTTTTGGATGAAAATGGCAAATTAATCACGGGTTCTTTTAAAGATTTCAGTAAAAAAAGAATTTTGCAAAACTACGCCTCACTAGATGAATTTATCAATAAGTGGAATAAAGAAGAACAAAAATCTCAAATTTTACATGAGCTTGAAAATCAAGGAATTTCAATTTCAGAATTACAAAATGATATTGGAGAAATTGGCGATCAACTTGATCCTTTTGACCTAATTTTACACATTGCTTTTGGTAAAAATAAATTAATCACAAGAAGCGAGCGAGCCAATAATGTGAGAAAGAAAAACTACTTGGCAAAATACAGCGATAAAGCAAAAAAAGTTTTAGAAAGTCTACTCGATAAATACACCAATCAAGGCTTAGAACATCTTGAAGACATTAATATTCTAACTGTTAATCCATTTAACAAAATCGGCTCACCTCTTGAAATTATTCAAGAATTTGGCGGTAAAGATCAGTATTTCTTTGCGATAAGAGAGTTGGAAAGGGAGATTTATTCACAAATTAGTTATTAGAATATGGGTGAGGAAAAAATAGGATATTTAAAATACGAAGGTGAATCATTTGTTGATGGTTATGTAGATGCCAGAAAGCAGGCTGAGGCAATTTTGGGATTTGATGAATCGTTTAGAAGCGTCATTGCATTAGAAAACTCTGAATTTGAACAATTAGATTTTAGTATTCCTGTTAAAATTGAACAAGGATCGTTAATAATTTATCTTGGTGCAATATTAACTCCATTCGTTTGCAAATATATGTCTAAGGCTGGAGAGGTAGTTGCTGAAAAGGGATTTTCTGAGCTTGGGGTTATAAAGAATGATTTACCAAAGTTGCAAAAGGCAACTTTGAAAATCTTGCAATCAGTAGTGAAAATTTCAAAACATGTTGGTTCAATAAAAAACAAGAAATTTAAAAAAATAATCCCCAAAGAAATTAATAATCAAAACTTTGTAGAGATTACAAATGAGAATGATGAGGTGTTGTTAGTTTTAAAAAAGCATCATGATATATTCATAAAAATTCCTGACAAAATTTTATCGAAGAATGTTAAGTTAATTAATGGTAATGAAAAGTTAATTATTGGTGTGTTTGAAGGTGAAAAAGAAGAGGTTGTGGAGATTAGTCAAGTAGACAAAGTAATTTTTCATGATTTAAATGACGATGTTGATGAAGAAATAATTTTACCAGATTTAAAACATGGAGATATTGTTACTGACCTAGAAGGAAAAATTAATAAAGTCATAGAGAATAAAAATAAATTTAGCTTTGCTTACAATAACCACATAATTGACTGCTTACTAGAAGAAGGAGCAAGAGTGGGAAAATTTAAAAACAAGATTATCTCCGAAGATAGCGAAAATATTTTTGCAACAGTTAAGATTTCTGGCGTCGTAAGTAGAGAAGGCAAAGAAGGTTTGGCAACAGCAAAAAAGCCAAAAATTATATTATCCAATATAAAGAAAATCGAAGGAAATAAAGAAATCAATTTATTTAATTTTAACGAAAATGACTAACCTATCAGGAATAATAAAATCAATCCAAAATATAATGCGTCAAGATGGTGGTGTTGATGGGGATGCTCAAAGACTATCTCAACTTTCTTGGATGTTATTTTTAAAAATGTTTGATGAAAAAGAAGAAGAAAAAGAACTTTTAGATTCATCTTATAAATCGCCAATTCCACAAAATTTAAGATGGAGATCTTGGGCAAAAGATGATGAAGGAATGACGGGAGATAGCCTAATTGAATTTATCAATAATCAACTTTTTCCAACTCTTAAAAATCTTACTTTTTCAAAAGAAGAAAATGAGGCTGGTTTTGTAGTGAAGTCAATATTTGAAGATAGCTACAACTACATGAAAAGCGGAACTCAAATTAGACAAGTAATTAACAAAATTGATGAAATAAATTTTAACCGTAAAGCCGATCAAGATCAATTTGGTTTAATTTATGAGGGATTACTATCAAGCCTACAAAGTGCTGGAAATGCAGGTGAATATTACACGCCAAGAGCATTAACCAAATTTATTGTTGATATGGTTAATCCAAAGCTTGGAGAAAAGGTTTTTGACCCAGCTTGTGGAACTGGAGGATTTTTAACTTCAGTAATTGAACATATTAGAAAAAACGATGTTCACACTTTTGAAGATGAGTTATTGATTAAACAAACAGTAAGTGGAGTTGAATTTAAGCAACTTCCGCACATGCTTTGCACAACAAATATGATTCTGCACGGCATTTCAGCACCAACCAATATTTCTCGTGATGATTCTCTATCAAGACCAATAAAAGATATTTCCGCTTCCGATAAAGTTGATGTAATTGTTGCAAATCCACCTTTTGGCGGATCGGTTAAAGATGGAATTTTAGCAAATTTTCCAAAATCTTATCAAACCAAAGAAACGGCTGACCTATTTTTGGTGCTATTTTTAAAACTATTAAAGAACCACGGAAGAGCGGGAATTGTTTTGCCAGATGGTTCACTTACTGGAGATGGCGTAAAAGCAAGAATTCGTGAAGAATGGCTAAAAGAATGCAATTTACACACCATAATTCGCTTACCAAATTCAGTTTTTGCTCCTTACGCAACAGTTGCAACCAATTTATTATTTTTCACAAAAGGAAGTCCTACCAAAGAAATTTGGTATTACGAACATAAATTGCCAGAAGATCAAAAAGCCTATTCAAAAACCAAACCAATTAACATTAAAGAATTCGGGTCAATCAAAAAATGGTGGGATAAAAGAATAGAAAGTGATGTTGCTTGGAAAGTTAACATTGCAGAAATTGAAAAAAGAAACTTTGATTTAGATATTAAAAACCCTAATAAAATTGAAGAAAAGCAAGAATTTAGCAGTCCAGAGTTAATTAAAATGCTTGAAGACTCTTTTGACGAGACCAAGAAAATTTTATCTGAAATTAAGGGTGATTTATGAGTTGGAGAAAATCAATAATTAGTACTTTTCTTTTTGAAAGAAAAGGCAGATACAAGCCTAATGATGAAAATATTTCTGGGCTAGAAAGATTAGAAAAGATTGATTTTTCTGGCAAATTTTATATCGGTCAAAAATCTTCAAGAACTGATATGATTTTGATTAAAAAAGGTGATTTCGTGATTTCTGGAATCAATGTTGCGAAAGGTGCGATGGGGATATATCGCGAAGATAATGATATAACCGCAACAATTCATTACTCATCTTACACTTTTGATGAATCAAAGATTGATATAGATTATTTTGAACATTTTTTAAAAAGTGTAGAATTTGTGAAACTATTGGGAGAGCAAGTAAAGGGTGGAATTAAAACTGAAATTAAGGCTAAACACCTTCTTAATCTTACTATTTCATTACCTCCCACGATTGAACAGCAAAAACAAATTGCTGAAAAATTAAAACAAAGCGAAGAAAAACAACAAGATCTTCAAAGCCAAATTGAAAACCAAAAGACTTATTTAAAAAATCTTAGAAAGCAGATTTTACAAGATGCTATTGAAGGAAAATTAACTAAGGAATGGCGTGAAAAAAATCCCAATATTGAACCAGCAAGTGAGCTTCTAAAAAAAATCAAGAAAGAAAAAGAGAAATTAATAGCTGAAAAGAAAATCAAAAAAGAAAAGCCATTACCACCAATTGAAGAAGGTGAAATTCCTTTTGAATTGCCTGAAAATTGGGTTTGGACAAGATTAGGAGAAGTTTGTTATAGAATACATTATGGCTTTAATGCTTCCGCTAAAAAAGAAAAGGACGGGGTGAGGCTTTTGAGAATTACAGATATTCAAGATAACAAGGTTTGCTGGGATAGCGTTCCTGGATGTGACCATTCTCAAAAAGATATAGAAACCTATGGTCTTAATGAAAATGATATAGTTATAGCAAGAACTGGAGGTACAATTGGTAAAAGTTTTTTGGTTAAAAACAAAACTGTAGAATCACTTTTTGCTTCTTATTTGATAAGATTAATTCCTTCAAAAATATTGTTGCCAGAATACATAAAAATGTTTTTAGAAACCCCGATATATTGGAAGCAATTACTTAATGCGATTTTGGGGAGCCGGACAGCCAAATGTTAACGGAAGTTCCTTGAAAATTATCACTTCCACTCCCACCAATCCCCGAACAACTTGCAATTGTATCAAAACTTAAAACCATAATACAAAAACTTGATGAAGCCGAAAAGCAAATCGAAAAAAGTTTTGAGACTAGCGAGCTTTTAACTAAAGCTGTTTTGGCGGAGGCTTTTAGAGATCATGAATAAAGAATTGCATAGCGAAATTGCTGATTATTTAAAAGAAATTGATCAAGAAAAAGCAAATATCCAAGAATATAGCTATGGGAACAAAATATCAGAAAAAATCAAAGCAATTTTAAATAAAAATTCTGGCTATGAAGCAAGTCAGGAAGACTTGGCAGAAATGATGGCGTTTGACTATATGCAAGATTATAAAAACAACAGTTGGAATACTTATTATGGACCGATGTTTACTGGTCGGGATAAAAACGGACAGATTGTTGAATATCCATCTTTATCAAAAGTAGATCAAGTAATTCTGAATTATTGGGCTTCAAGATCAGAGGTTTCAAAAAATCCAATTCTAATATCAAGATATGCAGATTTAGTAGTTGATTTTTCTCCAGTTATTGTTGGCAAAGGAGCTGCGTTTGAGCTTATTAAGAAAGTTATAAATTCAAATATTGAGATTTGTAAAAATCTTATGATTCATCCAATTGATTGCAAAACTAAGATTAAACGAGCTTTAAATTTGGCTATAGGGTTAAATAATCAAGATCAGATAAATAAAGTTAAAGAAGCAATAATTGATCTTGAAAAGAAGGTTGCGTCTGATGATAAAGCGGGATTATGGGGATTTTCTTTTAGGTGGCTTCTATTAGATTTTTCTAAAAAAATTGTTCTTAATCAAGTAGAAGAATCTAAGTTAGTTAATGAGATGGAAGATAGGCTATCTAGAGTTGAAAAAGATATTTGGCTAACGGAGCATGCAGTTGTTATTTTAGCTCAATATTATGCCAAAAAAAATGATGAATCAAATTTAGTTCGTGTTCTTGGAATTTTAGAAAAGTCTTTAAAAGAGGATGATCGTTCAAATTCAGAACCACTATTAAAAACGCATGCTTATGAGAAGATACAGGAAATATATCAGCAATATTCAGATAAAGGCTTTAAACAAATAAAAGCGCCAATGAGAGAATTTTGAAAGAGATGGCGCAGTTGGAGCTTAATTGGCAAGAATCTATGCAAGAAATTTCCACTTCTATTGAAATAAAAAAGGATAACATAGATGCTCTTAAAAAACGGATTTTTGGCGAAAATAAAGAAAATGATTTGGAATTAATTGTTGCTAAAATTGCCATCAATCTTTTGCCAACCAAAGAATCAATGAAATTAGGGCTTGATAGCTTGGTTAAAACTAATCCATTGAGTTATATGGTGACGACACAAATCATTCCTTATAGTGATGGAGTTCCTATTGCAAAGCTTTCCTCCATTACAGAAGATTACGATAATCATTTCCAAAGATATGCTTCTCAACATTTGGAATTTAGTTCTATATATTTATCGATAGTATTGGAAGAATTAAAGAAGCTTATTTCTAAGCAAGAATTTCTAGATTATTTTGCAAGTTCCATGTTATTTAAGAAGGAGAATAAAAAATATTTAGAAAGAGCAATTTCTGCTTATTTTGAAAATGATTATCTAGTTTCTTCTCATTTATTTATTCCCTTGATTGAGTCTGCTGTTAGGGAGTTGGTGAGAATAAGTGGTGGTGTAATTTTGAAAGCGAATAAAATTGGCGGATATGATCAAATGCCTCTTGGTTCACTCTTGAGCGGGCAAGGAGGAATTATAATAAATAGCATTTATGATAAGATTTACAAAGAGATGGGATTTTATTTTCAATTAGTTTTAACGAGTTCTTGTGGAATGAATCTAAGAGATGATTTTGCTCATGGACTTGGAAAGGCTAAATTTCTGACAAAAGAGGTATCAGATCGTCTTTTCCATATTATTCTGTGCTTACTTCTTATTAAAGAAAATAGTGATAAATAAAGAGGTTTTTAAATTGTTTTCTAAGAAATTTGCGATAACATTCTAGTTTTCGCAATTTTTCTTTAAAAACCAATGGACGCAAAGGATAGAAAATTAATAGAATTTTTACGTGATAAACAGCAATTTGTTGTTCCAATTTACCAGAGAACTTATAGTTGGAGAATTGCTGAATGTAAAAGATTGTTAAATGACATCAAAAATGTAGCCACTAACGACTCAATAAAAAATCATTTTATAGGCTCTATTGTTCGTGTGAAAGAAAAATACGATGATAAAGAAATATCCACACAAGCAATAATTGATGGACAACAGAGACTAACAACTTGCACTCTATTATTAGCCGCAATCACAAATTATATAGCAGAATCTAATGAAGCTAGAGCTGAAGAATTAAGAGATTTTTATCTCATAAATAGCTATGGAAAGGATGATTTAAAATATAAATTAATCTTAACCAGAAACGATAAGTCCTCACTAATTAGCATTATCGAGAAACATTCGAATCAAGAATTATCTTCAAATAAAATTAAATCAAATTTTGAATTTTTCAAAATGAAATTGCAGGTGAAGATCCAGAGATAATATTAAAAGGCATTAGAAAATTAATGATTGTTGATATCTGTCTTGATCCCGAACATGATGATCCACAACTAATTTTTGAGAGTCTTAACTCAACCGAATTAAATTATCGCAAGCTGATCTTATTAGAAATTTTATTTTAATGGGTTTAAATCAGGATAAACAGATAAATATCTATGAGAATTATTGGTATTTAATGGAAAAAGATTTTGATCAAAATAATAGCAATAATTATTTTGATCGATTTATGCGTGATTATTTAACTATCAAAAATCGTAACATTCCTAATATTAACAATGTTTATGAAACTTTTAAAAGTTATTTTGCAAAAGAAGGAGGGACAAGAGAGATAGATAAAATAATTTCTGATATTTTTGGGTTCTCAAAATTTTATACAAGAATAGCCCTAGAAAAAGAAGAAAATCCAAAATTAAAACAGGCTTTCACTGACTTAAAAGAATTAAAAGTTGATGTTGCTTACCCTTTCTTACTCAATATCTACAATGATTTTGAAGATAAAATAATCGACGAAAAAGAATTTCTTGAAATTCTTAACCTGATTCAAAGTTATATTTTTAGAAGATCTGTATGCGGAATACCGACTAATTCCTTAAATAAAACTTTTGCAAATCTTTATGAACAAATAGATCAAGATAATTATTTAGAAAGCTTAAAAGCCAAAATGATTTTGATGACAAATTATAGAAGATTTCCAAATGATTCTGAATTTACAAAAGAACTAAAGGAAAAAGATTTATACAATATCAGAAACAGAAACTTTTGGTTAAGAAAATTTGAGAATTTTGACAGGAAAGAATATGTCAGAGTTGATGATTACACCATCGAACATATTATGCCACAAAATCCAAATTTATCTGATGAATGGAAAAGAGATCTAGGGGAAAATTGGAAGGAAGTTCAAGATAATTATTTGCATACCTTGGGGAATTTAACTTTAACTGGATATAATTCAGAATTAAGTGATAAGCCATTTGCCAGAAAAAAGACAATAGAAGGTGGTTTTGATCAAAGTCCGATAAGATTAAATAGGAGTTTAGCTAAATTTTCTGTGTGGAATGAAGATTCTATTAAGAAGCGTGCTGATATTTTAGCAAGTGAGATGGTTGATATTTGGCAATTCCCTAAAATTTCAGATGAGTTATTGGATCAATATAAAGAGAAAAAATCAGAAGATAAGGTTTATACTATTGAAAATATGGAAGGTGGCCACTTCCTAACTGATGGCCCTATGAGAGAATTATTCGAATTGTTTAGAAAAAAGGTAATTAATATTGACTCTGCAGTTAGAGAGGAATTTCTTAAATTATACATAGCCTATAAAACCGATACTAATTTTGTTGATGTTGTACCTCAAAAAAGTAAGCTAAGACTATCTTTAAATATGGATATTGATGAAGTATATGATCCAAATAATCTTTGCATTGATGTAAAAAATAAAGGTAGATGGGGAAATGGAAGCGTTGAGGTTCACCTTAATTCTAAAGATCAGCTTGATGATGTAATGAATTTAGTTAAACAATCTTTTGATAAAAATTCAGAGAATTCATCTTCTTTCTGAATTTATTGCATCTACAAATAAAATTAAATCTTTTAGCCATTCAAAATAGAGGTTGTTTTCTTCTTTTTTTAATTCCTGATACAACAACTCCCCTAATTTCTTATCATTTCTTGATAGCATATTTTCTATGCATATTTTTAATTCTTTGCTCGGAATATTGCTCATAAAATTCTTCAAAAATAGTTAAAAAATATCGATATTTTTCTCCTTATTAACTTGATGTTCAAACGCTCCCAAGCTAATATATACCTAGGTTAAACGCTTATATTAATAATTAAATTTTATAAAAAATGACTTACTCAAATCAAGCAAATAGAACATATATTACCAAGGAAAAATATCACTGGGGAGAGTTCAGAAAAATTTCAGTAGGAATTGATTTTTCTGTTATGATTTATCCAGAAAATTGGAAAGAAATTGACAATCTTAAAGCAGGAGATTCACTCCTTTATAAAGATGATCAAAATGCCAGATGGAATGTAAAATTTGATGGTCAAAATTTATTTTTTCAGGACAGAGATTGTCATAGCTGTAAAGTACAGGTTAAAAAATCTGAACTTTTGATGAATTAATAACATCTTTCTTTAAATTCCTGATTAAAATTATCAATCTGACGAAGTGTTTCTTCACTTAAGGAGTTTAGCTCTGACTGCGTTATTGTGATAGGATTTGCCCAAAGGCAGAGATTATTTACGGACGTATTTTTGCATCCTGCGCTTAACAGTAGAAATGTTATCATTCCTACGATTAATTTGCCTCTTTTTAGATTTTTTTGCATCGCCAAGATTATTTTTAAGTTGCTTAATTTTTTCTGATTTTTTGCCTTTAAAAAATCCAAAGCCAAAAATGGCGCAAATTCCTGCCAAAAAATATCATTGATTTGATCATTAGTCCTTCGAGCATCTTCTTTTAATATTTATTCCTCTCTCAAACACACCAACGCCAAGCAATCCACCACCTGAGATTAAAAACATATTGATAATGCCAAGAGCTGTTGTTTGCATCTGTCGTCGCACCTCGATAAAGTGAGTAAGCAAATAATATGGTAGAAAATATTATGCCTGTCGCTAACAGTATTGATCCCCATAATCTTTTGGAGGATTTATTTCCCTTGGAATCTTGTAAAAAATTATTTGTCATATCTGTTAATCTATTGTTGGTTCAAATTATTTGTTGCTTTATTTAACATAATTGAAATTCCTTGCATATAGCCTGCAAAAAAGCTGTTGGCATACTTTGCTTCTTTAATTTTATGTAGGAAAATATACTTGATTAATTTCAAGGAAGATGACGGATCTTCGTTAAGCTGGGATAAGGCTTGATTACATCTATGACATAATAAGCCTCTTACCTTGCCAGTTTTATGACAATGATCCACAAGAAAATATTTATCAGTTTTTCTGACGTGTTCTTTTTTACCGCAGATAGCGCAAGAGTGGTTTTGAAAAGCTAATAATTTTTCATATTGCTTGAGAGTTATACCATACCTAGTTCTATATTTTTGCTCTCTTTTCTTTTCTGGATTTTTTTAGACCATTCTCTAAGATATTTATTTCGACATTCTTTGCAATCATAACGCCTTGTATTACGCATTTTATGAAAATGTGAAATAGGCTTGCTTTGTTTACATTTACTGCATATTTTGAAATTTTCACCTATCATTTTATAACCAATTCAAAATGAACTAAATCATTAAATTTATTATTTCTAACATCTAAAGTTTTATCCCAAGATCCACCCCACCTGATTTTAATTCCGATTTGATTTGCAACTCCCAAAACATAACCAGAAAATAGGTAGAAATTATCGGTGCAATCCCAATCAATATTTGGTTTTTTTATATGGTAAGGAGCTACATCAACAGCTAGGCTTGGAGTGTTATTATGCTTACTCTTGCCAGCTTTTAATTTTGATTTACCTTGATTAAAAAGCTCTTCTTGCTCTTCATTTGACCTGTGACCTTCAAGAATTGTGCAATCATAATGCTTGATTACTTCATTGAAGAGTTTCTGCAAATCGGCATGACAGCTTGATAATTGCTCTTTTGATTTCTTTCCAAATTGAGGCATTTCTTTGATTATTTAAAATTAATATTATCACCAATTAGTGCTATAAATCCTGCGGTAATTAAGGTCATAAATCCAAAAACCATCCATCTGATAAAAACCTTGAATGCATGCTTTTTTGCCATGCGAAATGATTTTAGTAATTCACGAAGATTTGCTATATCCATATAGGCTAAATCATCATCTAGACCTATTTCTTTAAGAGCGACTTTAGCACCTTGTTTTGAAGCTTTTGTTAAAAGAGCCTCAAGCTCAATTTCACTCAAGGAGATCTGTTTTGCTTTTTCGTCTTTTTTAAGCATTTAAAATTTTTCTATTGCATTAATAGTGGATTTATAGCCTTGATCACTTAGCTCGTGATTTACTGAATTTATGATCCAATTTTTGTCTTTTAGATATCTGATATCTGGAATGGTTATTGGCTTTTCAGCAGAGAGGTTTGGATTGCCAGCAAGGGATAATTCTAATTTTGTGATTCCTCTTTCAAATTCTGCTAATTTTGATTTGGTGCATTGATAGCTCTTGATTCATCAGTGAAAGTGAATCTTATCTCGTAAGTAGGATCATCATTTCCTGAAAAAACTTGTTTTTCTTCTCCAGTAGCAAAATCATGATATTTAGCAATTACCTTGCCAAATTTTCCTCGATCGAGAATATCTAAGCGCCAATTCTCAATTTGATTTTCAAAGATTTTTGTTGCTGGTAGTTCTTTGCCACTAATTGATATGCCTTGGCTTTTTTTAGCAAAAACCAATTTGCCAGTGATGAATTTAATTAAAGCATCGTAATTTTGAGATAAGCTAACCAAGAATGATAAATCACTTTCATTGGTTTGGTCGATATGGTTGATATAGATTTGGTTAAAATACTCATCAATTAAGCTCTCAAATTTATGCTCTTTGGCAATTTTAGAAATTATTCCAACGAGGCTATATTCATGCCATGATCTGCTTTTTGGTGATCTGATTTTGTTGCTTAAATTTTTATCATTACCATAACTGGCTTTGGCAATAATTCTAAGCTTTGAAGGAGGAGATGAAAGGCTGATATTATCAACAATGAAGCTACCCATTAAGGATAGATTTTCTTTATCATAGCCTAGATAAATTTTGAGTGTTGTGCTTCTAGGCGGAATATCCAAAATATTATCTCTATTATCCAAAAGAATCTCTGCTTTATCAGATACCAAGCCAGTTTCATCACTAATATTTAAAGAAATCAGTCTGGCAGATAAAAGATCGGTGATATCCTTATCATCAGCTTCAATTTTAAATATTGGTTTCACGTCCAGAGTTTTACTGTTTCAGATTCTTTTTCTTCAATTATATCAGGCAGAGTTATTTTGATTCCTGCTTCAAATGTAGTATCTAGCTCTACAATATGAGGATTAGCTTCAATTACCTGTTCAACAATTTTACTAGTTTTGCCATAATAATTTTGGCAAATCTGATCCAAAACATCGCCGTCCTTTGTGGTATAAATAATACTCATAAGCTACTTACAACATTTTGAATAATGCCTTTAACTCCTCTTTTTTGATCTTCGCCATATCGCTTCAAGCTAATGGAAAATTCAATTTTCCTTGGAGTTCCATCATTTAAGAAATTACTTTGATTTTCTGTGATTTTAACAATGCACCATCTGCCAAAAGCAAAGCCATTTCCAGAAACAAGAAATAGAGGTTTACCAAGTCCTGCTTGTGCTCTCATTAAAGTTATTTGCTTTAATCCTCCTTTAAAATGCGGATAAATAACCCCTTCAAGATCAATGGTTTCAACGCCAAAACCAGTAAATTGTAAAGTTGGATTGGCATTAATTCGATTAGTTTCTTGCCAACGATATTCACTTTGTCTTTTAAGAGTTTGATATGCTGAGCTTTTGATGGCAAAGCGATAAGCACCAAGAAGTAACATCATATCAACTTTAAGCAGGCTGTTAACTGTTAATTTAGAGCTGATATTTTTGAAAAAATCGAGTGCCATAACTTAGTCAAAATTTAATGCCTGCTTTCTAACAGCGAATTTATGTATCACCTCGTCAATTGCTATTTTAACCTGATTTGCGATGGTTTTTTCATCGGCGTTGGTATGCGCATTAATGGTAATTGGAGCAGAAATGGAAATATTGGAATTTGAGCTATTGCCAGCAATATTGGAGATATTACTGGTTTCAATTATTTTACCAAAATCAGAATTATCAGATTCTAAATCTTTAATCGTATCACCAATTTGGCTTTGATTATTTGCCTCATCATCAGAAAATATTCCAGTTACTGATTTAATTCCTTTTCCAACAACCCCAGCAACTGTTTTTAGTGGTTTTAATAATTTACTAACCCATTCAAATGCTTTTTTGACATAGCCAATTACACCGCTAAATAAATTCTTAAAAAACTCTCCAACTGGTTGCCAATTTTTAATCAATAATCCTGCTGCAATTGCAATACCGCCAATTATTAATCCAATTGGATTGCTCATTATTGCAATGCCAAGAGCCTTAATGCCAAGAATAACTTTTGGGATGGAAAAGCTCATCAAGGTCATTGCTGTTTTATAAGCAAGCAATGCTCCTTTAGCTGATAGAAATCCACCTTTTAAAAAGGTAAATGCAAATCCCATTCCAATAGAAGCTACTTTAAAACTGATCATTCCAGCAATTGCTAAACCAAGATATTTGGTTAAAACTGGAAACTTCTCTGCAAAAATACTTACTCGTCCTGCAACATTTGCAGCAGTTTTAGCAATTGAAGCAAAAGCAGGAAGTAGAACTGAACCAATAGAAATTCCAACCGATTCAATAGCAGAGGCAAATTCTTTAAATGCTCCTGATGTGGTATTTTTTAGCCTATTAGCCATTTCTTTATTTGCACCATTGGCATTGTTAATTTTTTCTTCTACCTCATCCAATCTGCCAGTTTCAACTGATTTAAAAATTGCTAATGCTCCTGCAGTTGATCTAGTACCAAAAATATCTTTGATTATTGATAATTTTTCATCATCGGCTAGGTTTTTGGTTGCATGATGCATCTCTTTCAAAATGCTAACCATTGATCTCATTTTGCCATTTTCAAAGATTTTAACTCCAAGGCCAGATAATCTCTTTTGAGCAAGAAGCGCCTCTTTGGCAACATCGGGCATTTCTTCAGCAGAAATTCCCATTTCATTTCTCATCTGACCCAAAGCTTTTGCTCCAGCTTTTGCAGGAGCGCTAATCTAAATATGTTGATCTAAGCATTGTTCCTGCCATGGTTGCTTGAATACCAGCATCACCAAGTACACCTGCTAAAGTTGCAGTTTCAGATAAAGTACCACCAACAGCGCACCGTAAGAGGAGAGCGATAAATTTCATGGTTTGACCAAGCATCTCAACATTAACATTTGTTGATCTGTGATGCTTGAGCTAAAATATCAGCTACCTCACCAGTCTTTGAAGCTTCCATATTAAAGCCAGTTAGAATATTTGAGGCAATATCTGCAGTTCTGCCTAAATCCATATTTCCAGCAATTGCTAGATTTAAAACGGATGGAGTTGCGGCTAAAATTTGATTGGTATTAAGACCAGCCATACCAAGAAATTGCATAGCTTCCGAAGCTTGACTTGCTGTATATTGAGTAGTCCTTCCAAGTTCTCTTGCTTGTTTAGTTAGAGCTTTAAATCCTTTGCTGTCTGCTGCCTCGTTAGTGATTGCACCAACCTTGGCCATCGCTAATTCAAAATCTACTGCTGGCTTTACTGCTGAATATAAAACTCCACCAAGAGCAACAGCATCAACCATTTGGGAGCGATAATTTGCTCTATTGCTTAAATTCTTATCCTTAGCATTTTGGTTATTTTGTAGAGCTGATTGCCTTCTTTTTAAAACATTAAGATTTTTACTTAATTTTGCCTTGTTCTAGAGTTAAAGTTTTTAATATCAATTCCACCAGAGCGAAGAGCTTTGCCCATCTGCCTTGTAGAGCTAGCAGTTTCAAGAAAAGATTTCTTTGTTTGATCTGCTAATCTTTTTGCCTTTCTAAAATTATTTTGTAACTGCTTTGATGGGCTATCAGTTGATGCAATTTCTTTTGATAGAGCATCTAATTTTTGTTTAGCATCACGATATGCAATTGATAGCTTCTTTTGTTGCTCTTGATGAATTTCTAAAAGCTTCAATTTGATTTGCTCTATCAGTAACTTTTTTGATAGCAGAGCCAAGAGAAGATAATTGCTTATTTGCAGATCCAAAAGCACCTTTGAATGATTTGCCAAGCTCTGCGCCAATTAAAACTGAAACTGATGCATTATAATTTGATTAAATATCGTTAGATTTTTTTGGATTAAAATTGCTTCATCGTAAAATAAGCAGAACTCTTCTTCAGTTAGTTCTAAAATTTCAGAAAGTGGCCAATGAGTGATTTTTGAGAGAATTATGATGGCTCGTCTTATATTCCCTCGGATTTGAAAAAATCCATATAAGCCTTTTGTAAATTGGCATAGTCAGATTCATCTAGCTCTTCAATAATATTTGGAGCTACTTCACAAAGATTGGCAAAAAGCCTGATTTCTTTTTCCTCATCAGATGAATTTTTCATTTTGGCAACAATGAGTCGATCTTTGACTTTTGATCTTCTCATGGTTAATTTATATTCAAATCAGTTCTATTGATATTTGTACCATCTGATTGCATATTCCTTTAAGAATATTCGTAGAGAAAAAAGATGCGGGAGATGATGGTTTGATTGCAAAAGCATCGTTTTCTTATTAAGATTGATAATTTAATTTAATATTTTGTCATTTTTGTTTAATTTTTATTACATTTAAATTCCTATTGCATCACGAATTTCAACCATCTTATCAACTCCGCCAATAATTCTGGTCATATTATCAATATCGACTTCAATTAATTGTTCTCCATCAATTTCAAGGCTGTAATAACGACAAGCAATTGTGCAGGCTAAAGTTCCTTTTTCTCCAGCTGCAAATTTACCCATATCCATTTCAGTATACATGCCACGAAGTTTGATGATAATTGGAGAGGTGGTTTCATCATCTTGTAGAGCGCCTCGAAGGGTAATTTGAACAGCATTACCACTGATAAGACCAAATTGTTTTAAAACATCTTTATCATATTCGGATAAAGTAAAAGAGGCTTCTAACTTTTCCATTCCCATATCAATTGGAATTGGAGCATCTAAACCGCCAGCTCGATATTCTTCTGATTTGATATTTAGTTTTGGTGGATTTACCTCATCACATTTACCAGCATAACCTCTGCCATCAATGAAGAGATTGAAATTTTTTAATATTTTTGGAATCATGTTAATTTAAAATTTAGTTAAACAATTTCGCTTAAATAATCATCAGTCATTTTTGATCTGAAGGTGATATGCTCTGCTGGATATGGCGGAGTGAAGTCAAAATCAAAACTTACTTTTCCTTGTGCTATTTGATCAGGAGTATTTAACTCAGGATCAGCAAAAGCAGTTCCACCAATAATTGCTCCGATACTTTTTAAATGACGCAGATAATTATTAACTCCTTCAAGAACATCCTCGATATAGGTTTTGGTGATATTTCTATCAACCGCCCATAAGGTGAGATTTAAGAAAAGAATCATTAATCATATCTGCAGTTCTTCTAGCTTGAAGAAATGCCCATTTAGGATCAGCTGATAAAGTTCTATTACCCCATAATCTAAAACCGCTTTCTTGAATTATGGTGGTGATGTTATTTTCATTGAGGTAAGTTGGCTTTTGAATTTACATCACCAAGAACAAAATCAATTGGTTTAGAAATTCCAACAATACCATTAATAACAAGATTTGATGGCGACCACCAAAATCCTCTCTCATTATCAGATTTAACAATTAATCCTGCTACTCTTGCAGATGCTGGTTCTTCAATAGACCCAAACGTATCAAGAACTTTTACCCAAGGATAAATTGCAAAAACTCTAGCAGATCCAAAATCACCAACATAATCAATTGCATCTGTGTCATTGGTGTTTGGAAGATCAGCAATAATAATCGCTCTTAGGTTTTCTGCTATTCCAAGTAATTCACTAACCACAGGATTTGCATTCCCACTTGGCATATCATGCGTGAAATTTGGAGCGATCAAGATTCTTGGAGTTACTGCAAGCTCTGTGTTTGCTGATAAAAGAGCATGAACACCTTTATATTGACCAGTTGCTCCATCAACTCCGCCAACAACATCAGCATCTATAATATTTGCAGGATCAAGAACGCCAGTTGTTAAATGAGCAGGATTACTTGGATCAGCAACATTTATCACAACAACCATTGCACCAGCTTGATCGAATATTCCATCTAAAGCTTTTGGTATGGTATAGTCTTTATTGGTATCATTATTTTCACCGAAGATTTCAACTGCTTTTGCTCTTGAGCCAAGAATTAAGGTTGGTGTATTTACTGGACCTTGTGGTGCTGTGCCAACAAGTCCAATTACTGATGATTTAACTGTTTTTATAGGGCGTGCTCCGTCATTAAGTTCAATGACTTCCACACCATGTAGAAATTGATCAGGCATTTTATTTTTTGTTAAATTAGTTTGATAAAATTTTATCTAGGATTATTTGCTCAAAATCTGCTAATGTTTTCCAAGCCTCTTTATATGATTTGCAATTATCAATTATGCCAATAATTCTGCGGGATTCACCGTCAATAAAAGTTGATATTTCACTAAAATTTTGAGCTTTTTCTACAATAATTTTAGCAAGCTCTGTAACCTTGATATTCCTACTATCTGCTTCCAATTTTAGTAGATCGACATCAAATTTATCGGGAGGCGTAGATTCCAATATTCGTTTTGCTATTTCTTCCTTAGCTTTATAGGAAGCAATTTTTCCTGGATATTGTGAAATGATTTTAGTACGACATTCTTCAGAAATATCGGGAATTACTCTTTTTGCTTTTTCTTTTGCTTCTTCTAGCGACCAAGATATCCTCGGATCATTTGGGAGGTTAGATGCAGATTCCCCAATAGCATTTGTAAGTTCATTTGATAAATCTTCAATTACAACATCATCAGGAATTCTGATAATTTCTAAATTTTCATTATCATATAAATCTTTGATGTCCTGATCATTGCTATGTGTTGCAATGATCATATTTTCTTTATTTATTACTATTTTCATTTTCTAAGAGAAATAATTATATGAATCATGATTTCCAAGTGCATGAGATCCACCAGGAGAGTAATTAACGGCATTTCCAGACAATCTACTAGAAGTGCTAGCAAAGATGCATTTCAGATTTATGTGCTGAATAATAAGCGGTATGACGACAATTTCTTGCTGTGGAGCTATTTGCTATCAAGCATGAAGTATGAACTGTATAAAAACCTATATTAGCACCATCAACTGTAACATTACTGTGAGCATGAACATTAGAAGATTGACCGCTAG
>JAYQKE010000027.1:0-34504 GCA_038142525.1 Rickettsiales bacterium
AATTAGCTATGTCAGTCATTTTGGATCAGCTAGAATTTATCCTATTTATCCTTGGGTAAAGATCATGGATAGTAATAACAATATCATAGAAGAACCCGCATCAGCTAGAATTGCAGGATTAATTGCTAAATCTGACAATGATAGAGGATTTTGGTATTCTCCATCTAATCAGATCATTAATGGCATTGTTGGAATTTCTAAGCCAATAGATTTTGTGTTAGGCGATGTAAATTCAAAAGCCAACTACCTCAATGAAAATAACATAGCAACCATAATTCAAGAAAGCGGTTTTAGATTGTGGGGTAATAGAACTTTATCAGCTGATCCTAAATGGGCGTTTCTTCAAGCTAGAAGAACTGCTGATATGATCAATGATTCTCTTCTAAAAGCTCATTTATGGGCAGTAGATAGAAATATCACCAAAACCTATATCGAAGATGTTCTTGAGGGAGTTAATAATTATCTGCGTCATCTAAAAAGTATCGGAGCAATTATTGGTGGAACTGCTTTTGCTGATCCTGAGTTAAATACTCCTGATCAAATTGCACAAGGAAAAGTCAGTTTTGATTTTGACTTCACACCTCCTTATCCAGCTGAGCATATTACCTTTAGATCAAAAATGACTGATGATTATTTAAGCGAAATTGTTTAACTAAATTTTAAATTAACATGATTCCAAAAATATTAAAAAATTTCAATCTCTTCATTGATGGCAGAGGTTATGCTGGTAAATGTGATGAGGTAAATCCACCAAAACTTAACATCAAATCAGAAGAATATCGAGCTGGCGGATTAGATGCTCCAATTCCAATTGATATGGGAATGGAAAAGCTAGAGGCTAGTTTTACCTTATCTGAATATGATAAAGATGTTTTAAAACAATTTGGCCTTATCAGTGGCAATGCTGTTCAAATTACCCTTCGAGGAGCATTACAAGATGATGAAACCACATCTCCAATTATCATCAAACTTCGTGGCATGTACACCGAAATGGATATGGGTAAATTTGCTGCAGGTGAAAAAGGAACTTTAGCCTGCACAATTGCTTGTCGCTATTACTCGCTAGAAATTGATGGTGAACAATTAATAGAAGTCGATATTGATAATATGACCAGAATTATTGGTGGCGTTGATAAGATGGTTGAAATTCGTGACGCAATAGGAATCTAAAGAGAATCAATCTCAATAACCTTATTTCTAGAAGTTAAGCCAGAAGAAATCACAATTGCGCTTTTCTTCACTTCAAAATATTTGGCCAATATTTCAATTACCGCCTTATTGGCTTTACCATCCTCTGGTGGCTGATTTACTTTTACCTTCAAATTTCTATTTCCAAGCAAATCAATATTATCATCAACAACTTGGTTTTGCTTGGCATTTGGAGTTACTTTTACAAATAATTTCATCAAAAATTATGCAAATAATAGAACTAAAATACCCAATTGATTCATCAGGAGAATCTGTAGATAAATTAACTATGAGACGCTCAAAAGTCAAAGATCGCCTCATTGTTGCCAAAATGAAAAATTCATCTGATGAAGAAAAAGAAATCAGGCTTTTTGCTAATCTTTGTGAAGTAGCTCCTAATATTATTGAAGAGTTAGATGAATCTGATTATGCAAATTTACAAAAGGCATATATGGATTTTTTCAAATCCGAGGGAATATAAGACGGGCCATCATAATTCTCTCAAAAATCACTCATTGGCCACTTTCTGAAATTTTAGAACTAACAGAAGAAGAGTTCTGCTTATTTTATGATGAAGCGATCTTAATACAAAAAGAAACTAACGAAATTTAATAAAATTATGCCAGCTACTAATGCATCAGTTTCAGTTTTAATTGGCGCAGAGCTTGGCAAATCATTTAAAGGTGCTTTTGGATCTGCAAATAAGCAATTATCATCGTTAGGTTCTGCTATAAAAAAAGTCACTGATAGAGCAAACCAAATTGAGGCTTTTAGAAATTCATCAAGAGCTACTAAAGAAGCTAGTATTGCATATCGTGATGCTAGGCAAAAGTTAAATGTTCTATCAAAAGAAATTGCTGCAACTGATAGCCCATCAAAGCAGTTACAAAATAACTTTAGAAAAGCCAAAAGACTAGCTGATCAAACAAAAAAATCTTTTCTTGAAACTGCTAGCTCTACAAGGCAGATGGGAAAAGCTCTTCGCTCTGGTGGAATTGATATTAAAAACTTTAATTTAGAACAAGCAAAATTAAGCAAAAATCTTAATGTTTTAAAAAGAAGGCAATCAGCTCTACAAAATAACCAAAATGCTAAGGATAAGAATTTAAGCAATAGAGCAAATTATCGCTCACAAATGGTTGATGCTGTTGCTCTTGGTGGAGTCTTATATTCAGCGGTAAAGCCAGCAGTAGATTTTGAATTAGCGATGGCAAAAGTTGGTGCTATTACCAATGAAGCAAAGAGATAGCAAAGGATTTAAAGCTTTAACAAAACAAGCAAGAGAACTTGGTAGAACAACGCAATATACAGCAACTCAGGCAAGTGAAGCTATGCAATTTCTTGGTATGGCTGGTCTTAATACTAACCAAATTTTAGCTGCAACCCCATCTGTATTAAATCTAGCAATTGCTGGAAATATGGATTTAGGCAGAACTGCAGATATAGCCTCAAATATTCTAACTGGCTTTAATATGGAAGCTGAAAGAACTGGTGAAGTAGCTGATATTTTAGCTCAGGCAAGTAGATCAACAAATGTTAATGTTGAAATGCTTGGTCAAACCATGAAATTTATCGCTCCTGCCGCAGCGGCAGTTGGCGGCACTTTATCTGAAACTGCAACTTTGGCAGGTGTATTGGGTGACGCTGGTATTCAAGCAACAATGGCAGGAACAATGCTTAGATCAACATATTTGAGATTAGCGGCTCCTGCAAAAGCTGGAGCAAAAGCTTTAGGTCAGATGAGAAATGAAATGGGAATCTCTGCTGAAGAAATGCCAGATGTTGCTAAAGAGGCTCTTCTTGCTCAAAAAAGATTATCCGGTCTTGGAGTTAAAATCTTTGAAAATGGCAAGATGCGTTCAATGGTTAGCATTTTAAAGGAAATGCATCACGCAACCAAAAACCTAGCTGATGATGAAAAACTATCAATCATCAAAGATATTTTTGGTACTAGATCAACTGCTGGAGCATTAGCAATATTCAAATCAGTTGAAACTGGCAGATTAGACGAGGTAGAAGAAAAAATTAACAATGCTAATGGTGCAGCAAAAGAAATGGCTGATCGTTTAAAAAATACCACATCAGGAGCATTTAAAGAATTTGCCTCCGCTATTGAATCAGTAGGTATTTCTATTGGTTCAGTTCTTTTACCAGCATTTGCATCAATTGCTAAAACAGCAGCTAATGTTGCAGGAAGAGTAAGTATCTTTGCAGAAAAATTTCCAGTTTTAACCAAATATCTTGGTTTAGCAATTGCTGGAATGATTAGTTTTAAAGTAGCTTCTATTGGAATGGGATTTGCCTTTACCTTTTTAAAAGGTGGATTCCTATCAGCTAAAGGAGCATTACTTGCTTATAAAACTGCAATGACCTTGATGAGCTTTTCTATCCCAAAAGTAATTCTTGGTATTAAGGCACTTGGCGTTGCAATAATGAGTAATCCAATCGGTTTAATAATTGGTGGCATTGCAATTGCAAAGAGGATTGTTGATTAAAAATTGGCAACCAGTTGGAGAGTTTTTTAAGAATTTATTTAGCGGTGTAATTGGCTATGTCAAAAAAGCCTTTGAATGGGTTAGTAAATTATTAAAACCATTAAAAACAGTTGCTGGGGTTGTTGGTAAAGGAATCAAGTCGGTAACTGGAATATTTTCTGATGATGAGGCAAGTAATCAAAGCCAAATTGGTGATACGATCAAAGATTTAGAATCAACAGATACTGATTTTAGCAAAATAATTGAAACCAGTAATATTTCTAATATTGCTGGTAATAACTCAAATTCCAATATTTCAATTTCTGCCCCAATTACCATTAATGCACATACCAATGCAGATGAAAAAACAATCGCAGGTCACGTCAAAATAGCAATTGATGAGGTGATGCATAAATTTGCTGTTAGAAAACAGGCATTAAATTTTGATTAGTTATGGCACTCGATTTCTTTAAAAATATCAGCTCCAAATTAACAGTTAATAATTTGCTCAAAGTTGATATGATGCTACTTTTAGGTGCTTACCGATTTGCCATCAAAAGCTCAGCATATCAAACACTCAAAAGACAAAGTGAATATCGCTGGCAAGAAATTAACCGAATTAATGCCAATCCAACTTTACAATTTACTGGCTTTGGCGTTGAAACCATTGATCTTGAAGGGGTTATTTATCCTCATTTTAAAGGTGGATTAAAACAAATAACTTTAATGAGAGCTCAGGCAGGACTTGGTAAACCTCTATTTCTTGTTTCTGGAAATGGCTTTGCTTTTGGCAGATGGTGCATTGTTAAAATCACAGAAAATCAAAGTAATTTTCTAAATGATGGTGCTACAAGGAAAATTGAATTTTCAATTAGCCTGAAGCGATATGGTGAACATCAGAAAAGAGGAATTAAAGGTATTATTCAAAATGTTGTAAGTGCGCTATGAGTATTATCTATTTTACGAAGGACGGCGATGTTTTGGATCAAATTTGCCAAAATTATTATGGCAAAACTAGCAAAATTGTTGAACAGGTAATTGAAGCAAATCCTCATATTGTAGATCTTGAACCAGTATTTGAAGCAGGAATCAAAATTATTCTACCTGACATAATTCAACAAAAAGAATCTGAAACAGTAAAACTCTGGTCTTAGAAAAAATTCATGAAACCTATATTTTCTATTGTTGCTGATGATAAGGATATCACCGATCTTTTATCTGCCAGACTAATTTCTTTAAATATTAGCGATGAAACTGGGTTAGTTTCTGATAAGGCAGAAATTCTTTTAGATAATAGAGATAATATTTTGGATATTCCACCTAGAGGAACAACGCTTAAAATTTATCTAGGCTATGATAAAGAAAATCTATCCTTAATGGGTAGCTTCATCGTTGATAATATTAGCCTCTCATCTCCTCCTTCAAACTTAGAATTATTGCTAAAGCCAGCTATGGTAATGATAAGAATCTAAGCAACAAAATCAGATCACCAAAAAACAGATCATGGCATGAATATAGTTTGGTTGGGATAATTTCTAAAATTGCAACTGAGCATAAATTTACATCTCTAATTGATGAATATTTTGAGCAAATCTACATCAATCATATTGATCAAACTAATGAGAGTGATTTATCATTTTTGGTTAGTTTATCTCAAAATTATGATGCTTTAATCAAATTCATCACTGGAAAATTGGTTTTTGCTAAAAAAATAAAATCTCTATCAATTAGTGGCAAAGAAGCTACCAACAATTAGAGCTTCTTGAAAATCAAATCACTAACTGGCGATTAGATATTCTTGATCGAGGTAAATTTGGCAAAGTAATTGCGCGGTATCACGATTTTGCAACTGGAGAAGAAAAACAAGTTTTCACAAGGAAATGATGATCCAGATTATGAGATGAGATTTACATTCACTGATGAAACAAGAGCTATTGGAAGCGACGCTAAATCTAAATTAGCAGAATTTGAGAGAGGAATAACCAAATTAGAATTATCACTTGCCGGTAATCCAAACCTGTCTGCTGAAAAGCCAATAACTATTCCAGATATCAGATATCTAAAAGACAAAAACTGGATCATTAATTCAGTAAATCATGAGTTAAGTGATCAAGGATATAAATCCACTATCAACGCAATAGAAAAATTTTAAATGCTTAAAAAAGACGAAAAAGCAAAACAGATCTCCTTGAGCGAAATTGAGCTTGAGGCTCTTTTAGTAAAGGCTTCAAAACAAGGTGCTAAAAATGCTCTCTTAAAGAAATAGGTTTAGATGATGATTTGGCCTATATGGATATAGCAAATCTGCGTGAATTACTCAAATCATTTCGTATGGCAAAAAAGCATGCTTTTAAGGTTTTTATCAGATGGATGGTTATTGGATATATGACCATAAATAACGCAGGATTAATAGAACTCATTGGTGATAATATTAATTTTAAATAAACAAAGAAATGCCTCAATTTGGAAGAAGATCAAAAGAGCAATTATCAAGCTGTCACCCAGATCTACAAAAGCTCTTTAATGAAGTAATCAAACATTATGATTGTACAATTCTTGAAGGACATAGATCAAACGAAGATCAGCTAAAAGCATTTAATGCGGTAAATCAAGAATCAAATCAGGTGGTAAACATAACCACTCACCATCTCTTGCGGCCGATGTAGCACCATGGCCGATTGATTGATAGGTGAGTGATAAAAATCGTTTTTACCATTTTGCAGGAACAGTTCAAGGCATCAGGTAAAAATTCTCAATATTAAAATCCGTTGGGGTGGAGATTGGGACTCTGATAATGATCTAAAAGACCAAGCCCTCTATGATTTACCACATTTTGAATTAGTAACTGATTAACCAAAACGATGACAAATAATTTTTTACAAGACTCTAAGGGTAATAAATCCTCCAACAGATTATGGGGATCAATATTGCTTTGCTCTGGCATAATATTTTCTACCATATTATTTGCTTACTCACTTTATCGAGGTGCTGCTGATGCAGCAACCGCTCTTGGTATCATTAATATGTTTTTAATCTCAGGTGGTGGATTGCTTGGAATTGGCGTGTTTGAAAAAGGAATAAATATAAAAGAAAATGCTCGAAGGACTAATAATTAAATCAGTGATATTTTTGGCAGGAATTTGCGCCATTTTTGGCTTTGGATTTTTTAAAGGCAAAAAATCAGAAAAAAATTAAGCAACTCAAAAATAATGTTAGTGATGCAAAAAAATCTAAAAAGAGGCAAATTAATCGTAGGAATGATAGCGTTTCTACTGTTAAACGCCGGATGCAAAAATATGTCCGTAAATAATCTCTGTCTTTGGGCGAACCCTATCACAATTACGCAGTCAGAGTTAAATTCTTTAAGTGAAGAAACGCTTCGCCAAATTGATAATTTCAATCAGGAATTTGAGGGAAGGTGCGGTTAGAAAATCAGCATTTATTTAAGAAAAATAGCACTAATTGACTTGATAGACAAACCTTACGAAGTTAATATATACCTAGCTTTACAAGGCTTTTTAATAAAAAAATATCAATCAAATTAGCTTATGAAAAATTCTGAAGTTTTAACATTTTTTAATAAATTTTTACCCGCAACAAATCCTAAATTTTGTGAAGATTTTTACAAAATTTTAAAAGAGGAGCAAATCAAAAGTAATCAACCTTGGATGAAGGATTTAGTTCTACTGGTTGATGGAATTAACGCCGATAATAAATCAAAAATTAAAAAATAATGAATAATTTAATTTACCAAGGCATCGTTGAAGATGTTAGAAGCGATAAATGCTCCGATAGTGAAATTGAGCAACTGCTAGAAGTTTTTACAAGAGCAATTGGTTATTTTACCAGTGACTTATCTGAGAAATATTGGGAAAATTTAAATGATTTTTTTGATTCAGATAAATCAGAAATTTCCAGCTTTAACCTTAAAATTCAGAAAAAGACTAAAGGTTCAGTTTTTCAATATGTTGGTGAGTTTAAAGCAGATAATAAAAATCTAAAAATTTATGCTAAATCTAGTAATTAACCAGCCCAATCCTCAGCATTTAATTTCTTAACTCTTTTTCTGAAAATTTTATCAAATTTTTCGATATTTTCTTTGAACCACTTATGTTGCTCTCCCCATTTATCTTGCTTGGAAAGATCAAAATCATTAAATAGCAAAATTTTTGAAGAAGTTTTATCAGGATTTTCTCTCCACTCAAGCGCACTTCCAGCTTCACTTTCTATTTCTGCTTTTTCCAATTCTAACAATTTAAAAAAAAGCTTTTGCATGCTCTCTATTTGTAATGCAGAGTTCAACAGCAATTTTATTATCACGAGTATTTAAAAGTCTTTGCTATGTGAAAACCGCTTCTACCAATAGCAAAAGTTTGCCAATGTCTTGGTCTTGGGTCTTGTGGTTTTAATTTTGATCCTGATTCCTTAATAAAATCAACTAACTGTTGCCAATATTTATATTGCAAAGCTTTGGTTTCTGATTCAATACCTTCACTTATGTTTTTTGGCCGCTTGCGATACCGACTTACCCCAATTATTTGGCATTGAGATAACATTGAATCTTGGAGCATAAGGAGAATCACCAATTTGAAATAACTCAATTTCAAGACCAAAAAATTTAAATCTTTTGTCAGTTATCTCATTTAACCAATCTAAAGATTTTCTATGTTCTTCGGTAAATTTTGATGCAATCCAGATAATAGTTACCGCCTCTAATCCTGAAGCATAAGTAAGCAATTGACCAAGATGCTTATGATCAGTTTTTTCAATTTGATTCTCTATTAAAACATAAGATTCATTTTCTGTGTTTTTGCACAAAATATCAGCCCTAAAAGGCCCCACATCTTTTTCTTGAGCAACTAATTCTAGCTCAATTCCAATAGTATCTCCAAGCAATTCAAGATTTTCTTCATTTGCAAGCCAAGGAGTAAATTCTTGGTCTTCAGATTTCCAAGCTTTTCTTAAATCAATTTTTTTAAGTCTTTCTAACATATTTCAATTTTTATTTATTATTAATCCACATTTCAAAGTCATCGCATAGTTTATTTGCTAAATCCTTTGTTTCTTTGATAAAAAATTCTCCTAACTCCATTTTGTTTCTTCTTACATACTTTTTATACAGTAGCTCAAAATCTCTATAAATTTCATCTTCATTAAAGGTGTTTCCTTTGTCTCTCATTTTTGCAATTAACCTTCTTCCATTTTCTGGAAGTGCGATAAATTCAAATAGCTTATCAATCTTCTCTTCAAATTGCTTAATAAGATCTTCAATTTTTTCTTCCGCTTCATTTCTTTTTGCAATCACATCCAGGATATTAAATCTATATTTTTCTTGATCTACCTCCTTCCTTTTCGCCTTTGATAGCTTCTTTTTTTCATTTTCACCATTCTCATCCCCTCCTTTTGCTTCTATAATACCTATTTTGTTATCATAATAGATAATTACATCATCAATAATTTCATCTGATTTATTGATGGCATTATACTCATAATTAAACCTTTTCCAAAAATCTAAAAATACTTTCTCTGAATATTTTTTATCAAGATCGATCACAAATTCGATATTATTTAATATTCTAAAATATTCATTTATCTTCTTTTTTAAATCTCCTGCATGTTTTGGATTTCCCTTAATCCACACATCAAAATTATTCTCAATATCTACAATTTTTCGAGCATCATCAAAACTATCTTGGAATTTTTTATAATTTAATTCGAAAGGACCACTTGCTAATAGATCGACATAAATTCCTGCTAATATTTTTTCTTCTCCAAGGGGATCAAAATCACTTACAACAACATTACTAAAATGTTCAAAAGCTTTTTTTATGTTTCTGACATTCACATTTTTATAAGAGAAATCAATAATCTTACAATCATTCTTGTGTTTTGTTGTTCTGTTAACCCTTGATATTGTTTGGATAGCATTAATACCTCGTATTTCCTTATCTAAAAATAGAGTTTGAAGCTTTGGCTCGTCAAATCCTGTTTGCAATTTATCAACCACTATAACTAGCCCATTCTTGGAAAGGGCAAAATTTTGTAATACTTTTTCTTCTGTTAATCCTTCATTAAGGGAGCTTGAATTAGCGTGTTCCTGTCCAGCACTGTAAACAATAAATATTGGAGCATTTTCAAATCTCTGATATTTATTTTCTTTAACCTTATTTTTATATAAAATATCAATTTCTTGCTTATATCTTATGGCACTTTTGATAGAGCTAACCGCAAGCATTGCTTTTGCCGACCCTCTTATTTTTGGATAAACTGTACTTACCAGCATATCTACAACAAATTTTGAAACTGCTTTTATTCTATCGGGATTCTCATAAATCTTCTTTTTTCTGATAGTGTATTTCTTCCCTTCTATATCAGTTCCTGTACTCTCATCTTCGCTGATTTCTTCATACCCCACGTCACCCTCAAAACCTTCCGTTACATTCTCAGGCTCTTCAAAAAACATCTTGGCGGAAACGGGAACTATTCCTCTTAGGGGGTTTAAAATATAGCCATCTTGAATTGCCTCCTTCATTGTATAGCTATCGAAAGGAATCCATATTTTTTCACTTTCGGCATATTTGTTATATTCACCAAATCTTGCCAGAGTGTGATCACTTGGGGTTGCTGTAAAACCAATAATCAGGTTCTTTTTTCGCTGTATATCTTTATATTTTTCATCATTGTCAAAGCTTGACTGTAGTTCGTCAAATAAGCTAATCATCTCCTCATGCTGATCTCCAGAATTTGATCTATGTATTTCATCAATTAAAAAGGCGATTCTAAGTTTTGCTAATTTACCAACAACATCAGAAGTTAAAATATCCTTAATGGTTGTGAATTTCTGAATATTTACGATAACTATTCTTGTATCGCTTGAAAGAGCTTTAATAAATTCTTGCTTACTACCCACTTCAATGAACATGCTTTTATTCACATTCATATTAAACATCTTATCCCCAATTTGATCTCGTAATTGTAACCTATCTACAACAATCATTACCTTGTCATACACATACTCGTCATTCTTTTTAAGGTCTTTTAACTGTAAAGTGCTCCAGCCTATAATGTTTGATTTCCCAAAACCTCTTGCATATTGTAAAAGCAAAGAATAAATGTTTTTATTATTTTGATATTTCTGTCTTTTTTCAATTAACTCTATTTTTCTTGCTTTTGAAACTCCGTATCTAGTTAGTTCTGCATCTAGTTTTTTTAAGAAATAATCATCTTCATTTTCGTGTTCTAGAAATTCATCAATTTTTGCTAAAATTTTATCTGTACCAAATTTCTGCTTTGGGCGAGGCGCAATTAAATGGCCTTTTTCATTTTTAGTGACTTTGCCTTTACTATCTTTTATGACTTCTTTTTCAATAAAATTATAATATAGAATTTCTTTTTCGACCATCTCTTTACTATATAAAGCCTTAAACACCTCTTCAAACTGACTAACTTTATCTAGCTTTTTATCGGTTACTGGATATGTCTTAAAATCATTTTTTGCCTTAATCTCATATTCTTCAAAATCATATTTTCCTTCTTCCTTTAGAGCTTTTATTTCTTCTAAATATTTTCCAATATTTCTGATAATATAAGTTTCTCCCAAGTCAGTTGCAGTAATATGAACTGCTTTTTCAAATATTTTTAGAAAATCTTTTTTGATGGTTTGGCTTATATCATTTCCATGAGCAATTTTGACATATTCTAAACTTGCTTCTAGATAGTCTTTAATAACCTTTTTTCTACCTTGCTTATGAGCTGATTGGTTGTTGTAATTTGATTTAAGCTCGCTGTAACTAAAGAAAATTCCATTTATAAAAAAACATAAATCAGGGCGAAAAGAATAAATCTTTTTCCCTCAAAAGAAAAATTATAGGTCAATTCTTGTACTACTGAGAAAATATTTTTACCAAATAATTTACCTCCATCAAACTCACCACCGCTAGGATAAAAAAGATGAAATTTCAGCCCTTTAAAAGTAAAAGTTTTATTATTATTGATAAATATTGCCATATTAGTGGCATCTTTTCTTCTCTCGGCCAGCTCAGTAATTATACCTTTTATTACCTCTTTTTCGTTGCCACCAACCTGCCTTAAGAGTTTTTTATAATTATCTTTATTAAGATCAGTTTCCCTTAAAAATTGAATTAAATCTGACTCCAAGAAAAGTTCATCTGAAACAGTGTTTGCCTTGGCTTCTTTGTAGTTTAATCCATCAGTTCTTTCACAAAAGAAATGTATCAGATATTTATCTTGGAGCTGTAGTTCGTTCATAACTTTTAAATTAAATAATTTTTACTTTACCCGTGACAACATCGTTAATGAGAGTTTTTCTATATTCTTGCAAAACCAAAATACTCTTATCGATGGCTTGGATAATTTTGTCTATTTTATAGGTTTTTTCATCAAGGTAATTAGTGATGGCTATTTGTTCGGACTTAGGAGGAACAACAGAAGATATGGAGTAAAATTTATCAGGATAAAGTCTGAGCCTCGAGTCTATAATACCGCTAGAATTTCTTTTAAATTCCATCACATAATTTTCTGTTCTGAATAGATAGTGATAATATTTAGGTTCACATAAAGCATTGTGAGAAAATACAGCATATGAAGGGCTAGTTATACCAAAAAAATCAGTAACTCCTAGCCCACTTTTCCAAGCTAGCATGATGTTTATTACCAAATCTCCTATATTACATACTTTATATCCTATTAACGAATCTGCTCTTGTATCATTTTCCCCTGTATCCACATCTTTTTTTCTTAATGATACTCCCGTATACTCTGAAACAGATAAAAGGTCTTCTTTACCTGTGGTTGATATTATTTTAGACTCCTTGTACAATTCTTTATTTCTCTTTATCTCCCAATGTTTTGGTATTTTTCCGATCCACTCAATCCCGCTATCTTTCATTTCTACATTTTTATCTAGACCCTTCGTAACAATTTCGCTAATAAGAGTTTTTTTGAGTTCGAGATATTTTTGTTTTTTTGCTTTTAAAAGTTCTATTTTTTTATCAATGAATGAGGTTTGTTTTTCTAAATAGTCAATGATGGCGATTTGAATTTTCGTTTTAGGAATTAAGATTTGTGTATTTAGTAATTGAGAACCTGTAATCAGGGGTTGAGCACTACTAAGATTAAATCTATTTAGATTTATAGCTTCTAAAACAATAGAAAAGAAATAGCTATTTTCTCTATTTTTTAGCTTTAATATTAAAGCATTGTCACTTATAAATTTTCTTTCTTTTATAAATCTAACATTTCCGCATTTTGCCCCAACTCTACCAACAATGATAGATTCTCCTTGAACATTGTATTTATTGGTTAATCCAATGAATCCATTCCCTCCATAAACTTCATATTTTCCATTATCGAGTAAGTCATTTGCAATTATGCTATCGCCACTTCGAACACTACCAATATCTTTAACCCTAAAAATTTTCCACTCCCTCGGAATTTCTCCTAGCCAATCTATATCTGATGATTTATATTTTTCGTATCTTTTAAATTTCATATTCATATCCCAAGATTAGATTCTAAAATCTTTAGCTCATCATCAAGGCTTTTAATTTCACTACTAATTTCTGTAAGTGGCCTTAGTTTTTCTGGTTTGTAAAATACTTTGTTAAAATTAACCTCTACGCCAACGACATTTTCTAATAACTCAAAAGGCTTAGAAATATATTTTTTCATAAATTCATCAATATTTCTTTTATTTTCTATTTCATCTCTTGAGAAAGGAATAATTTCATAATCTTTTTGATAGTCAGCGATTAGCTCGGCAGTAATAATGATTTTCTCATTTTGTGTTTTAGTAGCTTTTTTATAGCTTGATTTAATGATAATCTTTCCACATCCAAGCTCTTCCTTTTTACCATTTATTTCTTTGATGATAGTTTCTTTTTCATTATCAAAATAATAAATTTCTTTATCTGTAATAATTTTTAAATTCTGCTCTTTATAGCAAATCTCACTGTTTTTTGGTTGCAAAAATTCCTTATTATAACTTTTTAAATTAGTGAAATTTTCTGAAAATTCTGATATTTCAAATTGATCAAAAATTATTTCTTCATCTTTGGTAATTTTAATAGGATTTAATTTAAGATATTTTTTGCCATCTAAATAACTTTCTAAGCTTTTTTGATTCTCATCAAGATTGGTTAATGTTAAGGACTGTTTGTTGAAATAGAAAAAATCTTTATCAAATACTTTTGAAAAATCATTATCTTCAAATTTATCAAGAGCTTCTACAATTATTTTTTGGTAATCTGGAGTAATTTCTTTTCTCTTTTTACCTTTATTCTTCTTCAAGGGTTGGAACTTCTCACTAGCATTAATGAGAAGTACTTTGTTTTTTCTATTTGTTGGTTTGTTTTTATTAAATATCCAAAGGTAGGTATAAATGTTGGTATTAAAGAACTCGTCAGTTGGAAGTTGTATTAATGCCTCCACCCAATCATTATCAAAGAAATATTTACGAATTTGACTTTCTCCGCTTCCTGCGTCGCCGCTAAAAAGACTTGATCCATTAAGAACAACAACCGCAATTCCTTCTTCTGCGAGTTGATAAACGATATGTTGAGCAAAAATTAACTGTCCGTCAGAAATGGATGGAAGAGCAACAAATCTTTCAGTTTTATCATTTTTTATGTCTTTTTCATATCCTTTCCAATCCACCCCATAAGGAGGGTTTGCTACAATAACATCAAATTTTTTACCAATGTGAGGAATGGAAGTAAGTGTATTTCCGTAACAAATATCTGAATCTTCACGAAAGCGACTTTCAATTTTTGCAAGGGCGTATAAAGCATCATTCCAATCTTGTCCAAAAGTAGCAGTTGGTCTATGTAATTTTTCTTTTATTTTATCTTCCACACCAAAAACCATATTACCACCACCGCAAGCAGGATCATAAATAGTGATAAAACTATCATTTTTTGGTATTTTATGAGCACATATTTCGCCAATTAAAGAAATTATGTCATTTGGCGTATATTGCTCCCCAGCTGTGTCTGCGGACATATCAGCCCATCTTCTTTTTATATGCTCTTCAAGAGTCGTTATCTCTGAGTTATTGAAAGGTTTCAGGTCTATTTCTGCCCATGCTTTGACAAAGTCAAAAAGAATACCTTTTTTACTTAACTGCCCAGCTTTACCAGTTATATTTAAATACTTCTCTTCAGATTCTCCCTTATTTACACCCAGTAATTCTTGAGTTCCAAGATCAAAACTTTTGAGATATTGCTCAAAATCTGTCTGGTAGGTTTTGTCATTTTTTACAATATCAATTAACGATTTATTATTTTTTAAAATATATTCATTATAGCCTTGCCCCATTTCCTGCACTTCTGCCAAAAAATCATCCATTTGGCTTGGTAAATCAAATTCTGCACGAATTTTCTCAGCTCCTCTGATGAGTCTACTTTCAACCATCATTAAAGCAAAAAATGGCATCATAAATTCAGGAAAGGTACTTTCTTTAAATCCAACGCCACGAAGAAGATCCGCAGTTGCCCAAATTTTTGATTCATATTGCATTATATTTGTCATAATTTTTCTATTTCGTTTTTTCCTGTTTTTTAATCCAATTATCAATTTCACTTTTTCTAAATCTCCAAGCATTACCAACCTTAAATCCAGGAATCTTTTTATCAGACGCAAAACGATATGCTGTTTTTTCGGCTATTTTTAAGTAATCAGCCAGTTCCTTCATCGTCATTATGTCGTTCTTTTCAATGATACTCATAAAATTTAGGCAATCTGTTTTGTTGAATTAAAAAACTTTCTATATAGAATAGGATAGAAAATAATAGAAAACAAGAGTAGTGGTAATTTTTTTGCAAAATGGACAAATTGATGCCTTAAATCAATCATTAATCGATATTTTTAGCTATTTTGTTGCTTTTTGTAGTCTTTTACTTTAAAATCCTAAGCTTTTCTAATCCTTGCTTAAAGGATTTAGATATTTTGCCACTAAATATCTAAAAATAATTTATAAGAAAATTTGTTTTGTTTAATAAAGAAACTATTTCAATATTCAAAAATAAGGCGATTTAATAGAAAATCGTTATTGTCTGCTTCGCCCCTAGAATTATATATAATCACATCAAGAATCAGAGAAATTAATTTTTGCCACGTTGGTGCAAATATCATTAGATTTGTTCTAATAATTTCTCTTTCATTTTTTCAGCCTCTATCAATTGCAAATTCTTATGCCAACACTCTTCCTATCGAAGTTGATGGCACAACTAACACACAAATTGATTCAGCGGCCAATGGAGTGCCAATTGTAAATATTGCCGCACCTAACTCAGGAGGGCTTAGTCACAACAAATTTAATTCATATAATGTCAATCCATCAGGTTTAGTAATAAATAATGCTACTGGTAATCCAAACCAAGTAGTACAGACTCAAATTGGAGGATTAATCACAGATAACCCAAATCTTGCTAATTCTGGTTCTGCTAGAGTTATTTTAAATGAAGTAACTAGTACAAACAGATCAATTTTGAATGGTTACACAGAAATTGGGGGCAGACAGGCAGATCTCATAATTGCAAATCCTAATGGCATTGAGATGAATTCGGCGGGATTTATTAATATCGGTAGATTAACGGCAGTGGTTGGTAGTGTAAACCAATTTAATCCAAATCCAAGCGATTTATCTTTCAATCTAAATGGTAATAAAAATTCAGGCAATGGTTTTTTACCCAAATTAACAATTTCGGGACTCGGTCTTGATGTAACAAGAGTTACTGAAACTGATCTTGTTGCTAACATAATGGAAATAGTATCACCAATTTATGGTGGTTATAATAGGATAAATTTTAGAGCTGGTGATAAGGAATTTAATTATGCCACAAAAGAAGTTACAAGCGATAATGCAAATCCAGGCACAAATCAGCCAGACGAAGTTGCAATTGATGCCAGTAATGTTGCAAAAGTTCAAGCTGGTCAAATTTATATGATTGCCACCAAAGAAGGTTTTGGCGTTAAATATACAGGTGATATGCTTGCGAGCCGTGGTGGAGTTACCATAGATGCTAAAGGAAATGTTGTTTATAATAATATTGCCAGTGAATCAGGTGGCGTGAATGTCAAAACAACAAATGGTGATGTTACCACAACCGGAATAACTCATAATAAGGATGTAAATAGTGATATTGCTATTGAGGCAAGCGGGAATGTAAATAATCAAGGTCAATTAGTAAGTGCCAGAGATGTTAATGCGACAGCGGGAAATATATTCAATAATACAGGAACTGAAATTAACTTAAGTGAACGAGATTTTATAGTAGAGAGCAAAGAGGTTAATAATAATTCTACTATAATTGCTAATAAAGGAATTATTATTAAGTCTAGCGATAAAATCACTGGATCAGGCAATTACCAAGCGATTGATAATATACTGCTAGAATCCGCTGATATTAATATAAATCAAGTTAGCTCAAATAAGAATATAACCCTAAATGGCGGCAATATTACTGGGGGTAATATAATTGCTGGTGAAAAAATAGATATTAACGCAAGTGGGATCTTAACAAATAATAACCAAATAACGTGCTTACTTACAGATACAAATCTAAATGGAATTGAAATTGATCTGACCTCAGTAATTAATCAAATAATTCAAACCGATTCTAATATTTCAATTAATGTAACTTCAGCCCTAACAAATAATAATCTGATCAGGGCAAATAATGTAGTTTTAGTGTCAGATACTTTAAATAACCTAGGTAGCATAGAATCATTAAATGATGTTAATCTAAATATTACCACATCTATCAGTTCAAATGATATAAAGGCCAATAATAATATTACTATAAATTCTAAAGATATTACTTCTAGTAATATCATAGCAGGAAATATAATAGATATTACGGCCTCTTCCCTTTTACTAATAATAATCAGATAACCTCTTTATTAAATGACAATAGCAAAACGTCTATTAAGATCAATTTGCTGATTTAGTTAGTAAAATAATAGAAACTAATTCAAATGTAGAAGTTATTACCACAAATAAAGCACAAATTAGTGATTTGATAAAGGGTTATAACTTAACAATAAACTCAAAAGAATTAGAAAATAATGGTAATATTAGTAGTTTAAATAATATCAATATTATCTCAGATATAATCACTTCTAATAATATTATTGCCAATAATGACATCTCTATCACAGGCAATCAAATTACCAATAATGATTCAATAATAGCGGGCAATAAGGTTAATATTACAGCTACCGATTATTTAACCAATAATAATGATATTTTAAGCTTAGTTAGTGGAGCAAGTGAAAATTCATTAATTATTAATGCTCTTACCCTAAATAATAACAAAAGAATTGTTTGCAAATAGTATTCTTACCATTAATGCTAACTCTCTAAATAATAATACTGCAAATAGCCTTATTATCTCTGGTGGCAATTCAAATCTAAATATCACTAATTTAGACAATAATCTTGGTGAGATAGAAAGTAAAAATAACCTTAAAATCAGAAACCTAACATCAAATAATGTAGATGATGCTCTTTTATTATCTGTAAGTGACACAAATACCAATATCAGTAATAGCGGTACTCTTAAGGCTACAAATTCAATTGATATAAATCTTGGCTCTTCTGATTATAATATCATTGGTAAATTAGAAACTGATGGATTTATCAATATTGAAGCAAATAATATTACCAATCAAGGAGACATAGGAGCAATTGATTATATTAAGATTGTTGCAAATGATTCCTTTACTAATGGCATAAATGGCGGTGATAATTCCAATATCAAAATAGCAGCAAATAATTATCTAGATATTGAGGTAAATAATAACATTAATAACTATGCTATTCTTTCAGCTAAAACAATCCTTTCTCTAAAATCCTTAAATGGAAATATCAATAACTATGATGGAGCTGAACTTCTTGCATCAAATGAATCTAACCCAGGAACATCACAATTAATATTAGAAGCAATTAATGGTGCTATTAATCAATATAGCCCAAATTCAGTTGTAGTAAATGGTGATCACAGTATCACAGCTACTGATTACACCAATACAGGAAGAATAGATATCTCTGGTAGCCTAACCATGAATATTGCCAATAACCTAATTAATGACATAGGAGCATTAATTTATGCTGGCAATAATATGTATTTGAATGTGGTAAATGATCTTACCAATAAAACCAATGCCACAATCTATGCAGAAAATGACCTTTTTATTACAAATAGAGCATTAACTACAGCAGAACAAAATACTTTAAGCACCCTTAAATCAGAAATTGCAACTACCTCCGATAATGCTATCATAAAACAAAAGAGATTAGAAATAGCTAATATTTTTGATAATCTTAGAATCAATAAATTAGAAAATATCTCAGGAAATATAGAGAGCTATGGTGGAGATGTTTATATAGGGGCAACCACACTAACAAATAAAAGAGAATATTTACCCACTCAGGGTGCTGAAAATGAAGTACATGTTTGGATTCAAGGCGTTAAGCATGGTACACTTAATCATCATTATTACAGAGCAGAAAAAAAACAAGCGGCATGACAGCAGTTACTGGATTAATCAATTCTACAAATAATTTAACCATAAATGCTAGTACAATCACCAATAATTCAGCTTCAATATATGCAGGCAATGACATAGTTCTAAAAGCAAATTCAGTTAATAATGTATCTAACATGTATCGAGATTATGTCAGATATAGGCGTAATGATCACAATACTACTTTTGGAGCAACCACATATTGGTATACAGGAACTACAAATGTTAATGGAATAAATTATGTTAATAGAGCTCATACAATTACAGCCAACATTAAAGCAGGAGGTAACTTTGTAGGAGTTGCTACTGGTGATGTTAACAATAGCACCACAGAACATACAGCGGCAAATTTTAGCTGTACGCATCATTGGACATCATATACATGCCACAATAGAGTTGAAATTCCAACAGGAACTAGAACAATAGCTGGAGTAGCAGGTGCAGTTGCCGAGCAATCATCAGCTATTTTATCAGTAGAAGATGAAAATGGCCAAATAGTTAATGGGTTAGATATATCAGCAACTAATAGTAGCGGAAGCTTAACATATATATTAAACGAAACTTCTAATTTAACGGGATCAAGGGTTGCATCTGGGGTTAGTCAGAATTTAATAGATAAAATCAATGGCCCAGATAATCAGGGAATGTTCCAAAAATCCACCAACCCTAATGGCCCACTTTTTGAAACCAGAAGCCAATTTGTTGATCAATCTAAATTCTTTGGAAGTGATTACTTCTATCAAAAAATAGGATTAAATTTAACTGATGTTCAAACAGAATTTGAACAACAAAATAAAAGATTAGTTGGTGATGAATTCTTCCAAACAAAAATCATAGAAGAGCAATTAAAAACTATTAGAAAAAATGCTTTATTGCTCTCTGATAGCGGAACTAATGTTAATACTGAAATTCAATCCCTTCTTGATAATCTTGCTGACGAATATGCAAGACTTGGCCTTACAGTAAATGAAACTCTTACTCAATCTCAAATAGATTCCTTACAAAAAGATATCGTCTGGTTTGAAACTGAAACAATAAATGGCGAGCTTTATGTTGTTCCTAAAATATATCTAACAAAAGCAACAAGAGATAGCTTAAATAATAATGGTAGCTTTACCACTAAATCAACCCTAATGGCAATGGGTGATTTACAGCTAGATTCCAATTCTCTTGTTAATTCAGGATCGATTGTTGGTAATAATGTAGCAGTCACTACTACAAACGACATTACCAACAATAACTTCTCTGAAGTAATAGCAACTAATGGTCTAAACTTAACTTCTAATTCAGGATCAATAGTTAATTTCTCAAAATTAAAAGCTGGTGGAGCAGTTTCTTTAACTTCAGCAAATAATATCACTAATACATCTACAGTTAAAACAAATGCGACAAATCTATTAGATTCAGATAATCCTGCTTATATAAGCAATGGGGGTACAGCGTCAAATTCAGGCAACATTTCTTCTACTCTATTTGAAACTCTTTGCAATTGAAGCGACAAGCTTTACAGCAAACGCAGGAAATGATTTTAGTAATTATGGCGCAAATATAACTACCACCTCAGGAGATCTTAATATTACCGCAGGAGATGATATTAGAATCGAAACTGTAGAGCTGAGAAATAGAAGTGAATATAGAAGTAAAAAATACACCAAAATCACTGATACAACAACCAACACCTCATCAAATATAACTTCTGCAGGTGGAGCTACTCTAACAACAAATGGCTCTGGAACGGATAATGAAGCCGGCACTTCAGATTTAGGAGTTGGTAGTTCAATTCTTGTAAGTGGCGACAATGTATCCGCAGTAAATGATCTAAACTTAAGTGCCAATAATAATGCAATAATCACTAACGCAGTAAATAAAGATTATTCATTTGAACAAAGAACCAAGAAAGGAAGTATTAAAACTTCAAGAACTAGCAGAACTGATTATGTTGAAACCGCAGTAAATTCAAATTTAACAGGTAAAAACATTAATATCACCACCAATAATAATATTTATGTTCAAGGAAGTGATTTAAACTCTAATTTTGACACCAATACTAACACAGGAGGAAATACTAACCTTAATGCATGACTAATGACACAACTATCACCAATGCAATTCTTCAGGAATATCATCATACTACAAAAGAAGTAAGTAACAGAGGGGTATTCAAAGGAGTGACAGCAATTACTTCAGCAGTTATTGATATAGTTACTCTTCCTATCAATTTGACAATCGCAGTTGCTTCACCAGTTCTTAAAAATATAGATGATCCATTGCAAAAAGCCCTAGATCCAATAGCGCCAGATTTTGTAACTGATAATTTAGATTATGATAAATTAAGAAATAGATATAAAGATCTTTGCTTACAACAACCAATATCACAACACCAAGGTTAAAACTACTACCAATAATGACTTAGTTAATATCGTAGCTTCAAATGTCAGTGCAGGAAATAATCTCTCTATCACATCAACTAATAATACAACTCTTCAGGCGAGTAACTTAAATTCAGGAACAGCAGATACGGCTGGTACAAATTCAAATGTAACTGGAAGCACCACAATAAATACTAATAATCTTAATATTCTATGACAAATTATAATCAGACTACAACAAAACAAAGAACCAAAAAAACCTTTGCCATTAGAAATAATACAACTGGCAATATGGTTACTGATTATACTAATTCAAATTTAACTGCGAAAAATGATGGATTCACCTTTAATGTAACAAATCAGGCTGATATTAGAGCAAAAGATTTAACTGATCCAACCATATCACAACCAAGTTATGTAACCGCTCTTAAAGCACAGGTTGCAAGCGATAAAATAAGCGAAACTAATCTAGCAATCGCCAATAAACATTGGGAAGACACCACAAGACAATTAACTGATACTGCTCAAATATCAGTAGCCGTAGCAAAAACAGTTGCAATTGCCATTCTGACAGGTGGGATAGGGTCAGGAATATCCGGTGCTATGATGACTGCAGCGGCAACTACTGCTGGAACAACAGCAACAATATCAGCATCACAAGCTGGAATGAATGCTGATGGAGACTTTTTTAAGCAAGCAAAAGATATATCAAAAATAACTTGGGATGATACTACCAGTAGGGAATCAGTAGATAATTTGGCCTTCGCTGCCGCTGTAGCTGGAGCTGCTACTTGGGCTGTTCAGGCAAGCGGTGGAACTACTAGCTTAGAGAAAGGGGCAGATCACGCAGTGTACAAACCAGATCCAGAACTTATGGCAAAGAACCCTGAATATAGAGCGTTTGTTGAAGCCAAGTATCCAAATTATAATGGGGTAATCGATCCTTCTGCCAATAATATTGGAATGGCTAATACTACAACCGATATGAGTAAAATTGGCACACCTGTTCCTGACTTTTCTACTAACCCTACCACGAGTAGTTTTTGGGATGGCTTTGCAAAAGAGGGAGGGTTTATTTCTGATGGTGCAAATAAGGCGGGAGGGATGAACTCAATGTCCACAATGCATGATCCTTGGAGTCAGAATACAATTTTAGGTAAATCGCCTATTTTACAGCTTACTATTCCACCAGCAATTGCTGTACAATATTGCGCAACATTTCCTCTGCATGTAGCGCTGTCATCAATAAAGATAATTTAATTAATGAACAATAATTTAAATATGAACATGATCAAGAAAATATCTATATTTTTACTGTGCTTATCTATCTCTAGCTGTTCTGGTTTTACCAGTGGTGCTGGATTAAAGTTTAAAACTGGAAATAGAGTAGCAGAGCTTAAAGATGGTACATTTATTATGTTTCAGAAACCACTCGGAAAATGTGGAGCAAGTGTAAATTTTTTGGAATACTAGTGCCAATAATTCCCGTTTGGTTTAGTGCAAATAGTTGTGAGGAAAGCTTTGATATAGAATTTTCTGGTTCAGTTAGTAATCCAAAGTTAGGACAAGAAGCGGATATTAAACTCAGATATGGTGGAGTAATTTATTATCCCGTTGCTGTAGAAAAATTGACGATGCTTTATGGGAAAAAAGGAGAACATAAATCAGAATATGGCAGAAAATTCAAATTTAAAATCAACAGCTTCCAAAAGTTTAAAATGGCAGATGATAAGGCAATAATAATAAGTGGGAAAACAAAAGATGGAAAAAAATTTACCGAAGAAATTCCTGTAAAATGGGGCGTTATGAATTACAACAATTGGGCTGTGCCTGGGGTATAATTGAGAAAATAAACAATATTTTGAATCAAAAAATAAATAATAAAAATTTAAAGTTAAAAAATCATGAAAAACAAAAAAATAATAATCACAATTTCTTCACTAGTAATTTTAGGAATAGCTTCATTTGCCACTTATAATTTTTATATAAAATCTTCTAATAAGGGATCAGCAGAGGAAAATATTGTAGCCAACTACAAAGGCGGATATGTCACTGCCAATCAGGCACAAATTGAGCTAAATAAATTAGCAGTGCAAAATCCAGATTTAAAAGGAATTACCTTTGAAAGCCTAAATAATGATCAAAAGGAAATCATTATCAAAGAAATAGTTTTAAAAGAAATTGCCTATAAAGAGGCTAAAAAAGAAAGGCTAAATAAAGAAAAGGACTATAAGCAAGCTCTTAAATTATTTGAAACTGAACTTCTAAAACAAAAGCTATTCGTTAAAATTACTGAAGATGCTAAAAAGGAAGAAAATCTAAAAAAGAATTACGATGAATTGGTTAAAAATCTAAAAGATAAGCAAGATATCAGAATTAGCTATATTGCTCTAAAAACAGAAAAGGAAGCTAACTCTCTTCATAAAATATTAACTAAATATCCAAATTCATTTGTAAAACAAGCTAAGCTAAAATCAATTGATAAAGAAACTGCCAAAAATGGTGGCGATCTTGATTTTATTATTGAAGATGCTTTACCAAAAGAAATCGCCCTCCATGCCAAGCAATTAGAAAAAGGTGAAATATCTAAGGCTTTTAAATTAGCTGATAAATGGGTAATTATTAAATTAGAAGATTTAAGACCTGCTAAAATTGCTAAATTTGAAGATGCGAAGCAAGCCCTAGCTACAAGCTTATCACAAAAAGCTTTGCAAGATTTCATCTCTGAATCAATACAAGATGCTAATATCAGCATTGTTGTAAAATAAGAGATGCCATGAAAAAGCCATATTTAAGAATAATATTATTTATTTTGGCTTATTCAGGCTTTCTAACTCCTTCTTTTGCTCAAATTAGTAATGTTGAAAGACAAGATCAAATCATCAGAAATCAACAACAAATAGAGGAAGAAGAAAAAAGAAGAAGGGAATTTGAGAAAATCAGAAAAGAAAGAGAGCAGTTAGAAAAACAAAAAAAGCAAAAAGATGAAAAATTAGAAGAAAGTCAAAAATCATCTTATTGCTTTCCAATTAAAACAATAGGACTAATTGGCGCAAATTCACTTTCAAAAAGACAGAAGAAGAAAATTACATCACCTTTTTTAGGCAAATGTTTTGATGGTTCTGTTCTTGGTAATTTAGTTCAAAAAACTAATGCCATGTATAGTTCGCTTGGTTTTGCAACAACTCAAGTTACAGTGCCAAAACAAAATGTTGTAAGTGGCAATTTAAAATTAGAAATCACTGAAGGAAAAATCGAAGATATCATTTTAAATGATAATAAATTCACCGATAAAATGCATGAATTCACTGCCTTTGGATTCAAAAAAGGCAAAGTTCTTGATATGGATGATATCAATCAAGGAATTTATCAAATTAACCGCTTATCTTCAAATAATGCTAAAATGAGAATTGAGCCAGGCAAGGAAGCTGGCACAAGTAAAGTGGTAATCAATAACGAAAAGAAATTCCCTGTATCAGCTAAATTAGGTTATGATAATTTAGGTAATGAATTTACAGGAATCAGAAGAACCAATTTTTCATCTACAATTGATAATTTATTTTTCCTAAATGATCAGATAAATTTGAGTTATAATCAAAATCTTGACGATCCAAGTAATGAAAAAGATTTAAGATCGATTTCTGGGGGAATATCAGTTCCATTTACTTACAACACATTATCCTATAATTACTCCAGAACAAAATTTAGAGGGCAAAATGCTGGAATTAATGGCCCGCTAAAATTAACAGGCTACTCCAATTCGAATAATGTAGCTATTGATAGAACGCTTTTAAATAACACAGAATATAGAATATCAACAAATCTATCATTAACCGCTAAAGAAACGGCAAGCTATCTCAACGATTCAAAAATTGAAACCAGTGAGAGGAAATTAACAATTGGAAGTTTATCTTTTGCAATTTCTAAATATTTTAAAAATGGGGCAACTCTTTACCTAAAGCCACAATATAATAGAGGATTAAAATTGCTGAATGCCAAGCAAGATGAACAAGGATTAAGTGCCGATATTCCGAGAGCTCAGTTTCAACTTTATAAATTATATGCCAGTCTTTCAAAAAGATTCCAAATTCCTAAAATAAATGCACCAGTAACTCTATCAACTGAAATGGATAGTCAGATATCAAAAAACACTCTTTTTGGTTCTGAGCAATTTTCTGTAGGTGGCTATTATTCCGTTCGAGGATTTAGAGAGAATTTCATCACCGGCGATCACGGCTATTATTTTAGAAATAAAGCCAGTTTTAATTTAGGGCAAATTCTAGCTCCTGTTTTAACAAAAAAAGAAGGCGATAAAAAAGATGATAGTTTTATATCAAAAAATTCTTATCATCTTTACAAAATAAGCATGGAGCCATTTTATGATTATGGTTATGCAAAAACAAAATATAATGGTGACAGTGGCAGGTTATCTGGAGCTGGACTTAAAACAATTTTTTCTAGCAAATATTTTGATGCCTCGCTTACATATTCTTGGGCTTTACAAAGGTCTAATTTGATTACCGCTGAAGACAAAGAAAATAAAATGCTTTATTTTGAGCTAAGTGCAAAATGCTGTTAAAGATAAAATTATTTATCACTCAAAAATTTGCCAATTTTATCAATGGTAAAATTATTCTTATCCAAGGAATTTATTAGCTCAGAATTGATTAACTTTACTGTCACAAAAAATGAGTACCTTAACTTCTCAATTTTGGCTTTTTCTTTTTCAAACTCAGACTCAAATTTATAGAGAGATTCATTAACTTCTTTCATCTGAGATTTGAATGATTCAAGGTGGTTTTGAAGAGTGGTTTTATCGTTCATTTTTTACCTACTAAATGGTTAATAATGGCTTGCTAGCCTTACCTTCATGAACGCTCTGAAAGGAGTTGAAGTCAACTTGTTTCAAAGAATTTTTTGAATATTTTTAGTTTGGAAATTTCATTTCAAATTCTGTTCCTTTTTCTACCTCAGATTTACAAATAATTTCTCCATCAAAAGCCGTCATTATTCGCTTACAAAATGGTAAGCCAAGTCCAGTTCCATCTTTTTTGCCAGATGTGAAAAAACTTTCAAAAATTAGTTCCAATTTATCCTTATCAATTCCAGGACCATAATCTTTAAAATATAGGTAATTGCCGTCAGACTTCACTTCTGTTCTGATTTCAATTTTAGCTTTATAATGAAGAGCATTTTTAAGAAGATTATATATGACAAAAATCATCATATTTTCATCTCCTCTAAAAACAAAATCTTCACTTAAATCATAACTAACCAGATTCCGATCTTGTTGGTTTTGATATGAGAATTGCTTCAATGCTTTTTTAACCACATCAGAAATTGAAAGATCGGTAAAATTACTTTTATCAACCTCGCCATCTCTAATATTAGCCATAATCATATCAATCATTGCCAACCCTTGACTTGATGAATCATAAATCAAATCAATATACTCAATTAACTGATTCAAATTATCTTTCATTAGCTCACAGCATCCTTTGATACCTGCGAGCGGGTTTCTTGTCTCATGAGCAATTGAGCCGCCAAACTTTTAACCTGTTCAATTTTTTATCATGATTTTTATCTATTTTGTTAAACATGATAAGAAAAATTAAGATTGTGAAATAAAATGATTATTGATAAAATAATCATATCCAAAAACATTAGTATTAATACTAAACAACTTAATAGTAATATTAAAAGACTGACTTATCAAGTTAATAACGCATGAATATCATAATTAATTACAAACAGTGCAAAGTCGCCAGAGCACTTCTGGACTGGAGTCAGGAAGATTTGAGTCAAAGGGCAGAAGTTGCCAAGGCAACTATTGGTGATTTTGAAAGAGGTGCTAGAAATTTGAGGATTGAGACAATGCAAAAAGTTGTCACTGTGCTTGAAAATGAGGGTATAAGATTTGAGGGTGAAGTAGGTAGAATTTTGGTGGAATTGAATCCTAAAAATTAGCAGTGGGTTTGAATGAATTGTGACAAGTTAGGAAGAAGTCGGTAAATTAGATTCTTTCTATTATTTTTTTTGCTTTTTTATCATTCATATATTTTTCATTAAATTCCCTTCTATAATTATTTCCTATCACATTGCCACCAGACAACACTCCATCGTAAACGATCTTTCCTTGAAATGGTATCAATGCAGTACCAACCAAAACAGGTAGACATTCCTTGGGAGCAATTTCTTCAATTGGTTGCATTAACCCTATTATAGCGTAGATTTGATTAGATTCATTGTGCAGGAATATTGAATGCTTCTTTAGATGTTTTAGAATTATAAAATTACCAGTGATTGCCTTTTTCCAGTTTTTCGTAATTTCTAACTCCTCTTGGTTCAAATTTGCTGGATTTTCTTTGGTAAATTGATCAATTAAGTTTTTATTATCAAATAAATGGTTTCTTAACCTGCAGGCATCATTCATAAAATTAGTATACTCTCCCCAGTCATCAAGCTTTTTAAATTTCTTGCTGATTTTGCTTATTTTATTTGTAAATAGCAGGATATTTTTATGAATTTTAAAAAATAAATCATAATCAGATTGGTTAAGATAATTTGTCATAAAAAATTTATTTGATTTGGTTAAGGGGTTTTATTTGCTATCAAAGAATTTTCAAAATCCTGTAATTTTAAAATCATTTCTTCGAATTTTGGAAAATCTTTAAAAAACATCTCCTCCATATTTTTGTAATCTTTTTTGATTTCAGCAATTCGGGACTCGTTTGGAATTAATTTAATATCAGAGAACTCCTTAATTTTATCATAATCAACCCAGCTCTCATTCCAAAAATCATCTTTGTTTTTAACGACTGCTTCTAATATTTCTAAATCATCTATTGGATAAATATTTAAACCATTTGCCAATATGGAATAAACATCGTAATAATGTCTGGAGTAATTTTGATTAATTGGCTTTTCTTCAGGGCGAAGCGTTATGGAGTGAAGGATTAATAATTTTTCGATAAAATTCCTTTTGATGGAAAGGGTATTAACTTCAAATTCATCAAAATAATCAGATAATATCTTCTTTGCGTATGGTACAATAACTTTCTTTTCCGATGGCCATATTCCACCTAACGCACCAAATTCCAATTTTATTTTTGGCTTAATGTAGTTATAATTACCTTTATTGACAACACTTCCTTCTTTTAATTTTTCTGTAAATGCCATTTCTTTTGTGTTCCAACCCATAATTGGACCAGTAAAATATTCTCTTTGAGGATTTGGGAATGTAAAAAACAAGGTTATGTTATTTTTATCATCTTCGTCAAAAACCAACTCATAATTTTCATTTTCAAGCTCAGCATCAAACGCTGTTTTTAGAATTGGTGAAATTTCATTTTCTACAAATTTTTTGGCCGCTTTTCTGTTTCTGGATTTAATTTTATCAACTTTTTGAGATTCACCACTAATTTCCAAAATATTTGAATTGATTGTAATATCAACATCTTCTGAAAATCTACCAATCGTATCATAGGCTTTTGAAAGACATGTACCACCTTTAAAAATAAGACTATCTTTTAATTGCTCACATGAGAATAATTTTTGCAAAACATAGCAAACCCAAATATCCTTTTCAACAATATCAAATCTTAAACCCAGATCATTTGACACTTTTTGAATTAAGTTTTTTCTCTCAATAGAATTTAATTTAATAAATTTCTTCATCTATGTGGCATTTAATTTATAAACAATATCTGACATCCAAGAAGAAAGATTGCTCGACATTTTAGCTAAATATTTCTTATCAACAGAATTCAATATCGAAGCACATCTATTTAAAATATCGTCAGTAATGTTATTTTTACCTAAATAGCTCAAAGCGTTTAGAATTAATATTATTTTACTTGGAGCATCAATAGGCGGATTAATTTTAGTATGTTTGAAGCAAATTATATTATTGCCAATTTTTCTTTTAAATGACCTACCTGTAGTTAGATAATTATTTTGAGCTGGTACTTGATTAGAAAAGCCCAAAATATTAGCACAAACTGCACCGGAGGGAAAAATTGAAACTCCTAAAGAATGTGCGATAGCTTTTGCGATATCATCAATTGATGGCGGAATAATTCCAATGTCCTTTTGAACGATAGGATAATAATAAATTCCCCAATCAATTCTTGTAATAAAACCATCATCAATTAATCTGCTTAAATTCTTATCAATGGTATTTCTAGTTGATAGATCGGCAAAATCTTTAGCACAAAAAACCCAGCCTCTTTTTTTGGTTTTTATTCTTTGTAAGATTTTGTCTTTTATAGCACTCATAGCTTATTAAAAGTAATTAAATTAAAGTCATAAATATATGATAATATTTCTGACAATAAAAGTCAATGAGAATTAGATGCCCATCCAAAATAGCTTTGTAAATATGAATGTTAAATTGGGATTCGAATTGACCCTTTAAAAGTTCGTAATTGATGTCGCTTGCCTTAACAAGCACAAAAGTTCGAAATTTAAAGGACGACCCAAAACCTCATTTAACCCTTGTATTCTCTGCATCGGAAAATTAGGATAATAGTTCGTAAAGTGTGCTTTGCACACCGCCACACTATTATTTTTCTACATCCAGTACAATCCAACAACACCAATCAAATCAAGGTTTAATCACTTTTTATTGTCTAGCTAAATCCAGCAAAATCTGTTGACAACCAGAAAATATGGGGGTAGAATTGGGGATATAAATTTTATTATTTTGCTTTATACCCCCAATAATGAATTTAACTGATAAATCCATCAAAAATTTAGAAATCAAAGATAAAAGCTATAAAATAGCTGATGGTGGGGGTTTATATCTATTGGTGAATCCTAATAATAGTAAATATTGGAGGTTAAAATATAGGATAGCAAATAAAGAAAAAACCTTATCAATTGGGATATACCCCCAAATTTCATTAAAAGAAGCTAGAATCAAGAGAGAAATAGCAAAAAAGGACTTAAAAAATAACATTGACCCATCTGGGAAGAAGAAATTAGAAAAATTACAACAATTAATTAATCTTGAAAATTCTTTTGAATCTATTGCCAGAGATTGGCATCAAAAACAACAAGATAATTGGACAGATAGGCACTTTAATTATGTTTTAAGAAGATTAGAAGCTGATATCTTTCCATTTTTAGGCACAAGACCAATAAATGACATTGAGCCACCAGAACTACTGGCAGTTTTAAAGAAAATTGAAAATCGAGGTGCAATTGACATCGCCAAAAGAGCCATGCAAACAACAGGACAAATATTTAGATATGCAATAGCAAATGGCATTGCTAAAAGAGACATCACAGCAGATTTAAAAGGTGCATTACAAACCAGAAAGAAAACACATTTTAATAGATTAGATGAAAAGGAATTGCCAGAATTTTTACAAAAATTAGAAAATTATCACGGAGATGAATTGACCAAATTAGCTTTAAAATTACTTATTTTAACAATTTTAAGAACAGGAGAAATTATTGGTGCAAGATGGGAAGAAATTGATTTTGACAAGAAGGAATGGCATATTCCAATTGAGCGGATGAAAGCCAGAAGAAAGCATATTGTACCACTTACCAAACAATCAATTGACATCATAAAACAAATTAGAAAATTACATAATAACCAAATTTATCTTTTTCCAAATGTTAATAATTCCAATAAAACAATAAGTAATAATACCCTACTTTATGCAATTTATCGCTTAGGTTATCACAGCAGAACAACAACACATGGATTCAGAGGTTTAACATCAACAATCCTTAATGAAAATGAGTTTAATCGTGATCATATAGAATTACAGCTTGCCCATAGTGAAGATGACAAGGTAAGAGCTAGCTATAATCATGCTAAATATCTTGAACAAAGGCATAAAATGATGAGATGGTGGAGTGATTATTTAGAGAATAAAGGAATGGAAATTGAATAAATGGAAGAAATAATATCATATTCAGAAAATAGTTTTCCAAAATGGATTCCAGATCATGCAATTGATAGCTTTTTGTCAGAAGTAGAGGATGAAGTCTTTAAAAGATGCGGAGAATATAAAACAAGCTTCTCAATATCATTATTTGATAATGATTTCAATTTATTAGGCAGAAAAATTGATAAATGTTATAATGTATTGTTTAGACTGCATAATGCATTTAAAATTGGCACTAATATCCAAATGAAGCCTGTATGGGAAAAATTAAACAAGGTTAATTCATTTAGAGTAAGTGGCCTATTTTTATTTTTAGGTGGCTTGATATCTATTAACTATGGCATGACCTCTTTTGACAAAAAAGAGAAAATTATTAATGATCATCTAAAATTAATAAATGATTTTAAAAACAAGATTAATGATGAAGATGCAATTTATTCATCATATAATCCAAATATGCTAAAGAAAAATGAAATTCATTTTTTACATGGCGATATTACATATAATTTATTTTATCATATTGAGCAATTTGAAAAAGGGCTTAATAAAATTTTAAATCATTATAAAAATAATAAAGAAGTAATTGAAAGAAACTATTATTTACAATCGCCTATATCAAGAAAATCTAATATTAATAATAGAGACTTAATATTCTATGCTAGAAAGGTTAAATTATATTTTCTAAAATATTATAAAAAACCACTAAACCAAGAAATTGCAACAATAATAAATCTAGTCTTTCAAGATAATGATTTTATAGCTGATGCTGATTATATTGCAAAAATAACCAAAAAAATAGATAAAGAATATAAAGCATCCATAAAAATGGAAGATTCACCAATAACTTATCGCTTCGAACCCTCCTTTTAGAATATAAGAAATCATCCATCCTAAGAATATCAACATAATCTTATGTTGTTTAATATTAACCATTAATAATATATTCTATGGATACAAAAAACATTTCACTTCCAGAAACTGGCTTTGTTAGATTGCCAGTAATTTTAAAAATCTTTCCAATTGGCAAATCAACTTGGTGGCAAGGGGTCAAAGATGGCAAATATCCAAAACCAGTAAAATTAGGACAAAGAACCACCGCTTGGAAGGTAGAGGATATAAAAAATCTAATTAATCAATATTCAAAATAATAATGGGTAAAAGAATTTACCCATTAAACAAGATAAAATATTGGTATTGTTATGATATTAATGATATTTGTGATCTTTATCAAGAATTTGATTTAAGTGATCGCACTATTTTTTCTTGGATCAAGAAGGGTTTAGTCAAAATTGATAATAAAAGACCATTTTTAATAAGAGGTTATGATTTAAAAAATTTTCTTGGCAAGATGAATAAATCTAATAAATGCCAAACAAAATTTGATCAAATGTTTTGTATGAGTTGTAAAGATGCTAGAAATTTTTATCAAAATCAAATTACAATTGAAATGAAAAATAATTTTTTAGCAGTAAAAACAATATGTAGAACCTGCAAATCAACCATGAATAAATCATATAAATTAGATAATTTTGGAGAACTTAAAAGAAAATTTAATATGGTGGAAAAGTTGCAATTAAGTGATTGCAAAACTCCCCCTTAAAGACTGACTTACAGATTCAAGAAAAAATCAATTTAAAACAGCTAAATTTAATTGATTTAATCGATGAAAAAGAAAAATAATGAAGATGAAAAACTCTATAATGCTAAAAATGATAGAATAAAATATGATTATCGCATTCATAAAAAAAGAGCATTAAAAAGAGATCATAAAACAATAATTGACGAGCTAAAACATATTAGAAAATTTGAGATATTTATTAAATTTAAAAATATTGAAATTTTTGATCAAAATATTGCTGATCAATATATCAATTGGCTTTTTCGTGAAAATTTATCATTATCATTTATTAATGATAATTTAAGGATTCTAAAAGAATTTTTAAAATGGTTAGAAAGGCAAAGGGGCTATAAATCAAAAATTGATTATAATCATATTGATTATTTGAACATTAGTAATAATCAAAGAAAAATGGCAAAAGCAAAGGAATATCAAGAATCTTACACCTATCAAGAGATTATTAAGACTATCCGCCAAATGCCAGAAAATTCCAATATTGCAAAAAGAAATAAAGCAATTATTTCGCTTCAAGCCCTAGCATCTCTAAGACCATCAGAATTAAGAACAGTAAAAATGAAAAATTTAAGAAATATTAATGATAAATATTTTATTGATGTAAACCCAAAAAATATGGAGGTTAAATTTGCCAAACAAAGAAAAGCCGATTTTATGCCATTACCAAAAGATATTTCGCAAAATCTTTTAAATTGGTATAAATTTTTAAAAGAAATTAATTTTAAAAATGCCGATCCTTTATTTCCAATAATTCCAAATAATTTTAATCAAAATAATCTATTTGAAGAAAATATCAAATTTACAGGAATTAAAGCCAATTCATCAATTTGCAATATTTTTAAAAAAGCATTTACAAATGCAGGATTTGAATATATTAATCCTCATAATTTCCGCCATACTGCAATTAGATTTGCCGAAACACAAAGCCCAGCATTTTTAAATGCAGTTAGGCAATCACTTGGTCATTCCTCAATTGAAACCTCATTTAATAGCTATGGAACTTTATCAGAATATGATCAAAGAGAAAGGATAAATGGGTTAGAATATGATTTTGAGAAAGAATAATAATTGTAATTTTGTTAATTACTTTTATTATTAGTGGCAATATTTCTATCTAAAAAATAAATAAAATGACTAAAAACCTTCAAGAATATCTAAATGAATTTGATAATAAATTTTCAGGCATTGTTAATCCAAAATAGATAATAAAGTATGTGCCTTGGATTGAATATGCTTATCCTTAGGAACAAATTTCTCATACGGTTTCCAATAATCCGTTGCTATAATGCCTTTAGCTCTGTCTTTTACTCCTTCCCAAAGTTCTTTTCCAGTTCTTGTAGATCTGTCGCCAACAACGAAGTTGATGAATTCTTTTGCATATCTATCAACAGC
>JAYQKE010000028.1:0-32671 GCA_038142525.1 Rickettsiales bacterium
ACATCAAAATCCATAAAGAAATCCATCTGTTTTTTTAAATTATTTACTCTTTTTTTTACAATATCACAATATTCTTTTTTGACTTCAAATCCAAATGCTTTTCTATTTAGTTTCTGGCAAGCAACAATTGTAGAGCCAGAACCAGGAAAGGATCAAGAATTATATCATTTTCATTACTGCCAACAGATATTAATTTACTTAACAAGGGTAATGGCTTTTCAGTAGGATGACCAAATTTTAGATGGGTTAGTAACAGAACTATAAACCTTGCTACATATTTTGGAATCGTAGCCATTAAAACAAGCTCCATTTTCTCTGATATGGATAATATATTCAATATCAGGTTTCCAAGAATATTTACAAAATGGAATGGCATTTGTTTTATGCCAGATCAAAACATTATAGATTAAACCTTTATTTCTTGCCCAATTTAAAATATCAGGAATTTGGGAATTAGAACAAAAAGCAAAAATATTAACTTTCTTCAAAACCTAGAACATAGATCAAAAAATCTATCTACATCATAGCCATTGCAAATTTCTGATAATTTTTTACTACCATATAATTTACACCCAGAAAAGCTACTAGAGCCACTATTTAACACATAGGGAGGGTCAGTCACTATTAAATCAATGCAATTATCTTCTAAACCCTCTAAAAGAGTATAGCAATCACCTTTTACAACCTTATCAGATAAATATGATTTAATTTGATAATTTTCAGGAAAATTATCATTAGCAATTACACCCAATTTGTTAATATCATTATTAATTTTTTTCACATTATCATTCATCACCTTTTTTGTTAAATTGTTTTTTTCATTAAATTTCATTCTCAAGCCAATATTATCAATTTGATCATTGATCACCTTCCCCAGTGGAATAAAATCATTTTCATATTTTTTCATAAATTAAAAATTAAAAGTTAAATATCAGATCAAACCAAAAAATCTGACAATCTCTTCTCATGACTTAAAGGGGGAAATGAAATCAAATAAAAAAAATCTTTTTTTGATTTGCGATGAATTGCTTTAGCAAGAAGAAAAAAATATTTTTTTTGTTTTATTTCATTGGGGGAATCCCCCTCCTAAATAGCACAAAAAAACAGACAAAAAAGACAAAAGAAAAACCCCTCAAAAAAACAAAAATATTCCATCAATGACTTAATGAAATAACATATAAATAATTGACGGCTGAGCCGAAAATAACCCACACACCAGTCGCACCTATGGTGGAAATGGCAGGAGGGTAGGGTGGATAAGGAAAATTACAATGTTTACAAAATAAAATATATAAAATGAATTTTTGTAAACATTGTTTAAAAAATAATAAATTAATCTCTAAAGCTATATATTGCCTATGTAAACATTGTTTACAAATTTTGTAAACAATGTTTACAAAAATTCACTTTTTTCAAAAAAAACCATTTTTTACCATTTTTCATAATAAAAAATAGGGTATAATTTTGACTTATTTTGATTAGATTTTTTTCTAAAATGAGGGGTAATTTAGCTATAATTACACATAGCCTCCAAATTAGTTCATTTTATACCCAATAGTGGTTGAATTTTATAAAGTTTGCTTTCTTACAGTTAAGATATAGGATAGTTGGTAATGAAAATCATTACATCTCTTTCATATCTTAAGTTTTCTGTAAAATAGTTAATTTCTAATAAGTTTTGAGAAGTTAATTTTCTCATTGTTTATTTTATTAATTAATTATTTGGGGTATCAGGCACAACTCTGTGGAAATTTACGGTCTGAGTTAATTTTTTCTCTTCAGACCGTAAAATTTCACAGCAATGTGTCTGTGAAGTAAGTTCCCATAGGAATCACATGTTTATGCGATAATAAAGAAATGTGAGATATTGCTTCATCACTGATCTTTTCTCCATTATTGCGAAGTTGGGTGATTATTTCCGACATTTTTATAGTGTTCCAATATAAAATTGCATTTGAGGCTAAACTTAAACAGCTAGCTTTATTCATAATTTCTTCATAATCACCAACCATAAATTTACCCTGATTTGCAAAGAATATCCACCTTGCTAGAGCGTGTCTATGTTCACCTTTGTTTAATTGACGATGAACTTTATTTCTTAATTCTTCATCTGTGATATATTGCAAAATATATTGGGTTTTGATTAATCTACCCAGATGGGTAAAAGCCTTAGCAATTTTGTCAGATGGCGATCCTTTTGATAATCTGCGTATAATTTCATGAGCTGGACATAATTTATCTTTCATGGAAGCTACAATTCTAACCATTTGATCCCATTGCTCTTTGATTAGCTCAAGTGATACTGACTTTGTCATTAGTTGATTAAATTCACCATAATCATGGTTTTTGCTAGCTTTATATAATTGTTGTGATTTTAGATTTTTAATTCTTGGCATAAATTTAATACCAAGCAAATGGCATAAAGCAAAAATATGCTCTGTATAACCTTCGGTATCAGTTGTATGTTCTTTGATTTGTAGGATTGTATTATTATCCAAAAAGCCATCTATTACATAAAGTGATTCTCTGGGTGAGCAAGAAATAGCATTTGTGCTATAAACAGAATATTGATCTGATGTATGAGTATAAACTCCAACTATTTTATCGTAATAACCACAATATTTTGGATATAATGAAGCAAGTAAACTGCTTGCTGATATTATAAATCTTTGTCCATCAGAAGAAGATAATGTGCCATCACCATAAGCTTGACTAAGTGTTAATTGACTATGTTGATTTACAATTTCAGCATTGGCTAATTTGATAGTTTCTTCCCTGATGCAAGAATCTGTTATATTACTCATCATTTCAGCAGTAATATCAGAATTGCAATTCTGCATGGTTGCAAATCCAATATTAGTAGCTTGTGCTAATATAGATGCAATCAGAGTTTTATATGAATTTTCATTGTTTCGTTTCTGACCATGAATAGGGGTAAAATGCTTACTAAATCCTGTCATTTGATCTACCTCAACCAATAATTGTTCAATCTTTATTTTTGGTAAATATGAGTCAATAAGAGATTGAATGGGCTTAACATCTTCTTCTATTTCAACCTTTTCTTTTTTCCTTAATTTCAGTTTCTTATTTTTGATAGTAGCAAAATCATCTTTCTTGAATTGATCTTCTGATTTCTCAGTAGATGAATTAAATTCATCACGAATATCTGAGGTAGCTTTCTCACTATCTTTTTCTAAATTTAGTTTTTCATAAGCTTTTTCTCTGTGTTTTTGCCAATCAAATTCTTTATAAACCAAATTCCAGAAAGATACATGCTTATTGGTGTCTTCTATAAAAATATTGCCTGATCTAAATGATTCTTTAATTGCACCTGCAATGCCAACCTCAAACAAGTTTCTTTTAATATCACCATTCTTATCATAAATTGATCGAAGAATATTATAATCAATAAATTTAATATCTATGTCTTTTGGTATTTTTGATATCTCACCTTTATCCAACTGTCGAATAATATTAACGGCTTTAATCAGGTTCTCGCTACCAGTTTCACTGCGAAATGGTAAATTAATAAATTCAGCAAAATATCTTCTCATACTACCATATCTATTTTGGAGTAGGTACGCATAACCATATTTGCTTTCAATTTTATATTTTCTCATATCATCTCTTGCCTGTATTAGCTCGGTTTTGCTTGTTGCTTTATCATAGATTTCACTGAGGGCAATTTTATTGGAATCTTCAAGAGAAAGAGCATAATCAACAAAAGACTCAATTTTGCTGATAGCTCTTTCATTTTGGCGTTTATATCTTTTGAGATTATTTTCATGGATATTGTTACATGATCGATAAATACCAGTAATATATTGGTCATGCATTTGAATGATGTAATCCAAAATGACTTTCTTTATTTCCAGCAGGAAGGCAAGCATCAAGCTATATTTCTTTTCTGTCTTGAAACGCTTTATCTGCCAAGAATTGTAATATTTTGCCAATCCAAAAAGATGTTTCTGAAATTCAATTGGAATAGAAGAAATATCAATTTTTTCTAGCCGTAAATCAATTAGCTTTTGATATCTTGTCAAATAAATATTGAGTAATTTTATAGTTGATGAGCCTGGATATTCTTTGAACCTCTGAAACCAGCTTGTCTTGTTATTTTCTGGTAGAGCGAGGATATTATCTACTTCTTGAATAAGATTATTTGGAAGGAGTTTGTAAATATTGCTATATAATTCCTCCTGCTTCTTGGAACAAAATGAACCGATAATTCTGTTGAGATTATATGTTGTTGGCAGAAGAATTTTGTTCTTAATTAAAAATGATTCTGCCTCAACGGCAATCTTACCAGCTATAATGTAACCTTCATCTACAATAGATTGAAGCCAATCCTCAAAAATATCTAATGATTCTTCAAAGCTTGTAAATTCTAAATATTCAAATAAGCGTTTTCTTTGATCTGCTTTTGTTGCCTCTCTGCTTGGTATTTTAACAGTAGCAGTAATTGGTAAGTTTAATATCCTGCAAACATATCCAATTATTTTAGTATCAAGGCTGTTTGGATTATCAAGTAATTGGCCAAATAACCGTAAAGAGCAGAGCTGTAGATAAACATATAGGCGATAATTGATGTTGAATTTTGAGATAAACTCTTTGTCTCCATCTTTTAAATACCAATCCCTAATTATTTCATCTTCACTCAAATCAGCCATTATTATTTACTGTCTTATTCTTTGGTATTTTCCTGAGATATTGATACAAGGTTTCTCTGCTGATACCAAAATCTTTAGCAATAATTGTTTTCTTTTCACCATTTTGTACTCTGGTTTTCAGCTCTTCAACCTGTTCCTCTGATAAAGAAGGTTTTCTACCCTTATAAAGACCTTTCTTTTTTGCTAAAGCTATACCTTCTCTTTGTCTTTCGCGAATTAGTGATCTTTCAAATTCGGCAAATGCACCCATAACAGAAAGAAGTAATTTTGACATAGGAGCATCTTCTCCTGTGAAAGTTAGATTTTCTTTAAGAAACTCAATCTTAATTTTTTTGAGATGTTAATTGCTGAACTAATTTTCTTAGATCATCCAAATTTCTAGCTAACCTATCCATTGAATGAACAATGATAATATCTCCATCTCGAACATAATTTAGCATTGCTTCAAGCTCTGGACGGTTTACATCTTTACCAGATGCTTTATCCGTAAAACATTTATCTAATTTTATTCCTTCAAGTTGTCGTTCATGATTTTGATCAAGAGACGAAACTCTGATATATCCTATTCTTTTTCCTGTCATAATGTGGATTGACTTTTTGTATTTAATATGGTATAATTTGTTCACAAATTCCCGCTAGGGACAAGCAACCTCTCTTCATGAGAGGTTGAATATAATCTTCCCGTTTTTTCTTGATTGCATCAAATAACTCGTTGCTTACTTTTCCTATCATCGTTGATAGTCTTTTACTAGAAATTGGCTTAGCCTGACACATGATAGCTGATTGTTTTTACCCTTGAACTCAAAATTAAAATAGTATGGATTATCCTTTTGAACGGATGATAGTGGAATAGCAAAAAAGAAATGATTATTAAATTTTTTTAATATCAAAACAGGTCTACTAAATAGCTGACTTTTGCCACAAAGTTCATCACCAACATTTGTACCTATATTAATCCACCATATTTGCTTTTCCTCAAAAGAAGGAAACTTTTCTCTTTTATCTAACTTCTTTTTAAGAATACCCCAATTGTCAAAATCCTTTTTCATATCAATATTTGATGAATTATTAATTTACAGACTTAAAATGTCAGGATAAACTTTAAGATATAAAAACAAATATGTCAATAAAACAAAATACTGATTCTATTCTGACGTAAAATTGATATTTTGTAAATGTAAATTTAGAGTACAGGTTAGAATGACAAAATAAAATTATATAAATGGAACTTTATCTAAAATCTTCAGAATTTATTGATTCTGATAACAGAAATATAAAAGAACAGGCAAAGATTTTAGCAGAAAATCAAAATAGTGATTATGAAATAGCAAAAAATTGCTTTGAATATGTAAGAGATGAAATAAGGCATAGTTGGGACTATAAATTAAATCCTGTAACCTGTAAGGCATCAGAAGTTTTACAACATAAAACAGGTTATTGTTATGCCAAAAGTCATTTACTTAACTGCTTTGTTAAGAGCTAATAATATTCCAACAGGATTGTGTTATCAAAGACTAGCCCTAGAGGAGGAAAACTCCTTTTGTTTACATGGATTGAATGCTATTTACCTTAAAAATTATGGATGGTATCGAGTAGATCCTAGAGGAAACAATAATGATGTTAAAGCAGGATTTACTCCTCAGATGAAAAAACTAGCATTTAAAGTAAGTAATAAACTGGAAGCTGACTTTCCAGAAATATGGTATGAACCATTAAAAATGGTAACAGATATTCTTACTTCTAAAAAAAACTTTCTTGAGGTTTATAAAAATTTACCAGACTTACAAATTATCAGACCGTAAATTTTCACAGAGTTGTGCCCCTGATACCCCTATAATATTGAATTCATTAGTAATATCGATGTTAGTTATCGATATATCATTAATCTTGTTAACTATTTGATTCTTACAATGAATTATTGCATTAGACATATCATCCGGGAAAAATAATGGGATCTAAAATAGCATTTTTAGTTGAAGGAAAGTATCCTTTTAAATCGTTAAATTGTTTTAAGGATTTACCACTAGTATTTATTAATGTTTTTAATGAATTTTCTAAAATTTCAAACTGTTGTTTATAATTGGATAATTTTTTTTAACATTTTTTTGCGTTTCATCAAAAAAATTATCATATACTTTCCATAATTATTAATTCTCTTGCACCATCTAACGATTGTTCACAATAAGGACAATTATTATTTTTAGTAATCTCATGACCATGCTCTATAAAATCAAGATTTTTTGGAAAAAAGTATTTTAATCGGATTTGTTTTTTTGTAGCCTTAAGTTCTTCATTAATAGACTCGATGTTTATTTCTGTTATTATACAATTTACTTTTGCTATGTCATTAAAAGTAACGGCATTCTTTTCAAAAGATTTTCGAATGATATTCGTCTATTAAGTCCCTTTTGATGTTTTATTACATTCGATCGCCCCTAATTATTATCAAATGTAATGTAAAATTTAAATTCACTAAGAAATTATTCTTTGTTTACTTTGATCTCTAACTCCCTTTAACTCTAAATAATTTTCATTATTATGCAATTGCTCTTTAACATGGTCAATTCCATAATGCTTATGTAAATCATTAAAATCTGATAATAATTTAATATGATCTTTATTTTCTGGATTATGAAATTGTGGTAATATTACTTTGGCATTATGTTTTTTTGCAACCTCTATTGCCTTTTGCCTACCTGTATTTTGTGATTTTTCTTCTATTTTGTTAGTTTCTTTGTTTAATTTAAACCTATCATTATCAGTCATGCGATTATGAAATTCTTATCTTTGAATTTTATTGTTAATTCTTTTAGGGTTTTTTCAATATTTCCTGCATCAAAACAGGCTATTGTAGGGCAATTGGTAGCATGATTAATTGACATAGCAGTTGCAACGCCTTCGGCTATATAAATGGTTTTTTCATTTTCTTTTGAGCCTTTGATGAGGAAGAAATTTCGTTTCTTTTCTGCTCCTTTTAAGAATCTTTTATTGCGTTTTGCATCTATTGATTGAATTGTCCTTATTTGATTATCCCTATTTTTTGCTGATATTAATAATCTATTATCTTTGGTAATTACAATATCATTATTTTTGATTATTTTATCATTATTATTGAGGTTTTTTTCTTTAAGATAGGGATGATTTCTAATAGCTACTTCTCTTAATTTGGGATCTTGATTGATTTTATTATTTTTATGGTAATTAAATAATTTTTCTGCCTCTTTAGCCTTTTTATTATATTCTATTATTTGTTTTAATTTTTGCTCCTCTTTTTGTTTTATATATTCCTCCTTATGTTGTTCTTTGGATTTATATTGGGATTTATGGTTTAATTGGTCTTTTACTTGATTAAGCTGATGATCTTCTATTTTAATATTGCCAATTCCCCATTTTTCACTTTGGTCGGTTCTAAAATCTTTAATTGATCCTGCTTTGCCATGCCAGATAATTGATGATGATAGATTTCTACCAAATCTTTGATAATGACCTTGATTGCTAAAAGCTTTGTCAATTGCTTCATCTAATCTTGTTAAATCACTATTATTGAAGTTATCATGAATGAAATTTGTAAAATGATTTTTAATTTCATGATCGGATAAATTGTCTAGGATTTGTTGTCTTTTTTCATAATAGGATAATTTAGAGCTTGGTTTATTTTCTGATTTATGATTATATTTATCTTCTACATCAGTCAATGATGCTTTTTGTCTTAATTTCTTTTGTTTGGTTAATTCTTTTATTTTTGCTTGCTTTTGTTCTTCACTTTCAATGAATATTTTCTTATGAGGTTCTATTATCTTATCTATTGATCTTCCTGTAAAATTATCTGATTTTGTTAATTTAGGATCAATATTTTCTGTGCTTAGTTCTTTAGTTCTTTGTTTATCAAATTCTTGATTGTGATATTTGTTAAAAATTTGATTATTTTTAAGTGATAATTGATATTTATTATAAGATTCATTGCTTAGATTTAATTCTTTAAAAAGATTTTCCTGTAGGGTTATTTTCTCTTGTAGTAGAGAATTGTTGTCATATCTGGCATTAATTATTGAAGTTTCGTCTGATTTTTGATTATCATAATTATCTACAATTTGTTTTATTAATCCTTCCTTATTATCTGTTATGATGTGGATATTATCTTTTGCTCTAGTGACAGCAACAAGAGTGTTTCTAGCGTCGGCTAGATGTTTAAAATAGCTCTCAAGGACAATAATAACATTATTTTGGGTTTTACCTTGTGATTTGTAGTTAGTAAGGCAGTAACCATAATCAGAATGTTTGAGAATGTGATTATGATCATTATTATTTAGATCAATATTAATGATTTGGTTATTATCATCTAATTTGATATCTATCTTTTTATTTTGATAATCAACATTAGTGATAGTTGCTATTGTAGAATTGATTATTTTTGGTATTTGTTCTTTTGTTGTTTCTTTATTCTTATATTGATTAGCTTCTTCTATTTTTCTGGTAAAGATGATTTTTTTTAGGGAATATTGCCTTGTTTCTTTTTTATAGATTTCAATATTATCTAATAAAGAATTAGCCTTATTTGGATTAAATATGACTAATTTGCTGTTATTATTAAGCGATTCTAGTAGCAAAGTTCGATTACTATCATTTACCTTAACTATTTTAAAATATTCATTCTTATTGATATTTAATCTTTTATTGGCTTTGTTAAATAAGAGAATATGATCTTGTTCATAAAAATAATAATTTGATTTTTGTGCAATTGTTAAATTTTCATTGGTGAGGATAGTTTGATTAATAGAATTAGATTTGTTGTTATCCAAACCTTGTCTAACATATTGATTAATCAAATGTCTTGTTGAATTAGATGGGGTAATTAATAAAGTATTTTCTTGTTCTTTCTTGTCTAGATCATGATATAATATTGCAAACTGATTTTGCTGTATGATCATTTGTTACAAAATATCTATCATTTTTCTCATCATAATCTAAATCAAGTAATTTTGGATGATTACTGCAATCAAGAAGATTTGATCCTACTTTTTCAAAGACCGATTGGAAATCTTTAGCATATGAGCTATAAGCAATGGCTTTTGATATTGGATTATTTTGCCTTACAATATCTGTCATTTTAGCTATTTTCAGATCTTCCTTTTGTAAACTATGAAATGGCAATCCTGCATCAACGGATAATATTTGGCTTTTATCACCTAGAAATACTAATTTAAGATCAAGTTTTTTGGCAATATTTAAGAGTCCATGCATTTGATCACAGCTAATCATTGATGATTCATCAATTAGCATTATTTTATTTGTAAATTTAGATTTTTCTTTTTCTATTCCATCAATCGTTCCTCTGCCATTAGCATAGCCATTATATTTTCTTAGAAGATATTGTAATGTATCAGCTTTACCTAATACTGATTCTAATTCTTTAGCAAACAGAGCCACTAGATGCTAAACCTATTATTTGGTAATTAATATGATCTGGATTGGATTCTTTTGCTACTTGGTTAATATGATCTAGATATTCTTGTGCCTTACCAATAGCGAATGTTTTACCTACTCCTGCATAGCCTTGTATGATGCTAAATTGATCCTTACAATTAAGAATTAATCTAACAGCTTCAAGTTGTCCTTTGGTTAATTTTATATTTTTTTCTTCCTCTTGGAGCTTAAAATAATGCTCAATATCTTTAACCCCTGAAATTGAATTAAATTTATTTTTACCTTCATAGCAAATAGAAATAATTGCCTTTTCTTGCTCTAGTGACTGCCTTGTGCCATAGCAAATTTGATGATTAGCATTACTAATATCTGTTTTAATTAAAAATTTCTTATTTATTAATTTATCGATTGTTTTTTCAATATCAGAAATACTAAATATTTTTCTATTAGAAAAGGAAATAATAGAGGAATGATTTATAATTTCTTCTTTAGAAAAATATGATTTTCTTGCACCTAAATGCTCTATAACTTTAGCAATAGATGTTTTAACATTTTCTGTCTTAATATCGGCATTGCTAGAATTAGAGGAGTCTTTTGGATTTTTAGATTTAAAGATAAGTGATTTAATATGATCTATAATATCTTCTTTAGATAAATTATATTTTGAATATAATTTATCTAACCTATTCTTTATTACTTGTTTAATATTTTCCACCGATAATTCCTTATCATTTCTGGTTAAAAGATTGGCTAATTCTTTTGTCTTGGCATTTGGATTTTGATTTAATTCAAGGGCTTTTTGATTAATTTCTTCAGTTCTGCTTGAAAATTCATGACAAAGATTTTTATTAGAGCCTTTGATTTCGAAGAAATTATATTTTTTATCAGTAATTTCTATCTCATAGCCTAATTTTTGAATTTGATTAGCAAGATTCATACGAAAAATCATGCCAAAATGCATCTTATTTTCTATAATCTTCTTAAATTCTAATGATCTAATATTACCATCAGGTCTTTTTGTAGCATTGAATATTGTGCAATGGATATGATCGTCAAATTCTAAATTACGATTTAAATTCTCATAAAGAAGAGATGCAGAAAAATTACCTGTTTTAATCAATTTTATCTTGCCAGATTCATCCTTTATTCTAGTAAATGTATAATTTCTCTCAATATAATCTAATGTCTCTTTAGTGGCAGTAAAAAGAGCATTTTTAATTCTTTTATCTCCCCCTCCATATTATGCTGAAGACTAACTGACTTTGGAGCAGAAAATGTTAAATCTCTGCCCATATCATGCTCTATTTCTCCATCCTTGTTTTTTCTACCTAATTCTATATATTCTCCATTTACTGTTGTAATCTTTCCATTACAAAGATTAGTGAAATCTTCCTTATTGAATTTTTTATCAATTAATAAATCATGAATCAATGAGCCTGCAAATTGCTTATCATCAAGCAATTGCTCCTTTGCCAAAGAAAAATATTTGGTATTTAAATAATAATTTACATCTGATATGTTAGAAGTGGAGAGCATTTTACTTGATTTTTTAGATTATATTCGTTATTATTGGGGTACAAATTGCCTTTGGCACAAGCAACCTTTTCGTAATATTTTCTAGAAATATTCCCAAAGCGAGAAGGTTGAATAATAAGTTGCTTTTTTAATCAATATTGGTTAGAATTAGATTATAAATTCCCGTTAGGGATATTCAGCCTTCTTCGGAGGGCTGACAATTATTTCATAATTATCTCACATAATTTTTCTTTTATTAGCTTTACCTGTTTGTCGCTTAATTTTCCTATTAAATGAGTAATTCTTTTTGAATCGAATAATCTTACCTGACTCAATAATGCATTTGAATTTTTACCTTTAAACTCAAAATTATAATAATATTTTCCTTGTTTTATTTTTGAGCTTAGTGGAATACCAAGAAATATAAATTTGTTAAATTTTTTTAATATTAAAACTGGTCTATTAAAATTAGAATTTTTGCCACAAGATTCAAAACCTATATTAACTCCTATACTTGCCCACCATATTTCATTTTCTTCAAAAATCTGATTATTGTGAGATTCATATTTCTTTTTTAATTCATTCCAATCGTCATAGTCTTTATTCATAATATTCTTAATTTAAATTATATATATAACTAGGTTTTTACACATCCCTTCCAAATAGTCCATTTTCAATTTAACAAATATTGATTATTATTATCTAATTATTACTACTTGGATAATATAATTTATCAAACTCTTCTTGGGTTTTAAAGCCTTGCTCTACCAAATATTTATCTGCTTTTAAGGAAATTTTTTTGATTTTATCTTTATTGTTTAAATTCATTTTTGGGTTAATAATTTCTTGCAGAAAATAAAAAGATTTTAAGGAACAAGTCAATTGCAATTTCTCATATTCAGTTAGTTTAACCTCATCTTTATCACCATCTTCTAACAATCTACATTTAATATATTCACTAATAGACATGTTTGACTCAAAAGCCTTTTTAGTAATTTGAGCTTTTTCTTCTTCTGTAGCTTTAAAAGATATGGGCACTAATTTATTTTTCATTTTGGATCTATTAAATTATCATCAGAATAATCATCTGACTCCTCTTCCACATTATCTGTGAAATTTTCTGCTATATCTTCTTCAAACTCATTTTCTTTATTTACATTACTTAATTTATCTACATTACTTAAATTAGTTTCATTATCCTCAGATATCTCTGTAAATGTTAGATCTTCTGCTTCAGTTGGAATTGTTACGATATCTTGATTATTACCCTGCTCTTCTATAAATAAATTGTCTTCATCTTGCCAATCTATTTGATTTTTATCTCCTATTTCAAGGATAGTTCCAACATCAGGTGATTTATAATGAGTTGGAATCACATCATTATCATTATAATGCATATCTTTTACACAAAGGATGCCAAATTTATTTTTTGTATCTTTTTGCAAGTTAAAATCTTGGTAATTTTGATTGAATTTGATATAACCTTTAGTGGCGAGTATTGATATTCTTTTGGATATAGAATCGGCATTTCCTAAGCCTTTTTTATTTTCAAATTTCTCTGCAAATATTTTATTGGTGTAGATGTTATTTGCTTTTGATTCTGATCTGATAAGATCTAATATTATTTTTGACTTTCTATCCCTTTCATCATCAAGTTTTTGACTATAATTTTCTTTAATGATGGGCTTTTCTTCTAATTGATCATTTGCAATATTACTATCAAATTTTGACAATTCTTCATCCTCAAGAAATCTATCCGCTATATCATCTCTATTTTTATAATTGATTTTACTTTTTGATATGGCAAATCCACTACTTAAACTAATATAGAATTCTAGATTATCTAGATTCATTATTTGACTTGGTATTACCAAACTTTCTAACTCCTTATTCTGCGATATATTGACTCCGTCACGATATTCATTTGCTCCAAATGATAAACTCTCTTTTGTGGATATATTTTCTTTCTTGCCTAAATTGTTTGCGCACCAATTGGCAGTTGTCTCATCTGGAGTAGAAAATGTAACTCTATTTCTACAAAGACCAGAAATTGACTGAGCATTATTATGACCATAAATTTCTTTTAATTGTGAATATAATTGACAAGTAACTAAAAAAGCTCCTCCATATTTTCTTGATTCTGCAAGACCTTTTTGTAAATTTGGTAATCTTTGCAATGAAGGTAATTCATCTAAAATAAACCATAATGTTCTTTTTATTTCTGGATCAAGATTCATTAATTGCAATATAGCAATATCTAGCCATGCCGATATTAAAGATTTTATATTATCATGAGAATCAGCTTTGGAGCTAATAAATAAAATAGAATCTTCTTTATCGCTAGCAATCCAATTCTTTATAGAAAAATCTTGATTTATTTTGTTATTTTGAGCATCAGTTATAATTGATAATGAGCTTATATAAGAAGCAATAACAGATCTAATAGATGCAATTGTCTTTTCAGAAGATTCATCAGCAATAGATACTGCATCAGTATCCTTTAGAAATTTACAGAATTTTTCTAAATCATATTTTAACAAAATATCAGTTAAATCCTTATTTGTAGGATTATCTTTTATTCTTTTTAATTTATTGATTACTTCAATAGTAATTATTTTAGCAGATTTATTCCAAAAAGGATCAGTTTTACTATCCTCTATTAAAGCATTAACAATATTGGTAACATCATTCTTATTACTAACTTCAGTAAATATATCCCAATAATTCGATCTTTTATCAAAGGGATTTAATATTATATCTTTTTGTGGATTATAGAATTTTCTAATAAAGCTACCTGAATTATCATAAATTACCGCTCTTTGTTTCTTTTTTCTAATTTGCTCTATTAGATCACTTGTCATCTGAGTCTTACCAGTACCAGAACCTCCTGTCATTATACTATGCTGGAAATGAGTATTATCTGGAAAAGCAAAACCCCCTATTTTATAAGAAGAAAAATTACGTTTTTTAAGGTTAAAAAATAATAATTGTCTTTTTAGTATTTTATCAGATACAATATTCTTACCTCGAATCATCTTATCCCTTGCCTTTAAAGAACCTTTTACATAAAAGATTATCAATATCAGTAAAAAACTAATGATAAAATATTTAATTCCTGATATTAGGGCAGATTTTGTAAAAAAGATTAATTTAGGTAAAATTACTCTTTCATACCAAATAATAAAATTATCATTACTGGTCTTTACAATATTTCCATCATATTCAGTAAAACTAACATCTCTTACTAAAGAAAATACAGAATCTAATAATGATTTTAAATAAAACCCCATCAGATCCAATCTAAATGGATATGAATCAGCACTGCTCTTAAGATAAATAATCATTCCTAAAATCATAAAAACCAAAGACATCCACATCATTCTTTTAAATGATTGGGCAAACATCTTCATAAAATGAAAACTTATCTGTGAACCTCTAATAAATTTATATGACATTACTATTTTGTTGATTTTTTTATTTTTATTTGTTATTATTTATTTACAAATTGGCACTAGTTATTTTTTTGATAGGGTAGAATTATTACCTCTCTTAGGAGAGGTTGAGTAACTTTCCTGTTTTTTTCCTAATTGCATTAAAAACTTCAATTCCAACATAGCCATATAGATCACATAACCTTTTTGCTGAAAATGGTTTAGCCTGACACATTATAGCTGATTGCTCCTTGCCTTTAAATTCAAAATTAAAATAATATAGATTCTCTTTTTGTTTTGATGAGAGTGGTATTCCAAAAAAGAAATGATTATTGAATTTCTTTAAAATTAATACAGGTCTTACAGATCGGTTTCCCTTGCCACATTGTTCATTACCTACATTTAGACCAAGATTAACCCACCAAATTTCTCTCTCCTTGAAAAAAACTGTCTTTTCATTATCTTCTAATTTCTTTTTTAATTCATTCCAATTGTCAAAATCTTTATTCATAATTATTTTATTTAATTAAAGGGGGATAATTCCCCCTTTTTGATTGTAATACTATCTATAATTAGCTTTTTCTGATTCTGTGAATAATCAACAAAAACAAAAATAAAGGAGTAAATATCGCTCCTAGCTTAATGATAGAAGGAATTATCAATAATTTGAATGTTGTTGCGACAAATATAGATAAAATAATCATAGCAAATGCTAAATCCTTATAGGCCGTAAATTCCTTTTCTTTTTCATCTTTAAAATCCAAATATAAAAATAAAAAGAAGCTAGAAAATAATAGAAAATATACAAAAAATATTGGATCATAAGCATTGCTATTAGTGCTATAAGGAAAAATAAAAGAAGCAGTAAAAAGAACTGATATCATAGCATAAATTGCTATTCTTGATTTTGGAATATTGGAAAATATTTTGTTAAATTGTAAAAACATAATAAATTTAATTTAAAGTTAATAAAATAAAGCCTTTAGCTTGTTTTTTGCTTGATTTTGTGGTATAATTGCTTGTAGAATTTAATTAATCAAATTCTTAACAATTTAAGTTAATTAATTAGATATGAGTAATGAAAATCTTCACCAAAATTCAAAGATCAATAGCAGAAAAAACAGAAATAAGAAAAGGTTAAAAGCCCTATCTTTTTTCTTATTCTTGCCAATTATTATAGCCATATCTAGTTTTATCATTATTGGAGGTATTTTTTCATTAATACTTCCATTGTTATTATCTGCAGTCATTTGTCTTAACACTATTCCTGCAATATTTACCGCCTTTAACCTCAAAAAACCAATTTGGTTTAAATATCTCAAAATCTATGGAATACATAGAAGAGAGATGAGTGAAGAAGAGAGGGTAAAGATGAATAAAGAATCTTATGATCGTAATCAAAAAAATATGGATGATTTGTGGACATTTCATCAATATCGTCAACGATAAATAGATATAAACTTTTAATTTTTTCATCCTAAATTATTTTTTATTAATCTCTGGTTTTTTCATATTATCTATATTTGGATTATCAGAGATATCCTTAAATCCATCTTCCACCTCCATCATTATATTTGCATCAACCCCTCTTTTAATATTATTGCCATCTTGAGCAATTAATTTTTCATTTTGAGTAAATTTATCTTCTATTTTATTATTTTGATCAAATTTTTGAGTATCATTAGCAAAATCTTGCTTCATGTTATTTTCTAAGGTATCTATATTTAATGGATCCAGTAATTTATCTGTTTTATATTCTATAAAATCTTTGATAAATTCCTGCTCTTGCTCTCCGTGAGAATTGGCGGTTATTTCTTTGATTTGGCTATTAAATAAGCCTCTATCATCTCTTAAATAATCAACAAATTCATTATTAAGAGATTGCTGATGAGCGATATCTGATGAGGTTATTTGCTGTTTTAAATTGGCAATTCTACTGGCATTATCAAGATATTGGCTCGAGGTTTTTTGTTGCTCTAATGATTCATTATAATGGTTAGAGCTAGATTCATTAAGAGAATTTAATTGTTCATTGGAAGTGGTAAATGATCCTGATTGAGATAATTTGTCTATTTGCTGTAAAGAATCTTCTGCTTGTGCTTGAATTTCCATTCCTGCCCTACCCTCTAAATTAACGCCATTACCAAATACCTTAAATCCTGCTGATGTATTAGCTGATAAAGATGCATTAACAGAATTAGTTTGCCTATATATATCCTGCATTTCTTGACTTACATCCTTTGTCCAGCTTTCGCCATTTTGGACTGCATTTTGATAATGTTGTGAAGCCTCAGATAATTTTGACCAAGAGGTGTTCATGGATTCTGTTGAGGAATTTCTAAGATCTTCGCCTTTGGTAAGATAGGATTCTTGTTGATTTGATAGGGATGAAGAGATATTTTTGCCATAGGATAGATTAAAATCGGCAAATCTATTTTCAAGGAGAGTGCCATCATAGGTTTGGGTGCCATCTTGATTGGTAAAAGTTCTTATTCCGTCTGCTCCTGTGCTAATATTGGCTATGTCAGATTTATTGGCATTAACATTACTCCAAGAATGATTACCAATTGAGGTATTGCCAAGATTATAATTTCCTGATGTTACTTCAGCAAAGCAGTTGAATGTGCTGTTTGCATTACAGGAGACATCATCATTCCTGCCATATGAGTTAGAGAATCAAAGCCATTCATTAGCATTTTAGCGAGAAATGGTATCATTATAACAGCAAATCCTGATAATAATGATAATTGAGATAATCCATCATTTATTGCCTCTATATTAGCAATTGAATATCCTTCATTTGCAAAATTCTTTAATCTTAATTTTTGAGAATAAACCATTAATCCATTTAAAATAGCATATAATGGCATCCATAATTGTAATTCTAGGAGTTTTTTACAATAATTGATTAATCTTTGCTCTGCTCCTATAATAAACATTAACGGAATTAGTAATATATAGCCTGCATAGAGTAATATTTCAAAGAAGATTCTCCATAAAACAACAGTTTGTTTTGCCATTTCTCCTGCTATATGCATCATATTATTTGATTGAAGCGATGATACTGCTTTTGAATAATTTTGGACATCAGTCGCTGTCGCATCTTTGATAGCATTTCTAAGAACATTATGGAACAATAAATCTCTTGAAGAATCACTAATATTCATAAAGAAATTTGCTTGCTGACTAATTTGAGAATTTACTGTAGGATCAATATCGATATCTTGATTTGTAGATAATGATCCTGTGATGAATTTACTAGCTTTTATGTTATTTGAAATCCAATTTATAATATTTGGCTGATCTGCTATTAATCCTGCCTCAATTTTTTGGAACGCATCACCACAATTTAACTTTTGATATTCATAGCCATTTGGTGATCTTGGAACTTGCCAATCCATAACATCAAGAGTATTTTTCATGGTGGATTTTAATAATGAAAAAAGATTAGAACTATGTCTTATATCAGCGACAGAATATTGACCCATTTGCATAGCATTAATAACACATTCATTAATGAATTCTTTAGTATTTTCTCGAAGCATTGGATCTCTAATAACTGCTTTATTTGATTGGCCAATAAGATCAGCGCCAAATAGAAATCCATATTTTTGATATTGCTGGGATTCTGGTAATGAAAAAAATTGATCAAATGATTGCCCAAGATGATAACCAATAGCACTGGTCATAGAAGCTAATCTGCCCAAGACCCATGGCACATTATCTACTTGCCTTACTTGTCCATAATCAGTTACATCATGAATTGCCACATTCATTTTAGGAATAAACATAAAATAATAGGCAGAAATAGCTATCATCATAGTTTTAGCAGAGTCACCCCAACTTATTTTAACAGTATTTCTTAGTAATATCCAAAATAAGCCAATTAAAACCCCCATTGTTACAATAGTTTTGTAAGAATCTTGACCTATAATTGAAGCTATTGCATTAAAAACCCACTCTATTACAGCTCCTCCTCCATGTGTATAAATAATATCCATAATTTGATTTGTTTATTTATTTGTTTGTGTATTTTTTAGTTAATTGAAGTTCTTAATTTATTATTAGTTTTAATTTCCTTTTGGTCGTAAAAATCAATTTTTGCAATTACTGATTCAAATTTCTTATCAAGTTTTTTTGATTTAGCGATGATGTTATTTCTAAGGATATTAATGTTATTTATTACTAATTTCCGTGAATCCATATCTAGATTTGAAGAAAATAAAGATTTATTTTGAATTTGATCTAACATATTTTCTAGAAAATCATAAGTCATAGAAAGAGCGATCCACTGATCTATATTATCAATAGAAAAATCAGATGATTTCTTTTCTATATGGGCAATTGATATAATTCTAACTATTGGAATACCATAGGGTGCATTAGTAACAAAGTTTTTTTCCTCCTTTGTATATTCGACCTTTTCACCTTTAGATTGCTTGATTAATTTATTTCGAATATCAGTAATATATTTTCTAACTTTAGGTAAAAAAGCATCTTTTGAAGCAATATTGTGAGTTGTGTTGGATATATTTATACAATCAGCAATATCATCACATTTAAAAATATTAAGATCACCTCCATTCATTAAAATATTTACCGTATCACCTTTAATTGCTATTGCTCTTTTTGTAATTGAACTGCCATCTTTTTTGTAAATTACTGTTCCAGTCATCGACATTAATATCTCATAATATTTAGTTATATCAATTGATGTTGGGGTTTGATTATCAGTTAATACTCGCCATACTAAATTTAATGGAGGCGCTCCTTCATTTTTTTTCCTCGATTGTGGGATTTATATTTTTAGCACCATTATTATTGCTACAACCCTTTCTTGCAGATATTGGATCCCTAGAACTGCCACTAGCCATTGATGTTTTTAAAGCACAATTCCATTCTGACTGACTTTTGAATTTTTGTCCGACATTATTAATTAAAGATTTAGCTGTATTGCATGAATTCATTGAAAAATTATTAATCTTTGTTGCTTGATCTTGCAATTCTGCCATCCATTTTTCACAAGAAGGACATAATAGGCCAAGCCCTGCTTTTAGAGCATAGCCCTGAGCATCTGCAACAACAGCCTTACCAAAAGCAACAAATTCATCCTTTCCAACAAATGATAGACCGCCAAGATGCATATCTATTCCTCCACATCCTGCATTAATTTCTGGTAATCTAATATGAGCAGGTTGTAGAATTTTAGTTGGAGCTCTATAGCTAAAAGACCCTAATGAATAATTATTTCGAGAATTATCTTGCCATTTCTTTGGTGAAGTATAATTACCTCCTAATCCCATATTATTAAGATATTCATCCATTTGTAATCCAATAGATGCCATTGCTATATTTGGAATTAATATTGTGATTGTGATTAATAATCTAATAGGCATTTTTTGCATTTTCCTTGGTTAATAAATACATCCTTTCTTTAAGCTCATCTATTGGCACAAAGCCACTACCGATGATTTGCGAGGAATTAGTTTTGCTATTATAAAGAAGTATTGTTGGGGTGTGAGTTATACCAAATTTATCTGCTTGTCCATTATCTATTTTATAATTAGAAAAATATTCATCTGCTCCGCCATCAGTTGAAATAGCAGAAATTGGAATTTGATAATTATCTGTAAAATTCTTTAATATTGGAGAAAATCTCTTGCAAATATTACACCATGAAGCATAGAAATATATTAACCCATATTCATGTTTTAGATTCTTTGTGTGATCTTCAATATCAAGGAATCTTTGTCTTTTATATATTTTATTAGAAAATGAACTAGTTGGCCTAATATTCTCATAATTAAGATCGCCATATTTCCATTTAATTTCTTGTTCTTTAGCAACAGCAAGAGATACATCTTTTAGCATTTTCTGCCTTGCTCTGAGATATTTTAATCCTTTTGCCTCATCATTGGGATTAAGTAAAAAATCTGCATGAGCATTTTCATAATTGACTCTTCTTTGTTTAACTATATCCATTGGTGTAATTTCTTTATTATTATTGGCATTTTCTTGCTTTATTTTTTCTTTTATTTTTGCTTCTTCTTTTTTTTTTTTTTCTTCATCTGGATCACAATGAAAATGCCAATTGTCACTTTTGGGGCAATATTTCTTTTTATGGTTTTGAGATACAGATCTATCACTTGCATATGAGATATTTATTGTTACTAGGATTAAAATAAATATTATTCTTATCATTGCTGATTTTTACGTTTGTCAAAAAATTCTTTTATTTTATTTTTTGTTAATTGATTAAAATTTTGTTCATTATGAGGATTAGTTCTGGCAATAACATCATCGACAATTTCCGAAAAATTCATCTTAGAAAAATCAATATTCGATATATCTGATTCCGTTAATCCTAAACAATTTGGAGAATTTGAATTACCAAAGGATTTACCTAATTGTGGCTTGCCTTGCTCTTGAATTAATTTGGCAATTTTACTATTAAAACAGCAATAGCTATGCTGACTTCTAATACATTTACCAAGAACTTTTTTATTACAATGTGATCCAACATAAATACATTGCTTATTTTTACTTTGTAATTTTAATTTCTCTTCATTATAAGAACATCCTCCGAGACCTATATTATCACCCCAACCTCCTGCCTTGACAGCAATTATTATAACTTAATTTATCTTGATCACATGAATTAGCCTTACCAGTAAAAATGGATAAGGGAGCATTTATAAAATCATCTCCTGCATCTTCTAACATCTTCATATGAGATACAGATTTGCCAAAATCATTTTTTGCTTCAATATCTTCATTATCAGTGATATAATCAGACATATCACACATCAAAATATCGCCATTATTGTTGCTAATATTATTGACTTTATTAGGACAAAAATAATGCTTATGCTCTATAAGGCAGGAATCTTGATTATCAAACTCAGTGCATTTTGATCTTAGAAAATTACACTCCTTAGATAATATATTACATTTTGAATTGGGATTATTCTGACATTCATAATTATTTTGATATTTGTGGCAAATATTATTTTGATCAAAAAGTAGACATTTTTTGTTATTTAATATACAAGAATTTGGATCATCCTTATAATTTTGACAATGAGATTCATCATAATTTAGTAAATTAACATCATAGGTAAATTCATAATCAATATTATCATAATTATCTAATTCTTTTTTATAATCACATTCAAATTTACTTGTTTGATTGATACATTTATTAAATTCTTGATTATAATTATTACAAATCTCTGAATGAATGGCGCATTTTGTATCTGATCTAAATAAATCACATTTATTATGATTAAATTCTTCATCAACACAATTATAAGATGTTTTATATTCTAAACATTCATTAACTTTTTTTCCTAAAATATAATAATTATTATCTGTTTTAGAACAAAATTTTTCACCTTGTTTATTGCAATTTGGATTAGATTCTAATGACTCACAATTATTAGATGTAACCTTGTTAAATTCTTGGCATTTTTTATATTTCAGAGTAAATTTTGACCAAAAGGATGCCACATATCCTACTACATATTTAACTCTAAGAGTATTATTGCCAACTTTAAGATATGGCTTTAGATTTTTATTTGGATTTAATTTGAATCTAAAAGTATTTTCACAACCACAATTAGACCCCCTCCAACTACTACATTTATAATTAGGAAATTTATATATTAATGTATCATTAACATAAATCTCTGCAATCTCATCTATTAATATTTCTGTTAAAGAGAATGTTTCTATAGAAGAGATATCATCAATTTTAAATTTCAATTCCCAATTATAACCAGAACAATTTCTGGTTAAGCTATTATTTTTATTAAATCCTAAATATAAATATGGAAATTGATAACTAAACCCCTGAAAATTTTGATAAATTACCTTTGGGAAGCTATATGTAGATTTTTTGCAACTAAATTGATTCTTCTCTAAACAGTAATTCGAAGAGATATTTTTTTGCTCCTTACAAGTAAAAAAATGATTACCATAATCCTTATTAATTAAATCAGAAATACATGATTTATTAATCTTCTTCTTATAATCAAAACAATTAAATTCTAAATCCTTGCAACTAGAATAATTAAGATTAACCCCATTATTATCATTAAGCATAATATCTCGACTTGTTGATAAAAAGTTTCATCGCCTCTGAATTTTAAATTATTTACCTCATAAGATTTTTTTAATAATTTACTATTTTGATCATTATATTCTGCATCTCTTGAATCTGATTCTAGATTATTAATATCATATGATGGAGGGTTTTTCTGATACTCATCATAATAAGCATTATTATTGGCATTTTTTTCATTAATATGGCTATTAACCATATTATTAGCATTTACCTCATCTGAAAAGCCAAAATCATATCTGGCACGAGATGTATTTGTTAATAGAGAGATTGAGATGATTAGGATTATACTTGTTTTTTTATTACAAAAAGAAATATAATTAATCTTATTTGTTATTTTTTTTAATAAATTATGATTGATACTCTTGAAGCCTATGAAAAATTTTTGGAAGTAGGATTTACCAAAGAACAAGCAAAAATGCTGACAAAAATACTTTTTGTTCAAAAAAATAATATGAAATCTTAATAATATTTTCATCTATAATGTGATTTACTTAATATTTTAGCCTTTTCGGATAAATCACCCTCCTGCTCTACTTTTTCTAGAAAATATCCGATTCCTACTGTTCCTGTTATTTTATCAAAATTTGGTGTACATTCATCATTTTGACATTGCTCTTGATCATATAGAATAATCGTTGGAACTTTAGTAATATTGAATTTTTTAAATAATTTTGGATCAATTTCTATTCCTGCTTTTCTGTTTTCTATTTTATTGATAAAATTAATTGTTTTTTTCATAGAGCCATCAATAAATCCTTTCATTACAGCTCTAACATTATATTTTATGATGTCATTTTGATATTGTGTCCATAAATTTGGACTTAGCGAGGAGGATAGAAATATTACTAAACCATTGTGATTTTTGTCTTTCGATTGATATTTTTTAGTTAATTTGGGGAAAAGATTTTTATTCATCATTTCCGCTTTTTTAATTAAATCTTGGGATAAATTAATATCAGAAAATTCTTCTTTTATATGATCTATTCTTTTGCTATCTATTTTATAAATTTCTGCTTTTTTTAGAATTTCTTTACTTTCTTTAATATCCTTCCTATCTAAATTAATATCAGAATTATCAATTAAATTTTGATGATTATTGAGACTGATATTCTTAAAATCTGCTCTTATTGTTTCTTGCTCAGATTTTTGATAAATAATTGCATTAGCAAAAATGCTTGGCGATATTGTTAGAGATGTTATTATTAATATTTTTCTTATCATAGCATACAGCAATTCCTTTTTCTCCAAATTAAATAACCAAAATCTTCCCCTCTATATGGTGTTTTCTTAAATTGTTCATGAAGAATTGTTGTTTTGCCAATGGGATTACAGCCAAATTTACCCATACCCACTTTTGGAAATGTTGTTTGTAATCGATATTGACTCTTTTTAATGATTGGAAGTGGATATGGAGTACATATAGCATCTGGACCAGAAGTAATTGGGAGCATGAATTGACGATGTAATTTTGCGATAAATTTTTCTATAATTAAGGAAGTAATTTGAATAGAACTTACTCCACCATTAATATTGCCAGTAAATGGGTAGAGATGACCCTGAGATCCTGCACACCAAAATAGAAAATCTAGAGGCTTATAGACAGTTGATGCAATAGAATCAGCAATACAGGCGGCCTGTGCAATAGGATTGGCAAATAAAATAGCTTCAGGATTAATAATAAATGATAACATATCATCATGAAATAATGGATCAAATTCTGTCATATAAGCCATATCAAAACCTACAGAAGAAATTTCAAGACATAAGCTATCAAATATAATTCCAAGCATTGTATTAACTGGGCTAATATACCAATGTAAGTGATAAGTTGCTTCACTAGAATTAGATGATTCAATGCCATTTTGCTGTAAAGATAGATTTTCAGGAATAATTTGCTGACCTCCAAGATTCGTTAAACAATATGGACGAGTTGTAACATCTACCAACCTTACAGCTTCCCAAAATCCAACAGCTAGACCAGGTAATGGAGCTCCAAATAATTTACCTGGACAAACACAGATTGGAGATGGAAAATTCTCAGTATCATGTCTTTTATTAGCTCCTTGGGTTTGTGCCGCTCCTATTGATATTGGAAAAATACAATCCCAACAAACATCAGTTATAGGGTTAAACATTTTTCCTGAACAATTTTTAGCAAATAAATTATTACTAAAAATAAAAGAAATTAATATTATTAGAATTGTGATATATTTTTTCATAGGGCAAGTTCTGTGATTTTTAATAACTTACCCTCTCTAGTAATTAATGATGGAAAATATTGTAAATTAAATTTATTTGTTAGAGCTCCATTTTGATCAAAATATAATCTAATTTTTTTATTTTTTATGAGATCAATAATATTTCCTCTGATTAGAATTATTTTTAATTGGTTATTTTTTTCATATAGATTAATTGCATGATTCATTTGATCCTCATCATCTCCATCAATAAAAATCATTGTGGGCTGATAATTAAAAGGTAATTTATCAAAAGGATTAATCCTTGTACCTTTTTTGGCAAATATTATGCCATTATGATCTTTTAGATTTTCTGTAACTGTAATTGATGGATCATAATATCTAACAAATGTTGCCTCTCTTCTTTTGATAATATTAGTTGCATCTTTTGGTCTATTGGCTGATTTAATTGAATTTTCTTGCCATTTTTTCTGCAATTCTTCTATTTTACCCGATTCTTGCATTTGGGATAATTTGTCTTTTATCATCTCTAATGCATCTGTTTCGACAATATCATAGGAATTTACAACAGATCCAAAATCTTTTGCAAAAGTGACATTAGGTAAGATAACCAGAATGAAAATTTGAAATATTCTAAATAGATGCCACAACATATCCGATTATTTGATTTTGATGGACATAGCCAAAATAACGAGAATCATAGCTATCTCGATGAAATGAAGCAGTAAAATAATTATCTTTTGGAATAATATTATTTTTGTTTGGTAATTGAAAATTAGTTATTTTTTGACCTTTTTTGCCAAATTCTTTAGCGGTAAATGTTACAATATCATTAATCTTATAGTTATTTTCTTGAAATTTGATATTATCATTAGGTAAAGCAATAACATATTTTGTAAATTTCTTATTGGCAAAAAATGGGTCATTCTCTTTTACTTTAAATATTATTAGATCACCTCTTTTTGGCTTATAAGAATTATCTTTTTTATAGATAAAAATAATTTTATTAATTGAGCTGGATAAATTATAACCAATATAATAATTATTAATTCTTGCACATATAATCATAATTATTGGCAAAAAACATAAGATTAATAAAATGTATTTTTTACTTATTATATTAATCATGATTTTTCATTCTTCTTAATATCATCAACCAATATTAACAGTTGATCCGTTATATCTTCTTTTGACGCAACATTTACAAATCTATTATCTAAAATGATAAGATTTCGTTTTTTTGAAATTTCTCCCAAATAATTCTTAAAAATTGTTTTTCTGGTAACAGATTTTTCTACTATTTTTTTCTCATCAGATTTAAAACTTAATAATGAATTATCGATCATATAAAAATTTGCCGTTACTATCTTTAAAGAGTCATCTTTGAAAGATAATATTGTTAGATTCACAGCAATTATTGATAAGATAATTACCATGACATTATTTTTGATATGTTTGAGATTTAATATTTTCATAGATCTAATTAACAGATTTTACCATATATAAATTTGTAGATTTTTTGGTAATAATGATTTTTCATCAAGCATTATAGCAACATAGCCATCCTTATAAAAATCTTGTTCAGTAATATTTTTTAATTCTTTGGATTTATTGATAATTAGATATTTTTCTATTTTATATTTTTTATGTCTTTTTTCTTTGTAATTAAGTGGAATTAAGGTATTTTTTGTTATAATTCTAAAGTCTTTGAGCTTGATTTTAGATCTATTCTTAAATTTTGATCTAAATTGATAATTATCAGGAACTTTGCCATTATAAAAATCCTTTAAAAGCGATATAATATTTTGTTTATAATTATCATTCTTATCTGCCCTTTTTGATGAATTTAAATTAGGATTATTTAAAATTAAGGTTTTAGATGTGACATATCTTGGAGCGATATTTAATTTATAAGTATAGCCATTTTTAGTTACCAAAAAAAGTGAGGTAACTTTTTTAGTAGAAGAATTTATTCTTAAATATAGATCTTTGGTTTTTTTATTTTGAGTAATTACAAGATCGCCTTTATTGGCTTGAAATGATTCAATAACATCATTTGAAAGACTAATTCTGTTAATATTATTTTTACTTAATATTACTCTTTTTTCTATATCTGGGAAAATATTAACAATTTGGGCCCCAAATAAATTGAAAGAAAATAATAAAATAAATAATGATAAATATTTTTTCATAAGCTGATGATTTAATTATAATTTTTTGTTAATTACCTCCTTTGATTTTCTGCCATCAATAAATGACCCCTTATAGAAAATTACCTCAACATCTAAGCCCTGCCCTATAGAAATTACTGGCTCTATTTGTTCCATTTTTTTAATATAATAATCTGATAAACGATCAAGAGCTGATCCAAAACCTGAACCTATGCCAGATTTTGTAATGTCACTTGTAGTTCTAGTAACTGTAGCAACTGCACCATTAATAGAAGTATCTGGCTGATATCTCTGTTCTATTGATTTACCTAAATTAGCCAAGATTCCAGACATAAAGGATTTAGCAACTAGATCACCCTCTTTCTCAATAACACGACCTCTAATTCCTGCCTTACCAAATGAAGAAACATAGCCATAAACATCAGATTCTGTTACTTTGCTATCGTCAGAATTGCAAGTCATTTTGATTAACCTAATGTAACCCCTTTCACTCGAAAGATCGCCACTAGCCTCACCTGTTAAGGTGCAACCCCTAATATCTGTTTTATTTTTTAAATTTAGATCTTCCTTATCTGCAGAAGAAAAAGCAAAAGAAGTAGCTCTGAGCAATACTGGTCTTGGCTCTGATTGAGAAGTAACCCCTACTCCTGCATCAACAGAAGATAATAATTTTGCTGAAGCAATAGAACCTGCAGGTAAATATTCATTTACATCAAAATCAGAATTATTATTAAATACAACCATTTCAATTTCATTATTGATTATAGCTATATTTTCTATAGGCTGATTATTATGATTTTGATAATTATTGATATTGGGATTATTTACATTTTTGTAAAAATTGCTTTTTGGAAATTTTGGTTCGTTATTTTCTGTAATTAATGGCTCTTTGGAATATTTATAAATTACATTTTCTTTTGGATTGTTTTTTTGATTATTTTTTAGATCTTTTAGATCTTTTATATCCTTCTTTTTTTTATATTCTTTTTTGTTATTTTCTAAATTTTCAACCTTATCTTCTAAGGCTGAAAGAGAATTAATTTTTATCTTTCCAGAAGCTATATCTTTTAATAATTGTAAATGAGCTTTTTCTTTTTTTGCTACATCTCTTTCTAATTCTTCCACCCTACCCTCTAAGGCAATTTTTATTGTATTATCATTATCACTAAATGTCTTATCTAAATCGACTTTAATTTGTCCCTTTTTATAAATTGCATCATCGCCATCAGAAACGATATAAACAGACATCATGACAAAAAATAACACTACACCAATAATAATAAAACTCTTTCCTTTGATGTAATCCTTATATGAATTAGTTAATGATGTTAATTTAACCATAATTAAAAAATTCTTTTGTTGCTATTTTGACAGCATCAATAGTGCTATGCCCCTTATTAATCAATGCTCTTTTTCTGTCCTTATGCTCCTTTTTTGTACTATAAAGCATTGCAGAAAATGGATCGCAGATAAATCTAGCAAGGGAAAATGTAGAACCTCCCTTGATTATTATTTCACTAAATTTATTACTTTCTTTAATAGATTTAATCACACCCATCTGATGATCATTTAGATCAAGAATCTCTTTTGTATCTTTTAGAGCAGAAGGGTTTTGTCTTAAAAGTATGTCCAATCGGAATTGTCTAAACAAGCTTTAGCACCTTGATTTGCCGTATAATCTGTAGCTTTTTGCGTTCCTGTGATGATTGATCCTGCATATTTCCTGCATCTTCTGGCAAGTCCTTCAATAAATTCTACCATTGATTTTCCACCATTAAGCATTGCCCACCCCTCATCAATAACAATTAATGATTTTGTTGTACCTTTTTTGACATAAATATATTCAGAAACTAAATACATCACCGACATCATCACAACAGCTAATAAATGTTTATCACTTTTGATTTTACTTAATTCAAAAGTCATAAGAAGATTGTCAATATCCATTATCTTGCCCTTATTAAAATATAAACCATATATTCCTTGATCAGTAAAATTATATAGTAATTCACCTAGATTTTTTGACCTGTCACTTGCTTGATTTTTTAAAATCTTGGCAATATCGGTAATTATTGGGATTGTTTTTGTTTGAATATAATTATTTAATATCTCATCTAAGGCTTTTGATATATCGATTTTTTCTTCTTCGCTACATTCTGTATCATTACGACACATTCTGGCTATTATATTTTTAGGAAAATTGAGACATCTCTTCTATATTCAGAAGATTTTGCTAAATCATTAATATTAATAAATCCAAAAGGATTAATATTAATTTGTTTTTCATCAGAAAATTCTATAAATTCTCCATCGGCAATATCAGTTAGATTCTCAAAAGAATAGCCATCATCAATAATAAAAACCTTGGTATTTGAAGCGAGATGAGAAGCAACAATTTCTTGCATAAAAAATGATTTACCAGAACCAGTACCTCCAATAATTGCACAATTAAATCCAACCTCTGTTTGAAATGGCGACCAATTAAGTAAACCTCCTCTTCTACCATATAAAATTAATCCCTCCCCTCTTTTAATTTCGGTATATTTTGATAAATTACCTTTCCATTCACCAATGACGGTATTAAGTTTGATGCTGTCCAAGATAATTGCTTTTTGGTCATGCCCAATTTCATATAATCATCTAAAAAATGATTTCCTGCTATAAAAGGCATTTGAATCAAAAAATTATTCAACTGCATCGCTGAATCAATTGATGATTTAAATTTAGATTCTTCTAATATATTTTTTAGATCTTGAGTATCCCTATCTAGCTTTTCTTTAGTTTTAGAAAATATGGTAAAATTTTGAATGGTTTCTATCATTTTGTTGCCATCTTCAATTTTAGAAGCGACAAATTTTGCATCTTGCAATTTTTCTTTTGACTTTGGTAAGAATTTTGCCATAGAGCTTTCTGCCAATTGTGTAGCTCTTACCATTCTAGCATTGGCCTTTTTTGAAGCTGAGGGTTGAGAAATTACTTTAAAACTATAGCAATTAATGATCGGGGTGCAGATTTGTTTATTTTTTGTAAATAATCCAATTAGATTATCATTACAATTTTGTGACCAATATTCTCTATAATCGCTTACTGTTAAGGTTCTAGCAAAGAAATCACCATTCTTATCATCTCCATTATTAATGATTAAATAATCATCTTTTGCTTCAATTCTTTTTACCCCATCAGTAATTTCTCTATTAACAGGATTAACGAAATTATGATTTGCTTTATTGGGTTTTTTATCAAATGATAAAATTAATCTTAATAAATCGATTAAATCATTACTATCCAAATCTCTTGCTGAAGAATTAAGAGAAGTTATAACAGATTTTAATTCCGTTCTATATTTTGATAATTTTTCTGCTAATTTAGAAAATTCTTCCTTTGTTAAGTTAAATTTATCTCTTTCAATAATATTTTGAACAAAATTATTTTTTGATTTTTTAAAATCTTCAATAGTAATTGATAGAGATAAGATAATTCTAAAATCCCTGCCAACAATTTGAGGAATATCAAAAAGTGGTTTGAATTTTTGCTGTTTTTGATATCTAACCCTTTCTGATGCTAATTGAGAAAATATTTCTTTTTCATTTTGAGATTTATCTTTTTGCCACAAATCCAGATCTCCGTCAATATCGGGGGATGCATAATTCATGACTGACATTGTGAAAAACTCATCTAAAGAAGATATATATGAGGATATAGAATCGATATCTTCATCATCAAAACCAGAAATTGAATTAATCTCAAGTAAAAAGCCAATTGAATTTTCATTAATAAATAATCCAGAATCCTTATCATATAAGTTATATGGAAAAAGTAATGGCACTGTATAAAAATCCATATTTGGCTTTACAAAATCATTATTCATAAATTCTGTACCAAAAAACTGATCTATATTAATTTTTTCTTTTTTACCACTTGCTCCATAATTTATTTATTCCAATCAGATCTTTTAATTACCACTTCCACATTCGATGGATGATGTCTATTATTATCAGAATCTAAATAACTTGAAAACCAGATATTTCTTACCTCATCTTGCGTTCTTTCTAATTTCCTTTGAGCAGGAAGATCATAATTTTTAACTGCACAAGATGAAGCTATTAATAGCACAATAATTAATGATATATTTTTTTAAAATTCTCATAATTAATATTGATCAATTTGCATTATTCTTTTACAGCCCTGCCCTTTTGGAGCTGGACATTCAAAATCGGCAGAAAAACATGATGAAATAAAGAAAATTACTCCAAAAATTGCTAATTTATTAATTATATTTCTCATTCTTAATTAGTTTTGCTGTTAATTATCTCCTCTAATTCGGACACATAATATCTGCCCTTATAATAATTAAATTTTATACGGTAGGTTTTATTCTCCTTTTTGGTTATTGTGTTATAAGAAAGCATCTTGAATTTTCCCGAAATCAATATTTGTAAATTATTTTCATCAAAATAAATTTCATTTAAATCAACATCAAAAAAAGATGAATATTTATTTTTTATAATTTTTTCTTGTAATTTTCTTAATTCACTTATGATTTTAGATCTATTTTCAATTTCGGGATGAATATGGTTTAATAATCTATTATGGGAATTTTTGATATTATCGGGATTTACATCTAAAAATAGATGCATAATATCTTGAGATATTTCCATGAAATATTTTTTTGATGCAATATTTGGATTATAAAATATTTTATCTTCGGGTTTTAAGGATGGAATAATAACGGTATTTTGCTCAGAGGAAAATATTTTATAAGAAAGCAAAATATTAGATATAAGTAATATTGTCGCAATAATTGCGATGACATTTCTCTGATTCTTTAAAATATTATTAACTATAATCTGACTCATAAATAATTAAGATATTTTTTTTACAAAAGGCTTAACCAAAGACTTAATACCAATAAAATCATATAATTTTTGATATTTAATGGATTGAATAAAATTTTTCTTATCACCCTTATAAGATATTTTTCGTTATTATTACTCATTTCTCACCATTAAATTATTCCAGAAAATAAACCTGTGATAATTGCAGGACCATATCACTTGAGTAAAAGAAACGCCAATTGAGGATATAAAAGCCGCGCATTATCTTGACAATTGATTGCAATCAAGCCAATTCCAAAACT
>JAYQKE010000029.1:0-16493 GCA_038142525.1 Rickettsiales bacterium
TGTGAAGCCAGTGTTTATCGAAGCGTCCTAAAATCCAAACAGGACGACCCAAACGGAGAAAGAGAGAATTTTTTGGGCGATTTTGGTAAAATTTTAGGAAAATCGGAGAAGAAAAAGGACGACTGAAATTGAGTTTTAAAACTCACAAACCCTTTGATTTACTGGGGTTAGAGTGGTAGTTGTTATTGGCTAAAAATAGAGCGGAGACGAGGTTAGAACCAGTTAAACTGGCGGTGTGCAAAGCTCACTTTGCGAACTATTATCCTGATTTGCCGATCCAGAGAATGCAAGGGCTAAATGCTGTTTTGGGTCGTCATAAAAATTTCGAACTTTTATGCTTGTTGAAGCAACCAACACCTTTTGCGAACTTTTGCTGTGGGTTTGAATCCCATATTAAAATAGATAATTTAAAAATTATAATATTTCAAATAAAAACCCTAACAATTATACTGGATTTGTAATTTATTTAAGGTAAATTTGCCTCAAAATCTTTTAAAAAAATTAACAAATTAATGACCAGTCAAATAATATCCAGCGACAATCAAATTTTTCAGCAAATTAAAAAACTACTTCATTCTGCGAAAAGAAAAATTGCTACTTCCATCAATACCCAAATGGTTAAAGTCTATTTTGAGATTGGAAGAATTATTGTTGAGTATGAACAACAGGGAAAAGAAAAGGCGGAATATGGCAAGGCTACCCTAAAAATTTTAAGCAAAAAATTAACCAAAGAATTTGGCAGGGGCTTTTCAGAAAGAAATCTAGAGTATATGAGGAAATTTTATCTTTGCTATTCAATTTCGCAGACAGCATCTGCGGAATTCAAATTATCATGGTCGCATTATGTTTTGTTGATCCATTTGGATGATTTATCAAGAAAATTCTATGAAATTGAGACAGTGAAAAGTCACTGGGGAGTAAGAGAGTTAGACAGGCAAATATCAAGTCAATTATTTGAAAGATTGGCAATTAGCAAAAATGATGCCGAAATTTCAAAATTATCTAGCGAAGGTCAAATTATTGAAAATCCCGATGATATAATCAAAGAACCATATGTTTTGGAATTTCTTGATTTAGAGCATAAAAAATATTCAGAAAATGAATTAGAAGAAAAGATAATTGATAATTTAGAACATTTCTTACTTGAACTTGGTAAAGGCTTTTCTTTCCTCGGTAGGCAGAAAAGATTCTCGTTTGAAAATGATCATTTCTACATCGATCTAGTTTTTTACAACCGACTATTAAAGTGTTTTGTCTTGATTGATCTAAAGCTTGATAAGCTAAAACATCAGGATTTAGGTCAAATGCAAATGTATGTTAATTATTATGACCGTTTTGAAAAACTACCAGAAGAAAATCCAACTATTGGTATCCTGCTCTGCAAAGAAAAGAACAAGGCTGTTGTTGAAATGACTCTGCCAGAAAAAAGCAATATTTATGCTAAAGAATATCAACTATATTTGCCAACTAAAAAGCAATTAGAAGAACAAATTAATAAAGTAATAAAATAAGTTTTTTAGTTCTTTTCAACCAACTCAACCAAAATCCTTCCCTTCTCACTCTCAAATCTAATGCCATTATCTTCAAATACGCCAACAACCTTCTGCATCGTCTCAATTCTTAAATTTCTAGCTCCTCTTTCAAAATCTCCTACTGTAGCTTTAGCAATTCCAGCTCTTTTGCACAATTCCTCCTGATTCCAGTCCAGAAGTATTCTGGCGACTTTACATTGTTTGTAATTAATGATGATATTCATGCGTTATTAACTTGATAAGTCAGTTCTTTAATATTACTATACAGTCTATTAGTATGAATGCTAATATTAGTACTTTCGATTATTTTATTATAATCATTTAATTTCACAATCTTAATTTTCTAATAATGTTTAAAAATATAATAGATAAAAATCATGATAAAATTCAGCAGGTTAAAAGTTTAGCAGGTTCAATTGCTCATGAAACAAGAAATCCTCTTGCCGGTATTAAAGGATGCTGCGATTTAATGAAAACTAACCTTCAAGAATTAATAGAATATGTTGATTTAATCGCTGATAGTTCGAATCAGGGTTTGGCAATGATTGATATGATTATGGCTAATATTAGGGAGGGAGAGATTGATAAAAGTAATTTTACCAATTTATCAATTTCCGATACAGTTAAAAAGGCAATCAAGCAATATTCTTATAAAAACGAGGATGAGAAGGTTTTGGTCAACTTAGATTTAGAGAATGACTTCATTTTTAAGGGCGATGAGAATATGATGGTTTTTGTTATTTTCAATCTGCTAAAAAACTCATTTTATTATAAATCAAAAATTGAAATCAGAACTGAGGTAAAATCTGACGGCAATTATCTATATTTTAAAGATTATGGTCCTGGAATTGAATCTGATAAATTAGAGCTAATTTTTGAGAGTTTCTTTACCTCTGGCAAAAAAGATGGAACAGGACTTGGATTGCCATTTTGCCGAAGAATTATGAGGGCTTTTGATGGCGATATTGTTTGTAGATCTGAGGTGGGTGTGTGGACGGAATTTGAGATGACATTTCCTCATTAATTTTTCAAAATAATCTAGACTGGCACTGGCACATAAGCATAAGCATAAGCATAAGCATAATTTTATCAGAATTAAATTGACAAATTCAAAATATCTTATAAAATAATTCGAGCTATATTTTATCCTCAACGTAAAATTGAGCTTTGGTATGTAAAAGTAGAGTTTAGTTAAATTTTAATTTTTAAAAATCTTATGTTAAATGATCTAACTATTAGAGCTTGCTCCCCATTAAAACTTTGGCTTGGTGGCGAGGATACAGATGTTGAATCTTTTTATAATAAGCATGATGGTGCAGTTGTAAATGCTACAATAAATTTATATACTCATTGCACTATAAATTCTAAAAACAATGGAAAAATTAAATTTCTTGCTACAGATTTACAAGAAAATTTTGAGTGTGATAGCACTAATTACATAGAGCCAACAGCAGTATTGAAGCTACACAAAGCCATATATAACTATATCATAAAGCATTATAATGACAATCAACCCATCGATCATGAAGTAATTACCTACTCTGATGTTCCTATTGATTCTGGTTTATATTCTTCCTCTATTCTTGCAATCTCAATTATTAAAGCATATACAGAACTTCTTTCTTTGCCTCTTGGAAGTCACGATATATCAAGCCTAGCTTACAAGATTGAAAGAAGTGATCTTGGAACAAAAGGTAAAAAACAAGACTATTACTCCACAACTTTTGGTGGCTTTAATTTTATGGAGTTTCAAAAAGACGATAAGGCTATTATTAATCCACTTAGAATAGAAAAGTCAATAATTCTAGAATTAGAACAACATCTAATCCTTTTTGATACTGGGGTGTCACTTGAATCTACCAATGTTAACCAAGAAAAAAGCAGTCAAGATTCTCAGAATACAATAGATTCCCTACTAAAAGCGAAACAAGAGGCTCTTAACATTAAGGAGTATCTCCTTAAAAGTAATTTTGAAGATGTTATAGAATCAATTCAAAAAGGTTGGCAACTAAGCAGAGAGAGATCTAAGCCTGCGATCCATAATTATACAAATGAAGTTTACAAAAAGATTATAAATGCTGGAGCATTGGCGGGGAAAATATTTGGCGACAATGGTAAATTCATTATATTTTTAGTTAGACCATCAAAAAGGATGGAGATTTTACGAATTTTATCCAAAGAAAAAACCAGACAAGTTTATCATCTTCATTTTGTTGAAGAGGGATCAAGAAGTTGGATTGTTGGGAATAACAATGAATAAAAAAGATATTCTGCTATCAGCAATAGTAGTGGCACATAATGAAGAATATCATTTAGATGAATGTTTAAAAACATTATCATTTGTTGATGAGCTAGTGGTTGTTTTGGATAAATGCACTGATAAGTCAAAAGAAATAGCCTTAAAACATACTAAAAATATTATCGAAGGATCATGGAATATAGAAGGAGAAAGAAGAAATACTGCTCTTGATAATTGTCATGGCAAATGGGTGTTAGAGTTGGATGCCGATGAGAGAATATCAGAAGAATTAAGAAAAGAGATTCTAGCTAATATTAAAACCAACGATAAATGTAATTTTAAAACATTGGTGCATAACTATGTCGGCAACAGATTCGTCAAATATGGCTGGTTAAGGGTTATGGGTAAACATGATGAGCAATTCATCCACTATAATGGAAATAAAAAATATGCTGAGGATAGAAGTTTGCACCCAATAGCTGACCTAAGGGGAGAGACAAAGACGTTACAAAATCCGATAATTCATTATATGGATCATGATATAGCCGATCTTATTAACCGCTTTAATCGCTATACAAGCTTAAGAGCTAAAGATATTATTGCATCAGGTAAAAAAGTAAAAAAGAGGGGTCTATGCTTATTATTTTTCAGCTTCCTTAATCGCTTCTTCAAGGCTTTTATAAAGGGTAAGGGGTATAGAGAAGGAGGTTTAGGTTTATTGGTTTCCTTTTTTAGCAGTAGTTATAATTTGGCAAACTTATTTAAAAGCTATTGAGATACTAAATAGTTCTAAAAATAAAGAATAATAGACGCTGTTAGCTAATTAATAAAACATCTTATTTTACCCTGTTTTTTGCTTATTTTTTAATATAAATAAGCTCTAAGTTCCTTAATTTTCCCTTCTTGCCATTTAATTATATCAACTCCAACTAATTTCTTCTGTCCTAAATTCAATTCAAATTCTATTATGGTAGTATCTTGATCAATAAAAATATTATTATCTGTAAAGCTCAAATTATCATGCTCTTTAAATATATCAGATATCATATTAATAATATTTTCTTTACCTTTAACTCCATTTGGATTTGCTGGATCAAATAAAATAGCATCTTGGTTAAAAAAATCCTCAATTAAAGATAAATTTTTATCATCAAAGGCCTTAATATATTCTTTAGTATTATTTATTAAATTAGTCATTTTTACGTGATTTCAAGTTAAAAATTAAAATTCCTCAGGAAAATCAGTGCAAATCATCAGATTATTATCATTTAATTTATTATCTTTAATGATTTTTTTATATTCCTGCCATATTTCTTTATAATTTCTACTGTGAAGTTCTGGTGAAACAATAGCAACTTTCTTGCCATTATTTATATGTTTCATAATAGCTTCTTCATTAATCCAGTGATCTGTAAATTCATCAAGCCATACTCCTTCAGCTTTTTCATAAAAAGAAGGGTTGCTTTCAAATTCACTTTGTCTAGTAAAAAACTTAATATCTGATTTAATATATCCTAATATATCTGGTACAGCCATATCAAAGACAAAGTAATTTTTAATATTAAATTTAATTAATAAACTTTTAAGAATTTGCCCTAAACCGCATGCTTTAATATTAATTGCAATTACATTATTACATTTATGTTGATTATAAATTTCAAAAAATTCTTTTAATGCAATATGATTGCTATTATCTACCACAGGATCATGAGCAATTATTAATTCTCCATGAAAATCTCTAACGTCAATCTCAAAACCAACTTTATTAGAAAAACAATCTTTAAATTTTTTAAGAGATGGGTTATTAGCTCTATGTAATATTAACATTAAGATCTCTTTAAATATTTTTGTAAATCTTCTGGAGTGCCAAGACCATGCATTGCGCTATTTTCTATATTAAAAATCCCAACTTTATTACCATTTTTAATTATATAATTATAAACAGGACAAACATAAAATTCATTGTTAAATCTATCATTATTAATAATCATATCAATTGCCCCATCAACAAATATACTACCTTTTCTATATAGATATATTCCAACAGTAGCATATTGTGAAATAACTTGTTTTTCAGCTACTTTTTCAACCAAACTATTTTCATCAATTTTTGCAAAACTCCATTTTGGGTTTTTTTCTTCATCAATAAATGTTAAAATTGAAGCATCTAAATCCTTATTAACAGCATCATCAATAAAATTTTTAATCTCAAAATCGACAATTTGATCTGAATTAGCAAAAATCAACATATCGTCATTATTGATATATTTTCTAGCAAATAAAACCGTGCAAGTCGCCCCTTCAGTGGTTTTATCCACAGTAATAAAAGTTACATTATATTTCTCCTGTAAATATTCGACTAATTCTTTTTCCTTATTTAAATGTTCTTGCTTAGCTATTAAAAAATAACTAATTTCATAATTATCATTTTCAAAAGCCAAATTATCCATCACTCTTTGAATCATTGGCTTACCATTTACATCAATAAATGGTTTTGGGTTTTTATATCCTGCCTTGGCAAACCTTGAGCCATTTCCGGCCATTGGAATAACTATATTGACTTTATTGATCATTTTCTATCTCTTTAATTTTTCTTTTTATATTTTCGTAATTAACTTCTGCTATTGGTCCAATCTCTAAAACATGAGCCCCGCTTGCTTTTGTCGCTTTTATGCCATTAAAATTATCTTCAATAATTAAGCATTCTTCAGGTTTTAAGCCAATTTTTTTAATAGCTTTATTATAAATTTCAGGATCAGGTTTGGCATTAACCACATCTTGATTAGAAAGATAAAATTCAAAAAAATCTTTTGTGGCAGATTTTTCTAAAAAAACTTCAATAGTTTTTCTTTGAGAGTTGGAGCATAAAGCAAGCTTATAATTTGACGATAGTTGTTTTAACATATCAACTTGCTTAGGATCAATATGACATTTCTGGGCAAAAACTTCTAAAGTGTATTTTTGCTTCAGATCATTAATTTCTTGATGTAAACCTCTATCCAAACCTCTTTCTTTCGATAGAATTTCAAGTTTTTTAGCAGTTGATAAGCCATCAAAAGTTTTGACATGATCTTCTATAGAAATAAAATGCCCATATTTTTCAAGAGCTTTATTTAAAACATGGTAATGCCAATCTTTAGCATCAACCAAAACTCCGTCCATATCAAATAATATTGCTTTTATCATTTATCATTTATCATTTATCATTTATCATTTATCATTTATCATTTATCATTTATCATTTATTATTTATTATTTATTATTTATTAAAACGATAAATAAATATCGAAATTTTTATTTTATATCATAAAATTATTATTTTCCATTTATTTTTAAGATTTTTAAATTATAATCTTTTTTAGAGAAAGCATAGAAATTTGACTAAATAACAAACATGAAATTTTGGAAAAAAATAAAAGAAAGAATTTATAGAATCAGTCCAACATATAGACTGTTGAGGAAATTTATTTTTAATGTTAGTAATGAGTTAGAGCATCAAAAAAGAGAGGCACTAATTCTAAAAAAAGTAAATAAAGAAATTTTAAATAAGATAGAAACTTTGACACATAGTAATGAAATTCAAATGCTTGATTTGATTTTTGAAAATCTAAAATCAGATAATGACTTACATCGTTATTTAGGGCAAAAAATTATAACTTATGGGCAGGAGCAAATAATTGCTAACCTAGCACATTTTATATCAGATAGAAAATTTTTTATTGTGGATATTGGAGCAAGCGACGGTTGGTTTTATAATATAATATCAAAAAATCCTAACATAAAACAATGTTTTATATTGGGGTTTGAACCATTAAATGGTCATGAAGAACAGCTTATAAATCTACGAGAAAAAGTAAATAATTTTGATTTTAAAAAAATAGCACTCTCAAACAAAAAGGGAATAGAAAAAATAAATGAGATATCTGAACTCAGGGGTCTAAGTTCTCTTGCTAAAATACAGGAAGATTATCGTTATTTTGATGGAAATATCAACCAATCAATAGTATCAAAATACGATGTAAATGTAAGTACATTAGATGATGAAATTTTTAACAGCAAATATTTTGATCAATACCAGTTTATAGCTATTAAAATAGATGTGCAGGGCTTAGAAATTAAAGTTTTAGAAGGGGCTAAGAAATTAATAAAATCTGGCAAAGTGAAAGCTATATTAATAGAAATGACTACAATAGAAAAATATGAACAAGGAGGTACTTATAAAGAAATAGATGACTTTTTAAATAGAAATTCTTTTGTTTTGTATGATTTACTACCTTTTTATAGAGAGGTAGACTATAAATTCCAACCAACTCATATTGGAAGAATGACAGAATATGATGCATTATATATTTATCATGAAAATAACTAAGAGATGAAAAAAAACATTAAAGTATTATATGATATAACTGTATTAGAAAATGCTTGTAGAAAAGATGAGTATAGATCTGGTATTTTTTTTGTTGCACTAAATTTACTTTTGGAATTTAGTAAATCAGAAAAAATAACGCTTTTTCTCTATTCCGAATCAAGCAAAACAATTATTGATATAAAAAAATATGTTCCTGCAATAAATGAGATCCCGTACATTGCAAATGATGGTTATGATCTTAAAAGTTTAGATTGTTTTAAAGGTAATAATGTTGATTTCTGTTTTGAGCAAATTGATATATACTTTACCCCTCATGGATTAATAAAAAATAAAATTAGAGAATTTCAAAATATAAAAAATTGTTCCGTGTTGTATGATTGCATTCCATTGGTTCTAGAAGAATATAAACATGCGGCAGAACCAGATGAATGGTTTGGTAAAGTTATAAAAGATATAAATGAAAATGACTTTTATTTTTGCATATCAAATTATACAAAGAATGATTTTATTGGACTGGTTCCAAATATTGATAAAAATAAAACATTTGTTTCTTATATTGCTCCAGCGCAAAATTTTAAAAAGAATAAAGACTTATTATTGGCAAAAAATGTAAAACTAAAATATAAAATACCGTTAGAAAAAAAAATATTTTCTCACCTTATCAAATTCTGACCCAAGAAAAAATTTAGAGCATATTAAGGTAGGCTTTGAGATGTTTTTAAAAAACAACAACATATCTGATACTATTTTAGTGTGTTGCGGAACATATAAATCAGTTGGCACTAAGGATAAAGAAAATTATCCCAATATTTTATACACAGGGTATGTAGATGATGAAGATGTAGAAATTTTATATTCTGGTGCTACTGGCTTTATTTATCTATCACTTTATGAAGGATTTGGCATGCCTCCATTAGAAGCAATGAGTCTTTGCGGTATTCCATGCATTGTTTCTAACGCAACATCACTTCCTGAAGTTACCGGAGATGCGGCACTGTTAGTAAATCCTAAAGATAAATCAGAATATATTAAAGCGCTGGAGAAATTATATTATAGTAAAGACACTCATGCTCTTTTAGTAAAAAAATCATTAAAAAATGCTAGTAGGTTCTCATGGAGCAAGACTTCTAAATTTATAATAGATAAGATTATTTATATTACGACTATGACAGAAAATAAAGAAAAATATTTTAATCTATTTCAATTTGCAGGAAAAAGCGATAAGCAGGTTTGGATAGGCTTGAATCCCATGGTTGATTCTAAAGTCTGTGACATTACTCATTCTACTAACTTTAGAGCATCTCCTAACTTCCATCAAAATTATGATTGTGTATGGTTTTATGAATATTTAATATCCAATTTTCCACAATGGAAAATTATAGTTGATGAGATGATTAGATTCATCGATAAAGAAGGTTATCTAGTTTTTAGATTTTCTTCAGATAATCTTCATTTTTCATACTCTTCTCTAAAACACTTTCTTTGGTCTAATATTAATATTACTTGTGAAGTTGAGTGGGAAAATTACTCTTCTAATAAAAATGATATAATTTATAAAGCGATTTTTAAGATTAAAAGAAAAAACTTATTATCATATCAAAGTAAAAAATGGACTTTTGGAATTCTTGCAAGTAAAGGTCGTGAAGATAATGTTCTAGAATTTTTGAAGTCTATAAGATCTTTAGACAAAGAAAATAATCATGAAATCATAATATCTGGCACACAAAACAATATATATAAGGAGTATAATGTTAAATATGACTTAACTAAATATAGCGATAAATATGCTGAAATATCAAAGAAAAAGAATAATATTGTTTCTTTAGCAAGTAATGAAAATATCATGATTGTTCACGATAGATACATACTTGATAAAAATTTTTTTATAGGATTTGAGAAATATGGTTATGACTTTGATTTTATTACGATAAAGCAATTTTTCTTATCAGGAAAAGAGTTTCCTTCTTATTGTTATGCTGAGTATGAAAATTTAATATGGGGAAGAGCTATAATTTCAGAAGATTTTAATCACTTATCAAATACTCAATATTTAAATGGGGGACTATTAATTTTTAAGAAGCATTGTATAGAAAGAATAAAATTTAATGAAATGTTGTTTTGGAATCAACAAGAAGATGTAGCATTATCAAAGGATATGCTTGCAAATTCAATAGTTCCTAGGGTTAATTATATATCTAGTGCTACTACTATTGGCATAAGTGAGAATCATATTCGTTTCTTAGAAAAAGAAAAACAATATATTAATACTCAAAAAAACAATAGCACTAGGAATGAGTGTTGCATCATAAAGAACAATGTAAAAATTATACTCAAAAGCAAATTTAAGCCTAAAAAATATTTTTTTCTCCAAGATAATAAATCAACTTCGTAAAGTTAGACTAAAAAGAAGAATTTTAAGTCAAATTAAGCAAGGGAAAATATGAAAAAGATAGCTTTTTTAGTCGAAGATGACTTTATTAATTTACATGTTGGGGTTAGAAATTATATATTTTCACTATATCTTTCTTTAAAAGATTTTTATGATATTGATTTTATTTATGAATCAAAAAATAGTAATCTTTCTTTTAAGAGAATCATTATCAGTGATGATTTTATTGCACAAAATGGTTTTTATAAAAATGTTAGTATATGTGGTAATAAAAATGATATATTAAAATCTTTAAAGACGACTAATTTTAATGAAGAAGAGTTTCCAATTAACAAAGATATTTATTTTCAGTATATAGGTGATATAGAGGAACAAGGGTATGATGCACTGATAATAACAAATCCTTGGTTAATTAATTTTAATCAAATGCTACCAGCAAAGAAAGTGTTTGGATTGGTATATGATACTATACCAATCGAGTATTTTTTTAAAGATTCCCCTATAGAATATGATAAAAGTCATTTTGCTTTCAAGCATCATAATGGCTTTAAATATTATAATAAATATTGTGATAATATTCTTTTTATTTCAAAAAAAAAGTTTAAATTTTTACAAAGAATTTTATAAAAATTCACTTAATAATAGTGAATTAAATGTTATTGAGCCCATTGCCTCCCAGAAGTTTTGTAATTTAAAGAATTTTGATTCTAAATATTTAGATAAAAATACAATAATATTAACTACTCCTTTTGAAATTAGAAAAGGAATAAAAATAATACCTGAATATATTAACAGTATTTGTGATTTAAATTCTTTAATAATTTATGGCAATGTAAATAGAACAAAATTCAGAGATATAAAGGATTTTTTTAAGTCTTTGAGAGAGGATATACAAATTACTTGGTATAAAGAAATTACCACTGATAGTTTAATTAAGTTATTCCTTAAATCATCATTATGCCTATTTTGTTCTGATGACGAAGGATTGGGATTACCTATAATAGAAAGTCAACTTTGTGGTTGTAAAGTTTTATGCTATGATAAGCCGCCAATGTCTGATCTAGTAATTGAAAAAGATAAGTTTATTGTAAAGAACGATAAATCTTTGTCTATAAAAAATATTGATTATTGTCTTAAAACCAAATATGATAAAAATCAATTAATAAAAAGTGCTAACAAGAAATTTAATAATAAACAATTTTTAACATTAATCAACAAAATATTATGAAAAAAGCTTTAATAACAGGTGTATGTGGCCAAGACGGCTCTTATTTAGCAAAGTTACTTTTAGAAAAAGGTTACAAAGTATATGGAGCAGAAAGAAGAACTTCAACAACAAATCACTGGAGGCTAGAACATTTAGGTATTTTAGGTAAGATTGAAATAGTAGATTTTGACTTATTAGAGCAGTCAAATATAACTAATATTATAAAAGAATTGCATCCTGATGAAATATATAACCTAGTAGCTCAAAGTTTTGTAGGAATTTCTTTTACCCAACCTATTTTGACAACACAAATTGATGCTATGGGTGTTCTTTATATTTTAGAAGCTATAAAAAACTTCTCTCCTAATAGTAAATTTTATCAAGCTTCAACATCTGAAATGTTTGGTAAAATTCAAGATAAAGTTCAAAACGAAAATACTCCTTTTTATCCAAGAAGTCCATATGGAGTAGCAAAATTATACGCCCATTGGATGACTATAAATTATAGAGAATCATATGGGTTGCATGCCTCTTCTGGTATACTTTTTAATCATGAATCACCGCTTAGAGGGGAGGAGTTTGTTACGCAGAAAATTGTTAAAGGATTGGTCAAAATAAAATATAATTTATTAGAAACTTTAGAGCTTGGAAATTTGGATGCAAAAAGAGATTGGGGTTTTGCTGGTGACTATGTTAAGGCAATGTATTTAATGTTGCGGCAAGAAAAGGCTGATGACTATGTAATTGCAACTAAAACTACATTTTCTGTACGTGATTTTATAGAAAAAGTTGTAAAATTACTTGATATGGAAATAAGATGGGAAGGTAAAGGTTTAAAAGAAAAATGCATTTACGACAAAACAGGAAATACTATAATTAAAATTAATCCTAAATTTTATAGACCTGCCGAAGTTGATGTTTTAATAGGAGACCCTTCTAAAGCAATAAAAGAATTGGGGTGGAACAATAGGACATCTTTTGATCAATTGGTTAATTTAATGGTACAATCGGAAATAAAAAATTATAAATAATCATTCAATGTAATGCAAAATCAAAATATTGTACCGGTAATATTATCAGGAGGAAGTGGTACTAGACTCTGGCCATTATCAAGAAAATCAAAACCAAAGCAGTTTCTAGATTTAATGGATGATGGTAACACTATTTTTGGTTCCACTCTAGATAGAATAAACTCTCATCAATATTCTGAGCCAATAATAATATGCAATAAAGATCATAAATATTTAGTATCTCAGGAATTATTTCAAAAAAACATAAATGGTTCCATAATTTTAGAACCTATATCCCGTAATACTGCAATATCTTTAACATTAGCCGCATTATACAATATTGCAAAGAATAGAGATGATGTTTTGTTAGTAATTCCCTCTGATCATTTAATTAAGGATATTAGTAAGTTTAATCAATATATTAAAAATGCCGTTAAGGTTGTTGAAAAAAAATATATTATAACATTCGGTATAGAGCCAAGCTCTCCAGAAACAGGTTATGGATATATTAAGAGTTCTAATACTAGAATTGACAATGATATTTTTAAGGTGAATGAGTTTACTGAAAAGCCAAACAAAAAAACCGCTTTAACTTTTTTAGAATTAGGTGACTATTTTTGGAATTCTGGTATTTTTTTAGCAAAAGCCTCAGTTTTTCTAGAGAGTATCAAAGTATATCATCCTAATATATTAAAATATTGCCAACAAGCTCTTGGTAAAGGTTCGCAAGATAAAGATTTTATAAATCTAGATCTTAAATCTTTTGAGGAGTTGCCTGATATTTCAATTGATTATGCAATAGCTGAAAAATCTAATAACTTAGCTTTATGCCCAATGGATATAGAGTGGAGCGATTTGGGTGGTTGGAAATCTTTATATAAAAACTTACCAAAAGATAATGATAATAACTATTTAAAAGGCGATATAATCACAGAAAGTTGTAATAATTGTTATATAAATTCTTTTGATAATTTAGTTGTTGGAATTGGGCTAAACAACTTAGTAATTACAAATATAAAAGATGCAATTCTTATCTCTGATATAAACTCGGATCAAAAAGTTAAAAATATTGTCACAAAATTAAAAGAAAACAATAGAACCGAACATTTGTTGCATGTTAAGGAAGAAAGGCCGTGGGGTTATTATGAAGAATTAACATTGTCTACTAACTTTAAAGTTAAAAAAATTGTCGTTAATCCAAAATCTGCGTTATCATTGCAAATGCATAATTATAGATCTGAGCATTGGATTGTAGTTAGAGGTGTAGCATATGTTATATGTGGAGATAGAGAATTTATATTAGAAGAAAATCAGTCAACTTATATATCAAAACAACAAAAACATCGTCTTATAAATAAAGAGAATACAGTTTTGGAATTAATCGAAGTTCAAACAGGAAGTTATTTAGGCGAGGATGATATAATAAGAATTAGTGATATTTATAATAGAGAAAAATAAATGAATATATATAACGTCAATAAAACCAACCAAATAATCTACAAAAACCTCTTCCGCCTTTCTCCTTCAAATCATCAAAAATACAAAATAATTACAGCCACCGAAGATGATTTTGCCAATCATATTAACTGGCAGCATTAATTAGATGAAATGATTAGACTCATTGGCGCAGAGGGAAGAATAATTATTAAATGTGGGCACAGTCTAACCCATAATATGTTTTCTGTTAAAAATTATTTAGGTAGAAGATTTGGAATTGAGGTAAAAATTGAAGAAGAAACTCCTTTATGGGCGCAAAAGATGTATAATAAAGAAAAATGGTCAAAAGATGACTATTATACAACAACCACTTTTTATATTAAAAGAAAAAACCTTATAATTTATCAAGATAAATCATGGACATTTGCAATTCTTACAAGGGGTGATAAGGTTGAGGAGGTAGAAAAATTTTGTGCTTCAGTTAGAAATTTAGATAAAAAATTTGAGCATCAAATCTTGATTCACGGTCCTAAAAATCCTAGATACGATAAGTATCAGGTGGATTATGTGCCAAATATTGAACATTATCAAAAAGATCAATATTCAAAAATATGTAATAAGAAAAATGAAATCATTGATGTAGCAAAAAATCAAAATCTACTGATTTGTCATGATCGTTATTATTTAGATAAAAATTTTCTCTCTGGTTTTGAGGAATATGGTTATGATTTTGATTTTTTATCAATTGACATAAGATATGAAGAGAAAAGCACTTGGTTTCCTAGTTATGTAAAAATGTCTAATTTCACTCATAGTTTTAAATGGAATAAAGAAAGATTTTGTTTTAAAAAACCAGACTTTCCTAAAAACAACGCTCTTGATAATATTTTTATAAATGGTGGGCTGATGATTTTTAAAAGGGATGTTGTCAAACAAATTAGGTTCAATGAATGTCACTTTCATTATCAAATAGAAGATGTTGAAATATCAAAGGAATTTGCCAAATACCACATTCCAGCAAGGGTAAATTTATTATCAAGAGCATTTACCTCTAGTAATATTTCTAACACAGTAGGGAAAGATTTGTCATATCAAGAGGATTATATTTGTGCTGGCGGTACTATAACCAAAAGAAAGAAAAAAAACCTTTATAAAAGATTAAGAAGAATTTTATTTAAAGGAATTTATAACATTATCAGCAATAAAAAATTAATTAATTTTCTCGAAAAAGGAATATTTTAATATTGTTTAAACAATTTAATTGTGAAACAGAAGAATAAAAGAATCGCTATCAAAACTTAAAAAAATTGACTTAAGAAAAGCTTGGAAATCTGAAGATCAAGAATTTACTCCTTGGCTTGCCAATGAAGAAAATCTTGAATTATTAGGAGACGCTATTGGGATTGAGATTGAATTGGTTGCTCAAGAAAAAGATGTAGGGCCTTTTAGGGCTGATATTTTGTGTAAAACACAGAAAATGAATCTTATGTTTTAATAGAAAACCAAATTGAAAAAACTGACCATAAGCATCTTGGTCAATTGCTTACTTATGCTTCAGGATTAGAGGCGGTAACTATTATCTGGATTGCATCAAAATTTACCGAAGAACATAGAAAATCTTTAGATTGGTTAAATGAGATAACTGACAAAAGATTTAAATTTTTTGGTCTTGAAATTGAGTTATTTCAAATTGGTGATTCTCCTTATGCTCCAAGATTCAATGTTATCTCAATGCCAAATAATTGGGGTAAGTCGGTATCGCAAGCTACCAAAAACATAAGTGAAGGTATTGAATCAGAAACCAAAGCTTTGCAATATAAATATTGGCAACAGTTAGTTGATTTTATTAAGGAATCAGGATCAAAATTAAAACCACAAGACCCAAGACCAAGACATTGGCAAACTTTTGCTATTGGTAGGAGCATCTTTCATTTATCTGCAAAAATTAATACTCAAAATAATAAGGTTGCAATTGAGCTTTGGATCACAAATAGAGATCATGCAAAGGCATTCTTTAAATTGCTTGAATTGGAAAAGTCTGAGATAGAAATTGAAATGGGCAGTCAGCTTGAATGGAGAGAAAATTCTGAAAAAACATCTTCTCAAATTGCATTATTTGATGATTTTGATCTTTCCAAGCAGGATAAATGGGAAGAGCAACATAAGTGGTTCAAAGAAAATATCGAAAAATTTGATCAGGTTTTTAGAAAAAGAATTAAGAAATTAAATACTGAGGATTGGGCTGGTTAGTTGCTAGATTTAGCATAAATTTTTAGATTTTGGGCATTTGATCTAAATTCACCAATATAG
>JAYQKE010000030.1:0-3006 GCA_038142525.1 Rickettsiales bacterium
ATGAATAGCTGCGCCTAATAAAATAGCAATATCTCTACCTATAAAAATAATAAATATATATAAAGGAATATATGAATTTAACCATAAGATAAAAATAGTGCCTGATAAAAGAAGCTTGTCGGCTATTGGATCTAAAAGCGTACCAAGATAGGTTTGCCATTTCATTTTTCTTGCAAGAAAACCATCTAGGGCATCTGTTAACGATGCAACTAAAAAATAGCCAAGGCTTACTATAAAATTTCCAATAAAAATATTATTCAAAATAGGATAAACGAGCCCAATTCTTACTATGGATAATAGATTTGGAATAAAAATAAAATACTTGCTCATTTTATAAATCTTAAATCTAGAATATTTTCATTGCTATCTTGCACTACCTCAAAAAAAGTACTGTTTTCAATAGTATTTTTAAAAGTATTGATATCCCCCATAACACTAATTTCGTAAGTAATACTTTTATTATTAATGTTCAAAATTTTCATTTTAGAAACAGAAATAAACTTAGATAATTTCTCTTTTAATAACTCATATTCTTCAAAAGAATTTATACCTTGGATTTTGAGTTTGAGCAACTTAGTTTTTGAAGTATCGATTATTAAATTTTGATAAATTGATTCAATCCTGGACTCAACATGATCAATAAAAATTTTCTTAATCTCATCTGAATAAGCATCTGATTTAATTTCTATATCAATATCGCCAGATATTAACCATTTGTTTAGACCCAAGTTTGTATATTTAATTTCAATAAGCTCGTCAAAATTATATTTTGAAATCAAATATGTTTTAGGTGAAGATAAAATATTAGTATTAGATAAAAATTGTTTATCTGCGAGATCTAAAACAGGTAACTCTAAAAATAAACCCCTTTCATTTGATATTTCAACCAAGGTTTCTTTAATTATGTTATCTATTTCACTCTCCGAATCTTCTGAAATGTAGTAAGGAGCGTTAGATCCCGACTCTACATTAATTAAAAAAAATATTACAGGTCTTGAATAACCTATTATTGGAATTGATAGATCTTTAAACTTATTTATGATCAATTCTTGATCAAAATTAACTTCTAAGTAACTGCTCGAATTAATATTTTTAATAGAATAGCTTTGTATAAAATCTTTTCTAGATGACCCTGAGTTAATTATTTTCCATATATTTGATGGGGATTTGGAACCACTAATTCTAAAAACTAAATTATTAAAAGATTTATTAATTGATGACTCAATTTTACTTGAGTTTTCTATAGGTACATAAATAGTAAAAAGTTCTTCAAACTCCTTCCCAAAGGAGGAATTTGAAAAGATAATGAGAATAATTAATAAATGTTTAATAAAGTTTTTATGCATTTGATTCACATTAAGTATTCTAAATGACAAAAGAAATTATAGAAAATGATCCTTATAAATCAGCTGGTGTTGATATTGATGCTGGTAATGAATTAGTTAACAAAATTAAGGGTGATGTGGCCTCCTCCCACAATAAAAATGTTCTTGGGAATATTGGTGGCTTTGCTGGTATGTATGAGTTAGATAGAAACTTTAACGAACCGGTGATGGTTGCTTGCACAGATGGCGTTGGAACAAAAGTTTCTCTTGCACAAGACTTTAATCAAATTGATAGTATTGGGCAGGATCTTGTTGCAATGTGTGTCAATGATCTTATTGTATGTGGCGCTAAACCTCTTTTTTTCTTAGACTACTTTGCCTCATCAAAGCTTGAAGTGGATGAAGCATCAAGAATTATTAAAAGTATTGCAGATGCATGTAAAGCTTCTGGTTGTGCCTTGCTAGGTGGCGAAACTGCTGAAATGCCGGGCCACTATATCGGCAAAAATTTTGATCTTGCTGGTTTTTCAGTAGGTTGTGTTGAAAAAAATCAAATCATTACTGGTGACAATATTAGTGAAGGCAATGTTTTAATTGGCATTGAATCATCTGGCCCACATTCAAACGGATTTTCATTAATAAGAAAGATAATTAAAGATTCAGAGATTACCGGAGATGAACTCAATAAAGTTATTAATTTAGCCTTAAAGCCAACGCATTTATATCCTAATTTGATTATACAAATAATTAAGAATTTTAAAGTTAATGGTATGGCTCATATCACAGGTGGAGGTTTGACTGAAAACATACCTAGATCATTACCAAAAGATTTAGCTGCAGAAATATTTATAGATTCATGGGAGCTTCCAGAAATTTTTAAATGGCTTAAAAAAAATGGCAATATTTCTCAAGATGATATGCTTAGAATCTTTAATTGCGGAATTGGAATGGTGCTCATGGTGCATGAAAATATTGCAAGTCATATTAAATCTGAAATTAATGCCAATGGTTTTGATTGCTTTGAAATTGGCAAAGTTATAAAAAAAGATAAAGAGTCTGTTATCTATTCATAACCAATGAAAAAAATTATTGTTTTAATTTCCGGAAGCGGTTCTAATCTGCAAGCTATTATCGATAGCTGTAAATCAAAATACATTGAAGCAGAAGTTCAATGCGTGGTTTCAAATAATCCAAACGCATATGGTATTGAAAGAGCTAAGTTTGCTGGAATTAAAACTATAATTCTTGATCATAAAAATTACAGCTCAAGAGATTTATTTGATGCTGATCTTTATGACATACTAATGCAAAATGGAGCAGATCTAATTGTTTTGGCAGGCTTCATGAGAATTCTTACTCCAAAAATCACTGAGAACTTTTACGGCAAAATTATAAATATTCATCCCTCTCTGCTGCCAAAATATCCTGGACTTAATACTCATGAACAAGTCATAAATAATAAAGATCCTATCCATGGAGTCTCAATTCACTATGTCTCAAATCAATTAGACGAAGGTCCATTAATAGCTCAAGGAGAAATCAAAACCTTAGGGGATGATATTGATAGTTTAATTAAAAGAATTCACAAACTTGAACATAAAATTTATCCTGAAATTATTAAATTGATTTGTAATAATGATATAAGCATTGATTCAAGTGGAGTTGTGTTTAAAAATTTACC
>JAYQKE010000031.1:0-2305 GCA_038142525.1 Rickettsiales bacterium
AAAGATTTAATGGCAATTTAGGCTTTAATTGTTTAGTTTTTTAAAAAAATACTTTATTAATTCAAAAAAAATCCCAAAGCATATTGCTGTAATTATGGATGGTAATGGGCGTTGGGCTAAGAAAAAATTAATGCCTCGGTCATATGGGCATTTAAAAGGTTTAGATTCTGTTCAGAGAATAATTCAATACTCCATAAAATATAAAATCCAAGTTATTACTTTATATGCGTTTAGCACTGAGAATTCAAAAAGACCTAAAAAAGAAATTGATGATCTAATTCATCTTTTTAATAAATCGATTTCAGATCAGGCTTCAAATTTAATAAAAAATAACATCACTTTGAAAGTTTTGGGTGATATCACCTTTTTTCCTGAAGAACTCCAAAAAAAAATTAGTGCACTAGAGAATAAATGCAAAAAAAATAATGGTTTAAATTTAAATATCGCTCTTTATTATGGTGGAAAAAAAGAGATTGTAGATACTGTTAACAAACTTATCAAAAGAAAAAAAACAATAACTGTTGATGACATTGAAAACAACTTAGATACATCACAATTTCCTAATGTTGATCTCCTCATAAGAACTGGGGGAGAAAAAAGAATCAGTAATTTCTTAATATGGCAGTTGGCTTATTCAGAACTCTATTTTGTTGATACATTATGGCCAGACTTTAACGAAGGGATATTCATTGATGCTCTTTATTTTTTTCAAAATAGAGAAAGAAGGTTTGGTGTTTTATGAGTGTTTTATCAAAAAGAATCTTATCGGCAATTTTTCTCTTTTTGATTTTTGTATACTCTTTCTTTCATCAAAATTACATTTATTTTCTTGTTTTAGTTACTCTATTTACTTCCATTTCATTATATGAATTAGATAAACTTTCAAGTAATAATAAATTTGAAAAAGCTATTTATTGGTTATTTTCAATACTTATTTATTTTTTAATTTTGCAAAATTATGAGCCCTCAGTTTATATCATTTATTTTTGTGTATTTTTCTGGGTTTTTATTGCACCCTTAGTTCTCTATAAAAAACAAATTATTTTTGATTCAATTAAGTTTATTGTTTACCCCTTAGTGATCATGGGTTTATTTTTTTCTGTTTTCCATCTCTATACGAATAATAAATCTTTACTTTTATTTTCTTTATTTATTGTATGGCTTTCTGATATATCGGCTTATTTTTTTGGAAAAAAATTTGGTAAAAAAAAACTAGCACCCAATATAAGCCCTGGAAAGACGCTAGAAGGTATTTATGGAGCTTTTTTAGTTAACTTTATTTTTGTAGGTTTCTTATCTTTTATTAATATAAGTAATTTTTACAACTATTTAGCCATTGTAATTATTGTTGTCCCATTATCAATTTTGGGCGACTTGTTTGAATCTCTTATCAAGCGATCAGCAGGAAAAAAAGATAGCGGATTTTTTCTTCCTGGTCACGGCGGGGTAATGGATAGGATTGATAGCCTATGCGCAGTCTTACCAATAATTACCTTTTTAAATATGCAGGGATTGAATTTATGAGGGTAGTTTCTATTCTAGGCTCAACAGGTAGTATTGGTCAGAGCACCTTGGATGTTATTCGGCTTAATAAAGATGACTTTTATGTTTTTGCCCTATCTTGTGATAACAATGTTGAGCTTATTTTAAAACAGGCCATTGAATTTAAACCAAAATACATTGTTTGCCCAAATAATAATAATGCTAAGTATATTGCAGAACAACTTCCTTTAAATTCTGGTATTGAAGTTTTGTCGAATAATGAGTCATTGAATTACATTGCTTCGCATGATGATGTAACTCATGTTGTGGCTGCAATATCTGGTTCAGCGGGCTTGGAGTCAACCTTTAGTGCCGTAAAAAGCGGTAAAGAGATACTTTTAGCTAATAAGGAATCTTTGGTTATGTCTGGCCAATTAATTATGGGCTATGCTAATAAAAATAAATGCAGAATTATACCAATTGATAGCGAACATAATGCTATTTATCAGGTTTTAAATAGCAAAAATGACCGATATTTAAAAAAATTATACTTACAGCCTCTGGCGGACCTTTTTTAAATACTGCTAAAGAAGTGATGAGCAAGATTACAGTTGAGCAGGCATTAAAACATCCTAATTGGTCGATGGGAAAAAAAGTGACTATTGACTCCGCAACAATGATGAATAAGGGGCTGGAGGTTATTGAGGCATTTCATCTTTTTAACCTGTCGCATGAGCAAATTGAAGTGGTCGTTCATCCTCAAAGCATTATTCATTCACTTGTTGAATTTATTGATGGAAGCCTGCTAACACAAATTGGTTTA
>JAYQKE010000032.1:0-3543 GCA_038142525.1 Rickettsiales bacterium
CTACATAAACTTATTAGCTGAGGTTATGAAATATGCATATGCTGATAGATCAAAGCATTTAGGTGATCCAGATTTTTTTGATGTTCCAATATTAGAAATAACTAATAAAAAATATGCCAAAAGTATTAAAAATAAAATTAAAATTGGTAAATCGACACCTTCATCAAAAATATTACCAGGCTCATTTGATGATAATGAAAGTATTGAAACAACTCATTTTTCAGTGGCTGATAAAAATGGAAATGTTGTATCGTCAACTTATACTTTAAACTCAACTTTTGGCTCAGGAGTTACTATTAAAGGAACTGGAATATTGATGAATAATGAAATGGATGATTTTTCATCATCACCAGGGATACCTAACCAATTTGGCCTTCTTGGAGCTGAGGCCAATAAAATCGAGCCAAAAAAAAGACCGTTAAGCTCTATGACACCAACAATTGTAATGAAAGAGAATGAGTTATTTTTTACTACTGGAAGTCCTGGGGGATCTAGAATAATTTCTGCAGTACTTCAATCAATTTTAAATATTATAGATTTTGAAATGAATCTTGAAGAAGCAAATAAATCTAAGAGGATTCATCATCAATGGCAACCAGATATCCTTCAAATTGAATTTTCATTAAACGATAATATCAAGCAACAACTTTTAAACCTTAACTATAAAGTTAAAGTAATTGATCCAGCTACATGTCTTCAAACAATTATGTTTAAAGATGATAAATATTATGGATATGGAGATTTTAGAAGACCAGATGCCTTTGCTTCAGGAGATATATATGATTGATAAGCTTGCCATAATTGGTATGTATGCTATTCCAGCTTTAATTTTATTATTTATTTGTTTTCGAATTACTAGAAAATAAATTTATTTATTGATGGAATTAATTTTTTTATTTTTTCTAATCATGTTATTTCTCTCTATCGGAAGCTTTAGTTCTGTTGTTATATATAGATTAATCTTAATGGAATTTACTGATACAAGGCTTAATTTATTTACTCCAAGATCTCACTGCCCTGAATGCAAAAAAAGTATTTCTTTAATTAATTTAATTCCACTATTTGGTTTTTTAATTCAACAAGGTAAATGCATTAACTGTAAAGTAGCTATTTCCTATAAATACCCTCTTCATGAAGTTATTCATCTAGTTGCGGGTCTATCAATATATTTTTTTTTAATATAAATTTATTTTCAATTTTAATTTATATCCTATTTTCTATTTTTTATATTCTTTTTATATGTGACATAGAAAAATTTTATATACCCTTTTACTTAAATTTATTGATCCCAATAATAGGTTTATCTGCAGCATATTATGGAAATATATTTAATATAGATACTTTTAATGTATTAAATGCATCACAATTTGAACTTTCTTTATATGGCTTTATTGTTGGTTATTCTATTTTATGGCTTATAAACTTTTGTTTTAAATTTTTAAAAAAACAAGATGGAATTGGTGGAGGTGATTTTTTACTTCTAGGTGGTATAGGTTCTTTAGTTGGTCCAATTAGTTTAGCACCAGTTATTTTTATAGGCTCATTAGCAACATTATTTCTAGGGTTGATTGGTAAATTTAATTTAAAAAATGAATTGCCATTAGGATCAGGATTAATAATTGGATTATTAATTTATTTATTAATAAAATTTTTTGAACTTTCTTTATTTGGATTGGTCTTATAGATAAGACCTTTGAATATCCTCTTTAAATTCAAAAATCCCCTAGGTCGCTAAAAAGCAGGTTTTTAACCTGCTTTTTTTTAATTAATTGTGAAATATGATATAAATATAAAAATAAATTTACTTATTACATTATGAAAAATTACTCTCTACTTCTTTTAACTTCTTTAATAATTATTTCTTGTTCTGATGCTGATCAAAAAGAATCATCAGAATCAGAATCACCTGCATCAAACTATGTTGAATATGTTTGGCATTCAGCTGAAGAAAACTTTAATGCTGAAAACTTAGCTACGCTCATCAGCAAATGGAATACTATTATTGACGGATACCCATGTAACATGGATGGAGCTAATATATTGACTCCTACAGAAAAAAGAGAGAATCATGATTTTGTTTGGGTACTAAAATGGCCATCAATAGATGCGAGGAATTCATGCTGGGATATATGGACAAATGACTATGCTGAAGATTGGGATAAAACTATCGATGGCATTATGTCTTATGATCCAAATAATGCTTTTATGTTTTCTATAGAAGTTGGTCGCACACCAAAAGAAGAAAATACATCCGGATCTTTTGTTAATACTTTCTATTTTTGTAAATTTAATGAAGGTAGTAATATGGATACTTTAAATACTTATAGAGAAGACTTAGCAACTGAATTAATAACTTCTCAAGCAATCATTGGTATGTTCTATTAGATCCAACTTTTGATCCAGGCCCTTCTGCACCTGATTTTGTCTGGCTTGACTTATGGGGAAGCGATGAAGATAAAAATAATGATATGAAAATTTGGGAAGATACTGATCTTCCTGCTAGAGCTGAATCAATGGTTAGTTGTGATGAATTCAGTAACTATGGTGTTGTTATTAGATAAACAAACTTGGAGCGGGTAGAGAGGATCGAACTCTCATCAAAAGGTTGGAAACCTCTTATAATAGCCATTATACGATACCCGCTTGCGCACATTATAATAAAAAAAAACTTTAATATCTCTATATTTTTAAGAATAAACTATGCGATATTTTTGGGTTTAAATGAGTTTGTAAGATTTATATTTTTTAGAATCAATACAAATAGCATTTGCAGAAAATTCATTTTGTATTTCTGCGGAGTCTTTATTATTGGCCCAATTTTTCAATAATATATCTTCATAGTCTTCAGTATAAAAATAATTTATCCATTAAAACTATCATTTTTTGAATTATCTTCAAGGTAGCTAATTGAATATGGGAGTTCTATTGTTCTTAGGTTGTTAATAAATCTATTTATTGATATTTGAAATGTTCCAAAATTATAAGTGTCGTTATATTTGCATCTCAAAATTTCAGCATTGATAAAAGAGTTATTATTCAACAGTTTTTCTTTAAGATTTATGCCTTTATGTTGAAATATCGCAAAAGAACATGAGGCAACTTCAGTTATATCATCACTTTTAACGGCGTCAATAAATTTCTTTAATCCCAGTGGATTGTTATTAGAAATTATTGAAATAATAAAATTAGTTATATTTGTATTATTCTCAGGAAAAAATATTGAAATATTAAGATTCTCTAACTCTGCTATATTCTTATATTCTTCAATATTTTTTGAAAAAAAGATTCTAGGCCTATTAAAGACTCATTTTCATTTAATGTGCAGTCAAATAAATCTTGGGTATAAGAAAAATCAGCTTTAACTAATGAGCTCAATTTGATTTCATCATTAGATTCATTCTTACTGCAAGCAGAAAGCAATATAATTACTAAAAAAATATTTAAAAGTTTGTGCATTTATATATTGTTATACTTAAAATATGAAAAAAAAATTAAACCTTGCAGCCCTTTAATTCCACTATTATTTTGTAATTTTACCATAGC
>JAYQKE010000033.1:0-2684 GCA_038142525.1 Rickettsiales bacterium
CAACACCTAAACCTAACCCTACTTCATTAATATTTTCAAGATTTTTAACTCCATAGTTTTGAAAAAATATAGATGCTTTATAATTAAATTTATCTTTTGTAAACGGCTTTGAAAACTTGACATAAGCTAAGCTCAACTTGCTCTTCTTTTCAATATATCCACCAAAAATAGAACTATCCAATTTATGATTTCCTTTATCATTCCAATTAAAAAACTCTAATTGTACATTTTCATCTTGGGAAAATTTATAATTAGCACCTATAGTAAATGAATTAATTTTAAGTTCATTTTTAAAATTTGTTTTTTCTGGAAGCAATGCTTGGCCTAGATCTGGAAAATCATTTGAGTCATGATAATTATTATCGTTTAAATCTATGAATGCTTGATAAGAATCATGCTCAACGTTAATTCCGGAAATTGGTAAGTTAATTTTAAGGAAAATTGAAATGTCTTCATCCCTAAATTTGAATCTATCAGATGAAAAATAAAAATCAATCATACTACCTGAAAAATAGTCTCTTGATTGAAGTAAGTGGGAATCACCATCAATTATCAAATTTCTTGACTTTCTTGAAGAGCCAAAAATAATATTCAAGCTACTTCCAATGCTTTCAAATTCATTTAATTTATAACCAAATGAAAGCTTTCCAATAGAGGGTCCACCAGATGAAACTAGTCTGTTAGAAAAAAACAATTCATTATCATCAAATATAAATGAAGAAGAAGTTGAATCTTCAATAGAAATTTCTCTTTCTAGATAAGGTTCAAACGATATACCAAATGCCATTTGAGACTTCCAAGGAATAATAAATTTTGCAGATGATAAAGAAAAATTATCAAAAGAATTTGAGCTATATTTTACTTGCTGAACTTTAACATCGGTACTTATGTATGTAAATAATAAATTGTGCCAAGTGGATGGATTTGATAAAGAAATATTTTCCTTAAAAGATGGAAGGATAGTATTTGATAATGAAAATTCATTTGAATAAGAAGTATTTCCATATCCATAACCACTCATAGAATTTTGACTAAAAACAAATGATGAAATAATTAATGTACTAATGATTTTACGGGCTAACATATAAAACCTCAATATTTTCAACATTAAATCTCACTTTACTAAAAGGATTATTTGCTGATGAACTATATATCATTAACTCATTGTTTTTAAAAATACCATTTTTATATCCTTGCAAAAAAGCTTGAACTGGAATTTTTAATATTTCATTTTCAATTTTTCTTGAAATTATAAATCCAGGATTAATTAAGTAATTTTCTGATTCGTTATCAGCATCTAAAAATGATGAAAAATCCCAATTTGAAACTGAATCTTGTAAAGCAGTTGCAACGACAAAATATTCTTCGTTCTCATCAAGATTAGAATTTTCGACAGAAAGAATAAGATTCGAATTTTTAAAGATTTCATTTCTTGATAAAGAGTCAATCAAACTTATATCAAGTTCGATAATGGATTGTAATCCCGAACCCCAATTAGTTGATATATAATCATGATCTTCACTTTCTACTTCAGGAGGAGAAAAAACAGTTATATCTTCTTGAAAAAAAAAAGTAATAAAAGTATCGACAACAGTTTGTTCATCAATAAATGATTTATACCAAACTCTCATTTTAGGGGTGTTTGAAGATTCAGCACTCTCAATAGTAAAAAATTCAGTAAGATTATCATCTGCTTTCAACATAAAGGTTCTTGCAGGATATGAGGATACATCAAAAAATAATTCTTCAAATCATCAAGCTCTTCACCATGAAACATAAATTTTAATGTGTCAAACCCTGTTGAATCAGGATTGATATCATTTAGTGAAATTTCACTTAAAAATTGTGAACTTGAATTAAAATCTATGAAATTATCCATACTGTAATAATTCAACGAATCAGAGAAAATACTATCTTCCGAAGCGATAATTGAATAAAGGGATAATTTAGATGATGAGTTTAATGAATCTGCTGTTTGAAAAAAAACCATTGCACTATCTACCTGAATAGAGTCAGATAGTAAATCTTCCAAGCTTGTTGGAGGAATATATCCTGAAAACAAAGTCATTTGTACCAATGAAAATAAATTATCTGATTCTTTAACAGAACCAAAAAAAAGCTTTGGTATGTTTGATGATGATGGAAACACTTGATGAACTTTCTGATTAGTAATACTCAATTGAGCTGTTTTTAAAGACTCAGAATTATTATCAATTTCAGTATAAATTAAGGTCTTTTCATTACATGAGAATAAAAAAAATAAGCGCTAAAAAAGACAAATTCCTCATTAATTTAAGTTTATTGCATTTCATAATTTCTTAGAAACCTCATCTATTACATTTAAAAGATTTATAGATTTTTCATCATCTTTCAAGTTAACTATACTACAATTTCTTGATGATTTAAATACTTTAGTTTTCATCAAAGATTTTGAAATTTTTTCTTCATCATCAATTATAATTGTTGCATCAGCATTAGAACATCCAATCTGATTTAAGTTTAATGATCTAAGATCATTTAAAGTTCCAGAATTATATGGTAAATTTGAATAATCAAAAAGAACTTCTTTATTTAATGAGTTTGTTAGATATATTGTCTTTATTTTAGAATATTCTTTATTTTCAGTTGCTAATTTTTTCAATAAAAAAGGTACTAATGCAGATGTCCAACCATTACAAATAATA
>JAYQKE010000034.1:0-15074 GCA_038142525.1 Rickettsiales bacterium
TTGCTAAATCAATTCCTATTGCCTTAATATTACTCATGGACTTCTGTTATTTATTGTTAATTAAAATTTACTGCAAATTTTTACAGTAAATTAAGCAATTATCAGTAATTACTCAGGCAATATTTTATCAATATATGCCGTTAATTCGACAACTAAATAATTCAAAATTATTTAGTTGTCACAGAAGTACATACTATTATTTGTATTTTTTAAAGTTGGGAAATGGTATTAAATAGTCTTAGCAATTAAGGAATTTGGACGAGCTTTAATAATTTTAACATTAATTGTTTGACCAAAATATTTTTCATCAAAATCTTCTAAAATGACAGATTGTAGCCACGGGCTTTTACCCATAATTTGTGATTTTTCTTTGCCCTTTTTATCAAATAAAATTGGCATTTCTACCCCTTCAAAAGATTGATTAAACTCAATTTGCTGTTGATTTAATAGATCTTGCAAAATTTTTAGCCTTTTTGATTTAATATCCTCTGCTACTTGTATCTTGGCATCATCAGCCACAGTTCCTGGGCGAGAAGAATATTTAAAAGAATAACAAGCTGTGAATTTTATCTTTTCTATCAAATCTAAAGTATCTTCAAAATCTTGATCCGTTTCACCTGGAAAACCAACAATAAAATCCGAAGATAAACCAATATCTGGTCTTTTTTGACGTAATTTTTCAATAATTTTAAAATAATCTTGCCTGGTATGTTTGCGATTCATTTTTTGCAAAATATTATTTGAACCAGATTGCACTGGCAAATGTAAAAAAGGCATTAATTTTTGATTCTGACCATGACATAAAATCAATTCATCATCCATATCTCTTGGGTGAGAAGTAGTGTAACGAATTCTTTCAATTTCTGGGATTTCACTAATTTTATCAATTAATTTAGCTAAATTTGAAGATTCTCCATTTTCATCTAAGCCATGATAGGCATTGACATTTTGCCCTAAAAGATAAATTTCTTTAGTGCCATTTTGAGCATGTTTTAAAGCCTCACTATAAATATCTTGGACTTTTCTAGAAAATTCTGCACCTCTAGTATAAGGAACCACACAAAAAGTACAAAATTTATCACAACCTTCTTGGATTGAAACAAAATTACTAATTTCAGAAGATGATCTAGATTCTTGTAAAAGATCAAATTTATTATTTGGCTTAAAATCAAGATCGATTTGCTTGCCCTGCCCTCTTAAAATTCTACCGACTAAATCTGGCAAAGTTTGATAGCTTTCTGGCCCAACAATAATATCAACAATTTGTGATCTTCTAAAAATCTCTTTACCCTCAGCCTGAGAAACGCGACCAGCAACTGCCACAATCATTTTATCGTCAGATTTTTCTTCAAATTTATTCTTTACTTTGCGAACGCGACCCAGATCAGAATAAAGTTTTTCAGTTGCTTTTTCCCTAATGTGACAAGTATTAATAATAACCATATTGGCTTCGGATATCTCATCTGTTTGCTGATAACCAATTGTAGCCATAAGATCTCTCATATTATCAGAATCATAAACATTCATCTGGCGACCATAAGTTTTAATATAGAGTTTTTTATTTGCTTTTACTTTTTCCATCCAAAAATAATTATAACATCAAGATTAATATTTATTTTACCATCCATTTTTTTCTCTTCCAATCTCTGATAGATTTCTTTCAGAAAATTTTTGGTCATAAATTTTTTACTACGATTGAACATAATATTTGACCCTCTGCGTTTTTTATATCAAGAAAAATCTTTTTCGGATCACTATAATTAATATTCACCTCTTCTGTCACTGAAATAATATCACTAAAACCAGCCTTTTGTAGTAACATTGTAGCTGTCTTAATATCAGCTATTGGAATAAATCTTGGAGTAAATCTTTGATATTTTTCAATTTCAATTTCATTAAATATTTGCTTTAAAAGAGAAAAACTATTGCCAGCAATAAAGCTAGCTATAAAAAACCCATCTTGTTTTAAGCAATGTTGTGATTGAATAAAAAATCCCAATAAATCATTATAAAAATGAGCATTAAGATTGGAGCAAATTAAATTAAAGGAATTTTCTTTAAATGAGATAAATTCATCATTCATAATAACTTTTTGAGAAGAATTATCTAATTTTGCCCATTTTGGTGATATTTCAGTAGAAAATAGATTAGATTTTGGAAATTTTTGTTTAATTTTTTTTGATAAAGAATCATCCATTGCACCAATTTCCAAAATATTATTAAAATCTGGTTTTTGCTCTAAGATAATTTCTAAAATTAGATCTGATACTAATTGATGAATAAAATTAGAATTTTGGAATCTTGCAATAGATCTATCACGATTATTTTGCAAGATCTTATGATCAAATATGTTGGACATCATATTGCTAAAAATTTTGAGTATTAATAAAATCATTCAAATTGATAATTTGTCCAATTTTTTGAAAGATCTTATTATCTGAGGCCATAATTACAATACCACCTTCCTTTATTCTGGTGGCAATGAGATTGAATAATTTCTCCTGCCATTTTTGTGATAAAAATTGCTCGGGATTTTCCAAAATCCAAATGGTTTTTGGGGAAAAGATTAATTGACTTAATTTTACTCTTTGGATTTCTTCCTTAGTTAAATTCTTAATTTTTTTATCCAAAATATCATCTAATTCAAAATATAAAATTGCTGAATCAATAAGAATTTTTGTTTCAGTAAGGCTTGCTAAAAAATTTAGATTTTGTTTTATTGTTAATTCTTGATCTAAGGATGTTTTTTTGGTTATAAAATTAATATCACTAGAATAAAGATAATAAATTTCAGATATTTTTTGATTATTCCAAAGAATCTTATTTTTTTGTTTTTGATCTAAACCAGTTATTGCTCTTAAAATATGGCTTATTATTTTATCCTCTCCTTTAAAAATAAATAATCCTGAAGAAGAAATTGTTAGAGAAATATTAATATTTTGATAAGAAATATTATTTAATGTTAACATGTATATCCTAAATACTTTCTTCGTTATTTAATTTTTTAACATATCAATAAATTTTTCATTTTCTTCTTTATTTTCTTTTTCTAATAATTCTCGTGTCGCTTGATATTTATATTCCTCATCTCCCCTTTCAAAAACAGATTTATAAAGAGGGTTAGGTAATTTACTTATATCACCCTCTGTTTTTAGATCATTTTGATATAGAGTATAGTCTAATTTCTTCCTAGCTTCTTCATAGGCTAATTTTGCCTGCTGAACTTCATCAGTTTTTTCAACGAATTTTTGTATTCTATCTTCTGCATAACCTCTTTTCTCAAAATCTGCTCTTAATTCTTCATCTTTATTTTCTTTTATTTTTTTATATTTCTCATCGGCCTCTATTAAATCTGATAAATTATCTTTAATCATTTCTCTAACAACTCCTTCATTATTTCTTCTTGATTCAGGACGATCTTCATATTTCATTTTACCTATATCTGGGTCATCTAGTTTTTTTGTTTCTAATCTGAAATTTGCCGCAGATAATTTTATTTTCTGCGCTTCAGTAAGATTAGTAAGGTCAATTTCATTTAGATCTTGATCATCAGATAAGCCCAATATTTCCCTTAATCTTTTTTGTTCAGAGTCACTTAGTGTTGTTGTCGCTAATCTACCCTGTTGAGACAATTTTCTTAATTTGGCTAATTCCTTATTATCACCTTCTTCTCTAGCTAATTTATCTAACCCAACTGAAGATGCATAATTATATTTATATAAAGCTTTTAATCCTACTATAAAAGCTTGCACTGGAGCCCCAAATATAATAGGAATACCACCAAGAGCAACATAACCAGCCTTACCCAAATTGTCAGAGAATTTTTTTGACTCTGATTCTGTTAAATATTTATAACGATTATTGGCAAATTCTTTAAATCCTTTTTCATAATTATTTGCAAAGACAACATTTATTTTTCTATAAGTTGCAAACTGTTGTTGCAACTGTTATTCTATAGGTCGCTCTTGGCGCTAAGAATGCCGTTGTAGATTTACCATCATACATCTTCTCTCCTATGCGATAAAGGACACGGATAAATGCCAATGGTGCTAATGGTGGAAAAAATATAGATCCAGCTACTAATCCAGCAGTTACTTTAGATGAGGTATCACCTGGTAGATTGCGCAACATAGATGGCACTTTGTCTATTTTTTTTGCCCATTTTAGCATTTCATTTAACTCAGCATCGGTATTTTCAAAAAATCTTGAACCATTTTTGACGTTTTGTTTATGAGCTTGGTGCTGACTTATTTTCTTTTTTAAGTTTCTATAATTAGGATCATCTTTTAATAATTTTTGCATCCTATCATATTCATCTTTTTTATTAATATCTAATTTATTTTTAACTAATAAATCGCTAATGATTTTTCTTTCATCTCTATCGGCTTTTGCAAATACATCATCATCAGTTAAATTTTTCTGCACATTTTTTCTTAATAATTTACTAAATTCATTATTATCATATTTACTTCCTATTTTTTCTTTTATTTTTTCTTCTGCCTCAACATTTATTAATAGCTTATCTTCTTCTTTTAATTTATTTAATTCATTATTAATATCTTTTTCCATAAAATGCCGATTTAAAGTATCAGTTATGGATTGCATTTTATTTGTAGATAAGCCCTTATCTTTGGACATTATCTTAATTACTTCTTTTTTAATTTCATTCGTAACATCTTTACCCTTCTCAATTTCTGCCTTGTATTTTGCAGTTACTGCTGGAATTATTTTCTTTGTTTGAGCTTCTATTTTAGCATTAGAAAAGTCACTAAATTGTTTTCCAATACGACCCGAAATATTGGGCAATCTATTATTAAGACTTTTAGCCTTTTGACCTAAAGCTGTGCTTCCAGCTGCATTATCAACATGTCTAATTAATTTATCATTCTCTTTAGCAAATCTTGTAAGATCAGATCCACTCCTTTTGGCAAGATTATAAGTCTTACCAATCATAGGAGTTGCCGCACCCACTGCTTTGGTTAAAGCACCTTGCACTGTATTTAATATTTCAGAACCTTCTTTTGCTATACCCCTAATAGCGGTATTTACCATCGCAGATTGTTGTTGATATGTTATTAATGTTGAAGCTATCAGACCTATCTGACTTATTATCATATTTAAGAAATATAATAATATAAATAATTCAAAAATAATGGAAAGCATTTCAAAAAAATCTTTACCCCCAACAAAATTACCATTACCATCACTAATACCATTGGTTGGATTGGCAACGTAAACTTTGAAAGGTGAAAATAAAAATTCTGCTAAAGCTCTAACTGGCGCCTCTGCCCCTGCCAATTCTGTTATATTTGAAGTAAACCCTGCTACATCCCCAACAACTGGGATATCTTTAACTTTACCGATTCCACTTTCTGCAGAAGCATAAAGATCATATAAGCTATAAGGACAAGATTCAAAATATAATAAAGAATCTGGATACATATTACCATATAGACCAATTTTATTATTAAAGATTGATAGAAAAGCATATAATATTAAAAAATCATAGTGATCTCCAAGGCTCTTGCTCCCAAATAAACTAACCATCTATAAAAGAAAGTCGCTGTTAATTTATTAACCGTTAAAATAAAAGCTATGGGACCAAGTGATAATAATATAATGGCTCCACTCATTGCCGCTAGATAAAAAATGGCAATTTTTACCATGATAAATATGAAATAAAGCATTATTGCATATAGACCGATAATAATAGGAAAGGAAGCTATATTATAAGGAGAGAACATCAAAGACCATAATTTGATAAAAATATTCTCTGACGTAAAAAAGATTCTGATCATTTCATCAGGGAAGGCGAATTTTGACGCCTGACCACCAACAAAAGCGCCAACAAATTTTCGCTCTACATCTTTTATATAGCTATCTTTAGGTATAAAATCCATACTCAAACCTATAACACCAAAAAGTATTAATCCTCCCATAAAAAATGATACAACGATATCATTATACCAAGACCAACTGTCTGGAGAAGCAAAAAATAATATTAACCCAATCTTTAGCACTCTGCCAAAAAACTCTTTCCTAGAGATTTCCATAGTACCACTTAATATGCCAAAACCAATAAATAATACATAGAATATTAATGCTAATTTCATTAATATATTAAAGGTGGTGTTACCAACAATTTTTTTGTAAGCTTGCTCTAAAGAACCATCATCGACAAATAAAGCTTCAATATTTTTAACAATATCGGTTAATATTCCGCCAGATTCCTTAACCATTCTACCTTCTATAAAATTAAGATTATATTGACCACTATTATCACTATAATAACCATCATTATATCTCACTTTTATTTTTTCTCCTAAATAGTGACCAGGAAATATTTGATTATTTGGGCTACGGTATCGATATCTTTCTATATCTTTAAGGTAAAATTCTGAATATAAATGATAAGTTTTTTTTGGCACTTTTTGCCCCGACCTTCCAAATAACCCAATCATTGCACTATAACCAGCATCAAAATAACATGTTTCTTGAGAGTGAGAATCTTTTACCGTTCCATCTTTTTTTCTATAATCTAAATTAATATATTTTATAGCTAAGTTATTATATAATATATTTTCATCAGCATCATATATATTATTTTGATTTTTGTCATAAAAGAATTTATTAGTACAGCTCCAATTGCTATTTGCTGCAATATTTGAACCGGTTGCTGGAACGCAAGATGGCGGATCAACACCAGTTTGTGCTGTATGTTGTGGACAATATTTTATATCACTAATTGCTGTCGGCTTTTCTCTGATATTAATATGATTTAGATTCGGATTGCTATTTAAATTTTCTTCCTTAATTCCATCCACACCCCTAATATTAGTGCAAAGACAATTATCTATTACCAAATTATCAGGATTATCAGTTGGTATGGCACTTATATAACTTCTTGGTTTACCATTATTTGAAATGTCATTTTTTAATTTAAAATGAATTTTCTCATTCTCCTTTGGCTTAGCACATAATCGACATCTATTTACTTTTGATACAGGTTTATTTAAATGATTTATAAATGTTTTTCCTTTTATATCGATTAAAAAAGATTGGCCATCTGACCTATAACCAGTATCAAACCAATCCGATTCTTGCCCTCCTCCTCTATCAGGTTTATATTCCCCACCTTTTACCCTATGTCCCGATGCTGAAATTATAGAAGATTCCATTGTGCCATTATCCCTAATGCATCCTTTATCATAATTTGATGAAGAAAGGATCATTATGAAAACTATTAAAAAAAGAAGAAAAAGGGAGATGAATAATGCAGAAAATTTAGAAAATTTCCATAAAACCGATACTGTTTCCTGTATAGACTGCAAATTTTATGATGTTATACCATTTCATAGTTGGTACCTGCGGCCGGACTTGAACCGGCACGAGCTAGGCTCCACGGATTTTAAGTCCGTTATGTCTACCAATTCCATCACGCAGGCACTTTAGGAAATTCTAAAATGACTAGAATTTACCTTAGATAGGCAATTAATAATCAAGAATTTTTTTTATATTGCAAGTTTAAATATTTTAAAAGACCATTGATCTTATACCATTTTCCATCTTTAAAGTTACTTTAAAGTTAGAAAATGGTACTATACATTAAAAAACTATTTTTAAATATGAAGCAAGTTAGATCTTACAGAGTTATTAATCGCCACAAAACTAAAGAAATTTCAGTTGGTAATGTAAAAATTGGCGCTAATAATCCAATTTCAGTACAATCAATGACCAATACATTAACCACCAATGTTCAGGCAACCATTAGGCAACTTAATGAATGTATTGAAGCTGGGGCAGAATTAATGAGAATTTCAGTACCAGACAAGGAATCTTCGGAAAGTTTGGCCAAAATTATTCCCCATTGTTCAGTTCCAATTATTGCTGATATTCATTTTCACTATCGAAGAGCCATTGAAGTCGCAAAGGCTGGTGCAAAATGCCTTAGGATTAATCCAGGTAATATTGGTTCTGATGAAAAGGTTAGAGAAGTTATCAAAGCTGCCAAAGATTATGGCTGTTCTATTAGAATTGGTGTTAATGCTGGCTCATTAGAGCAAGAATTGCTAGATAAATATCAAACTCCTTGTCCAGAAGCCTTAGTAGAATCAGCCAAAAGACATATTAAAATTTTAGAAGATAATGATTTTTTTGAAATCAAAATTAGTGTCAAAGCTTCTGATATATTTTTAGCAATTCGTAGTTATGAGGATTTGGCTAAGGAATGTAATTATCCCTTTCATATTGGTATTACAGAGTCAGGTAGCCTGTCATCTGGTACAGTAAAATCTTCAATTGGTCTTGGTTATCTTTTAATGAATGGTATTGGCGACACAATGAGAGTTTCACTTTCGGCAAATCCAGTTGAAGAAGTTAAAGTTGCTTATGAAATATTAAAATCCTTAGGAATTAGATCTAAAGGTGTTGATCTAGTTTCTTGCCCATCTTGCGCTCGCCAGGCTTTTAATGTTATTGATATTGTTTCAGAAGTTGAAAAAAGGACTTCTCATATTAAAAATCCTATTGAAGTTTCAATTTTGGGCTGCGTTGTTAATGGTCTTGGCGAAGCTGCTCACACCAAAATTGGCATTACTGGCGGTAATAATGATCGCCATAATGTTTATATTGATGGTAAACCATCTCATAAAATAGAAACTGAGAATCTAATTGATCATATTGTAGAATTAATTGAAAAATATAGTTAATATGGGACTATCTATGTCTTTTTCTTTATTTTTCGGGATTGCCAATAATCACCACCATAAGTAATAGTAATTTCTTGACCTTTTTTGATTTCATTTAAGGCTTTCATTTCAATAAATTGGCTTGAAGCCGAAATTTTATCCAAACCAAATGGATGCATTTGATATTTAGCATTTGGTTCATCAGCATGATTGTAAAGGCTGGCATAGCCGAGCATAAGATTAGAATTGCCAGCAAAATTACTACCAATAACATAAACAACAACTGCTGACCTATCTTTAATTTTTTTATCAGCTAAAATAGCAAAATCTTTGGCAGCAAAAACTCCTCTACCAGAAATATGCGATTGATCTAAATAGATATTTTGGTAATATTGACTGATATTTTTGATGTCTAAACCAAAATATTTAGCATCTAGAATAATTTCTTCATTTTGCCTTATATCTTGATTGGCTCTGATAGTAATAAATTTATTGCTATCCTGATTTAGATCATCTGGAATTTCGATATCAGTATTAAAATCCTTGTAAAAAATTCTGTAGATACTGCCATAGCCCAGCATTATTAACCAATATTTATTTTTGGTAAAAATAGCATTTTTATTAAATGTTTCTGGCTTATTTTGATTAGAAATAACTGGTGCAAATTCAATAATTTGGCCTTTTTTGATATCTTTATTGGTAAAAATACCAATATTATTATGGTCAATATTTCTGATTTCTAGATTTTGATAAAATTTGGAATATTCCTTCATTTATTGTAAACTAGATCCTTATAGGCCTTCATTAAATTTAGTGTGATTTCACTAATTTTTGGATAATGATATTGCTCGTTAACTGAACCAATTCTAGTAATTTCAGCAGCACTACCAGTTAAAAAGGCATCTTGGGCCTCCGCTAATTCTTCTGGTAAAATATGTCTTTCAACAACTTTAATATTCTGATTTTTGGCAATTTCTATGATTGTTTGTCTAGTAATACCATTTAAAAAACAATCTGGGGTTGGAGTGTGAAGCTCGCCATTTTTCATGACTAAAAATAAATTAGCACCAGTTGCTTCTGATAAATAACCGCGATAATCAAGCATCAAGGCGTCATTGTAACCTTCTGCTTCTGCCTCATGTTTACTGATAGTACAGATCATGTAAAGACCAGCCGCTTTAGCGACAGTTGGAGCTGTTGCTGGATCTGGTCGGCGATATTTAGCAAATTTTAATTTTAGACCTTTTTTTCTAGCTTCATCAGAATAATATGGTGGCCAAGGCCAGCAGGCAATTGCCACATGAATAGTGTTATTTTGAGCAGAAATTGCCATTTTTTCTGACCCTCTCCAAGCAAAAGCACGGACATAACCATCAATGATATTTTGCTTAGCGACAATTTCTTGCTTATATTGATCAAGTTCTGTTACAGAATAGGGAATTTTAAAACCTAGAATTTTAGCAGATTCATGAAGTCTTTTACTATGCTCTGTGCTTTTGAAGATTTTTTTATCATAAACTCTTTCACCCTCAAACACACAGGATGCATAATGTAATCCATGATTTAAAATATGGGTTTTGGCATCTTGCCAAGGAATAATTTTACCATTTTGCCAAATATAACCATCTCTTTTGTCAAAAGGTACAATTTCCATTATTCAAATGTTATTTTTTAAGTACTGATTTCGCTTTGGCTACAATTTTTTCAAATGTATCTGGATTTTTGACAGCAATGTCGGAAAGAATTTTCCTATCAATCTCAATCTTGGCAAGTTTTAAACCATTAATAAACTCGGAATAAACAATACCATAATTTCTAACACCAGCATTGATTCTTTGAATCCAAAGTTTTCTAAAATCTCTCTTTCTATTTCTTCTATCACGATAGGCATATTGCAAAGCTTTTTCAACTTTTTGAATAGCAATTCTGTAGCAATTTTTTGCCCTGCCTCTATAACCTTTTGCTAATTTTAATATCTTTTTATGTCTTGCCCTTTTGGTTACACCTCTTTTTACTCTACTCATTTTCTTTTAATAATAATCTAGTTATGATATGGCATTTTATGCCTTAAAATATTGGCACTATTAGATTCACTAATAATTGCAAAGCCAGAATTTTGCCTCTTCCTTTTACGGTTTTTATTGCCAAAATTATGGCTAGTAAAAGAATGTTTTGCTTTAATTTTGCCAGATTTTGTTACTTTAAATCTTTTTTTAGCGCTACTATTTGTTTTTAATTTGGGCATCGAAATAATTCTTCTTAAGTTTTAACGAATTGAAAATTAAAACTAATTGAGAAATAAATGTCAACTAATTAGTGCGAGTATATTCATCTTAAATAGACTGCCCAAAATCAAACTCAATTTTTTCATCCAACTCCATCTCAATATCTAAAAATCCTATCCTATCTTGATAGAACCGATCCATTCTAACCCAGTCTTTTTTGGTGGTGACTAGCTGTAAATTTTCTTTTTTGGCCAAAGAAATTAATTTTTGTAAATCTTCCCCACCATATTGATAATGATCAGGAAATGAGAATTTTTGCTTAATATTAGCACCAGAATCTGCCAAACTTTTAAAGAATTTTTGAGGCCTTCCTATTCCAGCAAAAGCAAGAACTTCTTTGCCAGCAAAATCCTGACCATTAATAATTTTTAATTTGCCAAAAATTACCTTCTTACCCTGACAAAATCTCTTTTTAATATTTTTCCTATCCTCTCCAATAATAATAATTAAATCAGCCCTTTTTATGCCAAATCCAGCCAATTCTCTCAAAGGCCCGGCAGGAAAAGTCAATTCATTGCCAAAGCCATAATAGCCATCAATAACCAAAATTGCATAATCCTTCTTCCAAGCAAAATTCTGAAAACCATCATCAATAATTACTAGATCATTTTTTGCCAATTGCTCTTTTTGTAAAATTTTAGAAGTAATTTTCTGGCAAATGAAAGAATCAAAAGATTCTCTAAAAAGCAATGGCTCATCTCCAACATGAAGGGATTTATGATTCTTATTTAATTTTGTAAAATTCTTAATTTTCCCGCCATAACCTTTGCTAAGATAAGAAAATTTAACTCCTCTTTCTTTCAGCAATTGTCCAATTTTTAGTGCCATAGGAGTTTTCCAGCTCCGCCAAGAGTAAGATTGGCAATACAAATAGTTTTAACTTTTTGTTTTTGCTTGCGATATTGCAGAATTTGCAGAATAATTTTAAGAAAATATCCAATTTGATAAAAAGCGGCTAAAGGCAGTAAAAAATAAGCTATTAGAGATTTTTCTTGCCAAAATTTTGGAGCTTTCATGAGGAAATTTGATCAGCCAAATAATGTAGAAATTTATTATTAATGTAATGACCCGGTTTTTTCACTTCAAAATGACCCAAAATATAGTCGCCAAATAAATGAATATCGCCAATAAAATCAAGAGCCTTATGTCTGGCTAGCTCATTTTTGTAACGCAAACCATCCTCATTTAAAATACCATCCTCACCAATAATTATGGCATTATCCAAAGATCCACCTTTACCAAGACCCAATTTTTTAATTTGCTCAATATCTTTTTCAAAAGCAAAAGTCCGGGCACGACATAAATCACTTCTAAAAGAATGAAATTTTGGATCAAAAGAAATATTTTCTTTACCAATAATTTTATGACCAAAATCAATTTCCAAATCGAAAGAAAATTTATCTGATGGAGAAACTTTAATTTTTTTTCCATCTTCCTGAAATAAAATATCTTTGGTAATTTTAAGAATTTTTGATGGTGAATTTTGTGATTTAACACCAGCAGATTCTAATAAAAAAACAAAAGGTTCCGAGTCGCCATCAACAATTGGCATTTCTTCCCCATCCATTTCAATTATTAAATTATCAATACGCAAACCCCAAATAGCAGCCATAAAATGTTCAATAGTTGAAACCGAAACATTATCCTGATTAGAAAGAGTTGTCCCAAGTTGAGCTCTAGTGACATTTTTGTAATTAGCGGGGATAATATTATTTTTATCCGTAATATCAGATCTTTTAAAAATAATACCATAATCATCTGGTGCAGGAAAAAGATTAACATTAACCTCCTTAGCACTATGTAACCCTATGCCATTAAAGCTAATTTCATTAGCAATTGTATTTTGTTTTTCACTAAACATATTTTAATACTGATCAATAATGGCACTTCCTAAGCGTGACCATCAATTTATTCAACCTAACTGCAAAATCCTTAACATCAACAATTTCCTCGCCAGCACTAATACAAGCCTGATCAAAAAGAGTTTTAATATTATTTTTAACATTTTCTATTTTAGCCGCATCTGTTAAACCCTCTTGCAAAGATTTAATAATAGCATGATTAGGATTAATTTCCAAAATTTTAGCAGAAATTGCAGGTAACTGATTTTGCTCCTTCAAATATCTCTCCATCCTAATATCCATAGCGCCAGAATCTACCGCCAAACATACTGGGCTAGAAGTTAATTTACTAGAAATTTTTACATCTTTAACTTTCTCAGCCAAAACTTCCTTAGCCAATTTAACTAAACCTTCAAATTCACTATCGGTAACATCCTTAATATCTTCATCCTTTTTATCCTCAGAAGATTCTTCTTTTTTACCATCAAGATTGATATCGGCCCTAGTTGCTGAACAAAATTCCTTTTCTTCATAAGTGTTTGAAACAGTAACCCAAAAATCATCAACCGCGTCAGTTAAAAATAACACATCAACACCCTTATCAGCAAAACCTTCCAATTGTGGGCTATCCTTAATTTTACCAACTGATTCACCAGTTAAGAAATAGATTTTATCCTGATTTTCCTTAGAATTTTCTAAATATTCTTTCAAAGAAATTAATTTATCAGGAGAATTTAAACTGTAAAAACGTGATAAATTTAAAATCTTATCCTTAAATTCATGAGATTCACAAAGACCCTCTTTGAAAACAGCACCAAAATTATTCCAAAATTCTAAATATCTTGCTTCATCCTTCTTGGCCTTTTTCTCCAACTCAGAAAGAACCTTTTTAATAACAGATTTTTTAATTTTCTCTAAAACCAAATTATATTGCAAAGATTCACGACTAATATTTAAAGGTAAATCTTCAGAATCAACCAATCCACGCATAAAACGCAGCCAAGCAGGAACCAAATTCAGATCCTCACTAATAAAAACCTTTTTAACATAAAGTTTTACACTGCCCTTTCTATCTGGGTGAAACAAATCAAAAGGCTTCATACCAGGAATGAAAAGCAAATTGGTATATTCAATAGCACCTTCAGCCTTATTATGGATTGTCATATATGGTTCACCAGGTAAATTAGAAAGATTTTTGTAAAAATTCTCATATTCTTCCTTAGAAATTTCAGATTTTGGTCTAGCCCAAAGAGCAGAAGCAGAATTTAAAACCTCAATTTCACCCTTCTCATCTCGATATTCAATCTTAACATTAATATGATCAGAATAGGTTTTAATAACATGTTTAATATGAAAAATATCTAAAAAATCTTTAGATTCCTTTTTTAAATGTAAAATAATTTTTGTACCCCTTTCCTTTTTATCCGAATCAGAAATTTCAAAATTACCAGCACCTGTTGAAACCCACTTAAAAGCTTTCTCGCTGTTATATTTTTTTGATTCAACATTTACCTCATCAGCAACCATAAAGGCAGAATAAAAACCAACACCAAATTGCCCGATCAATTCTACATCCTTTTTATTTTCTCCAGTTAAAGATTTAATAAAATTTTCAGTACCAGATTTGGCAATTGTTCCAAGATTTTCCTTAAGATCCTCTTTATTCATCCCCACACCATTATCTTCAATAGTAAAAGTTTTGGCTTTTTGATCGAAGGAAAGATTAATTTTTAATTCTTCACCATCTTTGAGAAGGTCAGATTTTTGAGAAGCCAAATAGCGAATTTTATCACAAGCATCAGAAGAGTTAGAAATCAACTCTCTAAGAGCAACATCCTTGTTAGTATAAAGTGAGTTAATCATCAAATTGAGGACTTTACTTACCTCAACATCAAATTCATATTTTTTTGTAGTCATAATTTGTTAAATAAATTTAATTGAATAAAGATGAATATATGCTTTAATTCAAAATATTCAAGTAGTCAAAATTATTAATACCATTTCCCATCTTTAATGAAAATATTACCGATTATAAAAAGCGCCCTTAGCTTTTTAGTACAAAAATTTAAAGCTAAACCAGAACCAAAAGAAGAAGAAATACCGCAGATAATTGCTGATATTAAACAAATGGTAAAAAATACAGAAATAGATAATATTAAGGAACCTCTGATTTTCCTATTTAATTTTGTCTATTTTTTCATTTTTCAGAAAAAATTTTTATAATTTGGATAAAGATTGCTAATTTTGTTAAAAATTAACAA